>JAWKMH010000005.1:0-374177 GCA_041392315.1 Spirosomataceae bacterium | reverse complement strand
AAAACAAGCGATAAAGGTTTTTGGGTAAATTTCCTTTCGGCAGATGCCCACCAAGGCGATACGAGTTTGGTGCGTTGGCTTAAAAAACAGGATACAAAGTTGCTGCATTGGTCTTTGGGCAAGCCCAAGGCTATCATTGCTGCCGCTGCTTTGCTCATTGTTGTTTCTATCGGAACGGTTCCGTTTTTTGGCACTGAATTTTTGCCTGCTTTCAACGAAGGCTCTTTCAATATCAACCTGATAGCCCCGCCAGGCACCTCCTTGCAAGAGTCGAATCGAATGGGAACAATCGCGGAAAAACTCATGCTTCAAGTACCCGAAGTAGCGTATGTGAGCCGCCGTACAGGGCGTGCTGAGTTGGACGAGCACGTCGAACCCGTGAGTCGCTCAGAGATGGAGGTAGAACTCAAAAAGGGGGTGCAACGTAGTCGTGAAGATATTATTAAAGATATCCGACAAAAACTCGCTATTATCAAGGGGGTTACATTTGTAGTGGGGCAGCCTATTTCGCACCGAATCGAGCATTTGCTCTCGGGCGTACAGGCCCAAATCGCCCTCAAACTCTATGGCAACGACCTCGCCGAGCTTCGCAGTACGGCAGGACAAATCAAAAACCTCATGCAGGGCGTAGAAGGTGTGGTGGACTTGAACCTCGAACGGCAGGTAATGGTGCCACAGTTGCAGATTCGTATCAAGCGAGATGCCTTGCAACGCTACGGCTTACAAGCAGGCAAAGTAGCTGAAGAATTAGAAGTGTTTTACAATGGCAAAGTAACAGGCCAAATCTATGACGGGCAAAAATCGTTTGACATTTTGATTCGTACCAACGAACGAGAGCGATCTAATTTGGCTGCCATTCGTAACACCCAAATCAGTACACCCGAAGGGATATTGGTGCCGTTGGAACAAATTGCAGACATTGAGCAAACCGTTACGGTCAATCAGGTGATGCACGAAAATACCCAGCGACGCATGGTGATTTCGGCCAATGTGCAAGAGCGAGATTTGGGAACGGTCGTTGAGGAAATCAAAGAAAAAGTAGGCAACATACAGCTACCACAAGGAATGTATGTGGTGTATTCGGGGCTGATAGAAAGCCAAGAGTACACAACTCATTGGCTTTCTGAGCATTTTCTCCATTTTGAGTATTTTCTTGGTGCTTTATACCCACTTCAAATCAGCCCGAATTAGTTACAAATCATGCTCAATGTTCCGTTGGCGCTCATGGTAGTGTCATTGCTGTGATGCTCACAGGAGGGTGTTTTCGGTGGCTACCTTGGTAGGCTTTATCACTTTGACGGGCATCGCCAGCCGCAACGGCATCATGATGATTTCGCATTACATCCACTTGGTCGAACATGAAGGCGAAGTTTTTGGGAAGGAAATGATTGTCCGTGGCTCGCTCGAACGCCTCGTTCCTGTGTTGATGACGGCCTTGGTGGCAGCCCTTGCGCTCGTACCACTTACGCTCGACTCGCAAGCCGCAGGCAAAGAAATCCTCTATCCTGTGGCCACAGTTATTGTGGGTGGACTGATTTCCAGCACTTTGCTTGATATGATTGTTACACCCGTGGTATTTTATGCCTTTGGTGAAAAGGCATTGGAAGCCTATTTTAAGGATAAAAACAAGGAAAAGGAGTTTTGACCCAAGCCCAAGGAGATAGATAACCCGTTGGGCTGTTAGTCCCTAAACATTAGTTGAACAACTCATCCACAAAATCAGCTGTATTTGAGGTAGTAGGCATGCTCCCCAAATGCGACAATAGACAAAGTTTTGAAACAATAGACAAAGCTTTTGAAACAATAAGCGAAGCCTTTCAAAAATAGATGCTTTACCTTTGTTTTGTTTATTTTTTGGTTCTTAATGCCCTGAAATCGTATCGGTTGGAAACAAACAACACTACAAAAAACCTCAACCTCAATGGAACTATCTCCTTCTCCCCCAACCCCAACCATTGCCCCTGTGGCCGAATCGAGCCGCATCAGCACCATAGATATGCTGCGTGGCTTTGCCCTATTGGGTATTTTACTCATGAATATTCCTGGCTTTTCAATGGCCGATTATTCGTTTGAAGCCTTCAAAAACGACCCCAGCAATCCCAATTTTTGGCTTTATCAATTCATCGGCATCTTCTTTGAGGGGAAGATGCGGGCCATGTTTGGTATGGTGTTCGGGGCAGGCGTATTGCTTTTTATTGCCAATAAAGCCACAAAAGGCACTTCGGTTCATGCGCTCTACTACCGCCGTATGTTTTGGCTGCTGCTCTTTGGCTTGATTCATTCGCATCTCATCCTTTGGATTGGGGAGATTCTCTATCTCTACGCCGTTTGCGGGATGATTTTGTATTTGTTTCGTAATGTACCACCCCGATATTTGGTATGGGCAGTGCCTATCGTAGCTGTGGTGAGTTTTGTGGCGGGTACGATTCAATACCAAGACATACGAGCCAAACGCATCGCCTACTCCGAAGCTACCAAAGCCAAAAACGAAAACAAAATCCTGACCGCTGCCCAAAACAAGGCATTGACCGAATGGCGAGCCATTGAGAAAACCATGATACCCAACCGTGAAGACGCCAAAGCCAATACCAAAAGATGAAGTCAGATTATAGCACGGTGGCGGGTTATTTACGCCCTATTGTTTTTGAGTTTCAAACCAAATATTTGCCTTTTGAAGTATGGGATTCATTGGCGTTGATGTTGTTGGGATTGGCACTATTCAAATGGGGTTTTCTCACGGGCGGTTGGTCGAACAACGATTATTGGAAAGTCGTCAAAATAGGCTATGGGCTGGGTTTACCCTTGGTGATTTATGCCAACTACTATGCTTCCATCACTTTTTCTACCTTGGAGGCTAACCTCGCCTCGCATGGAGCAAGTGCCTATCAACTGGATCAACCTGATTTATCCTTTTCAGCGTATTTTGTTGGTGATGGCCCATGCCGCTTCGTTGATTCTCCTCTACAAATCGGGCATGATACAAGGCTTGATGAATCGTTTGGTGGCTGTGGGGCGCATGGCTTTTACCAATTATATCTCGCACTCGGTCATCTGTACGCTATTCTTCTTTGGCTACGGGCTCAATTATTACGCCGAATTGGCGTTTTATCAAATCTATCTTGTCGTGCTGGCTATCTGGGCTTTTCAGCTAATTATCAGCCCGATATGGCTCAAATACTTTTTGGGCCCTTAGAATGGCTGTGGCGGAGTTTGACCTATTGGAAAGTGCAACCTTTTAAACGGTAAAAAAGTCAAATTTACCCATTTTAGTAAACATATTCTTACTACCATTTAACGACCTCTTAACATGAAAAGAAGAACTTTTTTGAAAACCTCAGCTCTATCTGCCATTGCCATATCTGCTACTGGCTTTGTACGTTTAGAAGGCAACCGCTACGTGGGCGACTGCGAAACAACCTCCGACATTTTGGGGCCATTTTACCGCCCCGACAGCCCAGTTCGGAGCAGCCTCGTCGTTAAAGGTGAAAAAGGCGACCCGATTGAATTATTCGGTAAGGTCAAACACGACGATTGCACCACACCTTACAAAAACGCCAAAATAGAACTTTGGCATTGCAATGGCAACGGTGTCTATGATAACGAATCGGCTGATTTTAACTATCGAGGTACGCTCTATTCCGATAATGAAGGTAATTACTCTTTCAAAACCATTTTGCCAGTGCCTTACGGTGAGGGCGACAACTTCCTGCCCTGCCCATTTTCATTTGATGATTTCTGCCGAAGGTTATCAACCATTAGTAACACAACTTTATTTCACGGGCGACCCTTGGCTGAGAAGGATAGTAGTTCGGCTTCTCCAACCGCCAAAAGAAGGATTCTGCAAGTCCAAATCTGAAAAATGGAAGCAAAAAAGTATCTTTTGACATCAGTATGGCTAAAAAACTCGCTGCAGAACCTGCTGCACTTGACCGTTTGATTGGCATTTATATGAATGAAAAAGATGCGAATAAAAACCGAACTTATCAAAAAAGACAATCAATTGTGGATAAAAGGCGATAAAGCAAATGGTATGCCTTTCGGGATGAATTTAGAATACATCACTAACAACACTTTCACGATATCGGGGGTGCCACCCCAGTATCAATTTCTATTGTTTTTGAAGTTGCGCCTTCTGGCACCGTAAAAATGATGGAAAACGCTACCAATGAAAAAGGAGAAAAGGAGACAACTGTATCGGTGAAAGGGAAGTGATGGCGAGAACTATCGGGTCGCCCAGCCCCGATACTACCACAAAAAATCAATTCATCATAAAAACTACAATCTTTTATCTCATTCGATAAAAAGTTGTAATTCAACAACTTACTCTTTTCGACAAAGCTGCAAATGGATAATCTTGGAAAACGAATCTTGGCCAAATGTGGATAAAGAAGAAAACTTGAGTAAGTTAAAAATGCTCAAAATATCCTCCTCAATATTTTGAGCATTTTTAACCCAAAACCCCATTTCAAAAATGAAAACTATACAAACTACCCTTTGTACTTATCGCACTGTTCAATGTATTTTCTTTTCGGCTTTTGGCCCAGAAAAGTAATTTCAGCGAATTGATTGCCCAAAAAGCAGGTCTAATAGAACAAAAAGTAATTGCTTGGCGGCACGATATTCATCAAAATCCCGAATTGGGAAATCGAGAGTTCTGTACTGCCGAACTCGTTGCCAAGCATTTACAACCGCTGGGCATAGAAGTAAAAACGAAAGTGGGTGTTACGGGTGTAGTAGGGATTTTAAAAGGTGATAAACCAGGTCCTGTGGTTGCATTAAGAGCCGACATGGATGCTTTACCCGTAGAAGAAAAGAATGGTTTGCCCTTGCTTCTAAAGTAAAACCATGTATAATGGCAAAGAAACCAGCGTAATGCACGCCTGCGGACATGATGCTCATGTAGCGATATTGATGGGCGTTGCCGAAGTATTGGCAAGCATGAAAAAAGACCTAAAAGGTACAGTTAAATTTATTTTTCAGCCAGCAGAAGAAGGAGCACCAGTTGGCGAAGAAGGTGGCGCATACTTGATGGTGAAAGAAAGTGTATTAGAAAACCCAAAAGTGGAGGCAATTTTGGGTTGCATATCAATTCCCAATTGGAAGTCGGCAGCCTTGCCTATCGCCCTGCTGGATTTATGGCGGGAGGTTCTGATTTTAAAATTACGGTAAAAGGCAAGCCCAGTCATGGCGCTTATCCATGGCTTTCTGTTGACCCAATTTTCGTTGCTGCCCAAATCATTACAAGCCTTCAACAGATTGTTAGCAGAAATGTGAATGTTACTGAAAATGCAGCAGTAGTTACAATCGGTGCTATCAATGGGGGGAATAGAGGAAACATTATTCCTGAACAAGTAGAAATGTTGGGTACAGTAAGGACATTAAGTAATGAAGATGAATCATTAGTTTTCAACCGAGTTAGGCAAATTGCAGAGAAAACTGCCGAAGCAGCAGGAACAACGGCAGTGGTAGAACTACCTTACACGGTTCGTTATCCTGTTACCTTTAACAATGTAGCACTTACAAAATCTATGTTAACTTCCTTACAAAAATCGGCAGGAGTAGAAAATGTGCTTTTAGTTCCTGTTGTTCCAGGCTCAGAAGATTTTTCATTTTATGCTCAAAAAGTGCCTGGCTTATTCTTTCGCTTAGGCGGTATGCCCAAAGGCAAAGACCCAAAAACTGCAGGGCCACATCACACCCCTCAATTTATGATTGATGATACTGCTTTTAAATTAGGCGTGATTACCTTCTGCCATTTGGTGTTTGATTATGCGGAGGGGGATAAGAAATAAGAAGTTTTTCCCTCAGTATTTTGTTGTTTTAGAGCCTAAAAATATTTTTTTTACAGTGGACTTGTTTAGTTGGAATTAGTATTAATTTTGCAAAAAAGCTACTATGAACAAACTACCAGTTTACATTTCAGAGAATGATTTTGGCGAATATATTTTACCTCATTTGAGCCATAAGCTTAACCATAATCGTCTAAAAGTCAGTTATCATTTTATTTTCAATACGATTTTATACGTTCTCAAATCAGGTTGTTCTTGGCGCACATTAAAGCAGATAATCAATTAGTTACATGGCAAAACATCTATTATCACTACGCTAAATGGTCATCAGATGGAAGTTTTGAAAAACTATTTTCGAGTACGCATCAAATAATGAAAGCCAGTTTAGCCTTAGAATGTATCCAATTAGACGGTAGCCACACACCGTCAAAAAAAGGGGGACAAAAAGTTAAATACCAAAAACGCAAAAAAGTGCAAAACGACCAATAATTTAGTTATTTGTGATAATAATCATCACATTTTTAGCAATTTCGATTGTATAAGTGGCAATCACAATGATAGTTTTGAGTTAATTGAAAATATTGATATACTTATCGAAGCACTTAAAAAGCCCAAATTAACATACAAAACTCTCATCTAAATGCCGATGCTGGATTTGACACCAACAGTTTCATCGAAACGATTGAAACAAAATACCAAATGATTGCCAATATTCCCAAAAACAAACGAAATTCTAAAAAAATAGAACAAGAATATAGGTATTTGGGCGAATATATTTACAGCTTTCGCAAAAAAATAGAGACCGTTTTTGCGTGGCTGGACACCTACAAACGAATTTTAATCCGTTTTGATTATAAGGCCCACAATTTCAAATCATGGCTTTATTTAGCATCAAGTTTGATTAATTTAAGAACAAAATTCAACTAAACAAGTCCAGTATTAGTGTTTTTGTAGTAAAAAAGTGATTTTCACTGCAAGTTATGCAGCGAAAAAACTCCCTGACGTATCATAATTTTTGCCTAATTTCGCTCGCACATCCCTGGTCGTCTTTATGGGAAGCTATTATGACGTACTACAACAATCATTTGTTAGAAAAATAGACCATTTTATTGAAAAAAACTTAGATAATCCTTCATTCTCCGTCGATGAGGTCTGTCTTGAATTAGGCATTAGTCGCTCGCAATTACATCGCCTTCTAATCGAACATACCCAGCTTTCCGCCACACTATACATTCGAAAGATTCGCCTCAAAAAAGCCAAAAACCTACTCGAATCAACCAATCAACGGATTTCAGAAATTTCTGATGCGGTCGGCATCAATAGCCATGCCAATTTTAGTAAATACTTTTTTGAAGAATTTCAATTAAGCCCTACTGATTTCAGAAAGCAAATTCAGCAAAAACAGCTAACAATGGCGATGACTCAGTATTGGTTCAGGCATCTACCGAAATTATTGAAAATCAGGCTAAAATTATACCTCCCAACAAGTTCTTTCGCGCAAAGTTTATGTTCTTTGGTTCTGTTGGTTTTTGGGCTACGCTCAGCCTGATTTATTATTTCGGCTTTCGTCCAGAAAACCACAAAATAGTAGTGATTTACTTGAAAATTCGATAGCGATTTTGCCTTTCAAAACTTGGGCGATACCACCCATTCGTATTTCAGTGAAGGTATCATGGAGCAAATTCACAGTTCGTTGGCTTCTTTGAACAACCTCAAAATTATTTCTACGGCTTCATCCAACCAATACGCTAATACCCTAAAAACTATTCCACAAGTGGCCCAAGAACTGCAGGTAAGCTACCTTTGTTGGGTACGGTTTTGCAAAAGTTGAAAAACAGGTCAGCATTACGGTTGAACTTATCAGGGCAAGGGATGATAAGGTGGTTTGGACAAAAAAATTTGGGGGAGATACTAAAAATATATTCGCCTACATGAATACGGTCTCGAAGGAGGTCGCGGAAGAGTTGAACCAAAAAATGAGCAATAGTTTTCAGGATAAATTAGCTAAAAAACCCACTGAAAACTTAGAGGCATACAATGCGTTTTTGCAAGGGCAACAGTTGATGCAGACCCGAACCAAAGAAAAAATAGAAGCCAGTATTACCCAATTTAATCATGCTATCATACTCGACCCCTCCTTTGCAAATGCTTTTGCCAATCGTGCCATTGCCTATTTTTTGATGGGAGAAGACCACAACATGGACGTACAGAATGCCTACAAATTGGCAGAAAAAAACGCCCTCACTGCCATTAAATTAGACCCACAAAACGGCAGATCGTATGCCGTTTTGGGAAATATTTACAAAATGCAAAATAAGTGGGAGCAAGCCTTGACAACGTACCAAATTGCCTTGAAATTTAGCCCGAACGATGCCCAAATCACTTATTGGTATAGTCTGGCACTTCGCTCGATTGGACAAATGGACGAGGCCATTAAGTACAGTACCAAGGCTGTAGCCTTAGATCCACTCGCCAGCAATATCTATGGGGGGCACTTGATTGGGTGTGCTTATACAGGTAGATTTGACCTTGCCGAAAAAGCGATAAAAGAGGGCGAGTTACTGTTCAGCGATGCCGTTTTGTTTCATCATGCCAAAGTCTTTTATTTTATTACCCGTAGGCACTACGGAAAGGCATCAAAAGAAATAAAAATATGCGAGAAAATGGACGATAGGAATATTTATTACAAAGTGATGGCGGCTTTTATACAAGGAAAATTGGGAAATACTACCTACGTAAATTCATTCCTAAGAACTTTACCCCAGATACCTGAAAATGATAAGCATTTTGCCATCGTTTATGCGGGTTTGGCCGATAAAAACCATTGCCTAAAATACCTTGAAGCCGCTGCCCAGCATAGTGATTCGCCCAATTATTTAAAAACTTCCCCTCTATTTACTTTTCTTCATGATGAGCCAAGATTCGAGGTTATTCTGCAAAAATTAGGCTTACTCAATCCAGCCTTTTCGATGCAATAGTTTTCTTTTGTCTTCCTATAAAATTCTTGTTGAAAACCACCGCCGCTACACTCCTCACCTCCTGCTTTTCCCTCAAAATAGCGGTAAATATAGTTTTTGCAACAATAGACATAACGCCGCAACAATAAACATAGCTTTTGGCACAATAGAAAAAAGCCACTTCAAGCTGTGTTTGTATCTTTATAATGTTCATTTTTTTATTACAATAAAGCCATCACCACCCCACTCAAAATAACCATGAAAACTCCGAGAAGATTTGCCCATATACTGGTAGTCATTGGACTTATGACGGCTTGCAACAGCACCCAAAAACAGAAGGTTGATTATGAAATTGCCCCTGTTTATGTGGCCTTGCCGAAAAATCATTGGATTATTTGGCTGGTTTTGAGTTGATGCTTTTGCCGAAATGCTGGCCGACAGTGTAAAGTACGAGCTGCCCGATGGTACAAACTTGATGGGTAAAACGGCTGTAATCAGTTATTGGAAAAACTATCAAGTAACCACTGGCTTACAAACGATGAAAATTGTCAATGCTTCCTACCTACCCGTAGAAATGCACATAAGACAAAAATAACGGAGCGTTTAGGCACAAAAGTGGTCATCCATTTTACGAATGAGATGGTATTTAAACACAAAAACACAACTGTAAAAATGAACTTTTGTCTTCATTTCAATGATAAAAAACTCATTGACCATATTGATAGCAACTATGACCAAACGCTCCTTAGCCTTGTGGTTTGTACTTGACACATACAGGTTTTATCTACTTTTATCTTCAGACTTTACTCAACGTTTTTTATAAATTTTCCCAAACCTAAACGAGTGCTATGTTCCGTATCCCCAAATGAAAAAAATCTTATTCCCGCATATCGAGAAATGGTTACTCTTATTGATACCCTTAGTAGTCTTGGCTTTTATCCAAGCTATTGAGTAAAATAACAGAGAACAAAACCGCCATACAGCATATTCATGCCTTCTTTATGTGTTTATGGGTCATCATGAGCATGGTGCAGCTCTACTTGATTATACAGAAGAAGGTTCATCTGCATAAAATCGTTGGCAAACTAAGTTATGTATTGATGCTTTTGATAGTCATATCTGGCATATGCTCATTCAAGCCAGATATGAAAGAAATTTATCTCGAATTCAAACCAAAGTAGCTAATGGCGAGCTAAAATTGAATACGCAAGAAGTTCTTGATAAAGCAGCAAGTATGCAAACCATCGGAATCCTTTTTTGCTATTAATCATCCTTTTCTATTTACTGGCCATTGCCAATCGCAAAAACTCTTGGAGCATGCCACCTACATGATAGGGGCCATATTTACTTCCATTGACCCTGCTTTTAGACAGGCTAATTGGCCATTCGGCAAATGCAAGTAATATTGAACCCAACTTCTTTATTAATTATGGTTCACAGTTTTTTGCCATGATGCTATTGGTTGCCCTTGCTATTTATCAACACTTAAAAAACAGTCCCTAAAACCAGTTTTGGTAGTTATTAGCCTCTATTCAATCTGTTTTTTGATATATGATTTGGCAAGTGATACTGCCGCTTGGCGGTGGTTTGTGGAAGTGTTTTTATTTCGATAGCTAATAAAATAGCCAGAGGCATAAAGAATGAATTTTAAAAAACGGAAACGAGGGACCAGCGAAATGGAGTATTTACAAAATCTATTTTCCGATAAAAAACAAACTTTTTAGTAATGATAAAGATAGCGCTTTTAATCATCTGGGTTTTTGCCTCAACATTTATACAAGCACAGCAACATTTTACGATAGAGGAGTTGAAAGTACAGAAAACCATCGAAAAGATGTTTGAAGCGTTATCAAACAGAGATTCAGTCAGCCTGAAAGCTTATTGCACCTCTGATGTTACTTTTTATGAATATGGTCAAATTTGGAATATAGATACACTGATTAAAAAGGGAATTACGATGAATAAAGCAACAGATTTTAAGCGTACCAATTCTTTGAGTTTCTCAATACTTCAACGGACAAAGCTACGGCATGGCTTACTTACCGTCTTAATTCAGTCGTGTTTAAAGAGGGTAAACAATCAACTGTGCAATGGTTAGAAACCGTAGTTTTAACAAAACATCAAAAACAGTGGAAGGTAAAACATCTCCATTCAACATTGATTAAAAGAAATGAAAGGGCAAAAAACCAATTCTCCTATTTATCGCATTGTTCAATGTGTTTCTTTTCAGCTATTCGCCCAATCGCCCATTATGTACGATGTGGTTTTATCAGGCGGACGGGTGATTGACCCGAAACAAAATTAGATGCCATCAGAAATGTAGGTATTCTCAACAACCGTATTGCCCAAATCAGTGCTGAACCCTTGCAGGGAAAAAGAGACGATTAACGTAACAGGCTTGGTAGTAGCCCCTGGGTTTATTGACCCGCACGTTCACGGCATCAGTAACCAAGAACAGGAATACCAACTGCACGACGGCGTTACGACTGCTTTGGAATTAGAACTGGGCGTACCGTTTTTGAGCGAATGGTACGCTACTCGTCAATCTAAGGCACTTATCAACTATGGGGCAAGCGCCAATTGGGGGTTTGCCAGATTGCAGGTATTGGGCAACTATACAAAAGAAACACTCGAATTGAAGCAAGCCGTAGCCGACGGCAGTATCAGTGCGAATGTATCACAGACCACCATGGGGACTTCGTATGACAAGACATTGGATGCCTCACAAACCCAAAAGATGCTGGCAAACATCAAAAACGACTTAGGGGCTGGTGGCATCGGCATTGGTGTATTCATTGGATATGTACCCGGGGCAAAGCAAGAGGAGATTTTTCGGGTATATCAATTGGCGGGAGAAATGCAAGCGACCATTTTTAGCCATGTACGCGACCCTAACCTTACTGCGGTGCAACAAGCCATTTCCGATGCCGTTTTGACCAATGCACCTTTGCATATTGTCCACCTCAACAGCATGACTTTGGCACAAATCGAACTGGGGGCCGAAATGGTACAAACTGCCCAAAAAAGAGGGTTTAACATCACTACCGAGATGTATCCCTATACAGCAGCTTCGACGGGACTATGGAGCAATATGTTTGCTGACGGCTGGCAACAACGCCTGGGCATGGACTATAAAGACCTGCAATGGGTAGCTACGGGGGAAAGGCTGACCAAAGAAACTTTTGAAAAATATCGAAAAATCAAGGGTACGGTGATTATGCATATGATGAAACCCGAATGGATAAAAGCAGGCATTGGCAAGCAGGGTGTAATGATAGGCTCCGACGGCTCTGTGTATTCTCCACTGGCACATCCCCGCACGGCAGGTACGTTTGCAAGGGTATTGGGCAAGTATGTCCGAGAAGACAAAGTGCTTGACTTACCCACCGCCATTGAAAAAATGACCTATTTACCCGCTAAAATGCTTGAAAAAATCGCCCCAACGATGCGTTTTAAGGGAAGGGTCCAAGTTGGGACTGATGCCGATATTACGGTTTTTAACCCCAATACAGTGATTGACAAAGCCACTTTTGAAGAAGGGCTGAAATTCTCAGAAGGCATTGAATATGTAATGGTAAACGGCAGTTTTGTATTGAAAAAAGGTAAAACAGTGAACAACATCTTTCCTGGGCAAGCGGTGTATGGGAAGTTTAAGCAGTGATAAGCAGCTTAGTATTTCCGCTATTTTCAACCTCAAAACGACAAAGCTAAACATGCAAAATACTTCTCCTCAAATCCCATTGCTACTCCTCGTCGGGCTATTACTCACAGGGGCTGCTTGTACACCTAACTCCAACAACGAGCAAACGAAAACAAACGCTACCGATTCCCTCACAATGATACAAACCAGCGATGGGAAATGGGGCATTGTGGACAGTCAAAAAACAACCCTCTACGAAGTATTCTTTTATGACAATGGCCCGACTATCCCTCCGAAGGGCTAATCAGGTAGTAAAAAACGGCAAAATTGGTTATGCCGATGCCAATACATACGCTATTGTCATTGAACCACAGTTCGATTGCGCCTTTCCATTTGAAAACGGCACAGCTAAAGTCAGTAACCAATGCCAAACCGTCAAAGAGGGGGAATACAGCGTGTGGGAAAGTAATGTTTGGCAGTATGTAGATAAAACAGGTAAATGAGTTGAGTAGTGCTTTTACATCTAAAAAAATACTAAACAGTAAATTTTTTCTTAAATTTTTAATCTTCGTTTTATCATGAAAAAGCTCCTATTTCCTACCCTCCTATCCGTGCTTCTTTCCCTGTCTGCTTTTGCCCAAAAAACATATATTTGGGACCATTACCACGTTCAAGTCAGTGTACCGCGTGATTTTAGAGTAACCAAAAACACCGACCATGATTTTGAGATGAGAGGCGACGGCATGGAACTCGCCATGCATTTTTGAAGAAAACGTGGCCATCGCAGACCTCGACGATGCTACTATCGAAGGGGCAAAAGCCTTAGAACTGACAGAATTAGACGAGGCTACTTCCGTAAAGGTGAACGAATTGGAAGGCTTCTTTGTGGAAGGATTCAAAGACGGCAACCGCATCGTGTTTGCAGGTTTGGGCGACCCCAAAAGCCACACTAATTTTTTCATTGTTATTGTTTTTGACGACGACGATAAAGAGGCCGAAAAAGAAGCCATTAAGATCATCAAAAGCCTTGATGTCATTTAGAATGACTTGTTGGTGGCAATTATAGACAGACACTAAATAATTCAAACTAAAATTAACAATGGATAAATTAAATCTTTCACCCCTGCTAAAACCAAAACCTTATTTAAGATTTATTTTTACTTTATTTCTTATTATCTATATCGGTACCATTACTTTTCAAGAGATTTTGCCTTATTTAAGCCTTAGTAAAGAAAGTTATGGTAGGTTTTGGGATTATAAATTTCCATTGTTTTTCCATATTTCTTGTGGACTTATTGCGATGATAATTGGGCCATTCCAATTTTGGAAAACATTTAGAGCAAAATATATCAAAACACACAGATTTCTTGGACGTGTATATCTCATAGCAATTTTATTAGGCACAATCTCTGCAACTAATTTAGCTTGGACAAGTGGATATAAGATAAGTTTTTCATGGGCTTTTGGTTTACAAGCATTGGCATTTGTTTGGATTTCGACAGCTTTAATGGCTTATATTTCCGTAAGCAGAGGACGCATAATGCAACACAAAGAATGGATGATAAGAAGCTATGTTGTAACACTTGGGTTTTTCTTTTCCGTATTTTCAATAATTCAGTTTTAGTAAAATCAATAATACCAGAGTTTAAAGAAAGAGGCGTGACAATAATATGGCTTTGTTGGGCTATACCCCTATTAATCACTGAAATTATAATAAATTGAAAAAAGAAATAACTGCCATTAACATCGTATTGGCAATAGTGGGACTGACATCGGTCTGATGACGTTTTTCAAATGCCCCACCATCGCCAATACGTAAAACGGTATCAGCATATAGCAAAGCCTACGGCAGAATTTATCAAAGTATCTAATAAGTCTTTGAAGATTTTATCTGGTTCGACCATGCGTGGAGCCGAATCTGGTAGATTTTAGTGGGGTCGCCCACAACCAAAAAATCCATTCAAACAATGATAACGCTCGAAGATTGGCAAATAAATAAAGAAAGGTGGTTGGACACAGACCTTGCCCTGATGACTTCGGACGACGGCTGGCGGTCGCGTACACAAAAGAAAGGCATCCGTATCTGGCAGCGACCATTTGCCGACAACAAGAATGACTTATTCCGATGGCGGCTACCCCGCGTAGCGGCTGCACATACCGAGGTTTTTGATGTTTTTACCAATAAAATGGTGGATTATCATCATTACTGGACAGCCGAATACACAGGTGGCTATGTCGTGAAGGTCATAGATGACAATACCCAAATCATTTATCAGCAATTCGACCCCAACGTGCCTTTTATTTTCAAACGCGACTTGTTGTATATTCAATGGTCTAAAAAAATAAATAACAAAACCATTCAAACCAGTTTTAGGTCTGTTATATTGGATGAATTTCCTGTACCAAAAGGTTTTGAGAGAATTGATTGGTGGGGTGGGCATTTATTTGAAGCCAATGCAGACGGTACCAGTCAGTTGGTACTTATAGATAGAGAGGACCAAGGGGGGCGTTTCCCAGCTTTTATGATGAATCTGGTCATGCCTTCCTACCTTACGCACCAGTTTGAAAATATCGTCAAATTCTTTGAAAAAGGGGGTGTTGCTGCTCACGAAAAATTGGAGGATGCTAAAAATACTGTCCTAAAAATGCAAGCCAACGTTAAGTAACTAAGTACCTTGTTTAAAAGTTTTTATGGATCTTACAATTTCCATAGTACTGATTTATAGCCACTTAAAATCTAAAAAAAGTATATAAACAGTGTACTGAGTAGGCCATTGGCACGATAAAATAATACTGTAAACCAACCTTTATCAACATGAAACTCATTCACTGGCTCGCCCAATTTGAGCCAATCATCAACCAAATTTGGGTTTTTACACTCACAGCGACGGTGATACTATACATTGTTTGCAACCTATTGCCCAGCCGAATCGTGGGGCAATACTTGCCTTTGCACGATGTCTTTAAGCCTAAAACCAACGTTGATTTGAACTTTCAATCAATCGGATATGCGATGCTGCATACCACTTGGGCTACCAAAATCACCCATTCTACGCTCATTATAGAAGCCATGTTGTGGTTTGTGATGTTTGAAAGCTGGCACTGGAGTATTCCACTCATGGCGCTGTTGCTGATATTGATTCAATCGGTATGGATTGGCGACAAACGATTCGGGCTTTTCTTTATGCTGATGGGCGTTATCACTTTTGGGGCAGCCCTTTATGTTATCCAATTGTTGGGTGTTTCTAACGCTACTTTAGTGGCCAAAGTGGTGTTGATGTTGGGTGGTTTGATGCGGATGTTGAGCCACTCAGCAGAATTGATTCCGCCGCTTTTGATCAATCAAACCGACCAATTTGTAAAACTCACCGCTAAAAATATCAATGGAAAAGTGCTGCTTTCGTCGCCCATTGGCTATGTGGCTGAGTTTAGTAGCGGCTTACCCAACCGCCTTTTGCCCGTTCAGGTAAATTATATTTATCAGATGGTTTTGGGGATTAAACCCACAACGACACTACCTTGGGCAGCTATCGAAACTTCGGCTCAAAAAGCGTTGGTCGGTGGTTATTCTGCATTGGCTTCCTTACGAAAATACTATGGCAGTGTGGTGGGTGGCAAATAGCCCTTTTTAGATTACCCTTTCCCTACATTTCCTCCATTTTTGAACCAAAAACATATGAAAAGAAGAAGCTTTTTAAAAAATGCCGCCCTGACAGGTCTTGGTGCGAGTACGACGAGCTTATGGAGTCTAAATTCCAAAAACTTTTTTACTCAAAGCCTCCAAGTAAATAGCCCGCGCATCGAGCATCGTCTTTTTGAACTGGCCAAATTTGGTAGAAATGACAAAGGGCAAGGCTACCGAGTAGCCTATACCCAAGGCGACATAGAAGGGCGCGCATGGTTGATGGAACTCATGAAAAGGGCAGGGTTGAATCCAAGTATTGATACTGGCGGTAACATCATCGGCAAACGAAAAGGAAAAAATGCTTCGCACAAACCTATTGCTTTTGGTTCACACATTGATATGGTGCCTGATGGCGGCAATTATGATGGTGTCTTTGGGTCTATTGCTGCCTTAGAAGTAATTGAAATATTGAACGAAAATAACTTGCTCACCGAACATCCACTGGAGGTCATTATTTTTGCCAACGAAGAGGGAGGTACGGTGGGCAGTAAGGCGATGGTAGGGACACTTACCGAGAGCGACTTGAATCGAGTTACCCAAAGTGGCCTCACCATCAGAGAAGGCTTGAAAGTCATCGGTGGAAATCCAGACAACCTACCCGCATGTATCCGCCAAAAAGGGGATTATACAGCTTTTATTGAATTGCATATCGAGCAAGGAGGCCTATTAGAAAGTGAAAACATACAAATTGGGGTAGTAGAGGGCATTGTTGGGATGAGAGATTGGGGCGTTACGATCGAGGGGTTTGCCAATCATGCGGGTGCTACGCCCATGAATATGCGACAAGATGCCCTGTTGGCAGCGTCAAAATTGGTAGTAGCTGTCAATTATGTCATCAATAAGACACCTGGGAGGCATGTGGGTACGGTGGGTAAAAACGCCGCCTTTCCAGGTGCTACCAATGTGATTCCTGGTAGTGTTCAGATGAGTTTGGAGATTCGTGACCTGTCAATAGACAGGATTGAGCAGCTCTTCAACGAAATCCAACAAGAAGCTGCGGCTATCAGCAAAGTACACAAAGTAAAAATAAGCTTTGCTCAGGATTTCGAACTCTTTCCAGCGATTGCAAACGAGAAGGTGAAAAAGGTAATTGAAGAAGTAGCCAAAAAAATGCAATTATCCCGAAAGTTTATGCAAAGTGGTGCTTATCATGACACCGCCCAAATGGCTACGATTGCGCCCATAGGTATGATTTTCGTGCCGAGTATTGGCGGAATTAGTCATTCGCCAAAAGAATTTACCCAAACGATTGATATGAAAAATGGGGCGAATGTATTGTTACAAACCATTTTGACCATTGATAAAGAATTTTGAGTTTATTTTTGATTTACTTCTTCAAGTGAATAAACGTTTTAGACTTAAAACAAAAATTTACTCTGTAATTTATAGGGGCTTGGGTTGGCTGTATCCTACATAGCCGACCTCGGGTATCGCTCCGCCACAGACGATTTCCGTACAAATCAGATTAGAATTAAATGATTACAAATATGGCTACTTCCAAAGAAATAACCCGTCGAAACTTCCTTGAAATCAGCACACAAGGAGCTGCCGGTCTTGCTCTTACTCCTCTTCTTGCCTCTTCCTGCTCAGAGGCTAATGCCTCCAAAACAGTCAATGGAGCCTGTTGCTTAGACTGCCCCGACTCGTGCAGTTGGCAAGTAACCGTTAACAATAACCAAGTTACCGAATTTAAAGCCCCAGCCGAGCATCCTTTTATAGCAGGAAAGCTCTGTGACAAAATGGCCAATTATCCCACTGATGTAACTTATTCACCCCAACGATTGCTCAAACCTTTGAAAAGAATTGGTAGAAAAGGAGAAGGTAAATTTGAGGAAATCACGTGGGAAAAAGCAATTTCGGAGATTAGTAAACAGCTGCAAGCCATTATCAAGAAAAAAGGTGGGGAGGCTATCATGCCATTCAGTTATGGAGGCAACGAAGGTAGAGTGCAAGCCAATGCAGGCGACCACTTCTTTGCCCACAAAGGGGCTACTCAACTGGAGCGTAACATTTGTGGAGGTGCAGTAGAAGCAGGTATTGTAGCTACCAATGGACAAACCACAGGGGTACTGCCCGAAGACATCATTCATAGTCGATACATTATCTTGTGGGGTACCAACCCTGTTCATTCCAATCAGCATTTATGGGCGATGCTTGAAAAAAATAAATCAAAGACAACAAAGTTGGTCGTCATTGATCCATTTCTGTCGCAAACTGCCATGCAGGCAGACTGGCACCTTCAGCCCTTACCGGGTACAGATACCGCATTGGCGTTGGGTCTCATCCATGTTATTTTGAATGAAAGACTGCAAGATCAAGATTATATTGACCAATATACTACGGGTATTGAAGAATTGACCAAACACGTGGCACAATATACGCCCCAAGCCGTGGCCCAAATAACGGGTATTAATGAAGGAGATATCACTCGATTGGCTCGTGAATACGCCCAAGGAAACCCGTCGCTCATCAGGGTCTTAATTGGCCTCGAACACCAAGCCAACGGTGCAAGTGCTGCCCGAGCCATTGCTATGTTACCCGCCCTCACGGGTGCATGGAGGCAGTTGGGCGGAGGGCTAATGAACATGACCTATGAACTCTTTGGGGAGGCCCTCAACTACCAACTCCTCAACATGCCCGAAGAATTAAAAAATAACAAGGTCAGAAAAATAAATATGGTACAACTCGGAAAAGCACTCACTAACAACAACTTGCAACCCCCTGTTCATGCTTTTATTGTGTTTAACTCCAACCCCGCCATTACTATGCCCAACCAAAATTTCCAGTAAAGGGCTTAGAGAGAGAGGATTTATTGACCATTGTTTTGGAAACACTTCCTGACTGACACGGCTCCAAGAGTGCCGACCATGTGTTTCCCAGCCACTACCGCCCCTGAAAACTGGGATCTTCTCTGACCTCCTACGGAACACCTTATCTCACCATCAATGAACCTGCCATTGAACCCTTTGGGAGAAGATCAAAACCTAATACCGAGTTTTTTAGGCTACTTTCCAAAGCAATGGGTTTCACAGAACAATACCTGTATCATTCCGACTTGGATATTGTAAAAGTCTCTCGGATAGCGATAAATCCTATTTAAAGGGCATCACATTTGATTCGCTTCGCAAACTGGGTTGGGCAAAATTGAATATACCCGAAAAATGGGTACCTCACGCTGAAGGGAATTTTGGCCAAACCAGGCGGCAAATGTAAGTCAGCCAATGCTGAAGTTAAATCCTCCCATTGCCAATTATATTCCTTTGCCTACTCGGCAGAAGACTTGGCAAAATATCCACTGCATTTATTGACCGTCAAATCCACCAAAAACTTCTAAACAGCACCCGTGCTAACCACGAAAAACATACTAAAAAAGAAGGAAAGCCTTTTTGGATATCCATGAAGTCGATGCCAAAATAAGAAACATTGCATGCGACGAGCTCAAAAGTTGTCAATCAAAGAGGGGAAGGTACGACTGCCCGCATCCAAAACAAGGTGAGAAAGGGCGTAGTTTGTATGCCCCAAGCTTTGGTCGTCGCAGATGAAAGGAGGTTCATCTGCTAACGCCCTTACACACGACCTACTGACCGATATGGTGGGGAAGCTATGCCGCCCTCCAAGAAGCCAGTAGAGTACAGGTAGTAAAAGTTTAGTAACCAATAGGGATATAATCCCAAAATAAGGCCCTAATCCCTACCACAGCTTTTTGATTATCGGTTATTTTTTATACATTTAATGACCAATTCTTCCACCTACTTTCTTTATTGACTTATTGTTCCAACTTAAACCTTTACCATCATGATAACACTCACTGTTCTCAGCTTCCACAACCTACTGATGTGGATCAGTTTGATAAAGACTATGCTGCTCATATTGATTTACTACACGAGAAAGCAGGCATACCACGTGATGTTGTTCCTTATACCATCACAAAGTTTTTCCTTCACCAACGGGGGCAGCCCTTTTCTACCAAATGTTTTCTATGCCTTTCAATTCTCTTGAAGAGCTGCAAGCTACTATGGCCTTCCGCTGAAGCCATGGGCATTGTAGCAGCTGATGCCATTCGGGTTTCAACGGGTGGTGCACCTGCATTTTTGGTAGGTAATCAGCACACTGGTGATTGTATATGAAAAAGTCAATGACTACTTTCGGCAAAGGTGGTATGTTATAAAACGCCTATCTTTATTTCATCCTTCTGCTGCCTTGGTAGTAGTTTTTGCTTTTATGCCTCTTATTTTAAACGTCTTTCTGTAACGGATAGTTGGACATCATATTCATGGCATCACAGCAACTTTATGGATGTTATTGCTTATCATTCAGCTCTTTTTATTGCAATTACAGGGAAAATAAAAATACTTATCGTGCTGTGGGCAAATTTGACTTTTGCATTAGTCCCTATGATTATAATTGGTGTTTGAATATGGTAAGGCTCATGTTAATAGGTAAAGCCAACTATCCACCTGACATTCCCTATCAATTAGCGTTTATTGATTTCTTTACTTTGGCATTATTTCTATTATTTTATATACAAGCCATCGCTTATCGCAAAATATCCAACTCCATGCAAGATACATGGTATGTACTGTATTAGCCGCTTATTCCCCCTCCTTACGCGCTTTCTTTTTATTATCCCTGCCATTGATAGCTTCAAATAAATCGCTCAATATCGCTATATTATTATTGAGATTACACTAATACTGTTATTGATAGACGATAAGCGTTTAGGAAAATTCGATGGCCTTACCTATTGGCATCCCTTTTATTTATTATACAGCATATTTTAATGAACTTCGCCATCAACTGGAACTGTGGCGAAATCTAATGGAGCTGCCTCGCTGAACTCAAAATTTAACCTCTATTCGACCCATGAAGAAAACGATTATTTATCTCAGTGCTTTGCTCCTACTTGTAGCAAAGCCCCGCGTTTTTACCCAAACCAAGGCCGACAAAATTGATGCTTTAGTACGCCAATATGTTGATAATCGTCAATTCAATGGCAGTGTATTGGTGGCTGAAAATGGCAAGGTGATTTTAAAAAAGGCTACGGTATGGCTAATATGGAATGGAACATTGCCAATACACCCGACACCAAATTTCGGCTGGGGTCTATTACCAAGCAGTTTACGGCCATGTTGATTATGCAGTTGGTAGAGCAAGGAAAGATGAAAGTAACCGGACAAAATCACTACTTATCTGCCCACTTACCCTAAACCACAGGTGATAAAATCACAGTTCATCATTTTTAGTCAACCCATACGTCGGGGATTCCCAATTATACCGACTTTCCCAAATTCTTTGAAACCCTTAGCCGTGAGCCTTTTACGCCCGATGAATTTTGAAGAAATTTTCAGATTTGCTCCTTGAAATCTTAACTCTGGCTCTACCTTCAATTACAGCAACTCTGGCTTTCTATTGGGCGTACTTATCGAGAAAGTAACCCATCAATCCTATACTGAAGTAAGCTTCAAGCGGCAAATTCTTACGCCTTTGCAGATGAGCGCAACGGGCTATGATTTGCACGAGCCTGGCTCTAACTAAACGGGCAACAGGTTATGAAAAGCGAGGCGCGAAATACATCAATGCGCCTTATCTGATAAAGTCTATACCGTATGCAGGTTCAATGTACTCCACGGTCGAAGATTTATATCTCTGGGACCAAGCCCTATATACCGACAAATTACTCTCGGCTTTTCCAAAGCGATTCTTTCACTCCTTTTTTGTCTAACTATGGATATGGTTGGGGTGTGAGTAAAACAAAGATTGGCGAGCTATAAAAGATAGCTACAAATCATTGAGCATAGTGGAGGCATCAATGGTTTTAATACCATTATTACAAGGCTTCCAAAAGACAAGCAATTGCAGTATTGCTCAACAAATACAGGCAATGGTGCGCTGGGATCTATGCGTAGAAACATCCTCAATATTCTTATAATTAGCTCGGTGGCCTTCTAAAAAATCGGTAGCCGATGCTTTTCGTCAAATGTTGATTACTCTCTTCTGGAGAAAGCCATTCAGCAATTTGGCGCACTAAAAACCGACAAAGCATACGCCTTAAACGAGGGCGAATGAATGGATTGGCCATGAACTGATGGCAGAAGAAAAGATGGAAGGAAGCCTTGGCCGTATTTAACCTCAATGTAGAAGCTCTAAGCTCGTTCAATGTTTATGACAGCCGAGAAGCTTTGCTACGAAAATTGGTGATAAGGTAGCCGCTATCGCAGATTATAAAAATCCATTGAACTCAACCACGCAATACAGGCGGCAACAGAGAAATTAAAAGAACTGGGAGAAAAGGTAGAAGTGCCAAAAGATGTAGTTGTATCTTCTCAAGTTTTAGAGACCTATCTGGGCGATTATCAATTAGCTCCTAATTTGTGGTTTGACCGTAACCAAAGAAGGCGATAGGTTAATAACGCAAGCTACGGGCAGCAAAAAAATTGAAATATTTGCTGAAACCGAAACCAAGTTTTATCCAAAGTAATGCAAGCCCAAATCGAATTTATCAAAGATGAATCAGGCAAGGTAACGAAACTTATCCTAAACCAAGGTGGACGATAAATAGAAGCTAAGAAGATAAAATAGGTCTTTTTCAGCAACTATCCACCCCTGTAGGTGATTTTTTAAATTTGCTAGCGCACATTTAGATGTACACATCATACAAATGAAAATAAGTAAAATAAGCAATCAGGTGTTTTGAGAATCAGTCAGATCAATAAAGACAGCATAAATCATGACTACACGCTTAACACAAAGCTTTTTTTGAGCCTTGGCTGATTATCATTTGTCGTCATTTTTATACAATAACCTTTTTAGAATACAGCGATGGCTATATACCAGAAAACTTCAAAAAAGGTTTTTTCGAAAGTAAAATTTGGTTACAGGTCATATTGTTGGTGCTTCAGCTTCGCTATTGGGTCCTTACAGTTCTGGAGAAATTTCCCGTACCCGCTATATAATATATCATCACCGTGCATCAGGAAAGGTTTTTTGTGATTGGTCTGACGGTAGTTGCGGCTTTATGTGTTGCATCAATCTTATGTATGATTGTGAAGCATGCCGTGTCTCGTTAGGTATCTTGTCCATCATTTGGTTTGCTTGTACATCTGCCGCTTGGTGGGCCGTAAGGCATAAGAATATCAAAGCACACCAGCAATTCATGGCCAGGAGTTATACGGCTGCTTTGGCCTTTGTTTTTATTCGTTTGTTCCCCATAGTAGGCTATACAAATATCTTCCTTTTCTGGAATACGAAACTGGAACAGAGAATCACCGCAGAATGGCTTTGCTGGGTTATTCCACTGCTTATCGTTGAAGTTTATCTGGTTTGGTGGCCTTCTATTAATGGTCAAGCTGCCCAAAAAATAAAATACTACTATGAAACTCTCACCATCTGTTACATTACTCTCTACACCCTTGGTGTGGCGCCCAGCACGACCACCACACCGACGACGCTAAAAGCAATCATAATCACCTTGCCTATGTACAGGGCGGTAATGAGGCAAAATTTTTATATCCAACACCTGCCACCGCCCAAATTAATGACAGGCATTGGCAGCTCAAAAATGAAGATTGAAAACTAAATCTGAAAAAACACAAGCTTATTTCAACCAAGGACTGAATCTACTGCATGACTTCTGGGATTTTTG
Source organism: Spirosomataceae bacterium (assembly GCA_041392315.1). Lineage (GTDB taxonomy): Bacteria > Bacteroidota > Bacteroidia > Cytophagales > Spirosomataceae > Runella. Next base: position 350,464 of record JAWKMH010000005.1, on the reverse strand, counting down.
AAGCCCAATGAGCTTTCAAAGAGGGGCCATTCGGCACGATTCTATGATTATGGGCCCTATTGGGGAATACTCCAATCTGGTGGTTCAGAAGAAGATAGCCTACTCGCTAAGCAGAAAAAAGAGGCAGTGGAACGATTGAAAAAATTGCTTAAAACAGCCAATGAACACGAAAAATTATATGCCGAAATAGCCCTCTTGGGCGATTCACTTAAAGAAAAAGCTTATCCCGAAATCCTCAAAAAGTACGAATTGATTGTCCACAAGTTCCCTGACGACATAGACGCTAAACTGTTTTTAGCTTTGGGGCAAATGAGTGGCTTTGATACTGAAATGAAACCCAATGAAGGGCAAATTTATAGTGAATACGTACTTAAAGATATCCAACGAAGTGCTCCCAACAACCATGCTTTTCATCACTATTGGATTCATTTGATGGAACATTGCTGCCCCGAAAAAGCCTTAATAAGCGCTGATTTACTGGCTTCACTTGCGCCTACCTCTGGGCATATTGTGCATATGCCTGGACATATTTACAACCGTGTAGGCGACTATAAAAAAGCCCATGATGCTTTTTTAGCTGCGGTAAAGGTGGACTCAGCCTATATGAAAAATGAAGGCATTCAAGAAGTAGATAACTGGAATTACATCCATAATATTAACTACTTTATTGCTAATTGTGCACACGATGGCCGCCACAATGAAGGTTTGTATTATGCTGAAAAATTAAAAAAAATGCCCATTACTAAATCACGTAAAAAGATTTATGACGGCACTTTTTTTAATCAAGGCATCTTAGCACCAGCCAAAATGGAAATGGCCTTTGGCTATTGGGACAAAGCTGTTGTACAGTTGGAGGCCGTTCAAGACAAAGACACCGTATTCAGTACTTCTAATATGGCTTATAGAAATGGATTACTACTATTTGTAAAAGGCATGGATGCCCTCACTAAAAACAACTTAACTGAAGCTATCAAACAATCTCATGCTTTAGATGCTTTTTTATGGCGCAACGATAAGCAAAGCGGCAAAGACAGCACCCTTAGTAAATGGTACCAAAATACCCTAAATACGGCTTCATTGGAGTTGCAAGGATGTATTGAAAGTATAATAGGGAATTATGACCAAGCTGTCAAATTACTAGAAAAAGCCCAAAAGCAAGAATTGGATTTAGGTTATGGCGAACCGCCCTTGTATGCCCACCCTGTGGCAATGAGCTTGGCGAAAACACACGAAAAAGCCCAAAAATGGGATAAAGCCATTGAAACCTATCAAGTATTACTAAAAAGATTTCCCCATTCCGCTTACATTCTTAATGCTATAGCAAATAATTATATCCAGCAGGGGAATACAGAAAAAGTCAAAGAATATGAAATCCAGCTAAAGGAAGCCACCAAATATGCCGATAAAGGGATATACACCTTAATGAAGAAGTAAAATTATTGCGCTACACTTACAAATACTACGATTTAACTAAAGCAAAGATACTCTTTAACTATTTGGTATATTAACAACACCAACGACACAAGGAAAAATGAGCGAAGTAGAAGCCCTCAAGCGAAGATTCGACAAAGCATGGCAATAGACCGACACAAAAATTTCATCATTTAGCTTATAATCAACCCAATAAGGTGAACATTTCTAACAGTGATTTAGCCGCTCCTATAAGTAATCAAGAGCGAATAGCAATACTCGATAGCCTCCGAGGCATAGCTATTTTGGGTATTTTATTGATGAATATCCCCAGTTTTGGCCTGCCCAGACCCGTCGGCCATGACCCCTCGGTGTTGCATGAACAAGGACTCAATTTTCACCTTTGGTATTGGGTAAACTTGCTTCCTGACGGTACGCAAAGAGCGCTATTTTCTATGCTTTTTGGCGCAGGTATCATCTTGTTTACCAACAAATTAGAGAGAAAATTAAGTGGCACACTACCTTTAGACTTTTTTATTCGCCGCCAAATTTGGCTAATTCTTTTTTCCTTGTTTGACGTTTTTATATTGATGTGGAACGGCGACATTCTGTTAGATTATGCTTGTTTAGGGCTTATCATGGTGGCCTTTCGTAAGGCATCTCCCAAAACCTTGTTGGTAGGTGCAGCGCTTTGTTTTGTTTTTATGCTCGCTCATGAAAACAGGAGCTTTTACCAACGTAAAAAAGTAATCGAAAGAGGTGAGATAGTAGCCGCTATTGATACCACTAAAACAAAGCTATCTGACAAGCAAAAAGAAGAACTGAGTGCCATGACCGAGTTTAAAGAAAGGTACACAGCTGAAAAAAAACTTAAACGGATGGCAAGAACTACTCAACAAGTAACGGGGAGTTATGAAGATGTATATGAATTTAGAACAAATGGCTATACTGATAACTTGGTAGAATACCTTTACTTTGGCGTGTGGGATGTATTGTTGTTTATGTTTATTGGAATGGCATTTTTCAAAATGGGCATTATGATAGGGCAAGCCCCTACCAAAGTCTATTGGTGGTTAGCGATAGTAGGATTAGGTCTTGGAATACCCTTATCATATTACCACCTTCAACCCATCATTGACTACCAATTCAATGGGTATAATTACTCCAAACACGTCCCCTTTGAATATTATGAACTTACCCGCGCACTTAGGTCTTTGGGCCTATTTGGCCTTATCATGCTTTTGCATAAATCGAATGTCTTTAACTGGCTGTTTAACTTACTACGCCCTGTTGGACAAATGGCTTTTACCAATTATCTTACTCAATCATTACTTTGCGGGCTATATTTCAATGGAGTTGGTTTTGCCATGTTTGGGAAATTAGAGCGCAAAGAGGTTTATTTAGTAATGGCAATAGTATGGTTAATTCAAATTGTATGGAGTAATATTTGGCTACGTTATTTTAGCTTTGGCCCACTCGAATGGTGCTGGCGTAGTCTTACCTACTGGAAAATTCAGCCCATCCGAAAAACAAATTAAAAAAAAATGAGCATAAAATACCTCATTCCCATCCAGTAAAGAGCTTGTAAAAACAATATAGAGCGAAATTAATCAGGAAAGCTGTTTCCTCTTTTCAATTTAATGTGTGTTTAAATGTATCGTTGCTGACTGCTGTTTTTCAAGCAATAGCACAATCAGAAACCAATTTTTACAGACAAGACTCTTTATTGATGAAGAATTATGATTGTCTTATTATTGCCACCATGCAAGCAATTTGATGTTGTAAACAAAATCACCAAGAGCAATGGTGTTTGAGTTATTTGTAAATTGTAAACTTGCACCACGAATCTATTTTTTAATAAGTATAACTCCCACTACTCAAGTCCATGAAAAGAACAATTGTCTTAATAGCTATTGCATTGACATCCTGCGTGGTTCAAAAAAATAAAAACACCATTGATTTTGCTAAAAATTCGGTAGTGGCTCACCGCGGTGCTTGGAAATCAAAAGACCTTCCCGAAAATTCAATAGCTTCTCTTAAACATGCCATCGCAATAGGTTGTACAGGTACTGAGTTTGATGTGCGCATGACCGCCGACGACTCATTGATTATCAACCATGACCCTCATTACAACAAGCTTGAGATTGAGAAAGTAAGTTATTCAGAGTTGAGTCAGTCAAAACTTGCTAATGGCGAAATCCTGCCTACTCTTCGTCAATATTTATTGACAGGTATTCATGGCAATAAAAAAACAAGGCTGGTATGTGAAATAAAGCCTTCTGGCATAAGCAAAGAAAGAGGAAAATTAATGGCTGAGAAGACATTGAGTTTGGTGAAAGAACTTCGCCTTGAGAAGATGATGGTTTACATTAGTTTTGATTATGATATCATGAAAAAAATCGTTGAAATAAATCCGAAAGCGATTACACAATATTTGAATGGGGATAAATCGCCTGAACAACTAAGAGCAGACGGGATTCAAGGGGCTGATTATCATTTTTCAGTTTTCAAATCACATCCTGAATGGATTGATTCCGCCAAAAAGAACAACATTGCCTTAAATGTTTGGACAGTCAATAATGCCGACGATATGAAATGGTTCCATGAAAAGGGGTTTGATTTTATTACCACCAACGAACCTGAACTACTATTAACGATTTTGAAAAAATAATTTCGAATATACCATCTTCAATATTTTGAGAATATTTATGTGAAAGCCTTCAGAATATCAAATCACGTATTTTATCGGTATAACTTCTACTGACGCGCACTACGTCGCCATTTTGCATGATGACATCGTAGCCGCTGGGGTATTTTTGGATTTCTTTGATATAATTAATGTTGATAATCGCCCCACGGTGCACACGTAAAAACTGCTGACCGTTGAGCTTGGTTTCCAACACACCCACGCCATAATTGCTTAGGTGTATATTCTTGGCCGTTACTAAGCGCGAATAATCGCCATCGGCTTCAATCCAAATGACATCTGCTACACCGACCGTAATGAGCCGATTGCCCGTCTGTACTAATATTTTTTCGGGATAACGGTTCACATTCATCAAGCTATCGGCCAAAGGTTGGATGTTCTGGACATTTTGCGAGTGAGCCGCCAATACTCTTCGGACGGCCTCCGCAAAACGGCCCCGTGTGTAGGGCTTGAGCAGGTAGTCCACGGCATGTACTTCAAAGGCTTTGAGGGCGTATTGGTCATATGCGGTTGAAAAAATCACTTGAGGGATTTCTTCCAAATGTGTCAATACCTCAAAACCTGATAAGCCAGGCATCTGAATATCCAAAAAAATCAAGTCGGGTTTGAACTCATTGATGAGCCGCACCGCATCTACACCATTGTTGGCTTCACCCAAAAGCACCAATTCGGAAAAATCGGTCAGATACTCTTTGATGAGTGTGCGCCCTGCCGCCTCATCATCTATGATAATTACTTTTTTCATGGCTTAGAAGAATACGGAAGTTGTGCAGAAATTTCAAAGTTAATTTTTGTACCCCTTGGCGTATTTTGGGTAATTTTCAATTCAGCACCAAGCATTTTTTTGAGCCGTAACTCCGTGTTTTTCAAGCCTATCCCTTCGGTGTTAGGCTTAGACTTATTCATTCCTACGCCTGTATCTGCCATTTCAAAACAAAGCATGGCGCGTTCTTTGGTTACGGAAATGGCTATTTCGCCTCCTTCTACCAAAGGGGCAATGCCATGCTTGATGGCATTCTCGACCAAGGGTTGCAATATCATAGGAGGAATGAGCGCTTTAGTGGCTTCTTCTTCTACAAAACAATTAACAACGAGCCGCTCACCCATGCGGGCTTTTTCCAAGTCTAAGTATTTTTGGACAAAAGCGATTTCTTCAGCTACTGTTACAAGTTCAACTTTCGAGGCTTGTAGCTGGTAGCGAAACATATCGGCCAATTCGGCCAGTAGTTCGCGCGTTGTTTCCTGTGCTGGTGGTAGCGAGGCACTGATGGTGTTGAAGGTGTTGTACAAAAAATGAGGATTGATTTGTGCTTTCAGGGCTGTTAGTTCGCTTTGTAAAGTAGCTTGGCGTAGTTCAGCTTCGAGTTTTTGTTGTGCTTGTAAGTTCTTGTGGTAGCTGTAAGCATGGAAAATCCCAAACTGCACTACGTAGAGTAAAAAAGAAATATAGTAATCCCAAATTTGACCAAAACCACGCAGTCGAGGAATCTCCATCGCATCGGCCACAGCATAGAAACACAAAATAGTAATATAAATGTAAATAGGGGCGGTGAATAGATGCAGTATCGCTTTATGCTCTAACGACCAATCTTTTAACTTTCTAAAATACAACCACCAAAAAGGGATGGTAAACAAGATTTTAAAAAAATAATTGACAAAAATTTGAGGCAAATAAGAAACCCAAACTTCTGAAAAAGGCCTCCCATTGTTGAATGACATTTCACTGATAGAAATGGATATATCGTAAAGTATAGCCGAAACCACATAAAATACCCCAATCCAGGTCAGTTCACGGGTAGAGATATTAAACACTGTATTATTTGGGCGGATGGTTGGCATTTTTAGAAAAAAGTTGAGTTCAAAAATGAGCTTTCTTTTTTAATTTTTATCTAAAAATTCGCCCAACTGCTTTATTTTCCGATGAATGAACAGCACCGTCATTCACCGACATATAGGTTCACTCATCGAATGACCTTAGCAGGCGTTGAGGGTTGTCGCTACTTTTGGGCCATCCAATCAACCAAACACATACAGCCATGAAAGCTACCTTTATTTTTGTCATACTCTTCTTAGTTGGCCTCGGTGCTATAGGGCAAACCCTCAAAGGCAAAATTGAAGACACCAACCACCAAGCCATTCCTTTTATGAGTATTTTGTTATTATCAAGCAAAGACTCGAGTTTGATTAAGACCAACATAACCAACGAAACTGGCGAGTTTGTGTTTGTTGGTATAAAAAAGGGTTCTTACTTTATCAGTGTAAGTGGTGTTGGCTGGCAAAAGACCACTGGGCAGCCATTTATCGTTGCTGATGGTGATAATGTACTACCTCCTCTACTTCTAAAAGAGGCATCAGAAACACTGGGCGAAGTAAAAATTATTGCCAAAAAACCACTGGTAGAAGTGCTACCCGACAAGCTGGTGTTTAATGTAGAGGGCAGCATCAATGCGTCGGGGAGCAATGCCCTGGAACTGCTGCAAAAATCGCCCGGTGTGGTGGTAGATCAAAACGACAATATCATGCTACAAGGCCGCAATGGTGTGCAGGTATATATTGATGGCAAGCCTTCCCCGCTTACCATGAAAGATTTGTCTGATTATTTACGTTCGCTTCCCTCCGACCAAGTCGCCGCCATAGAGATCATCACTCAACCCTCCGCCAAATACGATGCAGCAGGCAATGCGGGCATTATCAACATCAAACTCAGGAAAAACAAAAACTTTGGCACCAACGGCAATGCTACTTTGGGCATCGCACGGGGACAGTATTTCCCGAAATACAACGGTTCGGTTACGTTCAATCACCGCACGGCCAAAACCAACACCTTTGGTACTTACAGCCACCGCAACACGCGCGACTGGTCGTTTCTGAATTTTGACCGACAGCAAAATAGGGTTCGGTATGATCAAAAAGCCACCATACAGAGCCGAGCGCAGTCGCACAACTTAAAAATAGGCAGCGATTTTTTTATCAATACCAAAAATACGTTTGGCTTTCTTATAAACGCCAACCAAAGCGATCGCAACAGCCTTACCGATGGGCGTACACCCATTTCCCCCGTGGGACAAGCCATCAACAGCGTGCTGGTAGCCAACAACCGCAGCCAAAGCAATCGGCTCAATCTCAATGCCAATCTCAACTACCGATACGCCGACACCACGGGACGAGCATTGAATGCTGACATAGACTATGGACGCTTTCTGTCAGATGGAACACAGTTTCAGCCCAATCAATATTTCGATGCAACCCAAACTGCTCTGCTCTCCGAAAGAAATTATCGCATGAATACCCTGACAACCATTGAGATAGCTACCGCCAAAGCCGACTATGAACGTCGCCTTTGGAGAGGAACAATAGCCATGGGTTTCAAAACAGCCATGGTACGAACCGACAATGGCTTTGACTTTTACGATGTTTTAGACGATCGCGATTTACTCAATCTGAACCGTACCAATCGCTTTGTATATCGTGAGAATGTCAATGCAGCATACATTTCTTTTAACAAAAAGAGAAGGAAAATCAACTACCAAGCAGGGCTTCGATTGGAACAGACCCATTCCAGAGGTACTCTACAAAGCAACGCTACCCAAGCCAATGCCGATGTAAAGCGAAGCTATGTAGATTTTTTTCCGAGCGCAGGACTGACTTATAACCACAATGCCAACAACAGTTTTGCCATCAATTATAGTCGTAGGATTGATCGACCCACCTACCAAGACCTCAATCCCTTTGAGTACAAGCTCGACGAACTAAGCTACTCGCGGGGCAATGCCTTCTTGCGCCCCCAATACACTCAAAAAACTGAGCTTTCGCATACCTACAAATACACGCTTACGACTTCCCTAAGTTATAGCCATACCACCGACGTAGTGGCACAGCTTACCGATACCATCGAAGTCAATCGTAATTTTATTGGCCCCAAAAATCTGGCTTCCAATGAGGTGGTTTCGCTCAATGTCAGCTATCCTTTTGCAGCCGCCAAGTGGTGGAATGTCTATGCGAATATTGGGTTATATCATACCCGCTATCGGGCCAATTTTGGCAGCGGTCGCACCATTGGCCTCAATGCCACCGCCTATAACTTTTATGGGCAAAACACCTTTACACTTTCTAAAAAGCTAACGCTTGAAGTATCAGGGTTTTATGCTTCGCCCTCTATTTGGGGAGGTACGTATCAAACCCGTGCCTTGGGGAGTTTAGACTTGGGCTTACAAGCCAAGGTCTTAAAAGACAAAGGCAGCCTCAAACTTACCTTCGCCGATGTATTTTTTACCCAACCTTGGCGCGGCACCAACGAGTTTGGCGGTTTACGGATTGTGGCCAACGGAGGCTACGAAAGTCGTCAAGTACGTCTCAACTTCACTTATCATTTTGGAAACAGGCAAGTAAAAGCCGCCCGCCAGCGCGATACAGGAGCAGATAGTGAAAAGGGGCGGATTCAGTAATTAGAGGTCTAATCCCCAAATTTTGGCGCGACAAACTCCCATTCTTTGATATGCGAAGGGGTATGCTCGCGCTGCACGATAGCATCAAATTGACGCAATAAGTCGGGGTGTTGGGCGGCTACATTGGTGGTTTCGCTTTCGTCCTTACTCAAATCATATAACTCCCAACCAGCGTGCCTATTTTTGCGCACGTTGGTTTTTACCGCTTTCCAATTGCCCATCCTGATGGCCAATTGTCCTCCTTTTTCGGGATATTCCCAATAAATAAAGGGGTGTTTTTGTTGCTTTGCTTGCTGGCCAAGTAGTGTTGGCAAAAATGAAATTCCATCTGTATCAATCGGTTGCTGATAGCCTATCAAGTCGGCCAAAGTGGCCATGAGGTCGTATTGTACCGAAATATGGTCTGTTACTTTTCCAGCAGGGATTTTTTTAGGCCAGCGTGCCAGCATCGGCTCTCGAATTCCTCCTTCATATACATCCATTTTCAAGCCACGGAGATGCGCTACACTTTTAAAGTAAGATGCCTCTACCCCACCGTTGAAAGTAGCCCCATTATCGCTCGAAAACAATACAAGGGTATTGTCATCTATTTTTAGGTCTTTCAAGAGTTGCATCAAAGCCCCTACTTGCTTGTCCATGTAGGTAATCATGGCCGCATATGTCGCCCTCGGATAAGGCGTAGAAGCATAGCTCTGCTGCCCAAGGTAGGGTTTATCCTCAAATTGCCCAATGTATTCTTTTACAGCCTCTGGCGGAGCTTGCAGCGACACGTGAGGCGTGGTGAAGGGTAAGTACAAGAAAAAGGGTTCGTTTCTATGTTTTTGCACAAAATCCAAGGCTTTGTCGGCCATCTTATCAATGGCATATTCTTTCCCTCTAAAATACGCAAAGGCTGCTTCGGTGGCAGTTTCGGGTGTCAATCTCTTATGAACATTGATGACAGGATTATTCAACGGGGCTATTTTACCATTTTCCCACAAGTGGGTGGGGTAATAATTGTGGGCTTGCTTTTGGTCTAAGTAGCCATAAAAATAATCGAATCCTTGCAGGTTGGGATTACCCGTGGTGTTGGCCATGCCCAGTCCCCACTTGCCAATACAAGCTGTTTTGTAGCCTGCTTGCTGGAGCATTCGAGCTATGGTAAAGGTATTGGGATACAGCGGCATTTGCCCTCCCTCCAATGAATCTGGAAAGCCCCCCAATTCATAATTGCCACGGATATAAGAATGGCCCGCATGTTTGCCCGTTAGAAGTTGGCAGCGGGCAGGCGCACAAACGGGCGTACTCGTGTAGTGTTGCGTAAAACAGATGCCCTCTTTGGCCAACTGATCTAAGTGGGGCGTACGGATTTTCTGCTGCCCATAGCACCCCAGTTCGGCATAGCCCAGGTCGTCGGCATAAATATAAATAATATTGGGTGTAGAAGCCTTTGGTTGATAAGCCATGAATAGATAGCCTACCGCGCTTATCATAAACAGTGTAATTCCTAATTTTAATTTACTTTTTAAAAGATAGCACATTAGATTGGAGGGATTATAGTATAGTTTTAAATCCAAAAGAGCCTATCCATTCTATCTTACTTAGTATTTTGGCAAGGGAGTCTACAAAGCGATTAAAGATGACTTATCACCATTTGCAACTAATTTTGGAATACTTTGAATGTACCGTAAGCCATGTACTTTCACAACTACCCTATGAGTTAGTGTCAAATACAAATTGAAAATGCACTTGAATTACTTGGTTTATTTTGATACCCAACAAGGCTGGGATTTCAATATGATGATCTTTCAAGGCCACGGGAAAACTTCCTTCAACCTGTAATTTATTATTATCTAAGGTGTTATGGGTATCAAATATAATTTCTTTTGTTATACCATGTAGATTTAATTGACCTTTGATACGAAACCCTTTTCCGTTTCTTTAATAGAAGCACTGGTAAAATTGGCTTTGGGAAAAACGAGCGCGTCGAGCATCTCCAAAGCATGAGAGTCTGATTGGCATTGTGGCTATCAAAACCAAATAGCCGTACCGAAGCAGCCACAGATTCAATTTGCTGTTTTTCTGGAACGTAAGTTATCACACAGTTGACCTCCTGCGTGGCTCCCTGCCAGCGATGTAGGAAATGAACACCGTCATATTTAATCCAAGACTGAACGGGCAAGGCAAACAATTTGGTCTTGGCAGGAGGAGGGAATGTAGAAGCCAATAAAAAAAAGCAAGCGGACAAAAAACTATTTCTCATTTGAGTTTGAAAGATAAAATACTGATGGTAAAAGCTGTCACAGTGGTATAGGCCGCTGCTCGATGATAGGGTTTTAATTCAGGATGCTGTCGAATTTGACGAACCAACACATTGGTCAGCACCATGCCCGTTAGGTGCAGCATTGCCAACCCTCGGTGTAATTTAGCACTACTGAAGCCTTTTCGATGCACGATAGCTGGGGGAGCTGTCAGCGACATCAAAGCCGTAGTAGTATAACCAATATTGACCCCCAATGCCAGTTTTTGATGCGTATGTTTTAATTGATCTGAGTAATTGTTATACAATTTACCCCCTACAAAACCCTGTGCCATCATGCCCAAAAAAGTAGCTAAACCCGCAGCTTGATGAAACTTGAACATAGTACGTCTGATTTTAAATTCTTGCCGCCGATTTTCAATAGTCAGCGGTCGCCAAATTCGTACTAAGCCGTGGTTTCCCCACAAAGCGCGTTGGGTAAAAATCATTTTTTCAGGCAATAAGACTGGAGCCTCTATGCTACTGACAATGTCGGCCAGTAAGGTGTCGGTTTGGCTAAGTTGGGCACGACAATAAACTCCTGAGAGCAGGAATAAACAGAGAAGTAAATTTTTTCGCATTTTTGGTTAGGTAAACACACTATTGATGCTTATCTACGGCAACTAAGTACATTTAGATTTAGTCATCGTTTTCTTTCGCTTCATTAATTATAACAACACCTCAAGAAATACTTGTAAATCAAGTAAATCGTAGCTTAGATTTGTCGAAAATTTTTTATCCAGATTTTTCAAATCTAATTTCAATCATCATGATTGCCGTCATTCAGCGTGTTAGCGAAGCCTCTGTTCGTATCGAAGGAGAAATAAAGGGACAAATCGATATAGGTTTCTTGATTCTTTTGGGCATTACCCATACCGATACCGACGAGGACATCCACTGGTTAGCAAAAAAAATAGTAGGAATGCGTATTTTTTCAGATACCGAAGGCAAAATGAATCTTGATTTACAAAGTGTAAATGGTAATATCTTGCTTATCAGCCAATTTACGCTTCATGCCAGCACCAAGAAAGGCAATCGTCCGTCGTTTATTGAAGCTGCCCGCCCCGATGTGGCTGTTCCCTTGTATGATAAGATGATTAAGCAACTCTCTCTCGAACTTGGCCGTGAGATTCAAACGGGTGAATTTGGAGCTGATATGAAAGTGGCATTAGTGAACGACGGTCCTGTAACGATTGTGATTGATTCCAAAAACAGGGTATAAGCTTCTATAAATGGGGAATGTGTATTTTAAAAGCTATCAACACAGAACATCAACCCTGCTTACAACAAGTGTTCAAAAGAAAGTATTTGCCGCTCTATCTTTTTTAAGAAAATGGCATTGTATATTGCCATGTTCATAAAAGGCTTTGGTTTTTGAGAGGACAACCAAAGCCTTTTTGGTTATATTTGCCAAACGCATACATCCCTTAATTCAGATAAAAATTCATGCTACTGCCTAAAAGTAAATACTCAAAAAGTATATTTCTTTTTTTATTATTTGCTACGAATCTCTATTCACAAGAGATTATACTGACTGGAAGCCCAAAAACACCCCTAAATATCAGTTCAAATATGGCGTTATTCTTGGACTCTACGGCACAATTGACTCTTGAGCAAGTCATTACAAAAGCATTTATTCCACTCAATAAAGACCATTTTATTTTCCCTTTTCCGATAATATTTACTGGGTTAAGTTTCAATTAAAAAATGTGGATGTCAAAAACAAAGATTGGATTATACGATGGAATAATCCCCTTGTAGAACAACTTGATTTCTATATTTCAGACAGTTTACAAAAGAATTATCAACATAGTGAACAAAAATTATATACTACCCAAAAATTAAAAAAACTATACGAAGAAGAACCTCATTTCGCTTTTGAGTTAGCGCCTAATACTACTAAAACACTTTTTATAAAATTATCAAGTAAACGTGGGCACTATGGTTCTATATATTTATACTCCAATACATCTTTTGTTAATTTTAGATACGACAACTTTGCCCAACAGGGTGTTATTAATGGCTTAATTTTTTTCGACTACTCTTAGTTGTCATTCTTGGCTTTTTTATTGTAAAAGAATTGGCATTTAAAGCTTATTCTTTTCAAGTATTACTTAAAACTGCCGCCTTTTGGGCGTTGCAGAATATCTTAGGTCCCATTTTTACCGACAATCCTGCTTGGGCCGCAAAAATTAATATTATTAGCACCAATTCTACTACCATCGGGATGTCTGTATTTTTGCTGGCAGCTTTGGCTATTGATAAACTTCTAAATGGGTTCGTTTTACATTTTTATTTTTTATTTCGTTACAATGACTATCAACATAGTCATTTGTATGAATTATCAGTGGTATTGGTTAAAGGCCACTTTCTATAACACCATTATTTGTGCTCTTTTTGCTTTTACGATATATGGTTATTCTATCTATAAAAAGCTACCCATCAATATCTATTATTCTATTCCCTTTCTTTTAGGCCATATCAGCTACTTACTCATCAATATGCGGATACTGACAGGCATTGAATATAAGCCTCTTTTTTCTATTGCCAGTTTCCTGTTTTTAAGTAAATATTTGTGTTTATTATTTTCTTAGGCCAAATATTTAGAAAAGCCGAAGTGAGTAAATGGACCATTCAACAAAAATTAAATTTCAATATCGAACAAAATATCCGCCTACAAGAACTTGATGCGCTTAAAACCAATTTTTTCACCAATATATCGCACGAAATACGCACACCGCTCACATTGATTACAGCTCCTCTCCAGAGTTAATGGTCAAATATCCAAGCGATAGCCTCATTTCCCCTTATCCAACAGAATGCGCAGAGGCTGCACGTACTCATCAACCAACTTTTAGATATTAGCAAATTGGAAGCAGGACAAATACAACCTGAAATCAATCAAATTGAGTTGGTACGTTACTTGAGAACCTTCTTTAGTTCTTTTACTTCTTTAGCCCAAAGTCGTCAAATTCATTTTGATATAGCTCAAAACCATGCTGAAGTTTGGGGATTTATAGATACTGAAAAATTAGAGAAAATTCTTGCTAATCTCCTTCCAATGCCTTCAAATTTACTAATGAAGGGAGTAAAGTAAGCGTAAGCATCGATTACCAAATCAGCCAGTCATCCAATGCAGCACAATGGCTCACCATAAAAGTAAGTGATACGGGGATTGGGATTGCTCAAAAAAATTAGGTCAAATTTTCAACCGATTTTATCAGGTAGAAGCCCACCAAAAACGAGGGTATGAAGGTACAGGTATTGGATTAGCTTTAGTCAAAGAATTGGTAGAGGTGTTGAAAGGAACCACTAGGAGTACACAGTCAAGAAAAAGTAGGGACTACATTTACAGTAAGCCTTCCTGTTGACAAGGCTACTTGGAAAGATTATATTCATATCCCACAACAAATACAGAAACTGTCTCTCCCTCATTAATCCTTAGCCAAGTTCTTAGCAACCACACGCCCGTTATCAATCATTCATCTACTTCAGTATCAGTAGCCGAAACCGATAACATCCTGCTAATCATAGACGATAATGCTGATATTCGGACCTACATTCGTAGTGTTTTTGAAAATAAATATAAAATAATAGAAGCATTGACGGGCAAGAGGGCTTGAAAAAGCTATCCAACTATTACCTAACACAGTCATTTGTGATTTGATGATGCCTCGCATGGATGGGTTTGAGTTCTGTAAAGCCATGAAAACCGATGAACGAACTTCGCACATTCCCATTATTATGCTTACTGCTAAAGCCAATACGGAAAGCCGTATAGAGGGTTTTGAGATTGGTGCCGACGATTATTTAACCAAACCTTTTAATACAGAAGAAATTCAAGCACGAGTAAAAAACCTGCTTGATAAGCAAGAAAAGTTAAAACAGTATTATACTAACAACAACTCCGAACATACCTCCAATACTTCTAAAACTAATTCGATAGAACATGCCTTCTTATATAGAGCAAAAGAGGTTGTAGAAAAGCATCTATCCCATAATAGCTTCTATGTAACACAGTTTAGTCAAGAAATGAATATGAGCACATCACAGTTGCTGCGTAAATTCAAAGCCCTCACTAATCAAACGGTAGTTGAATTTATTCGCGACTATCGCCTTCAACGCGCTTCTTCTTTGTTAAGTCAGGGAAAAGGCAACGTGTCACGGAAGTGCTTACTCAAGTAGGGTTTGAAAGCTCTTCTTATTTCACCAAGGTCTTTTAGAAAAGTTTGGCGTTGTACCCTCCGAATACAAAAACTAACACTTTTTTAGTTTACAAAAGGCTTTTAGAGAGCCTTTTGTAAGAAATAAACTAAAAAATGCTGAAAATGGACTAACATACAACTAAGTCAATGGTAGATATTTGCAATAGGTTATAATGCAATGATAAACCCTTATCGACCATTAGTTGACACGAATGAAAAACTTCCACCCTCTTTTTAGTGTTTAGGGCATTTTTTCCTTTCCTCACTTGTCAACTACTGTTTTGGTAGTTAATAGGTGAATATTTATATACCTAAAAACTCGTATTTGAAGTGATGATACCCAGCTCCATGAGCTGGCTGCAATAAAGAAAAAATATTGATAATGGTGAGATTGTTCGTGTAGTAAATTCAGTTTATTTTTTCTCTTCCAAAATATACCTAAAACTACTAATATGAAAACAATAAATACCTTTTTACTACCAATTGCTTTCTTATTATGTTTTGGCTATCATACAGCCAAGTCGCAGCCCAGATATATAAAAGCTGATAAACTCAATAATGAAAAGCAATTAGCATTAAAGGAGCAATTGACCCTTAAGACTCCCTCAAAACTGACCCCCAACGACAGTAGTCCAGTTTCTCCACCAATTTTATCCCCAGAGACTACTCCTCATTCTAGTAGTAGCCTCTTGGGTGGGTGTGATCTGACCACTTATCAATCGGCAACAATTATTACCTGCTGATTTCCCTTATACAAGTCCTGGATCTGGAGTAGTTGTAGTGTAACTACCAACGTTACTACAATATCGAATACGACCTATTCGTGTGGTGGCAACCCATTTGCTACAGCAGCAAACGCATGGTGGCTTAATAGCACTTCACAAATATTACACTGAATTTTTCAGAACCAGTTTCTAATTTTTCTGTCGTGATTAATGGGGTAAACCAATCAGAAGAAGTTACCTTCGTTGCAGCAACCGGGAGTATTAGTTTAAGTAACTTTTTGTACAGATGGATTTAGCGTTGTTGGAGCTGGGAATACTTTAAGATCAGATAATTTCTCTACTGTAGGAACATTAATAACTATCAACAATCCAAGTGGTTCTACTCAATATACCATTACGCATAATGGATTAGCCGCTGGCATGAGGATTTCACTATTAGACTGTATTACTGAAGGAGGGGTAATTGTCGATCGGTTAGTAATATTATAACTTACAGAATCAACCATTTCCGACATTAACTTCACAGGCTCTCCTGGGGCTACTTTTCATTGGACAAATGACAACACATCTATAGGTCTTGGAGCTAGTGGAAATGGTAATATTCAGGATTTTTAACCTCAGCCGTTACTTCGCCTCAAGTTGCAACTATTATTGTAACCCCAGAAGTCGCTGGCGATATGGGGATCCAATCAGCTTCACTATCACTGTAAATCCTAAACCTACGACCGCTAATGCTGGTCCCGACCAAACAGGCCCCGCTACCTGCAACCTTACCCAAGTAACACTGGCAGCTAATACGCCTACTGTAGGAACTGGTGCATGGAGTGTTGTGAATGGTACTGGTGGCTCATTTGGCAATGCCTCCAGTCCTACTTCTACTTTTTCAGGCACAGCAGGCAGTACTTATACCCTGCGTTGGACTATCTCCAATAGTCCTTGTGCAGCTTCCACCGATGATGTGGACATTACTTTTGCTGCTCCGCCTGCCACACCAACGGCTTCGGTTACAGCACAGCCCAATTGCACGACCCCCACAGGTACTATTGTCATCACTACCCCTACTGGACCAACTATCCAATACAGTGTCGGAGGTCCTTACCAATCCTCTACCTCTTTCACGGGGCTGATGCCGAATAATTACCAAGTCACTGCCCAAAATACCGCAACAGGTTGTATCTCTATGCCGCTGAGTCTGACGGTTGACCCTGTCCCTGCTCCGCCTGCCACACCAACGGCTTCGGTTACAGCACAGCCCAATTGCACGACCCCCACAGGTACTATTGTCATCACCGCGCCTACTGGACCAACTATCCAATACAGTGTCGGAGGTCCTTACCAATCCTCTACCTCTTTCACGGGGCTGATGCCGAATAATTACCAAGTTACTGCCCAAAATACCGCAACAGGTTGTATCTATGCCGCTGAGTCTGACGGTTGACCCTGTCCCTGCTCCGCCTGCCACACCAACGGCTTCGGTTACAGCACAACCCAGTGCACGACCCCCACAGGTACTATTGTCATCACTGCCCCTACTGGACCAACTATCCAATACAGTGTCGGGGTCCTTACCAATCATCTCTACCTCTTTCACGGGGCTGATGCCGAATAATTACCAAGTTACTGCCAAATACCGCAACAGGTTGTATCTCTATGCCGCTGAGTCTGACGGTTGACCCTGTCCCTGCTCCGCCTGCCACCAACGGCTTCGGTTACAGCACAGCCCAATTGCACGACCCCACAGGTACTATTGTCATCACTGCCCCTACTGGACCAACTATCCAATACAGTGTCGGAGGTCCTTACCAATCTCTACCTCTTTCACGGGGCTGATGCCGAATAATTACCAAGTCTGCCCAAAATACCGCAACAGGTTGTATCTCTATGCCGCTGAGTCTGACGGTTGACCCTGTCCCTGCTCCGCCTGCCACACCAACGGCTTCGGTTGCTTCAGCCCAATTGCACGACCCCCACAGGTACTATTGTCATCACTGCCCCTACTGGACCAACTATCCAATACAGTGTCGGAGGTCCTTACCAATCCTCTACCTCTTTCACGGGGCTGATGCCGAATAATACCAAGTCTGCCCAAAATACCGCAACAGGTTGTATCTATGCCGCTGAGTCTGACGGTTGACCCTGTCCTTGCTCCGCCTGCCACACCAACGGCTTCGGTTACAGCACAGCCCAATTGCACGACCCCCACAGGTACTATTGTCATCACTGCCCCTACTGGACCAACTATCCAATACAGTGTCGGAGGTCCTTACCAATCCTCTACCTCTTTCACGGGGCTGATGCCGAATAATTACCAAGTCACTGCCCAAAATACCGCAACAGGTTGTATCTCTATGCCGCTGAGTCTGACGGTTGACCCTGTCCCTGCTCCGCCTGCCACACCAACGGCTTCGGTTACAGCACAGCCCAATTGCACGACCCCCACAGGTACTATTGTCATCACTGCCCCTACTGGACCAACTATCCAATACAGTGTCGGAGGTCCTTACCAATCCTCTACCTCTTTCACGGGGCTGATGCCGAATAATTGCAAGTCACTGCCCAAAATACCGCAACAGGTTGTATCTCTATGCCGCTGAGTCTGACGGTTGACCCTGTCCCTGCTCCGCCTGCCACACCAACGGCTTCGGTTACAGCACAGCCCAATTGCACGACCCCCACAGGTACTATTGTCATCACCGCGCCTACTGGACCAACTATCCAATACAGTGTCGGAGGTCCTTACCAATCCTCTACCTCTTTCACGGGGCTGATGCCGAATAATTACCAGTTACTGCCCAAAATACCGCAACAGGTTGTATCTCTATGCCGCTGAGTCTGACGGTTGACCCTGTCCCTGCTCCGCCTGCCACACCAACGGCTTCGGTTACAGCACAACCCAATTGCCACGACCCCCACAGGTACTATTGTCATCCTGCCCCTACTGGACCAACTATCAATACAGTGTCGGGGTCCTTACCAATCCTCTACCTCTTTCACGGGGCTGATGCCGAATAATTGCCAAGTTACTGCCCAAAATACCGCAACAAGTTTGTATCTCTATGCCGCTGAGTCTGACGGTTGACCCTGTCCCTGCTCCGCTGCCACACCAACGGCTTCGGTTACAGCACAGCCCAATTGCACGGCCCCACAGGTACTATTGTCATCACTGCCCCTACTGGACCAACTATCCAATACAGTGTCGGAGGTCCTTACCAATCCTCTACCTCTTTCACGGGGCTGATGCCGAATAATTACAGAAGTCACACCTTTAAACTACCGCAACAGGTTGTATCTCTATGCCGCTGAGTCTGACGGTTGACCCTGTCCCTGCTCCGCCTGCCACACCAACGGCTTCGGTTGCAGCACAGCCCAATTGCACGACCCCCACAGGTACTATTGTCATCACTGCCCCTACTGGACCAACTATCCAATACAGTGTCGGAGGTCCTTACCAATCCTCTACCTCTTTCACGGGGCTGATGCCGAATAATTACCAAGTCACCTGCCCAAAATACCGCAACAGGTTGTATCTCTATGCCGCTGAGTCTGACGGTTGACCCTGTCCCTGCTCCGCCTGCCACACCAACGGCTTCGGTTACAGCACAGCCCAATTGCACGACCCACAGGTACTATTGTCATCACTGCCCCTACTGGACCAACTATCCAATACAGTGTCGGAGGTCCTTACCAATCCTCTACCTCTTTCACGGGGCTGATGCCGAATAATTACCAAGATCTGCCCAAAATACCGCAACAGGTTGTATCTCTATGCCGCTGAGTCTGACGGTTGACCCTGTCCCTGCTCCGCCTGCCACACCAACGGCTTCGGTTACAGCACAGCCCAATTGCACGACCCCCACCAGGTATATTGTCATCACTGCCCCTACTGGACCAACTATCCAATACAGTGTCGGAGGTCCTTACCAATCCTCTACCTCTTTCACGGGGCTGATGCCGAATAATTACCAAGTCCCTACCCAAAATACCGCAACAGGTTGTATCTCTATGCCGCTGAGTCTGACGGTTGACCCTGTCCCTGCTCCGCCTGCCACACCAACGGCTTGGTTACAGCACAGCCCAATTGCACGACCCCCACAGGTACTATTGTCATCACTGCCCCTACTGGACCAACTATCCAATACAGTGTCGGAGGTCCTTACCAATCCTCCTCTACCTCTTTCACAGGGCTGATGCCGAATAATTACCAAGTTACTGCCCAAAATACCGCAACAGGTTGTATCTCTATGCCGCTGAGTCTGACGGTTGACCCTGTCCCTGCTCCGCCTGCCACCAACGGCTTCGGTTACAGCACAGCCCAATTGCACGACCCCCACAGGTACTATTGTCATCACTGCCCCTACTGGACCAACTATCCAATACAGTGTCGGAGGTCCTTACCATCCTCTACCTCTTTCACGGGGCTGATGCCGAATAATTGCCAAGTCACTGCCCAAAATACCGCAACAGGTTGTATCTCTATGCCGCTGAGTCTGGCGGTTGACCCTGTCCCTGCTCCGCCTGCCACACCAACAGCTTCGGTTACAGCACAGCCCAAGTGCACGACCCCCACAGGTACTATTGTCATCACCGCGCCTACTGGACCAACTATCCAATACAGTGTCGGAGGTCCTTACCAATCCTCTACCTCTTTCACGGGGCTGATGCCGAATAATTGCAAGTTACTGCCCAAAATACCGCAACAGGTTGTATCTCTATGCCGCTGAGTCTGACGGTTGACCCTGTCCTGCTCGCCTGCCCACCAACGGCTTCGGTTACAGCACAACCCAATTGCACGACCCCCACAAGTACTATTGTCATCACTGCCCCTACTGGACCAACTATCCAATACAGTGTCGGAGGTCCTTACCAATCCTCTACCTCTTTCACGGGGCTGATGCCGAATAATTACCAAGTTACTGCCCAAAATACGCAACAGGTTGTATCTCTATGCCGCTGAGTCTGACGGTTGACCTGTCCCTGCTCCGCCTGCCACACCAACGGCTTCGGTTACAGCACAAAGCCCAATTGCACGACCCCCACAAGTACTATTGTCATCACTGCCCCTACTGGACCAACTATCCAATACAGTGTCGGAGGTCCTTGCAATCCTCTACCTCTTTCACGGGGCTGATGCCGAATAATTGCAAGTCACTGCCCAAAAAATACCGCAACAGGTTGTATCTCTATGCCCTGAGTCTGACGGTTGACCCTGTCCCTGCTCCGCCTGTGATTTCGGAAGTCATTAATGAACTCTGTACAGGGTCAAACCCTGATGCTCTTACCCAACATAGGTGGAACTTGGCTGAGCAGTAACAACAGCGCCACTGTAACTAACGAGGGTCTTGTCACAGGAATCAGTGCAGGGGTAGTGAATTTTACTTTTACTCAAACAAGTACAGGTTGTTCATCCACCACGACTGACTTACTTATCAAACCCACCCCCAGTTCAGCTCTTGCAGCCAGTAAATATGATGTATGTCCTAATACTGAAGTGACATTGGACGCCCATTGTTCAGAAGTGGGTGCTACTATCAACTGGAATCCTGGGGAGCTACTGTCAC
This sequence comes from Spirosomataceae bacterium, assembly GCA_041392315.1. Lineage (GTDB taxonomy): Bacteria > Bacteroidota > Bacteroidia > Cytophagales > Spirosomataceae > Runella. The sequence continues at coordinate 329,136 of JAWKMH010000005.1, read as the reverse complement.
ACCCAACGCCCCTGATGTAGCATATACTTACAAAGCCAGTTGTCTCCTAAATGGCTGTATAGGTAATGAGTCAAGTGTACAGGTCAGAACGCATCGTATTTTGGTGGATTTAAAAGATGTTAATTTAGGCGTACAGCCCAAAGTGGTGGCAGGCTCTATCAAAGATAATCTCGCACCAACCAATACCATAAACGCAGCTATTTCACCAAGATTATGGACAATTTTTGCTTCGGGTTGTGATGCTTCTGAATCTGCCGTTTTCAAACTCACAGGCCCTATTAATTTTAATTCCATTGACAATAATCCTCCTTATGCTCTTTTTGCCAATGTAGGCAGTACTTATTTTGCCCAAAATCATCCCAACTATGGTAGTAGTGGAAGTACATTCCCCAACGGAACCTATAATTTAGTGATTGACTTACGTTCGTCAGATGGTGTAGGTGGTCCTTTCCCCAAGAATCGAATAGCAGTAGGATCACTTTTAGCCACGCGCAGTTTACAATTCACGGTAGCGTCGCCCATCAATGGAAGAGAAGCAGCCGTGGAAGCCTCGCTTCCTTCAACACAAGAATGGGTTTCTATCTTTCAAAATCCTGTAAATGAAGAAATTGTGCTTTATCTCTCAGGGCAAATAGGAGAAGAAGTAAGTTTTAGCCTGATGAATTTGCAAGGGCAAACAATTCAGTCACAGTCTATTAAACTTACCTCGTCGCAACAATATGAAGTATTGGATGTAAGAACTCAAAATGCAGGAATGTATATTTTAAAGGCTATCAAAGCCGAGAAAATCAAGACTATCAAGGTGATAAAAAGCGAGTAATTTGATAGAGCTTTTATCTTAAAAGGCTGTTTCTAAAAAAGAGAGACAGCCTTTTTTTAACTTTTTATTTTTACCTTTAGTCGCGCATTTTCATCCAATTTGACTATCCCATGAAAAAAGTTATTTCCATTTTTATTGCTCTCCTTGTTTCTTCAAATAGTTTTGCTCAAAAAATATCTCTAAAAGACTATAACCGCGCAGTTTCTTTTTTGAGTCAAAATCTTCTCAACAAGAAAGTTTTCAATGCCAATACACAGTTCAATTGGTTTGCAGATAGTACGGGCTTAACCTTTTTTTCTCAAAACAAGGACGGAAAAATTTTTAGTAAAATAGATTGGAAAACCAAAAAAGTAGAGCGGCTATTCGATCATGAACGCCTGGCAAAGCTACTTACCGACTCTCTAAAAACTGAGTACAAGGCCTCTAACCTGCCATTTACCTCGGTAAAATACATAGACCTATCTCACCTTGAATTTGCAGTACCCGGAAAAGAGTATGCACTTGACTTAAATAAATCTACTTTATCGCCCAAAAAAAGAGAAGTATTCAATAACATGGAACGGAAATCGCCCGATGGAAAATGGATAGCTTATAGCCAAGGGTACAATCTTTTTATTAAATCTACCATTACTGGACAAATAAAACAATTGAGTAAAACAGGCTCAAAAAACTATGAGTACGCTACTTTTTATGGCTGGGGCGAATTGATAGAAGGTGAAAATGGCGAACGGCCTCCTCACTTCAATGTCCGCTGGTCGCCCGACTCTAAATGGATACACACCTACCTATGTGATTTACGCAAGGGGCAAAAAATGTACCTGCTCGACTGGAGTGTAGATACCTTATACCGTGCACGGCTACTTTCTTACTATCGTGGCTCGCCAGGAGATACCAATATGGTATATATGACTCCCGTTTTTTTCAATATAGAGACAGGAGAAGAAACCTTGAAACACGAGTTTAGAAATGTTAATGCTGCTTCTTGTCAATGGGCAAAAGAGTCGGGAGTAGCTTATATTACCAACACTATGAGGGGATATCAGCAAGTAGATTTATATTGGCTCGATTTAGCTACCCAAACTCAGAAAAAGATCTATTCTGAAAAAAGTACAACCAATATTGACAACTTCGACTACCAATTTGTACCTAATACGAATCAAATCATCATCACTTCCGAAAAAGAAGGCTGGAAACAACTCTACCTGCTTGATCTAAAAGATGAGAGTTTAAAGCCAATTACCAATGGAGCTTATTACGTCAACGATATTTTATATGTTGAGCCAAAATCACAGGTTGTTTTCTTCACTGCCTCTGGTAAAGAAGCAGGTAGAAACCCTTACTTCCAACATTTCTATAGAATAACATTAGACGGAAAAAACCTGACCCTACTCACTCCCGAAAATGCTAACCACGATATTACTATATCTCCTGATGGCCAGTATTTTACAGACAATACATCTACTTTCAATCAGCCCACAAGGTCTGTATTAAGAGAAAGCACAAAGGGAAGTGTAGTTGCTGAACTTATGAAGGCAACTACTGACGAATTATTGGCAATGAACTACCGTTTTCCAGAGGAATTTACCACTACCGCCCGCGATGGCAAGACAACGATTTATGGAGCCATCTGGAAACCAAGCCACTTTGACTCTTCAAAAAAATACCCTGTAATAGACCAGTCTTATACAGGGCCACATACTTTTATGTTCCCCCGAAACTTCATTTCGGCCATTGGGCGTTCCAATCAAGCATTGGCTGAGTTGGGTTTTATTGTAGTAGCAATTGATGGCATGGGCACTGCCAATCGCTCAAAGGCTTTCCATAATGTATCCTACAAAAACATGGGCAAGAACCTGACTGACCATGTACTTGCCATTCAAGCGTTAGGAAAGAGATATTCTTGGATTGACACAGAGAGGGTAGGTATTTTCGGACATTCGGCAGGAGGATATGATGCTGGTCATGCAGTATTAGAATTCCCTGATTTTTTATAAGGTAGCCGTGGCAAGCTCTGCCGACCATGATTTTAGAATGGAAAAAGACTGGTGGCCCGAAATGTACATGGGTTGGCCAGTTGATTCTACTTATCATCAAGTTTCTAATATTACCATGGCTGCCAACCTAAAAGGAAAATTATTGATTGTGCATGTGGTGGTATGGATGAAAACGCGCAAACCCATCGGCCACCTTCAAATTGGCAGAAGCATTGGTCAAAGCTGATAAAGAGTTTGATATGCTGATTTTTCCCAGCCAGCATCATGGCTATGTAGGTAAATACAATGATTATTTTACCAAAAAGAAATGGAATTATTTTGTAGAACACCTCTTGGGCGAAAAGCCCATTTGGAACTTTGAAATGAAATAGTAGGCTATATAGATTATTGAAATTTTCTAAAATATTACCCATACCAAAGGACAGTAATCAAACAAATTTAATGATTTTAAAGATAGTTATTTTAAAAGTCAACATTACCCTCTTCAAAAGCTTAGTTTAAAAAAATATTTATTGATTACTTCTTTTACGGTAGTTTTTCTAAAATCAACTTACTTTCTTTAAATTACCTTACCATAAACCACTTCTAATTATCATGGACATCAGACCTTTACACACTAAAAAGGGCAGTTATTGAGGCTAAAGTTTCAATTAATGCTATCATCGCTATTCTTTCATTATCGCCAATTTTGCACCAAGTTACTCCCAATTGGGGATATGGCATAGAAGCACGGGAAATGACACTGGATTTGATGTTACTACTGACGGTTCTGGAAATCACTATGTCATTGGGCAGTTTGCTGGCACTGTTGATTTTGACCCAGGAGCTGGAACGACTAATCTCGTATCAGCCGCGAATACTGACATATTTATCCAAAAATCAATTCATCAGGCACTCTAGTCTGGGCAGTCAGGTTTGGGGCGGGGTTTGATGTAGGTACTAGCATTGCTGTTGACAATGGTGGTAATGTTTATTTTACAGGTTATGGTGGTACTATCGATTTTGGAAGTGGAAATTTAACTGCTACAGGTGTTGATGGATTCGTTTGTAAACTTAATTCGACAGGGGCTTTGTATGGGCCATCGGTTTAGGGGGCAGTGGGAATCAACGAGGTAGAGAGGTATCGATGTTGATGACAATGGCGCATCAGTGTATGTTACTGGAGAGTTTACTGTTGGCTTAACCCCTTTTGGATTTACAGCGGTTCAACAAAACGTGCATTTACAGCTAAACTTAGCGGCACCAACGGCTCTACCATTTGGGTAGACAATTTGCCAATGTAGGGGGTACTGGTCAACAATATGGACAAAGGGATTAAAGTAGATGGAAGTGGCAATGTGCATGCAATCCGGGCGTTTTGAACAAACGGTGAACTTCAATCCTGCTGGTGTAGCTGTCAATTTAACAAGTGCAGGCGGGGAAGATGTCTTTATTAGTAAATTAAATAGTTCAGGTGATAATATATGGGCAATTAGCCTTGGAAGCATCTGCCGACCCAAGGATATGCTATTGCTATAGATGGAAGCAGTAATGTATATGTTACAAGGAGTTTTCCGAGATGCTGTTGACTTTGACCCAGTGGTTCTATTTTCAATTTAACAAGCATAGGTGCACGAGATGTTTTTATAGCAAAATTTAACAGTTCAGGAGGGCTCACTTGGGCTAACAGTTTAGGAGGTACTGCTGGAGATATTGGGCAAGGTATTACCATCAATGAAACAACTAATGAAGTAGGGGTAATAGGGAATTTAGTGGAATAATTGATTGCCGTAATATTAGTGCTGGAAGCACCGATATTATTTCTTGCATTTTATACTACTGCTGGAAGTCACCTTGATAATCAGGGGTATAGGAGGGGCAGGTTCTGAAAGCGGCAACGGTATCAGCAATGATGGCAGGTACCTATACGATTACAGGAGCAAATGGTAGTACTACTGGTGCTAATTTTGATCCAGCAACGAGTATGTTAACTTACTCACTTCAGTAGCAAGTAACGATATTTTTATTTGTAGATTATACCATTTCTGCTGTCATGGAAACGTCAGTTGTTATAACTGCTGTGGGCAATAATCCTACCGCTTGTGGTGGAAATGATGGCAACATTGTATTAAGTGGCCTATCTGCTAATATCACCTATGCTGTTAGTTACAAAAAGATGGAAATAACATTGGCCCTGTCAATAGCACCAGCCCAAGTGGTACCAGTTACTATTACTACACTCACAGCAGGTGTTTATACTGAAATTATAGCCAACTTTGGTAGTTGTACGAGTACAGAGTCAATGGCAACTCTAAACAATCCACCATTACCAATAGTAAATACTCCATCCACTTCTCTATGTGTAGGTAATACACTCACCCTTTCTCCTACAACAGGCGGTACATGGGTAAGTAGTAATCTCTCATTCGCCAGTGTTACCGATGCAGGATTAGTTACAGGCATCTCCTCTGGCGTGGTTAACTTTACCTTTACTGTTACTGGTTCAGGATAGTGCTACTACTGCCGATATTACCATTAAACCAGTACCTTTTTCAGCACTAACAGCAAGCAAAATAGATGTCTGTCCTAATACTGAAGTAACGCTTGATGCCCATTGTTCTGAGTTAGGAGCTACTGTAAACTGGAATCCAGGAGGAGCTACCGTCACACTCTATACATGCCTGATGTGGCCTACGTCTATAAAGCCAGTTGTGCTTTGGACGGTTGCTTAGGAAATGAATCGAGTGTAGAAGTAAGAACACACCGAATTTTAATAGATTTTAAAGATATAGGAATGGGAGCTCAACCTAAAGCCATTACCAGTGCGGTTAAAGATAACCTTGCTCCAACCAACGTCATTATTGCCCCTGCTTCTCCCCGTTTGTGGACATTGATTGCGACAGGTTGTTCTCCCTCAGAATCCGCCATATTTAAATTATCAGGCCCCATTAGTTTTAATTCTATTGACAACAACCCACCTTATGCTCTATTTGCCAATGTAGGTAGCGATTACTTCTCGGTAGATCATCCAAATTATGGAAATGGAGGTAGCGGCTTCCCCGATTGGAGTTTATAATTTAGTCGTAGATTTACGGTCATCAGACGGCGTTGGTGGGCCTTTCCCCAAGAATCGTGTAGCTGTGGGAGGGTTGTTGGCTACTCGAAGTCTGCAATTTAGCATAAGCAATTCGACACGTCAAGGTGTAGATGAATTATCCATTAACCATTTAGAATTGATAGAAAAAAATTGGGTGGATATTTTTCAAAATCCTGTCAGCGAAGAGATTGTACTTCGTTTATCTGGGAAAATAGGTGATGATGTTGAACTGGCTTTAATTAATCTACAAAGGGCAGTCAGTACAAAATCGTAGTGTGAAACTCGTAGCTGCTCCAACAGTATGAAGTACTCAACGTGAGACATCAAAATGTGGGTATGTACCTCCTAAAGGCTATTAAGGGTGATGAGTTAAAACATTAAAAGTGGTCAAAATACAATAGCACAACAAGTCTCAATTATCAAAGGGAGCTCTTTTCATTATTTGAAACAGCCCCTTTTTACAATATCACTAAACACTCCATGTGTAATTTAAACAATAGCTATCTTTGAATTTTATGCTTTTCAACCAATAATTATACCCTTATAAATCAGTTATTTCTCAATAACTGAACCCATCGATAGTCGTGAGAAAGCACCGCTTTTCAAAGAATGGTTGGAAGGATAAAGTCATTGAAGTGCCTTCAAGATTTCTCTCGGCGACAAGCCGAACAAAGCGCCCATAGCAATAAATGAGGAATGAAATGAAACCCAAGTAAAACAGCCACGCCAGCGGGATTCAACCACAAAGGAGATACCTTTATTTTGGGCTGACGTTCAGCAGCCAACACGCTTCCGTCGGATAGGTCTTTTATCTTAGAAAGCTCTTCGAAAAAATCCCACAGGTCTTATAAAAAACATGGCGAAAATACTACCAAACCTATTTTTGGGAATATTGATGCCAGTCTATTTAACATCCCTGACTACAAACTCATCTTTGGTTTTCCGTGGGATTTCAAACAGCATCAAACGCGGCTGCCTACCCCCAAAAGAGAACTGTTGCATTAAAAAAAGGATATTAGAGCAAATGATAGTCATGTAGATATATTTACTTTTGGGTAATGGATCCAACTTAGAAACGATGGAGGAAAATAGGTATCCTGATGCCATTTGTTGAATTGGTTGAAAAAAAGGGAAAAAGAAATGAAAAATAAAAACATCGAATAGGCATTGTCATATGGCCATTTCGATTTTAGGAATAGTGCCCCCTCAAGCATAGCACAGGTAAAAGCCCGAAAAACGTCCCAATATCATCCTTATCCTCACAGACGACATGGGCGTTGGTGATTTGTCGTGCTATGGAGGTCAGGTGCTACCTACCCCTCACCTCGACCAAATGGCCAGAGAAGGGATTCTCTTTACCCAATATTACAGTGCTTCGTCTATCTGTTCCCCCTCACGAGTAGGCATCACTACGGGTTCGCATCCAGCCCGTTGGCAGATTACGAGTTACCTACAAACCCGCAAAGGCAACAAAGCCTGCGAGCAAGCCGATTTTCTTACTCTACAAGCCCCTTCGATGGCCAAGCTGTTGAAAGCAAGTGGCTACAAAACGGCCCATTTTGGTAAGTGGCATATGGGAGGCAGGCGCGACGTAACAAATGCGCCCAAAAATCAGTCAATATGGTTTTGATGCTTTCAGCAGCACTTGAAAGCCTAACCCAGACCCACTGCTTACTTCTACCAACTGGATTTGGGCAGACTCCGACAGCGTCAAGCGTTGGGAGCGAACCCACTATTTTGTAGATAAAACCCTTGATTTTCTACAAAAGCCCCGATAAACCTTGGCTATCCCAACCTTTGGCCTGATGATGTACACACCTTGGGTACCCGAAAAAGACGCTTACGCCAGTTCCAGACGGGCCAGAAGAGCAACGCAAGTTCAAGGCGGTGATGCACGACTACGACCGCCCAAATAGGCCGATTGATAGAGGGCTCAAAAAATTGGGCATAGACAAAATCCTTATTATTTTTACGTGAGCGACAATGGAGCATTGCCCATACACTGGAAAAACAGCTCCACCCAATACCGTGGGTCTAAACTTTCCTTTATGAAGGAGGCAATCGGATGCCTTTTATCGTGCGTTATCCTCAAAAAATCAAAAAGGCGGCCATTGACAGTACCTCTGTCATTTGTGCCAACGACCTGCTGCCTACGCTTTGCGATATAGCCCACATCAAGCTATCAACAAATAGATGGTATCAGTCGCAAAAGAAGTACTATTGGGCAAACCCTCCCAACTGGCCAGGACCGTTGCTTGAATATGGCCGCAATGAAACGGCCTTTAAATTCCCCGACGGAGCCGACCACCAGCCCTCAACTGGCCATTAGAAGGGGATTGGAAATTTTTGATAGACAAGACGGTACTCGTCAGAACTATACCATCTTAAAAAAGACGTAGCAGAATCTAAAAACATCGCTGTAACCCATTCTGACATCGCCCAAAAATTACAACTTAAACTTCTTGGTTGATGGCAGCTTTACCCAAATTGCAGATAAAATGAAAATAATCTCCTTTATATCTTTGAAGTTAGTAATATGTTTAATACTGAGTCAAGTCTCTGCTCAAACCCAAGAGAAGGCAGCCTCAATTTTAAGACCGTAGCTGATAGGAAGACAGCCCAAAGGACAACAGCCGTGTACCGGGCTTTGCCCAAACAAAACCACTCCCACACGGCCCAATATCATCCTCATCATGGCCGATGACCTCGGCTACAGCGATTTGGGCTGCTATGGTGGCGAAATACATACCCCCAACTTGGATTATTTGGCCAAAAACGGCTTGAAAATGACCAATTTCTACAACAATGCCCGCTGCTGCCTACCCGTGCAAGGGTTGCTGACGAGGCCAATATGCCCATAAGGTAGGCTTGGCCAACAATGGCAATGCCCTGACCAAAAATGGCGTAACCATTGCCGAATTGCTCCAACGAAATGGCTATCAAACAGGCATGGTGGGTAAATGGCACCTGAGCGACGACATCACCAAAGAAACCAAGAAGATCAACTCAAGTGGCTTAACCACCGAGCCTTCCAAGACGACCACTTTGCCTCTGTTGAAAGCTATCCTGTGCATCGCGGTTTCAAAAACACTATGGCATCATTTGGGGTGTCGTCAATTATTTTGATCCATTCTCATTGGTGAAGACGATAAAATCATCGAGAAGTATCCAAAGATTATTACATCACCGATGCTATCAATCAAAAATCAGTGGCCTATATTAACGAGTTTATAGCCCAACAAACCCTTTTTTATGTATGTAGCCCTTTTTGGCTCCCCATTGGCCATTGCACGCCAAACCCGAAGATACTCGCTAAATACAAAGGGTAATATGACATAGGCTGGGATGAACTCCGCAAACAACGCTACCAACGCATGGTCAAGATGTGGTTATAGTTGACCCTAGAACTGCCCCCTTGCTTGAGGTAGAAGGCTGATTCTCGCAATGGAAAAGCTAAGCCCCGAAGAAAAAAGAGCAGCAATCTATGAAGATGGCCACCATAACCATATGATAGAAAGGTTGGATATATGGGCGTAGGGGAAATTATCACACTCTCCGGAAAAAAAGGTGTTTGTGATAATACCCTGATTTTCTTTTTGGCCGACAATGGCGCATCGCCCGAAATACCCACCGTGCCAGGTTATGACCGCATCCCAAACCCGTGAGGGAGTAGCCATGGAATATGACAAAAATTAATCACTGCACACATTGGTAGTGAAATCAGTTATACAGGCATCGGTTCCAACTGGGCCAATGCCGCTAATACACAGCCTTTCGTTTTTGGAAAGTAAGATAACAGGCGGTATTCGCCACTATGATTGTCCATTGGCCAGCGGGGCTAAAAACACCCAAAGGAAGTAACTCTCATGCCTTAGCTCATGCCTTTGATGTATTGCCTACCATTCTTGACCTCACAAAAATATCCTACTGCTGAATATAAGACTAATAAGCTCACGAATTTAGATGGTGTAAGTTTTCTACCAGTGTTAGAAGGCGAAGCAAAAGGCCGTAAAGCTATTTTCTTTGAACACGCCAAAGGAAAAGCCTATATCAAAGGCGACTGGAAATTAGTGCAGAAAACCAATAGCGAAGAGTGGGAGTTGTACCACATTGCCACCGACAAAAATGAATCTCGAAACGTGGCCTCAGCACATACCGACCGCGTTGCTGAGTTAAAAAATGCTTGGGAAGATTGGTATGCCACCATGCAACCCTATGGCCACGCTGTTGGCGGTACGTTAAAAAAATAACGACCGCGCCTTTATCATATAGAGCCACCATAGCGTGACTAACGCTTGTACCCATTTTCAAACAACCTATCGCCCAATCGAAGGACAGTCTTATAATGGCAAATTGAAATTAGAAAACGGAAAAATAATTATTCGATAGAAACCAATAAACCTTATGAACACAACTACAACTCAACCCCTTTACTACAAAGGTAGCACGCTTCAATACGCGCTATTGGCCTTGACACTTCTTTTACATCTTACCCTCCTACAAGCTCGAGCAAGCAAAGCTACGCCTATCCGCTCATTACCCACGACCCTTACTTTAGTATTTGGTCCACCACCGACACACTCCCATACCTCCACTACCAAGCATTGGTCGCTCACTGATCACTCGCTGATAGGTATGCTAAAAGTAGATGACAAAGTGTATCGTTTTTTAGGGAATCCAGACAAAGTATTCAATACCCTTGTCCCAGCAGGCGATGAAGCCCCTGTCGAGGCTGCTTATACCACTACTCTTCCCAACGAAAACTGGACAAAGGCTACCTTCGATGACACCCCCTGGGCCAAAGGCATAATGCCCTTTGGTTCAAATAAAAACATAGCCAAAACACCTTGGAATACCCAAGACATTTGGGTCAGAAGAAAAATGACAATTACCAACGAGAAGGCAGAAAATCTTTACTTCAAACTCAATCATGACGATGATATAGAAATATATCTAAACGAACACTTGGTTTATGAAGCCAAAGGCTATACCCGAAAATATGTCTATGTCCCGTTGAATGGCATCGCTAAAAAACACCTACTCAAAGGGCAAAATATATTGGCGGTTCATGTCCGTAACCTTCGTGGCGGTTCTCTATTGGATGTCGGAATTGTGCAAGAAAAAGTAGCCAAATGGAAGCAAGAGGTCTTATTAGCTACCCAAAAAAACGTAACCATCAACGCCACCCAAACAGCCTATACATTTACTTGTGGCAAAGTGGATTTGGCCCTTACCTTTACCTCTCCTCTACTGATAAATGAGCTGGATATTTTGGCAAGACCTGTTTCTTATATCAATACACAAATAAAGTCTAACGACGGTGGTACACACACCGTCAGTGTCTATTTGGGAGCCTCTACCAACATCGCCAATACAAATGCTACCCAAGAAATAACCGCCAGTCAATATCAGGCCAATGGCTTAGAAATCCTGAAAGCTGGCACAACTGAGCAGCCTATTTTACAGAAAAAAGGAGACGACCTAAGAATTGACTGGGGCTATATGTACATCGGTGTAGAAAAAAATAGCAAAGCTACTCAAAGTATTTCCTCGGGTTTGGAGGATGTATTTAACCCTATACAAAATAAAAAACTGATGGGCCAAAATCTGATGCTCAATACAGTCATTGATGCTGGCCAAGTAGGTACAACCGCCAAAGAGCAACTATTTTTGTTAGGCTATGACGATATCCATCCCATTCAGTATTTCGGTACTAACTTAAAACCTTGGTGGAATCAACAAGGAGAAAGAACATCGAGCAGCAGCGAAAGATGACATCTGATTGCGACTATAAACGATCGACTTTGCGTGGTAAAGTAAAGCTCTGTCGGTCGGGTGAAAAATCTGGCGAAGACGCTGCAGACTCAAAGCAGATATGAAAATAGTTTTAACCGTGAGTTGGGCTATCGACAAGCTATTTCGGCCCATAAATTGGTCAAATCACCAGAAGGAGATCTTGTTTCTGTCAAAAGAGAATTTTAGCAAATGGCTCAATCAATACCGATGCTACTACCCTTTTGTGGCCCTTTTGTTTTTCTTATAATCCTCGTGACTGAGATAAAGGGGATGTTGAATGGCATCTTTATTACAGTTAGAGCAAAACATATTCCCAGCTCCTCGCATGCCATGATTTAGTACCACTACTGGCCAACGGACAACTGGTACAGTGATATGCCCGGAGAGCGGTGAAATACACTTGCTGAAGTGTCGCCATCGCCGCGCTCGAAGGTACGCCAATTATGCCAAAAACATTATTCTACCCTAAACACCTGGGCCAATTATTTAAGTACCGAAGGATTCGACCCTGGTCTGCAGCTATGCACCGACGACTTTGCAGGTCATTTGGCACGCAACGCCAACCTTTCGCTCAAAGCCATTACAGCCCTGGGGGATTTGCGCAGTTGGCCAAGCAAGTGGGAGAAACCCAAAACGGCTGAAAAATACCTAATTAACCCAAAACAATGGTCAAAAATGGATGGAATTCACGCCGATGGCGACTCTACCATGCCTCACCTTTCAACGACAAAAATACGTGGAGTCAAAAATACAATTTAGTAAGGGATAAAGCATCGTACGAACCTGTTTCCCGCAGAAAAGTTTATCAAAAAAGAGGTGAAATATTATTTGACCAAACAAAAACTTGGTTTTATGGCTTGCCTTAGATAGCCGCCGCAAACCATACCAAATCTGATTGAAGACAGGACCGCCGGTCATGCCACCATCAAAACGATTTTGAGGCTTTACTCAGCCCTGTCTATCAGCGTTCCGCACAAAACATCTCAGCAATCTTTCTTGAGCGATTGGGGGCACGATACCATTACAGTGAATTGATATTGGTTCAATGCTGCCAGGTATAAAGCTATTTATGAAAGTGTTAGAGCAAAATTAACAGCTATCAATAACCTTCCCAATATTACGGGTATTTTTCAGGAGCAGATCATTTAGGAAAGTCTAATAGCAGTGGATAAAGACTACTTTTACGTTTCATTGACATTCTTTCGGAAAATCCTGACTAAGTTTCTTGCGTAAAAACCAGTAGGTTCTGTTGAAATTTTGGGCGAATAAAAGAAAAATAATGAAACAGGTAAAGTTATGTGTTCCGCTTCTGCTATTTGTTTTTAGTACTTTTCTTTTATAAAGGGCAAAATATACAAATGATCCTGCCAAACAAGTAACACTGAAATCAGCATCAATTCTCCCGAATTTAGCAGTGTCACCGCAATTTAATACAAGATAGAAGAGGCAACATTTGGATTGCTACCTTCGGTGGTGTCTTTCGGTACGATGGCAAATCGTTTACCAATATCACAAGCAGCGAGTTCGGCCCGTTTTTTCTGTTTTAGAAGATAGAAACGGGCCATTTGTGGTTTGGTTCTGTTGGTTCGGGCGTTTATCGTTATGATGGCCACGCTTTTAAAAATTTCACCACCAAAGATGGGCTTGTCAATGACGACATTGTTTGCTCTACGAAGATAAACGGCACTATTTGGTTGGGAGCCAATGGGGACTGAGCCGTTATGACGGCAAATCTTTTCAAAACTATAAAATGAATGGAAACGCTATCATTGAAGATAGAACAGGTATTCCTTTTCCCATCACAAAGCCCACCGCATGGGAAATTAATACTCATTATTGAAGACAAAACAGCAAGTTTTGGTTGGGTACAAGAGATAATACCTTCATTTATGATGGCAAAGTATTCACCTCTTTCACCCACAGTAATAATCTTTACCAATATTCGTACTACATCATCGGGTATTCCAGCGGCAATATCTGGCTGGGCGGTCAAGGCGGTCTTTGGCGTTATGATGGCCTCTCACTGACCCATGATTGTTGTAATTTGTGGGTTATCTACATGAAGATAAAAAGGGAATATCTGGACCAGTTCAGAAAGTGATAATGGCCACTGGGTACTTTCGCGTTATGAAGAAGCCTCATTGATCATAAATACCCAACGTAATCACCATAACCAGCATTGGGAACGTTTTGCATCTTAGCAGCCAATGACGGCGTACTAGGTTTGCGTTGGTGGCGTGTATCGTTATGATGGAAAAGCCATAACAGATTTTAAAAATAAACCACTATCAACTCAAGCATGAGCTTCGCCACGAACCTTCGCTTGGCAATGGGGGTAGTGCACTTTGCAATGGATAATCGGTATGACTCGACTAAATAAGTAGCAGGGTTGGGCAATTCCCTACGTTTTCTAATCAAGGGTGAGTTTTAAGTGCTCAAAGGTAGTGGGACACATTCTTACGCACCGTTTCGATATAGGTAGTCTTGCCATTTACGTTGGTGATAATTTCTCAAAAAGGCGGATTTGATAGTGGTAAATGTCGGTTTCGTTATGACGTGTATGATAAATAAACAAATAACCTTCTTGTAACTGCAAAGGCACAATACCTATTACAGGCACAAAAGTCAGTTTTGATTCGATGGTAGCAAACTTGTCTTGTCCTGTACAAGCGTTTCTATTGAAATTGTGGCAGAGCGTAATCTAAGATATTGTCAATTTCTGCCAAATGCTCGTTTTCGACGAATTTTTCGCGAATAAGTTGCTTTTTCTCCGAGTTCATTCCTGCGATACTTCCTTGGGAAAGAAGCTGTCATTTGGGTTCTTCTTGATTCCGCAGCTGCACCGTATTTTCACTTTTGCAGCGTTGGTAAGTCAGGGTCATTCGGCTCCGAAAAAGTCAGCAAGATCCGTTACTTCTCGTAAATAAGCCAATAACAAGTATTTTTGTACTCAAAATCAATCCATCTCTAATCCAATCGTTCGTTAAAAACAAGATTCCTAGTGTCTTTAATCATCTGTATTTTGTCATCCCAAATCCATCCATTTTGTCATCCCGACGTTAGGCGGGATCTAAATCGTCTATTACAAAACCACCTGGTATGTCCACTCTAACTTTCCAGACTTTCAAAATTCAATTAAATTATCAACAAAACTAATATACGTTAAAGAAAGTGACAATTTTATCAAAACGCCAATGATTATTAAAGTAAAGTTTTATGAATTTATATACAAAATGCCATTTATACTGCAAAAATGTCAGTCAAAGAGCTAAACAAAGGGGCTGGCATAGAAAATGATGAATCGGCTTACGAAAAAAACTTATCGGTAAAGTTTGGGTTCATTTTAAAAAGTAATCCTTAAAAATCCCCAGAACGCAAGTTTGCAGTGAAGAACAGAAACCTCTTCAAAGATGTTGCAGAGTGCTTGTTCAAGCCGCCCCGTTGAAGAAAAAACCGCTTTCGGAATCATCATCCCCGACACAGCCAAAGAAAACCACAACGCGGTACTGTAGTAGCGGTAGGTCCTGGCAAAAAAGATGAGCCTATCACTGTCAAAGTTGGCGACACCATCTTATATGGTAAATACGCTGGTACAGAAATCACCGTAGAAGGCCAAGAGTATCTTATCATGCGTGAGTCTGACATTTTCGCTATTATTTAACAGGCAAATTTGAAACGGTGTCCATTTAAAAAATGGGCTATTCTTTTCTTATTTCACTTTCAAATCATTTAATTATCAAATTAACAATTCAATCATATGTCTAAGAAAATATTTTTATGTCTGAAGTTTATGACAAAATCAAGAGTGTTAGATACCTCACAATGCCGTAAAAGCAAAACTTCATTCTAAAGGTCGCAATGTCATCATTGACAAGAATTGATGCGTCGTGTTCAAAATATTACCAAAGACGGTAACTGTAGCTAAAGAAATTGAATTGAAAGAGCGCTACAGAAGCAACATGGGCGCACAGCTCGTGAAAGAAGGTTTCAAAACAGCTGATGCGGCTGATATTTACGTGCAGCCGTTGCTTATATTGGCGTAAGCTATCTACACCATTGGTTCTAAGAATGTGGTTGCAAAGCAATCCAATGGATTTGAAGCGTGGTATTGATAAAGCTGTCGGAGCCGTTACAGCCAACCTTGCCTCTCAAGCCCAAACCGTAGGCGACGACTTCAGTAAAATTGCTCAAGTAGCCACTATCTCTGCCAATCATGACGACGAAATCGGTAATATGATTGCGGATGCCATGCAAAAGTAGGCACAGAGGCGTGATCACTAAAGAAGAAGCACGCGGTACTGAAACCGAAGTAAAACCGTAGAAGGGATGCAGTTTGATCGTATATTTGTCGCCTTACTTGTTACTAATGCTGAGAAAATGGAAGTTGAAATGGAAAAAACCTTTCATTTTGATTTCAAAGAAGGTTTCTTCCATGAAAGAACGCTGTTTCCTGTTTCCTTTCCGGAAGGCGTAGTGCACAGACAGGCTCTTCACATTGATCACGGTCGCCAGGAAGATGTAGACGGCGAGGCATTGGCTACCTTGGTGGTAAGAAACCGTGGTGACGAAAAATAAACGGCAGGTGTTCGCAGCTTTGGTGATCGCACCAAAAGCTTGCGAAAAGAGTATCGCTGCATCTTAATTGGCGGTACGGTCATCGCTGAAGAGCGCGGCTTTATAAAGTTTGAAAATGCCATCTTCAGTATCTTGGTCACTGCGGAAAAATCATCATTGACAAAGAACAACATCGTGGTAATGACCGGCTATGGTGGGTCAAACAAAGCGCGTGTCAATCAAATCAAATCACAAATCGAAAATACTACTTCAGACTACGACCGTGAGAAACTACAAGAGCGTTTGGCCAAATTGTCGGGTGTAGCTATCTTAGACATCGAAAAGGCTACTGAAGTAGAAATGAAAGCGAAAAGATCGCGTGGACGATGCCCTCAGGGCGGCCTCCGCGCTGCTATCAGAAGAGGGTATCGTAGCAGGAGGTGGCGGTATCGATCGCAGCTATCGAAGCATTAGATGCTTTAATGGTGCCAACGAAGATGAATCCAGGTATCAACATCATCTGCCAAGCGTTAGAATCACCATTGCGCACCATCGTAGCCAACGCAGGCGGTGAGGGATCGCGGTAGTAAACAACGTAAAAGCTGGCAAGGGTGGTTATGGCTACAATGCAAAGAATGACACTTACGAAGATCTTGCTGCTGCAGGTATTATTGACCCCAAGAAGCAACACGCTTGGCATTGGAAAATGCGGCTTATCACAGTAGAAATGTTGTCACCATTGAGCGCATGATTGCTGACGAACCAGAAGAAAATGCAGGTGCAGGCGCGGGTGCTCATTCGCATGGCGGTGGCATGGGTGGCATGATGTAATCAGCCCTCATCAACCCATTTTCATACGAAAGCCCTCGGACTTCCGAGGGCTTTTTTTAAATTTTATTAAGATGAGCAATGTCCAATACTATTTTTTAGGTAAATAATACTTAAAAAATCAGCATATTACTTTAGTTTTTACGAGCCCCACCTATATTAATTTTTACAAACAGATTTGATCTAAAAGACAATCGTTTGGTTAGATTATCAAAACAGCCTAAGAAACAATAGCATTAAAAGATACAAAAAAGCTTATTGTAGGAGTTCAAATAAGATAAGTAAAAAAACATAGTCATTGAAATCAAAAACATTCAACCCACCACTACAAACTATAAACCGTAAACTTTTTTTTCGTTAATTTGTCCAAAACATTCCTGTCAATTTGACAGCCTCATCTATGAATCTTGATCCAAATGAACTTTATACTCGACTGATGTTAGCCGATTCAGATTTAGATAACCTTGAAATATTGCCTTTGGGCGGCCCCGAAGGCGACGACGACCCCATCGAAATGCCCGATGAGTTGTCCATTCTCCCTCTTAGAAACACCGTTTTGTTTCCTGGTATGGTTATTCCAGTGACCGTGGGCCGAAAAAAATCCATTCTCTTGGTAAAAAAAGCCTATAAAGGTGACCGCATCATAGGGGTCATTTCTCAACAAAATCAAGATAAATCTGAACCTACCAGCACCGATTTATACGCCATTGGCACCATGGGTTACATCATCAAGATGATTACCCTCCCTGATGGCAACACCACCATTATTTTGCAAGGTCGCCAACGGTTTAGAGTAAAAGACTATCTCCGCGAAGAGCCTTATATGATTGCGCAGGTGTCGCCGATTGAAGATTATTTTCCCAATCAAAATAAAAAAGAATCAAAAGCACTGATTCAGACGCTACGTGATACTGCCCTCAAAATTTTAAGGCTCAATCCCGAAATTCCGCAAGAAGCCCGCATTGCCCTCGACAACATCGAAAGCCCTACTTTCTTGACCCATTTCTTATCTTCAAACATCAATGCAGGTGTTCCTGAAAAACAAGAATTGCTCGAAAAGCCGACGATTCCCGACCAAGCTACCAAGCTACTGGAATTTATGATGAAAGATATTCAGATGCTAGAGCTTAAACGTGATATTCAGAGCAAGGCAAGTCTGGACATTGACCAACAGCAACGCGATTATTTTTTACGCCAACAAATCAAGGTCTTACAAGACGAACTCGGCATGGAAACCCCCGAGCGAGAGCTGGAAGATATTCGTTTTAAGGCCAATAAAAAGAAATGGTCGGAACAGGTTAAAAAACATTTTGATAAAGAAGCACAAAAATTACAGCGTATCAACCCCATGGCACCTGATTATCCAGTCACACTCAATTATTTAGAGTTGATGGTGGACTTGCCTTGGGGAGAATATACCAAAGATAACTTTGATCTCAAACGCGCCCAAAAAGTATTGGATGCCGACCATTTTGGTCTTGAGAAAGTCAAAGAGCGCATCATTGAATATTTGGCTGTTTTGAAATTAAAGAATAGCCTTAAAGCGCCTATCCTTTGCTTGTATGGACCTCCAGGAGTTGGAAACCTCCTTAGGCAAGTCTATTGCCAAAGCTCTTGGACGCAAATATATCCGTATGGCATTGGGTGGCCTACACGATGAAGCTGAAATACGTGGGCATCGTAAAACGTATATCGGTGCTATGCCAGGCAAAATCGTGCAAAACATCAAAAAAGCAGGCTCCTCCAACCCTGTTTTTATCCTCGACGAAATTGATAAAGTGAGCTCCAACTTCCGTGGCGATCCTGCTTCGGCACTATTGGAAGTGCTCGACCCTGAACAAAACAATGCTTTCACAGACAACTACCTTGAGGTAGAATATGACCTCTCGCGGGTATTGTTTGTAGCTACTGCCAACTCACTGGAAACCATTCATCCTGCCCTACGCGACCGAATGGAAATCATCGAATTGACGGGCTATACCATCGAAGAAAAACTACAAATAGCCAAAAAATACCTTGTTCCCAAACAACGCAAAGACCACGGGCTTGATGCCAAAACCTTTGCTGTGGAGGATAAAGCCTTACTCAAAGTTATCGAAAACTATACGCGCGAATCGGGCGTTCGGAACTTAGAACAAAAAATCGGCACTTTGGTACGTAAAGTTGCTAAGTCTATTGCGATGGAAGAAGAATATCCAAAAACCATCAAGGCCGAGCACATCGAAAAACTGCTGGGAGCAGAGTTATTTGATCGCGATGCCTACCAAGATACTGGCAATGCAGGTGTAGTAACAGGACTGGCTTGGACTTCAGTAGGCGGCGAAATTCTATTTATCGAATCGAGCCTCAGCCGTGGCAAGGGTAGTCTCACGCTCTCAGGGCAGTTGGGCGATGTGATGAAAGAATCGGCTATAACAGCCCTTTCTTATCTCAAAGCCCACACCGATGAACTGGAAATCGATTACCGTATTTTCAACCATTACGATTTACATATCCATATTCCTGCGGGTGCTGTACCTAAAGATGGCCCCTCAGCAGGTATCACGATGCTGACCTCGATGGCTTCTATCTATACCCAACGTCGCGTTAAACCTAATGTAGCCATGACAGGCGAAATTACCCTGCGCGGAAAAGTATTACCCGTGGGTGGTATTAAAGAAAAAATATTGGCAGCTGGTCGTGCAGGCATTACAGAGATTATCATGTGCTACAAAAACCGTAAGGATGTAGAGGAAATCAACGGTAACTACATTCAAAACCTCACATTCCACTATGTGGACAACGTACAAGAGGTACTCGCCATCGCCCTGCTCCCTGATAAAATTAAGCGACCAATGACATTTATCTTGCCAGAAGAGAAAAAAGAAGGTGTGCCAGTATTAACTAATTAAGTATTAACACCAAAGTATTTTGCCCAAAACCCTCTACCACGGGGGTTTTTCAGTATTGGTTTTTCTTACAATATACCCTAACTCATAAGGCAAAATATTTACCTTTGCCTCAAATCAAGTATCAAATCCCATGACAAGCAAAGAGATTAAGTTTACCATAGATCAAGACGAGGAAAAAATCCCCGAAAAAATATACTGGGAAGCCACTGATAATCCCAACGAAGGACTCGAAGAAACCAAAGCCATTGCTGTGTGTGTTTGGGATCATTTTCATCGTGGCACTTTATTCATCCCCCTCTGGACCAAAGACATGGAGGTCTTTGACATGAAGCGTTTTTGCATAGAAATGGTAGGGTGTGTCGCTGATACCCTCCGCAATGCTACGGGTGATGAAATCATGGCCGCCGAAATAGATGAATTGGGGATGATCTTGAGTAAGCGACTCCAAAAGGAAATGCAAATAGCGCAAAAGGCAGTTAAAGGTGAAATATGAGATGTAATATCTCAACTATTAACTAAAAAGCATGATAAAAGTAGGTATTGTAGGAGCAGCAGGATATACAGGAGGTGAGTTGCTTCGTATTCTTATCAATCACCCCAAGCCCAAGTGGTGTGGGCTCATTCAAAAAGCCAAGCAGGAAAGCCCATTTATAATACCCATACCGATTTGCTGGGCGAAACTGATTTGGTATTTTCGGGTGAAGAAATGACTCAATTATTAGCTTTAAAAACTTGAATGTCATCTTTCTTTGTTCAGGGCACAATGAATCCAAAAGTTTTTGGCAGAAAACGAGATTCCTCCTACAGTCAAAATCATTGACCTTAGCACCGACTTTCGCGATCAAAGCAATGGCTTTGTCTATGGCCTACCTGAGCTACAAAGAGAGAAAATCAAAACGGCACAAAAAATAGCTAATCCAGGTTGCTTTGCCACCAGTATTGAACTGGCGTTATTACCTTTAGCAGCCGCTGGTTTAATCAAAAACGATATTCATGTGAGTGCTATTACAGGAGCAACAGGTGCAGGGCAGGCATTGAGCTCAACAACTCATTTTACTTGGCGCAACAACAATATGTCTATTTACAAGGCATTTACGCATCAACACCTCACCGAAATCAAAATGAGTCTTAGTCATTTACAGGCAGGTTTTGCTCAATCTGTAAATTTTATTCCCTACCGTGGTGATTTTACAAGAGGCATAATGGCCAATGTCTATACGCAATTTGAGGGAACAATAGAAGAAGCCAATAACCTTTACCAAACTTATTACGCAGCTCATCCTTTTACGCATATTAGTCCTAAAGATATTGATTTGAAGCAAGTTGTCAATACCAACAAATGCTTTCTACAATTGCAGAAACATGGCGATAACCTCCTCATTACGAGTATCATTGACAACCTAACCAAGGGCGCATCTGGGCAAGCAGTACAAAATATGAACCTGCTCTTTGAGTTACCTGAAGACGCTGGCTTGCGTCTAAAGGCTCCTGTGTTCTAAAACCGTAGGAAGTGCAATAGATTTAAAGTCGCTTCAAAAATCAATAACATGGTTAGGCTTCTTTTTGTTGTTGGTGCTTGGAGTTTTGTAATGCTCTTTTGGCTTGTGGTATCAACGATAAATCCACCGCTATTTCTACTTCTTGGACCAACGAATATTGTGATACTACCCAACGGTTAGAAAACATTGAGGTCATTGATTTAGTATTACCTTTTTCAGGTGCTGACACCCTCAAAGATGCACTTCAAAGTGTTCCTCAGGTGTTTATGGCCATCGTAAAAAATGACCAAGTAGTCCAATCAAGCGCTGTTACTGCGACTTCTTTCAAAGAACACCCTATTGCTATCGCCACTCTTTCAAGCCTTCCCAATGCTGACACCCTTACTGCGCTCGGCCGTACTTATTTGTGGGCTTTGGCCGACCGACCCGATTACCCTTACAATCGTTACGAAGCATTATTAGCCCCCGCGAGAAGGGTCTTTCTATCAAAACGCGACTCGATGATGGCTTCCTATAAACGCTTCCTCCCAAGATATACGCTCAAAATACAATCAGATTTACGCGGCAGAGGGTATCAGCAGCGTTATCTTGCCATGGGTAAAAGTGTCACACCACTTTCGCAACACAATTTTGGTTTTGCCACCGATATTGTTATTTTGTTCAAAGGAAAACCACTGAAAAATATTCGCTTTTATCGTACGTTTTTAGATAGCATAGGAAGTCAATATGGGCTTACATGGGGAGGTAGCTTTTTGGGGTTTATAGATCCTAATCATGTTCAGTACTATCAAAATTCGGCAGAAATGTTGCGGCATTCTCCTGCATTGCGTCTTGAGTTTGAAGCCTATCTGCCTTATTTCAAAAAACGAGTACAACGTATGTCAGCAGTGGGTAAAGCAGCCAAAGTAGAAGATACCAAAGCTTTGTTACAAACGTTGCATCAATTGCACCTCCATAAAGCCTGTGTGTGCGATACTCTCGCCGAACGGCAAACACCGAGTATCGCCACCACTATACGGTCATCGTTTCAAAAAATGGGCTATAATGTTAGGCAAGATATTTTACTCATTGGCGATTTAAACAGTCAAACCACTACGCTTTTTCATCCCTCGGGTTTTCAACAAACACTTCGATTAGGTCAATGGACAGTAAAGTAGGATTTTCGTTAAACTATGTTAAGAATATCACAAGCTTCGGTTTTTAGCTAATTTTGCACCATGATTGTACGCAAATTCAAATACCAGCTCCATTATATCCAACAACTCCTCGTCGTTGTGATCCTGTTTGGAGCTTTTGCCACTTCGGCCCAACGACCGACAGGTATAGGCAATGTGGCAGGTGAAGAAAAGGTATTTCTATTGGGAGCCGATAGCATTACGATTAGTAAACTCCCCGATGGCAGTGAAGTGAGGCGTGTGGTCAATAAGGTGGTGTTTCGGCACAAAGGCGCACTGATGTACTGCAACTTAGCAATCCATAATGTAGCATCCAACGCCCTTGAGGCATATGGAAATGTAAAGATTGTGCAAGGAGATACCATCACCGTTACAGGTGATACCCTTTTTTACTACGGCGATAGTCGCTTGGCTAAAGTGTCTGGGAAAATAGTTACCTTAAAAGACAAAAGACGAACCCTTACTTCCAATCGCATTGAATACGATATGGCCAGTGGTATTGCCTTTTACCCCGACCGAGGTAAAACAATAGATGCCGAAAACACACTTACCAGTAAGCAGGGCTACTACGATACTCGAACCAAAATCTCGACTTACTACAAAGAGGTGAAGCTCGTCAATAAAAAATATACCCTCACCACCGACACTCTGGTTTATAACTCCATTACGAAAATAGCTGATTTTAGAAGTCCTACTAAAGTGGTGAGTAAAGATGGAACGGTCGTGGCCAAAAACGGCTCTTACAATACCGAAACGGGTGAATCTGTATTCAGAACCCGTACTACCATCGATAACCCCGATTACACTCTCACTGGCGACTCCCTTACTTTTGATAATCTCAACAAGAGAGGATATGCACGTGGGAATGTAGAGCTGGTTTCCAAAAATGATGACACTATTTTAAATGGAGATTTTGGGAGGTACAACGGCAAATTGGGGCGTTCCAAAGTATGGGGGCACGCCCTTACACGTACCGTGATTTCAAAAGATACGCTCTTTATGACCGCCGATACGCTTTATTCCATTGAAATTCAAGTGGATACTACCCAAAAAGATTCTTTATCAAAGAAAATCGTAAGACCCACCGTAAAAACAGATACTAGTGATACTCAAAAGCCACGCCAACTCATTGGCTACAAAAATGTATTGCTTTACAAAAAAGACCTACAAAGCAAATGTGATTCGCTGATATACAACTCCTTAGACTCTACCATTACCTTTCTGCAAAAACCAATTATATGGTCGGGGAAATATCAAATGGAAGCCGACTCTATTATCGCTCAACTCATTAATCAAAAGCTTCGAACGATGTATCTCAAAGCAAGATCTTTTGTCATTGCCCAAGATACCCTATTTAATTTTAACCAAGTCAAAGGACGACAAATCACTGCTTTTTTTGATGATAGTACGCGTCTCCAAAGAGTATATGTAGAAGGCAATGGCGAAAGTGTTTATTTTGCTGCTAATGAAGAAAATAAACCCATAGGACTTAATCGGGTGGAATGTGCCAAAATGACACTCAATTTCAAACAAAACCAAGTACACCGAATCCAGTTTGTAGGCCAACCTGACGGACGTTTTATTCCTCCTCAAAATATAAGAGAGGTTGATAAAGAATTAGATGGTTTTAATTGGCGTATCAAGCAGAGGACAACTAAAGCTGAAATATTATCTAAAGTAAAGATTAAACCCATATCCATTAAAACTGTCAAAGCAACAGAATTAACAAAAGTTAACAAGACACAAACAACTGAAAAAGAAGAAGTTAAGAAGAAATCGAAACCAAAAACAAAGAAAATCTAAACAACATTGCAACCTTTTACGTTTTAAGCTCGTATATATTGCATACCGTATTAATAAATTTTAACAACATTTTAAGGCATAATCTTTGTAATTCAGTGAGTAAGCACTTATTTTTGTAAAAAAGCGTTCCAAAATCTATGCCTTTAAGAGATATATCCAGCGATGAAAAAAAATATACTTATTTGCGCTTTATTTACCTGCCTCAGTTTACTGACGTGGAGTGAAGTAGCGGCTCAATCAGAAACCAGCCGCACCAAAAGCCGCTTGAATATCGGCACTAAACCCTCTCCGAGTGCTGCCAGTAGTTTTTTTAAGTTCCCCAGTTCTTTGGACCGTACCGTTAGTGTTCGCCCAGGGGTAGCCATTAATGCTTATTATCGCTCTATT
This sequence comes from Spirosomataceae bacterium, assembly GCA_041392315.1. Taxonomy (GTDB): domain Bacteria; phylum Bacteroidota; class Bacteroidia; order Cytophagales; family Spirosomataceae; genus Runella. Next base: position 304,313 of record JAWKMH010000005.1, on the reverse strand, counting down.
TTATTGACCCAAAGCACTACTGCCAATGCTTCTTCTACCAATAAATCACGCACTTCTAAAGACCTACCCAGTTCAGTTGCTTCCGAAACTCGGCCCAATATAGAAGAAGTAACCAAGTCAGATGATTTTCTATTCACAAGTGACAAGCTTCGTGTCTTAAATGCCTATCCTAATCCTGCCAACGACTATACCGAAATTGACTATCAGATGTCGCCTGGTGCAGGTAATGCTCGGGTTTCGATGTTCAATGTCATTGGTAACAACGTAGGAGAATATGAATTAGACAAAAATGATCGCCAGCTACGTATTCAGACAAGAGAAATGCCTACTGGTGTTTATTTCTACCGCTTGTTATTGGATGGCAAAACAGTAGCAACTAAGAAATTGCTTGTCCGTCACTAATCTACTTTTTTCACTATACTAATTGCCTTCCTATTCCGTTATGATATGTGAAGCAATTTTCGTATTTTTGCGCCCAATATGCGTAACACTCCACTTGGATTTATTGTACTGATAGTCATTGCCCTATTTTTGGGTTCATGCAGCAAGTTTGCAAAACTGCAAAAAGAAGGCACCTCGAACAAAAATATGAGGCTGCACTCAAATACTATAAGTTAGCTGATTACTATCATGCAGGCTTATTATTTGAAGAAATAACCCCATTGCTCAATGGAAAAGATGCTAATCAGGCAGAATTAGCCCAGTTCTACAATGCCTATTGTAATTTTAAACAGGCTAATTACAATATGTCACAGTTTTTGTTCAAAAACTTCTATGAAACTTTCCAACGAAGTGAATATGCACAAGAGGCTCTTTACATGCACGCTTATTCGCTCTATAAAGATTCTCCCAATTTCAATTTAGATCAAGCCAGTACGCTTACAGCGATTGGCGCACTACAAGATTTTATCAATACCTATCCCGAAAGTGCTTTTAGAGAAGAAAGTACCCAATTGATTCTGGAACTACGAGATAAATTAGAGCGCAAAGCCTACGAAAAAGCCAAACTATACTACCAAACCAGCGAAAGCAATATCGCTAATTTTCGTTCAGCAGTAGTAGCCATCAATAATTATCAAAAAGATTTTCCTGATTCAAAATACAACGAGGAATTGGCTTATCTTAGAGTAGACGCTCAATATAACTTAGCCAGATTGAGTTTTGCCGAAAAACAAAAAGAACGTTATCAAGATGTAGGCAAATATTACTTAGCTTTTATTGACAAATACCCCAGTAGTAAGTTTGTCAAACAGGCGGAACGTTATTATGAAAATACCCAAAAACAACTAACGGCTATTTTAGAAGCAGAGAAAACCGCGAAAGAAAACCCTGCCTCTAATACAGGAAAACTCTCTACTCCTTCGTCGTCTGGTCAAAATTGATTTTTTTAAACATTTATTATATTTTAAAACCAACAATGGCAGCATCACCTTCTATTATAACCCGTGACACCGACAAAATGGCTTCTAAGACGGGGAATCTTTATGAGTCAGTAGCAATTATATCGCGGCGTGCACGTCAGATTGCTACCAAAACCAAAGAAGAACTCAACAATAAGTTGGCCGAGTTTGCCTCTGGCATCGATAACCTTGAAGAAGTTTTTGAAAATCGTGAACAAATCGAAATTTCAAAATTTTACGAACGTCAGCCCAAACCTACTGGTGTGGCTGTCGAAGAGTTCATGGAAGATAAACTGTTTTGGCGTTCAAACGAAGAAGAAGCTTCTAAATAGTTAACTCGTCGAAAATCTATGCAAGCCGCAACAAATGTCTTATTTGTGCGGCTTTGTTTGTTTCTAACTACACCTTATGACTGTACTCAAAGGTAAAAAAATTATTCTTGCCGTGACGGGAAGTATAGCCGCTTATAAATCAGCTATACTCACCCGACTATTGGTGAAAGCTGGCGCGGAAGTGCAAATCATCCTCACTGAAGCCGCCAAGGAGTTTATTACTCCCTCACTTTGGCCACTCTCTCTAAGCGTCCAGCCTTATCGGCATTTGTCAGAAATAAGGAGGGTGAGTGGAACAACCACGTGGACTTAGGGCTTTGGGCGGATGCAATCATTATAGCACCTGCAACAGCTCATACGCTCTCCAAATGTGCTAATGGGCACTGCGATGATTTGCTAACAGCAGTATATTTATCGGCACACTGTCCTGTTTTTTTTGCCCCTGCCATGGATTTGGACATGTATCAGCATGGTTCAACGACAGATAACTTAAAAAAGTTGGCCTCTTATGGTAATCATATCATTGAGGCCGAACATGGTGAACTGGCCAGTGGGCTTACGGGAACTGGCCGCATGGCCGAGCCTGAACATATCATCTTGGCTTTAGAAAAATATTTTTCTGCCATTCCTACACTCAAAGGTAAGAAAATACTAATCACGGCTGGCCCCACTCAAGAGCCTATTGACCCTGTACGTTATATCAGCAATCATTCTACAGGAAAGATGGGCTTTGCCATTGCAGAAGCCTTCTCGATGGCGGGTGCGGAAGTAACGCTCATCAGTGGCCCTACTGCCCAATCGATCTCCGTCGCTGGTATTCATCTCGTTAAAGTGCGCTCGGCCCAAGAAATGTATGATGCTACACATACCCATTTCTCTGAAGCAGCGGTGGTCATTCTATCAGCTGCAGTAGCTGACTATACGCCTACTTTTCCTGCTGATAAAAAAATAAAGAAAAAAGAAGCACAGTTCCATATCGAACTTACCAAAACCGTGGATATTGCCGCGACTTTGGGGCAACAAAAAAGAGAAGGACAAATTTCGGTAGGTTTTGCACTTGAAACCGACAATGAATTTGAAAATGCAATAGGAAAGCTCAAATCCAAGAATTTAGATTTAATTGTACTAAATTCGCTGAATGATAAAGGGGCTGGCTTTGCACACGATACCAATAAAATTACCGTTATTGATAACAACGGCACTATTCATCGTTTTGATTTAAAACCTAAGAGAGAGGTCGCCCAAGATATTTTAAGGCTTGTAATAGAAAAAATGACAACCAAAAAATGAAAATTTCAATTCAACTTTCTTCGCTACTGTTTATCGTTCTTTTGTCTCATTTTTCTCTAATGGCACAAGAGTTAAATTGTACTGTAACGTTGAATTACAATCAATTGTTTTCACAACAAAATACAGACAATGCCAATTTGAATCAGCTAAAAAGTGTCATTACAGACTTTGTTAATGCGCGGCGTTGGACCAATGACAACTTTAACCCAGAAGAGCGAATCAACTGTAAACTTAATATCAATTTAGTTCGCTCTCCTGCCCAAGGTGTGTACGAAGGCACAGCGCAGGTAGTTGTGACACGGCCTGTCTATGGAAGTAACTATGAAACGGTAGTATTTAGCTATGTAGATCGGTTTTTCAATTTCAATTATCTACCCAGCAACCCAATGTACTATAATGAAAACTCATATAGCGATGAATTAACGCAGATGCTGGCTTTTTATGCTTATATTATTTTGGCAATAGACTATGATTCATTTAGCAAACAAGGTGGTAATCCTCATATCCAACGTGCTTTTCAATTAGCTAATATTGCTCAAAATAGTGCTGGTGGTTCTGCTGGTTGGCGTTCGGGCGGTGATGTACGCAACCGTGCCGCACTCATAGATAATCTGATGAATCAACAACTACTTCCTGTACGTGAAAGCATTTATACGTATCATCGATTAGGTTTAGACACTTTTACAGAAAATCCCGTTGCTGCTCGACGACAAATCATGAATGTTCTGGCGAGTATTCAGCAAGTAAGCAGAATTGCTGCTACTTCGGTATTTATTAATTCTTTCTTTGATGCCAAAAGTGATGAATTAACCAAAATTTTGGTTGAAGCCAGCAAAGAAGACCGCCAAAAAGCATTTGCAACGCTCTCACAACTCGACCCTGCCAAGACGGAAGTGTATCGTAAATTGCTGAAATAGAATGAGTAAACGTCTAATTCGTGTATTTCAAGCCGACCTTGTAGGTCGTAGTGCTGAGTTGATTGGCCAAGAGATAAACGTTATCTTGAAAAGTAATCAAACATTTTTTGGGCGTTGCTGGAAAGTTGAAAATTCCATCATTTTTCTCAAAGACCAGCGTAAACACAACCACACCTTGGCTTTTACTCAGATAGAATCTGTGATTTATGACCAGTCAGCTAAATTTTGAACCATTCAAAACACAAAGCCATTCTGTTTTGTTGAATTGTTGATTAACTTCGCGGCAATTCAACCGCTTGCTTTATGCTCACTCACCTGCTCATTAGAAATTATGCCTTAATAGAACAGTTGGAACTGACCCCCGACCCGCAACTCAATATCATTACAGGCGAAACAGGGGCGGGGAAGTCCATTATGCTGGGGGCATTGGGGCTACTTTTGGGTAGTAGAGCTGATACAAAAGTACTCTATAACCCTAATGAAAAATGTATTATTGAAGGTACATTCGATTTATCGGGGTATTTTATCGAACATCTATTTGAAGAAGAAGAATTAGATTTTTCAACCACCTGCCTCATCCGCCGTGAAATAAGCCCCAGTGGTAAGTCGCGGGCTTTTATCAATGACACGCCCGTTAATTTGGAAGTGTTGAGGCGTATCTCCAGCCAACTCATGGATATTCACTCCCAACATGATACATTGTTGCTGGGGTCTAATGAATATCAGCTACAAATTATTGATACATACGCCCAAAACGAGGCTATTTTAAGGCAGTATCACGCTGATTTTCAGCTATATAGTAAAGCATTAAGTAATTTTGAAAAATTAAAATCTGAAGCCGCTCAACTCGGCAAAGAGGCTGATTTCAACCAGTTTTTGTATGATGAACTCGAAAAGGCACAACTCCAAGCCGACGAACAAGAGCTACTGGAACAAGAATTAAATATATTAGAAAACGCCACCGATGTCAGAGAAAGACTGCAATTGGCTTTTGAGTATTTAGACAATCCCGAGCAATCGGTCATCGCCTTGTTGAAAAACGTGGTGAGCAACCTCAATCCCATCAGCAAAATTGCTCCACAATACCAACAGTTGCGAGAACGAGCCCAAAGTGCTTTTATCGAGCTCAAAGATTTGACACAGGAAATCGGCTATGAACAAAATAAAGTAGAGGTAGATGATGCTCGTGCCGAAGTAGTGCAGGAAAGGCTTCATCTTTTATACCATTTACAACAGAAGCATCAAGTCAAAACAGTAGCAGAACTCATTGATATTCAGAAAGAATTAGAGAAAAAAGTAAGTCGTGTACTTAATTTAGATGAAGACATAGCCAAAGCACAAGCAGCTAAAGAAAAAGCCTATTTAAAGTTACTAAAAAGCGGCGAGAAGCTCTCCAGTACACGCAAATCAGTGATGAACCCCGTAGAAAAGCAAGTAAAAGCTTATCTGTTAGAACTGGGGATGCCTAATGCTTCCCTACAAATCCAGCATACCCAAATAGCACCTTCTGAAGATGGCATTGATGACGTTGATTTTCTGTTTAGTGCTAACAAAGGTATTCAACCACAACAACTCAAAAATGTAGCTTCAGGAGGAGAGTTTTCACGTCTAATGATGGTAGTAAAGTATATTTTGGCCAGTAAACGTAAACTACCTACGATTGTTTTTGATGAAATTGATACAGGTGTTTCTGGTGAAATTGCCATTAAAATGGGGCAAATGATGCGCGATATTGCACAAAGTCATCAGGTGATTTCCATTACACATCTACATCAAATTGCGGTGCAAGGAGTGGCGCATTACTTCGTCTATAAAGACCATTCTGCTGAAAAAACAGTGAGCAAAATCCGTAAACTCACTTTTGAAGAACGTGTTTTAGAAATTGCACAAATGATAGGTGGACTAAAACCCAGTGAAGCTATTATTCAGAACGCACGCGAAATGCTCCAAACTCAAATAGCACTTAGCCACAAAGGACAAACGAGTCTATTTGGGAGTTGATTTCAAGAGGCTTTAGATCAATGTTTCAGTAGTCAGTTAGGTTTAGACCCAATCATGACATCCACCTCTAAACAGGCTTATAATCTAATCTTAACTCAACCAAAAATCTATAAAATCAACCGTGCGGGCGATCCCGCTCCAATCACACAATGAAAAAAAATATTACCACAATCGTATTATCAGCATTATTTATTGCTTGCGGACAAGACAAAGCTGCCGTAAACCAAGCTGAAAAAGAGGTGTTTGCAGTTCACGATGAAATTATGCCCCAGATGAGTCAATTGATGGAATATCAAAAGCAACTCTCTAAAGAAATTACGGATATTGATAGTTCATTGCAAATCAATACCAACGACAGTTTGCAAAAACGCAAAGAAGAAGCCTTATCAATCAGCTCGATGCTCAAAGAAGCCGACAATGGCATGATGGACTGGATGCACGATTATAAAGGCGATTCGCTCAAAGCCTTGGCAAGTGAAGAATCACTGAAAGCCATGAGTGCCGAAAAAACAAAAATTGATGCTGTTAAAGTCAAAATGACTGAAAGCATGGCAAAGGCTAAAGCATTTTTAAATCATGATTAACCTGATTAGAAAGAGTATGATGCAACGAATGTTTCGTAATAAATGGTACTTCTATTTGCTTGGACTGTCTTTTTTGTCTTGGAACTGTACTAACAGTGGTGAAAAACTACCTATTCTGGGCGAACGCGATACCGTAAAGCGAATAGTAGATGGCAAGGAAGTCATAGACACACTCTATCAAACCATTCCTGATTTTAAGTTTGTGAATCAAATGGGCGATACCGTTACGGCAGCCAATTTTAAGGATAAAATTTATGTAGCTGACTTCTTTTTCACGACTTGCCCTACGATTTGCCCTGTCATGAAAAAACAGATGCGGAAAGTGTATGAAAAATACGAGGGGCAAAACGACATTGCCATCTTATCGCATACCATTGATCCAGACCACGATACCCCTGCTGTATTGAGAGAATATGCCCAAGATTTGGGCGTAAAAGGCATCCAATGGATGTTTGTAACAGGCAAACGAGAAGATATTTACGACATAGGAGAAAAGCATTATTTGGTTGTCGCAGGGGCAGATTCTACCGCCCCTGGAGGCTATATTCATAGCGGTGCGTTTGTATTGATTGATAAAGAGAAGCATATCAGGGGCATGTATAATGGTACCGATGACCAAGCCACAGAGCGCCTCATCAAGGACATCGAACGCCTCCAAGCTGAGTATAAACAATGAAAAGTTTTTCGTTCAAAACCCGCAACTTACCCCTCGCTTTTTGCTTTTTATACTTTATTTTTTTCGCCTGTCAGACTGAAGAACAAGTAAAACGCGATCAATACTTGGCGGAGGGATTCACACTGTATCAAACACACTGTGCCAACTGCCACCAACGCGACGGCAAAGGGTTAGAAAATCTCTACCCGGCCATTGCCACCGACTATTTAAAAGACAAAGCAAACGTGATTTGTTGGATAAAATTCGGGGTTAATCAACCCATGACTATCAATGGTAAGGGCTACCATCGGGCCATGCCCGCCAATCCTGCTTTGAAGGATTTGGAAATCGCAGAAATTGTTACTTACGTTTACAATACTTGGGGAAACGAAACAAATATTACTTCTATAGAAATGGTACGGGCTGCGATAGAAGGTTGTGAAAAAAAGTAATCTTATCCACCTTTAAAAGGCGATAAGATTACTTTAAAAATTAGATTTTTATCCCCCACTGGCTGCTCATATCGCGTCCAAGCAGCGCATTAGCTTCTTTATCATTTTTGAAAATTTCTTTTTTGGGATCCCATTGAAGCGAGCGGTTGAGTTGATAAGCAATGTTGCCGATGTTGCAAACAGAAGCTGTACGATGCCCAATTTCTACATCACAAATGGGCTTACTGCGCTTACGCATGGCGTCGAAAAAATCCTTGTAATGATTGTCGCTCTTATAAACATGCTTTTCGGTTTCACCTATTACTTTGTCTTTCAAAGAGGCGGGGGTAGTTTCTAATTTCTTCCGTTGTACTTTTATCTCCCCTTCCGTTCCTACAAAATGAATGGCATTGTTCCAGTCCCATTTTTCGTGGGTCATCGTTATGCCGTTGGCGTAGCGGTAAGTGAGATAAGGATGGTCTTTTCCGTCAGGGGCTGTGACCTCTACTGGGCCGCTATCATCCATGTCTAAGGCCCATTGCACAATATCAAACATATGAGCACCCCAATCCGTCACCATCCCTCCGCCAAATTCTCTGTAATTTCGCCAATTAGGAAAAACATCTTTTGAAATGGGGGGGGCTAATTCCGCGTTAAAGTTGGCAGGTTGGTTAGGTCCCAGCCAAGCCGACCAGTCTAAGCCTTCAGGAATAGGTTCTGCTGGTAAGTCATACACTTTTGGAGGTGGTCCTACATTTACCTTAATGCTTTTAATTTCGCCGATATAGCCATTTCTTACCAATTCTGCCGTTTGACGAAACTCTGGCCAAGAGCGTTGCATACTGCCCGTCTGAAAAACGCGGTTGTATTTTCTGGCGGCTTTCACCATGGCACGCCCTTCTTTGACGGTCAAAGCGAGAGGTTTTTCGCAGTAAATATCTTTGCCTGCCTCTGCCGCCCGCACTGCCATAGCGGCATGCCAGTGGTCGGGAGTGGCAATCACTACCGCATCTATGTCTTTACGACCCAATAGTTCTCTAAAATCATTGTACACGGGAATAGTAGAATAACTTCCCTGCTGGGTATTTATTTCATAATAAGCATTGATTCTATCTAAGGTCAATTGGGCTTTGGCCTGATAGACTTCGCTCAAAGCCACAATACGGGCTTCATTGGTGCTAAGAAACGAATTAGTCAGCCCTCTTCCTTGCTTGCCTGTTCCGATAAAACCCAAAGAAATCACATCACTGGGCGAAAGATACTTCGTCCCATCAGGGCGTTTGCCTCCCAAAACAAAGCGAGGAACAATCATGAATGACAGTGCCGTACTGGCTTGACCTATAAAATTTCTTCTGCTGATGGGAGTATGTGGCATTTTGAGCATTGATTGAAAAGTAGGTTTGTGGAACAATGAAGAACTTGCTAAAGTCAGGAGAGGAGGTTTTTAAAGATGCCTCCTTCGGCGATACAACAAAATTTATGCTTTTGTGAAAGAAAAGAAAACTGTGGGGAAAATTTACTTAGTTGGGCGACATTCCCGCAGGAGCATTGAAAAAGCCCGTAGGTTTGCGGATGCTATATTGGGTGAAATCTTGATTGGCATCTAAGCCTATTCCATTGAGCCGCTCGCCTGTCAGTTGGTTTTCTACCACTACCCTTTTTTCTGTAAACACTTTTTGGGTTTGCGGATTCCATGTAAGCTCGTCTGTCAGCAGTCGCTCTTGTTTGGCCGTATTGATGACCTTGACATTACCTTTTACTTTATATAAACCTGTGCGGTATTCATAACGGCCTGAATCTGACTCTAAAGTAGTAGTTACCTGCCCTGTGGGCGCGAAAAAATCGACATATACTTTTTTAGGAAAAACTTTATCTTCTGAAGGGAGTTTGATTTGCTTGGCTGTTTTCATCCTTACTTTCATCAGGCCAGCTTCGCTGTAAAGCACTTCTATGTTTTCGGCCTCTTCTAATGGTCCCTTGTAAGGAATAAATTGCTGTGTATTTTTTTCTTCTTGGCAAGAAGAAAAACTAAGTAGTAATAAAAAACAAATAGGAGATAAAAATTTATCTCCCATTTGCATCTTTATAGATGTTGTATTAACCCACCTTAACATCTTGGATGTAAAAGTAAAATATTTTATAAACTTCTCCAAGGTAAATTGTTTTAAAATAGGATTTTTTTTCATTTTTTTTAGTACCTAACAGTATGCTTGCATACAAATATCCTGAAAATGAACCCTTTATCTATAGCCTTTAGAGTGATTCAACAAAGCAACTACAAAGCTGGTTAATCTACTTTAAATTTCTGGAACCAATTGTCTTTCAGTGAAAACCCTACCACTACTCTTCCATAACGCTCTCTGAAAGTCTGTGCCGATACCGTTCCGCGCTGGCCTGCTACAAACGATAAGTTAATCAAGTTAAACATACCACGGCCTACAGGGAGTGATACCCCGAAAGTAAGGCTCATATCATCTACAGGTTTACCACTGATGACCAAGGGAGTTTGATGATAAATAAATCCTGCCCGATACATAATCAAGTCGCGGTATTTGGTAGAATTATATTTGGGCATATATTCTAAACCAAGATGATAACTTTGACCTGTCCGCATATTCTCATTAGTACCCGATACGCCCACATATTTATTCCAATCTTGGCGTTCATAGTCGGCAGCAATGGCCAAACGATAGAGGTTTTCATAACTGATTCCTATGCGTGTAGTAGCTGGTAGCTTTACGCTTAAATTAGCTTGTGTTAACGTATCAGGATTGGTCACAGGTGAGCCGCTACTACTTAATATTTCGATGGTTGTGTTTCTTACCGTAGCAACAGATGTCTGCGCTTTATAAGTAACTCCAAAATTCAAATAATGGTCTTCTTTTAATTTTTGTCTCCAAGCAGCGCCCAATTTTAGGTTTAAATCACTAAAATTTAAGCGGTCGTCGCGGCTCACTATATAGTCTCGGCTATCGCCAATACGCAACTGAGAAGTGGCACTACGATTGAAATTGCCAAATAAGTAGGTCAAATCAACACCCAAATTGAGGCTTTTTGTTACCTGAAAGCCATTGGTAAAGTTGATTTGATTCAGCCCACCTTTTCCTCCATATACATATTGTGCTTCATAAATCGAAGTTCCGATACGACTGTAAGAATTTTGTTGATAATTAACAAAGCTATAAGGTTTGAGGCTAATACCTGACGACCACTTGGGGGCTACTGGAAAGGCGATAGCAAGGTAAGCCAAATTACCTCCAAAATCTCTTTGGCTTTGTTTGGTATCTTGTAGCCCCTTGTATTGGCCTCCTACGCCTACTTCAAAAGTTGTATAGCGGTTTTTGGCCAATAAAGCAGGATTTAGGGCATTGATATAGAGTGGGCTTCCGTAGCTTACCCCTGCATCTCCCATACTATTGTTAGAAGAATACGCTGGACTTAGCAACTCCCCCACTCCTATAGCCGAATAGGGTGAGTTTCCAAAACCTTGTGCGTTCACTTGTATTTGAAGAAAAAACAGTACTCCTACCCCACTCCACTTGCAAAGCTTACGCATTTTGTAAATTGACATTATATTGTAAAATTCGATTCAGACCTATTAAAACCAGATTTGGTGCCGCAAAGATGCGACTTTTGAGGCTATTTTCAAACAATGGCCCATCGCCACCACACAAAAGCACCTGACATTCTCCTCGTTCTTGTTGGTATCGTTGGATAAACCCTTCCATTTCAGCTAACAATCCATTAAAAGCGCCACTTTCCATGGCCGTCTGGGTACTTTTTCCGAGTAAACTGGGCCAGAGCAATGTGGCTTGGGGCATTACCTCTATCAAAGGTAGCCTTTTAGTAAACGTGTGCATGGCTTGAAATCGCATACGAAGCCCTGGAGAAATTATTCCTCCCTCAAAAGTAGCAGCTGCGCTCACCCAATCATAAGTAACACAGGTTCCCATATCTATCACTAAACAATGATCATTGGGAAACAAAACCTTTGCCCCAACGGCTGCCGCCAAACGGTCGGCACCCAAGGTAGCGGGCGTATCATAGTTTTTTTGAATAGGAAGCGGCAAGGTAGGTGAAAGTTGCAGTACGTGTACGCCAGCTTGTTGTAACAAATCAGCATAAAACTATGTTCCTTGGCTTGTAGAGGAAATAATCGCTTGGTTTGATAATCTTTTAATGAGTATATCCACTAAATCATCCAAAGGGATTTTATACTGAGCCTCTATCAATTCATCATTGTCAAACCAGCCTATTTTGGCAAATGTATTTCCTAAATCTATGGCAGCGTTCATTGCAATTGGATTTAAAGCAAATTTAGGGTTGTTTTAAATAGGCTGAGGCGAAAAGCCTTCGCATCATACAGTATTCGTGCGGTAGATTTAGGAAATAAATCATTCAATCTAATGCATGAACAGCCTTGAAAAACCATAAAATCTATTTTTCGCCGCAATTTCGTTTTTTTTGCATTTATTCATTCAAATCATTTTTTCAGCTTACTGTTTCTTCCTTTTATTTTATGCTAAAATCCATGACGGGCTACGGCAAAGCCACCATCGAAACCGAAACTCTGTCTGTCACTGCCGAAGTTAAATCACTTAATTCTAAATTTTTAGACATCTATTGCCGTATTCCGCGCAACTATTCGGAGCGAGAAATAGAAATTCGTAACCTCATTACACAGTCTTTAGAACGTGGAAAGGTTGAATTTAATCTCACAATCACTCCCATTGGCGAAGGTAATGCTGGTACGATTGTCCATCGAGCATTGGTAAAAGCCTACTTTAGAGATTTACACCAAACTTCCGAAGAGTTGGGCTTTGCACCTACCCCTACCGAACTGCTCCGCATGGCTTTGCAAATGCCTAATGTGTATTTGACTGATGCCCCCAACGATACACAACAAGCCACAGATGCAGCACAAATAGTACAAGCTGCACAAGCTGCACTCCAAAAATGCAACGAATTTCGTCGGCAAGAAGGCAAAACTACGGAAATAGCTTTTCGAACAGCGATTCAAAAAATTTCAGATTTATTAATAGAAATAGAAACCCTCGACCATCATCGAATTCCAGCAGTAAGAGAGCGTTTACGCAAAAATGTGCGTGATTTAATCCAAGATGAGGCTTTTGATGCCAATCGTTTTGAGCAAGAATTGGTGTATTTTATCGAAAAATTTGATATTTCGGAGGAAAAAGTACGCCTTAAAAACCATCTTTTATATTTTATTCAAACCCTTGAAAGTACCGAAAGTAATGGAAAAAAACTCAACTTTATTGCCCAGGAAATAGGTCGAGAAGTCAATACCATTGGCTCTAAAGCCAACGACGCGCCCATTCAGCATTTGGTAGTGCAAATGAAAGATGAATTGGAGAAAATTAAAGAGCAAACTGCCAATATCATTTGAGCATTTATCACCGATAAGCAGTGATTGGAGGTGGGGCATCAAAGCTCCCAACAAGCCTTGGATAATGAAGCGTAAACAATAAGTCTTATTCTCAAATTGACCATGAATTTCCCTTTTTTCATTGCCCGTCGGTATTTTACTTCCAGAAAGAAAAAGAGCTTTATTAGCTTGATCTCCAACCTTTCTATGTTGGGCGTAGGCGTAGGAACGATGGCATTGGTCGTAGTGATGTCGGTATTTAATGGTATGGAGGAACTCAACCGGCAGTTGTTTCGGAGTTTTGATGCCGACCTCAAAATAACGCCCATTCAAGGCAAAAGGCTGACCATAAGTGCCGCTCAACTTACTAAAATCAAACAAACCGAAGAGGTGAAATTTGTTACACAAGTGATTGAAGATAATGCCTTGGCCAATTATGGTGGCCGCAAAGTAGTAGTCAAACTCAAAGGAGTGGATGACACCTTTACACAACGGCACCAATTGGATACAGCCATGATAGAAGGTAAATTGGCCTTGTTTGCTGATAATCAACCCAAAGCCATTGTGGGCGGCACGGTGCAGCAAATGCTCGGCATCAACACCAATGATATTTTTACCCCCTTAGAACTTTGGTATCCGCGTTCGGACGCTAAAACCTTGAATCTCAATGCTACCAATGCCTTTAATCAACAGATTATTCGGGTAGGAGGCGTTTATATGTTGGAACTCCGTTTTGATGATTACGTCTTTGTTCCCTTAGATTTTGCTGCCGAATTACTCAACTACAGGAAGCAACGTTCCGCTTTAGAAATACAACTCTTACCCAATGCAAGTACCGATAAAGTCAAAAAACAATTAGCAGCCCAATTAGGCAACAAGCTTCAAATTCGTACACGCGACGAACAAAACGCTGATTTACTACGTGCCATTCGGATTGAAAAGTTGTTTACGACCATCACCTTGGCTTTGATTATTTTGGTAGCTGCTGTTAATATTTTCTTTTCACTCTCGATGCTGGTCATTGAAAAACGTGATGATGTTCGGATGCTTTTTGCCATGGGAGCTACCACTGCGACCGTGAAGCAAATTTTTCTTTTTGAAGGTGCTTTGGTCGCCTTTACAGGAGCCGCCATAGGCATTTTTTTAGGAGCAATTATTTGCTGGCTACAACAAACCTACGGATTGGTCTCGATGGGCATGGTCAGCTCTTTGGTAGAGGCTTACCCCTGTCAAGATGCAGTGGCAGGACTTTGCCATTACTGCCTTCACAGTTGTGTTAGTAACGATTTTAGTATCGTACCTTCCTGCCTCCAAAGCAGCCAATCAAATCGCATAAGTTTATTTTTTCTTTACTTCCTATCGGCTACCTTTGGTGGCTTTTTACCTAAACCAACGCTTTCAACCAATGGAAAAGAATCGCCTATCATCGCTTTTTTTTATTTTAATTTCATTGCTTTCTATCACTACGCTCCATGCCCAACGATGGGAGCAAGTAGGACGAAAAGGCGATTGGGCCAATACCATAGACGTAGTCGCTATGGGTGGCTTCTTGTATAGTATCGAAAAAGATGGTACTTTGTTTAAAACAGATACCCAAGGTAACTACGAACAGATAGGTGATAAAGGTGAATTTGACAACGCCGACTTGCTGGTAGCCTTAGATAATGAAATCTGGACTTTAGAAGATGGTTCTCTCTACCGCACTAATCCCAACACGGTAAGATGGCGGCAAGTAGGCAAAACAGGCGACTGGGAAAACACCGCTGCCATGGTAGCCTTAAACGGGAAATTATATAGTATCGAAACCGATGGCACGCTCTACGAAACCTCCAAAGATGGCACTTGGCAGCAAATTGGCAACAAAGGTGAATTCACAGATGCCGATATGCTCGAAGCCATGGACGGACACCTCTGGACGGTCGAAAACGGGACGCTCTATAAAACCAATATGCGTTCGTTGCGCTGGCAGCAAGTAGGCAATGCGGGCGATTGGAAAAATACCATTGCCATGGTAGCCGACAGAGGCTTTCTATGGAGTGTTGAAAGCGATGGAACACTCTTCAAAACCGATAAAGAAGGCAATTACGAGCAAGTAGGGCCAAGGGGCATCTTGAGTGAAGTAACGCTTATCGTGGCCATGAACAATACCTTGTATGTGGTTGAGAATGGGACGTTGTACCGTACCAAAGGATAGTGTCTAAAATTCAGTAATAGCTCTTACCCTCCAGTCTTCCTTGAGTTTGTAAGTACCACAACTGGGTCCCCCGTCTTTGGCTTTCCCCAATATGCGCAATTCCAATCGTGTATTGGGGTTATTTTGATGTTCAGCGATTTGCTCCCAAGTGATACCCGACAAAGGAATTTTTAAACGACGATTCCACAAAGTATTTACTTGACCAGCCGAAGCACCAATATTCATGTAAATAAAGCGCTGAAAAGGAGTCCCTTGCACTATTTTTCCAGCAAAATCAGGACCAGCTTCTTTGTAAGTTTTTAGAGAGAGAGATAAATCAAACACAAGGTCTTCTTCCATAGCTTTCTGTCTTTGAAGTACTTCATAGCCATGTCCTTTGCCTTGTTGTATGCCAAAATCTACGCCTGTTGTGGGGGCTACCAAGACAATCCGTATTTTTATCTCCTGGGTCATCTCTATTATTGGTCTTTCAATAACAACTCCCCTTTAATTAGCCACGAAACAGCAAAAGCCCACAGGGCAATAGTCTCAAGCCAAAATATAGGGTTATAAGCGTTTAAATGCAGCCATTTGTCTTCCATAAACAATTTGTACACAGCAATCGCAACGATACATCCCAACATCGTATAGCCACACACTATATACACCTTATTTCTCTTGCGCTTTTCGTCAGTAGGGTTTTTCTTACTCGTTTCAGTAAAAAGAAAAAGGGCAAAATAAGTAAGCACTAAAAAGAACAGGGTAGCAAACAAAAGATGTAATTGACCTATGAGTGGTGCAGGCGCAAAGGAAGTAGGAATGGTACAGATAGAGTAATCGTTGGCAGTTGGAAAAAAGGCAATGCCCAAAGCAAAAATACAACCCAATATGCCCGCTCTCCTATCACGACTATCGTAGCCATTGTATGAAAATAGAAAAAGGGCAATGGCACAAAGCATTCCTACGAATACATCGCGCATGATGGTATGGTAGTAATCGCTGATAGATGCCTGAATATCAGCGCACTGCCCTATCCAAAAACCACCCACTACCAATACAATCGGAAGAGAGAAGCCCAACACCCCTACTGATTTTCTTAGAAACAGATAGGAAATCACCAGTGATTCCTCTTTTTTATTAGGGGGTTGTGTCTCCATAATGTAGGCGTATTTGGAGTTAGGCCATTGTAGTATTCTACGGCAGTTTGGCCTTAAACTCTTCCAAAATTTTTTCTTTCATCTGAATCTTACGACGTTGAATATTGATCTTACCCATCAGTTGGCGTTCGGCTTCGGGGTCGTCGGTAGGCATATTTTGGGCGTTAGCTATCGTCATGTCTAAATCTGCCTTTTCACGTTTGATAAGCCATTCCATTTCACGAACTTTGATGTTGAGTTGGTCTTCTTCACTGCGAATTTCAAAAGCAGGATATTTGCGCGAGATAACCCGTGCCAAATAACTCAACTCAAAAATCTTATCGCAGGCGGCTCTGAAACGCTCGGCCACGGCTTTGTCACCTACACGGGGTGGTAGGCGAATTTCCTTCCATTGATTGAGCAATACCTTAGCACGTTCGGCAGCCAAAATAATATCGCTCGACCGTGCCAGTTGCTCCGCTTCTCGCATCATTTCGCGCTGCTTCACTACCATCGGATTTTCTACTACCACGATGCCTTTCACGCGGTTGTATTTATCAATAATTCGTTGGTTAGAGCGTTTAAACTGTTTATACATCTTAGCCGAACGTTTCACTGGCACCTCCCCTACTTCTTTCCACTCGTTGCGTAGCTGGCGTAGTTGGCGGCTGGCCTCTTCTACATCATACATACGCACCAAGGCATCTGACTTAGCAATCAGCTCTGTGTATTTTTCAATTCTATCTGCAATCGTGCTGTTCAATTCCGAAAAGAAATCGCGGCGGCTTTGAAAGAACACATCCAATAAATTTTGAAAATCCCCTTCTATCTCCTCGTCCAAGGGTTTTTCCAACGGACCTGTTCGAATCCATTTCGACTTTATTTCTTGCAGTTCATCCGTGGCCTTTTGCCAATCGTCATTTTCGACCTGTACCGCCTTTGCTTCTTCCAATAAAGCCCGTTTGATTTCAAGGTTTTCTCTTGATTCACTTTAATCAAATCCTCCAATACTACTTCCAAGGCATCGAGCCGCGCTAAGAGTGGGACAAAGTCGCCAAGCCCATCAAAGCTGAGTAGCTTTTTGCGCAACTGCACCAGTTTGGTAAGATAAGACCCCTTATTTTGGGCTTCTTCTACGTCTTTTTCTAATTGTTCTACCTTGGCCGTAGCGATACTGAAACGATTTTTGAAATAATCTATGGCTTCTTGTTCGGTGCGTTTGACCTCGCCAATCTGGCGGTCTGGGTTACCTAAATACCCTTTTAAGAATACTTTGCCGTCTAAAACATAGCCGTATTCGTCCATTAAGGTGGGATTTTCCATTACTGCTTTACTTTATTTATCTGCTTTGAAGGTTTTGGTGGGCAATTATACGATATTTGCCACTACAAATTAAAAGAAAAATGAGCCAAGAAACTATTATTTTTTCAATGGAGCGGGTGAGCAAGGTCATTCCCCCCAACCGACAAATCATCAAAAACATTTATTTGTCTTTTTTATGGTGCCAAAATAGGCGTTTTGGGTCTCAATGGTTCAGGAAATCCACCCTACTACGTATCATTGCTGGAATAGACAAAAACTATACAGGAGAAGTAGCTTTTTCGGCAGGTTATACCGTAGGGATGCTCGAACAAGAACCCCAACTCGACCCTTCCAAAACGGTCTTGGAAATTGTCCAAGAAGGAACGAAAGAAGTCGTAGATTTATTAAAAGAGTTTGAAGCGATCAATGAAGCATTTGGTGAGGCAGATGCCGACTTTGACAAACTACTCGAACGCCAAGGTGAAGTACAAGAAAAACTCGACGCGCTCGATGCTTGGGACTTAGATAGTAAACTCGAACGCGCCATGGACGCGCTCCGCTGCCCTCCGTCAGATGCCAACGTAGCCCATTTATCTGGAGGAGAAAAACGCCGCGTAGCACTTTGTCGGTTGCTGCTACAAAAACCCGATGTATTGCTCTTGGACGAGCCCACCAACCACCTTGATGCCGAGTCGGTGTTGTGGTTGGAAGAGCATTTACGGCAATATGAAGGTACCGTCATTGCCGTTACGCACGACCGCTATTTTCTGGATAATGTAGCGGGCTGGATTTTGGAACTCGATCGTGGCGAAGGTATTCCATGGAAAGGCAATTATAGCTCTTGGTTGGAGCAAAAACAAAACCGTTTGGCCAAAGAAGAAAAACAAGAATCTAAACGACAAAAGACCCTCCAACGTGAATTGGAATGGGTACGCATGGCCCCAAAGCCCGTCAGGCCAAATCAAAGGCCCGTTTGAGCGCCTACGAAAAACTCTTGGATGAAGACAGTAAACAGAAAGAAGACCGTTTGGAGTTGTTTATCCCATCAGGACCGCGTTTAGGGAATAAAGTCATCGAAATGGAAGGCGTTTCTAAAGCCTTCGGTGATAAGCTACTCTTTGAAAATCTGAGTTTTTCATTGCCTCCCGCAGGTATTGTGGGTATCATCGGACCCAATGGCGCAGGGAAATCCACGCTCTTTAAGCTCATTACCCAACAAGAAAAAGCAGATGCGGGGAGCATTACCGTCGGCGATACCGTGCAGATTGCCTACGCCGACCAAGAACACAATCAACTTGATCCCAACAAAACGGTGTATCAGCAGATTTCGGAAGGCAACGACTGGATTATGCTCGGTGGCAAGCAGTCGAACGCGCGGGCGTATGTGAGCAAATTTAACTTTGCTGGCAGCGACCAAGAGAAGAAAATTGGTAATTTGTCGGGGGGTGAACGCAACCGTGTACACTTGGCCATGATGCTCAAGGAAGGAGGCAACGTACTGCTACTCGACGAACCCACCAACGACCTCGACGTAAATACCCTACGGGCGTTGGAAGAGGGTTTGGAAAATTTTGCAGGCTGCGCCGTCATTATCTCGCACGACCGCTGGTTTTTAGACCGCCTCTGTACGCATATTTTAGCTTTTGAAGGCGACTCACAAGTCTATTGGTTTGAGGGTAACTTCTCCGACTATGAAGAAAATCGCCGCAAACGCCTCGGTACAGAAGCCACGCCCAAGCGCATCAAATATAAAAAACTGATGGCATAAATTCCTGTCAAAATACTACCGTGTCCTATCCGCAAAGCTTTCACTTATTTTGGTAGTTGACTTCTACGATGTATCGGTTTATTGAAAAACAAAAACGATAGTATAACACGACAAAATCTAACTGAAATTATGTCTCAAAATAATATTGACAATCCAGGCAAACTCAAAAGAATAGACGGTAATTACATCATTCACGAAATTACCCATGTTTTGCACTTTGAGAAAGGAATTTTCTACACTATACGAGAACTGCTGACAAAACCAGGAGAAACTGTCAGGATTTTTATTACGAAAGACAGAAGTAGGATTGTAAAACCAATTATCTTCATTATTGTAACTTCGTTGACTTACACGATTGTGAGTCATTACTTTCATGTCGAAGATAAGTACATCACATTTTCTGATGATAAACCCTCTACAATTGGTAAAATTTTCAAGTGGATTGGTGCAAATTATGGGTACTCAAATATCATCATGGCTATGTTCATTGCTTTTTGGGCAAAAATATTCTTCAAAAAATTTGACTACAACTTCTTTGAAATTCTTATCCTCTTATGTTTCGTTATGGGAATCGGCATGTTAATCTTTGCGGTTTTTGCCATTTTTCAAGGACTAACTCATGTTGATTTGATGCAAGTAGCAAGTTTCGTCAGTTTTGGTTATGCTACTTGGGCAATTGGACAATTTTTCGACAAAACGAAGTTTGTAAGCTATTTCAAAGCATTTGCTTCTTACTTCTTGGGTTTTTTCACCTTTGCAGCAGCAGCAATCTTATTAGGCATACTCATTGACTTCATACCTTAACATTCGATTATATGGACAACAAAAAAGGTGCATTGTTTTTCTTTGGCGTTATAGCAGCTATCATTGGCTGGAAGTTATTCAAAAAGTTTGACTTCGAACATCTTCGACTTAATGAAAAACCCGCATTGGCCTTAATTTACCTGATTGCTTTTGGCTTTTCAGTTTTTGGAGTGATTAAAAACTTAAAGAGGAAATAACAGTAGCTGAAAAGACCCACCTCAAGAAAGTAGGTTCAAATAAGACCTCGTTCGGAGTATCATCCTCCAAAAAAATCCAAAGACTTTGAAGGATTGAAGTTGCTACAAAAGTTTTAAGTGATCCCGTTTGGATTCGAACCAAAGACCGACAGATTAGAAATCTGTTGCTCTATCCAACTGAGCTACGGGACCGTTCTGTTTATTGCGGCTGCAAAACTAAACGTTTTTAGTAGTTTTGGCAACAAACTTTCTAAAAATTGTATTTCCCTTCTCAAACTCCCTATTTTTGTACGCTCAAATTATTATTGATTTTACTGTTCTTTTCGAGTGAATACACCTTCCCAAATAATCAACGACGCTTTTCAAAGTATTTTCAGTAAAACACCTACCTTCATTGTCCGTGCGCCAGGGCGCATCAATCTGATTGGAGAGCACACCGATTACAACGATGGCTTTGTCTTGCCTGCTGCCATTGACAAAGCTATTTATTTTGCCATCGCACCTCGTACTGATCAAATTTGTAAATTATATGCGGTTAATTTAGATGATACCTACGAATTTTCACTCGATAGTATCGAAAAATCTACCAAAGGCTGGGCCAATTACTTGGTGGGTGTTACCAGCGAATTGCTCCAAGCAGGCTATTCTCTCCCCTACGGCTTCGAAGTAGCTTTTGGAGGAGATGTTCCCAATGGCGCGGGGCTTTCTTCCTCAGCAGCCGTAGAGAGTGGCATGGGCTTTGCACTAAGTGAGTTATTCAAATTGAATGTTCCTTCCTTGGAATTAGCCTTGATAGCCCAACGAGCCGAGCATCATTTTGCGGGATTGCAATGCGGTATTATGGATATGTTTGCTTCTATCCATGGCAAGCCCGCTTCTGTGATTCGACTCGATTGCCGCGATTTGAGTTATGAACTGTTTCCCTTTCATTTTACTGATTACCAACTTGTATTGTGCAATTCGGGGGTGAAACACACCTTGGCCGACTCTGCCTACAATACTCGCCGTCAGGAATGTGAGCAGGGTGTTAGCATTTTGAAAACATCTTATCCCCAAATCAATAGTTTGCGCAATTTATCGTCGGCACAAGTAGAAATCCACCGACGAGATTTGCCCGACAATGTGTATCGCCGCTGTAAGTATGTAACATGCGAAATAGAGCGAGTGATAGCGGCTTGTGAGGATTTAAAAGTGGGTGATTTGGCCGCTTTTGGGCAAAAAATGTATGAAACCCATCGGGGTCTGAGTCAAGATTATGAAGTCAGTTGTATGGAATTGGATTTTTTGGTCGAACAAACCCTTGATAAGAAAGAAGTATTAGGGTCCCGACTGATGGGCGGCGGTTTTGGTGGGTGTACCATCAACATCGTTAAATCAGAAAGTGTAGAAGAGTTCATCGCACAAATGAAAGTAGCCTATCAGGCTCAATTTCAACGCAAATTGACTTGTTACGTAGTAGCTATTACCAATGGAGTAGAGAAAATCTAAAAGCCAAAAAAAGAATCGCAACTACACTATCCTTGCCCTCAGGCATCAAAAATAAAGCATCTTAACTCAATGAATCGTACTAAAAATCTCCAGCGCCTTCCATCAGAAACCTTCGACATTTGTATCATTGGCGGAGGGGCAAGTGGGGCGGGTTGTGCCTTAGATGCAGCCTTACAAGGATTAAAAGTAGCCCTCATCGAAAAAAATGATTTCGCTGCTGAAACTTCCTCCAAGTCCACCAAGTTGATTCATGGAGGCGTTCGTTACTTGGAGCAAGCATTCAAAAATTTAGACTTTGCCCAACTCAAACAAGTGCGTCATGGCTTAGAAGAACGCCAAATTGTCTTACAAAATGCGCCGCATTTAGCCCGTCCTTTGCCACTGCTTACCCCCGTATTTAGTTGGTTTGAAGGACTTTATTTTAGTATTGGTTTGCGTATGTATGATTTCTTTGCCAAAGGAGATTCACTACCCAAAAGCAGGTGGTTGAGCAAAAAAGAAACCCTACTGCGTATGCCCTCGCTTAATGCACAGAAACTACATAGTGCTGTTTTGTATTTTGATGGACAATTGGACGATGCTCGCTATTGTCTCGCCCTTGCTCACGCCGCCGACGAAGCAGGGGCTGCCGTTGTCAATCATACAGAATTGATTAGTTTTGAACATGATGCCATGGGTAAACTTACCACCGCTATTGTTAGAAGTGCTGAATCTGATACTCCTATCAAAATCAATGCCCGACTTTTCATCAACTGCACAGGCCCTTTTGCTGATGCTGTTCGGCTCAAGGCCAATCCACAACTATCTAAGCGTATCCGCCCCAGCAAAGGTGTACACGTGGTGTTGCCGTATGAAGTACTGAAAAGCAACGATGCCATGCTCATTCCCAAAACCAGTGATGGCCGCGTGGTATTTGCGATTCCTTTTGAGGGCCAATTATTGCTTGGTACTACCGATACTGACTATCAAGCCCTCGAAAAAGAGCCTATTTTAGAAGAAAAAGAGGTTGATTTTCTATTGGATACCCTCACCCGCTATTTGGCCAAACGTCCCGATAAAAAACAAGTGAGGGCAGGATTTGGCGGATTAAGACCTTTGTTGGCCGCCGAAGAGTCGGCCTCTACAAAAAAACTCGTGCGCGACCATGAAGTAGAACATGACCCCCAATCCAATCTACTAAGTCTGTTGGGCGGCAAGTGGACGACCTACCGCTACATGGCACAAGATACCATTGACAAAGCCTGCGAGTTATTGAACACGCCCCGCGATTGTCAAACGGCTCATCATGTATTAGTGGGAGGCGAAGACTATGCTTTTGAAGATTGGAAAATTATTCAGTCGGTGTATAGGCTTACCAAAGATATTGCCAAAAACTTAGTACGCAAATACGGTAGCCGTGCCCACAGAGTAGCAAGGCTCACCCAAGAAAATGAGCAATGGGCACAGCGATTGGTTGAAAAATATCCTTATATCCAAGCTGAAGTGATTTACCAAGTACGAGAAGAAATGGCCTTCACGCTTCGTGATGTACTGGCCCGAAGAATTCGCCTCGAAATCATGGACTGGGAAGCTACGCAAGAAGCCATTCCTGTTGTAGCCAATCTAATGGCCCAAGAATTGGGTTGGAGTCAATCGCAAAAGCAGCAACAGATAGAAGCTTATTTACAACTTATTAGGTCTTTTATAAAATCTTCTCAATAGGTTTTTAACCCCATGATAGTCTGTTTTGGGTCAGTCGCATTAAATACAAAACTGCCTGCTACCAGCACCCTTGCTCCCGCATGGTAAAGCAAAGGCGCATTGGTTTGATTGACTCCCCCGTCTATTTCAATCAACGCCTTACTACCCGACGCTGCAATCATCGCCGCCGCTTGTCGAACACGCTCGTAGGTACGCTCAATGAATTGTTGTCCTCCAAAGCCTGGATTGACCGACATAATCAGTACTAAATCCAAATCGGCCATGACATCCTGCAATACACTCACAGGTGTATGCGGATTGAGCGCTACGCCTACTTTTGCACCTAAATCTCTAATTTGCTGTATAGTACGGTGTAAATGTGGGCAGGCTTCATAATGCACTGTAAGCACTTCTGCCCCCGCTTCTCTAAAGGCTTCCAAGTATCGTTCGGGTTGTACAATCATCAAATGAACGTCCAAAGGTTTGCGGGCGTGTTTTTTTATTGCAGCCGTTACGGGCAACCCAAAAGAGATATTAGGTACAAAAACCCCGTCCATTATATCTATATGAATCCAATCAGCCGCACTGTCGTTGAGCATTTCTACATCATGTTGGAGGTTGGCAAAATCAGCAGCCAAAACCGAGGGGGCAATCAAGGGGTAAGTCGTCATAGAGCGTTCTACACAAAAAATAATGTCGTAAAGTTCGTAAAAAACACGAACTTTACGACATTATTCTAACCAAAATAGCAATGCTACACCCTATCATTTGCTCGTAGAATCTGGAAATTCGTAACGAATAAAAGGCTTTGAAGTATCAGCAACAACATTTTGCTCAAACGAATTTTTCTTTGACTTTGAAATTAAAATGGGCCGTTTGTAATTTCCTAAGGCATCATCTTTTGCTCGCTTTTTTTTGACAGTGAAAGTGATTCCTCCTATTTGTTTTTTAGCCATCTGCATCTTTTTTTGCTCCTTGTAGGAGAGATATGGCGAAAATACAAAAGGAGTTTGACGAAAGGAGAGCTTTGTTTTTTCAGTTTTTTGCTTTTGGGGATAATAGTTTCGATCTTCTTTGACTGCTTGACCGAACAAATACGTGGTAGATAGCCATAATAAACACACAGCCACCCTGCCACCTAAAGGAGGGATTGAGAAACACTTCATAAAGGTAATTTTAACGATTTATTGGAATACAGTTACTAAAGTAAAGTCCTTTCCTCTAAATACCCAATTTTTGCTTAGGATTTTTACTCAATGCTTTAAAAAGAAGCAAAAATGAAGCGTATCCACATCTTTCTATATCTTTGCGCTTGGATTTTAATCAAAATAACTAACCAAATTACCAAAAATTATGAAAAAATCATTGATGCTAACAGCATTATCATTGACAACGCTTTGGTCTGTGGCGCAGATTCGTACCCCTCAACCCAGCCCTGCGGCTACTGTTATGCAAACAATCGGTGTAACGGACATTACCATAAAATACTCACGCCCTGCCATGAAAGGCCGTGAAGTTTTTGGGAAATTAGTCCCTTATGGCCAGTTTTGGCGCACAGGTGCCAATCAAGCTACAGCCATTGAGTTTTCAACTGATGTGATGTTTGATGGGCAAAATGTACCTGCAGGCAAATATTTTTTATATAGTATTCCTAATCCAGACTCTTGGTTTGTAATTATTAATAAATCAGCAGCTACTGCCCCAGAACAATACAAGCCCGCCGATGATGTGGCGCGCGTGATGGTACCCGTTGTGCCAACATCCAGTACAGAATCGTTTATGATAGGTTTTTCTAATATTACCGACTCTACTGCCAATTTGGACATTATGTGGGACAAAGTAAAGGTAAGCCCTAAGCTGATGGTTAGCACAACTAAAGTAGTAGAGTCAGCCATTGACAAAGCGGCGGAAGCCAGCGCCAACAACATGAACGCAGGGGCTAACTATCTATTGAGCAAAGGAATGAATTTACAAAAAGCATTGGGTATGATTAACCAAGCCGTTGCCTACAAAGAAACATTCCGTAACTTATGGACAAAAGCACAGATTTTGGGTAAATTGGGCAATTTTGCTGAGGCAGCCCCTGCTGCCAAAAAAGCCTTAGAACTGGGCCAAGCCAGCAATGACCCTTCTTTCTCATTTTTCAAAGAAGCCATCGAAAAAGGAGCATCAGAGTATTTGTCAAAAATTCCTGTGCCTGCCCTTCCAGTAGGCAAGAAAAAGAAATAGAATAATCATAAGCATTCAAACTAAAAGCCCCGATTTCAACAATCGGGGCTTTTAGTTTGGATGCCCATCTACTACCATGACCTATTTTCAAATGACACTCAATTTCGTCGGGCTATCTCATCTCTGATTTTAGCTGCTTTTTCATACTCTTCATTGTTGAGCGCATCTGTGAGAACCTTTTGCAATTCGTCTAAGTTCATATTTTTGATTTGATCACTCAACGAACGAGGTTTGGATGACTGTACCAATTCTTCAATGGCCTCATCAGGCTCTGACTGCGAACCCGCCACAATACCTGCCTCCGATAAAATAGATTCAGAAGTATAGATAGGAACATTGAATCGGAGTGCAATCGCAATGGCATCAGAGGGCCGAGCATCTACCACTGTTTCGCGAATATCATCCGTACAGTATATTTTCGCAAAAAAGATACCTTCCCGCAAGTCTGATATAATGATCTCTGTTACTTTGTAGTTAAACGCTTTGGCAAACGACTTAAACAAGTCGTGCGTCATGGGACGGTTGGGCTGAATTTTTTCAATCTCGATGGCAATAGCTTGGGCTTCAAAAATACCGATAATAATCGGTAAACGGCGGTTGCCATATTCTTCTCCCAATACCAAGGCAAATGACCCTGTTTGTGACTGACTTGGTGAAAGTCCTAAAATCTCAAGTTTTATCTTCTCCACTTTCGTTTAATTATATAAAAACAGATTTAAAGTTGATTTTTAATTTGTCTTAAAGTTGATTTACACGAATAAAATTCAACTTAAATGGCCTATATCTTTGGAAAAGGTACAAAAATAATAAACCTGCGGGGATTTGAAAAAGATTTCCTTCTTCCCGCAGGTTTAATTAACAAGACGAACATGACAAGTGTTCCCTGTTAGTGTTTATTTACTTTCCAATACCGCTTTAGTCAAACGAGGCAACACTTCAAACACATCGCCCACGATACCATAATCGGCCGCTTTGAAGAAGGGAGCTTCTGGGTCTTTGTTGATAGCCACAATAAATTTAGAAGAATTAACCCCCGCCAAATGCTGAATGGCCCCCGAAATACCACAGGCGATATACAAGTTGGGGGCTACTTTGATACCTGTTTGACCAATATGCTCGTGGTGTGGCCGCCAATCTAAATCCGAAACAGGTTTAG
Organism: Spirosomataceae bacterium; assembly: GCA_041392315.1. Taxonomy (GTDB): domain Bacteria; phylum Bacteroidota; class Bacteroidia; order Cytophagales; family Spirosomataceae; genus Runella. The sequence continues at coordinate 277,384 of JAWKMH010000005.1, read as the reverse complement.
AACAGCCTGTTGCTGCCCCCAATGCCCCCGCCAAATCGAGCAATGGTTGCCAATGTTCGGGGCCCTTCATGCCTCTTCCTCCTGATACAATAATGTCGGCCTCATTGAGCGATAACTCCCCACTTGCCTTTTCTTGGCTGATCACTTTGGCCACAAAATCACTGTCATTGAGCGCAGGAGTAAATGTCATCACTTCGGCACTGCCACTGCCAGCCGTAGCCTCCACGGCATTTTTCTTGATACCTAAGATTTTAATGGCTCCTTTCACTTCTACGGTTGCAAAGGCTTTGCCTGTATAAATAGCTCGTTTTACTTTAAAGCCGTTGGATAAATCAGGCAATTCTGTTACACCCGATACAACGCTCGCACCCAATTTAGCAGCCGCTCGCGCACTCATGGCATCACAAAGACCTGACTTGGGGAGAATCACTACTTCGGCTTTTTCTTGCTCAACAGCGTCAGCTAATACCGACGCATACGCCAACGCATTTTCGTTATTGAGCTCAGAAGCTGCTGCATGTAGCACTTTTGTTGCGCCATAAGCACCCGCTTTAGATAACTCATCGGTAGCGGCAGGGCCAATAGCCAGTACAGTAGCTGTGCTATTTTGCATTTTTGCAACTGCTGCACCATATACAATCGCTTCTAAAGAAGTTTTTTTAATACTTCCATTATCAAGCTCTACAAATATTAAAACAGACATAATTGATTTATTTTTAAGGATGTTGAATAGATTTTATGGGTTTTTAGCCCCAACTACAATACTTTCGCTTCTGTCTTCAAAAGACTTATGAGCGTTTCGGCCTCTTCAATAGGAATCATTTTACAAGCTCCTTTAGGTGTAGGCAAAGCATATTTTTCGAGCGAGGCCATGTCATCAACAGCAACAGGCTCTACTACTTTTAGCGGCTTGCTGCGGGCAGTCATAATACCTCGCATATTAGGGATTTTCCATTCTGCAATCGGCTCTTGGCAGCCCAAAACCAATGGCAATGGCGCTTCAAGGTATTCTTTTCCACCCTCTATTTCTCGTGCGAATTTAGCTGTACCTCCTTCAATATCTAATTTCATCACAGGTGAGAAAGAGGGAATACCCAGCATTTCACCTACTAAGCCGTGTACTACACCGCTATTGAAATCAATAGACTCACGCCCCATCAATATCAACTCATAGCCCCCTTCTTTGGCCACTGCCGCTATTTGGGCTGCCGTAAAGTAGGAATCTTGGGGATCGCAATTGACTCTGACGGCATCATCGGCTCCGATGGCCAGAGCTTTTCTGATTTGAGGGTCGCTATCGGCTTCTCCTACATTCATGACAGTAATACTCCCGCCCAGCTGCTCCTTCAGTTCTACAGCTCGTGCCAAAGCATAGTCGTCATATGGGCCTATGATATATTGAACACCTGACTTGTTGAATTTTGTATCGTCCTCCGTAAAACTAATCTTGGCGGTAGTATCGGGAACATTGGTAATGCAAACTAAAATTTTCATGGATTTAATTAAGTTGTTTTGAAATATAACTTTCGGAAGATTTTATTTGTTGGCACAAATATAAAAAGCACAGACGTTAAAAATAGTATGCTTGCATAATAATTTTTTATGAACAACAATCGATTGTTACTACTTCACCAATTTTACGAGGAAGACACTTCTGATCCTTTTAATGTATATGCCTTGGCCATGGAATACCAAAACCACGACATCCTAAAGGCTACTGAGTACTTTAAAATATTATTGGCGCAGTTTCCAGACTATTTGCCTACCTATTATCATGCAGCGGCATTATCGGTAGAGATAGCCGAAATAGGACCAACTGAAATGATTTATCAGCAAGGCATGGCGCTGGCATTGAAACAACAAAATACCAAAACTTACCAAGAATTGCAAAGAGCATATCAACAATGGAAAGATGATCAAGAAGATTGGTAAGGGAGAAACAAGAACCGTCCGTATTTCATATTTATATAATTTATGTTAAAGTCTGCCACTTTGTCAGCATTATTGGGTATTATTCTTACCTTTGCAGAAATCTTTGTTGTTACACTCTTATTTTAAAACCTCTAAAAAAATAGTATTTGGAGGACGAAACCGATGATTACTTCCACTTTAAAAATACTATCAGCTACCGATAAAGAAGCCTGCGAACTGGTGAAAGTGAGCGAGGACGAGCCTGCTGTAGATAAAAAACGCCTTTTTATTGAAAGCTACGGCTGTCAAATGAATTTCTCAGATAGTGAAATCGTAGCGGCTGTGATGCGTAATGCCAACTTTGCGACGACTTCTACCGAAGATCACGCCGATGTAGTATTCCTAAACACCTGCGCCATCAGAGACAATGCCGAGCAGAAAGTACGCAATCGGCTCAAACAACTCAACAACCTCAAGAAAAAACGCCCAGGCATGATCGTAGGCGTATTGGGCTGCATGGCCGAGCGCCTCAAAACCAAGCTATTGGAAGAAGAAAAATGGTGGACATTGTGGCGGGGCCAGATGCTTACCGCGACTTGCCACGCTTGGTAGAAGAAGCCGAAACGGGTCAAAAAGCCGTCAATGTGTTTCTATCTCGCGAGGAAACTTACGCCGACATCTCCCCTATTCGTCTCAATTCCAATGGCATTACGGCTTATATCAGTATCATGCGTGGCTGCGACAATATGTGCAGTTTTTGCGTAGTGCCTTATACCCGTGGTCGGGAACGTAGTCGCGACCCACAGTATTGTAGAAGAAGCCCGTCAGCTTTTTGCAGAAGGCTACAAAGAAGTAACCCTCTTGGGGCAAAATGTAGATTCTTATAAATACTATCCCCAAACCCTGAAGGGGCTTTGTAGAGAAACAAGAGGCCGTTAATTTTGCGCAGTTGCTGGAAATGGTGGCGCTGGTGAATCCTGATTTAAGAGTAAGGTTTAGCACCTCTCATCCCAAAGATATTACGGATGAAGTACTTTGGACAATGAAGAAGTATGAGAATATCTGTAAATACATCCACCTGCCTGCCCAAAGTGGCAATAGTGCTGTATTGAAACGCATGAATCGTACCTACGACCGCGAGTGGTATATTGAGAAAATAAACCGAATCAAAGCCATCCTTGGGGAAGAGTGTGGCATCTCAACCGACATGATTACGGGCTTTTGTGGCGAAACAGAGGAGGAGCATCAAGAAACCCTCACTCTCATGGAATATGTCAAGTACGATTACGCTTATATGTTTGCTTATTCAGAACGCCCAGGTACTCCCGCTGCCAAAAACTCAAAGACGATGTAGCAGAAGAAGTGAAAAAACGTCGTTTGCAAGAAGTAATCGCCCTTCAACTGCAACATTCAAGTGAGCGCAATCGGCAAGCTTTGGGCAAAGTCCATAAAGTATTGATAGAAGGCCCTTCTAAGCGTTCGGAGGAAGATTTGTGTGGCCGTAATGACCAAAACAAGGTAGTGATTTTCCCGCGTGAAAATTATAAAAAGGCGACTATGTACACGTTTTGGTAACCGAGTGTTCATCAGCTACCCTACTTGGAAAAGTAGTAGAAATGGCAATGGTTTAAGGAGCAATATCAACATAGAAACCATGACCAATAATCCTGAGATACAATCTATCAAAAACCGCTTTGGCATCATTGGCAATGCCCCTGCACTCAACTACGCCCTCAATGTGGCGTTACAGGTAGCAGCTACTGATCTGACGGTGCTCATCACTGGCGAAAGTGGAAGTGGAAAAGAATCATTCTCTAAAATAATTCATAACCTCAGCGCCCGTAAACATGGGCCATTTATTGCCATCAATTGCGGAGCCATCCCAGAAGGTACGATAGATTCAGAACTATTTGGTCACGTAAAAGGCTCATTTACAGGAGCTATAGACGACCGAAAGGGCTATTTTGAGATTACCAATGGTGGTACTATTTTTTTAGACGAAATCGCCGAAATGCCTGTGGGTACACAAGCGAGGCTATTGCGGGTATTAGAAAACAAAGAGTTTATCCGCGTAGGGTCTTCCAAAGTCCAAAAGACCGACGTACGGGTAGTGGCCGCCACCAATGTCAATCTGATTGAGGCTGTGCAGCGTGGTAAATTTCGTGAAGATTTGTATTATCGGCTCAATACCGTTCCTATTGCAGTGCCACCTTTGCGTGAGCGAGGAAACGATATAGATTTACTCTTCCGCAAATTTACCAGCGATTTTGCCGAACGCTATAGAATTACGCCCGTTACGCTCACTTCTGAGGCCCGAGAGACCCTCATCAGTTATAATTTCCCAGGTAATATTCGTCAGCTTAAAAATATTGCCGAGCAAATCCAAATATTAGAAGCGGACAATAGAGTACCGATTTCATCCCAAGTACTGGTAAAATATTTACCTAATTATGCTTCTTCGACCCGTTCTATGACATTCTTAGGAGGAAATAATACTCATAATAGTGAATCATTTAACGAACGAGAATTGCTCTATAAAATCTTGTTTGATATGCGTCGTGACGTGAATGACCTCAAAAAATTAGTATTGAAGGTACTCAACAATGAAGCACATCATAGCGATATTTTACGCGACCATGGCAATTTGTTCAATAATATAGAGGCCGATTCTCAATCCATCATTGATCAACCCAAACTATTACCAAGTGTACCACAGCCTGCCAATAACCTAAATCCAAACCTGTCTGCTGTTACACCTAATGTTATTACAATAAAACCGTACGATAGCCATGACAATGAAATAGAAGACATTGTTCATGAAGCCGCTGAAGATGAATCGCTTTCTTTAGAACAGAAAGAAAAAGAAATGATTACCAAAGCACTTAGTCGCAATAATGGTAAAAGAAAATACGCTGCCCAAGCCCTTGGGATTTCAGAAAGAACACTTTATAGAAAAATCAAACAATATGATATTGAGGAAAATTAGTCTTATATATATCATATTTACAATGAAGAATTCACCAAGATTTATAAGCTATTCTTTACTGCTTATAGTTTGTGTCTTTTGCTGTACTTTGTTAGCAGGATGTGGGATATACTCTTTTCGAGGTTCCACTTTAGCTCCTGATATTAAAAGTATTACGGTAGTAAATTTCAATATGGCTACCGCAGGGGGACCCGCCAATTTGGCTTTACAGTTCAATGAAAAAATCAAAGAATACTATCAGCGTAATACTAATCTTGCACTGCTACCCTCCAATGGAGATTTAATTTTAGAGGGCACTATTAGCGGCTATGAAGTCACTCCTACAGCACCTACTGCCAACGACCAAGCAGCTTTTAATAGATTGACAGTAACAGTGCAAGTAAAATTTACCAATAATAAGGATGAAGAAAAAAACTTTGACCAAAGTTTCTCTTTTTTTAAAGATTTCCCCCAAAGTCAGACCCTCAATCAAGTAGAAAGTCGGCTCATACCTCCTATCTTAGATCAGCTTATTCAAGATATTTTCAATAAATCAGCAGGAGATTGGTAGCTTTGCACCATAGAAATAGTTTTTATCTGACCCCAATTTATGAATAATCGTTACGTAAAAGAATCATTTTCGTATTGGACAACGCATCCAGACGATATTGCAGAGGCTGATATTCCTTATTTACAAGAAGCTACAATATTGTATCCTTATTGTCAAACGCTACACATATTGGTTGCTAAAGCAGTTACAATTCATCAACCCAATCTTGCGGAAAATAGCATTCAAAAAGCAGCAGCTTATTCTTTGAGCCGAAATAATCTAAGAAAACTCATTCAAAACGAGTTTGAATGGTCCCCAAACTTACAAAATCGTCAGTTTGAAAATGTATTGATATGGCCCAAAGATTATCAAGATACCTCTGTTATCGCAACTCATTCATCTCCTTGGAAGTTGCCTGAATTACCAAAAATAGAGTTAGAAGACTTGAATACATTGCTTACCCAAACAACTCAAGCAAAAACACCTTTGCCAGAAATCCCCCCCATAGACGATACGACCTTACGCGAAAACGCCTTGCAAAACGAATTAGAACAAATTGGAAATGTTGTCATTGATCCCTCCCAACAAGACTATCGAGAGTATCAACGACAACGTGAGATGGAGATTATTGATAGTTTTATTGAAAATGAAGCGCGTATGCGCCCTATTCGTGCCAATCTAAACGACCTAACGAATGTTGAGCCTGAAGATCTTGCAAAAAAACGTAATTTAGACTTTAAAGAGAATATTGTGAGTGAAGGAATGGCCAAAATTATGGTAAGGCAAGGTAAAATTGAAAGAGCCATTGAAATATACCAACAGTTGATGTTGAAAAAACCAGAAAAAAAGGCGTACTTTGCCGAAAAAATAAAGGACTTAACGACAGAATGAGTCTTAGAAAGTCGGGAAGGCTGAGGGGCTGGAACGACATGTCTAATCAATTGTAAACTATAAACTTTAAAATAAAATGTTCACTGTATTTATTGTATTAATTGCCATTATTGCTGTATTGCTGGTTTTAATCGTATTAGTTCAGAATTCAAAAGGAGGAGGTTTGGCTGGAGAGTTTGGCGGGTCTGGTGCGTCACAAATGTTTGGGGTAAAGCGTACTACGGACTTACTCGAACAAATTACCTGGGGCTTAGCAGGAGCAATGGCCCTTTTGGCCTTAGTATCCAACTTATTCATTGGCACCCCCCAAACCAATTCTGGTATCAATAGTGTCAATGTAGATAAGGCAAACACGCGCTCATTACCTGCCGCGCCAGCGCCTACCACTCCCTCAACAACTCCTGCACCTGCACAACCTGCACCTGCACAGAAGTAACCCCAATTGCATTTCAAAAAAAAGTCTCGAATTTGATTCGGGGCTTTTTTTATGCTTTACTTTTAGGTAATAAACTCAATCTGACTCCATTTATCAGGCAAATGCGTATCGTAAATGCCATGACTATTGAGAGCCATAGCTGGGTGAGGCATTATTTCTTTTCCTCCCAATATTAGTTTTTGAAATCGACCCAAAAACAAACGCCAAATATCTCCATCTTGTGGAGGAATACTTCTGCCATTTGTCAATACTCTAAGGCTTTTCCACGGAATAGCTATCTCCAAACTCCATCCTTTGTCAATATCAGAATGGTCATTGAGTGTCCCTTCCATTTTTACGGCTGTTTGTAAATCAGACATATCGAAAGAAGTAAATGCCCAACGAACCCCTCTTGGATGTGTTCCTTTCCAAAAAGTAGCACCAGTTCTATCATAGTCTCCTCCAAAGGTATAGGCTTGGGGTTGATGTACATCAAACATGGGTATGTCAAACCTTCCATTTTTTGATAGGCATCTTTCCAAATAAAAAAACTTCGTAAACAGTATTAAGGGCATTTACTTCCAATTCATAATAACAATCATCTCCATTAATCAATACTTCCAGATCGTTTTCCAAAAAAATAATACTATCCCTTTCGGTAAGATGGGCTTCAATAAAAGGTTCTTCGGCTCTAAAGGCAATATACAAGTGCGAATCACTCCACAAAATAGCCGTTTGAGTATTGTATAGACCTGCTTCACCCGTCTCCATGTCCACAAAGCGTTTGCTCCAAATGGCATTTCGCCAAATTTTCTTGTCAATATCCCCATTAATCGTAATGCTTTCACTTATTTTTTGGGCTTGATAATCAGCGGTGAACTTCATCGTAAAAGAGTTTTTTATTAAAATAAAGCCCCTGCTTTTCAGCAAGGGCGAGGCGAGAAAGGGTGGAATAACTTAATTTTAAGCTTCTTCTACCAACAATTTCTTGTGGGTAGCATCATCAGGATTAGATTTGTAATTGCGCGATAAATAAGAATAAATGGCAGGAATGATATAAAGCGTAAGAAGGGTCGAGAAAAGTAAGCCCCCACTACTGAAATCCCCATTGAAACTCGGCTTTCAGAACCTGCTCCCAAAGCCAAAGCGATGGGTAAAATCCCCAGAATAGTACACAAGCTGGTCATCAAAATAGGTCTGAAACGAGCAGCCGCAGCTTCTTTAACTGCTTCGAGTTTATTGAGTCCTGCTTCTTTTCGCTGATTGGCAAACTCCACAATCAAAATACCATTCTTGGTGACAAGCCCTATCAAAGTGATGATGCCAATTTGGCTAAATACATTGAGGGTTTGGCTAAAATCCCACAGCGACAACAAGGCCCCACAAACCGCCAAAGGGACAGTGAGAAGGATAATGACAGGATCTAAGAAACTCTCGAATTGTGCCGCTAAAATGAGATAAATGAGCACCAAAGCCAATGAAAATGCAAAAAGAAGGCTTGACGAACTATCTTTAAATTCGCGCGATTGGCCATCCAAGGCGGTGGTATAGGTTTCGTCTAATACCTCTTTGGCTATTTTATCCATTTCGTCGAGGGCTTTGCCGAGGGTTACGCCTTTGGCCAAGCCGGCCGTAACTGTGGCCGACGATGAGCGATTGAAGCGGTATAATTGAGGGGGCGAACTCTGCTCGATCAGTTTTACAAAATTATCCAATTGGATAAGCTCGCCTCGGTTGCTTTTCACAAACAAAGATTTTAGGTCCATCAAATCATTGCGGTCGGGGCGGTCTATTTGACCAATGATTTGGTATTGTTTTCCATTCATCAAAAAGTATCCAAAACGCCTTCCTGAAAGTCCTAATTGCAAGGTTTGGGCGATTTCCTGGATCGAAACGCCCAAGTTTTGGGCTTTGTCATGGTCTATTTCTAAGCGGATTTCGGGTTTGGTAAATTTGAGGTTGATGTCGGTCGCTACAAACATCGGGCTTTCATTGACGCGCTTCATCAAAGCAGGAATCACTGCTCTCAATTTTTCATAACTTGTGGCCTGCACTACATATGAAACAGGGAAGTTAGTACCACCTCTCTGCCCTGTTTGAATCGTAGGGTCTTGCACCACAAACGACTTAGCTCCAGATAGCTTTTTAATACCTGCTTGTACCGCCTCCGCAATCTCCATTTGCGATCTTTGGCGTAGGTCGGGTTCCTCAAAACTACCCGAATAAAGCCCGTATTAGTAGCATTGGTCGAAAACCCTGGTGCTGTAATGGTAATCAGTGCATCTTGTTCATTGGGTTGGATTACTTCGTCAATGACCCTCCCAAATTCTTGGACATACTGATCAGTAAAATCGAAGGTTGCTCCCTCTTGCATAGTCAATGAAACTCTAAAACCACGTCGGTCTTCCATAGGTGCTAATTCTGAAGGAACAGCATCATATTTGAACATAGCATAAATAATACCTATAAAACCCACCATCAGTACCCATGCCAACCATCTTACTTGCATAAAACCTGCTAAGGAGGATTCATACGCTTGGTTGAGCCACACAAAAAATGGCTCTGTAACACGATAAAGCCAAGGTTGTTTATGGCGAGTTTTCAATAATTTTGAACTCAACATAGGCGTTAAAGTCAGCGATACAAACGCTGAAATAATCACCGAACCTGCCACCACAATGCCAAATTCACGGAAAAGCCGCCCCGTCACTCCTTGTAAGAAAATAATTGGCAAAAAAACTGCGGCCAACGTAACTGTGGTGGAGATAATCGCAAAATAAATTTCTTTTGACCCTTCTACGGCTGCTTCCCAAGGCGACAACCCTTCCTCAATCTTAGTGTAAATATTTTCTAAAACCACAATGGCATCATCTACTACTAAGCCAATTGAAAGCACAATACCGAGGAGTGTCAGTACATTAATAGAAAACCCTAAGGCATACATCAAAAAGAAAGTACCAATCAATGAAACCGGAATAGCCGTAAGTGGAATGATGGTACTACGCCAATCGCGCAAAAAGATAAAGATAATCAAGGCCACCAAAATAAATGCGGTAGTAATAGTTTCTTCTACTTCCGCAATGGAACGGCGTACTGAACGTGTGTAATCAAAACCTATAGCAGGAACGACATCGGGTGGAAGCTCTTTCTTGATTTGTTCGATTCTTTTATATACTTCATCTATAATGGCTATTTGATTCGAGCCTGGCTGTGGTACCACAGCCGTACCCACCATCGGAATCCCATCGCGGCGCATGAGTGTACGCTCATTTTCAGGACCCAATTCAGCCCGGCCTACATCTTTAAATTTTACTACCCTATCAGACTCTTCTTTGATAATCAGGTTATTAAATTCATCGGGAGTCGTGAGTCGTCCCAAAGTTCTTACTGTCAGTTCTGTGGTTGCTCCTTCTATGGTTCCTGAAGGAAGTTCAATATTTTGTCGATTGAGCGCAGTCAATACATCTACAGCCGTTAGGCGATAAGAGGCTAACTTGAGAGGGTCTATCCACAAGCGCATTGAATATTTTTTTTCTCCCCAAATCTGAATCGAGCTTACGCCTGGAATCGTCTGCAAGCGTTCTTTAATGAGCCTATCTGTAATATCAGTTAGCTCAAGCATTGAACGTTTTTCGCTTTTCACATTCAAGAAAAAAATGGGACTGGAGTCAGCATCTGCTTTAGAAACAATGGGAGGATCTACATCGTTGGGTAGTAATCCTAAAGAGCGCGATACACGGTCACGCACGTCGTTGGCAGCGGTTTCTAAGTCCACTCCCAAATCAAACTCCACGGTTACATTGCTGCGCCCATCGCGGCTTGACGAAGTAAGGGTCTTGATGCCTGAAATCCCGTTGATCGACTCTTCCAGAGGCTCGGTGATTTGCGACTCGATGATTTCGGCATTAGCACCTGTATAGCTGGTACTTACATTGATAATAGGGGGATCTACACTTGGATATTCTCGAACACCCAAATAAGAAAACCCAATCAATCCAAAAATGATAATCAGTAGCGACATCACTACTGCCAAAACGGGACGTTGGATACTGGTGGTTGAAAGTGCTGCCATATTTTTTTTGTTATGACGGGGTCGCCCGTGCGATTCTTAGTTCCGAGGTGATAAGTACCGAGTCATTGATTGTCATCAGTAACCCATTTATTTAACAATGAGCACATCCCCGCCTGGTTTTACTTGTAATATACCAGAAGTAATGAGCGTATCACCTACGGTCAATCCCTTGTTTATTTCAATAGTTTTATCGTTGCGCGCGCCAATTTCCACTTGTACTGATTCGGCTTTATTATTTCTGACTACGAACACACTATGTCCTTTTAGATTAGGAATAACCGCCTCTGTAGGCACCACAATAGCATTGGCTTTTGAGTTTAATACGATCTCTACCCTTGCAAATGCTCCTGGCACAAGTTTTCGACTACCATTGGGGCTGGTGGCACGCAAAGAAATGGTGCGTGTACTGGCATCAATTTTGGGTTCTACGGCATATACTTGTCCGTAGTATTTCTCTTCGCTCCCTTCGGTCGTAAAGGTAACCGAAGTGCCTTTTCTAACAGTGTTAGCATATTTGGCAGGAACAGAAAAGTCTATCTTAGCTGGGTTTACATTGGTCAGGGTGGCTATGCGCGTAGCATTGTTGGTATAACTTCCTTCACTCACATAGCGTAAACCTATCGTCCCATCGAAGGGAGCTTTGAGGACTGTTTTGGCAATTTGGGCTTTTAAATTCTCAATATCGGCATTCATACTATTGAGATTAGTCAAGCTGATATCATAATCCCGTTGACTGATGGCTTCTTTTTCGAGCAGGCGTTTTTGGCGTTCTTCGTTTACTTCTGCCAATTTTTTTTGGTATTGCAGTTTTTGGAGCTGCGCTTGCAAATCGGCATCATTGATGCGAATCAAGACTGTTCCTTTTTTGATGTAATCGCCTTCCTTAAACCCAATGGAGGTAATACGACCCGCAATTTCACTTCGTATCTCAACCTCTTCGTTAGGAATGATTGTGCCTGTCGATAGAATTTTATCCTCCATTCTTTGGTTGCTTACCACCATGATAGCTACAGGTGCTGGGCCGCCTCCGCCTTTAGCTGCACCAGCATTTTTGGCTTCTCCAACTCCTTTTTCTGGTTTCTTCGCGGCATATTCTTTGAGGCGAGGATAGAAGGCTAATCCTGTGATAATAGAATAACAATAATCGTTAAAATGATTTTAGTAGCTTTATTCATGAAGGTTGGCTTCGTTGTTCTATGATAATACAACATAATTAACACAAAAAGTACGGTTTTGATTTTTTGAGCGACCAATTTAAATTTTGTGTCGGATAACCAAAACAAAAAAGCGACCGTTTAAGTCGCTTTTTTGTTTTGGCTATTATAGGTTCTAAGCAATCTCAATCATACTCACAAACACGATTTCTTCATTCCTTCTACTTGTTCCAAGCCCCAATTGGGCGAGATAGGACTGGCGGGTCTGAAATCAGCAAACTTTTGGAGGGCTGTTTGAATTTCGGGGCAGGCTTTATCTGGACCACCGCCAAATTGTACAGGCGTATTATAAATCATCATGGCTTTCATAGCATACGCTCTTGGATTTTGGGGATTAATAGTTTTGGCTTTTCCAACAGCACCTTCAAAAATAGCTCCATACTGCCCCCAACGCCCCGGACCATCCACGGCGATACGCATCATAGCTACTTGTGCTTTGAGTACTTCTACCTCGTCAGATGCATTTATGGTCTGTGAAGATAATTTTTCAATAAATGAATCAGCTTTATCAAGGTATTTGTCGATGTTTGCACCGTCTTTTTGACGCATAGCTATGAGCGTATAAGTCAATGCAGCGTAGTAGTTGGGGAGCCATTCAGCGGTTTCAGTGTTGGCAATGCGTTCAAATTTATTGGCTACTTCCTGCAGTGAAGTGAGGTCGGTGGCTTTCCCCATATCGGCAAGTGTGGTGCCCATTGCTTGCATATAGCGTTGGTTATCATTGGCTTGCACAAAGTTGGTTAGCATAAAGAAAGCGATAATAAGTATTCCTTTTTTCATGATTGTAAATGTTTAATAAGTGGTTATTTTTTTCTTTTTGACTGTTCAAAGGTATCCGTGTTTTTTCTGTAAATGAATGTCTTTTCGACGAAACGACTTTTGAGGAGGATGAAGCGTAGTTTAATGCTTCCGCATATCATCGGGAATCGCTTTCTTTTTTGAAATAGTGATATAAGTTCCCAATAGAATCATTCGATTGGCGGCAGGGCGTATGTCAAGGCGTGTCTTGCCATCGGCACTGTAATTGTAGTTGTAAATATTGGGTGTGCCTAAGATATTGTCCACAGAGAAATAAACGACCATAAAATTGCCTTTGATGTTGGTCAAATAGTTTATCCAAAGGCTCGTATTATGAACATGGGGTGTGCGATCGGATAAAAAATTAGGGTTGTTGGGATTGTAGTAAGGCCGCCCACTGGTGAAGGAGTAAGTGGCCGATACCGTCATCATGGGCTTAGCAATGAAGTGCTTATAGACCACATTGAGGTTGTGATTAGATACAAAGGTGGGCTGTGCTTCCGACAAATAATTGGCAAAGAGTCGTTGAGATTCGCAGTAGCTGTAATTGAGCCAAAAGTCACCGTTTTTCATGGTTTTGCTATCTCTCAAAAATATATCTATACCTTGGGCAAAGCCGTGGCCGCTATTATCAGCTTTGCCATTGGGAAAGCGACGTGGGTTGGCATCATAATATTCAGGTATCGTTGGATATTCACGTACCAAATTGTCGTATTTTTTGTAATAACCTTCTATCCTAAAAGTCCGTTTATTTTTGATGAGTTGATAATTTAATACAGCGTGCGTAGCATTTTCAAACTGAAGCTTTTTGTTATAAAAAAAATACTGATAATCAGGAGTTTGGTAAAATTTTCCACCTGCTACCGACACCTGCGAATAACTGCCAGTTTTATAAGCTAACGAAAACCGAGGGGCAAAATTAAAAGCCGAAGCCAATGAAGAAAACTCTCCGCGCAAGCCTACCCTACCTGCCAATTTTCGGGTAACATAGAAGTCCGATTCGGCAAACAAGGCTGTATAGGTATCGGTTTTGACATAATTGGCCACTTTTCCATCTTTCAAAGATGAATTGTCTATTTTCAAATCATATTGGGCAAAATGCCCTTCTGTTCCTAAAGTAAGGCTATTGTTTCCTTCAAAAGAGCGTATAAATACGGCACGGGCTTGCGAGCGTTGTTCGGTTTTTCCCAGCTTTGTGGCATCGGCTTGTAACTGGTCAAAATTATACGAATACGAAGCTCCCGATTTTAATACCCATTTAGCATCGGCATCAAGTACATTTTGATAGGTGCTGGTAATCAGCAGATTGTCGTTGTCAATACCATATTTTATAGGAACTTCGGGATTTTCTACATTCTGAAAGCGCATTCCAGAGGCACTTTTTCCGTAGATGGCATCTACCTTGAAACTTTCGGCAGCCGAAGGTTTAAGGCGATAAGAAGTAGAAAGGTTGAGTTGGCGGGGAATTTTTAACCAGTCAATGTTTTGAGGATAGACGGCAAACAGCGGTGTGAGGTTGTTGTAAGCCACTGTGCCATTGAGCGAGTGATTATTGGTCAGTTGTGTATAACCTGCTGATACTTGCGCCAAGTTGGCGTTCAGCACATAGCCCGATTCAGTCGCCAAATCGGTCGTATTGAGTTGTAATACTGCCGATAACGCCTGCCCGTACTGTGCTGAATAGCCTCCGGTAGAAAAAGCCGATCCTTTGAACTGAAAAGGAGCAAAACGCGACCGAGCGGCCACATCGGGCGAAGGCGTGTTGAAAGCATTTTGAACGGTAAGCCCATCAATCAAGATTTTGGATTCCTGCGCCGACCCTCCCCGTATAAACAACCCCGTAGCCTCGCCATTGCGCTGCGCACCAGGCGTGAGTAGTGTCATGGCCTGAGTGATGTCTGCCCCCCCTCCTGCTGTCGTAACGATATCAATGGGTTTTATCAGGGTTGTTTTTTTTTCGTCAGACGCTTCAAAAGTCCCTGCTATGATAGTTACCGTATTTAGTTCATTGGCGGTTTCTCTCATTTTCAGGGTTAATTCTACGATGCCCCCATTCAATACAATCTTTTGACTATAAGCTTCATATCCGATAAATGAACAGGTAAGTAGTTGCTCGCCTTTCTCTGAAGTTTTGAATTGAAACATTCCCCCAGTATCGCTACTAGTGCCATCATAACTACCTTTGAGAGATATATTAGCTCCTGGGAGTCCTTTACCTTGCTCATCCAACACCTTGCCTGTGAGGGTAGTTTGAGCCATGATACTTACTGAAAATAGGGTATAAATAAAGAAAGAGAAAGCTGTTTTCATGGCGTTAATAGGCGTTTGATTCGTGATAGATAAGGCAAAGCAACCTATTCTTGTTGTAATGGCGTAGCGCTTTCTGATGAAGCGTAGAATGGAGGGAGTGAAAGGTACGTAATGTAAATAAAGCGACAAAACGCGACACCTTTACGGATGCCGCGTTTTGTCGCTAATAGGAATGATTGATTAGAGCCGTATCGTCCAACCCAAGCGTTTGTAGTTTTCGCTGGGTTTGATGTCAGCACTTCCCTCTATGGCTACCACCAAATTAAAAGTAATATTGGCCTGGGCAGGTACACGCAAGATTTCGATTTGTAACTCTCCAAAGCTGCTGTTGGCGGGGATCGTTACATTTTCATTGACAATCTTATAGTGAGTTCCTGCTACTGCGGTAGAGAGTGCGGGCTCGACAGTTACCTTGATAGTTCGGTCGGTGGCCTGTTGTGGCCCTACCAAATTGATTTGCGCTTTTTGAATCCCTGCGCCATTGCTTACTGCCAATAACGGATAGGTACGCCCTGCGGCTGGGGCCGTTCTGACGGCAGCATCAAATTCCACTACAGTGGCTCTGTATAAGTCAAAGTAGTTTTCAAAGCAAGAGGTCAAGCTTCCTGCCATCAAAACAAATAAAAACAATTGTGCTATTTTTTTCATGTTATATCAATTTTTGTGATGATTGTTTTTGTTCTTAACCAAAAACAGTTTTAATAGCCAAAATTTTGTTTCAAGTTAGGATTCAATGAGATTTCATTGGTGGGAACCCTTGCCAAAATGACAAAATCTGTGAACGCTATGTCGCGTGGTAGTTTCTTGAGATCCAAGCCACGGCGCTTCAAATCGAAGAAACGATGCCCTTCAAAAGCCAACTCTATACGACGTTGATTGAGAATTTCGCTCAATAAAGCCGCACCAGTAACAGTGTTGGAAGAGCCGTAAGCCCTGCCCGTGTGCGGATTCTATTGACATCTTCTAATGCTGCGGTAAAGTTATTCAACTCGTAGTTGGCTTCGGCACGGTTGAGATACAACTCCGAAACGCGAATCACGGGTACGTTGTCGAGATTGACGGTACCACTTTTTCCAAAAAACTTGGTACACTCTATTTCAGCAGGGCCACGGCCAGTAGTGCCGAGTTCATATAGTTGGGCCCGCGCATCAGCACCCCGTGTTACGACATCGGCGGTACGGGTGATTCCCAACTGTGTCAATAAATCATTGGAAGGTACTAAGTCGCCAAAACCTGCGGTGGTTGTACGAAGCCCTAAGGTGCGAAGGGTGGTATAAGTCGTTTGTAACGAAACGTTTACACCAATATTCTCATTGGTTTGATACGAGATTTCAAACATAGATTCTGGATGAACAGCCGCTCTCCATGCAGTTATATATGCCGTAGGTGTTGTTTGAAAAACGCCCACACCTCCAGCAAGCGCATCAGTAGATTGCTTCACCACCTCACCCCAATTGCCTGCATAAAGCTGCACGCGCGACAATAATGCCTGCGCTGCTGCACGGCTTGCAAAATGGCCGTACAAAGGTCGCGTTATTGTTAGTAAGTTTGGTTGAAGCGTTGGTGAGGTCGGTGATGATTTGGTTGTAGCACTGTCTATGCTCGCACGCGGTGGGAGTGTTACTTATCCAAACCCGTTACACCTGTGAGCAACAGCGGCACTCCGCCCAAGTTTTGTCCCTGCACAATGGCTTTGGCGTGTAGGCGTAGGCCCGCATCAAGTCGAAATACATCAAGCCACGTAGAAACAGGCACTGACCTTCGATGGCATCTTTGTAGCTTGTGGAGCTGTTGAGGTGAGGGAGATTATCCAAGATGATATTAGCACGGTTGATACCGACGTATGCCGTACCCCAATTTACAAAGTGTGCTCCAATCTGTTTTGATACTCGGCATTGAGACGACCCGATTTGTTGGTGGCTTTACCGTTGTCGGCCAGGGCTTTGGGATAGCGACCAAATCACGACCATATAAGTTGGTGCTTTGCAAAATATCATATACCCCATTGAGAGCCGCCGAAAGCGCCTCTGGCGAGTTGTAAGCTGTTCCTAAATCCACCGCCAAGCGTGGTTTTACATCCAGTACATTGTCGCATGCCCCCAAGGTCAATAAAAAGGCCAACGAGGCTGCCAATCGAATAGTATTATGTTTATTTTTCATTGTTAATTTCTCTTTAAATTCCTCAAAATAAAGGAGTTTATGAATGATTAGAAGCCAATTTGCACGCCAAAAGTATAATTTCTTGCTTGGGGAATAATACCGTTGTTTCCACTACCTAAGCCCACAAACTCAGGGTCATATCCAGTCCAAGCTGTCCAAGTAAGTAAGTTTACGCCTTGTGCATATACCCGCGCTGTACGAATAAACTTGAGTGGTTTCAACACATTGGCAGGAAGGGTATAGGAAGCCGTTACTTGCTTCAAACGAATGTAAGAGGCGTTTTCTACCGAACGAGTGCCTGTTGTATTGGCAGCTCCTCTTACTTCGGCTCCCCATTAATAGGACGTGGTACGTCGGTAATGTCGCCAGGTTTTGCCAACGGCGCTCATAAATACTCGTCAAAGTATTGAAAAGGCGATTACCATTTTCTAACAAAAACCCACCTTGGTTATTGGCTGCCATGCGACCATATTCGTACTGTAGAAAAGCCGAAAGTTCAAATCCGCCCAAAGTGAAGCTGTTAGTAAACCCACCATAAATAGGCTAAACTCAGAACCGACATACTTCAAATCGCCAGGGTTGCGCACGGTGTAGGGTGAGATTGTCGTTTTCATCCAACCACATAGGGCGGCTATTGGCGGGGTTCACGCCCGCGTACCGTGAAGTGTAGATGGCATAGACGGGCTTGCCCACAATGAAGTTGCTACCTACTGTAATATCGCCTGTATTATTACCCAAGCCCGTAAATACCGCCGCATTTAATAAAATCAAACTGTCTTTGTTTTGCTGCAGGCAAGATGCCACTCACGAGCTTGGTAACCGTATTTTGAATGTAGGTAAAGTTGAAACTACTTTCCCACTTAAATTTCTTGGTTTTGAAATTGATAGTGGTCAATTCAAACTCTAAGCCACGGTTGCGTAGCTCGCCCACATTGTCCACGATAGAGCCAAATCCACTGGTGATAGGCAGGGGCGGTTGAGCAAAAGGTCTTTGCTGGTACGATTGAAATAATTGATTTGTCCTGAAATACGCCCACCAAAAAAGCCATATTCCAAGCCTACTTCGCCTGTTACATTGCGTTCCCACTTGAGGTTGGGGTTAGCCATTTGCGTAGGTGCTGTACCGCTGAGGTTGTTGTAGTTGGCACCACCACCTACCAAACCAAGTCCTGGGAAGAAACCGATTTGGTCGTTACCAGTAGTACCATAGCTGGCGCGGAGTTTCAGTTCTGACAATACCGTATTGTTTTTTAGAAAAGGCTCTTCGCTGATGAGCCAGCCTGCCGAAAGGGCGGGAAATAACCCGTAGCGGTTGTTTACACCAAAGCGAGATGAACCATCGTAACGGGCTGTAGCCGATACAAAGTATTTATTTTTGAAGTCGTATTTGGCTTGGCAAATACCGATTGCTTTCTGAAACCATTCCAACCACCACCTGTTGAGATGTAATTCGTACCCGAGCTTTAGCATATTTAAAGTCGGGCGAAGGAAACCTTCTATGGTACCAAAATAACCTTCATTCACATCGCTTCTGTACTCGTAGCTAACAAGGCACTCACCCCGTGTTTCTGAAAACATCTTGTTGTAGTTCAACACAGCGTTGGTCAAGAAATTGACGTTCTGATTATACTGGAAACCCAAACGGCCATTTACGTTAAACGCATCAGGCGTACGTGGATCGGTGTAGTTGTCGCCTTTGTTGGTACGGTAGTCAATCGAAGCAAACGGGCAAAGCGTGAGGCCATCGGCTATTTTCCAAGTCAAAGAAACGTTTCCAACGGCTTGATTTTGAACACTTTGTATTTTGTTCAACTGACTCACCATGATAATATTTTGGTTCAATATACCTGGAATACCTCCGTCTAAAGGTGTACTAAAGGAGCCATCTTCCTTATAAATAGGTACCATAGGCAATATAAGCGGTGAGGAGAAAGAAGAAGCGCCCAAAAACGAACCACCCAAAGGCCCGCCAAACTGACCACGCCCTTTCTGTGTACTTAGCTTGATGCTGTTTTCAAACGTTACTTTGGGGCTAATTTTGTGTATGACGTTCAGGTTGGTAGAACCTCTCAAAAAGTCAATGTTGATGAGGTTGGCATCTTGTGTCAGATAAGACCCCGACCAATAGAACGTCGTTTTGTCATTTCCACCACTTGCCGAGAGCTCGTAGTTTTGGGAGCGGCCTGTTTTGAAGGCTTCCTTCTGCCAGTCGTAAGTAGGCAAAGCAGCAATGGCCTCGGCAGTCAAATCACCTGCCAAGCGTGCACTGGTCCAATGCCGACGAGGGCCTGCGCTGTCGTAAGCGTAGGAGTGGCGTTTTGTAGGGCTTCTGTGCGCATCTGTAACCACTGCTGGGTATTCAATACGTCCAGTTTACGCAATGGCTCTACCACACCCGTAAAATAATTTAAGTCAAATTTTGTCTTACCAGCTTTTCCTTTCTTGGTAGTTACCAATACTACCCTGTTGGCTGCCTATGATCCATAAATAGAGGCAGCGGCAGCATCTTCAACACCTCAATAGACTCAATATCATTGGGATTCAAGAAGTTGAGTGGGTTTGAACTGGTAATGGTAGAAGTGCCTCGCGAGTTGATTTGCACACCATCTACTACATAGAGGGGGTCATTTCCCCCAGAGATGGAGCCAATACCTCTGATACGAACCTGCACAGCCCCTCCAGGGATACCATTGGCAGCTTGCACTTGCACACCCGCCGCACGGCCCTGTAAGGCGCGGTCGAAACTCTGAACAGGCATGTTCTCAATGGCCTGCCCTTTCACTTTCGAGATAGAACCCGTGATTTCACGTTTGTTGAGCGTACCGCCATAGCCTGTTACCACCACTTCGTTTAGTTGATTGGCATCCACCACCAGTTGTACATTGATGTCGGAGCGATTGCCTACTTTTACTTCTTGCTTTTCAAAGCCAACAAAACTAAAAACCAGTGTGGCGTTGGCATTAGGTACTGAGATACGATAGTTGCCCTCGCCATCCGAGTTGATACCGCGCGTCGTTCCTTTTACCACAATACTCACACCTGGCAAAGCAATGCCATCATCGCTGGTTACTTTGCCCGATACAGTCCGTTCTTGCGCCCATACTGCACCAAAGAAGGAAAGCAGTAAGCTAATGCTTACTAATAGACTTTTTCTCATACAATTTGATAATAGTTTAGTTAAAAAAAATGTTGATAAAGCATTTAACAAATCAATGAACCACTATTATACGTCAAATGTTTTCCTGAGGTCATTAATAATTCCTTAATAAAGCATTTTTAGAACTTACAAATCGACCAAATTACTGGTTATCAATAGATTGAACACAACCTCAAATGACAAGAATTTCTTTTTTTCATAGAAGTATCCTAAAATTGTAAGTTTAACCATTAGATGCCACTTGGTTCGTTTTGCCTTACTGCTAACATCACTCATCAATGCTCCAAACCTTCTTAGAACAATCAGCCCAATATATTTTTGATAAAGAAGAAAACACTCAGAACCTTGAGCTTCTGTGTATTGTTGTTCCTACTCGTCGGGCAGGTTACTTCTTCAAACGTGCGTTGGCACAATGTGCCGACCGCCCCTTTCTGGCCCCAGAAGTAGTAGCGATTGATGATTTTGTATCGCAACGCTGTGGCATAGAAATTGCCGACAATGTGAGTCTGCTTTTTGAGTTGTATGATGTATTCAAACAAATTGACAAAAACATTACTTTCGAACGCTACTTGCAGTGGGGTACGCTACTGCTGCGCGATTTTGACCAGATAGATCAGTACCTCGTTGACCCTGACTATCTTTTTGAATATATTACTGAAGCTAAAGCCATCGAGCGTTGGCAACTCAACTGGCCTAAAAGCCGTATTTCTGCCGATTCTGATCGTATAAAAAGCTATTTTGAACTGTTTTCCAATCTAAAAAAAGTATATCAAGCCTTCCGCAAAGATTTACAAGACCATCGCCGTGCTTATCGTGGTATGGCCTACCGCCATTTGGCTGAAAATGCCTTTAAGTTGTTGCTGGAGATGGAAGATGAAATAAGGAATACGGAAAACGGAACTAAAGACTCACCACTCAAGACCCAAGACTCAAGACTCAAGACTCATCACCCGCCACTCACTACTCACTACTACTTTGTGGGTTTCAATGCCCTAAGTGCCTCAGAAGAAAAAATCATTAAAACGCTCATCAAGGCCAAGCGAGCAGAAATTCTTTGGGATACCGACCACTATTATATGCGCGAAAATCCATTTGTAGAAGGAGGCAGGCTCCTTAGACAATACCGCGAGGCAGGCTGGACAGGCGAATGGAAATGGACAGAAAATCACTTGTTAGAAACGCCTAAAGATATTCATGTATATGCTGTTTCTAATGCTTCTATGCAGGCCAAAGTGGCAGGAGAATTGTATCAAAACTGGTGTACTACTGAACAAGGAGGCAGTGAAAAACGACCCGTAGGCTTGGTTTTAACCGATGAAAATCTACTCGTTCCTGTACTCAATGGTTTAGACGAAAGCATTACTGATTTGAACATCACAATGGGACTTACCTTACGAAATTCCCTGTTGTTTACATTGGTAGATGCTTTGTTTGAATTACAATTTACGATTGCTGAGTTTCGGTCTAAAGATGGCCACGACATCAAAATCCCGAAATATAACCATCGAACGGTTGAGAAAGTATTGAACCATCCTTTTATACGCAGGTATGAATTTTTGGCTTTACAGCACCGCGACAGCACCGCCCCAAGTTTTATTCAGACCACCATCCAAACCATTCAGCAGCGTAATTTGGTGCATTTAGATGCACAACAACTCTTGGAATGGAGCAACAACCATCCATTGTTCAAAACCCTCTTTAAGCGTTGGAATGACAACCCTCATACGGTTATCAAAGCGTTTTATGAGTTAATAGATTTGTTGCGTGAAGTATAGCGATACTCAAAACGCCATCGAAACCGAGTATTTATATTTGTTTTATACCTTACTCAAACAACTCCAAACCACGCTAACGAATGAGCATATCGAAAAGCTCAACCTCAAAACTTTCAAAGCCTTTTTGTATGAGTTGATTCGCCAAACCCGCATACCATTTAGTGGCGAGCCTGTCAGCCCTCTACAAATTATCGGCATGCTCGAAACCCGCGCTTTAGACTTTGAGAAGCTGATTATCCTTTCGATGAACGAAGGGTGTTTCCCACTACTAAACGTCAAAACTCGCTCATTCCTTGGGATATAGCGCGCGAAGTTGGTCTGCCTGTATATAGCGAGCAAGATGCCGTCATGTCCTATCATTTTTATCGGCTACTCCAACGCGCCCATGAGGGTACACTTGGTGTATGTCACCGACCCAAATACTTACAACGGAGGCGAAAAAAGTCGTTTTATTCTCCAGTTACAGCACGAGCTTATTCCTCGTGCCAAAGATACAATGCGCTTTCAAGAGCATATTGTCCTGTTTCAATCGGCAGCTGGCAAGCAGCAGGCAGAGGCACTTAACTCGACACTCAGCACTCACCACCAGGCACTCAAAATCAAGATTGGTCAGTACCAAAAACGGCTGAAACATTGGCATTTATTCAAAGGCTACTTACAGAAAAAGGGCTTTATGCTACTCATTTCAATCAGTATCTCAAATGCTCTCTTCAGTATTATTTTAGTCTTGTGGCAGGTGTATCAGAAGATGAAGAAGTAGAAGAACGCGTGGGAGCAGCAGAGTTTGGCACATGGATCCATGCGGTGTTGGAAAGAGTAGATGTAGAGTTTTTGATGGAAAACAAAGCCCTTAGTGAGCAACAGATAAAAATTATTCTGGCCGAGGAGTTTAAGAAACAATTTGGGGGGTATGACCCAGAATCAGGCATCAATCGGCTGTTATATCAAGTGGCCGAGCAAACTGTGTTGGCATTTTTGGAAGAACAGCGCGACCAAAATGAAAATGTAGAGATATTGGCTAATGAGCGAAATCTCTCTACCACCATTGAGGTAGCGCTACCCAAAAGTTCGCTACAACTCAAAATAGCGGGGAAAATAGACCGTATCGAATTGTTAGGAAATACCATTCGTGTGGCTGATTATAAAACAGGCAAAATTGAGCATTTGGCTCCCGTAAAACTCGAAAGATTAGATGATTTATTGTTAAAAAGCACCAAGCCCAATGACGAGAAAATTAGGCAGCTGTGGCTGTATCAGTATCTAATCTATAAGCAGATGTTTTTAGAAAAAGGACTAAAGCTTAAAGGAAGAGAGTTTTATCTCGACCAATACGAAGTAACGTCAGGCTTTTATTCTCTGCGCAACATCAAAAAAGGGTTTATCCCAAACCCATTACGTTTTGACGAGCCTCAAACGCCCGAAAGCTATGTAGCCGAAACCGAAGCGTATATCAAGCAGTTTGTAACTAACAGGCTGCTCAACCCCGAAGAACCGTTTCAAAAAACCACCGATACCAATACTTGCAAATACTGCGATTTTAAGGAGATTTGTGGACGATGATAAGCTATCTAATTTTTAAGCAAACAGATAATTAGCTATATTCTACCTATCTTTACTGGTATCATTTATTTTCCCTATGCTACGTTTACAAACCGTATCTCTGTTTTTTATTCTGAATTATTGCTTGATAATCTTTTCAGGATATGCACAAATATCCGAATCAGCAACCAATGTCACCTTGATTTATAACGTCCGTTTGATAGACGTAAAATCTGGAACAGTACGACCCAACAAGGCAGTATTGTTTAAAGGTAATACCATTCAGAAAGTAGGAAATTATCAGGCACTAAAACGTGGCATAAAACCTGCTCAACAAATCAATGCCCAAGAAAAGTATCTTATACCTGGGCTATGGGATATGCACGTACACATAGAGGGTGAGGATTTAGTAGAAGATAATTTGGCATTGATGGACGTGTATTTGGCATATGGCATCACAACCGTGCGCGATGCAGCAAGCGATTTGGGAGAGAAAGTATTGCAATGGCGCGATGAAATCAATCTCGGACAACGGCGTGGACCACAGGTTTTTACCGCAGGCCGAAAACTGGAGGGCATCAACTCCATTTGGAAGGGAGACCTTGAAATTGCTAACGAAAAAGAGTTAGACTCAATGCTTGTTCTCTTGGATAAATACAAAGTAGATTTTGTAAAAATTACCGAAAATACACTCGCAGGGCCAATGTTCTTGAAAAAGCGTCATAGAGGCCAAGAAACGCGGCTATTTAGTATCTGGGCACGTTCCGATTGACCTAACAATTGATGAGTTGGCTGATGCCGGTTTTCGAGTATTGAACATGCCAGCTACCTACTCCGCATGGGCAATGACGAGCAGCACATAGTACGCCTGCTCCGCGAAGGTAAACTCCCTAAAGTGAGAGCAGGGGAGCTATATACTGCTAACTTTGATCAAGCACGAGCCACCGCTGGCTATCAACGATTGGCAAAAAAAGGCGTAGCTGTCACGCCAACTATTATTGGAGGGCGGCAATTAGCCTATTTAGACCGCGACGATCACCATATAGATGATTTTCAACAATATCTTACTCAACGCTTTACAGATAAATATAGGTGGCGTATCGAACGCATGGCGGGAGAGACATCAGAGACAGTTGCAACGCCGTAAAGACCAAGTGAGCCTCATCATGCAACAATTGCCTTACTTGCACAAAGCAGGGGTAATGATTTTAGCGGGAAGTGATGCCGCTGTACTTAATACCTACGTTTATCCTGCCCTCTCGCTCCATCAAGAACTGGTATTATTTCAAGAAGCAGGTCTAAAACCTTCTGTTATTCTTCAAACAGCTATTCTTAATGGCCCCAAATTTTTTAATAAATTAGCTCGTTTTGGAGGAATTGAAGCAGTAAAGAGGCTGACTTGGTATTGTTGAATCAAAATCCATTGACTGATATAAAAGCAACACAGGACATTTTTGCAGTGGTAAACAACGGCACTTATTACGATCGCAAAGCATTGGATGAAATGCTTTTAAAAGCACGTCAAACCAAACTCTACCTCGATCAAAAACGAAGTAAACAATGATTTAACCCTAAAGTGCCATACAAGAATCTCGTATAATTGCGGCGTCCCTTGTATTTTCACTTCCAAAATATCCATTGCATGTTCTCCATCATAGACATCGAAACCATAGGCGGAGCCAACGCCACAGGACGTATTACCGAAATAGCCATTGTTAGACATGACGGTCAGCAGGTCATTGACTCCTACCAAAGTTTAATCAACCCCCAATGCTGGATTCCAAGTTTTATTACTCAGCTTACAGGCATTAATAATGAAATGGTTAAAAATGCGCCGACATTTGAAGAAATCGCCGATGAGATACGCAATAGAACCAAAGATAGCGTGTTTGTTGCTCACAATGTTACGTTCGACTATGGATTTGTAAAGCGGGAATTTGAAAGATTGGAAGAATATTTTAACCGTGATAAACTTTGCACTGTGCGCCTAAGTCGCAAGATTTTTCCTGGCTATAAGTCTTACAGTTTGGGAAATATTTGTCGTGATTTACGCATTGAACATACCCACCACCACCGCGCTATGGGCGATGCCGCCGCCACCGTCAAGCTATTTGAGCTTTTACTTCAAAACGACCACCAAGGAATTTTGACCAAGATGTTGTAGCCTATTAGTAAGTTAGTTGTGCGATTCAATACATCGAGAGAAAATGTTACAAAAACTAAAAAAAACAATGATTGTATTTTTAATTGTCGTTGCCACAATAGCAGTAGGCGGATATTTGTTTATGCAACAACCCCAGTTTGGGCAAAACCCTACAGGCGAACGCCTAAAACGCATCCAACAATCACCCCATTATCAAGAGGGTTCTTTCAAAAATGAACATTTCACCCCCGAATTGGCCGAAGGGACTAACTACTGGGATATTCTGAAGGCGTATATGGTCAAGGTAGAAAATAAAGAGCCCAAACAAACCCTCCCTTCCATAAAAACAGATTTGAAAAATCTCTCATCTGCCTATCCCGTTGTAGTGTGGTTTGGTCATTCTTCTTACTTTTTGCATATTGAAGGAAAAAATATACTGGTAGATCCTGTTTTTAGTGGTCATGCTTCGCCTGTTTCTTTTTTGGGGCAAATTATGCAGGAAGCAATATTTATTCTGTAGAAGATTTGCCCGAGATAGACGTGCTCCTTATTTCACACAATCACTACGACCATTTGGATTATGAAACTGTCAAAAAATTGCAACCTAAAGTGAAGGAAGTCGTTACTTCGCTGGGTGTGGGGCGCACTTAGAGGGTTGGGGTTATGCAGCAAACCAAATAACAGAACTTGACTGGTGGGAAAAAACCGTGGTTGATAGCACGCTTACCTTCACAGCGGCCCCTGCAAGGCACTTTTCGGGGAGGGGTTTAAAGCGAAACCAAACCTTTTGGTCATCTTTTATTCTCAAAACGTCCCATCACAATCTCTACCTCGGTGGAGATTCGGGCTACGACACGCACTTTAAGGAAATAGGTACAAAATACGGTCCTTTGACTTGGCGATTTTGGAATGTGGGCAATACAATCAATACTGGAAATACATTCACTTTATGCCCGAAGAAATGGCCCAGGCTGCTTTAGAATTAAATACTAAGCTACTTTTGCCTGTACATTGGAGCAAATTTACCCTCGGGCTTCACCCTTGGAATGAACCTATACAGCGTGTAACCAAAAGAGCCAAAGAATTGAATGTTGCCATTACCACTCCCATGATTGGAGAAAAGGTGCTAATCGGCGACACCTATCCTACTAAAGTTTGGTGGGATTTCTAAAAAGTAGGCGTAAGATTCAAAGCTTCTACCTTCTTGATTTCATGTACAGATTTTAGAATTGCTTCTTCCAGACCCGCCTTGAATGTCATGCTGGACATAGGACACGAGCCACACGCCCCTATCAACTCAAGTTTAACGGTCATATCGTCTGTGATTTCTTTGACAACCACATTGCCACCATCTGCCTCCAAATAGGGACGGATATTGTCAAGGGCTTTTTCAACTTTTGCTTTGAGTGAGTTTTCCATCAATATTTTTGATTTATGTGAACAACTGCAAGCAATCGTTCTATTTTTTTAAACCCTTATTTCTACCTGTTTCGTTTTAGATAGCGTAGCATTCCTGATGGCTACTTGCTGGGCCAAATTCTCGGCGGCTGTTTGAAATGCCTCTTTGGTGAGTATATCATCGCCCAAATACGCTGGGCGGCCTTCATCACCTCCTTCACGGATACTTTGCACCAACGGAATATGCCCTAATATACTTACTTCAAACTTGTCAGCGAGCTGTTTACCACCATCTTTTCCAAACAAAAAATATTTATTATTGGGTAATTCGGCAGGCGTAAAATAGGCCATATTCTCTACAATCCCCAATACGGGTACATTGATTTGCGGCTGGCGAAACATGGCCAACCCCTTGATGGCATCGGCCAATGCCACCTTTTGAGGTGTAGTTACTATCACTGCGCCCGTCACGGGCAAAGCTTGTACCAACGTCAGGTGAATATCGCTCGTGCCTGGGGGGAGATCTATCAAGAGATAATCCAGTTCGCCCCATTCTACATCGCCAATCAACTGCCGCAAGGCTGTGCTGGCCATCGGCCCTCGCCACACGGTAGCACTATCGGCAGGCACCAAAAAACCCATCGAAATCAGTTTAATTCCCCATTGCTGAATAGGCACCATCTTATTTTTGCCTTCGCGGCTCACAATGCGCGGCTGCATGTCTTCGGCACCAAACATCACAGGAATAGAGGGCCCATAAATATCGGCATCTAAAATGCCCACTTTAGCCCCCGACCGCGACAAGGCCATCGCCAAGTTGGCGGTTACGGTAGATGTCCCTACGCCTCCTTTGCCCGAGGCAATCGCAATGATATTTTTCACTTCTGGTACTACAGGCCCACCCGAGCGCGAAGTAGTTACATCTGCCGTCAGGTTGATATTGACCCGAATGTGTTCCCCAAAAAAACGATGAATAGCATTGGTGCAGTCTTTGCGAATGAGTTCTTTGAGTGGACAAGCAGGCGTGGTCAATACCACCGTAAAACTGACCATGTCAATGCCTGTTTCTACGTCCCGAATCATGCCGAGGGTTACGAGGTCTTTCTTTAGGTCTGGCTCTTGTACTGTGCCAAGGGCTTGCAATATTTTTTCTTTATTGATGGTTAAGTCACCCATATCTTCTACTACTACTTTATTGTTTATTAAACGTACACACGTTCAAGTTTTAAACCGCAAAGCTAAAAAGAAAGTTTATCAAAGGCTGAATTGGAGTTATAAAGTAATAATTCTCTTATTTTTGTAAAAAACAAAAAGATGATTACCGACATCAACGCCCTCGACCCCAATGGCACCTATAGCTATGCTGATTACGTAAAGTGGCGATTTGACGAACAGGTAGAGCTCATCAAGGGAAAAATCTACCGTATGTCGCCTGCCCCCAAAATGAAGCATCAATGGGTTTCTGGGCAACTTTCTTTTCTTTTTCGTCAATATCTTGATCAAAAACCCTGTGCTATTTTTGAGGCACCTTTCGATGTGCGCTTGCCCATAGGCAATGAAAAATATCCCGAAAAAATCTTTACCGTAGTACAACCCGATATTTGTATCATCTGCGATGATACCAAACTTGATGACGACGGATGCCTCGGTGCTCCTGATTTGATTGTGGAGATTACCTCACGCTCAACAATCAAGAAAGATTTCAATGAAAAATTCAACTGGTATGAAAAAGCAGGGGTAAGAGAATACTGGATTGCCCTGCCCAATGACAAAACTGTTCATGTCTATTACCTCAAAAATGAGCAGTATCAATTAGGAGGTATCTACGACCAGTCGCCCGCTCAATCCGTGATTTTTGACAGGTTTGAAGCCCCTTTAGAAAAAATATTCAGATGAATTTTTCAAGCAAAAAAAAAGGACATTCTTTAATAAACTGTCTTCTCTTGACAGGGCTTTTTTTCCTCTTTTTCGGTTTCTTTGCTTGCCAAACCTCCCCACGGGCAATCGCCTTCGACCAGGGCACGCAAAGCGATTCTGCCCGCTATTATTACCAGTTGGGCTGGCAGCAAATCATGGATTATGGACAATGGACGCTCTCAGAGGCTTCGTTTCGTAAGGCGGTGATGTTCGATAGTAGTTTTCGATTGGGCAAAGTACTTGTGGCAAGGATTAGTCCTGATTTGGAAGAAAGAATCCGTATTTTTCAGGAAGTAAAAGCACAGATCGGTCGGGCTACTGAAGCTGAACACTTACTCTTAGATGTCTATCTTTCAAACGTAGAACTTATGAATCTCCGAGCATTAAACCCCTCTTTGGCCAAGGAGAAAACAATAGCACACCGCGCGTTATCAGCACAAAATTTCAGCAAATTCGTCCATCAATTTCCTGAAGAAAGCTATGTAAAAGCGGAGTATATCGAAGTGTTACACGCTCATTATGGGGCGAAGCCCGCACTCGATTCTTTACAAAAGTTGATGACACAAAGTCAAAAAAACATTCCTTTTTTTGTAAGTTATACTGCCACTTTAGAAAGCGAGCTGGGTCATTTTGACCAAGCCCTTTCGGTAGCGAATCGTCTAAAAGAAATGCTTGCTGATACCACTCTACCAGCCCCTTATGTGGTTTTTGCGGAGATTTATGATAGGATGGATAGCCTTCAACTCGCTAAAAAGTACATTGACAAGGCCGTGCAGCTCGACCCCAAACATCTCATTGCACAGGGGATGAAGCAGAAACTGATGAAAAAATAATAAATCGTTTCTTATTTCTTCCAATTTACTGTAAATTCCGTACCTTTTCCTAATTCACTTTGACATTGAATTTCTCCTCCAGTTTCATCCAAAATTCTTTTTACAATATTCAATCCTAAACCTATAGAAGATTCATTATCCGTTGGTTTTGAGGTAGTAACACCATATTTTGTAAAAAGTTTGGGGATATCCTGGGGCGCAATGCCTACGCCTTCGTCTTTCACTTTCAATTGAATTTTTTGAGGAAATTCATCTACTCTTATCCTTATTTTTTGGTGTGGGTAAGAATACTTAATGGCATTAGATAATAAATTTTCTAAAACTCTAATTACCAAGTA
The DNA here is from genome assembly GCA_041392315.1 of Spirosomataceae bacterium. Classification (GTDB taxonomy): domain Bacteria; phylum Bacteroidota; class Bacteroidia; order Cytophagales; family Spirosomataceae; genus Runella. The sequence goes on along the minus strand of JAWKMH010000005.1, from coordinate 246,998 downwards.
TTTGTCTGACAACATAGAGATTTTTTGTTGATTGCTCTCAAACACAACTTCTATTCCTTTTGTAGCAGCCAAGGTCAAAAACTCCTTGATAACTTCTTGAGTCAGATGGACTAAATCAAGGGGATTAAGTTGCAATTCTTGTCTATTTATTTCTCTCTTTTCGATATCCAAAATATTTCTTATCAATGCTATTCCCTGATTAGCACTTGTATCAATAATTTGTGCGGCCTCTATGGCTTTGGTATTATCTCCAAGGGTCATTTTAAGGATGTTATTCCACGTTTTTATAGCCAAAAAAGGAGTATTCAAATCGTGCGAAACCATGCTTATTAAATAATTTTTTTCTTTGTTCAGCTCAGATAACTTTTGATTTTGATTTCCAATAAGTTGGTTTTTTTGTCGATTTTTGACTAAAAAATAGCCAATAATTCCCGAAAATAGTATCAGAGATAACAGTCCGATACCATACGCTGTTTTTTGCTGCTTTTCTTGTGTCAGCTTTTGTGTAAGTAGTCGATTTTCTTGGTCTTTTTTCTCAGATTCGTACTTTTTGAGTGCATCAAGCATAATTTTATCTTTCTCTATACTGAAAAGGCTATCGCTTATAGCAATAAATTCGTTTTGTACTGCCAAGGCACCTTTGTAGTTTTCGGCTCCTTCATAAGCACTCTTTAAGTTTTTTAAAGTAGATTTCAGATTAGGAATGGCTTTGGTTTCTCTGAAAATTTGAGAGGCCCGCATTAAATTAGGAATGGCCTCTTGGTATTTTTTTTGCTCTATAAGTGTGTTACCAATATTCTCAATAATTATTCCATAAGAGATAGGGTCGTAGGATTTATCAATCAATTTTTCCGCCTTTTTATAATTATCTAAGGCTTTGACAAAGTCTTTTCTTTTAAAATAGATATTACCAAAATTGATAAAAGAAAGTCCCACAGAATAAGTGTCTTTTAACTCTTCAAATTTGCTTCGTGCAATTTTTTCAAACCTTTCTGCTTCGTTTAAGGCTTCTATTTGCTGTTTTGTTTTGGTAGCTTTTTCGGCTTCTTTAAAATATTCATTCGATAGATTGTGCGATACATTGGCAATCCATTGATTATCCTTTTCGGTCATAAAAATCTGAAGCGCTTTTTTATAATAATTGATTGCTTGCTGTGATTCTCCTTTGTATTGATAACAAGCTCCTATGTTATTAAGAGCAATACCTACTCTCAACGTCTTGTTTAGTTTTTCAAACCTTTTAATGGCTTCCAAATAATATTTTATCGCCAAATTAATATCATTGTTGGCATAATTGACCATTCCAAGGTAGTTTTTGCCCAAGGCTATGTCAAGCTCACTTTTCAAGAGAGTGGCTGTTGAATCAAATTTGGCAGCATACAACTTCGCCAAATCAGGATTGGCATAAATGGAAGTTTTGATTAATTCTGTATAAATCTTTAGTTGAATAGTATCGTGCTGATTTTTTTTTAATTCTTTTTGCAAACTATCAATCTTCGACTGAGAGAAGCCATTGAACACAATGAACACCCAAAAAAAGAGGCACTTTTCCATTAGTTGTCGAGCGTTAAGATTTAAATAGTTTTTATGAGCTTTCGGCCTTTCATTGAGCGCAATGCCTTTCTTTAATCAGCGTGTAAATTATATTTGTAGGCATATTTTATGAGTCCAACAGTATTGTTTACACCAAGTTTTATCATGATATTTTGTCGGTGTGTATCTACCGTACTGACACTCACAAAAAGTTTTTCGGCAATTTGAGCACTGCTATACTCTTGACAAATCAAAGCCAAAACTTCCTTTTCCCGTCTGCTCAAAATATCGCTTGCATTTTTATTGACATATCCACTTTCTTGAATGGACTGATCTTTGGAGAAATTAAAGTCAATGTTTGTTGAATAATAAGTTCCTCCTGCATTCACTATCCGAATGGCATCAAAAAATTCTTCATATGAAGCGTCTTTTAATAAATAACCTTGAAAACCATATTTCTGTAACCTATGGAACATCCTAACCCCGCGTAAAATTGTTAGATAAATAATCGGAAGCGACGGTCTTATCTTTTTAATTTTCAGAAGTAACTCTTCGGGTTCTATATCGAGCAAGTTTACATCTAATAAAAGTAAATCTAATGGAGGTTTTTTGGATAAAAAATCAATTATCTCTTGCCCTGATGTACAAGTAAGGACTACCTCAAAATCTTTTTGTTCTCCGATAATCAAAGCCAATCCACGCAAAAGCAACTCGTGATCATCTACCAAGGCAATTTTTATCATATCCTTCATCGATTGATTTAAACACTAAAAGTTTAAACCATAAAAATAAATATCGTCTCCCTTATTCACAAGTACTCCATCTGCTCTCTTCTAAAATTATTTTTAAAAATCCACTCAACAACTTAGGTCTTAAAAGCCCTGATTACACCATTCAAATTATCCTTATTTACCCGATGTTTTGACATTTCTATAATGCAGACATTTGTCGAAACATTGCTCTCTTTTATTTTCACTTAAATACTTACTACAATGAAAAGTCTATTGGTCTTTATTTCGCTTATTTTCGGTATGAATTATTTCGATAATGGCACGCTACCAACCGCCAACCCCACAAATAAGTCAGCGTCGGTGTCATCCGCTAATCTAATTGGTGTAGAAGTCGAGGTAGGTTTCGGCAGAGCCAGTAGAAATTGTCGTGGTTTAGGGATTTGTAAGATTGTAGCTTCGGGTTCACTTGTTATTGGTGGAGAAGAAGGGGGAGTAAAGGCGATCGCAAATCTTACTCCAACGGAAACTATTTCTTTTAATTTCCTTAAAAGTGACCTAAGTACTAATCAACTTAAACTTTTCGCTGGCGAAAAATTTAAAATAGAGGAGGATTGTAGAGTAGAACGAGGTATTCTTGCAACCAAAGGCCCTCTGGCAAACAAGGTTTTTACAATTCAGAAAGGTGAGTATAACATAAAAAACAATGGGAATACGATTATTTTGGAAAATGTTTTAGTAAGTAGTTAGAAAAATTTTATAATACTGTTCTACACCCCCTTTCACGTCATTGTAGAACAGTATTTTATTTTTTCGTTGATGTGGGTTATTAACCCTTAAACCTCCGAATTATGAAACTTTTCTCAACCCTTCACTTTAGATTTATTTGCCTGGTATTGAGTCTTATAGCTACCATTTCTTCCTGCAAAAAAGAAGATCCCGAACCGCCCCTTGCTGAACAAATAGCAGGAGAATATAATGGAACTTATTATCTATTAGGCCCATCTACTAAAATCAATCTTCCAGCCACTACTTCTACTGGTATTACCGCCACGCTAAAAATTACTGTATCAAAAATTAGTGATGAGATTGTCAATATTCAAGTGAAATTAACTCTTACGGACAAAACAGGTAAAGCCTCTGATTCTTTTAGTAAATATGATGGCCTATTACTCAAAAAAGCAGCGAATGGGGATATTGAAGGCTATGAAGGCACAACCAAAAGAAGCACTTTCATCAATGGTGAACTGAGTGTCGGTTTTCCCGATCCAGACCCTACCAAAACAGTCATTTTCTATGGCAAGAAAAATTAGATTTTAGTCTTTCTCTTATTTCTATTCACAACCCAACTAACCCTTTAGTTGTATGAAATATCTTTGCTTAAATAAATCAATTGAGAGGGTTTTATCGATAAAAATAGCATTGTTTTTACTCTTGCTCGTTTGCTTCAAAGCAATCGCCCAAACTGATACAACACAAAAACAAAACCCACCACAAGAGGCTGAGGAAGACACCACCACCAAAGCTTGGGAAGTTGCTATCAATTTAGGACTAAACCTTTCTCATACTTTACAAATTAATGGAGTACCCAATACAGGTCGATTAGGTTTCTCAACCACCAACGGCATCGACCTCAATATCAATTATATCAAAAATCGAATCATTGCTACCAATGAATTTCATTGGCAATTCTCTCTCTACAAAGCTGGCCTAAAAAGTATCACTCAAAAAACTGCCGACGAACTCCTCTCCTTACACGATTTGTCAGTAGGATGGGCCGATGACCGACGATGGAATTTTAACCTCATCGCCAAAACCAAGACAGGGGTTTTTAGTACCTATGAAGATGGTATGTTTCGAGATACCACAGGAAAAGCGGGGCTGGTACAAAGTCTGTTGAATCCTTATGAACTTATTCTTTCGCCTGGTATCAAATGGCAACCAACCAAAGCCCTTCGCATTTCTTTATCGCCCTATACTTTTCGGATTTATGGCTTAATTAGTCAATCCATTGCCAATACAGGGCTGTATATAGAAGAGAAACAGCCCAACGAAGTTGATTTTGTGAAGCGAATTGTAGAAAAACAAGGAGCTGAAATGAATATTTGGTATGATAAAAAACTCAAAAAATGGCTACAAATGCAATATCGAGTAGCCATTAAGTCGAGTTATGCTGAAACCATTCTCGACAACGGGACGATGGATGGATTATTCATCACTAAAATCAAGCTCATCAAGAATATTTATCTTACCCACCGTGCTACTTTAAGAGGGGCACTGGAAGAAAAACCTTTCAAGCCGGTCTATATTCAAGTCATCACGCTTAGCTACGCTGTTACTATATAGAAAAGCTCGTCAAGAAAGTGCCTGACGAATTTTTACATCACTTTGGTGATAAACCTGCGAAAAAGGAGGTACACTGGCCGTTAGCCACGCATTGCCACCAATGATAGAATCCTTGCCGATGATGGTTTTTCCTCCCAAAATTGTAGCGTTAGCATAAATCACCACATTGTCTTCAATGGTAGGATGGCGTTTGGTTTCGGCCAATGATTTCGACACGCTCAATGCCCCCAATGTAACCCCCTGATAAACCTTAACGTTGTTACCGATGTCGGTTGTTTCGCCAATGACAACCCCCGTACCATGGTCAATAAAAAACGATTGTCCAATATTAGCTTTGGGATGAATGTCTATTCCTGTGAGCCCGTGAGCATGTTCGGTAAGCATTCGTGGCAAAAGGGGCACACCCAAGTCCACCAACGCATGAGCTAACCTATATACGGCAATGGCATAAAACCCTGGATAGACAGCTATGACTTCTTCAATACCCATAGAAGCAGGGTCGTTGTCGGCGATGGCTTGCGCATCCAAGAGTAAGTTTTCGTAAATAGCTGGCAATTCCGTAAAAAACTGCTCCACGATTGCTTCTTTTTGCGCCTTCAAGGGCGACAATAAGCATATAAGACGACTCTTTAAATTGAGGTAGGCTTCTGGCAAATCTAATACGATGTTTTTGCAATCTTGGGTAATGGGAAACAAAAAGTGCATCGTATCTTCTACAAATCTTCCGACATCGTTTCGTGAAGGCAGAAGGTATTTATAGCGACTATTTTGTGAGGAAAGGCGTTCTAAAAAAGCGATGGATACATCTTGTTCGGTTGCTGTCATGGCATTGAATTAACAAAAAGCATTTAATTTTGGCCTGATGATATGAATGGATCTTATATTTTCCCTACCAAAAACCATGCAAAAAGGTTCAATAGTACTCTTTTTTTTGATTTTCATGAATTGTCATTGGCTTTGGGCAGGCAGGAGTCAGCCATCGGCAGTGAGTAGTCGGTTTGGGACAGTCAGCTATTTCTACTCAAAATCGCACGGGCGGCCCCGTCAAAACTCAAAACTCGCTACTCGCTACTCAGAACTCACCACTCGCTACTCAAAACTCACCACTCGCTACTCAAAACTCACCACTCGCTACTCCTTTACACATATTGCCATGGGCTCTGCTTTTAACTTGGTGTTTTACGCACCCAATGATTCTATTGCGAAGATGGCTTCTGATAGCGTTTTTAAAAGAATTGATTTCTTGAATACTATCCTGAGCGATTACCTCGATGGAAGTGAGACTAACCGCCTATCGGCTACGGCAGGGACAGGCGAGAAATTTTATGCAAGCCCCTTACTATTTGACATTCTTCAAAAATCTATTTGTTTAAGCCAACAAACCAAAGGTGCTTTCGACGTAACCATCGGCCCCGTAGTACAGCTTTGGCGACGAGCTATGCGCCGTAATTACTTTCCCCCAAGAAAAGAAATCCGAGCTGCTAAACAGGTAGTAGGCTATCATTTTATCAAACTAAACGAAGTTGAACAGAGTGTTTTACTAAAAAAAAAGGGGATGAGACTCGACTTTGGGGGTGTTGGTAAAGGCTATGCCGCTGATCAATCGTTGCTGGTATTGCGGCATTTTGGCATTACAGCCGCCTTGATAGATGCCGGCGGCGATCTCACCCTTGGCGATGCCCCACCTAACAAAAAAGGCTGGGAAATAGAGGTAAGTTCAGGTGGAAAAGACACTACGGCAAAACATCTATTAACTTTAAACAATTGCGGTGTAGCCACATCAGGGGCTACCTATCGCTATTTAGAACACAAAGGGATTAGGTATTCGCATATTGTTAATCCACATACTGGAGTAGGACTTACCACCCATACCCGCACGACCGTTATTGCCCCCAACGGCACTGCAGCCGATGCCTTAGCTACAGGTTTTAGTGTTTTAGGGATAAAAAGAGGAGCTACAATAGCAAAAAAAATAAACGGAATAGAGGTATGGCTATTGGAACAAAATGGTACGCAGATATATCATTATGCCGTTCCTAAAATAAAAAAATAAGTCTGTTTTACCTTTAGTTGGCTTCTTTCTTTGCATCGCCTTCTACAAACCACGAGGCAATATAAGCCGTGAAAGTACCAAACAAACCTACGCCCCCTGTCATTAAAAGTACAGCAATGAGTCGGCCTTCGGTCGTAACAGGGTATTTATCACCGTAGCCTACCGTTGTAATCGTAACGTATGCCCACCAAAGGGCATCTTCGGCTGTTTTGATGTTGCTGTTAGGGTCGTCTTCTACTTGCAAAATACCAATGGCTGAAAAGATAATCAACAAAATAGCCAATATAAAAATAGACGTAAAAGCGCCCTGTGCTTTATTCCGAAAGATATGATGCACCAACTGATGGGCAGAGCGAAATGCCCGAATGATACGTAGAAGTCTAATCAATCGCAGCAATCTCCCCGCTCTCAAAAAATCAACCATCGGAATACTTGATACCAAGTCAATCCACCCCCACCGCATAAATACCCACTTATTTTCGGCTTTATAGAATCTTACACAAAACTCGAAAAAGAAAAAAGCACAAATAGCGTTGTCGATATAGTTTAGCAACAGAGATGTTTCTTCGGGCAACACATAGACCGTATCAATAGTAAGAGCACCCAAGACATAGATAGACAAGACAATCACAATGAGATTTAATAGCCCCAATCTATGCGTGGACTTATTACTTTTTTGATTTTCCATCTTAGAAAGCGTTTCAGGTGTTGAGAAAAGGGAAATCTTTTTGAAAAAATTTACTTAGCACTAATAAAAAAAGCCATTTAGAAGCATATTTACCCCTAAATGGCATTGATTTTCGCCTACTAACAAATCAGCTCACTAAAATTTTCTTAGCAAATTCGATACACTTAGCTACTTCTTGTACGGCATTGGAGCCTGCAGGAATTTGATACTCCAATTCGACAGTAACAGGAAATTTATATTTCTTTTCTTTGATCATGAGTAGCATCTCTTTGATGGGCGTGTCTCCTTTTCCCCATTCCAAGTTGCCTGCCCATGCTCTTTGGTGGTTCTGTCTTTGGTGCATGGTCGAAATCCTATCATGTTTTGATTCGATAAAGGCCATCAATGACTCTTTGGTATTTTGCCCCCAGCCGCCAAATAGTGCCCACAGTCAAAATTAATAGAGTTGTAGGGCGACTGCGACAAGGCCATATCCCCAAAGTGTATCGGTGGCTGTAAGTGGTTATGATAGTCACTACATCTTCATTTTTCTTACCTAAGTCCCCCAAACGCTGCGTTTGAGCGGGGTCGGTGGGTAGTTCTAAAGTGACCGAAGTAGCCCCCAAGGTTTGGCTGCTTTCATGCATATTCTACTTGCGTCGGTATTGTTGGGGCCAAAAGCACGGGGTTTGAAGGCATAAATAGATACGCCCGCCTGATTGAATTTCTTACGAATCTCCTTGAATTTATCCATCGAAACCGTAGCACGCCATTCTGCCACTTGCTTGTTGTATGCGGCTATTTGGGCTCTTTGCTCGTCGGTCAATGGGGGTCTTCTTCCTCCTCCAGGGGGAGGCCCCATGCTGATAGGCGATTTGGGCTTTCCTGCAAATTCCTCAGCGGGGTCACCCATCAGTTCAATAGCACTGACGTTGGAGTCAATACAAAATTGCAATAGCTGGTCAATATCGTGCGGCATACTTCGATAAGAGTAAGTAATCACCCCTATTTGCACACCTCCAAATTTTGAGTTGGGTTTATCCAGCCAGCCCTTAAAATGATTGTCTGATTGCCTCCCCACATAAACCCAACGTAGCCAATGGGGTAATGGCCATAAAATCGCGACGAGAAAGATTACTATTCATTGTTAAAAGGTTTAGAATTGACTTTCTTTAATTACTTATTTCCATATGCCTTGTCTAAAAATTGGTAGCGGGCATCGGTAGTAGCTTTTTCAGCTTTTGACACGGTATTCAAAATCATCACTGAAGGGGTAGTTTCGCTGGCTTTGGCAGCAGGCCATTCGAGCAATTTTTTCTCCATTTGGATTCCTGTTTTGATAAAATTAGACAAAATAGTTGAACATCGTATCTGATACTCTAAAGTCATCGGCTGTCCAAGCATACTCTTTGATAAGTGGTAGATTTCCCATACAATATTCTATCTCGCAAGCGTGAGGAGCGCCTACGGGTTCGGGGGCTTTAGGGGCATTGCTTTCTTCAGCAACAGTACCACCTGCCAAACCAGACACCAGGAATTATCAATCAAAGGAGGGCGTAGTTTACTGTACAAATAGCGATAGACAGGCTGCGAACTATTGTTGCGGTTAAGTCAAACCATTTCCAAGTGCTGTAAGCAATAAAACGATAGACGCAGCCAACGCCGTGGCTGAAAGTTCAATTTCCTTTTCAGAACCGTGTGGGTACAATTTTAATACTTCCTCAAAGTCGTTGGGGTATTCTTTTTTTACCCTTGCAATATAGTTTTCTTCTTTGTAAGGCTGCCCAAACATAAAGGCGGTGCCAGGAATTTCGGCAGAATTCCACCCTACCAATAAAGGAACTTGTGCTTGGGCTTTAGCATAAAAATCTGTGGGAGTGTTTGAGGAAGGAAATGATTGTCCAGTACCACAGGAAAACCGAATCGCTTAGGTTGGTTGTATAACTCATAGACATCTCCTGTGGATAAAGCCCTTAACTGTTTGAGTGTAGGATAGCCTGCATTTTTGGCAAACTCAGCCCCTATTTTTTCTGCCTCGGCCAAAGAAACGGTGCGAGCGTAGGGTGAAGTACCCGCACACTTTCGCCAATGGCCCTTACGATGAGGTTTTTGGAAAGTGGAGAGGCATCTGATAACTTACCGAAATAAGAACTGCCGATTCGCCTGCAATGGTTACGCGCTTAGGGTCTCCACCAAAAGCGGCAATATTTTTTTGTACCCATTGTAGCGTAGCCTGTTGATCTAACAAACCATAATTGTGACCTTTGGCAGGGAGCTTCTGCGCTTAGTTCTGGATGAGCAAAAAAACCAAAAATGTGTAGACTATGATTGGCCGTAACCACTACGATTCCTTTTTTGGCCATGTTTTCGCCATCATACCTTGGCTCGAGAGCATCTCCTGCAACAAAACCACCTCCATAAAAATAAACCAATACAGGCAAGTTTTTAGTGTTGCGTTTGGCGGGAGTCCACATTCAGGTACAGACAATCTTCACTTACATCCGAACGGAGTTCGTATCGCCAAGCACTACCGTTTGCATGGGTCTGGCCCAAATTTCTTAGCTTCTTTACTCCCCTTCCAAGGGAGCAAGTGGCTGGGGCGCTTTCAGCATAGCTCCCCACAGGAAGCGGCAAAGGAACTCCAAAAAGGTCTGAATACCCGTCTTGGTATCATAATTCCCTTCAATCACGCCATGTTCAATCGTAGTCTGAACGGCAAAGCCATTGTTGCTTTGCGCATGAGCCGCTCCTTGTAAAATAAGGCAGCAGCAAAATAGGTTTGTCATTTTTTCATCTTATTTTATTAAAAGTAAGTCTATTGTCGCAATTTGCGACAATAATAATTAGTTTTAAAAGTTATCCTACTTATTTTTGAGTGAAATTGGCTAATAAAGTGGAAAAAACAGACTATTTACAGCATATTGCCTACGATTCGGTTCTTTTGGTTTCTGTGGCGAAAAACTTAAAATACTCCTCATGAGGTACCATAACACAGGCTTGTTTGCATTGCCAGGTGGGTTTGTTAGAAAAGATGAAAATCTCAATGATGCAGTAAGAAGGGGCTTAAAGGAACGTACGGGCTTGGACAATATCTACTTAGAGCAGTTTTACACCTTTGGTGATGTAAGTCGGTATCAAGCAGCTACCATGCAAACCATTTTGGAAAGTAACGGATATTCACTGACACCAATACGACTGGCTTTTAGATAGATTTATTTCTGTGGCTTATTATGCGTTAATCAACTACAAAGAGGTAGTTCCTCAAGCAGATGCCTTGTCAGACTTATGCGAGTGGTATGATATAGACAATCTCCCCCTCTTATGCTCGACCACAACGACATAGTTTCAAAAGCATTACTTACTTTGCGTAATAATTTAGACCGAAATTAGTAGGTATGAATTTATTACCACCCAAATTCACGATGAATGAACTTCAAAAGGTACATGAAACCATTTTGGGGGAAAAAATTGCATCGAGGAACTTTCCAACGAAAAATACTGGGGTTGGTTTTACGGCGCTATGAAAAACAATACCTCGGTAAAGCTCATAGCTCCTTTCCTTTATAGTTTTGAGACTTTATGAAGAAACCAAAACACCCGACAAGTCGTTTCAATATTATGACATCTCGATTATGACATCTCGTTACAAACACATAGAATAAAGGTATGGACGTTATTATTGTTGCACCTCTCATTATCATTTTGCTCGTCTTGAAGTATCATTTCACTGACCACGATACCCAGCCGATAAAGACGAAAACTATTGGCCGAGGGCATCTTCCTTTGCGAAACAAGACTATGCAGAGGCTTTTACTTATTTTGATCAAAAAGTCAAAGAAAATGGTAGGTTGGCCATCGGATATGCCTATCGAGGCAAGTGTCATTTAGTAGAAAATAACCTCTACAGTGCCCTTTATGATTTTACTCGTGCATTATCATTCGACAACACCTTAGAGGATATCCACTTCGACAAAGGCAGCGTACATTATCTTTTAGAAGAATACCATGAGGCATTTTTATCATTCGACAAGGCCGTTTGGTTTCGAGAGGCAAAAATAACGAGGCGATTGACTGGCGTAACTTGTCTACAAGAAAGCTTATCTCTATCTCTTCTGCCCAAAAGAATCAGTAAACAAACCTTTCTAAAGTATTAGCGGCTTCTTCAGTAGGTATTTCTGTGCTTCTCAAAGCTTTTATAGGCTATAACAAATTTGTTTTTTATGTTTTTACTTACCGATAAAGTAGCGATTGTTACAGGTGGTGCCAGTGGCATCGGGCTGGCTATCAGTCAATTATTTGCACGACAAGGTGCTTGTCCATATCTTAGAATGGAACGCTGAGCAAGCTCAAACAGTAGCAGCAGAAATTGCGCATCAGGGACTGAAAGCACAAGCACATGCGGTAGATGTATCAAATCAAGCAGAAGTGCTTCGTATCATTAATGAAATAGCCCAACAACAGCCTATTGATATTTTAGTCAATAATGCAGGGTAGCTCACGTAGAAAGCTATACTACTTCCGAAAGTGATTTTGACCGTATTATGAGTGTCAATATCAAAGGAATGTACAATTGCTTATTTGCAACATTCCACATATGCAAGCCAATGGAGGTGGGGTGATATTAAATATCGCTTCGATTGCGGCCACAGTAGGGATTCCCGATCGTTTTGCTTATTCGACCAGCAAAGGTGCAACCATCTCGATGACCTTATCGATGCCAAAGATTATTTAGCCGACCATATTCGTTGCAATTGTCTCTCCTGCACGAGTGCATACACCTTTTGTAGATGGATTTATTGCCAAAATTATCCAGGGAAAAGAAGCCGAAATGTTAGACCAAACTTTCCAAGACACAGCCTATCGGACGCATGGCCAAAGCCCACTGAAATTGCCTTCTTTAGCATTGTATTTATGCTCTGATGAAGCCAGTTTTATTACAGGCTGCGATTACCTTATTGACGGCGGTTTGTAAAGGTTAAATAACTAATCAGCTTTATCATATCGAATATGAGATGTTGGACAAGTAGTACACAGAGAAGAGGGTTCTTTAGAAAAGGGTCTAAAGTTTGCGGATTCATTCTGTCGTTAAATTTAGCAACCCAAGCCCAAATCATCAACCTTGCCCAAGTAGATTCTCTTTTTCGTAATGGCAATCAGGCCGAATCAGCTATTTTGTACGAAAAATACTTATCCCAATTCAACAATAAAGGCTTGACTCCACTTCCAATTTATTATAAATTGGCCTTTATTAGCGAACAAAGAAATGATTATTCCCGTGCGTTGTATTATCTCAGCACAATTTATAACCGTCAACCACGTCAAAATATCTTAACAAAATCTCGGAGATTGGGGCAAAACATCATCTTGCAGGCTATGAAGTGGATGACTTCAGTTTTGTTTTCCTTTTTTTCGTAAGTATTCTCTTTACTTACTTTGTTTTTATTGATTGTTGGCTCTATATATACGTAGGAGTATTAGTATAAAAAACAGCAAGGCGAACACATCCGGAATCGTCTCAAATGGGTGTTATTTATTTCATTGCTTTGCTGATTTTACTTAATTTACCCAGTTTTTACAAAATTGCCATTATCAATAATGACCCAGTCCATTTACGCGAATCACCTTCTTCTGCTGCTACAGTCAAGTGGTCGATTGCAAAAGGTAATAAAGTGACCATCATTGACGAACACGACCAGTGGTTTCGTATTTGGTGGCAACAACGAGATCCTATGTCAGAAAATTAGATGTATGGACAATAGAGTAAGGATTTTTTATACTTGCTCTATTGTATATTCATAAGAAAGCAACTATAAATGCATATTCAAACATATATAAATGAATAAATCCCATGAAAAAAATTACACAATTACTTCCTCTTTTTCTTGCCCTGTTTGTGGTGAGTGTTATGGTTGGCTGTAAAGATGAAGGTCCACACACAAATCCTGAAGTTAAATTTGAGGCTACTCTGAGCGCTGCCAATGAAGTTCCTCCCGTTACATCAAGCGCTACAGGAAGAATGGAAGGCGTTTATAACAAAACAACAAAGACTCTTACTTACACCATTACTCATTCGGGTTTAACACCTACAGCTGGTCATTTTCATAGTGGCAATAGCTGGGAAGCGGGGCCTGTTGTGTTTAATTTCGGCTCTACACTTGGCTCTCCTATCTCAGGCTCTTGGACATTGAATCAGCAACAAGAAAACTTGCTATTCTCTGGATTGCTTTACGCCAATCTTCATACGGCTGTTAATAAAGGGGGGGAAATTCGTGGACAAGTAAACATGGTTGATTTCAATACTTGGAAGGCGAATCGGAAGTAATCAAAGTTTTAATATCAACAAAAAAGCGCGATACAAATTTGTATCGCGCTTTTTTGTTGATTCTGCTCATTAGTTATCCAGCTACTTGCGCCCGAATGATATTCAAAGCAGCACCTGCTTTAAACCATTCAATTTGCTGAGCATTGTATGTGTGGTTTACGACTACTTCATCTTTTGTTCCATCAGCATGGTTGAATACCAAAGTCAAGGTTTTGCCAGGAGCAAACGTTGTTAAACCTACGATATCCACAACATCGTCCTCTTGGATTTTGTCATAATCTGCTTTATCTGCAAAAGTCAAGGCCAACATTCCTTGTTTTTTGAGGTTGGTTTCGTGGATACGAGCAAACGACTTCACCAACACCGCCCGCACGCCCAAGTGGCGCGGTTCCATGGCAGCATGCTCGCGCGAAGAACCTTCTCCGTAGTTTTCATCGCCCACTACTATCGAGCCAATACCCGCAGCTTTGTAGGCGCGTTGGGTAGCAGGCACGGGGCCATATTCGCCCGTCAGTTGGTTTTTGACATTGTCGGTTTTTTCATTGAAGAAATTCACTGCTCCAATCAATAGGTTATTGGAAATATTATCCAAATGGCCACGGTATTTCAACCAAGGTCCTGCCATAGAAATATGGTCGGTCGTACACTTCCCTTTGGCTTTGATCAATATTTTCAAGCCTTTCAAATCAGTGCCTTCCCAAGCCGCGAAGGGGTCGAGCAACTGAAGTCGGTTGGAAGTAGGCGAAACGGCTACTTGAATAGCACTTCCATCTTCGGCAGGGGCCTGATAGCCCGCATCTTCTACATCAAAGCCACGTGTTGGCAGTTCGTCACCACTTGGCTCGTCGAGCATTACTTTTTCACCTTTTTCGTTGATGAGTGCGTCAGTGATGGGATTGAACGTTAAATCTCCCGCTATCGCCAAGGCCGTAACTAACTCTGGCGAACCTACGAAAGCCAAGGTATTGGGGTTGCCGTCGGCACGTTTGGCAAAGTTACGATTGAAAGAGTGGACGATGGTGTTACGTTCTTGTTTTTCCGCACCCATACGCGCCCACATACCAATACAAGGACCGCAAGCATTGGCAAATACTTTTCCGCCTATTTGGTCGAAGGTATCCAGAAAACCGTCGCGCTCAATGGTATAGCGCACTTGCTCGGAGCCTGGCGTAATGGTAAACTCCGCTTTGGTTTTAAGGTTTTTGGCCGCTACTTGACGCGCCAATGAGGCCGCTCTTGCAATGTCTTCGTAAGAAGAGTTGGTGCAAGAGCCTATTAAACCTACTTCCACCTTGATTGGCCAGTTGTTAGCCGCTGCCGCTTCTTTCATTTTTGAAATCGGCGTAGCCAAATCGGGTGTAAATGGCCCGTTTAAATGAGGTTCAAGTGCTGAAAGATTAATTTCAATGACTTGATCAAAGTATTTTTCAGGTTCATCATAAACGCCAGCGTCAGCCGTGAGGTGTTCTTTTACACCGTTGGCCAAGTCAGCCACAGCATCACGACCCGTAGCACGGAGATAGCGTTCCATCGATTCATCATAAGCAAAGGTAGAGGTCGTTGCGCCAATTTCTGCCCCCATGTTACAGATAGTACCTTTTCCTGTACAAGACATAGAAGTAGCTCCTTCTCCAAAATACTCTACAATGGCTCCTGTTCCACCTTTTACGGTCAAGATACCCGCTACTTTGAGAATTACATCTTTAGGAGAAGTCCAACCACTGAGTTTACCTGTAAGCTTTACCCCAATTAATTTAGGGAATTTAAGTTCCCAAGGTAAACCTGCCATTACATCGCAGGCATCAGCACCACCTACACCGATAGCAATCATACCTAAGCCCCCGGCATTCACGGTATGGGAGTCGGTACCAATCATCATTCCACCTGGGAACGCATAGTTTTCTAAAACCACTTGGTGGATAATGCCCGCGCCAGGTTTCCAAAAACCAATGCCATATTTATCTGAAACCGATGCTAAGAAATCATATACCTCTTGATTTTCAACAACGGCCTTGTTTAAGTCGGCTGCTGAGCCTACTTGCGCAGTAATAAGGTGGTCGCAATGGACTGTAGAGGGAACAGCTACCTTGGGACGGCCTGCTTGCATAAATTGCAAGAGAGCCATTTGTGCCGTCGCGTCTTGCATAGCCACGCGGTCGGGATCAAAGTCCACATAAGATACTCCACGGCCATACACTTCGGTAGTAGTTCCTTGGGTAAGGTGAGCGTACAATACCTTTTCAGTGTAAGTAAGAGGTCTTCCTACTACTTTACGAGCAGCCTCTACTCGCTCGCCGAGTTTTGCATAGAGGCCCTGCATCATATCTAAATCAAATAATGCCATAATATTTGTAATTGATGAGTTAAAATTCAGCCATAAAACTACGAACTGTCGAGCAAATTACCCCAAAATCTTCAAAAAAAGGGTGAAGAATTATTCGATTTGAGGAAAATCTTGCAAGTATTACAAAAAAACAAAACCCGTTCCTATCTTTACTCGCTTTATCATTGTTCATTCAACATTTATCATTCGTTTTTGCTGACACACTTCATGGAAAGATTTACAGGACTTATTGGCGTTGTTTTAATTTTGGGTATTGCCTACGCCCTCTCCAACAACCGTAAAGCTATCAATTATCGTACTGTTGGGGTAGGTTTAGCCTTACAATTTGGTTTGGCTATTTTTATTTTAAAGATTGATATTGGGCGTAAGCTATTCGGATGGCTCGGGCGGGCAGTTCAAAAAACACTAAGTTTTGCCGACCAAGGGGCTGAGTTCGTCTTTAGTCCTTTAGTAAAACCTTCTATTCTTAACAAGGCTTTCGGTGCAGGCAATGATTTTATCTTCTTTTTCACCATCATTCCTACCATTATCTTTGTCGCAGTTTTAGTCAATATGCTTTATCATATTGGGCTAATGCAGCGGATTGTGGCCGTGTTGGCCAAGGTAATGAAATGGCTCATGGGGGTCAGTGGTGCAGAGGCGTTGTCTAATGTAGCTTCGGCCTTCGTAGGTCAGGTAGAGGCCCAAATCATGGTAAAACCTTACTTAAAAGGCATGACTAATTCGGAATTATTAGCCTCTATGTCGGGGAGTTTCGCGTGTATTGCTGGGGGTGTGATGGCCACCTATATCAAGTTAGGCGTTCCAGCTCCGTATTTAATCGCTGCCAGTTTGATGGCCGCACCAGGCGCGTTGGTCATTGCCAAGATTGTTTTTCCAGAAACCCAAGTATCGGAAACGAAAGGAGTAGTCAAATTAGAAATCAAAAAACTCATGCTAACTTACTTGATGCCATTGCTGCAGGTGCCAGTGAAGGTTTAAAGTAGGGTTCAATGTCATAGCGATGCTCATAGGTTTTATTGCCTTGATTGGTCTGTTAGATTTTTGCTTGGGCAAAGCAGGCAGCCTTTTTTCCTTTCCTGCGTTGAGTCTTAATTATATCTTGGGTAAGGTGTTCTCTATCTTTGCATGGGCTATGGGTGTGCCTGCCAAAGATATCGAAGTAGCAGGCTCGCTCATGGGAACCAAAATGGTGATTAATGAATTTGTGGCCTACTTAGACATGGTAAAAATCAAAGATACGCTCGACCCTAAAACGTTGGCCATTGCGAGTTTTGCCTTGTGTGGCTTTGCCAACTTTAGTTCCATAGCCATTCAGGTAGGCGGTATCAGTGAGTTGGCACCCAATCGTCGTTCAGACTTGGCTCGTTTGGGCTTTAAAGCACTGATATGTGGCACTTTGGCCTCTTATATGTCGGCTACTTTTGCAGGATTGTTGTTGTAGTTCTTCACCCCAAAGAACTATGAATACTATAACTAAAACTTCCCGCGGGGTAGGGGCTTTTATAACATGGGACGTTCAAGAATAGGCGGTCGATTATTGATCGGAATTATCATGGGGATAGTAGCATTGGTGGGCTATTACAGCAAAACGCAGGTCAATCCTGTAACAGGCAAAAAGCAGCAAGTGAGTCTAACACCGCAAGAAGAAGTGGCACTTGGCCTACAAAGTGCGCCACAAATGGCCGCTGAATATGGAGGGCTTAACCGTGATGAAAAGGTGCAGTTTTTGGTAAAAAAAATTGGGCAGGGGCTTGTTCAAACTACCGAATCACGCAACTCTCCCTATCAGTTTGACTTTCATGTACTGGCTGATCCCGAAACCATCAATGCCTTTGCTGTACCTGGAGGGCAGATTTTTATTACAATGGGCTTGCTCAAGCGCCTCAAAAGCGAAGATCAGGTAGCTGGTGTATTAGGCCACGAGATAGGACATGTAGTAGGTCGTCACTCAGCTCAACAAATGGCCAAACAAGAATTGGTAGGTGGCTTGGCTGGCGCAGCGAGTGCAGCACTCTCCGACCCCAGCTCGCCCAACGGTAGTGCCTATATGGCGCAGTATATTGCCAATCTGATGAACTTAAAATATGGCCGCGACGACGAACTCGAAGCCGACGACTTTGGGGTAAAGTATATGATTCAAGCTGGGAAAAATCCCGAAGCGATGCTACAAGTAATGGAGATTTTGGCAGCAGCAGGGGGAGGCAATCGTCCTGCTGAATTTCAAAGTACGCATCCCAGTCCTGAAAACCGTGTTATCAAAATAAAAGAGGCCATGGCCAAATACAGACCGTGATGCCCTCGATTTTCGTATATTTCACTTTATCAATCTTTGAAAACTAATCAACATGAATCGCACTTGCTCATTTAAAAACTTATTGGCTTACCCACTTATTTATCTACTCTTTTTTTTTCTTTTAAACATTTCCACTTTTGCCCAATTCAATCGAGGTATTCAATGGACCCAAGATGGCAATAGCTATTTACGCTTAGAGCAATCGGAAATAGTGCAATATAGTATGCCCAATTTAGATAAAAAAACAATCGTAACAGCTACTCAACTTACCCCCAAGGGGCAAACTCAACCGCTCAATGTACGAAGCTATACTTTTACCGGCAATGGGCGTAAAGTGTTGATCTATACCAATACCCAGCGTGTTTGGAGGTATGATACCCGCGGCGATTATTGGGTGTTGGATTTAGACAAAAATACCCTGACACAGTTGGGCAAAGGACGGCCTGAGTCGTCATTGATGTTTGCCAAATTTTCGCCTGATGCCAAAAAGGTAGCCTACGTGAGCAAAAATAATGTGTTTGCAGAAGATTTGGCCACGGGTAAAATTACCCAACTGACCAAAGATGGCACCACGCGCCTCATCAATGGCACTTTCGACTGGGTGTATGAAGAGGAATTTGACTGTAGAGACGGCTTTCGATGGAGTCCTGACAGCAAAAATATTGCTTATTGGCAAATTGATGCCACTAAGATTCGTAATTTTCTGATGATCAACAACATAGACTCCATTTATGCGTTCAACGTGCCCGTGGAATATCCCAAAGTAGGTGAGCGCCCTTCGCCCTACAAAATTGGAGTGGTAGCAGCCACAGGTGGCCCCACCAAATGGATGAATACCCCTGGAGACCCTGGCAATACATACATTCCACGCATGGAGTGGAGCGATGCCAATACCCTTATGATGCAACAACTCAACCGCAAGCAAAACGAGTCAAAAGTGCTATCGGCAACCATAAAAACTGGAACAGTAACATCACTTTATAGCGACATAGACGACGCTTGGATTGAAACCAAAAGTAGTTATTCTTGGAGCGATGGCCCAATGGGTTGGGATTGGATTAATGGCGAAAAAGAATTTTTATGGATGAGCGAAAAAGATGGCTGGCGGCACCTATACCGCGTAAGCCGTGATGGTAAAAATGAAAAATGTATCACTACTGGCAATTACGACATTATTGGCATAGAATTGATTGACGAAAAAAATAACTATGTCTATTTCATGGCCTCGCCCGACAACGCCACCCAAAGCTATCTCTATCGTACCCGTTTGGATGGTACTGGAAAAGCCGAACGCCTTTCTCCCACTGACCAAAGTGGTGTGCATCGCTACGATATTTCGCCCAATGCGCTATGGGCTTCTCATTCGTTTTCCAATGCCAATACTGCGCCAATGAGCGAAATGATTCGGTTGCCCGAACACAAAGCCCTTAAAGAAACCGAGGATATTTCCAAAAAATTGGCTGCCATGCCTAATACCCCTAAAAAAGTAGAGTTTTTTAAAGTAAAGACCGCAGAAGGAATCGAACTTGACGGATGGATGGTAAAACCCACTGACTTTGACGCTTCTAAAAAATATCCTATTGTATTTAATGTATATAGCGAACCCGCCGCCTCAACCGTCATGGACAATTGGGGTACAGGTCGGAATCGTCTTTATGTAGGCGATATGGCCAAAGATGGCTATATCTATGCCTCGGTGGACAATCGCGGCACACCATCGCCACGGGGAAGAGACTGGCGCAAAGCTATTTATCGTAAGATTGGACGGGTCAATATACATGATTTTGCGATGGGTGCTAAGACCCTATTCCAACAATATTCATTTATAGATACCAGTCGGGTGGCCGTTCATGGTTGGAGTGGCGGCGGTTCTGCTACTCTCAATCTACTTTTTCAACATCCCGAAATCTTCAAAACGGGGATTTCCGTAGCCGCCGTAGCCGACCAACTTACCTACGACAACATCTATCAAGAACGCTACATGGGTATCCCACAAGAAAACCGTGAAGATTTTGTGGCGGGTTCGCCCATTACCCACGCCAAAAAATTCCAGTCTAACCAAAATCTACTTTACATTCACGGTACCGGCGATGACAACGTACATTACCAAAATGCTGAACGATTGATCAATGAAATGATTAAACACAACAAACAATTTCAGTTTATGGCCTATCCCAATCGTTCGCACGGCATTTATGAAGGCGAAGGTACCTCTCGACACCTAAATACCCTTTTTACAAAGTTCCTGAAAGAGCATTGCCCCCAGGAGCAAGATAAAATTATATTTATTTTCCAAAACCCCCGAACGTATTGTTACTTTCGGGGGTTTTGGTAGTGTTTTATCAGCTTGACCAATAAGAAGCTCATCTTTTGGCTACAAATAGTTTGCAGGGATCTCTGATTCTTTAGCCAAAGAAGTAACTGCTTTTACAGCTAATTAAAAAATATAGTAAACCCTCTCTTGTGTCAATCATTCGCACACAAATAGCTACCAATAGGTTGACTTTAGATTTTATCAAGTTGACAGATAGCCATTTCCTCTATCAACTTGTAAACTCTAAAGGTTGGCTTCGATTTATTGGCGATAGAAAGGTACATTCATTAGAAGATGCCATCTCTTACATTAATAAAATACAAACTACCGAAAATACTTATTATTGGGTAGTTAGAAAAAAGAAGGGCAATTCCTTTAGGCGTAATCTCCCTCCTTAAAAGAGTTCACCTTGACTACTTTGATTTAGGTTTTGCCTTTCTTCCTGAATTTACTAGAAAAGGGTATGCTTTTGAAGCTGCGATGTCCATTCTTCAGATGGCAAAAGAAGAAGCAAAACACTCGGTGATTCTTGCCATTGCTTTATCTTCCAATGTAAGTTCCATCAAATTATTAACCAAGTTAGGTTTTAGTTTAGATCGAGAAATGGAAGTTGACCAAGAGAAGTTACTTATTTATAGTCATTAAATCTTCGTTGTTAGTAGCTTATTAGTCTTTTAAGTAATTTCTATCTATTTACTTCTTTTCATGGAAACTCTTTAACCCGTATTTCTATGAAAAAGTATTACTTTGGACTACTACTTGGTATTTGCATCTGCATAAATAACATTAGTTTTGCCCAGCAAATTTCTAAAGAAGAACTTCTCTTCTTAACACCCGAATGGAAAGGTGAACGCTTTGCCGATGGCCGACCGAAAGTATCAGATGCGCTGCTCAAACGGATGAAACTCGTTACACACGAAGAAGCTTGGGCAGTGATGAAAGGGAAAATTATAAATTTCAATATACCGAAGGCTGGCAATGTATCAATCCTGATAGCGTGCTGGTAGGGCGCGCTTTAACGGCTACGTTTATGCCTGGTCGTCCTGATGTACATCGGGTCATAGATAAAAAAGGGCATGAGAAAGACGGGCGCATCAAATCTCAAAATGCTTGGCCCATTGATTTGCTCGTCAAAGGAGATGTATATGTGGTAGATCAGTTTGGGGCACACGAAAATGGCCCCACCATTGGCGACAACCTCGGCAATTCTATCTTTGCTAAATCAGGAAATGGGATCGTCTATGAAGGAGCTGTTCGCGATATTGCTGGATTGAAAGAAATTGGTGGCTTTACCTCTTATTTTCGTAGCTACCACCCCTCCCATCACCTCAATAACCCTGACGGTGAACTCAATACCACATTGATTGGCATCAATACCCCCACGCGTATTGGAAAAGTAATGGTGCTGCCTGGCGATGTAGTTTTGGGACGCGACGGAGCCGTCACTTTCATTCCCCCCCATTTGGCTGAAAAAGTAGTAACTACTTCCGAAATTATCCGATTACGCGATATGTTTGGCCACGAACGTCTCCGTCAACAAAAATATACGGCAGGGCAAATTGACAACCGTTGGTCAGACGAAATTGAAAAAGATTTCTCCCAATGGCTCAATACCCATATAAATGCCCTTCCTGTGCCAAAGGAACAAATTCAAGAATATCTCAAAAAAAGAACTTGGTAATACCCATTGGCTTAGGGCTATTTTCGACACAAGCCCCAACAAATCGTTAGTTCTCCCCTATCGTCGAGATGACAAAATACTCACAACTAAATCCTTTCAAACCATGACCTCACGCCGCGATTTTCTGACCAAAAGTGCCATTTCAACGGCTATTGGGCTTTCTACTTTCAATAGTTTTGGGCAAGGACTCGAAGCCGCCCTTCATCGTACTCCTCAATCTTCTGCTCCTTCTGATTTAAAAATCACTGACATCAAATGTGGTTATATCAGAGGGGGACACAGTTTATTTGTCAAAATTTATACCAATCAAGGGATTCATGGCTGTGGCGAGGGAGTAGATGCTACGCCTGGTACCTATCACTTGGTGAAAATGATGGGAGAGCGTATTAAAGGCAAAAGCCCCTTAAACCCTCACCGCCTTTTTGAAGACTTGCGCCGTTCAGGCTTTTTTGAAGGAGCACAAGCAGGGATGTATGTGGCTGTTTTAACTGCCGTCGAAACAGCCCTTTGGGATTTGACAGGGAAAGCCTTGGGACTTCCTGTTTATCAGCTATTGGGTGGCAAGTTCAGAGACAAAATCAGGGTGTATTGTGATACAGCCGCTTACCGTGAGCGGCATCCTCAACCAGAAGATTTTGCCAAAGCAGCCAAAAATGCAGTGAATTTAGGCTTTAATGCCGTAAAATTTGACATTGACGAGCGCGACGACCCTAATAAATACGACCTGTATAACTGGACGGCCTCCAATATGGAATTGGAACGCATGTATAATCAAATAGCGGCAGTGCGTGCCGCCGTAGGGCCTAAAGTAGATATTTGTGTAGATATGCACGGCCGATACGACACCACCACAGGCAAACGAGTAGCCAAAATGATGGAGCCTCTAAAACTATTATTTTTGGAAGAGCCTTTTCCTGCCGAAAACCCAGAGGCCTATAAAATCGTGCGCGATTCTACTCAAACGCCTATCTGTGCTGGAGAAAACCACTATTTAGCATATGGTTTTCGGAAATTATTAGAAATAGGTGCTGTAGATATCATTATGCCTGATCTTCAAAAAGCAGGTGGCCTTGGAGAAGCACAACGGATTGCCAATTTGGCTAATCTTTATTATGTGCCTTTTGCCCCCCATATGGTTGCTTCTTATTTGGGTGCGATGGCCTCCTGCCATGTATGCGCCAGTGTCCCTAATTTCTTAATTCTGGAGTGGCAGATTTACTTCAATGAAAACCCCATGTTCAAAGAAATTGTCACTTTTGATGGGCCAATGGTGAAAGATGGCTTTATCCCTCTTTCTGAAAAACCTGGAATTGGTGTGGAAATAAATGAGGAAGGAATGCGCAAATACGCGCCTAAAGATGTCCCTTTCTTTGAATAAATGGGTAGTTATTAGTTCTGTATCTTTTGGCTATTTTTCTAACAAGCAAGTCCCGAAATTTTCAGAACTTGCTTGTTAGAAAATACATATAGAAAAAATCATTCTAAACGACCTTTATTAAGTTCATCTTGCCATGCCTTTAGTTCATCCCATTTTTCATCTCGTGCCAAAGCCGCCTGTTGTGGCCAAGTGGTAGGGTCGTGCATTTGAAAACGAGGACCTGCTGCATCCAGTATTTCTTTGATACGCTCGCTGGATGTCGTTGCCAATTGTCCAAAGGTTAATATATTTTCTTTATTGAGCAACGCTTCTATTTTCGGGCCAATCCCCTCTACTATTTTTAAATCATCTGGCACAACAGGAACCACAGGGTAGCTACCAAACCCATCATAGGGACTGCAATGTTGGGAGCGGCTACTACAATTGTTTTTTGGCAATCATCTAAATCGGCACGCCGTGCTTGAATGTCGGCATGTAATCCTTCTATCTGAACCGCAAAAGTACGGCGGGCAATCCACCAACCAATGTAAGCGGCTAACGCCATGAGTGCAATAGCCTCAAAGGCAGCAATCCAAAAGTTTTGACTCGCAGGAGTTATTTGTAATATAATCATGGTAATATTTTAGTTTAAGGGTAAAACTATTGCTATTTACGACCTTTATTCAATTCTTCTTGCCAAGCTTTCAGCTCTTCCCATTTTTCATCTCTTGCTAAAGCTGATTGCTGTGGCCAAGTACCTGGGTCGTGCATTTGAAAACGCGAACCCGCTGCTACCAATATTTCTTTGATTCGTTCGGGTGTTGTGGTTGCCAACTGCGCAAAAGTCAAAATACCCTCATTATTGAGCAATTGCTCAATTTTAGGACCTATTCCCTCCACTATTTTTAAATCGTCAGGTACAATAGGAGCTACAGGTTCAGAGACCATGGCCATTACAGGCGCAGTAGGTGTGGGTACTATCGCCATTTTCTTACTCTTTAGGCAATCATCTACCGAAGCATCAAGGCTGGCCAATTCAGCTTCTAAGTTTTCGACTTCGCTTTTTCGTGTTAAGTAACCGATAATATAGCCCAACACAGCCGAAACGACGAGCATCAAAATGTGTTGCCACCACGCATCGCCCGATTCCAATGGATTAAAATGTCCGTACATATATATATCTATTTTGAATGAGTAAATGATTGAGTTGTTATTGTACCACAATACTTACCCGACGATTGGCCTTCCGACCTTCGGGAGTATCATTGCTGGCCTCTGGTTGTGTTTCTCCTTTGGCATCTGTTATTATCTGACTGGCAGAAATACCATATTTTATAAAAGCTGCTTTTACTCCTCCCGCACGTTTTCCAGATAGAATCATATTCTTATCGTCGGGGCCTTCACTGTCTGTATGCCCAGTGAGTAACAATCTTTTATCTTTATTGGCAGCCAAATATTTTTTAGCTTCCTGCAAAAACTGTTCGTTATCGGTTGTCTTTATATAGTCAGCACTTGCCGTTTTGAAGTATAAATCTAAAGGCTTGAATACATTTTCATATTTCTCAGCTGCTGCAAGAGCCTCTTCGGTTTTGGGAATCATCAAGCTGTCAAATCCAAACTCCATCCCATGTGTAGAGTCATCAGTGCTAAAGGTCAAGTCCAACATTTTACTTTTAGTAGCCAATTGACCCGCAGGTACTCCCGATTGCACTAAATATTGCTTGATAGCATCAGCACGTGCTAATCCTAAATCAGCAAAAGAGGTGGTATTTTGCTCTAACGAGGCATACAACCCCGTAATCGTTAATTTGCGTTCAGGACTGCTTTTGAGATATACAGCCAGAGAATCAAGTTCTTTTTTGACATTGGAAAAATTAGGGTCAGGAACCGACTTTTTAAAACCAAAGTTCATGGCTGAAGTCAGATTGAGGTTGTCCCCATCTGCTATACTTAGGGGAGGAATCGTGTAACTCGGCACCGTTACTGAAGGCGCAGGGCCATCGCATAATTGTTTGATTTGACAAACGTGCCAGTAGGAAGCGCCACCTATCCAACCGATAAGTAGCACCCAAGCAAGTGTTTTTATACCTGAAGACATAGAGGTAGAGGGAGTTGAATGAGAAAAAGAAGGAATTTTAGCTTACGACGGTGAAAATAGCGATAAGTATCACAAAAACAATATTTTCTTTCCAATTATTCATTTCTCTGTAAATAATAGATTTTTTTTAGTTAAAATATTAAAAATACGACATTGAGTAAACAGAATTATATTCTGTTAAATATATGATTTTATCAATATATCATATAATTTTAATTATTTAACGCTAAATATTTTAACTATAAACAAAATTTTATTCTGATTTTATCAAAATCAATTACCACTCATCATTGAAAATATTCCTTTCATCCTTTTTGCCTTTAAAGTGCCCATTTATTCATGCACCTTTGCAGCGTCATCAAAATAAAGAACAGACTGTTTCTGACACTACAACCCACACATTATAATAATATCGTTAAAATTTAAAACAGCATATTTATGAAAACTTTCATGTTCACCTCGCTCTAAGTGTCTTATTGGTTGGAAATTCTGCTAAAGCACAAAAGATGGAAAGACGACTTTTCGCACCAAATCACAAATGACAGAACAACTGTTGGCATCATTGCCCACACAAGATATTTATACCTCGCCTAAGCTTGTTTTTTCTCGGTAAGTGATCAGCATCTAATTTCGATGCTACCGCTTTCAGATGAGCAAGTTGAAGTTCCTAATTCGGTGCAAAAAAATACAGCAGTAGCAAACACAACCGTTACTACACCAACTACTACCTAAAGTGAAGTAAAAGCAACGACAGATACTCGTAGAGTTGGCGACAAGTAATTTTGTCCTTCATTACAAACAAGAAAAGCCGCTAAAAAGCGGCTTTTCTTGTTTGTAATCTAATTTTAGGCAATTGTAATCTACAATTTTTTATATTTACACTATTTCCTATTCATTTGTCAACTTATTTTAAACCTTATTACTACAATGAAAAAATCAATCTATATCTTTATTAGTATTGGGTTTTATTGCAAAAATAACACTATCGCAAACTCCCAGTCCCAGGAATTCAAATCCAACAAGCCATCAGTGCATTGCCAGAAGAAAATAGAATCAATGTAAAGGTACTTGGTTATAATACTGCTGGAGAAATGATTGAATTACAAAAAGGAGGAGATAGGTTTGTCTGTTTGGCAGACGATCCTAATAAAAATGGATTTAGTGTATCATGCTATACTACTGACTTAGAACCTTTTATGGAAAGAGGCCGTGTACTTCAAAAACAAAATAAAACCTTCAAAGAAATTTTTGAAACACGCGAAAAAGAAGCAAAAGGCTGGCACCTTAAAAATGCCTAAAAACCCTGCTACGCTGCATGTATTGAGTGGCGAAAGCATTGAAAAAGCCAATTACCGATATGTTGTTTATATCCTTGGGCTACGTCCGAATCTACAGGATTACCTCTCAAAGAAACAGTCCCAGGCGCTCCTTGGATCATGGATCCTGGTACCCATAGGGCACATATTATGATTACTCCTCCCGCAAAAAATAGTGATAAGATACATTTAATCCATTGAAAGCTGTCTTAAAACAAGTAAATCTATTTTAGATGACCACATAATTCCTTTATCAGTTGTATTTATAAATACAAAACCCTACTTTTGCGGACATTTTTTGATAACTCGCTTTTTTGAATGACGATTGCGTAATCGTCCGCTGGAAAAAGCCCTAATTTAACTTAATACAATGACTAATGAGTTAATCAAGTTGGTAGATGCCGAGTTCGCTGGTCGTCGCGACCGTATGCCTGACTTTCAAGCAGGTGAACACTATCAACGTTCACCTCAAAATCGTAGAGGTAGCAAAGAACGTGTTCAGGTATTTACTGGAACAGTTATCCAACGTCACAATTTTGGTGGCAATGGGGGAGACCTTTACCGTCCGTAAAATTTCAAATGGTGTAGGTGTTGAGCGTATTATTCCAATTCTATCACCCAGTATCGAAAAAATCGAAGTGGTACGTCGATAGGAAAGTACGTCAGTACGATTTGTTCTATCTCCGTGGTAAACAAGGAAAAGCTGCTCGTGTAAAAGAAAAGAAGAAATAACTTCTTTGTACACAAAAGAGTGGTCATAGAAAGCTGTCTTTAAAGGCGGCTTTTTTTGTATCTTTCAATCTTCAACCTCTAAAACATGCCAAACCTTCCTATCACTATTTCTTTTTCTAAATACCAAGGCACGGGCAACGATTTCATTATGATAGATGATCGAGCCGAGCAATTTCCAGCAAGCCAGCCGCTTATCGAATTTCTCTGCCATCGTCGCTTTGGAATTGGTGCCGACGGGCTCATTCTTCTCCGACATGCCGAAGGCTACGATTTTCGGATGGTTTATTTTAACGCCGATGGTCACGAAGGGAGTATGTGTGGCAACGGTGGCCGCTGTGCTGTGCGTTTTGCGCAAGATTTAGGGCTTTTTGAAGAAAATACCACTTTTATCGCTGTTGATGGCGAACACAAAGCCGCCGCTTGCGAAGATGAAATATTCTTAAATATGAGCGATGTATCGGGCAGCCAGCCTGATGGCGACGCTTATTTTCTTAATACAGGCTCTCCGCATTATGTCACCTTTGTAGATGACGTAGATGCAACTGATGTTGTAAACGTTGGCAAACAAATCAGGTATGGCGATGTATATGGGCCTTTGGGTGGGACAAATGTTAATTTTGTCCAAGTGTTTGGCGAACAATCGCTCTATGTACGTACTTACGAACGGGGGTTGAAGATGAAACCTACTCTTGTGGAACGGGTGTAACCGCCTGCGCACTCATGGCTTATCAACGCTTGGGTATGGCAGACCCTATCGAGATCAAAACCAAGGAGGACCACTTAGGGTTTCGTTTGTACCACAAGCAGATGGCAGCTTCGATAGCATCTACTTGATTGGGCCAGCAGTAAAAGTATTTGAGGGTATTTTTAGGATAGAATTAAAAGCCAATTTATGATTCGACTATTTTAGGCGATATCCATCCAAAAAATTCATAGCAAGTAACTTTTCAATTATTAATTTTTTTATGCTATAATTGTATTCATTTTCAGTCATTTCTGACCTCCCGCCATGATTTATTGATGATAAAAGGTGTTTTATTGCAGGATAGCTTTTATGTTTTTCAACATCAAATACTCAAGAATCATGAAAAGAGGTTTATACTGCTATTTTTTCTATTCAACTATCAGTTGATACAAGCGCAAGCTGTTACAATTAGACCCGAAACCTTTCAATACTTAGGAATTGCCCGGGTATTGCCTTTAATGCCACAGGTGGAAGTAATTATGTAAGTTCAAGATTTTATTTCCGATGCTGGAACAATTGGTACCATGGCAGCATATGCTAACATTAGTCTTCCTAATGGTGCAAAAATTGTAGAAATAACCGCTATCTATATTGATAACTCGGCAACCCAAAACATGCGACTCAGGCTTTTGCGCCAAGGTTTACAGTAGTTTTTTCAATAGCAACCTTCACTTTAGCACCTACACCCTCTCCCTACTTCTCAGGCTACTACGGTTGCCGTTTCCCTACATATACTACCAATACGAGCAATGAAGTCTATTTTATAGAACTAATATTAAGTGATACAAGTGTCACATGGCCTGGGAGTTCATTGAGCATAAATGGGGTTATTGTCAAATACCAGTTAAATTAAGCCGGTTATTAGCTATTCTACCTCCAAAATTCCACCTTTGAGGTGGTAAATTTGCTTTTCCAACAAGGTTTCGGCGCGGCAGTAGTCTTTAGCCGCTACCCGCGAGCGCGTACCATTGGTACAAACTACCACAATTTGTTGGAAAGGCAGTAATTCGTCCCGATGTTCTCGGATTTCGGCCAGAGGAATGTTAAGACCACCAATATTAAATTCTTCAAACTCCCACGGCTCGCGTGCGTCCACCACAATCGTCGATTTGTTGGTCTCATTGCCTCTAATTCTGAAGTGTGATATCCGTGTAATCCATTATTGTTGTTTCATCCAATCGACCGTCATTTCAACAATGGCTGGATTGAAGTTTTGTTCTGCATATTGTTTGTACTTACCCGATTTTCTCAATTGATGGTATTCCTCAAATGAAGCTACTTTTGTAAAGGCATAGTCTGTCCCTTTCAACAATTTAAAGTGCCTTTACTGAGGGCGTGCTTCATTGACAATTCATGCCTATCATTTGTGCATTTTCTGCACTAATATCCTGACTATCAAACTCTCCGTGCATTGCCAAGGTAGGTACAGCAGCTTTTGCCCAGGCTTGCGCTAAATTTTGGTTGATCTCCGAAAAGTAATTGGGCAAACGACCAAAGAAAGTACCTCGATATTCACGACAATGGGTTTTCTTTGGAGGTAAGAATAGACTCAAACTCTGGCACTGTTAGTAAATCTCCTGCACTTCTCCCTTGCACAAGCCATTCATAAAGCAGAGTCATCATCCCTTAATATTTACCTCAATATTTTGAGGGGATTCTTTATACAATAATGGTTGTTTACGAAATACGTCTATCATATGTTCAAACCAAGATTTTACCACTGTACCATACACCATAATTCCTCGTGGTTTGTATTTTTCTTTAGCTGCCATCAATGGCGCTGCCATCACCATAGAATGTCAATAAAAACACTTAGGTACTATCTATAAATGGCATTTTTTTAAAGATGCAAAAGCAGTCTGAAAAGCGGTGAGTTCTTCTTGGTACGTAAGTTGCGTACAGGCTTTTGTTCTATGCTCTCCCTACATGAGTTTTTTCTCTCTAAATGCCGCATAACCGCTTTTGCCCAACCATCTACGAGCTGTTTGATGGGTGATTGCAAGTCTTGAGAGAAATCTATAGAGCTACAATCGTAGCTTTGTAAATAAAAACGGCGGAAAACGTGCCACACCATATGGTTTATGAACGAGGGTTCTCAAATACCCTTGTTGATAAGCTACTTCTCCATAGATTACTTCGCCCAAAGATGTTTCTCGTTTGCCAGCCAATACCTGACCTACTGCGCGCATTTTTTTACGCCCTCTACAGTATAAGTAATCGAAATAGGTTCTTGTTCGAAGTTCCTTTCTATTTTTCTTAAAATCCAATAAATCCAAAGAATCTAGCTTCATTGATAGCCACCAAAATATCATTGGGTTCAATCCCCAAAAGTAGCCGCTGTTGCATTAGGAGCAGCAGCTTTTGCAAAACCCCAAAAGAATTAGGAAATTTAAGGCTATTTATTATTAAGAGAATCTGATGCTTCAACACATTCAAGTCCTAATGTACCTTTATGCCGTAAGTGTTGCGCATTTACATTACATACTCCCCAACAAGCAAAGGCAAGTCCAACACCAATTTTATACAAAAAATCTATCATCTTATTTTATTCTTATTCCGAATAGAATTATTCTGAAGTAATTTCTCTACAAAGGTTGTGCCTGAAAATTAATTTCGGCTAATAAACCTACGGCATTAAACCTTAAAATTACTTTTTGAGCCAACGATTTTTGCTTAGAGGTCATCCTAATGCTCTCCTTTTCTAAGAAATAGACATAATATTTTTGATCGCGACAGCCCAATTGATGAATATCAGGGCGACCCAACCACCGCCCCACTTCATCAATATGTTTTCCTAAAGATTTCTTTTTCTATTTGCTTAAAATCTGTTTCTAAAGATTTTCTTACGTTTTTACACCCACCTCGGTCATTGCGCCACTTCACCAAGTCTAAGCTCCCGATTTTGTTGGGGGGCGCAGAACAAGAAAAAAGCAGAGAAAGGAGAAAGGAGAAAGGGAGAAAAATGATTTTTTGGTATTTGATTTCCATGCTGATTTTCATTTTAACTGGCTACAAATTTACAAGCTTTCTTGGTATAATGCTTGCAAAAGGGTTTGACCAACGGCTTTGAGGGTATTGGGGTCAATGTTGCGCATATCGTCTCGGTGGGTATGCCAATGGTCAAAAATGTTTTGGTTGGATGGTTCATTTGTAGATGGATGATGTCTATCATCCGGGATTTTAGCCACTTCATTGACAGGCAGGTGGTCGTGGTGATTCCTCCTCCTTCTTGAGGCACAAAATAGGCACTGTACCCCAGCTGGCTCGCCAAATCCCATATATTTCGTGTTATTTCATTGGCATATTGTACCGAAAAGGCTTCTTTTGGAAAAGTGGCTCCTTTGGCTCAACCATGTCTAAGAGTACTAATACGCCGGAGCCGTTGGGCGTGTGCTTGTTGGCTGCTGACTATACTGCGAACCCAAGCAAAATCCACTAAATTTATCCTTGGCCAAGGCCGTATTGCCTCCATCTTCTACATCAAAAAAAATAAAATCAACCCCTACTGCTGGTTTGGAAGTAGCCTCTTGGATCGTTCGAGCCAATTCAAGCAATACCCCTACTCCACTTGCTCCGTCATTAGCACCGTCGATAAGGGCTGCCTTATTGACGGAGTCTTCATCGGCCACGGAGCGGCTATCCCAGTGAGAAGCCAATAAGATACGTTTGGTAGCTTGTAGATTAATACTACCAATAATATTGCGGGCATTGAGTTTGCGTCCATCATAATGGGTAGCTACAAACCTTTGTTCTGTCTGGTACATCCAAGTCGTTTTAGTTCGGCCACCAAATAATCTCCACAGCGAGTATGGGCTGCGGAGTTGGGGAATACGAGGGCCAAACTTGCTTGTTTATCCACGAAGACAAGGGCTGAATCTCCATTAAAAATAGGTGCTTTGACTAAGGTTATTACCGATTTGTTTTCGCTTGTTGCTCTGAAAGATGACTTGGTTTGCAGCCATATAATAAAATACAAAAGGCAGCTGCGCAATAAGTATATTTTTTTGCATCTGAGTTAAGATTATTAAGACTTACAAAGATAGTTACTGAAAAATGGCTTTCAGTTTTATTGTAGGTTTTTCTATGTAATGCCATGATAGCCATGATAATGGGAAAATAATAATAAAAGCCAAAAGGGTATGTTGATAGATGGGGAAGTCTTTGCCTAATAAAGCCACAATTGATTGCTGAATAGGAAAAGCGTAAATATAAATACCATAAGAATAGTCTCCCAGTTTACCAAAATCATTCAATCTACCTTTCAAAAAAGCAAAATATAAAACCAAATAGGTAATACTGAAATAACGTACCCAAGTAATTGCAGCCAGTGGAAGGAAGCCTGAATCTGCAATCAAGTACATACATCCACGCTCCCAAAGCAAGTAAAGCGCCCTGCCAGCGGTATTTTATAGACTTTTGATAAAGATAAGCCAACATACCCAATACAAAATACATCCCGAAGTCTATGGTATGGAATAAATTCAAATGGAGAATAGGAATTGTTCTATGGCCTAAAAAATGGTTATAAAAGAGACAGAATATTACAAAAAAAGAATTAAATATAAAACCACAAACCATCCCCACTTTGAACTAAATAAAAAAAGGCCAAAATAATCAATATATACATCGTAAACTCATAGGCCAATGTCCAAAGAGAGCCATTTGCTCCTAATTCAGGGTTTTGGGTAAAAACACCGGTAAAGTGGTGTGATTGGGAGGATAGAGTTTTATATAATTAAAAAAGTAATAGTTTGAGGATCTGTGAGATAACTTCCGATTGAATAAGTAGTTAAAATCGGTCCAATCACAAATATTGTAAATACTAATGCGACTAAGAGCCCTGGAAAAATCCTCAAAACCCTTTTCATCAAATAAGAGAAAATATAGAAGAACTCTGTAGCTTGCTTTGAGTGATACAATAACCGCTTATCACAAAAAATATACAAACTGCGATATGCCCTGACGGAAAGAGACCTAAACTCCATTGCTCAATAGCATCTGTAGCGCTTAATGGGTAGCTATGACCAACTATAACCAATGATGCCGCTAAGAATCTTAAAAAATGGAAATTATTTGATTCATTCATATAGGAAATATGTTTTTACTCATCACAAAAGTAGAAACATATTAACCTAATTATTTGACCTTTAAATAAATTAAATCTGCAATAGCTTGCATACCTTTATCTCCAGGATGATACGCTACCACCAGGATTTGTAAATAGCCCATAAGCATAGTTGCTATCATCTTTACCAATTTCCTCTAAACTTACCCAATCATATCCATTTTCGTCAGCTATTTGTTTTAAAATGGCGTTTGTATTCAGGAAGCCTTTCCAAAAGTACTGGTGAACAACAACCCTCGCAACGGGATTTTTGTTTAATCATTTTTATATAACGCTCCATGATAGACTTATACTGACTACCAGGGATTTCCCAATCCTTATTATTCTCTCCCAATCGGATGACTATTAAATCACTTTCTTTAAAAGCATCACCAAAAATCTCTTGCGCAAAATTGAAATCATAATTATTAAAATCATTTTCAATGCGAGCTGTAGGAAAGATTTTAAAACTGGTATTGGGGCGCTTAATATTCAAATAACGTTCTAAAATAGATTTATAGTCCTTGTCGGCGGCAGAGGCAGCCATTCCCCAATTCCCTTTCCAATCAATATCTGCAAATGGCCCATGTTGCGTGATACTATTTCCTACCAGCAGTACCTTCGTATAATAAAGGTCGAAAGTATATTGTTTAATATCAGATGTATTTGGCCCCATTCTACTCCTGACTGATAAAATTCCAGAATTTTTCAAAGAAGTTTGGGTACTCGTAGTCCAATCTGATTCATAATCCCATTTGAATTCGGTCAAGAGTGGTTCTGCATTCGCTTGTGAAACATTTAAACTAATAGGGGTTTGAAAAGCGATAACAGTTCCATAAGGATATTGTCCACTGGGAATATTAAGCGTTGGATTAGGCAAAACAATGACGGGAGTATCGGTATTGCCATTTTCCTTTATCACCTTTAAGGTTACAGGAACACATCTTATATTATCACAATCTCCTGACGATTGGGCAAAAATAACTGTGTTTATTAGCATTAAAAGGCCTACAACACTAACCTTAGAGTAGTTATTCATGGGCGTATTTTACAATTGAGTGACTAATTAAGTAGGGTCGGTCAAAAAACATGCCAAAAACAACAAGTATGGAAAATTTCTCTTCTAATTTATTCTAATAACGTTTCAAAATTTTCACTACTTTCAACACTATTCCGTTTTGAAACACTTGCAACAAATAGCTTCCTGTGGGTAGTTGAAGAGAGGCCAGGTCTATATAAGCTACCTTCTCAACGATAGTAACATGGTCGGAGGCAATCAATGACGCTTGCCCCGTCGTAGTAGTTATGCGAAAAGTAAGGTCATTGATGGGGGCATCTTCGGGCAGTTTAAGATTGCATACCTCTCCCAGGGGATTAGGATAAACCTGCCAGTCAACCAGTGGCTGGGTAGTTGCTACTTTAAAACGAACCGTAGCTGTGCTTACTTGAATAGAGTCGTTGAAAGCAGTTGCTTCTAAAGTATAACTTCCTGCAATGGGGACAAAGCCTGTTTCTTCATCAAATAAAGCAAAAGGAAAACGTTCTGTAGTAATGTTTTTTCGGAAGGGGCCTTTCAACTGGAAAGCTATTTTTTTTATAGGCGCATCACAATTGGCATAAATAGTAATGCGTTGAGGGACATTGAAGGAGGTCAATACTGCTCCATCAGACAATGGCCCTACCAGTTGCCTTGTACCCGCTTTTCCTGCCTGAATCAGCTCAAAATTAATGTTTGGCGTGCGTACCTCAACGGTAAATGTAGTAGAAGTAGTCGTCTCGTCATCATCTACAGCCCGAAGGGTAATGATATAAATGCCTGCTTGTGTGGCTAATCCAGCAATTTCATTGTTTTTAAAAGTAAGCCAAGAGGGTAGATTAGGAGTTTCGATTCTATCCACATAGCCATTGGTGTCAAAAAAAAGTGAATCAGCTATTTTGTAAGAAAAGCGCTGTGTAACAAACAACTGTATGTCTGGGATTTTGTAACGAAGTAGCGGCGGAGAGTTAATAGTTCCCCGCAAATCTACCTTGATGATAAAAGGCGTTTCGACCGAATCTCCGCCATTATCAAAGGCCCGAATACCTAAACGATAAATACCCAAGTCAGGCGGAATACCCTTCAATTCTGCCCCATCAAAAGTTAGCCATGCTGGTAAATTAGTAGCTTTCAACCGAGTAATTTCCCCATCGGGGTCGTTAAAATAAGTTAGGGGGATTTTGAAACGAAAGGCCTTATTTTGTGCGATTATTTTTTCAGGTAAAAGCTGCTTAACTACAGGCGGTCGATTAAGCACTTTTACTTTAAAGGCTGTTTCGACAAACGCACTGTCGTCGTCAAATGCACGTAATGTAACCGTAAAAATGCCTTGTTCTTTGGGAAAGGCCGAAAACTCCTTGGTAGTATAAGTCATCCAAGGGCGCAAGCCACTCGCTTGTACACGCACAATGGTACCATCGGGGTCGTCAAAATGATCGCCTTGAAACTGATAAAAAATAAATTGCTCCAAATACGCTTCAAAATCAGGAATAGGCCGCTTGACAATGGGTTTTACGTTCACATTGACCACCTTTAAAAGAAAAGTGGTCTGAACTGTAGCCCCCTCATTGTCAGTAGCACGGAGTATAATTTTATTGTCTCCAAGTTGATCTGGGACCGTTCCTGAAAACACACCTGCCTCAAAACTCAGCCATGCGGGTTTTTCGAGGGCTTCGATACTTACGATATCTCCATCAGGATCAGTAAAAACATCTTTGGGTAAGGTATAACTAAACTTCTTGCGTGGTTTACTGGCTCTATCTGTTACTGGATTACTTACGACCGGATACAGATTGACGGCGAGTGGTGCCCAATAGTCGTCAGACAATAAATCTTGATTTAACTCCACCTGAACGGGCTGAGGAAAAGCCCCTACTTTGGCCAACCATCTTTTCTCAGCATTTATAAGCGACGAGTCCAATGCTTCTGTCAATGTATAAGACATTGCCAATGAAGGTGTTATTGCTGACCAAGGCGTACTAATCCAGCGATTAGCTGCTTTTTGCACGATACGCATAGCGGCTTCATCTGGTGTACTCACTACAAAAGTAACTACCTTATTGCCATGCTCAAAACATTCGTCAAATTGGCGTGTAAGCACATCGGCAGGGTTTTTAGGTGAGTAAAACACTTCATTGAGTGTCCACCTATTAGGGCTATTGGAGCGTAGCACATCCGTTACCCAGCGGTGGTTATAGTACGGGTCGTTGTGTACTTTTGTTCCATCGGCATTTTGGTCTAAATCTTTAAAAGCAAACGTGGCCAACATCGCCGAAAAATTGTCAGTCACGGTGCCATATTCATTGACAATCTTGAAATTAGGATTTATTTGTTTGATGCCTCCAATCGTTTGGTCAATGTAGTTTTTCAACTGCGAATGTAAAAACAAGTACCAATCTTTTCCAGATTTTTGGCGAAAGGCAGGATAAGGGTTATAAGCTGTTCGGGGAGGAAAAAGTGTTTGAAAGGAGGTAAATTTTGTTCCCCAATAATAATTGAGCTTGTTGATACTTTTATAATATTTCTGAGCCCAAGCCTGAAAAGCCGCCAAGGAATGATCGGAATAATCAAAACAAGCTAAATAAGAGGTATTTTCATATTGGGTATCGTGTGGAAAGCCCAGTTCTTGTGTAGGCAGATTACCAAACGACACATATAATATTTTACCTTGATTTTGGTAGGAGTTGTACCGTTGACATACCTCTTTGATAAAATTTTGAGATTGAGTTACCGTTGGCTGATGTGAAAAGCTGAAACAAGTGCGTCCATAAACTCCCTGAAAAGGCCGACCTAAATCGTCTTTCATGGTCTCTTTAGGTGTCCAAAACCCTTCCAAACGGTAGTTAAGTCTTCCCACAATGATACGGAGAGCTATTTTGGCATTGGTTTTGGCAATGTATTCTATTTGACGGTCGTATTGCCGCCAATCGGGTGCGCCCGTTTTGGTTTTATATACTTCATCCCACTGAATTGTCAGCGCCACTAAATTACAGCCATTGTTGATAGCTGCTTCGATTACATCTAAACCAGCCTCGGGGTTAGGATCCAAATTAAGGAGTTGAAGCCCTACATAGCGTTGATTGTCTTGGGCCAAAGTAGCTGGTATATGTCCTAAAAGTAGCCATACAGCTATTATTCTTACCCAAAAGAAAACTGCTTGCTTCATTGTAGCACTATTGTTTCACTATCTTGAAAACACGCCAAGAGGTATCTTCGTTTTGTATTTTCAATAAATAAATACCTGCCTGAATGTTAAGTTGACCTAAGTTAAGCGATACAAAAGTACCTGTTTGAAAGACCAGTTTATCGGGAATTATTACTTTTTGTCCCACCAATGTAGCCAACTCATACTGTTTTAAGGGCATATTATATGGTAGTTTTATATTCACAAAATCGCGACAAGGATTAGGATAAACAGCCCAATCATCTATCGGGATTCGTTGCTTGGTAATAGCATCGCTGGGTACTATCTCAAATTGATAGTTAGTAGAAGCAATTAATTCTTTCCGTAAGTAGGCAGTGCCTTTCAAAAAATAGTAGCCAGCTGTCGGCACAAACCCACCATCACCTTCAAACAAAGCATAGGGAGAACGGTCGGTGGTACTTATTTGGGTATATGGCCCTGTAAGCGATAAATCAAAGGCATCAAAAATCGCATCACAATTAGCATAAATATTGAGCGAAGCGGGTAAATCTGCCCCTAACAATGTCTCTTTGTCTTTCAATCTTTTGATTAGAAATCGCTGTCCTGGCTTTCCTGCCTGAATCAAATCAAAGAGTACAGTAGGATAATTGATAATAATTTTAAAAGTAGTAGTTACGTCGGCCTCTTCATCATCAAAGGCCCTTACCGAAATAAGGTATTCTCCTACAGCATCTGCCAAGCCGCGTATTTCTCCTTTACGGTACTGTGCCCAAGGTGGTAACCCTGTTATTTCTAAACGATTGATGAAGCCATCGGCATCAAAAAAACTACTATCAGATAAGGTCAAAATAAAAGGCTGTTTGTATAAGCCTATGACATCAGGGATGTTTTTTCGGAGAATAGGGCGTTGGTTGATACGGCCTTGATTGTCCACAACAATGGTGAAATTAGTTTCTACCCAAGCTCCGTCATCATCTATGGCACGAAGCGTCATCGTAAAATTACCTATTTGTGGGGGTGTTCCTCTAAAAGTATTGTCTTCAAATTTCAACCAATTGGGGAGGTTTTGTACTTCAACAGCATTGATAGCGCCGTCTAAATCTATAAATACAGAGACACCCAAACGATAAGAAAAGGGGTATTGACTTTAATCACTTTGGTAGGCAAAACATTCTTCACCAAAGGCGGTCTATTAATAGACCCCTGCAATGAGTCAGCCAGTAAATCTTCTATCATCCTGATATCCACAGGTTGGCGGACTGATTCTGGCCCTGCCCGATTGGCCCATTCTCCATACACTCCTCCACTAAAATAGCCAAACTCCAATACCCTCGAAAGGCTATAATTCATAAAAGCCTTAGGAGTCACTTGCTCATAAGGCGTTTTTAGCCACTTGGCGGCTGTTTTTTGTATAACTGGGCGCGACTGCTCCAACACATTCTTAGTGCCAATAACCACACTAATCCAATGCGCCCCATGGGCAAAATTTTCATCAATTTGTTTGGTAACAGACGCTTCTCCAAATTGAAACTGGGGAAATACTTCATTAAGCACCCATTGGCCTGGCCATACATTACTCCGTAGTACATCCATCGAAAATCGATGGTCGTAATGAACATCATCATTGATTTTCACCCCATCGGTTGTTTGATTTAAGTCCCTAAAGGCAAGGCTTCCACATATCGTACTGAGTTGATCAAAAACAGACCCAAAGTCAGTAATAACACGGTAGGTTGGGTCAACAGCCTTGATAGTTTCGGTGGTCTGTGTTATAAATTGCTTGAAGATAGCATGACGAAATACGTACCAGTCTTTGCCTGTCTCACCCCAAAAAGTCTGATCGCGATTGGTGAGAGAAGTAGCGGGTTGAATCTCTTCAAAACCCTTGTATTCTGTCTGCCAAAAGACATTCAGGCGGCTTATTTTCTTATATTTTCGATTGAGCCACACTCGAAAGGCCGCCTTCATGGCAGGCGAGTAATCGAAAACAGTAGGATAAGGTGATCCCTCTGGGGAGTTTTCATGAAAATAACCCGTCTCTTGGGTAGGCGTAGAACATACCGATACCCAAGAAATTACCCCTTGCTTTTGAAGTTCTAAATAACGTTGATCAAGTTTCCTTGATAAATATCCTGGCCTTCTCTACAGCAACAGGGTCAGCATATGTAAAGTAAGTACTGGCATACCCCGACACCAAAGCACGTCCCTGCTGGTCGCGTTGGCGCTGTTCATTGGTCCAAAAGCCTTGAATACGCCCTTCGTTTCGACCCAAATAAATACGTAAGGCGATTTTAATGCCTAATTTTTGCGCCAATGCAATCTGCCTGTCATACTTACGCCAATCAGCAGTGCTATTGGCAGCAGGATATACTTGATCCCAGTGAATGGTCAAATGAACGGCATTACACCCGCCGTAACGGCTCCTTCAGTAGGTCTAAATCAGCATCTAAACTTCGATCAAGATTAAGCATCATAATGGCCAAGTACCGCTGCTGCTCATTGGCCAAGACTTGCTTTGGTAAAAATAGAGAAGCAATCCAAAACACCCAACAATACCTCAGTCGCTTCATCCTTTGGTTGTTTTATGACACAACTATTGTGCTTTTTTGCCTGTCAATCGAGTGGTGTAAATATAAGCGCGGCCTGTGCTGTCTTTTCCATTGAATACATCTTCAATCGTAATGGCGTTTTTACCAATAGTGCCGATTTTACTCCTGTATCCAGCATCTCAAATTCACCTGTTGAGCCATCTATTTTCTTTAACTCTAATCCAGTGAAAGTGCTGTTGTCATTTTGCGTTTGTCCATTAGACCCTTTAATTTTCTGTGCAAAAGTGACGTTCACAATGTTTGAAGCTGTTTTGGCTACTTCCAAGGTCGCGGTAGTTTCGTAGGTTACGCCATTGTAAACTTCTTTCAATGGGAAGGTATAAGTATCTGACGACTCTCTTGGGTCGTCAGCCCATTTGAAGATTTCGGTATATTTATCTACCGTGTAGCTACCTATCACTTGCTCAGCAGGCTCGGGTTCGGGTTCAGATTTAGCGCATCCAGCCAACAAGGCTACTGCAACAAACAAAGAGGCGTAAATGTGTTTTTTCATGGAGATTAAGCAGTTAAATGGAGTGTTTTCAATGTAACTTTTACTATAACGTAAAAACGTAAGCAAAGTATTAAAATTTTGGTGTTTTTACAAATAATCGTCTTCCGTTAATATTAAGTCGGCGGCCTAATGTAATCAAAACCACCCCTATCAGCACTACTAAGGATGCGACTAAAGAACGAGAGCTGAGTTGTTCATGAACAAAAATACCGCTCAATATCATCGCCACTACGAGGTTGACATAGGCGTAGGTAGCTGTTAGTGTGGGAGGGCGTGGTGTAACAACCATACATAAGCCGAATACCCTACAAGGAGACCCCATCACAATTAGATAAGCAAGCGCTGTATAAGTCAAAGGGGTCATTTTTACTATTTGTGCAAATCCATGAGGCTCTAAAAACAAACTCATAATCAGCGAGAATATCCCCCCGCCCAACATCTGAATAGCGGTGGTTTGCATCTGTGGTGGCATATCTAAGTAAGGAGATTGCAACGACCCCAAGCCCACGTAATAGAACCAATAAAGACCAGAAAAGCAGGAAATAGGGTATTTCTCGTTGGGCGGTTAGCTGTTCAAAAGGATTTAATAAGATAATCATCCCTATCAATCCCACTATCAGCCCCAGCACGGTAAGCCAAGAGGGTTTTTGTTTGGCAAAAAAATAATAATCCAATCCTACCATCCACCCAGGCAAAGTAGCTACCAACAGCGCCACCAAGCCTGAGGGCATAAAGCCAATGGCATAAGCCACCACACACAATTGCCAATACCACTCAGCAAAACGCCTACCCAAGCCGCAGAGAGCCATTGTTTTAGAGTAGGAAATCCATAGCCGCGTAGGAGCGTAAATAAAAAAAACAGTACACCTCCTACTAAAAAGCGAATGGCATTGGTCAATAAGGGCGGCAACACTTCGATGGCATAACGAACCCCCAAAGGTAGAACCCCAAATGATATAGACCAGTAGTAAATTTACCCAAAGTTTGATAGAAGAATGTTTTTGCATGGTTAAATCTGTTCATTTTTCAACCCAATCACCGCCAGCATCCTTCCTGTTTGCCCCTTCTCTAAACGATAAGAAAAGTAATGTTCATTGTGTAAAACGGTAGAATAAGGCGATATTTCAATCTGAGAGGAAGGGATACCAAAGGTTAATAATTGAGCTGCATTGGCTCGCTTTAAGTCTATAAAGTACTTCCCAATAGCAGCCTCAAATCGTTTGAAGTTATCATCAAACTGTTCGGCGACCTCTCTCCTACTTCAAACGCACATTCGTCTATACACGTTCCTATATAGGCATAGCAATTAGGAGGTTGCGTGCCATATTCCTGCTGCATAGCTTGTAGTGTTTTTGATGCAATTTGGGCTACCGTACCCCGCCAACCTGCATGAACAGCCCCAACGGCCTGATTTTTAGCATCATAAATCAAAACAGGAGTGCAATCTGCTATGGTTACACCTACAAAAACATTGGGTTGATTGGTAATGAGTGCATCAAACCCTTCTGTACGGCTTGGCTCGGTTACTACCTGTATTTTATCTCCATGCACTTGATACGAGGAGGCCAATTGCATTTCTGAAATACCTAATTCTTCAAAAAATAAACGCCGATTTTCAACGATATTTTCATTCTTATCATTGGTATTAATTCCCAAATTGAGCGAAGCAAAGGGGGCTTCGCTTACTCCCCCATGTCGCGTACTTTCGACAGCGATCAGGTGGTCGAATAGAGCAAAAATAGCGGGCGAGTGATAAATTTTCAAATGATTATGGTTAGCCGTTGTGATTGCCTAATTTTCAAATTGAGCAATTATTTTTCCCCCCAACTCCCTGGGTCTTCTCTCCATTGGGCAAGGGTAGTGAGTTGGTCTTGTTGTACATAATCTAATTTCAGTGCTTCCTGAAGCAGACAATCATAATTGCTCAAGCAAACCAATTTCACCTCTTTTTCTTTAAAATTAGCCTCTGCCAATGGAAAACCATATGTAAAAATAGCAATCATACCCAGCACTTCTGCTCCTGCAGCACGAAGTACATCCACCACTTTGAGTGAGCTTCCGCCAGTCGAAATGAGGTCTTCTAATACCACTACTTTTTGCCCAGCCAACACTCTGCCCTCAATTTGATTACCCATCCCATGTTTTTTGGGTTCAGGACGTACATATATGTACGGAAGTTGTAAGACATCGGCCACTAATGCCCCCTGTGCAATACCTGCTGTAGCTACCCCCGCTATCACTTCTACCGCAGGAAAATGAACTCGAATAGCCTCAGCCAGTTCATTTTTGATATAGGTACGTACTTCTGGATAAGAGAGAGAAAGGCGATTGTCGCAATAAATGGGCGAATTCCAGCCCGAACTCCATTGAAAGGGGTGGGAAGGGCTAAGCCGAATGGCTTCAATATTAAGTAAATGGGCCGCTATTTTTCGAGCTACCTCAGGATAATTTTGCATGGTCGTATTGATTAAGGCCGCAAAATTACACATAAAAAAAAGAATGGTGCGCCAAGCGCACCATTCTTTTCTGTTGTGATAGCGGAATTAATGACCTACCAGCACGGGTATAGGAGCATGATTGACCACATCTTCGGCTACACTTCCAAAAATAAAATGGTCTAATCCTTTTCGGCCATGGGTGGACATCACAATTATATCTGCTTCTACTTGTTGGGCATAATTGATAATTCCTTTTTCAACGGTATTGTCATTGAATATCTCAAATTGGAAATTCATAAATCCTGCCTCAAGGGCTATTTTTCCTATTTCTTTCCACAATTCGGCACTATCAAAATACTTCATTCCCATATCCACAAAAACGAAGTAGGGGTCAATCGTTTTTTTATCAAAAAATTGAAGGGAGGTTTTGACAAAGTCGGAATTTTCAAAATCTAACGCGAATAGCACTCGACTAAATCCATTGGCAGGCGATTTTACCACCAATACTGGGCAAGTAGCCTCGCGCACCACACGCTCGGCATTAGAGCCTCTTGTCCATTCTTTCCAGCCACTTGCTCCCTCAGAACCCATCACTACCAAATCGGCCTTTTGAGTGGCCACAATCGCTGCCAGCGATTCGTCATCTCGTACTACCTTAAACTTGAATTTAACCCCTCGGTAAGTGGGTTTATCAACCATGTCTTGAAGCCTTTCTTTGGCATCTTTGGTGAGGTATTTATAAAAATCTTCTCGGTTTTCGTAAATTCCACTATCTACGACCACATATTCGAGGGTGGGAAAAATGACTTTTTTAAGCAGCATCACTGTTGCACTTTTTTGTTTTGCCATAGCTACAGCTACATCCAAAGCATACTCTGATACATCGCTCAAATCAGTAGGTACTAATATCGTTTTCATTGGTTGAAAGAATAAGTTGGTGAATGGGTCTAATTTCGCCCTTTGTTATTCCTTAAAATATGACAAGACGCAGTTTAGTCATTGATAATTGTTAGTTT
Organism: Spirosomataceae bacterium; assembly: GCA_041392315.1. Taxonomy (GTDB): domain Bacteria; phylum Bacteroidota; class Bacteroidia; order Cytophagales; family Spirosomataceae; genus Runella. The sequence goes on along the minus strand of JAWKMH010000005.1, from coordinate 202,625 downwards.
TCGACAATTAATCTAATTTTTACACGTTTAGGAAGGGATAACTTTTTAGCTATCCGCTATCCTTATTTTTTACTAAACTTCCACCTACGCAATTATGGCAAATATCCTTTGGGCCGACGATGAGATTGATTTACTAAAACCACACATTTTGTTTTTGACAGGCAAAGGCTATACCATTACCCCAGTCAATAGCGGTGCCGATGCTCTTGAAAAAGTAGAACAAGAGCGTTTTGATGTGGTGTTTTTGGATGAAAATATGCCAGGTATTTCTGGACTCGAAACCTTGGCTCAAATCAAGCAAAGCAAGCCCAACTTGCCTGTGGTGATGATTACCAAAAGCGAAGAAGAGCGCATCATGGAAGAAGCGATCGGTTCTAAAATCGCTGATTACCTCATCAAGCCCCTCAATCCCAATCAAATCTTGCTGTCAGTTAAAAAAATATTAGACAACAAACGGTTGGTAAGCGAGAAAACCAATCACTCTTATATGCAGGAATTTCGGCAACTGGCCATGCAGTATCAAGACCGTATCGGTCATGCCGAATGGGTCGAGTTGTATAAAAAGCTGATTTATTGGGAGCTTGAACTCGAAAATAGCCAAGACAAAAGCATGGAGGAAGTTTTCGTCACCCAAAAGGAAGAGGCTAACAACAACTTTTGCAAGTTTGTGATGGACAACTACGAAGAATGGCTCAACGACCCCAACGCCGATACACCGATTCTATCGCACCAACTCATGAAACGCAAGGTATTTCCGTTGATGAAACAAACCGAGCCTTTGTTTTTTATCTTGATTGATAATTTTCGTTTTGACCAATGGAAAATGGTTGAGCCTATCTTGAGTGAGTTTTTTACCATAGAGGAGGAGTCCTCTTATTATTCTATTTTGCCAACAACCACAGGTTTTGCAAGAAATTCAATTTTTGCAGGTCTCATGCCAAGCGACATTGAGAAACAGTATCCAAATTGGTGGGTAAACGACGAAAATACCCCAGAAGGGGAAGAAGGACTCAACAAACATGAAGAAGATTTATTGCGTAAGCAGTTTGAGCGCAATCGAATGCAAGTACGGTTTTCGTATAACAAAATCATCAACCAAAATCAAGGTAAGTCGCTGATTGATAACCTTCCTAATCTTTGGAAAAATCACCTGAATGTGATTGTCTATAATTTTGTGGATATGATTTCGCATGCGCGTACCGATATGATGATGATCAAAGAGCTGGCCCCCGATGAAGCCGCCTATCGCTCTATTACAAAATCATGGTTTCAACACTCTCCTATCATAGAATTGCTCCAAAAAATTGCCGAGAAAAAAGGGCGCATCATCATCACCACCGACCATGGCATGACGCGTGTCAAAAAACCTGTCAAAATCGTAGGGTACCGCGAAACCAATACTAATCTGCGCTATAAGCAAGGAAAAAATTTGGGCTTTGATGGTAATCATTTGTACGTCTGTCGTCGGCCAGAACGGCTGTTTTTACCCAAACTCAATGTTTCGACAGCATATGTCTTTACGTTGGGCGATTACTTTTTTGCCTATCCCAACAACTTCAATCAGTATGTCAATATGTACCGAGATACTTTCCAGCATGGGGGCGTTTCGATTGAAGAAATGATTATTCCCTTTGCATTTTTGAAGCCCAAGTAGTGATAGACTTCGGACAAATGTTTATGGATCTTACTATGTAAAACTACCTAAGCAACAGTAGTTTTCCTCGAAATAGATGTCCTTTTGGCTGTGTATAGATTTTATAAACATAGCTACCTGTCTCTAAAGGTTTGTTATTGAAATTACCATCAAAGGGCTTGTTATAGAGCCCTTTGTTGTAATAAATGGGCTGCCCCAACGGTCAAAAATCGTCACTTCTGCCTCTGGATATTCCTCCAAACCCCGTAACAACCACACGTCGTTTTGACCATCGTTGTTAGGTGTAAAAGCGTCAGGAATATACACATTTGCAAAAACGATAATCTTAATGCTATCTTCTACAACACAACCCCCACTTGAGGTTGCCACCACCCGATAAGTCGTCGTTTTCTGGCATAAAGGTCGGTTTGGGCACATTTGCTGCGCTTATTCCTTCAATAGGAGCCCACTGATAAAAATAATCATTTCCCAAATCAACACCAAGTGTTAGAGAATTGCCCTTGAGCAATTGCTTATCTTCACCTAAATCCAACAGCGGAGAATTTTCCACTCTAATTACCCTATTTGCTTCGCCATTGAGACATTCTAAGTTACCTCTGATACGATAGGTAATGGTATGCTGTCCTATACCTGCTTTTTGAGGGTCAAAAGTGGCATTTACCACACCATTCCCCTCAAAGCTCCTCCCAATGGCATACCTTTCAATGCCACAGGAGCAAAAGAAGTACCACAAAAGGCAGCAACTGTATCAATGGTTACCTTCGCCTTTGTTACAGATTCAATCACCGTAGGCAACGATGTTGTACGACACCCATTACTGTCCACCACGGCTACCATGTAGCTGCCAGCTTGTTTGGCATTGAACTGGCGGTTGGTGTCAGCTACTATATTTTGTCCGTCGCGTAGCCATTGATATTTTTTCAAATTATTCCCACTGGCCGATAGTGTAAGGGTAGCGCCAGCACAAAGTTGTGTGCCAGTATTGGAGATGGTAACGCTTGGCTCTTTAAATTCAACAATAGAAATAGGCAATGAAGCCACAATACAGCCGTTAGTGGCTGTTACTTTTACTTGATATACGCCTGCTACATTTACATCTATCTTATTGCTTCCTCCTCCTACAGGCTGCCCGTCGCGTAGCCATTGGTACAAGTAAGTGCGGCCTTGGGTAGCCGTTATTCTGACTTGCTCCCCTTTACAAAACCCATTTTTGCTCGCGCTAATTTCTACTTTAGGCGGCGTATTAGAAATCACATTGACACTACCCGACATGTTAGAACAGCCATTGCCATCGGTTACTTTCAGCAGATAAACGCCTGTATCAATGGCATCGAGTGTACTCATATTCGCATCCATGATTGGCTGAAACTCTCGTTGCCACTGATACACAAACGGTGCTTGCCCACTAACATTGGCCGTGAGTTTCACATAGCCATCTTGGCAAGGTGCACTGGTAGGGCTTCCTTGCGACACCGACACCGTGGGCTTTGCTACGGTTGTAATTTGTACCGAAGGCGTAATCATGGGGTCGGGGCAGAGTGGTGTCATAAGAACCACACAACTATAACTGCCTGACTGACTGGCATTAACAACCAATATAGTGTCTGTTGCAGTCGGAATACCTAAGCCATCTTTTCTCCACTGAAAGGTACTTCCTACCAAGAAGTTCTTTACATTCAACTGAATCGAACTATCCTGACATACAACATTTGTAGCTTTTATAGTTGGGCGACCTACTTTTGAGAGTACTACAACAGGTTTTTGAGTGCAGTCTATTAAGCCATGCGACGGTATCCCTCCTTCCAAAAAAGCCACTGATTCTGGCGTGAAGCTCAACAGTAAAAACCAGCCTATTACATAGCCCCTCATTCGTGTTGTGTGTTGATAAGTTTAGTCAATAAAAACCAATTCATTGCCAATTTACTCGAACCTCTTTTATAAACGTTGTGTTCCCCAAAAAGTTAGTATTTATTTTGAAACAAATCTCTATTTTTTGACCAAATGACAAAACCGCGCCTTATTTTAGACCAAGATGATGTATTGGCCAACACCCACGGCAAATTAGCCCAAATCGTATTAAAAGATTTCGGTACAGCACTCACCCACGAAATTTTACACCAAGGCCCTTTTCAAGAAGTACTTTCACCCACAGACCAAAAAAAACTCTACAAGTTGATTCATCAGCCTGGTTTTTTTACTGACATTGCTGTGATAGAAGGCGCACAAGCAGCCGTATTAGAACTAAGTAAAAAATACGAGATTTTTGTGGCAACCGCCGCCATGGAGTTCCCGAATTCTTTTCGGGAAAAATACGATTGGCTCAAACAACACTTTGACTTTATTCCGTGGTCAAATATCGTTTTTTGTGGGGATAAAAGTATTCTGAGCGGTGATTATCTCATTGACGATATGCCGCGTAATTTAAAGACCTTCAAGGGGACAGGGCTACTTTTCAACGCCCCGCACAACCTCCAAGAAACAGCCTATGAGCGTGTGATGAATTGGGAAGAGATAATAACTCGATTGCTCTAATCTTCATTTCTGTTTAAATTTTTGAAAAAATGATAGTTTCCCTAATAAAAATCAATCGGCCTTAAAATATGAAACGTTCTACTACCCTTGTGTTGATAATCGTAGCTTTGATTTCTTCTTGTGTAACACAAAACGAAGGGGCTATCTCCAACAATTCCTTACCACCACTCATAGGCACTTGGAAACTTATCGAAGCGATAGTTATAGACAAAGGAGACACTACCACCACAGACTACACCCAAAAAGTATCATTTATAAAGATTATCAATGATAGTCATTTCGCTTTTTTGCAACATGATTTAAACAACGGAAAGGATAGCACTGCGGTTGTTTTCACTTCTGGAGGAGGAAGTTATTCACTCAAAGATACTTTATATACTGAACATTTGGAATATTGTAGTGATCGGGAATGGGAAGGCAATGATTTTATTTTTGGTATCAAAATAAAAAATGACACCCTCGTTCAAAGCGGAATAGAAAAAATTGAAAGTGCTGGAGTCAATCGGCTAAACATCGAAAAGTACGTTAGGGTGAAACAATAGCTTTTACAATACCTATCCTTTTTAATTTCTTGTAAACAAAAGGAAGCTGTTTTTTAGAATAAATAAGACCATTAAATGAAAGCGGGTAGCAATATATTTCTCTATAAAAAAAAACGTTGAGTCAATTAAATGGAAAAACAGAAAATCAATACAAACAAGGAAGTAACAAAGTTCTTGAACGACTTGAATCATCCTTTAAGAACAGAAATCGAAATGCTGCGCCATTTAATCTTAGAAGCGAACAATAGTCTGGCAGAAAATATAAAGTGGAATGGCCCCAATTATTGTATTGCTACCGAGGATAGAATTACCATGCGTATTCTACCCCCTAAACAAATTCAGCTTATTTTTCATAGAGGTGTCAAAAAACAAGCCCCCCTCACAGCAAGCTCATCAACGACGAAACAAGCCTATTGGCTTGGAAAGAAAACGACAGAGCAGTAGCCACATTTAGACATAAGACAGATATTGAAAATAACAAAGCGAATTTGGCTAAAATCATTAAAGATTGGATTGATGTAACCATCTAAAAACAAACATACCTTAAAAACTAAAAACATGAACAAAGGAAGACTGGAAGCATTTAGCGATGGTGTGTTGGCTATTATCATTACCATCATGGTATTAGAAATTAAAGTCCCTCATGGGCAGGAACTTTCGGATTTAAAGCCGTTAATTCCAATTTTTTTAAGCTATTTACTCAGCTTTATTTATATAGGGATTTATTGGAACAATCATCATCATATGATGCACACCATTAAGCAAGTCAAAGGGGATGTACTTTGGGCAAATCTACATCTACTTTTTTGGCTCTCTTTGGTTCCTTTTGCCACCGGCTGGATTGGAGAAAATCATTTTGGTGCTATGCCCATGGCTATCTATGGCTTCATACTTTTGATGGCAGCTATCGCCTATTTTATTTTGCAAGAATGTATTATTAAAAGCGAAGGGAAAAATTCAATTTTAGCCAAAGCCGTAGGAAAAGACTTAAAAGGCAAGGCTTCTCCTGTTTTGTATGCCATCGCCATTGCCTCTTGCTGGATAAACTCTTGGATAGCAGGTAGCATCTATATTATTGTTGCATTAATTTGGCTCATCCCTGATCGTAGAATTGAAAAAGCAATAAGAAAAAATAACAGCAATTAAATTGTAAGTAAATTAGTAAAGGACTAACCTACTTTATCTTTTTTCTCTCTGAAACGATACAAATAAGGGGCTTTGTTGGCTGCACCTGTATAAAGTTTCTCTACTCTTTCTAAAATACCCAAATTGAGCATTTTCCGTTGGAAATTGTTACGCCTAAAGACCGTCCCCAAAATGGTTTCGTATAGCTTTTGAAGCTCATTCATCGTGAATGTGTCGGCCAGTAAATTGAAACCAACCAATTTATAATCTAACATAAGTTGCAGCGTTTCTAAGGCTTTTTGTGTAATCTCTTGGTGATCAAAAGCCAGTGAAGGGAGCTGCTTTACTTCAAACCACTTACAAGCCTCTGAGAGATAATCTGGCATAGGATTTACTTTTGAAAAGTCCACCAAAGCATAATAACCAATAGACACATACCGCTGCAACACCCATAAGTCTTCTGGAATTTCTGTTTGATGTGATGCCATGATTTCACGAATAAACGCCTTGGTAGGCCGCTCGGCTGCCCCAAATACATGAAACTGCTCTAAGTAAATAGCCGTTAGACCTGTTCGTTCTTCCAAAATCCGTAACGCGGCATCGTCTATGCCTTCGTTTTGCCTCACATACCCTCCTGGCAAAGCCCAAACCGACAGGTTTTTTAACTTGAGCAGTAAGACTTTAAGCTGCTGGTTGTGAAACCCAAAAATCACGCAATCGACCGAAAGCTGTGGAATAAAGAGGTCTTTCTTCGTTATAAAATCGTCGAGTTCATTAATAAGTGGCATAGATAAAATCTTGATTTTGGACAAAAATAGGAGAAAGTTTGGTAAAAAGATAAAAAGCTTTTATTATTGTCCCATAATGAGATAATAATAAAATTATTCAACTTTCTTTTTATACTTAACCTATGATATATTTCTTTCCAATGAAGCATTTAGCTTTTCATCAAAGGCTAAAACTTCTCCTACTCGTCTTAGTGGCTTTCAACATCCAAGCCCTTTATGCCCAATCTTTTACAGCAAGGGTCTTGGTTTTCAGCAAAACCACTGGTTTTAGGCATGCGTCTATTGATGCAGGCAAAGCTGCTTTTCAAAAAATGGCCAAAGAAAAAGGATTTGCCGTTGATTTCACCGAAGATGCCCTTCAATTCAACACCGAAAATCTTAAAAGTTACAGAGCTATTGTATTTCTGAATACAACGGGCGACATCCTCAACTCTGACCAGCAACAAAATTTTGAGCGATACATTCAGGCAGGTGGAGGCTATTTGGGGATTCATTCGGCTACCGATACTGAATACGACTGGCCTTGGTATGGGCGTTTGGCAGGGGCTTATTTTTTAGATCACCCCAACCCCAACAACGTACAGAAGGGGAAATTTATCGTAGCCATGAAAAACCACTGGGCTACCCAAGGAATGCCCGACGAATTTGAGCGTACCGATGAATTTTATGCTTTTAAAAATATCAGCTCCCAAATCAATGTATTGGTAAAGATTGATGAAAAAACGTATCAAGGAGGCAAAAATGGCGACAATCACCCCATGAGTTGGTACCAAGAATTTGAAGGCGGACGAGCATTTTATACCGCCATGGGGCATACCGACGAAACTTTCTCTGAACCCCTCTTTCTAAACCATATATGGGCAGGCTTGCATTATGTGATGGGTGGCGATACTCCAAAGGCATTAGACTATACGCGCGCGCGCCCCGAAGAGAACCGTTTCGCAAAAGTAGTTTTGGAGGAAAAACTCCATGAGCCTATGGAGTTGAGTGTACTCAACGACGGGCGCGTGCTGTTTATCGAACGACAAGGAGCCGTACGACTTTACAATACCAAAACAAAACAACTCAAAACCATTGCCAATATACCCGTCAGTACCAAATACAAAGACAAAGAAGGTAAAGTTAGTGAGGGGGAAGATGGGCTGTTGGGTCTAAGTAAAGACCCCAATTTCGCTCAAAATCACTGGATTTATATGTACTATTCTGTGCCAGAATCCCCAAAAAATGTCTTGACGCGCTACGAGCTTCGTGGCGATGAGCTGGTATTAAATTCCAAAAAAGTATTGCTTGAGGTAGCCACACAGCGCGAACAATGCTGCCATACGGGCGGTTCTATTGCCTGGGATAAAGCAGGCAATCTATACCTTTCGACAGGCGATAACACCAACCCACATGGTTCTAATGGCTATAGCCCAAGCGACGAGCGGCCTGGGCGTGAAGCTTGGGATGCTCAAAAGTCTTCGGCCAACACCAATGACTTACGGGGAAAAATCATTCGTATCAAGCTCCAACCCGACGGCACTTATACCATTCCAGAGGGTAATTTATTCCCCAAAGGCATGGCAAACACTCGTCCAGAAATTTACACCATGGGCCACCGTAATCCTTTCCGTATTTCGGTTGATTCCAAAACAGGCTTTGTGTATTGGGGAGAGGTAGGCCCCGATGCCAACAAACCTGCCGACGACCGCGGCCCTGCTGGACACGACGAGGTGGGACAAGCACGCAAAGCGGGCAATTTTGGCTGGCCCCATTTTGTAGGCGACAACAAAGCCTATCATCGCTTTGATTTTACGGCCAACAAATCAGGCGACAAGTGGGATGCCACAAAACCCACCAACACCTCTCCCAACAACACTGGTTTGACAGAACTCCCCCTGCGCAAAAAGCCTTCATTTGGTATCCTTATGGCGAATCACCCGAGTTTCCTTTGGTAGGCACAGGCGGGCGCAATGCCATGGCTGGACCTGTTTTTTACAGTGATAATTTTAAAAATGCCACACGCGCTTTTCCGAAATATTATGATGGAAAGATACTGACTTACGACTGGATGCGAGGCTGGATCATGGCCGTAACGATGGATAAAGAAGGTAACTATGTTTCTATGGAACGTTTCATGCCGAGTTATAAATTTAGCAATCAATGGACATGGAATTCGACCAAAATGGCGATTTGTACATGTTAGAATATGGTTCGGGGTGGTTTACAGCCAACGACGATGCCCGCTTGATTCGCATCGAATACAACGGCGGCAACAGAAAACCCACTATCCAAATAACCGCCAATCAAATGGGAGGCGCACTTCCCTTCAAAGTGAGCCTTTCATCGAGAGCACAGTAGATGCTGATGGAGATGTCTTAAAATACACTTGGAACATTACCGATAAAAATGGTTATAAAAAGACATTGAATGACCCCAATCCATCATTGACGTTAGACAAAGCGGGTGTTTATAAGGCCACCCTCACCGTTAGCGATGGCAAAGGAGCTTCTAATACGCAATCGCTGGAACTTACAGCAGGCAATGAGCCTCCTGTGTTGGCTTTTTAGTTGCCCAAAAGCAACAAAACCTTCTTCTTTGCCAACCAGCCCTTTGATTATGAAGTAAAAGTAAGCGACCGAGAAGATGGCAGCTTGGCCAATGGTAGCATAAAACCCGAACAGGTGTCGGTCAGTATTGATTATTTGGCCGAAGGCTTTGACAAAGTAGCCATTGCGCAAGGCCACCGATCAGCAGATGCCAGTGCCACCGTCAGTACAGGGAAAAAACTCATCGCTGCCAGCGATTGTCAGGCTTGCCATAGCATTGATAAAAAGTCTATTGGGCCCACCTATCGCGACATTGCTCAAAAATACAAAGGTGATGCCAGTGCCTTGGAGAAATTGGCCAAGAAAGTAATTGCAGGTGGTAGTGGCGTATGGGGCGAAACTCCGATGGCAGGGCATCCACAACTTTCGACCAAAGATGCTGGCGACATGGTAAAATACATTTTGAGTTTATCAGAACAAAAAGCCAACAGCAATACACTACCCACTAAAGGTACTTATACCGCCCAACTCCCCCAAGGCGACAAAGGACAAGGTGTGTATATTTTACGAGCTTCCTATCAAGATCAAGGCAGCAACGATTTACCTTCCTTGACCACAGAGCAGAGTTTTGTACTTCGTAATGCCAAGATGAGTCCGCATGGTTTTGATAAATATGAAACCGTTTCTAAAATGTCTTTTGGCGGCAATGAACTGATTATCCCTGGAAAATCGGGAGCTTATATCGCCTTAAACCAAGCCGACCTAACGGGGCTTCGGCAGTTGGAACTCGTGGTAGCAGTCCCTAAAGCTCAATTAAACGCCCAAGGAGGAAATATTGAACTACGATTAGATAGCCCTACTGGCAAGTTGATTGGTGAATCTGGTTTTATTGCACCCTCCGACCAAGGTGGCTTTGGAGGACAGGCTGTCAATATCAACCTCTCCCCTACCGAAGGCATACACGATATATATGTGGTATTTCAAAATCCCAAAGCCGAAGGTTCGCTCATGGTAGTGATGGGAATCGCCTTCAAAGCTGGCCCTCCTCCTAGCAGCAATGCGGTAGCTGAGGCAAGCCCCAAAGCCAGTTTGGCCGACTATGCAGGTAAATACAAAATGACTGGCTTACCTTTTGAATATGTAGAAGTGGCCGTCAAAGAAGGGAAAGTAATCATTGATGCCGCAGGGCAAACGGGCGAAATAACCCCGATGGATAAACCCGACCAATTTGATGCCGACGGCAAAGCCATCATTTATTTTATCCGAGATGAAAACGCTAAAGTAACCCAAATCAAATTAGAAGCCATGGGTAGCACTTTTGAGGGTATCAAAGAAAAATAAAAACCATCGCCAGCAGAGCCGTTGGCCCTGCTGGCGAAACGTTTTTCTATCTCCTTACTTACTTGACTAATTGGGTGTGTAAGTGAACAAGCATTTCGGCGGCATCACTACACAAGCCAGGATGCACTGCTGAAGTTTGAATGACTGTGCTTCTTGCAGCTGTAAGCCAGCGGAATCGTTCTGCAAGGGTTAGTTGTCCAATAATTCCGCCTTCTTTCTTACCTGTACATATAAGTTCAAAAACACAGAGTCTTTTTTGCAATTCTTGTAAATCTACCTGTGCTGATAATGCCTTCAAACGTAGTTCATCGAGTTCAAAAATAGTCTGTAAAAAGCGTTGAGCAGGGCAATAGAGAATCACTCCCACATTGATAAACTCTTCGCGTTCTACGCGCGGCACCACCCGAATCACGGCATACTCAAACAAGTGTTTCTCTGGCATGTTGCGCTTCTTTGACAAAAATTTCAGACGCAGCAAGACGCGCCGTTAAAAATTGAACATACACTTTTCGCCGTTCTGCCGCCGACATCTCCGAAGAAGCATCTGACAGCCATTCGTCTGGCAATTGCGAAACGACACCTGCTATGTGTGCAGGTGTAAGCAATGCACGGAAAGCAGCATCTACCTCGATGAGTTCGGACGCTTGAGGTAGTAAAACATGATTTTTGATAGCCACAAAAGGCTTCTTACTTTGTTCTTGCCAATTGTCCCAAGCATGATGAAAATAGAGCGATGCGCCATGGTCAATCAGCCAAAGTTCCTTGTGCCACATCAGCAAATTGGTGTTGCGGGCTGTCCGATCCACATTGGTTAAAAAACTATCCAACCACACAATCTGAGAGGCGAGTTGTGTATCTACGACGTTTATTAAGGAATCGAAGGTAATAGCCCCTGAAAGGTAATGTAAAGCTAAATTGAGACCAACACTTTCACGTAGTAAATCTTGGATTTCTTCGTCGGGTTCGGAGCGACTGAAGGCAATATCGAGCGTACAAAATACAATTTCGGGCAAACGAAACCCCAAAATACGGGCAATTTCACCCGAAATAAACTCTGCAATAAGGGCTTTAGCCCCTTGCCCTGCCCCCCTAAACTTCATCACATACAAGAAACCATCATCAGCCTCCACGATTGCAGGCAACGAACCTCCTTCTCGCAAAGGTGTGACATAGCGTATTACGTTGACGGTTCTTATTTGGGCTAAAGTATGACTCATTTTTCAATAACTCAAACCAACAGCAATTGCTTTTGGAGTACTTCTATTGCCCGTTTGGCCTCGCTATCGAAGTCTTTCCAACGACACTCCAACGATAAACCTCCTTTATATTTAATTTTTTTCAATGCGCGTAGATAAGGACTAAAATCATCTCCTTCTACCCCTGGAGCCGTGCGGTTTTTCTTTTCAGCAATGTGGCAGTGGGTAATGTGTTTCCCAAACTTGATGATTTGTTCGGGGCCTTCATCGTCCTTGGCCATATGGTAGATGTCACACAATAGTTTAAAATTAGGGTGGTTGACTGCCTCAATAATTTCTACGCCTTCGGCCAAGCTATTGATAAAATTGGTTTCACTACGATTGAGTGGCTCTATGGCGATCATGATGCCGTACTTTTCGGCCAATGGAGCCATTTTTTTGCTCAGTTCAATGTGTTGAAGTTTGGCTTGTTGACGGTCAAAACCATCAGGGATACGACGCGAGCCACCGCTTCCGAATACTATGTTTTTAGAACCACATTCTTTGGCACGTTGAAAAGCCAACTCTGCTCGTTTGAGAATAGCTTCATGGTGGGTATCGTTTCCCACTGATTTAAGATCACCAGGAAAAAAACTCACATACGACCGAATAGGAAACTGAATGGTCTTCAGTTTGTCTATGTTTGTCTGATATTGTTCGTCGCCTCCTTTGTCTGGAATCAAAAATCGGCCAACACCTTCTTCTACAAACGAGTAGCCCCATTCTTTCAACAACTCGGCTTTATCGTACGAGGTGCAGACACCGAGTGGCAATGACAGCCCCTTTTTTGATTCTTTTAAAAAAGTAGCCTGTGCCAGCGCAGATGAGGCCGTGAGGCTGGCTACCGTACTGGCGGTGAATTGAAGAAACGATCTTCTTGAATGGTGTTTTTTAAATACGTTCATTTGAAAAAAAGGGTTGAATAAGATAACTCAAAAATTAGACACAATGTCTTGTTAAAAAGCAGTTCGCTATATGGTCAAATTTACTCCGCTTCAAATTATTTGTTAGAATTGCATGGTGGGTATATCGCCCTCTATGATAAGCGTCCCTTCGGTGGCTTTTTTCACCTCTTCGATGGTTACGTTAGGAGCCAGCTCTAAAAGTTTAAATCCTCCTTGAGGCATTACTTCCAATACAGCCAACTCGGTTACAATTTTCTTGACACAGCCTACGCCTGTCAAAGGCAGCGAGCATTGTTTTAGAAGTTTAGATTGTCCTGCTTTATTGACATGCTGCATGGCCACGATGATGTTTCGTGCCGAGGCTACTAAGTCCATGGCTCCTCCCATGCCTTTCACCATTTTGCCTGGAATTTTCCAGTTGGCACTGTCGCCATTTTCAGACACCTCCATGGCTCCCAAAATCGTCAGGTCAATATGTTCGCCCCGAATCATAGCGAAGCTATCTGCCGAGCTAAACAAAGACGATCCTGGTAGCATCGTAACGGTCTGTTTGCCTGCCTTGATCAAGTCAGCATCTATTGCGGCTTCGGTAGGAAAAGGCCCAATGCCCAAGAGGCCATTTTCAGATTGTAACACTACATTCATTCCTGATGGGATATAATTGGCAACCAAGGTGGGAATGCCAATCCCGAGATTGACATAATAGCCCTCTTTGAGTTCTTGAGCGATTCGCTTTGCAATCCCAAATTTATCGAGCGGCCCTTGAATAGCTTGTGAAGTAGCTTCTTTTACCCCTTCTTTGATGTTAGTAGTCCGTTGCTCAATTCTTTTTTCGTAGTTTTTTCCTTGAAAAATACGCTGCACAAAAATCCCTGGCGTATGAATATCATTAGGATCGAGTTCTCCAGCAGGTACTAATTCTTCTACTTCAGCAATCGTGATTTTGCCCGCCATGGCCATCATTGGGTTGAAATTGCGGGCTGTACCCTTAAATATGAGATTTCCAGCAGTATCGCCCTTCCAAGCTTTTATGAGGGCGAAGTCAGCAGTTAATGCTTGCTCTAATACGTATTTTTTACCGTTAAATTCTCTTACTTCTTTTCCAGTTGCTACTTCTGTACCTACTCCAGCAGGCGTAAAAAAAGCAGGAATACCTGCACCTCCAGCCCTAATTCTTTCGGATAAAGTACCTTGTGGAATCAATTCTACTTCGAGTTCTCCTGCCAGCAACTGTCGCTCAAATTCCTGATTTTCACCTACATATGAAGAAATCATTTTTTTTACTTGACGCGTTTTGAGCATCAGCCCTATGCCAAAATCATCCACACCTGCATTGTTAGAAATACAGGTTAAGTTTTTTGTTCCTTTTTGAAGCAAAGCTGAGATGCAATTTTCTGGAATGCCACACAAACCAAAACCGCCCAACATCAACACTGCCCCTTCTTGAATATCGCTCACAGCCTCAGTGGCTCCTACTACTACTTTATAGATCATGGTTGTATTTTTAAAGAGGATTTTCTTGCAATCAAATTGGTTTTCATGACCTTATTCATATACGTTCTTTGTCCCGTTGGATTTTTAATTAAGCTAATTAACAACTCAGCTGCAGAACACCCCATCTCAAAAGCAGGTTGCTCTACAGTACTTAAAGGGGGATTGACCAAACTACTAATGGGCAAGTCTGAAAAACCTATCAGCGCAATATCTTGGGGCATCAGTAGCCCTGCTTCCGAAATGGCCGCATGACATCCAATGGCAATGTTATCGCTGGCCGCAAAAATACCGTCGATACCTGTAGTTGTTGCCAATAGTTGCTGAGTTGCCAAGAATCCAGATTGAAAGTTATATTGAGCTTCTCGAACCCATGCTTCGTTGTAAGTAATCTGATAATCTGATAAAGCGGCAAAATATCCTTCTATTCTACGGCGACTAATAAGCAGGTTGATAGGGCCAGAGATATGAGCGATGGCCTCACATCCTTGCTTAATCAAATGTTCGGTAGCTTGATAAGCGCCTTCATAATCATCTACTGACACCGTATGCGTGTCTATTTCATCATAGATACGATCAAAAAACACCATCGGAAAGCCTTTGTCATGCAAGGATTTGAAGTGGGAAAAATCTCGGGTATTTGCCGCCAACGACACCAAAAGTCCATCTTTACGGCGGTTGTAGATATGCTTTACATTCAGTACTTCGCGTTCATAATCATCATGACTTTGATAAATGACTACATGATAGCCATTCTCAAAAGCAACATCTTCAATACCAGCAATGACTCCCGAAAAAAAGGAATTTGAAATATCAGGCACAATCACTCCAATGTCGTTGCTATGGCTATTTTGTAGGCTTAAAGCCACGGGATCGGGTGTATAATCTAAGTTTTCGGCCAAAGCCAAAACGCGCTGTTTGGTTTCTTCGCTTATTTCCCAACTCCCTCTCAACGCTCTCGATACGGTAGAAGTAGAGAGTTGTAACTGTCGGGCAATATCTTTGATAGTAACTTTTTTCATAAGGCGTAATACCTACAAAAAGAGATATTACGCCAAACTTAACCAATTTTTGCTTTTCTTAACTGAATGTAGTTCTTTTTTGTATATTAATAACTCAGTCCATGACCAAACTCAAATAAAGCATATCCTTTAGGTTTCATATAACCGGGTACATCTGATTGATTTTCGTCGACCACTTTTTGGGAAATAGGGAGAGTAAAAGGCATTTTACCAGTAGGATTAAATACCCCGCTAATCACATCTAAAAGGGCTTCTTGGGTAGTGCCAAAGGTAGCTACAATGGTTTTTGCATTTCCTTTATCTATTTCATCAATGACCCAAGGGCTTGAACAATTGATTGTCACAATCGTGGGTTTGGTCTGGGTCAATTCATTGATATGAGCCACATCAATTTTATTTTTTGACAAAGTCAAATCTATGGGTTTGCCCTGTGAGCTAAATAGCCCTCCCCCCGAAGGAATAAGCCAAAGCAGCACGACATCGGCTTCTTCTTTGGTGGCTACAAATTCGATATTCCATTGATTTTTCTGAGGCATATTCACTGTAATAGGCGTTTTGTTTCGCCCATTGTCATAATAGGTCTCAAAATACACCTTTGTTTTGGGAGCAATGGGGAGCAATTTGGCCTCATTTCGCAACAAAACAATGGATTTGCGGAGGGCTACATCTGCTTTTTTCTGAAATTCAGCATTGCCTACCAATCTGCTGGCCGCTTCAGCATCTACGTATGGATTTTCAAATAAGCCTAACTCGAATTTTTCTTTTAAGAGGCGCGTAATTGATTCATTGATTCTTGCTTCTGAAACCAAGTCTGTTTTAACTGTTTCGAGCAGCAGCGCGGGGTCTGCTCCACCCGAAAAAAGATCAACTCCCGCATCGAGTGCTTTTTGATAACGCTGTAAAATGGTGAGACTTTCTACCCCCCAGGGCATCATATCAATAGGCCCTGTGTCGGAGTTAATAATCCCTTTGAAACCCAATTTTTTACGCAATAAATCTTGAATAATGGCCTTGTTGTAAGAAAAACCTACGGCTTCCATATTCTTGTCTTTGGGGGCTGAATAGTAGGGCATAATGGCCGAAGTACCCGCGTTGATGGCAGCGATGAAAGGTTTTAGGTGATACTCAAACTTCCCTCCAGGATAATGGGCAAATTTTCCCCAATCAAAATGGGAGTCTTGCCCACCCACTTGTGGGCCTCCACCAGGGAAATGTTTGGTAGTCATGGCTACCGAGTTTTTGTTGAGCTTTGTTCCCTGAAAACCCAGCACAATTTCCCGAATCATCTTTGACGCTAAGTCGGCATCCTCACCAAAAGTGCCATCTACACGCTGCCAACGAGGCTCAGTAGCCAAGTCAGCCATGTACATATAGCCCTTGCGTAGCCCTACGGCCGCCCACTCTTTGGCCGCTATTTCGGCAAACTCTCGGGTCAATTTAAAATCGCGCATGGCAGCCATACCCAATTCTCCTGGCCATTTTGAGAAAACGGTCGCACCCACACTCGTACCGATAGAGGCATCAACAGTGATATGATTGCGGGGATTGGAGGCCACAATGGCAGGAATACCCAAACGAGATGTTTCGCACAAGGCTTGTAAATTATTCGACCATTCGGCTATCATTTTTGCACTTGTATTGGCTCTTAGAATAAAGTGGCGTAAGTTGAAGTTGATGACACCTTTGGTCGTTCCTGCAGCCGACATAGTAGGTACAGCCAAAGGCTTGCGGGTAAACATATTGATAGGTTGCATCAAATCTTCTTCGTTGAAACCACTCGAAATCTCCGCCTTTGGCGCATTTGGCTGAAAAGCAAAGTCGCCTGCCATACGGGTAGTGCTGATAAGCATAAAACCTACTTTCTCCTCCAAAGTCATTTGAGAAACGAGGTCTTTTATTCTTACATCATTAGAGCGTCGCCAATCTTCATACAAATCAAGTTGACCATTTTTATTAAGATCTTTGAACTCTAAGCCATTTATTTTCAATATTTTAACAGAACGATGGCCGAGATTAGGTTGCACCTGAGTTTGGCCAGATGCTACCGTTAGCCCTGAAATCAGGGCCAATGACAAGAGAAATCTGTTTTTCATTTTAGGTTAGGTTTCAGTGCATGAGAGAGTGTTTCTATTTCAATTCACGAATCTATACATTCTTGAATGAAACATTGTTACCATGGTCTTGAATCAAGATATTGCCTTTATCACCTGCGCCAAAGCCTTTGTATTTTTCATACTTACTGCGTGCTACCAACGCATCGAAGACATTGCTTTTGCGCTCATATTCAAGCACTTTAAAGCCATTGAGCCAATGCTGAATAGTATTGTTGGGTAATGCCACAATACGCGCTTGGTTCCATTCGCCTATTTTCTTTTGGAAACGCTTGTCTAATTTATAAGAAGGAATCAAATCATATAAACTGGCCATAGTACGATTACCCACAGCACCCATTTTAGCGTCAGGGTGTTTTTCGTCGTCCAGTACTTGGTATTCTAAACCTATACCCGATTTTCCGTTGGAATCGAAATCTTCATTGACGAAATATTTCACACCCGAATTGGCCCCTTCGGTCAGTTTAAACTCAAAAACCAGCTCAAAGCACCATATTGTTGGTTGGTTACGATGTCATTGCCTGTTTCGGAGCCATCAGAGGGGCTTACATTGATGGTACCGTCTATCACACTCCAATGTTTTTCAGGCATTTTGGTGCCATGTACTGCCCGCCAACCCGTAAAATCTTTGCCGTTAAAAAGCAACTGAAAACCCTGCGCTTGCTCTTGCGGGAGAAAGGTTGTTCAAAACCATATTGACTACTGGGCAGTTATCAGGAGGACTCAATTTGAGGTTTTCGGTTTGAATTCTGATGTTTTTCCAACGGATTTGCGTCCCTTCTTTTTGATCTTTTCCAATGGCGTGAACTTGCAGTGCGATAAAGCCCTTGGGGGTCATGTCATCTACCAAATAGGCCGTTGGAATGCCATTGATAAAAGTACGGAAGGTATTTCCAATGGCTTCGATGCGGTATTTGTTCCATTCGCCTTTGCGGAAAGCTTTTTGGCCTTCGGGATGGAAATTGAGATTATAGAGCCAGCCACGCCGCGCTTCATCATAAATTCCTCCCGACCAAGCTCTATCAGAAGGATCAACCTCTACCTGATAGCCATGCACACGGCTATTTTGGTAATCGGGGTAGAAAGGCTTCTGATTTGAATGCCCGAATTCATCGAATTATCTACTTTTAAATCTAACTCAAGGATAAAATCACCATATTCTTTTTCAGTAGCCATAAACGAATTGGGCGTATTGGCTACAGTAGTACCTACCATTTCTCCATTTTCGATGGTATATTTTGCTTGACCATTGAGTTGCTTCCAACCTTTAAAAGACTTTCCATCAAAAAGGGGAGTCCATTTTTCTTTTGGGCAACAGCCGATAGAGTTGTTAGGCAAAGCAATAAACAAAATAGGCGGATTGGCTTATTCATGGGAATTAGATAAAAATTAGAATGTTTATGTTTTTCGGCTAAGTTACCAATGTATCCTGAGGATTTTCTTCAAAATACGCTTTTTTTTAACGCAAGCGTTTTCGGGAACGGTTGCGTAATAGGTATTATTCCTATAAAGTTTTGTAGAATATCGCCAATATCGCTTTGAAAAAGCCTATATTTTTACCTGAAAGGTCAAATAAAAGCTACGTCCGTCGGAAGGGAGAATACCTGGACCAGGATAGCCCGTCGCACGGCGTGTATAGTACATTTCATTGGCCAAGTTGTTGATACTGGCCTCTAAGCTGTATTTATTAAACGTATATGAAAAACTCAAATCCATGATTTTGTAGGTAGGTATGAGTCCTACGACTCCCGCCACACCGCCATCACGAGCATTGGTAGCATCTGAAAATTGATTAGTCAAGTACGTAAACTGAAAGGAAGTTTTGAGGTGTTTATACGCAAATCTTGCCCCATTTTTGAGGTTGATTTTAGGGACAAACTCTACTTGATTTCCCTGTACCCCTGCTATTTGACTATACTTATATTGAGATTTTATCCATGCCACATTAGTAAACACCACACCACTTACCTCCTTATTTGGGGCGTGAAATAACCGAAAAAAATCTGCTTCGGCATATGACTCTACCCCCATAATAACGGCTTGGCCAATGTTGCTACGCAGGCGCAACACGCGGTTGCTTGCATCATAAAACTGCACCTCACCAATGCGATTGTTATAATTTAGATAAAAAAGGCTGACATCATAGTTATAGGCTGCAGTCTGGCGACTTCGCACGCCCCAATCAATGGAATATCCTTTTTCATCCTTCATATCGGGGTCTATCACCGCAGATGGGTTGGCACTACGCATATCACTAAAGGTAATCGAACGATAATTTTGTGAGACATTGGCATATATATCTATCTGATTGATTGGATTATAACTCAACCCAATCCCTCCCAACACAAACTGGCGACCATTGCTACGCACCTCCTTGGTACGCTGTATGTTGATGATGTTTCCAGCCAAATCGCGGGCTATATTTCCGTAGAAGCCATTGGCAGTGGTATAAATATTTTCATAGCGCAGCCCTGGCGTGAGTGATAGCTTATCGTTCAAATAAAAAATATTTTCAACAAATAGAGAGGCGTTTCGATTGGGGAAACGATAGTCTGAAATCATGTATTTGTCGGGTTCTACGAAAGTAAAATCAGCGTCCTTGTTTCTGCTGCCTTGCCCTTGTTGGCTATGGTTAAAACCATGATAGTAGCGGCTTCCTACCAACAACACCGACTGTGTTTTGTGGAGCTGGTAGCGTTTCAGAAAGCGCGCTTCTGCCCCCCAATTGGCAAAATCGCCTTTGATAAGGTCTCGCTCGGTATTGTCGTCAATTGTGGCAACTCGATTGGGGCGAAAACCCACCGAATAGCGATAGGCCGATAGGCCAAACACACGCAAATTGAAATCGCTTGTAGCATTAAATTGATGGTCAAAGTGTAATGCCGCCATGTTCCAATTGACACTAAACCAGTTACGTTCTCGGTTGGTTTGGCGTGGGTCTGTCTTAAACATCAGATCTGTGAGGCCACCTGGTTGCTGTGCCAAATATTGGGTATGCGTTAGGTCTATACCTATCGTCGTTTTTGCAGACAATCGGTAGTCAATGTCGGCATAGGCTGTTACGTTGTTAAATCGAGCATTACCTCGCCACCCATTTCCTTTTTTGTATTGCAAAAAAGTATAATAACTCAGCTTACCTACTGTGCCACTCGCGCTGGTGAAAGCATTATAAAATCCAAAAGAACCGATGCTTTGCCGTGCCATCAGTTCTATTTTACGGGTGGGGTTGGGTTTTTTCATCACAAAGTTGAGCAAGCCGCCAAACTGCGTACCATACTGAAGCGAAGCCGCCCCGCGCACAATCTGAATACGACCAATGGCTTCAACAGGTGGTGTATAGTAGCTTTCGGGGTAGCCCAACGCATCGGCACTAATGTCATGTCCATTTTGACGCACATTAAAATTGGAAGTACGATTGGGATCTAACCCACGCCCACCAATACTAAGCTGGAGACCCGCCCCATCATTTTCCCAAATATTAAGCCCTGCCACACGGGCATAGACTTGGCGGGCGTTGTTGGTGGCGAGATTGGCCACCAGCTGTTCAGGAATAATCACTTCTGATTTTTTTCCTTCATAAATGCCCATGTTTTCAACGCCACGCAGACGCGTGAAACCAAAATTTACTTGTTTGTCAGTAACAATGATTTCTTTCAATGTATCGCCTACGATGGTGCTGTCGCGTTGCTTGTTTTGCCCATGAACATACAAGCTAATACCATAAAAAAAGAAACAACTAAAAACCTTTAATTTCATCGTCAAAAGGAAGTATCCAAGATTTAGGTTGAAATGAATCTATTTCTTTGGCCAAGTCGGTGCTTGGAGAAACCAAAGGTTTTCCTATACGACCATTCAGGGCAACATACGAGTCCACAAAGACTTGAGGAAAATTCACTCCGTGGGTTTTATAGTAATCGCGCAGTAGATGGGCATATTGCAATAACATATCGGGCTGTGTGGACATCATTTTTTCCTGCAAGGGGGTCAGAAAATCGGCATTATTGACCACCCATTGTTTACCTGTATCGTCTTTGATAGTAAACTGTGCCATCCCCGATTTTTCCATGAGCATAACGCGCCACGAAAATCGGTAGCCCTGCTCTGTCCAAAACAATTCACCTGGGTAACATAGATAGCGAAATGGGAATAGTAGTTGTACTAAAAAAAATAGGGTAAAACCACCGAGGAGTAATTGCTGCCGAATACGAGAGAATTGGTAGGTTGCCGTTGCTTGTAGCCAAGCTGCCTGTAGGCGCAGCCAAATATTCATTTTTTCGATGATTTGTTGATGAAAATCGCCCGAGAAAAAGATAAGGGCCGTTACAATCATAATGTAAGGAAACATCCCAATCGGAAAGAGCATTGCTGTTAGCCCATGAAAAACAACTACGGCCATATATGCCCAACCTCTGGTACGCTTATTCCACAACAAAATAGGGATACTCAAATCGTATAAACACCCAAACCAACTAAATACAAAGGGAACCCAAGGGTAGTTGAACAGAACCCCAAATACAGGTATATCATTGTGCGCGGGTAGCCATATTTTTAGTGGCAAAGCATGGCATAACCAATCGCTATTGAGTTTGGTCAAACCCGCATAGAAATAGAGAATACCCACCAATAATTTAATGGAGTCTAAACACCACCGCGGAATACGACCAGCCAATAGCCGCTTGTTTCGATACGCATCCAACGAAAAATAAACATGGGCAGGTAAAAAAATCAGCACGAAGCTCACTAAACTTACAAAGTAATAGTGATTGAGATAGGTGGACTTGTCTATCAGTTCGATATAAGTAAAACTCAAAAACAAGCCAATCGCAGCGAAACGATAAAAAAGCCCTAAAGCCACCAAAAGTGCGCAAAGACCACAGACAGCAAACAGGATATAGGTGTAATTGCCGAGGGGTTTGACAAACTCAAAGCCATAAAACGGGAAAAAGTAGCGTGGCTGGATATACAAAGTTGTAATCCAGCCTTTGAGCCAAAAACGAACAATACTTCCGAACAGCATTACCCCAAAGGTTACTCTAAAAACTACTAAAGGTGCTGCAGAGGTTGCTTTGTGTAGATATGTACTAATGATACCCCCACTAATCGCCGTCGTTGTCGGTATAAGTGATGACAATGCTCATTGCCGAGGTCATGTCCACCTTCAACATCCTGACGGCTTTTTGCATTTCGTTATAAACCTGTATAACGGCAGTATTATTAGTCTTTACTTCCTCGTAAATACTGGGTTTGAGGGCATTTATTTTTTGAGCGACTACCTCAAATTGCGCATTGACATTACTGCTTAGTGTTTGTCCATTAGCACTATCTTTGGCCCCTAATCCATCCAGATAGGTTTTAAAAGAAGGGCCATTCGTTGCAGTCAAAACGCTTTTTCCGTTAAAAAAATCAATAAAGGCTTGGTGGGCTGTTTGAGCCAAGGTCTTTGAAATATCTTTTTTGTAGAAGGCTTCTACTTTTTCGGGCGAAACCACCCCATTGAGCATAGTACCCGAAGGAATACCAAATTTCCCCGAACGAATAAACCGTTCGTAATGAAGCACATACCCGTTTATTAGTTCTCCCATCGGTGAGCCAATATCCAAGCCAGTCTTAGTCGTAAACTCGGTACGATAAGTGGTGTTCCAATCGTTGATTACCTTGGTTAGCAGCGCAGTCAGATGGTCAATAATGCGCTTGATATATGCCAAGCGTTTGGGACCTTCCAACGGAGTGGTGTAATAGGCCACAATTTGTGCATCTGATGCGCCCACACCATTCAATAGGTAATCTAAAGCAGGAAAACCCTGTTTGTCGTAAGAGGATGCTACTTCTAAATTGACCGTTGGATTGGCGATGTATTCATTGATACCAGTTATGCTGGTAGGATAAATATTATAATAATTTCTAATGGCCGTCTTGTTGGCTGGCCCTACATCAAACAGCTCTACTTTTTGCCACTCTGTATAGGCTTCTACCCATGCTGTACGAAAATCCATGAGTGTACCTAATTCGGGTTTGGCAGCAAAAGCCAATGATTTTGCCTCCATGGCTGCCAATTTTAGTCTAAAATTATTGTATGAAGGAATGATGATATTATCAGCCAAATGCACAAGCACCGCTTTTCTGTCTTTTGTATCGTCGTTGGGCGTGGGTTCTGGGTTAGCTCCACTGCCTCCACAAGACCAAATGAGTACCCCAAAGAAAAAGGGGAGGACTGCTCTATATTGTTTGAATGTGGCCATATTCTTGAAAATGAGGCTTTTCTTTAAGTAGATTGAGTCAATTTTAATTGTTTCACCTGTCAACCGCCAGTCGGTTCAAACGTTTCCGTTGACAACCAAACTGGCGGCCATAATAAAAATGTACCTGAAATCAATGATTATAATTTAAACTTGGTTTTAATCGCATCAGAAGCAGCCGTAATTTTAGTGGGTGTCAAATCCCAAAAGCCATTGGGTGCGTCGTAAATCAACGCTTTTAGGATATTGTCCGAGAAGGCTGCATCTGCACCATTCACGGTTGCAAAACGCAAAGAGTAGATAAAACCAAGCCCTTCTGCAATGGCATGGGCCCGGGCAGCATCGGTAGTAGCTGCTACATATTTGGGACCCAAATACCCTATGGCTGAACTGGCCATTGCCTTCTCCATTTCGGCTTTGATAAAATCTGCTTGTTTTTTTAATTCTGCTTTGTCATTATTTACAATGGCTGCACGGCCCCTCAAAAAAGCAGGATATATATTGGCATATGCTCCCTTGTTATACTCCCAAATATAAGCACCTAAAGCAAACTCGGTTGTTCCTCTTACAGCATCTGTAGCTCCCTTCAAATAAATAGGATTCAAGGTCAGTAGGCCGTAGGCTTCATCCCAATTCTGCTCCAATTGGGTATAATTTTTACCTGTTAGCAGCGTTGAATTGTCGGCCTCTAAGCCTTTGGTTAAGAGCACATTGCCAATATAATCGTACTGCAATGCCCCAATCAATGACTTTTGGATAATCTGAATAGGTTCTATTCCTTTTTCATCTACCAGATAAGTACCAAGTTTACCGGCTTTTCCTTTAGCAGCAATCGCTGTAACAGATTTGCTCGCTTCAGCTACAGCCACAAAGTTTGTTTCAAAGTAGGTCCTCACTTTTTCGGCTTCCATGGCAGTCCATGAAGCGGCCGTGATGTTGCGGAGCTGCACACCCGATATATTCAACTTTGTACTATCTGCAAAGGCGTTCCCTGTATTTGCATACATATTTTTTAGAACTGTTGCATCAATGAGTTTATTGCCACTAATCGACGAGCTTATATATGTATTAAGTGCCTGAAACATCTTATAAAGATTGTTACCATTGGCTAAATCAACCGTTGTTTGTCCAGTTTCATCTATAAATAAGCTGCTGTAAGAGGTGGCATTAGTCAGCGTAGCATAATCCATAGATTTACGCAGCTGTGGCGTTGCTTCTTTTTCTGTATTGCAGGCTGCCAAGCCAATTAAAACAAACGCCACTATGGCTAATTGAGGGTGTGAAATACGCTTTAACATTGCTTTTTGTTTGGGTGATTAATACAGTGGCAAAGTTAAATCATTATTTAGACTTATTACAAATAAAAATAATAATTTTAATGAAAAATAAGCCCATTAAAAAAGGTGAACCTACATAAGCACACCTTTTTTAATGGGTAACAGTTTGAAAAAGAAGACTATACAACTATCTAAATTCTTCGTTGATTGTCGCCAACATCTCAGCCCCAGGGCATAAATCTTTTTCGCTAAGGCTATTCAATGGACGTTTATCTGACTTTATCACTTCGTGCAATTCTTGGCTATGAGGGTCTATATAAACCAATCCTGTCAAAATTTCGCCTTCGGCTTTGGCGGCTTGGAGGGCTTGCATGGCTGCTTGGCGGTCGCGTGGATCCCAGCCATCGGCCAGTTTTTGAAGGTGCACTACTGAACCATCATGTAACTCTACCCCTACGGAAGTCCCTGCGTTATACTCGGTCGTAATTTCCTCTTTTTCAGGCACATATCCCACTTCTGAAAGTACCTCTATGTGTTCGCGCACGTAGTCATACGATTTGGTAGAACCTTGGTTGTTGTTGAAGGTTACACAGGGTGAAAGCACATCAATAATAGCAAAACCATTGTGCGATAAAGCCGCTTTGATGAGGGGCACAAGCTGAGTTTTGTCACCCGAAAAGCTACGTGCCACAAAAGTAGCCCCCAATTCCAAAGCCATCCCTACCAAGTCAATGCCTTCAAAAGGATTGACCGAATTGGCCTTGCTTACCGAACCTTTATCAGCCGTGGCAGAGTCTTGGCCTTTGGTGAGGCCATAGCAGCCGTTGTTCATCACGATATAAAGCATGTTCAGGTTGCGGCGTATCACATGCACAAACTGCCCCATGCCAATAGAGGCCGTATCGCCATCACCCGACACACCCAAATAGATTAAATCGCGGTTGGCCATATTGGCACCTGTGGCTACCGAAGGCATTCGGCCATGTACCGAATTGAAACCGTGGGAGTTGTTAAGGAAATAGTTCGGCGTTTTAGACGAGCACCCAATTCCCGACAGCTTGGCTACGCGGTGGGGTTCAATATCCATTTCGTAGCAAGCCTGCACAATAGAGCCACTGATAGAGTCGTGGCCACAGCCTGCGCAGAGGGTCGAAATCACGCCTTCATAATCGGCTTTGGCGTACCCAACGTTATTTTTGGGCATTTCTGGATGGCGAAATTTGGGCTTTATGTAGGTCATTTTTGAATGATTGATAGCTATAGTTTTTTTGCCTTCTGAAAATTTCTCTTGATTGTTTACGTTTGTAACGCGAACGGCAGGGCAGTACGTTTATAACGCACTCGCCATTACACCCACGATTTGTCGTCGAATGGCTTCGGCTGTGATGGGCATACCGTCGTAGTTCAAGACTTTAAGGAGTTTTTTCGGATTCACGTCCAATTCGTTGATCAATAACGTTCTGAACTGTGCATCGCGATTCTGTTCGATGATGAATACTTGTTCGTGTGCTTCGATAAATTCGACTACCGAGGCATGAAAGGGGAAGGCCGTAGCCCGCATGGCATCTACTATTACGCCCTCTTCTTCTCTTAACAAATCCATGGCTTCTAAAGCCGCATAAGTGGTTGTACCAAAGAAAATAATGCCCGTATTGCTTTCATTTTCAGTCTGATAAAATTCAGGCTTTGGGGTAATTTCTTTGGCAGTATCCCATTTGATTAGTAAGCGATCCAATACTTCGGCATTTTTCACCCCATCTTCGGTGTAGCGTGCGTATTCGTCGTGCGAAGTACCACGGGTAAAAAACGACCCTTTCGTAGGGTGAGTAGCGGGGAGCGTACGGTACGGAATACCATCGCCGTCCACATCGAGATAGCGACCAAACTGTTTGCCCATCGCACTCAAATCGTCCAAATCTTGAGCGGTATAGACCTTCCCTCGGTCGTAGCGACGGGTGTCGTCCCACTGCAAGGGCGCGGTCAGGTGGTCATTCATGCCCAAATCTAAGTCAGTCATCACGATAATGGGTGTTTGGAGGCGTTCGGCCAAGTCGAAGGCATCGGCCATAAAGTAGAAACACTCGGTAGGCGTACTTGGCAGGAGCAATACGTGTTTGGTATCGCCATGAGAAGCATAAGCCGCCAGCAATAAATCTGATTGTTGGGTACGGGTAGGCATACCCGTTGAGGGACCTCCGCGTTGCACATCCACGAGTACGGCGGGAATTTCAGCAAAGTAGGCCAATCCCAAAAATTCATTCATCAACGATACACCTGGCCCACTGGTAGCCGTAAATGCCCTGGCTCCATTCCAACTTGCGCCCAATACCATGCCCAAAGCGGCCAATTCATCTTCTGCTTGTACGATGGCTACTTTTTTAAGCCTGTTTCTTTGTCCACGCGCAGGCGGTTGGCGTATTTGGCAAAGGCTTCGACCAAAGAAGTAGAAGGGGTAATAGGATACCAACCTGCCACAGTTGCACCGGCATAAACCGCGCCAAGGCCGCAAGCAGTATTACCGTCTATCACGATGCTGTCGCCAACCAAATCGCGCCGCTCTACACGTAAGTTTTCTAAAGGATAAGTATAATTTTCTTGAACATATTTTACGCCTTCCATCATGGCCTGCACATTGGAATCTATGAGCTTGGGTTTTTTGCCAAATTCATCAGCAATGATGCCTTTTACCACGTCAATTTCAATGTCTAACAAGGCTGCCAAAGCACCCACATACACCATATTTTTGAGTAACTGGCGTAGGCGTGCATCTTGGTATAAACGCATACAAATCCCAATCATCGGAATACCGATGTAGTGAATATCATCACGGATATAGTCTTTATGTAGGTTTTTGGTGTTGTCATACACGAAATATCCGCCCGATTTGACCGAAGCAATGTCTTGCTTCATACTTTGTGGATTGACACATACCATGATATCTACGCCTTCGCGACGGCCCAAATAGCCCTTTTCGCTGACACGCACTTCATACCAAGTAGGTAAACCCTGTATATTGGATGGAAAGATATTTTTGGCAGTCATTGGAATGCCCATTCTAAAAATAGACATTGCAAACATATTATTGGCTGAAGCCGACCCTGTGCCATTGACGTTGGCGAAGCGTACTACGATGTCGTTTACTTTATTGATTGCTTGTTGCATTGGTGGAAAGGTGCTATGACCTAATTTTTAAAAAATATTTTCTCGCGTATCTTTTCTTGTAAGGGAAAAAAGCATCCTTTTGAGAGAAGTGTAATGATTGGAGTTAAATGGCTTCTAAAACGCTGGATTGACAGCCTGCTTTGGTAACCGAGTACAAGTACTTCTGCATATCCCAAGCCGAGGTGGGGCAGCGTTCGGCACAAAGACCGCAGTGAAGACATACATCTTCATCTTTGACCATCACGCGCCCTGTTTTGAGGGTGTCAGACACGTACAAATCTTGGGTCAAGTTATTAGAAGGGGCTGTAAGGCGGGTTCTCAAATCTTCCTCTTCGCCATTGAGGGTAAAAGTAATACACGAAGTAGGACAAACATCCATGCAAGCGTCGCACTCGATACATTTGTTTTCGGTAAAGACTGTCTGGACATCGCAATTGAGGCAGCGTTGGGCTTCTTTAAAACCTGTCTCTTGGCTAAATCCAAGTTCTACTTCTTTTTTACGGTCTTTGAGGGTGATTTTTTTGTCGGCATGAGGTACTTTGTAGCGGTCGTCGTTGGCAACGTCACTGTCATAAATCCACTCATGGATGCCCATTTTTTGGCTAATGAGGTTGGTATAAGGCGAGGGGCGATCGTCAAGGAGTGATTGCTGGTTACAGAACAAATCTATGGACACAGCCGCTTGATGGCCTTGTGCTACGGCCGTAATCACGTTTTGGGCCCCATGGCCGAATCACCCCCAAAAAAGACATTAGGAAGCGTAGATTGGAAGGTCGTTTCGTCCAATACTGGCAAGCCCCATTCGTTAAACTCCAAGCCTAAATCTCGTTCTATCCAAGGAAATGAATTTTCTTGACCAATAGCCACCAGCACATCATCAGCTTCTATAAAAACATCTGGCTCACCTGTGGACACCAACGAGCGTTTGCCCTTGTCGTCATATTTAGCCTCCACTTTTTCAAAGGTCATGCCTTTGAGTTTGCCTTCTTCTACCACAAACGACTTGGGGACATGGCAATCTAAAATAGGAATGTCTTCGTGAAGGGCATCTTCAATTTCCCAAGGAGAGGCTTTCATTTCATTGAAAGGGCTTCTTACCACTACCTTTACTTCATCTCCACCCAAGCGGCGAGAGGTGCGGCAGCAGTCCATGGCGGTATTACCACCTCCCAAGACAATTACTTTTTGACCGATTTTGGCCGTATGTTCAAAGGCTACACTGGCCAGCCATTCGATTCCGATATGGACATTGGCTTTGGCTTCCCAGCGGCCAGGCAATTTGGCTAAATCTTTTCCTTTAGGCGCACCCGTTCCTACAAAAACGGCATCATATTCTTTGGAAAGTACCTCTTTAAGACTCGTTACGTGGGTATTGAAATGGGTATGAACGCCCAAATCTAAGACATAATTCACTTCTTCGTTCAAGACACTTTCGGGCAATCGGAAGGATGGAATTTGGCTTCGCATCATGCCACCACCTT
The DNA here is from genome assembly GCA_041392315.1 of Spirosomataceae bacterium. Lineage (GTDB taxonomy): Bacteria > Bacteroidota > Bacteroidia > Cytophagales > Spirosomataceae > Runella. The sequence continues at coordinate 173,195 of JAWKMH010000005.1, read as the reverse complement.
TGGTTTGGTCATCGTAGAGATGAATTTCATAGCCCAATGGGGCTAAATCTCGTGCCACCGTAAGCGAGGCTGGCCCCCCACCAATGAGTGCAATTTTTTTACCATTGGGGGCAAAAGGCCCTTGGGGCATCATGCTTTTGACCTCGCCTTTGTTGTCGGCAGCTACGCGTTTGAGGCGGCAGATGGCTACAGGTTCTTCGTCCACGCGTCCACGGCGGCAGGCGGGTTCGCAAGGGCGGTCGCAAGGTACGGCCCAATACACCGGAAATACATTGGACTCCCAATTGACCATGTAGGCTTCTGAATAACGTTCGGCCGCAATCAGCCGAATATATTCGGGCACAGGTGTATGGGCAGGGCAAGCATACTGACAATCCACTACTTTGTGGAAGTATTCAGGGTTTTTGATGTCTGTCGGTTTCAAGGAGGTAAGTTTTGAATAGCTAATTACGCAAGTTAATCAAGAATACAACATAAATCAATGAAGGCACATGCGCTTTTTTGTGGATGAAGATGCGTTAATTTTAGGTATATTCGCTAAGAAATTATGCTTAGTTATCTAATTTTTCGGCAAGTAAGGTATTTTGTTTGTAATTACAAAGACCTTATTATCTAAAAGTTACTGAAAGATTTCGATAGAAAATATTTGGCTAATCTGTCTTATTTCTTTTCTCAGTAAAACTACATTCTCTACATGATGTGTATGTGGAAACATATCTACTGGACGAACCTTTTTGACCGTATATTTTTCATCTAACCATGCCAAATCGCGTGCTTGAGTGGCAGAATTACAACTTACATACACTATTTTGGTAGGTGCCATTTGCAGTAAGGTGCGCACTACGGATTCATCCATTCCTGCCCGTGGTGGGTCTGTGATTAATACGTCGGGCTGGCCATTGGCTCGGATAAAATCTTCATTGAGTACATTCTTCATATCGCCCGCATAAAAAGAAACATTTTTTATACCATTTATTTCGGCATTTACTTTAGCATCTTCAATGGCTTCTGTTATGTATTCAACCCCCACAACAGCCTTGGCCTGTTTTGCTACAAAGTTGGCAATAGTACCCGTGCCTGTATAAAGGTCGTACACGTGTTCGTTGCCTGTCAATTGAGCAAATTCGCGGGCTACTTTATAGAGTTCATAAGCTTGGGCGGAGTTGGTTTGATAAAAGATTTAGGCCCTATCCTAAAGAGTTCTTCCATCGTTTCCTCGATATAGGACTTTCCAGCATACAAAACCACGGCTTGGTCATAATACGAATCGTTGCCTTTGGTATTGATGATGTATTGCAATGAGGTGATTTGTGGGAAAGTTTCGGCCAAATAGGCCATGATAGTCTCAATGTCTGTCTGGTTTGGTTCGGCAAACTGCGATTACCATCACGTCGCCTGTATTGGCAGTACGGATAATGATATTACGCATAAAACCTACGTTGTTGCGTTGGTCGTAAAATCGAAACCCTTGCGCTTTGGTAAAGGCTTTGAGCGCATTACGGATTTGATTGGAGGGATCAGGCTGAAGATAGCACTTTTCAATGTCCAGAATACGATCAAATCTCTTAGGAATATGAAAGCCCAAAGCATCTCTATCCAATTCATTGCCTTCGCTCATTTCTTCAGGTGTAAACCACCTAAAATTGGAAAAAGTAAATTCCAATTTATTGCGATAATAGGTAGTTGCTTTGGAGGCAACAATCGGCTCAATCTCGGGTAATGGGACTTTGGCAATACGCTGCAAGTGGTCTGTTACTTGTTGCCATTTAAATTGCAATTGCTCTTCGTACTTAATATGCTGCCACTTGCAGCCACCGCAAGTACCAAAATATTGGCAGAAAGGCTCGGCCCTCTTTTCGGAATAAGCATGAATTTTGATGACCCGTGCTTCATAAAATTTTTTCTTCTTAAATCCTAAAATCTCCACGTCCACTACATCTCCAGGAGCGGCTCCTCCCTCTACAAATACAATGACTCCATTGAGTTTTCCAATACACTTGCCTTCGGCCGCAAAATCTTCTATGAGTAGATTCTCAACAACTTGTCTATTTTTTTTGTAATTTTTCATCCTAAAATAAAATACCCGCAAAAAAGGTAAGAAAGAAAAGTAAAATGTTTACTGTCTAATATTTTGCTAAAAGCAACGAAGTGCAGCGTTCATGCGTAAATAAAGCGACAAAAGTACACCAAGAAGTTAAGCCCTAAAACCAAATGAAAAAAAATCTACTTTATACATTTTGGATCCTCCTACTTTTACCTATTAGTTGTTGGGCTTCACACATTGTAGGGGGAGAGATTGAATTTTACCCCACCAACCGTTCAGCCAATCGTTTTTATGTGGGGCTTAATTTCTATTTTGACCAAGCCAACGGGAGGCCAGCCGCTGAAACACAGACAGTTACACTCTATTTTTTTCGTAAATCAGACAATCAAGCTATGGGAAGTATTGAACTTCCTCAAACTACGCGCCGCCTTATTTCTTATACCAATCCTACTTGTGGTGCACTCAACACTGATTTGCAAACCTTACTAATTCGATATTCAAGCGAGATCATCATTAACACCGCCAATTTCGATGATCCTAAGGGATATTACATTGTTTGGGAACGCTGCTGCCGTAACAGTATTATTACCAATATCATCAATCCGTCCAGTACAGGTGAAACTTTCTATATGGAGTTTCCTGCGTTGGTACAAAATAATCAGCCTTATACCAACTCATCTCCAAAATTCGGCGAACTCAAGGGAGATTATATCTGCCTCAATCGCCCCTTTACTTTTGACTTTAGCGGCCAAGATGCCGATGGTGACAGTTTGGTCTATTCACTCACTAAACCCTGGGCAGGATACGCTGGCACTGGTAATCCTGAGCCTATTGCCCGAGGTAGTAGCACTTACCCCGAGGTAGTATGGGCAGCAGGCATCAACGACCAAAATATGATTCCTGGGCCTCGTCCACTAACCATCAATTCCCGAACGGGGATGCTGAGCGTGACGGCAGGCCAAGCGGGCTTGTATGTGTTTGCAGTATTGGTCCAAGAGTTTAGAAAAGGCGTGCGGATTGGCGCCGTTCGGCGTGAGTTTCAACTAAAAGTGGTTGATTGTCCCCAAAACTTTGCCCCTGAAGCCATGTATCGAGAAGCAGGAAAATCAACCTTTTATAAAGCGGGAGAGGTCTTAACCCTCAAACGTGACCAGCAAAAATGTTTGGAAGTAATGATTACTGATCGAGATGCCAACCAAAAACTTTTGATAAAAGCAATAGGCGTAAATTTTGACGACAAGAGCGTGAGTGTCAATCCTGCCACTTATACTACAAAAACAACCCGCGATACACTTAAAACACTTGTATGTTTTGACCCCTGCGTGCAAAGTATCAACAACCAGCCTGTCGTAGTAGAAGTCATTGTGAGCGATGATGGCTGCCCGCAACCGCTTATAGATACGTTACGTATTCGGGTTTTTATCGAAGGCTCTGCCAATAATAATCCAGATGTATTAACCGATTTGATCAATAACAGTGCCACTATACAGCAAGGGACTACCCTCAATTTTAAAGTAACAGGCACAGACAAAGACAATGATGACCTTATTTTGGAGGCGAAAGGACGAGGTTTTCAGCTCAATCAAGCAGGAATGACCTTTAACAATGCGACAGGAAAAGGCACTGTCACTCAACCTTTTACTTGGAATCCGCCGTGTACAGCACTCGACAAAGAATACTTAGTGGACTTTATCGTGACCGATGTGGGCTGCAATCGCCAAGTAAAAGATACAGTGACTGTTCGTTTGCAAGCTACTGCCAAACCCAACGCTAAGCCCAAGGTTTCAACAAGCTTGGTCAATGCGCAACCCTTTGCTGTACCCTTGCCCTCGATAGATGCCAGTAGTACAGTAAGCTTCGATGTGTATGCCGATGATACTGACAAAGCCGACCAACTCCGCCTTTATGCCCAAGGGAAAGGTTTTACGCTTACGCAATATCAAATGAAGTTTGATGAAAAAACAGGAGTATCTCGTCTTACTTCTCGATTTGAATGGAAGCCTTCCTGTGCCGAGTACACGGAATTAGCTGGTAAAGAAGTTGTCATCAATTTTATGGTTGATGACAACAGCTGCAGACCAAACAAAAGCGACACTTTGGCTGTACGCCTTCGGATGGGCAATTTACCAACTGCTACCAATGTGGAGCAAGATATCCCAAATGTAATCACTCCTAATGATGATGGTAAAAATGATTGCTTCTTCGTAGAGGGTGTTTCCAGTGTGGCTTGCGGCCTGCGTTTGAAAAAATAGAAATTTTTAATCGCTGGGGAAAGTTAGTTTTTAGCTCTACTGATACTAAATTCAAATGGTGCGGCGATGGTGTACCTCCAGGCCAATACTTTTATGGACTTAGATTTACCAATCAAACTATCAAGGGAACGTTGAACGTGATAAAGTAGATGGCCCCAGCCTCAATCAAAACATGCTTAAAATCTTATCGGCAAGCAAATTTGCCGAAAAATCGTGTGTTTCTTGAGGATAAAAATAGTATTTGCTTTTAATTCCTAAGAGGGTTAGTTTTAGTTTAAGCTTTTCTCCTTGTTCGAATGGTACAATCGTGTCTTTCCCCCCATAAAACAATAAGGTTGGAATTCTATTAGTTGTTAAAATGTGCAATGGACTGGCATGAAGATAGTCTTCAGGAGCCTCGATATACGTTTTTCCGATGAGTTTTTGAAGCGGTTTTTCAAGCCCCCCATTTCTAAGTGCTTCCGAAGTCAAGTCGGTAGGAGCTACAATCCCTATCACCCCTTTGATAGTGTTTTTATTGGCTTTTAAATAAGCATAGTCTAATGCCAAATGCCCGCCAGCACTCACTCCTCCGATGATAAATGCTCCATCGGTAATGTTATATTGACTCGTATTTTGATGTAAATAATCTATCAAAAGCTGTACGTCAGACAATTGTTGTTCCAATCTAACTCCGAGTGAACCTGTCAATCGGTAGTTCATATTGACAATGGTCAAGTTTTTTTGTTTTTTTTGGAGTGCATCAACCGTAGGAGCCAAAAAGGACTTATCACCACCTTCCCACGCCCCGCCATGTAGTAAAATCAATACCTCCGAAGGGCGACCTTTTACACTTACGGGGTAATGAATATCAAAAGACTGTGTTTTTTCTGGTCCATAAGGTAGATTAAACACCTCTTTATAAACCGTCATTTCCTCTTCAATCAAGGGTTTAATCTCAAATACCTGGCAAGCATTTAATCCTAAAATCAATAGGATTGTCCACCATTTAGTATGGAGGTGATTATTCATAATATATTATCTAATTCTTTTTCATCAATATTTTCTTCAGCGCCATCACTTCATGGGTTTCAATAGCAGGAAAGTTGGCAATCCGAAAAGTGGTAGTTTTCCATTCTCCATAGCCATTGCCAAGGGTGATGCCAGCCATCAATGCTGCTTTTTTGAGATGAGCAATAGCCACCTGCTCTCCTTTTACGGCAATGACCGTATCAGAGCGTGTTGCTGGATTTTGAACCAAAGGCTGCCAAACCGACTCATTTTCTAAAAAATCGTACCACATTTGCGCTCTTGTTACTATCTCCCCTCCTACCCTTTTAATAGACGCTACTTGTTGCATCACACGCATGAGCAAATAAATACCCAATGTATTGGGCGTATAGTGAGTTTGGTATTTTTCAAAGTTTTCATGGATAAACAAAAGACTATTATAGCGCAAAATATCATTGACTATTCGGGCCTTTTCGCGTGCTCTGGGCGAACAGACCATGATGCCTAAACCCGCTGGAAGCCCTAAGCATTTCTGCACAGAAGCAAACCACACATCGCCCAGTGTCCAATCCAAAACCACACCTCCCAAAGAAGAAGTGGCATCAATCGCAATGATTGCATCGGTCATGGAGCGCACCTGAGCCAATGCTTCCATGCGAATTTGTGTGCCATTAGAGGTCTCGCTTTGGGTGAGGCATAAGACCTCATACTCACTCAGGCGTTGGCGATTAAAGGCCGCTCTTTGGGGGTCATTGTCGAGTTCAAACAAATGATAAGGCAACGTTTGGTCCAATGAAAATAAAGACCCCGTAGTTTGAGGTACAATATGAGAGGCATAGCTAAACCATTTTTTGCCAAAGGCCCCATTGTAGTGATGGGCGCTGTGCTGTTGGGTCAACGATTGGGCAATAATCTCCCAAGCCTCCGTAGCCGACGATACCAAGTAAATGGTATAATCTTCGGGAATATGTAGCCTAAGGTGTAGCAGGCGGATGGTTTCGCGCAGCAAATCCATGAACCCCTGGCTACGGTGATTCATACTCAAAATCCCTGACTGGTAGGCATCTTTTAAATAACCCTCTATTTGTGGATAGATTTTGGAAGGGCCTGGATAAAATGTAATCATATAGAAAGTAAATAGCTGACCGCCAGCTCGTATCCTTTCAACCCCAACCCTACAATGACTCCTTTGACTCGGCTACTCAAATAGCTATGGTGTCGAAATTCTTCTCGTGCATGGACATTGGAAATATGGACTTCTACTGTTGGCGTTTTGATGGCCGAAAGAGCATCCGCAATGGCTATCGAAGTATGTGTATAAGCTCCAGCATTGAGCACAATGCCATCAAAGTCAAAGCCTACTTCATGAATTTTGTCAATCAACGCACCTTCGTGATTCGACTGAAAATAGTGCAACTCTGCGTCTGCAAAGGTGGTTTGTAGTGTTTGAAAATAGGCTTCAAAACTTTGACTTCCATAGATCGAAGGCTCGCGTTTGCCCAAAAGATTGAGATTGGGCCCATTGAGAATCAATATTTTTTTCACTTGATTAACTTTAAATCATTAAACTATATACGATAATCCAATACCTTTTGGTTGTCTTTCGATATCATTAAAGAACAAATAGATTGTAAATTCTTGAATTTTAGCCGTTTACTATGGCTATTTTTTGGCAAATTCTTCTAAAATCTGTTGGTATTGATTCAAAAACGTCTGAAATTCTTGCTTTAAAAGAGGCAAATCTTGCGCCAAAGTGCTGGTATCATTGGTTTTGAGTTTACCCTCGCCAGCCCGTGCTATTTCGGCCACTCTCGATACTCCAATCGTACCCGCACTCCCTTTGAGGGTATGCAGATTACTCTTGACAGTAGCAATGTCATTTTGGGAAAAGGCAGCTACTGCCTCATTGACCAGTTCTGTTGATTCAATGACAAAATCTTCAAAAATAGAGCTAATCAACTCCATACCTCCTAACTCTTGTAGTTGGGCTACGATGTCTAAATCTATAATAGGAAGTATGATTTCTTGGGCAATATCCTTTTGTTTTTTTGGTAGATAGCTGTTTGCTTTGATGATTTACTTGCCTCTACAATCTCCTTTACTTTCAGAATAAGTACCTGCGCCCGAATAGGTTTTGGTACATAGTCGTCCATGCCTTGACTCAAAAGCGTTCTCGGTCTTCTTTCATCGAATAGGCAGTCATAGCCACTACTGTTGGCAAGGTATCTCCAAACTGCTCGCGAAGGCGTTGGGTGGTTTCGATACCATCCATGTCGGGCATTTGAATATCCATAAAGATAGCATTGTATGGGCGCGCGTTGGGTAAATAACTGGCCTTAACGTGTTCAATGGCATTTTTGCCACTATCAGCAGTATCCACTACGCAGCCTGCTTTTTTAGAATTTCACTGGCTACCTTACGATTGACGAAGTTATCATCTACCAGTAAAATAGAAGGTTGATATTCAGTAAAATAACTTTCAATCTTGATTTCTTCGTTATTGGCTTTTTGTTGGGTGGGACTAATCATCGTTTCTTTGGTTTCAAATGTAAACCAAAACATACTTCCTTTTCCTAACTCCGACTCCACACCTATTTCACCTTTCATAAGCCTGCTTAATTCTTTAGAAATCACCAATCCCAATCCTGTGCCTCCAAAGGTTTTGCGCGAAGAGGTATCTACTTGGCTGAACGCATTGAACAAAAGATTGAGGTTGTCGGGGGTGATACCAATAACCGAATCCTGAACTGCTACTTTTATTTTATGAAACCTACCCTTGGTCCATACCGAAGATACATGAATTTTGACGGTACCATTTTCAGTAAATTTAAGGGCATTGGAAGTGAGATTTGATAAAATTTGCAACAAGCGCGTTTGGTCAGCAATAATAAACTGCGGCAGCCCTTCCTCAAAATAGCAATGTAAGGTATTGTTTTTATTGCGGGCTACTTGCGAAAACAAGGCCGTTAGTTTCTCAAAGATTTCCTCCAACGCTACGGGGGCTTCATTAAGTGCCATTTTGCCTGCCTCAATTTTGGATAAATCCAAAATATCGTTGAGGATATTGAGCAAGGTTTCTGACGAACGGCGCATGGTCAATACATAATCTTTCTGCTCAGCATTGAGTTGAGTACCATTGATAAGGTCAAGCATGCCTATCACGCCGTTCATGGGGGTTCTGATTTCATGGCTCATATTGGCCAAGAATCTTTCTTTTACTTTCAATGATTTTTCAGCTTCTTCTTTGGCCTTCACCAACTCAGCTTGGTTGCGCTTGAGTTCGGTAATATCTCGCGCCAAAGCCGCAAAGATGGGCTCACCTTCTTCATCTTTGAGCAAAAGCATATTAAACATAAACTGCCGCACTGTACCATCTTTGATACGCAACTCTGCCTCAAAATTACGCAAGCTTTTGGTACGCCCAAGGTGAATCAAAGCACTGTGAATGAGCTTCTTATTGACAAAATAATCTACTACATTGGTATTGAGGGCTTCTTCTACGGTATAGCCAGTACGTTTGAGTACCGACGGGCTAATCATCGTAATTTTACCCGACCGATCGGCCCGTACATAAATATCTTGTAGATTGACAAAAATCCCCCTAAATTTTTCTTCACTTTGCTGCATGGCCAGCTCTGCCAGCTTACGCGGTGTAATGTCGCGTGCCACGCCCGACACTTCTTCAATGGGGCCTTTTTCTATTTGGATAGGGTTGAGGCTAAATTCGAGCCAGCTATCTCCTTCGCCATTGCGGGTTTCTATTTTCATTTCAAAGCCCTGTGGAATACCTCGGAATGCTTGGCGGTAGCGTTCTTCCATCGTTCGGCGATTCTCGGGGGTCATTAGCTGCCAGCCCAACCGCTCGGTGGTGGTATTGATGGCCGGTGTAGTGCGAAGATGCTCTTGTAAAAAAGCTGCATAGTTTTTGTTGAAAGAAGTAAGCTGCAGGGCTTTATTGACCGACCATATCAGGTAAGCGCTGCTATCAAAAATAGCATTGAGTCGGGCTGTTTGACGATTGAGTTCGGCTTCATTTTGCTTACGTGCTATCGCCAGGGCCACTTGTCCCGAAATAAATTCAAGCATTTCTAAATTTCTGGCACGGTACTGATTGGCGTTGGTATAAGACTTTACACCAATGATACCTGTTACCCTATCGCCAATACGAAGTGGTACACACAATAGTACTTTGGGTATTTTGCCATACATATAAACCCCCTCTTTTTCGGCGAGTTCTACCATGTCTTTTTCATACAAAAACAGCGGTTTGTTGGCCCGAATGGCATATTCGGTCAGTCCATTTCCAATTTTGCGTTTTGTAAACCGCATATTGCCTTTAAAGTATTCATCAATGTAATAAGGGAAATACATATAACTTTTGGACGGATCGTAGAGGGCAATAAAAAAATTGCGGGCATCTATGACCTTGCCGAGTTCCTCATGCACACGGGCATAAAACTCGTCCAAATCTTGGGTTTTGATGGTCCAGTTGGCAATACTATAATACAAACTCTGCGAACGTTCGGCCCGCACTCGGCTGGTGGCATCGTGCAAAATACATCGAAAAGCCGTAGGCTTACCATTCTCGTAGCGGCATGTTACGCTACCTGTCAAATAGATTTTTTTGTGCTGTTTATTCCAGAAAACAGTTTCAAAATCAGGCACATTCTCTCCTTCTTGGATTCGTTTTAAAACCTGCATAGTAGCTTCTGCCGCCTCTGGCCACAGCACATCCTTGAGCGATAAGCCTATCAACTCGTTGGCTTCGTAGCCTAATCTCTCGCGCCAAGCCCGATTGACAAACAGAAACTTCCCTTCCAAGGACATCAACTGTATCAAATCGCTGGTGTTGTCTATCAAATCTTGTAGCTGGGCATTGGATTTATTGAGAGCATTGGCTACTCTTACTTTATTGGTAATGTCTTCGCCAACGAGGGTAAAATCCAGTAATACATCCTCTCTTTTATTAATAATTAGCGAATTAAGCTGAATAGTACGTGTGTTTCTGTTCTTAGCAATCAGCGGTATTTCTCGAAACTCTGCCAAACTACCTCGTTCAATAGATTCCTTTAAAAACTGCTGAACATCCGGCTGCTGATCAGTAGGCAACAGGTCTTCAAAAAAATTGAATCGCTGAAAGTCATGCACATCCCACCCCAACATACGACAGGTGTAGGCATTGGCAAAAGAAATAACCCCGTTGGGTAGTACCGTAAGGCCAAACAAATTCAATTGTTCGATAAAAGGGTTATGTTCAGTAACAGGAGCGATGGTTGGCATAATCTAATGAATGAAACTTAATAGCAAAAAGCAATTTAAACCCGAAAATTAGTTAGATAAACATGCTGCAAAACATTATCCAGTTCATCTTTGCAATATCTTCAAACAAAAGTAACAATTTTGCAATTAATGAAAGTCAAAGCAAAAAAACACTTAGGGCAGCATTTTTTACGCGATATGTTTGTATCAGAAAATATCGCCAACCTGCTATCGGGACATGGTCATTATGACACCGTGCTCGAAATTGGGCCAGGTACTGGTGTACTTACCCAGTTTCTGCTACCCAAAACCCAATACCAAATATATGTGGTAGAAATTGACCGTGAGTCTATCGCCTATCTCAACATTCATTTCCCTGCTTTAAAAGATAGAATCATTGACGGCGATTTTTTACAGATAGATTTATCCAAACCTTTGGATAATAGCGCCTCCAAAGAGCCTGTAAATGTGGCCATTATAGGCAATTTTCCGTACCATATTTCCTCCCAAATTTTATTCAAGGCATTAGAATACAAAGATATTGTACCCGAAATCGTGGGTATGTTTCAGAAAGAAGTGGCTATGCGTGTGGCCTCACCTCCAGGCAAAAAAGACTATGGTATTCTGAGTGTCTTGCTGCAAGCCTATTATGACATTGAATACGCCTTTACCGTACCTCCCGAAGCCTTTGAGCCCCCCCCAAAGGTGCAATCGGGGGTGATACGTCTGAAAAGAAATAGCGTAAAGGCATTGGATTGCGACGAGGCTTTGTTCAAACAAGTAGTCAAAACGGGATTTAATCAACGACGAAAAACGCTTAGAAATGCCCTCAAACCATTAGGAATTTCCTTTGAGCATCCTCTCTTAGACAAACGTGCTGAACAACTAAGCGTAGCCGATTTTGTGGTTTTAACCCAACTGGTACAGCATGAGTAGGTAAATTTTTTGTAGTTTTAATCCATTCCACAACCGATGACTTTCGAACTCACCAAAGAATATCTCGAAAAAATAGAGGCCGCCATTGAAGCCAAAGATAAGAAGCTGCTTTCTGCTGAAATGGGAGATATGTATCCTGCTGATATTACAGAATTGCTGTATGAGCTTGATACTGAGCCAGCACATTATCTCTTTAGCTTGCTTGATACCGAGGTAGGTGCAAAAATATTGGCCGAAATTGACCACGACGACCGAACGCGCTTCCTCAAAGATTTTAGCTCTAAAGAAATTGCCCATTACATCGAGGTCTTCGATTCGGACGATGCCGTAGATTTGCTCAAAGAGCAGCCTATCCAAGTACGCGAAGAAGTAATAGCCCTGCTCAAAGACCGCGAACAAGCCCGATTTATCATTGACCTGCTACCCTACGATGAAGACGTAGCGGGCGGATTGATGCAAAAAGAATTGGTCAAGGCCAACATCAACTGGACGGTCAATGAGTGTATAGAAGAAATCCGCAAACAAGCCGAAGACGTAGAGAAAGTATATTCGGTGTATGTGGTGGACGACGACCAAACCCTGCTGGGACTCATTTCACTCAAAAATTTAGTATTGGCACGAAAAAACACCAAAATCGGAAATGTCTTTGATGAAGATGTGCATTATGTCGAAACCTACCGACCCGTAGAGGAAGTAACCGAAATCATGCAGCGCTACGACTTGGAGGCCATTCCTGTAGTCAATGTACAAAAACGTTTGCTGGGGCGCATTACGATTGACGACATCTTGGACGTTGTTACTGAAAAGGCTGAAGAAGACATGCAGGCGATTTCGGGTATCACGGGCGAGGTAGAGGAAGATGATAGCCTTTGGGAGCAAGTAAAGGCCCGCTTACCGTGGTTGGTGGTGGGGGTGATTGGTAGCCTCATGGCCGCCACTGTCATTCGGCTTTTTGAAGGAGAACTCGCCAAAACAGCTACGCTGGCTATTTTTATCCCTATCATGGGTTCGACGGGCGGCAATGTGGGCATCCAAACAGCCTCACTGATTGTGCAAGCCTTGGCCGACAAAACGGGCATTGAACTGGGTTGGAAAGAAAGATTGCTCAAAATTATGGTCATAGCTACACTCAATGGCCTCATTATCGGGCTGTTAGCAGGCATTTATGTCTTGATTTTCAGCGAAACACAACTCTTCTGGGTAGTGAGTTTATCGTTGCTGTCGGTAGTTTTGTTGGCTTCCTTTATGGGAACAGTGACCCCATTGATTCTCGATAAATTGGGCATTAATCCTGCTGTGGCTTCGGGGCCTTTTATTACTACCGCCAACGACCTGGTAGGCATAGGTACTTATTTTATGATTGCCCATTTGTTGCTGAATATGTGAAGAAAATTACTTTGGTGGCTGAAATAATTTTAAATTTATATGTTTACTCATTAGGCTAAAATGTTTATCTAAACTCCATAATTCGAGGTTATGATCTATACATTGTTGGACAATCATCAAATCAGGAATACCCACTTTGTTGATGCCTTTTTGGAGATTGAGTACTTGTAATGCCCTAACTCCCTCCCAAAAAAAGGTATAAGTTGAGCAAGGAAGTGCTTTCAAACTCTCTACGAGTTCGTTTTGATATTGCCACTTCAAAGTAGGAACAAGTTCAGTAAGAATGATTTCATTGGTACAAACCAAATCTAATGTGATGAGAGTTTGTAGCAAGTCGGCTTGATCGCCACCTCGAAAGAAGTCTATCCACACAGAACTATCCACCAATATCATAGCACTGATTTTCTATCTCTAAGCATTTCTAAATCAAGAGTCAAATCAACCTTTCCCTTGAAATTCAATAATTGCAAACGTTTTTCTCTTTCAATCATTTCATTCAATGACTTTTTAATGGCCTCAACCATTGTTTTTGAGCCAGTTATCCGCATGGCCTCTTCTATTAACTCTTGGGGCAAATCAATAGTAGTTTTCATTTTATATATAATTTTTGAAATATAAATATATATAAAATAAGGAGATATTTTATTAAAAAATGCACCAAAAGCTTTTTGCCAGACTCATCAAATAATCACATACCACTTATAAAACAAAACATTCCAAATCTTGCGATTTGGAATGTTTAAAATGTGCTTGGCAAAAAAATAAAAAACTACAAATTTCCTTTTTCCGTTCTTTCACGGCAAAATCTACCGCGCGGGCAGTGAGTGCCATGTAGGTCAATGAAGGATTGACGCAAGAGGCAGAAACCATGCAAGCGCCGTCGGTTACAAATACGTTTTTGGCAGCATGTACTTGGTTATTGCCATTCAAGACCGACGTTTTGGGGTCGCGGCCCATGCGGGCTGTGCCCATTTCGTGGATAGCCATGCCCAAATAAGAACCCCGATCGTTGATTCTCACATTTTTCACGCCTGCTTTTTCGAGCATTTCGGCAGCGTCGTTGCCCATATCCACACGCATTTTGCGCTCATTTTCTTTGAGTTCAGCATCAAAGACGACTAATGGCATACCCCATTTATCTTTTTCCTTGGGGTCGAGGTACATTTTATTTTCGTAGTAAGGCAAAGTTTCGCCAAATCCTCCCAAGCCCATTGACCAAGGCCCGGGTTTAGTCAATTCTTCCTTGAAATCAGCTCCAAAACTTAATTCAGCCACATTACGCTGCCAACCTGAGCGACTTCCACCACCTTGGTAGCCAAAGCCACGTAGATAATCGCGTTTGTCGTTGCCGATATTGCGGTAGCGTGGCACATAAATCCCGTTGGCACGGCGACCAAAGAAGTATTTATCTTGGTCGCCCTCCCAAGTGCCGCTGGCACCAATACGGAAATGATGATCCATGAGGTTGTGGCCGAGCTGTTCGCTATCGTTACCAAATCCATTCGGAAAGCGATTGGAGGTAGAATTAAGCAAGATGGCCGTCGTACCCAATGCCGAGCCGCACACAAAGATAAGACTCGCCTGATAGGTAATTTCCTCCATCGTTTTGGCATCTACCACACGTACTCCTGTGGCTTTCTTTTTGTTTTCGTCGTAAATCAAGTTGGTAACGACCGATTCGGGGCGGAGTGTCAGGCGACCAGTTTTGACGGCAGGGGGCAAAGTACACGACTGGGTGCTAAAATAAGCACCAAAAGGGCAGCCCAACGAGCATTTGTTACGGTACTGGCAGGCGGCACGGCCATTGTTGATTTGCACCGTGGTAGGTTTAGATAAGTTGGCCACACGCCCAATGGTCATGGTACGGCCTGGGAAATTTTTCTCGATACTTTTACGGACTTCTTTTTCCACACAATACATGTCCATAGGAGGTAAAAACTCGCTATCGGGCAATTGCGGTAAGCCCAATTTTTCGCCCGAAATCCCTGCGATTTTCTCCACGTAGCTGTACCAAGGGGCAATGTCTTTATAGCGAATGGGCCAATCTACGGCTATGCCCTCTTTGAGGTTGGCTTCAAAGTCAATATCGCTTAGACGATACGACTGCCGCCCCCACATGATAGACTTTCCTCCTACGATATTGGGCCGGTACCAATCGAAGCGTTTTACTTCTTTGTAGAGCGAGTCGGAGTCGTTCATCCAATATTTCTCGGTCATCTCATTGTAGGGATAATCGCGGCTTAGTTTGGGGTGGGTTTCTTTTTGTTCTTCGGTGAGCCGCCCGTTGTATTTTGTTTGCCAGGGGTCTTTCATGGCGTATTCGTAATCGGTTACGTGGTCGAGTTTATGCCCTTTTTCGAGCATCAACACCCGTAATCCCTTTTCTGTTAGTTCTTTGGCAGCCCAACCGCCACTTACCCCCGAGCCTATTACGATGGCATCATAGGTGTTTTCTTTTTGTGCATCTATATTTAAGTACATCTTTTTTGAATTTGAAAGTTAGCGAATTTGAAAATCTGAAAACAGGCAAAGACAACGCCCATGAAAATAAAAAAAGAGCATCTTTGATTACCAAATCTTCAAATTGATTAGATAGCCCAAGTTTTCTGGCCAGGTTTGAGCGGAACGCAGCCCTCAAAACGACCAGGAATAGCTACATACTCTAAGGCTTTGGTGGCACCAATTTCGGAGGTGAAATAGCCCGTTACGGTCAGCTCTTTCATACGCATAAAGAAAGACTTATTGCTCACCGTAGTCGCTTTGACCATCTCATTTTTTTGTACATCGCTGAGTTCTACAAAACTTTTTGAAAACTTATTTTTACTGTCGGTATTGAGTTGGGTCAAGCCTGCATAAAATTTTTCTTGTTCGGCTTTGGGGTAGCAGTCGCGCATTACGCGCACGATAAACTTCTCTACGCCAGCGGCTTTCGCACCAGGTGTACTGGTGGTAGGAATAATGACATCTGCCAGCTCAGCCAAAATGCTTCTTGCTCAGCCGTTACGCTCACGCTATCGCCGACATTCAATACCTCCCCATTGACACCCGCCATGGTGGGTAGCGAAATCATCCCCTAAAAGAAGGGATACTTGTTGGATTGCTTCTCTACGGTTCATGCTTATTTTAAAGAGTCGTTTGTTTATTAATTAAAGATTCGAAACAGTCAAAATTACTCTCACTTCTGGAAATTGCCCTTGGTCTATGCGTGGAATGATACGGAGGGCATTTTTGTAATAGACCTTTTTTCAGGATTTCATCGGGCAGCCCCATGCCATACATGCGCCAGAAGGCATGGTACTTTTTATGGTAGGGGAAATACTCATCTTCGGTTTCTAAAACCCGAAAATAGGTAGCATATTCTGACGGTACCCAGCTATCTTTTCCAAACAAGATTTTATCTTGCCACTTGGTAAAAAACTGTTTAGAGGCCCGTGGCTGACGGCCTAGTTTCGGGCAATAACCGCCCCAATTTCAACGTACATATTCGGAAAATTTCGTCATAAGGCTGTCCAACTTTGAGGTCATTGGGATACCAACCCATGTGGGCATTGATGAAGGTGGTTTTGGGGTGGCGTGCAAAAACGGTAAAGCTGCTCACGCATGAGCGAATCGAACGGCACGGGGTCGCTTTTCTCACGTTTGCGACCTGCATGGGTTTTGAGTTCGAGCCACCGCTCATTGTAGCGATCTAATGGGTCCCAGAATGACTTTGGGTCGGCGGTGTGAATGATGACAGGAATACCCAATTCACCACATTTGGCCCAAATAGGATCAAGGCGCGGGTCGCTCACAGCCACACGTTTGCCATCAGTATCTTTGATACCACTAAACTCTGCTTTTGTAAACTTTCATTCCTACGGCCCCCGTTTTCACGTCGTCTTCGATTTGCTTAGCAGCCTGCTCGCCATAGCCAGGCGAACCTATGTCTTTCAATTCGGGGTTGGTAAACACCATAAATCGTTTAGGGTAGTTTTTTTGACATTACTGTGGGCAATCATGATGGTGGTGGTGCCATCTTCCCATTTTGAGACCAGCCTGTCCACTTAAGTTGACCAAAACACCCATATTGAGAGCATCCATATCGGCCACCAATTTACTCAAATCTTGGCTCGACATACTGTACTGGTGATTGTGTACATCAATAAACGGGAATTTGGCGTTACTTTATGCCTTTCTACTTTGGAGGGTAGGGAGATTGTGGTCATACTCCTCAAAACCAAGGGGTTGCGCAATGGGTCCATTGGTAGTGGTTTGTCCACAAGCGGCTAAAGCAAGGAGACTACAAGAAAGAAAGGTGTAATTTTACTATAGTAAATAATCGTTTAACTATGGTTCAAAAAATAGGTTTTAACTTTATGGATGGATTTAACGGATTCTGTCATCATACTTCACAAACTTCATTGAACTGAAAGACGCTCATTTTAAGCTATAAGACTGCAAATCTTGGAAATTGCCCCCATTTCAGACTGCCCACAGGTTAGATAAACTTTATCTTTCACTATAAAACTTCCTGGTGCCCAACGACCCACCGGTGAGGTGAAGTGCCGTCCATTGATCAGTTGAAATACTTCAAGTCTTGTTCGTTTTTAAATCTTTGTGGTCTATTCCTTGCTCCACTCAAGATATAGCCATAACCGTCATGGTCAAACTGCGTGCCAGCTACACGACCCATATCTGGGAAGTCGCGCAGTTGTTTCCATTGTCTCTGTTTTGAAGAGATTCTGTAAAAGTCTTTATAAATGTTGTTGCCATCCACAAATGCTGACCCGTGGCCGAAACCCACATACGTCTTACCATTGACCGCAAAATAAAAAGGGTGATGACGCGTCACCCAGGTAAATCTTGTTTTTGAGTCCACTGTTGGTGGCGATATCATACGCCCACCAATCTTTCAAGTTACTATTTACACCCTCCTCCCATTCCTACATAAATTTTATTATCAACCACCACCATAGCTGGGTGCATTTGCCTTGCGGGCATGAACTCAACGCTTTCCAAGTATCTGATACAGGGTTATATTCCCATAAATCGTTAAAAGTACCATTTACTCCCGAACCAAACCCTACATAGCCTTTGAGCAAAGAAATAGGTGGACTGACTCATATGCGTAGCCTCTTACGCCTCCCTCAAAAGGTTTCAATTTTTTCCAACTATCGGTGAGCGGATTATATTCGTAAAAATCATCAAACCTTTTGTAGTGTTAGTACTTCCAAGACCCACATATCCGAAATTATTTATCGAAATGTAACAGGTGATGTCGTTTTCTCTCCTACAAAATCCCCTTTCTTTTCCCATGGGCTGTCTTCTAAAGGAGCAACAGGTACGGTTGTTTCTTTTTTTGGCAACTGAACATAAGAGCAAGCACTAATATTCCCCAGTGTGATTGACGAAATGAAGTGTTCATGGTTTTATAGGTTAATGGGATGAAATCGGCGACTTTGTGGCCTATTTAATCTTCTACTTGGAAACCATTATTGAGCATCAAGTCCCAGATGGTGATTTGGTGGTCATCAATGACCGTAATCGGAATATCCCAACTCACAAAAGCCCATCTTTGAAGATTGTCGGCTACCAACACGCGACGCGAGGATGAAAACACCCAAATCACCCGCTCTACGCCCCATTGGAGCAGTCGCTCTGGTTTTTTAGGAAATATTCTTCTTCGTTTTTGAAATAGTCTGATTCATCAATTTTTATATCCACCTCAATCACCACACTTGGTGGAGTATCGGCATATTGGGTAGAATGAAAACCCACTTGCAGTTGGCCTTCTCTAAAAATGGCAATGTCGGCAGTGCAATTGGAATTAGTGGTAATGTGAAGGCCCAGTTCGGATGAACCCGCAAAGTAAGATTCGGGGAGTTGTCTGTTTGTGGTATTTGGAGAATGCACCCAATAATAAACCATTGCAGTTTGCTCGTTCCCATATTAATTTCATCGATTTTTTTTAGACCCATCAAAAATCTTTGTATCCTTTCCGATAGATAGGATGCCCATCAAACTCCTCATAGACCAAGATTTTGGGAATGGTGATTGTCTTTTCCATTAATCCATTAGCGTTTTTTTTCAAATATAACGAAAATCAAGTACAATAAAACCTTTGTTGACCTACATCTGCTTGTATATCAAGGCCACACAATGCGCGGTAATGCTCCTTTGACGACCCACGAAACCGATGTGTTCGGAGGTAGTTGCTTTGATAGAGATATCTTCTGTGTCTATTTGCATGACTGCTGCCAAACATTCCTTCATGGCAGGAATATGTGGGTTTAATTTGGGTTCTTGTAATACTACTGTTACGTCCACATTGCCTACTTCATAGCTTGCGTTTCGCGGATCATCTCCATGACTTTGGACAACAACAACTTACTATCCACGCCCTTCCAATTGGGGGTCTTTGTCTGAAAAGTGATAGCCGATGTTACGCATATTGGCTGCCCCCACAGGGGCATCACATATCACATGACATACGACATCGGCATCTGAATGGCCCCCTTGGCCCCATGTGTATGTGGTATTTTGATACCTCCCAACCAAAAATCCCGTCCTTTTTCTAATTGGTGAACATCGTAGCCAGAGGCCGATTCGCATGGGAGAAGATTTAATTGATTTTGTGGATTTTAGATTGTCAGCGGGGTCGTCTTTCATCTCAGATTGGGTTATTGATTATATATTGTGGCTTCCTTCCTTTCATAATCAACCTTAAATCTATTCTTTTTACCCGATAATACAACGTTGAGCTATTTTCTTTACGCAACACTTTCTGTGCCATTTTTTGAACGCTTTCCGTGGTTACGCCTTGTTTTTTTTGCTTCCTGATTGACCCATTCGGCATTGCCTGTATTGGCAGCAAAGGCTAAATTCATGGCGCGATTGAGCACTTACTTCTGAAAATACCAAGGTAGATTCAGCCTGATTTTTTACTTTGGATAACTCTAATTCGGCCAAAGGTGTTTCGATAAGCTCATTTAATACCTCTTCTACGGCAGTATCTGCCGTTTCGAGGTGACACCCGCGTTTAAATTGCCTTGAATGACCAGTAAGCCAGAGTCGTCTGAGGAGGTATTGTGAGGCATTGATATTGGCAAATAAAGACCTCTCTTTGAGCAGTTTGGTACAAACGCGCTGACTTTCCTCTTCCCAGTACATCGCATAGTAAGTCGGCGGTATAATACCCTTATCAAACCGCCCCGGCACACGGTAGGCTTTGTAAAGAGCGTTAAGCGGCACTTTGGCTTCTGTTTCCATGAAACGGGCCGCCGTTTGTGGTGGTTCTTGTGGCAATTTTCTTGGTATTTTTCCTGCTGCTATCGGCCCAAACCATTTTTCGGCCAATGCTTTTACTTGAGGTAAAGTTACATCGCCTTTATTACCACCAAAGTGGCATTAGGCAAATAATATTTGAAGAAAAACTGCCTGACATCTTCCATTGTCGCATTTTCAATGTGGCTGATTTTCGGTTTCATCGTCGCCCAGCGATAGGGATGCACTTGGTAAGCCAGCGGACGTAACTTAGCCACACATCGCCATATGGCTGATTGAGGTAGTTGTTTAAACTCTTCGATGACCAATTTGCGTTGCACCTCCAACACTTTGGGTCAAAAGAAAGGCTCATCATTCGGTCGGATTCTAACCAAAAGGCCGTTTCGATATTGACTGCTGGGAGTGTAATGTAATAGTTGGTAATGTCGGGGGAAGTAAAAGCATTGTTTTCTCCACCTACTTTTTGGAGGGGTTCGTCGTAAGCAGGGATATGCTGCGAGCCACCAACATCAAATGTTCAAACAGGTGGGCAAAGCCATGCGGTTTTCATCTTCATCTCTCGAACCCACATTGTATAAAATATTGACCGCTGCCAGTGCGGTAGTAATGAAGTCTTCGTGTACATAGACTTCAAGTCCGTTGAAAGCGTAAAATGCTCGTAATGAATCATATTTTGGTTTGAAAATTTGGCAGTTCAACCTTTGGAAATTGAGTGCACACCAATATTAGGATTGTTAAAATCAAATTAAACTATGTTTGCTATTCCACTATGTGGTTATAAAAAGTGAATTCTCTAAACTCTTTATTGTGCCTTTAACGTTAATGACAAAGCTAGCGGTTTCAACCCAAAACGCTCAAAATACCTTTTTCTATCTATTTGTTTTGATTACAATAGCTCATGAAATTTTGCTTTTTCACCTAAACCTACATCATTTATAATCATTTGGATTTCTTACTATTGACCTCTCAAAAGGGCTTAATTGGTTCAAAATCAACGAATTTTTCACAAAAATACCCCCAATTAAATCAGCTTTATCTCATAACTTAAATAGACTGAAAGTCAATTTGAAATACTATTTTCAAAACCATAGAATCAACTTAAAATCTATCTCTAATTTTACAATTTGTATTCCTTTAAGTTTTTACCACTATCCTTACCTACCCAATTCAAATTTTATACGATAATGCCACACAAGAAATCGTCTTGGAGGTCATTGATCGTATTTACAACCAAGAATTCTAGTGAAATAGAGCCTTTAGCACGAAAAAAAAATTTTGTCTTAAATACCCCAATCATCCCGTCAATCCAATGCTAAAAGCCAAGCGCAACTGCAGTGGCAATATTTACCTGTAAAAGACAATCGCTGCTCGGTTGTGGGTCAGTATATGGATTTATTGCAAGATTGTATCCAAAAAGCCAAGGTATTAGAAAAAGACCCCAAGACACGCCCCGAAGCCGCTTTTTTTTCAATGGCAGGGCACGGCTATATCGCTTTGATACACAATTACAATGACGACAAAATCAAGGCCGCCAGCGAAGCCAAGCAAGCCTATAATTATGTCATGGATGGTTTCAAATACATGGAGCGTAATCCTGAATTTTATTTCTCGTCGGGGCTTTACAATTATTATATTATCCGCTATCCCGATGACCACCCGATTGTCAAACCAATCGTTTATTTTTTTAAGAATGGCAGTATGGAAACTGGTTTGCGCCAAATGGAAATTGCTTCTAAAAGAGGCGTTTTCACTCGCACAGAATCTGCTTATTATCTGGCAAGAATTTTACTGAAGCATGAAATACGCTACACCCAAGCCATCGGACACTTGGCTGCTTTAGCAAAGCAATATCCCAACAATCCAGTGTTTTTAATGAAATATACAGAAAAATCTATTGCTTTTGGGGCAATACGATGAAGCCATGGCAGCACTCGATCGCCTAAAAAATGCACCGTCCTTTTTTACCCATAGCAATACGAACTTTTGAGGGATTGATAGAAGAAAAGCACCACAAAAACGACCATGAAGCAGAAAAAGTGTATTTGTCTGTATTGCGTTTGCCCGCCGACGATGAATACACCAAAGAGTATCGTGCTTTTGCTATGCAGGGTTGGGGCGTATTGCCGCCCGTGCAAACGATCGAAAAAGGCATTTATCTATTACAAAAAAAGTACAAGAAATAGCCGAATACAAAGGCTTACTAAGCGAAGCAAAAGCTTTTTTGAAATAGATGAAGAAAAGAGTAAGCTCAATTCTGAAGATTTAGGAACTTTGGCTGATAATGTAGCATCTGTTTCTGGCACTCTTATTTTCCATTCCTCATCGATATATTCCAAACCTCCTTTTTCGGTAATGATTTGCACAATATCTTGTTCTGTTTGCTGCATTTTCACCAAATTGCTTGTGATAGGACAGGTAACTTCCCCGCCAGGCTGTCCATCTCCATCTTAAAATAGTTCCTCTTGCACCAGCTGCCCAGCCATGATTGGCATCTGTAAGATAGACTGCATACAAATTTTCGCTGCAAAAAAACCAACACTTCACTCCAAGACTCTCCATCCCACCTAAGCAATGTTGCATTTGTGTCCTACTGCCCAAGCCATGGCTTTCATTCAAAAATACAAAGAACTGATAGGCTGATTAGTACTTTACCTCTACTGTTATCCAGTCATTATTCAAAAATCGTTGAATTTTTCCAAACTATTTACTTTCCATTGATTTTGTACAATAGTGTTGTTCGATTTTTGCGCCCATACTGCTATAATGGTTGCAATCAATATCAAAAGCGAAATCAATAATTTTTTCATGGGATGTGGCCTCTGGCATAATAATCTAAAAATGCTTATTTAGCCAGCACACACAAATCATGCCATGAAGGTCATGGGATACGATTTCTTGAAAAATGCTTGGAAAAACAATACTTCCTGTTAAATTTGTTATCCAAACACACAATCCACATTTGTTATGAAAAAGTGGTATTTGGCTTTTCTATTTTTGGCAATAAAAGTGCCAACACTTCTTGCCAATTCAATTCTGATTCCGATGGACAATGCACAGTCCAATCACCTCAAAGCATATGGCGTGGCTTATTGGGAACTCAAAGCCGACAAAGAGGTAGATTGGCTACTCAACTACCGAGGAGGGAGTTTTTTGATGAAATACTCTAACGCTTTGGAAAAAGAATGTCGGCTACGCGATGTTTCATATGAGGTTATCTCTGATGCTACTGTCAATACCATGATGAAGCAAATTACGCATCCTGACGTAAACATGGATGCCGTAAAACTTCATAAAGCCGCTAAGATAGTCGTGTATAGTCCTATCAAGGTGAGCACTGCTTCGTTTGAAGATACTGATGCTGTGCTATTGGTGCTTAAATATGCCGAAATCCCCTTTGAAGTAGTATATGATGAAGAAATCTTAAAAGGCGATTTGGCTAAATATGACTGGTTGCACCTGCACCACGAGGACTTCACGGGGCAATTTGGCCGCAATCGTCGTCGTATGAGCATTGCCGATGTGCAAGCACAGGAAAACATTGCCAAAAAATACGGTTATAAAAAAGTATCCCAATTGAAGCTGGACGTAGCGCGTACTATCAAAGGCTTTTGTGCGGGAGGGGGATATCTTTTTGCCATGTGTTCTGGAGCTGAAACTTTAGATGTAGCCTTGGCCGCCGACGGGGTAGATATAGTACCCTCTGTTTTTGATGGCGATGGCGTGGACGCCAACGCCCAATCCAAACTTGATTTTAGTAAAACCCTTGCTTTTGACAATTTTAAGTTAGAACTCAGCCACGATGACGACTACCGAGGGGGGATGTCGTTTTCTAATATCAACGCTGGCTTGGGCCAAGGTTGGGGCGATGAGTCCAATAGTTTCTTTTCACTCTTTGATTTTTCTGCCAAATGGGATGTCATCCCTGCCATGCTTACCCAAAACCATGAGTCATTGATCCGAGAATTTATGGGGCAAACCTCTGCTTTCAACAAGAAAACAGTGAAGTCAAGTAGTTTGGTCATGGGGCAAAGCAAATCTTCAGATCGTTATATTTATGGGGAATTAGGGAGGGGACAATTTACTTTTTACGGAGGCCACGACCCCGAAGGGCAGCGTGGCTTTCATCGAATGCCCACCGATTTGAACCTTCATCCCCACTCACCAGGCTACCGGCTCATTCTCAACAATGTACTTTTTCCTTCTGCCAAAAAGAAAAAGAGAAAAACATAATAGATAAAATATCTGTCTAATGTTCTATTATACGGTATTTAATCTTAAATAAACCTTCTTTTTACGGTGTATTTGCCAAAAATTATCTTTTTTAGGATAATCATTGGTTTTATTTCCTTCAAAACTGCAATTCTCCGCGCAAAAGCTGTTAAATTTGTACTTAATTTAGAAAAATGGCCTCAAAAGCCAAAATCATCAATATATTTCCAATAACATGTCAACAGCAACAAAAACTTACGTACCATTTAAAGTAAAAGACATCACCTTGGCCGAGTGGGGCCGTAAAGAGATTCGCTTGGCTGAGGCTGAAATGCCTGCTTGATGGCATTACGCCGAATACGGGCGAATCTAAGCCTTGAAAGGTGCACGCATTGCAGGATGTCAAAGGCGACCATTCAAACGGCGGTGTTGATTGAAACCTCACCGCACTCGGGGCAGAGGTTACTTGGTCGTCTTGTAATATATTCTCTACTCAAGATCACGCTGCTGCCGCTATTGCAGCTGCAGGCATTTCTGTTTATGCGTGGAAAGGAATGACCGCCGAAGAATTTGACTGGTGCATTGAGCAAACGCTTTTCTTTGGCGAAAATCATACCCCTCTCAACATGATTTTGGACGATGGTGGCGACCTTACCAACATGGTATTTGACAATTATCCAGAGCTTATTGCTGGTATTGGTGGTTTATCAGAAGAAACCACTACGGGCGTACATCGTTTGTACGAGCGTATGAAAAATGGCACATTGCACCTTCCTGCTATCAATGTAAATGACTCTGTAACCAAATCTAAGTTTGATGTAACAAATACGGCTGTAAAGAGTCATTGGTAGATGCCATTCGTCGTGCTACTGACCTGATGTTGGCTGGTAAAGTAGCCGTAGTGGCGGCTATGGCGATGTAGGAAAGGTTCGGCAGAATCTTTGCGTGGTGCAGGCTGCCGTGTATTAGTAACCGAAATTGACCCTATTTGTGCCCTTCAGGCAGCCATGGATGGCTTTGAGGTCGTTACCATGGACGAAGCCGCTACCCGCGCCAACATCTTCGTAACAGCCACAGGCAACGTAAATATCATCAAAGGCCGTCATTTCAAAGCCATGAAAGAAAGCAGTGGTATGTAACATCGGCCACTTCGACAATGAAATAGACATGGCTTGGCTCAATGAAAACTACGGCAGCAGCAAGATGCAAATCAAACCACAAGTAGATTTGTATGAAGTGGATGGCAAAGAAATTATTGTATTGGCCGAAGGACGTTTGGTAAACTTAGGTTGCGCCATGGGTCACCCTTCGTTTGTGATGTCTAACTCATTCTGTAACCAAACGTTAGCGCAGATTGAACTCTACACTAATCCTGGTAAATACGACAAGCAAGTTTATATTTTACCAAAATACTGGACGAAAAAGTAGCTAAACTTCACTTAGCACACATCGGTGCTACTTTAGAAATACTCGACCAAGAGCAAGCTGACTACATCGGTGTCAATGTAGAAGGGCCATTCAAGTCAGAATTGTACCGCTACTAAAAAGTATAAGCCAACATAGTTGCTGCTCGCCATATTTCATAAACAAGGGGTTAGTTGAAATGCTCAACTAACCCTTGTTTTGTTTGGCTGGAATTCAAAGATATTTATTGGCAAACCCTCACAAACTTTCGGGCGTTGGTTTCACCTCTTCTCTTTGCCTACCAGTATATTCATCGTTAACTCTCTTGTCGTCAATTGAGATACAACGGCTTTCTTATTCCAAGGAACTCCGCCCAAAAACTTGTTCTTCTAATGTAATTTCTTTCCCATCAAAATCATATTTTGTCTCCGATTGCATAGGGACAGCTGCTGCAAAATTATTTCAGATTAGTAGTAGTATTAAGTACTTTGAGTTTTTTGTCAGTAGTAAATTCTACAAAGTAAGCTCCTGCTTCCGCTTTTTTCCAAGAAGAATCGGCAATGACGGGGCAACACCCGCCAAAATAGCGAAACTCTACTAACTCCCACTTGCCTGTAAGAATAGGTTGCGAAGAGGCACAACTATAAGGGTACATTTGGTCGGACTTGGAACTACATAACTGATGCTCACTGTGACCAATATCCCAAATAAAATCCAATTTTTCATGAATGTCGTTTTTTGATGTGATTAAGCTTAGTACAATCATATTTTTACTACTAAGACGCAAAAACAGGTGAAAAAGTTGGTATGAATAAAAAAAGACCTTCCCAGTAATATCAACTTGAAGAACTACATAAAAAATTTCCTTTACAAATAATTAAGCAGAGGGTGTTTCGATTGCTGGTTCAATCTCTACTACAACCTTACTTTCTTGCGGCTCTGATGAAGCAAAAAGTGCCGTTTTCATGACTTCTTCTAAAGTAACATTAAAAAAACGTTCGTGGATGTTGAAAGGCTCACTATGTTCATTCCCTCACATTTTATATAAGTACCATCTTCCAACATTTCGTAAGCATTGACATTGTCGCGAAGGTTGTAGTCCAAGATAAGGAACAGCCTGCTGCTTGACACGTGGATTCACAAAGGCAAACATAGACTCGATACGCCGTCAAAGAGCGCACCATTACGTCGGCACTTCCACCATATACTTTGGGGTTATTGTTGTTGTGAAAATAAAAAATACGGGTATGTTCCAGAAAATCGCCGACAATAGAACGAACCACGATGTTTTCGCTTAGTCCTATGCGTAGTTGTGCCCTTAGGCAGCATATTCCTCTCACTATCAATTTAATAGGCACACCTGCTTGCGAAGCTTTGTACAGTTCTTCGATGGTATATTTATCTTCCAATGAATTGATTTTAATACAAATACCACTGGGTAGTCCCTGCTGAGCATGGGTGGCTTCTTGTTGAATGAGTTTGATAATTTGCTTGCGCATATCGCGCGGAGCAGTGAGCAGGTACCGATAGTCGTTGGGCAACGAATGGCCTGTAATGACATTAAAAACTCTGTAATGTCGCGATTATAGACTTCATCACAAGTCAGCAAACCAATATCGGTATAAAGTTTGGCGGTTTCCTCGTTGTAGCTGCCACTGGCTATGCGAGTAGCTCACAACGCCCTGCTCTTCGGCACGAACAATTTGGAGGAGTTTGGTATGGGTTTTCAAACTGCCGATGCCATGTATCACAAAACACCCTGCTTTTTGTAGGCGTTGTGCTTCACGGATATTATTTTCTTCGTCAAATCGTGTGCTTTTACTTCAAAAAGTACCGAGACGTGTTTCCCATTTTCAGCTGCCTTGAGCAAAGCACTTGTAATACGAGATTTTTTGGCTAACCGATAGATAGTCAGCTTGATAGCCAGCACTTTAGGATCTTCTGCTGCTTCTTCTAAAAGTTGCAATACAGGTTCAAAATTGTTGTAAGGATGATGCAGCATAACATCTCCTTCTTTGATTGTTTCAAATATATCCTCTGTAATTTGGGTATGATTTAAGCCCAAAGGTGGCACAGGAGTCGGAGGGTGCGGATTGTATTCCGCAAAATCTGGATGCTTTATAATTTGCCAAAGACAAGTAAAATCTAAGAGGTGTGCACAAGTAAAAACGTTATAATCGTCTATTTCTAAGCGTTTTTTTGAGCAAATTAAGTAACCAATCTGATACGCCTGGTTCTATTTCCATTCGTACCACACGCCCTAGCCGACGGGTTTTGAGTTTTTGTTTTATTTCATCCAAAAATCAATTTCATCATCGTCATTTTCACCGATAGAAAAATCTCCATTCCGAATAATTCTGAACAAGTGAATATCCAGAATTTCGACATTTCGATATAGCTTTCGTAGCTCGTTACGAATTATTTCCTCAATTAGTACAAAAAGAATTTCGCCTTCTTTGCGTTCAATGGTATAAAAACGCGGCAAATTGGCGGGTATTTGTACAAAAGATATTTTACGGTTGTCGTCGTTCTTTGTATCTTCTGTAGCATTGGTCACTACCGCAAAAATCAGCGTTTTGGCCAACAATACTGGAAAAGCATGGGTATAGTCAAAAAGCATTGGCGTAAGCATCGGATAGATGGTTCGGTCAAAATACTTACCAACCTCTTGCTTTTCTACTTCTTCCAAATCTCCCCAACGCCCTACATTTAAGTTGTAAGTGGCAAAAAGAGGCATCAATTCATGTTCAAATACTTGATCTTGTTCTTCCGTAAATCCTTATGGATAGCCGACAGCAGTGTTTTCCTAAAAGGAATTACGCAGGCCAGAATATCAATTCGCTCTTTGCTGTAATCCAAGTAGTTGTATAAACTACCGACTCGAATCATAAAAAACTCATCTAAGTTGGAGTCGGAAATAGCCAAAAATTTCATCCGCTCAAAGAGCGTCCTTCTTGTACTACGTGCTTGATCTAATACCCTGGTAATTAAACTGTAACCAGCTTAAATCGCGGCTAATAAAATTACTTTGTTCGATGGTTTGGCTTACGCGTTCTACCGAACGGGCAAAGCGGTCAGTATCTTTCTGAAAGTTTTCCTTCTTTGACTTCACGACGGTCGCGGACGAAGGAGAAAAGTGAGGCAAAATTATTTTTTCGGTTTTCGGACTGTGGTACATAGAAAGGTAAAAGTACTTTACAAAAATAAACAGAGTATATCATAAAGCCATTCGTCGGTGGACGAATGGCTTTATTAACGTTTTCTTAATGTTACTTATTTCAGCCTTATATTAGACATCCACACGGGCGTATTTGGCATTTCGTTCAATAAATTCGCGGTGGAGCTACTTCGTCACCCATCAGCATCGAAAACAAGGATCAGACTCAGGTGCAGAATCAATGCTTACTTGTTTGAGACTGCGATTTTCGGGGTTCATAGTATTTCCCACAATTGTTCGGGGTTCATTTCTCCCAAACCCTTGTAACGTTGAATATAAACACCATCTTCTTTCCACCTCCTATTTCACGCACAGCCCGTTCCCGCGCTGTGTTTCAGTCCAACAATAGCGTTCTTCTTTTCCTTTTTTAACCAAATACAACGGTGGTTGGGCAATATAAATGTAGCCATTGTCTATGAGGTCTTTCATGTAGCGGAAGAAAAAAACGTCAAAATCAAGGTGCGTATGTGGCTTCCGTCCACGTCGGCATCGGTCATGATGATGATTTTGTGATAGCGAAGTTTCTCCATATTGAGGGCACGTTCATCGCCTTCTGGCCAAACTGCACCCCAGTGCAGTGATTATATTTTTGATTTCTTCGTTTTCATAGATTTTATATTCTTGGGCTTTTTCTACGTTCAAGATTTTTCCTCGCAAAGGTAAGATGCCGGAAAAGCACGGTTACGGCCTTTTTGCTTTGCAGAACCGCCCGCCGAATCTCCTCTACCAAATAAAGTTCGCAAGCCGAGGGGTCGGTTTCGGAGCAGTCGGCCAGTTTTCCTGGCAAACCTACCCCCAATACGGTTTTGCGTTGTACCATTTCGCGGGCTTTGCGGCAGCAATACGGCTTTAGCAGCTAAAATTACTTTTATCAACAATAGTACGGGCTTCTTTGGGGGTTTTCCTGCAAGAAATTATCGAGCATTTCACTCACTACTTGGCTTACCGCCCTGCCACGTCAGAATTACCAAGTTTGGTTTTGTCAGTCTTCAAACTGAGGCTCTTGTACTTTCACAGAAATGACCGCCGTTAGTCCTTCCCCGGAAGTCGTCGCCGCTAATGTCAATTTTTCTTTGGCTAAAATCCCCGACTTATCGGCATAATTCTTCAAAGTTCGTGTCAAATATTCTAAAGCCTGATACGTGCGTACCGCCTTCGATGGTATTGATGTTGTTGACATAAGAAACCACATTTTCGGAGTAAGACGTATTGTAAATCATGGCTACTTCTACTGGCACAGCACCTTTGTCGTTCTCCATGTAAATAGGCGTAGGAATGAGGTGGTCGCGAGTGCTGTCTAAATAAGATACGAACTCTACCAAACCACCTTCTGACAAAAACTCTTCGTAGCGTGGCTGTCCATTCTCATCCAAGTCTCGCAAGTCGGTGAGGGTGAGCCTGATGCCTCGATTCAAGAAAGAGAGTTCTCTCATTCGATTGGCCACAGTATCATACTTGTATTCGGAAGCAATAAAGATGCTATCATCGGGTAAGAAATGTACAAACGTGCCTGTATCTTCTGCAGTTCCTATTTCTCGTACAGGATAGAGTGGCTTACCGATGTTGTATTCTTGTTCAAAAATTTTGCCTTCGCGGTGCACTTCTACACGTAAATATTTCGAGAGTGCATTAACGCAAGACACCCCTACCCCGTGTAAACCGCCCGATACTTTGTAGGTATCTTTATCAAATTTACCTCCTGCGTGGAGCACAGTCATCACGACCTCAAGGGCTGATTTTTTTTCTTTTTTGGATGGATTCCTGTGAGGAATGCCCCGTCCGTTATCTTTGACTGTTACGGAATTATCTGTATTGATAGTAACATGGATAGTATCACAATGTCCTGCCAGGGCTTCGTCAATTGAGTTATCTACTACCTCCCAAATCAGGTGATGTAGCCCTTTGATACCAATATCGCCAATGTACATGGCGGGACGTTTACGGACGGCTTCCACTTCAAGAACTTGGATGTTTTCTGCTGAATAGTTACTTCTGTCAATTGCCTCAAGGACTTCGGTGGTTTCGCTTGTCATAATTCGGAATTAATAACGAAAGAAGGTATTTGTGTCTAAAAAAATTACTATTTTTTAATGCGTAAAGGTACGATTTTTTCACCAAAAAACACAATAACATTGCTTCTGAAATTGCTATAGAAGCATTGGGTTATTATTTATGCTCCAGATGCTGAATTTACTCCACCTTATATACCTAATTATTGCCTTACTTAGGCTAAAAATATGATAAATTTCCCGTTATTTGAGAGACAATCAAAAAACACCATGCTACTTCCTAAAGAATTTTCTACAAGTAAAATGTCCGTTGGTGTAGTGGGACTGGGATTGATGGGCTGTAGTATTGCCACTTGCTTATTGGCTGCGGGCCATCCAGTTGTGGGGATTGGGCCTATTCCCGATGATATGCACGCAGGGCCTCCCAGAATTAGGGGGCATTTGGAAGAATTATTTGAAAGAAATATCTTAAAAGAGAGCGTAGCTTCGACCAATAATAGACTCACTCTCTCTGAAGATTATGCTACGTTGCGTGATTGTGCATTGGTGATTGAATGTACGATTGAAAATCTAACCATTAAACGCGCTGTGTATGAAAAAATTGAGACGGTGGTTTCACCTCAAACGGCTATTGGTAGCAATACATCTGCTATTCCGATTTCAATTTTACAAGAAAACACACGCTTTCCAGCGCGTTTTTTAGGCCTCCATTGGGCAGAACCAGCTTACACTACCCGTTTTTTGGAAGTGATTTGTGGCAATCAGACAGACTCTTCGGTGGCTGAAATGTTTTATGAAATAGCCCATTATTGGGGCAAAGAGCCTACCCTTGTTCGGAAAGATATTAGAGGGTTTATCACCAACCGCCTGTCATATGCACTTTATCGCGAAGCCTTTGATCTGGTAGAAAAAGGCTATGCGTCTATTGAGGACATTGACCGTGCTTGTCGTAACAATCAAGGATTTTGGATGACCTTAGCAGGGCCTTTTCGTTGGATGGATATAACAGGTATTCCTGCCTATCACAAGGTGTTAAAAGAACTTTGGCCTACTTTGAGCAATAGAACAGATGTTCCTCCTTTGATTCAGGAAATTGTGGATAGAGGTGGAAAAGGTACGGCCAATGCCGATGGTTTTTATACCTATACACCCGAAGAAGCCAAAGAGTGGGAAAAGACCTTTGCCCGTTTTGCATTTGAAATCAGGGAGTTGGCCATGAAATACCCTGCCGATGTCGTAAAAAAGCACCTTGATAACAAAGATACAGGCACGCCTCCTTGAGAGTCATGACGCATGAAACGACCTTACTATGACCATGAGCGATTTAGGAAAGACAGCCAATTTTTGGAGAAAATATTTTCAATGTCTGATAGCTGAAAACCTCTCCTTTGCAACAAATCAC
Organism: Spirosomataceae bacterium; assembly: GCA_041392315.1. GTDB lineage: Bacteria > Bacteroidota > Bacteroidia > Cytophagales > Spirosomataceae > Runella. The sequence continues at coordinate 140,824 of JAWKMH010000005.1, read as the reverse complement.
GGTAGCGTTGTAAGTCGGCAATGGTGTCTAAATCATAAGGCGATTGTTCTCTGCCAAACATACCGTCTAAATCTGTACCAAACGCTATATGATGGCTATTGCCTGTCAATTGACAGATATGCTCCCAATGGTCTATGAGTTTTTCCATAGTCACCCCAAATGCCTTGGGGTCTGACTGACGTTGCACAAAATTGGGTGCAAGCATCCACGCATCTAATGCACCACCAATAACAGCACCACGCTCTACCAAACGCAAGATTTGTTCGTCAGACAATTGGCGTTGATGTGGGACAAGCGAACGGCAATTGTGGTGGCTCGCCCAAATAGGCCCTTTGTATAGATTTAGTGCTTCATCGAATCCCTTGTCAGTCAGGTGTGTAATGTCAAGAATCATCCCGAGCGCATCCATTTCGCGAAGTAGGTCTTTTCCCAAAGGTGTGAGGCCATCGGTAGTACCTGTACCCGAAGCATACCGCCCTGACCCATACCAAGCTGGCCCCAAAGCACGCAAGCCATCGTTATAAGCCTTTTCAAGATAGTGCAGATTGATGAGTGAGTCAGCCCCTTCGAGCGACAAAATAAAGCCTACGGGTTTGGTACTGTTATCTATCGAGGTGTCCTCCCATAAGGCAATGTGGCGATTTAGAGCTATTTTATCTTTAATTTGAATCATTTCGCCCACATCTTCCATGGCATGATACCAAGCTAATTGGGCTTGTGTCATGGCCCAAGCTTGGGCTGGAGAATACCAGCCGTCAAAATTACTTCCCCGCTCAGTTACCCGCGCCAATTGGGTAGCTACAACCAAACCTATATTTCCTTTTCTCAACGCTGGCAATGATACGGTGCCTTTGCCGCGGTCCCGTTTGTCAGTCAGGTGCTTTTCTATTTCTCGTTCACGGAGTTCTTGTACCGAGCAGGTATAATCGCGGTTGTATTCGATGGCATTGAAAGCCATGTCTAAGTGGGCATCTATGAGAAACATATATCATTGAACAAATGTCAGTTACCATTGAAAAGGGCTACGATGAACCTCCGTCAAACACCAAAAAAATCAATCTTCAGGATAGGGGATAAAAACAAATCCCGCAAAATCGCCTTGGACAGCAAAAAGGCAGCAATATTCATCGGGGTTTTTATAGTTTTCTTTGAACATTTCGATGGCCTCTAACCCGATAAGGCTACGTTGGACAAACTCATCTAAAAATGAAGCACGGTAATTCCACTCATTTTCGAGTTCATCTTTTCCTATCAATAGTAATCCTAAATCCAGCTCAGTTTGAATGGCCACAAAAATAGGATGTTCAGAAAAACCACGTTTTCGTATCTGATAAGATGCTTCTTTGAGTTGGTCAGCCACTTTGACAAAGTCTTGTGATACCACACCCAAAAGTCGTCGATTGACTTCTGGAGAGTTGGCATCGTCCATCAACATATTTTCGTTGCTATTGTTAATCATAATTATCTATTTGACCTTTGAATTACAAACCCATCAAGTGTTATCTCACTATCTCATCGCCTTGCGGCGAGTAATAAACTTAAATCTTTGTAACGCATATTGAATTTCTTCGCAATAAAGGAATTAGTGAGCGTGCCACCATGGGCATAAACCCCCTTCCCAAACCACTGTTTAAGATACATCATATCGTCTATCCCACCCGCAGTAGCTGTCCGTAGCAGTATTGGTAAAAATACATTGCTGAGTGCTATGCTGGCTGTATGAGCTACCCGCGAAGCAATATTAGGTACACAATAATGAATCACATCAAAGAGGCGATAAATGGGATCTTTGTGGGTCGTCATACGGGATGTCTCTATACAACCTCCTTGGTCTATCGAAACATCTATAATGACAGAATTAGGCTGCATTTTAGCTACCATCTCCTCCGTTACCACAAAGATATTTTGGCCATCATCAGGCCGCAGGGCACCAATCACCACATCTGCACGTTGAATAGCTTCCGATAACGTATCTGACTCAATGATAGAGGTATAGATATTTTGCCCCAATACATATTTAAGTCGTTGAAGGCGATAGATATGCTGGTCAAACACTTTGATATCAGCGCCTAATCCTAAGGCGGTTCGGGCGGCATATTCTGCTACGGTTCCTGCACCAATGATAACCACTTTGGTAGGAGGCACACCCGTAATTCCTCCAAGAATCACTCCTTGTCCTTGATTAGCACTGCTTAAATACTCCGCTGCGATAAGCATCACAGTACTGCCTGCGATTTCGCTCAATGAGCGTATGACGGGCTGTCCGCCCACAGGATCTTCGATGTATTCGTAGCCAATGGCCGTGATATTTTTTTGATTGAGGTGTTCGAAATAAGTACGGTTGCGGGTGGGGAGATTGAGGGCTGAAATAATCGTTTGGCCATTTTTCAGGTGCATAAACTCCTGTTCGACAAGGGGTTCGATTTTCAAGATCAAATCGCTTGCATATACTTCTTGTGGCGATAACACTATTTCTGCCCCCGCTTCGCTGTAGTCTTTATCCAAAAAATTGGCTCCTGCACCTGCTTCTTTTTCTACCACTACTCGATGGCCGTTACGGACCAAAATGGCCACAGCTTCTGGAGTAAGTGCAATGCGGTTTTCTTGCAGTGAAATTTCCTTGGGAAGTCCTATTAGTAAATTTTGCTGGCTCGTTTTCATCGGAGCCAGTGCCTCTTGCGGATACAGCGCTGTCTGTTGGGCCAATTCACCAAAACCTGTCATTTTTTTTAATTATAGTTTTTACTTTTCTACTATTTCAATCATAACTCGCCGACTTCTACTTGCTATTTCTTCAATTTTAATCCGAGCAACTATTTGGGGCAGCAAATCTTTTATTTTATCAGGCCATTCAATCAGACATAGGTTTCCCGAATCTAAATATTCTTCTATACCAATGTCATATGCTTCTATCTCGTTTTTGAGTCTATAACAGTCAAAATGATAAATAATATCACCACTGGCTGTCAAATATTCATTGACAATCGAGAAGGTGGGGCTTTGTACTGTATTTAATACTTTTAGTTCTTGGCAAATGGCTTTGATGAGCGTGGTTTTTCCAGCCCCCATGCTTCCCTCAAAAAGCCATACCGGCTCATTGCTACAGCGTTCAATCACTTGGGCTGCCACAAGATTTATTTCTTCTAAGCTAAATTTTTGAAGTTCGGCCATTCACTGTTTTATTCTTTTATCAGTTTTGATAAGTCCTTAGAAAATTGTTCCATCAGCAAACGATGTGCTTCGGGCGTGGGATGACTGTCGTAAGTAAGTTGAAATTTTTTTGATGGGAATGGAAACAATTTTCTGTAATCCAACACTTTAACTCCCAACCCCTGAAGTAGCCCAAGCATTGGAGAATCTTTTTTGAGGAGGTCTGGATAAATGATGACATAAAAGCGGTCATTTTTAAACTGTTTTTTGTACTCCTCTTGTGTAGCTTTGATCAGGTTGGCGGTTAGTTCATAATCTTTGGGACGATAAGCAAATGGAAAATCCATGGCAAAGTGCTGTCTTACCTTACTTTGATAGGCCATCATCCCAAAACGGTATTTTAAAGGATGATTAAAACGATAAACACCCGTCGTTTGCATCGTAGATTCATTTATATCAGGAAAAAAACCATCATACATTCCTATCCACCCTACCGAAGGAATAGCTCGATTCACATGATCTTCGATATAAGTATAAACCGCAAATCCATCTTTTTGAGGCACTTGCTTGGTCAAGTCTTCATGCTGAAACCTTGCCAGAGCATGACGAGGAGAGTAGCCAAAAAACGCATAGTTATAAGCTTGATAAGCTCCGTTTTCTTTCTGGAAATAATACGGTATCGTTTCATTATCACGAACTGCATCTCCATAAGTAAAAGAACAGCCCAAAAATAACGCATATTGAGTCCGAGCAGGTTGAATAGTATCAGCAAAAGGAGTGATTCGCCGTGAAAACGAATCTACTTTCATGTCAATCTGTACAAATGGCTTGTTATTAAGGGTTTTTGTCCACCAAAAAACATGATTTGGAATCGGTTTTCTCCCTAAAAAAGGATCAAAAGCATAACTGGAATCATAGGCAGGGCCCACGTATTGGGGTGCAGTGGAGGCACCTGGTTTTTGCCCCGCATCATGTATCCAACCTACCACTGTTTCTGTGGCATAAATAACAAAGAAAACTGAAACCAAAGAGAGCAATATATTTTGCAACAATGGATGCCCATTGCGGATCAACAAATAAAGCAACACCAACGCTACGGCCCACGCTACAACCCGAAATCCTATCAACCGTAGGTCATAATCGTACCAAACACCATCGCCATTGCCTACAAAAAACTCGATGATAATAAGCGATAGTAAAAATAGGATAACGAAAGAAATAAAGTATCCAAGGCGAGCAAATAGTGAATTATTTTTCTCAAAAAAACGCATTTGAAACAAGCTATTTTAAAATTAGCCGTCAAAGGTACTAATTTTATTGCTCTAAAATAGGAACGAGTCATTTATAGAAATGGTAGTTTTGCTCAAAAAAGGAATTTTTAAACAGTAGCTTTCTATCAAAATCCGCTTCGTTTTAAGTTAAAACTCACCCCACTAATTGAATATGATGCAACAACAACACACTACTAAATTGAACGTAGGCTTGATTGGTTTTGGCCTCTCGGGCAGGTATTTCCATACCCCTTTTTTGAAGGTAAGCCCTTATTTTAATCTCACCAAGGTAGTAACTCGAAATAGTGCCTCCGTACATACCTTCGACCCTGCCATAGAGGTAGTGGGTAGCGCCGAGGAATTATTGGCAGACACCTCTATTGATTTGGTCTTTGTTTGTACGCCCAACGACCTTCATTTTCCTTATGCCAAAGCGGCCTTGGAAGCAGGAAAACACGTGGTCATAGAAAAGCCTTTTGCCAACACGACTGCTGAGGCTGATATATTAATTTCTTTGGCACAAGAAAAAAACTTGGTGCTTTCAGCTTACCAAAATCGTCGTTGGGATGCCGACTTTCTCACTATCCAAGCATTGATAAGCGAAGGCAAACTCGGTGAAATTGTCGAATACGAAGCCCATTTCGACCGATTTAAACCTGAAATAGCCAAAGGAACCTGGAAAGAAGTTGCGGCTTCTGGGGCGGGCAATCTTTACAATCTTGGCCCTCACTTGATAGATCAAGCCCTCGTACTTTTTGGAACACCCAACACGGTAACAGCTACCATCAAAGTAGTCCGTCAAGGAGGAGAAACCGACGATTATTGCGACATTCGGATGGGGTATGACGATAAAATCGTGATTCTCAAAGCAAGTTTACTGGTCTTTGAAAACAGCCTGCGCTACGTGATTCATGGTACGAAGGGCAGTTTTATTAAATCTGGCTTAGATATTCAAGAGGATACCTTACGCCAAAATGTATTACCCAATACTCCTGACTGGGGACAAGAACCTGAAAGTCAATGGGGTACACTTTATGCTGAAGCAGGAAAAACAATCATTTCGACCTCTTGGCAGGACATTATGCTCCTTTTTATGACAATATCTATGCGGCTATTGTCAATGGGGCTGAGTTGGTGGTAAAACCCCAAGAAGCCCGCAATACAACCCGCGTCATAGAATTAGCCTTGGAAAGTAGCCGTTTGGGCAAAACTCTTTCTTTCTAAGAAAGTAGCCGTTGCAATACTAACTCCCTTGCAACGGCTATCCATTGTCCGAAAATTCGGGGTAAAGCATCATTGCAGAAAAACTCGTGCCATCCAATCGCAGTAGCATGAAACGAATTTATATTTTATATGGACTTGGTTTGGGGGTATTGTTAATAGTTCTCAGGTTGGTCGAGTATCAATTTCTGATTCGTACCCATATTTTTGAAATATATGGAAGCATTATTGCCCTACTCTTCACTTGTCTGGGTATTTGGGCTGGATTAAAACTAACAAGAAAAAAAACAGATATTCTCGTTGTACCTGCCCTCTCCTCTCCATTTGACGACAATAAACTTAAGGAATTGGGCATTAGTAAAAGAGAAAGTGAGGTGTTGGGATTGATAGCGCAAGGACTGAGCAACCAAGAAATAGCAGACCGTCTTTTTGTGTCTTTGAATACGGTCAAAACTCATTCTGCTCGGTTGTTTGAAAAATTGGAAGTCAATAGTCGTACCAAAGCCCTCCATAAAGCCAAGGCTTTGGGGCTAATCCGTGTAAACTAAAGGGTGAATTTTGTATTTCGCTTCAAAATCACCCAAAAGTATGACAATGCTCAGGGTAGAGTGTGCCTACTTTTGCTGAGTCATCTTTCATTTTCACTTCAAATCTCTTACAACTATGCAAAAGACAATCATTCGCTTTGGGCTTATTTCTGGTATTATTTCTTCCATTTTGATGGTCATTGTATCGTTTATTGGCAAAGCTGTTGGCTTCCAAACATTTGCCGATTATGGTGCTTATATTGGTTTTACCTGTATTATTTTATCACTAACACTGGTATTTGTAGGTATCAAAAACTACCGCGACCAGCAGAATGACGGAACCATCAGCTTTGGCAAAGCCTTTCAGATAGGCATTTTGATTACCCTTATTTCCTGTGTGTGCTATGCCCTTACTTGGGTGGTTTGTTATTTCAATCTTTTCCCGACTTTTTTCGAAGATTATAGTGCCTATTACCTCCAGAAACTCCAAGAAGGGGGCGCAAGTGCTGCAGAAATAGCCAAACAAACAGCCGAAATGAAACGTACCAACGAACTCTACCAAAACCCTCTCTACAACTTCGGCATTACTTTCATGGAGCCTTTTCCTGTAGGTTTATTGATGACGGTCGTTGCAGCTTGGGTATTAAAGAAGAAATAGTAAAGTAAACAGCTATTTCAGCATAACCATTTGAATACACTAAATCCACCTAAAATCCATTAAATCCAACCGAAATTACTATTTTTGTGCATAAAACTAACCAACCTCATGGAACGTCTTATTCACTATTTTGAAACCATTCCTTCGTCCCACCGCTCTGCTATCTTAGTCGGTGGGATTACTTTATTCTGGCTCATTGAAAATGGTATTCCGCTGTACCAATTTGGCTACAACAAATGGAAACATGCTGGCATCAATATTTTCTTTACCCTGACGAGCATTATTGTCAATGTTTTGTTGGCTTTTATCTTGTTGAAAGCCAGTGATTGGGCGGTAGCCAATGAGTTCGGTTTGTTGCAATGGATGCCCAATATGCCCTTGTGGGCTTTTATGATTGTGGGGCTTTTAGTACTGGATTTGATTGGGGCATGGTTTATTCATTGGACCGAGCATAAAGTGCGCTGGATGTGGCGTTTTCACCTCATTCACCATACCGATACGCATGTGGACACGACCACTGCCAACCGCCACCATCCAGGCGAAAGTGTCTTTCGGTTTGTTTTTACCACCATGGCCGTCTTTGTGGCAGGAGCACCTATGTGGTTGGTGATGCTCTATCAAGCCATTTCGGTAGCACTTTCACAGTTTAACCATGCCAATATCCAACTCCCCGATTGGGCCGACGATATACTCAGTTGGGTGATTGTTACCCCTAATATGCACCATGTCCATCATCATTATGTGCTTCCTTATACCGACTCTAATTATGGGAATATTTTCCCGATTTGGGATCGCATCTTTGGCACTTATATGAAACTCGACCCTGCTCAGCTCACCTACGGCATAGATACCCATATGAAGCCCGAAGAAAATGCTGAGATAGGCAATCTACTCAAAATTCCTTTTCAGAAATACCGCCCTGCCGTAGGAAGCAAGGAGGCCACGCAGGTATCGATTTAATTCATTGACATCTTTTGCATCTATTTACTACCTAAACCCATCTAACCTATGCTTCTTTTACTGACCATTTTATTGACCTTGGCAATCATTATTATTGCCATCGTAAAATATGATATTCATCCCTTTTTGGCCCTTTTTGTAGGGGCCATTGGCTACGGCTTGTTGGCAGGGATGTCGGGTGATATGATTCTGCAATCTATCACTGATGGTTTTGGAGGCGTAATAGGCAAAATAGGTTTGGTGATATTGCTGGGCGTAATTATCGGTACTTTTTTGGAAAAGACAGGCGGCGCACTGGTGATTGCTCAAAAGGTGTTGTCGTTTATCGGCGAAAAATCGGTGATGTTGGCCATGATGATTACAGGCTGGATTTTGTCTATTCCCGTCTTTGGCGATAGTGCTTTTATTATGATGAATCCTATCAATAAATCGCTTTCGTTCAAAGGAAAAATCCCTTTCGCTGCCACTACCATTGCCCTTACCTTGGGTATTTCCTCTACCCACTCGCTGGTACCACCTACGCCAGGGCCTATTGCGGCAGCAGGCATTTTGGGGGCCGATTTAGGCATGGTCATCTTTTATGGCATTATCGTTAGTTCGTTGGCCTTGATTCCCTGTTATTATTTTGCCAAATATTTTACCACCCGTGTCAAATTAGAGCCCAAGATAGCAGAGGAAGATACAACGGTGGGCAAGAGTTATCAACCTTCTGTAGGAAAAGCTTCTCTGCCCATCATTATTCCTTTAATTCTGATTGTATTGGCCTCGGTGGCGGCTTATCCTACGCATCCCTTTGGTGAAGGCACATTGGCGTTGGTCTTGAAATTTATTGGGAATCCAGTCATTGCACTTTTGATAGGTGCATTTCTATCGTTTGCCTTGCCCGAAAAATTTGACCGCCAACTCTTGGCTTCTACGGGTTGGATTGGCGATTCGCTGATTACAGCCGCCCCCATTATTTTGATTACGGGTGCAGGTGGCGTTTTTGGGAAGATGTTACAAAATTCGGGTATCGCCGATTTGGTCAGTTCCAATTTGAGTAGTGCCAGTTTGGGGCTTTTGCTTCCTTTTCTGATGTCGTTGGCATTAAAAACCGCCCAAGGTTCTTCTACTGTAGCCATTATTACCACTGCCTCAGTAGTAGCACCTTTGTTGGCTTCTTTGGGTTTGGATAGCGAAGCCATGCGTGTGTTTGCCGTGTTGGCCATTGGTGCAGGAGCTATTGCCATTTCACACGCCAACGACAGCTTCTTTTGGGTCATGACCCAAATGTCGGGCATGAATATCAAGCAGGGCAATCAAACCCACAGCCTCGGTACGCTCGTTTTGGCCAGTTCGGCCATTGGAGTTATCTATGTGCTATCGCTGTTGGTCCATTAATAAAAAAATGGCTTTATTCGGGCTGGATAAATGCTTAGATTATGTTTATATACTTCATTTAAGAAGAAATAGGTCGTCTGAATATGAATAAAGTGCTTATTACAGGCAGTAGTGGAAGAATTGGGCGCGCTTTGCACTGTACCATCTTTTTTTGAGGTAGCCTTTCTCTGGGTAATAGCGATAAAGCTGACCGCTTTTATCTAAAAAATAGCCAACAAAATTTGTTGATTCAAACGTGTTTCAATATTTTTGAAGAGGTAAGGAAAAAATAAGAAAAAAAGGGTTATATGATTGAAAACCAACACAATTTATTCCCCTCTTATTTCGTACTTTAAACGTTGGAATGAACTAAAAAAGATAAATGGAATTTGACATTTATAAAGAATGGAATTTTAAGGATAATCCCTTTCAAACCTCTGCTTTGCCACCAATGGAAATAGGTAGTGAGTTATTAGCTGGTAGAGATAATGAAATAAAGATATTTTTAAGAAGACTTTATAATCAGCCGCAGGTTGTTACACTTGAAGGGGCAAATGGAATCGGTAAAACAAGTATAATTAACGTCGCAATTTTTAGAGCCTTCATTGATTATCTTCACAAAAAGAAGTCTTCACCTTTCGAGCCTAAAACACTGTTTATCCCATGTAAAAAGATTTTTCAGTTAAGTAAAGATAATATAGAGTTTGATGAATTTGAAAATGAAGTATTTATCGAAGTTGCCCAAACAATTATTGACTTTAAAAGTGATATTCAAAGAGTAGGCTTAAATTTACCCGAAAATATCGAAACTGTTGAAAAATGGTTAAATTCGCCAACATATGGTGGTTATCAAGCATCTTTTGGAATCCCTTTTGCTAATGTTGGTTATGGCTCAAATTCAGAATCTAACCCAGTTTTTGAAAAAAACGGTTTCCATAAAGTGATAAAAGATTGGTTAGCGTTTTTATTCCCAAACAAAGATTCAGGAGGAATTGTTTGTGTTATTGATAATCTTGAACTTTTAGAGAAGTCTGATGATGCAAGAAAAGTGTTTGGAGGTAATTCGTGATAGATTATTCAATATTCATGGAATTCGATGGGTATTATGTGGTTCTTCTGGAATTGTAAAAGGCTTAGTTTCTTCTCAAAGATTAGAAGGAGTTTCTACATGAGCCTATCGAAGTTAAAACTATTAGCCAAAAATATATTCTATACCAATTATATTTTTAAGCCCAATTGAAAAATTTAGAATTAAATAATACATATTATATGCCTTTGAATAGTGAATCATTTGCTCTATTATTTGATATTTTAAACTGCAACATACGTAATACTCTAAAATATGCAAATGATTATTGCTGGGATTGCAGACAGGTGGGAACAACTCATTGCTTTGCATATGAAAAAAGTCTGAAATATTTTTGGAATGGCTTGAACAAAACGGAATAAAACTTTATAAACAAATAAAAAAAAACGAATTAGTAAGGGAAGCATTTGATACTTTAAAAAATGTTATTTCTTTGGGGAAACTTTATAAACTCTGATTTTTCCATATCCTGTCTGATAACGAGGAAAAAAAGGTTAAAACAATTAATAGATTCTTAAAACAGTTAATTTCTTACAAATTTCCAGATGAAAATGATGATAATAATTTTATTCAAGTAACGCCAAAAAGTTGTTTCATTTCACTATATATTAAAAAAAATAAGTTTAGAATAGTTGTATGTTACTAAAATAACTGGACAGTTTTTACCTATTTTTCGACAAGCCTAATACGTGGTCACTGAATGTAAGAACCGTGGCTCGTGTCTCCACAGGCCACTTGCAACGCGTTGGGCGTAGTCTGCAACTACGCCCTTCAATAAACAAAGTGTTTGTAACACGGCAAGTGCTTACATTTACTTGCTTTTGTACTTTCCAAATGAAGCGGTTTTGGACCCCTCCCCGTCGGTCATAGTTTGCAACTACCTCCTCCCAATAAACAGCTTGTTTGTAATTCAACAAATGATTTGTTGCTGAATTACTACTTCGCCGTCCAGCCGCCGTCCACGGTCAGCATAGATCCTACCATGTAAGTAGCGGCATCGCTGGCGAGGAAGATAGCCGCGCCTTGGATTTCGCGCAGCTCGCCCCAACGGCCCAAGGCCGTAGCACCCACCACAAAGTTCTTAGCCTCGTCGGTATGAGCGATAGGAACATTCATTTCAGTCCCAAAGACGGCCTGGACATATCGCATTGACGTTGATGTTGAAGGCGCAAGTTCTAAGGCTAAGGCGCGGGTCATTTGTACCACCGCCCCTTTGCTGGCGGTATAAGGGGTGCGGTTGGCTAAACCCACCAAGCCCAGTGTACTGGCCATGTTGATAATGCTCCCGCGCTGACTTTGCTTCATATAAGGCACCACCGCTCGCGAGCAAAGCCAAGTACCATTGACATTGATGTCCATGACCTTTTTTGAAGTCTTCAAGCGTAAGCTCATCTATTGGACCTCTGATATTGATACCCGCGCTGTTGATGAGGATATCTATGCGGCCAAAGAATTCGCTTCTTTGGCCATGGCCTCTGTTGCACTATATCGGTAACATCGGCGGCAAAGGCTTGTACTTTTGTGCCAAATTCAGCCTGTAATATTAAGCAGCTTGCTGGCCTTCTTCTGCATTTCGATTGTAACAGGAGGTTGGCTCCTGCTGAAAGCCAGCCCTGCGTACATGCGACAATCCTAAGCCTTTGGGAGCCCCCGTGATAATAGCCGCTGCCCTGTGGTCAAATTGTTTGATACCGGTGAGTGTGTCTTTGGTCATGTTTTCCAGGTTGTCATTTATGAGGATAAGCGTTCACGGCTTTAGAAGGAAGAATTTACTGGTTAGGTGAAGCTTTTACGTTTTTAGTGTTTCGAGGTTTACCGCAAGTCGTATTCTTTTTTATGGATTTTTTGCCGTAATGCTACGATTTTGACCGTAGAAATAAATTCTTTAAAGTCGGTATTCATTGTCAGCTTATTGATGGTTTCCCAGTCAGTTGGTCATGATACTTAGTGGTAGAAAATGGTTTCCGACGGTGGGGGTCATCAAAGGTTAAGTTTTAATAACACCAATACCAAAAGAAATTGAGAGTCGCGATAGCCTCATCTCTAAAGAATCTTGCTCATTAGATATTGCTGCTGCTACTAAATAATCTCATTTGCCCAAGAAGAATTTGAAACAGTTTGAAAAAACTTTCCCTCAAATTGCTAAAACTTAATTCTCTTTTAAGCTCGAAGCTTAGCAGTTTGATGGAAATATTACCAATAGAAGAACTCAATTCATATACTTCTTGCTTCCAGTCTTCAAGCGAAATAACAACCTACTATATCAGGGTGAACCATTCCCCAAATTCTTTTTTGGAGGACTGAGAATGATTGATTGTTTTGGTGTAGCAGTGCAAGTGATAATAGGCATAGTATGTCAAGTATGGGTGCAAATCTTTTCTGAAAATCAAACTTTTTTTCTTTGTAACTACTGACTCTTGTACTATTTGAGTATCAAGCCATTCTGTTTGCGACTTTAAATAAAATCGTTTTGGCCTACTATCTGTTTGTAAAAATGGCGATTTGAGATTGTCTTTTTAGTATTTACGTATATTTGGGCGAGTGTCGCCCAAGGTGTTTTACCCTCACTATTGAGTTGTTTATCATAGCCTTTTTATGGTAGCCAGATTCCAAATTTCATTGGCAGTCAAAGGCCGCTTTGCTTCTTTCAAAATTCTTTCGGCTAATTCTAAAAATGTCATATTTCCCTGCAATAGTTTGCTTAAAACTTCTTTTTTCTAAAAAAACACCAATACCCTATCCATCGATTCTTTAGGAAAATCCCAACTTTTTTCTTCCATATTCAATACAAGCCACAATATTGGCTTCTTCGGTAGCGAGGCGTTCTTCAAGTGGAAGTGGTGATATGCGGGGCAATGCCGTGGGAAAACGATACTTTTTCACCCTTTGTAAAGTTTGAGCCAATTGTAATCCTGTGGCTTCAGAAGTTGCCCAGTAGTGGTTGGTCAGGCAGGGGATTTCGAGTGGGTCGCGGGTAATCATTTCTAAGTTGAAACGCACCTTGGGATTATACTGCTGACAAATGGCAATCATTTGAGGAATATCCAGTATTCCTTGTCCCAGTGGTACTTCCGACAGTAAAAAGCCATCTTCATATTCGGCTACGGCCATGTCTTTGATGTGTGTACTTATGAGATAAGGGGCAAGGGTCTGGACAACCTGCATAGGCTCTTCTAAAAGTGAAATATTATTGCCAAAGTCCAGGGTAGCGCCTATCCATTCGCTACCGAGTTGTTTCAGCATTTCGACCAATTCGGCAGCATACCAATCTTTGTGGTTTTCTACGGCCAGTTTTATTTGGTGTTTATGCAAAATCGGTGCTACCCATTGTAACGCTTGTATTTTGTTTCTCTTAAATTCCTCAAATGCTTGGGCCGTTTTGAAGGTTTCGTAGCGGCGGCCACTCAAGCAGGCCGTGCGTAGTATCTGTATGCCCGCTTCTTTGGCGTTTTTCACCTCATTTTCAAAAGTAGCCATATCGCCTGCTTTATTGGGCAAACCGATAGAGCCTTCCAAATACATCTCCAGTTTCTCACATCTTTCACGTACTTTTTTGGCAAAATCAATAGGCCAGTCTTTCACCACTGTTTGAACGCCTCCTGCTCCGATTGAGTGGCAGTGTTCTATTAGCCCAAGGGCATCTTGAAAACCTGGGTATTTTTTGCTTTCTACCTTTGGATTTCCCCTAATGGCGTATGAGTGTACGACAATACCCATGCGTGTAAGCGCTGTATTGTTACCGAAAGAAGGCAACGAAACCGCTGCCAATCCTACGGCAGTATCTTGTATAAATTGTCGTCTATTCATCTGTTTAGGAAGGTGTTTTTTTGCCACAAATCTGGGCTGGATTGCCTTTGATTAAAAAAGGCATTTCCAACCTCATCTACCTAAAAACCGTTGAAATAAAACTACACTTGCGTCAAAGCCTGCTCAATATCCCAAAGAATGTCTTTGCTATTTTCGACTCCAATAGATAGTCGAACCAGCCGTTCTGTCAGCCCCAAAGAATGTTTATGTTGGGGATCAACGCCTGCGTGAGTCATAGTGTAGGGATGTTCTGCTAACGATTCAGTACTTCCTAAACTCACAGCCAGTTTGATGAGTTTCAGGGCATTTAAAAACCGAAAAGCCTCTGCCTCTCCCCCTTTCACATCAAAAGAAAGCATGGCTCCAGGCGACGAATATTGTCGCTGATAAATAGCATATTGTTCTCCATCTGTAGGGGTAAGCAGTCCCAAATAGTGTACTTTTTCTACTTTAGGGTGGTTGCTGAGGTACTCTGCTACTTGTATGGCATTGGCTGCCTGTTGTTCCATTCTAACTTTCAATGTTTCCAAACTTCGCAGCAACAACCAACCTGTCCAAGGGCCTGTCATGTTGCCTAAAAAAGTACGGAGTGTTTTGAGGCGCGTCACTACTTCTTTATTACCACAAACAGCCCCCGCAATGACATCGCTATGACCGCCGATGTATTTGGTGGCGGAGTAAATCGAAAAATCTGCCCCCAATTGCAATGGATGCTGCCACAAAGGCCCCATGTACGTATTATCAACGGCTACGTAGATTTTTTTATCGTGGGTTGCAAAAGTATCACCCACTCGTCGGCACATTTCAATGTCAATGAGCGCATTGGTAGGGTTGGCGGGGGTTTCTATGTAAATCATTGCCAAACGGTCGGCCCAACCCGATTCCTCTATCATTTTTTTGATTTGTGCTTCGGTTTGATTAGGCTGAAATTCTAAATAATGAATACCATATTTGGCCAAAAAATGCTTAATAAAATGATCCGTGCCACCATATAATGGACTGCTACAAAGCAATAAATCGCCAGGTTGAAGAAACTCCAACAAAACCGTCGAAATGGCCGACATACCGCTCTCGAAGGTAGCACAATCTTCTGCTTGATCCCATAAAGACAAGCGATTTTCGAGAATTTCTAAATCAGGATTGTTGAGGCGGCTATAAATCAGTCCTTGCTCTTCTTTTTCGCCTTTGGAACGTAGCCCGTAAGCTACTTCAAAAAATGCTTTCCTTCTTCTGCACGCTTAAAAACAAAGGTAGAGGTTTGAAAAATGGGACATTTGATAGCTCCTTCTGATAGTTCAGGCTTGTAGCCATAAGACATCATCAGGCTTTCTGGGCTAAAGGTATGTGTGTTCATGGTTTTTTATTGATAAAATGTATCTATCACAAATTTCACCAATCATAGAATGAATTACTATCAATTATCAATAAATTAGAAAACAGTTCTAATTTATTGGTTTTTACAGAATAAAAGTCTAAAAAACAAGTATTTTTGGGAATTGTTTAGAAAAAATAACTTTTACAATGGCACAATTGGATTTACTCGACCGAAAAATATTACAGTACCTGCAAGAAGATGCCCACCTGACGACCAAAGAGCTGGCTTCAAAATTGAGTATTACTTCTACACCTGTGCACGAGCGTATCAAGCGTCTTGAACGAGACGGATATATCACAAAATATGTAGCTTTAGTAGATAAACATAAGGTAGAACGTAGCCTTGTCGGATTTTGCAATGTATGGCTAAAAGAACACAGTCATTTATTTCTCAAAAAATTTGAGCAAGAAGTCCTTTCATTGCAAGAAGTAACGGAGTGTTATCACATTGCGGGAAATTTTGATTATTTGCTCAAAGTGATGGTCAAAGACATGGATGCTTACCAGCATTTTATTGTGAACAAATTGGCAAAGTTAGATAATATTGGCAATGTGCAAAGTTCGTTTGCTATGACCGAGATAAAACACTCTACAGTACTTCCTTTAGACTAACGAAGTCCACTTTTAAGCTTTATTTGGCAGAATTGATGATATATTGGTTGAGTTCTTTGGCCGTCCAAGGCACTACCCTCCCTGCGACGTGTGCCTTGTTTTACTGACAATCCCTTTACTTAAAGGTCCTGCACTGTTGCCCCATTCGTTGCGGATATAAATTAAAATAGCTGCGATAGCCCCATCATCCATGGTAGAATGGGCGGGCATAACGGGCAGGATTTCGGGTGCGTCGTATAGTTTACCCGCCACATCCACTGGCCCTTCCATGCCATGCAGCACAATCAGCGACAAGCGTTTTTCATCGCCCAATACCCACGGTGATTCTACCAAAGGAGGGGCAAAACGATTGAGCCCTCGCCATCGCTACCATGGCAGCCCGCACAGGTGGTAAGGTAATGCTGCCGACCCAAAGCAAACTGTTGTTGCTGCTCTTCGTTCAACAAACTTTGCTGTGCATTGGCAGTTTGGGCAGTATGTCCTGGCCATTCAAATAAGGCAGAGGCGGTTTGCAAACGTGTGGCGGTAGGCTTATCGAAATCTGTACGAGTAAAGAGTTTTGGAGTCACTTCCAATGAAATTCGTTTCAGTTTTTTATTTTTCGCTTGTATGGCTAAAGCCGTCAATATGGCTTTTTGTTGCCAATCCAAAGCACGACTATCCACATCTAAGCGCGTTAAAAGCCCTAACATTTCATTTGTATTTCCCTTACGAACAATGGCATTGGTGAGGGTTTCTATCCATATTTCTTTTTCGGATTGCGCAATAGGCCAATTGGAAAGTTGTAAGAAATGCACTAAAAAGTCAAATTCTTGATTTGTGATACTGCTCATAATGGCATCGCGCATCAGAGGCAAATCGCCGTAGCGTAAAGCAATGCTTGTCAGTAGTTTTTGAGCAGATTGCTTCTCCAGTACACTGGCCGACAGAGCCACCTGCAAGGTTTGTTCAACGGGCATCTTTACCCAGTTTTTTATCAAAACATTCGCAAGGGCTGTGGCAATAGCTGTATTTTTGGGCTATGTCGATGATTCCAAGGCTGTACTACCAATAAGCGAGCTTTTGTCTATCACCAATCGAAGCAAAACATCGGTATCCGTCCATTTTAAACCTTCCAACACCCATAAAGCATGAAACCGTGCTAAGTCACTTTTGCCGTTTTCAGCCAATGCAACCAGCGGGGTGATAGTTTGCTTATCATTCCGCTCTACCAAAAGCCGTTGTGCCATATCGCGCCTCCAACCATTGGCACTCGACAAAGTAGCTATTAATCTTTCATTGCTGGCCACCGATAATTTGGGGGCAGTAGAAGCTTCTCGATTTTGGGGTACAATGCGCCAAATACGCCCTCGATGAATAGGCAAGACTAATTTACGACTGAGGGTTTGTTCTCGCAGATAAGGCGTAACATACGCGCCATGTTGCACCAGCCCACGGTACATATCGGCTACATACAGCGCCCCTGCCTGGTCCTGTAGCCAACGCCACAGGACGAAAACGCTCGTCGGTCGAAGCCAAAAATCGCGCCCAGGGTGTGGGTCAAAAGCTGAAACGACAAATCCTTTTTTTCTACGACATTGCGTTTGATGAGATTGCCCGCAGGCTCACACAAAAGGCATTTCCCTGAAATCCATCAGGAAAAGCCCCGCCCCGATACACCAAAGGAGAGCAAGCCGCTGTAAATTCTAAGAGCCTGCCCGCTATCGAGCGTGCCAGGAATATACCCACGATTGACCGCTGGTGTGGGTCTGATGGGATAAATGCGTCGGTCGAGCGTTAGGCCGTGGTCAATGCCTGAGGTAGGGATATGGTTTTTGTTGCGCGAAAGGTAATTGGGCGGCACTAAATCGGCATGAAGCTGCGACCAGTTGTAGTTGTAAAAAGCCGCCCTTCGTCGTCGTGGCTCATGCCCCACTGCCCTCGAAATTCGGTACTATCACGCAAAAACTGACCGTTTTCTAACCGATAACGTAGCCGTGATTTGACATTGTAATAATAATTATCTATGCCTCGCCAAAGGCCGTTGTCGGTGTGTTCGGGCAAACCGCTTTGGGCGTAGGTTTTGTCTATGATGATTTTTGAATCAGCTTTTAAATCGCCGTTGGTATCTTTGGCAAGCCATAAAGCACTGTTTTCAGCCACTAAAACGCCCGCACTTGTCAGTGCCAATGCCCGTGGCATAATGAGGCTGTCTAAGAAGATAGTACTTTTATCCATTTGCCCATCGCCATTGGTATCTTCCAATACCGACACACGCCCTACGGGTTGGTCTTCGCCTTCAGCATCTATAGTGGGCATGAAGCCGCGCATTTCGACCACCCAAAGCCGCCCGTCTTCATCAAATAGGAGTTGTACGGGGTCTTGCACCATCGGTTCTGCAGCGACCAACTGTACTTCAAAACCTGGTTCCACTTGAAACGTGGTCAATTCTTGGGCGGGTGTATTGGCAGGAGAAGGGCCTTGGTCTTTTGTGTACCCGACATACCCGTGCAGCCGATGAGTCCTCCAATGACCCAATTCATGCCCAACAGTAGCAAGCTAATGCGTTGAAATACCCGTTTGATGCCAGAGCGTGTCATTTTATCTTTTTGTTCATACTTATTGTAAAAGATAAGGAGGGTTTTAATTTAATCAGTAGTTAGCATTACAAAGACAAACTAACTTTTAGCTTTATTTCTTACCCATTCCTATAAGAGAAAGTTTTTTCAATTCTTTTGCACTTAAAGCTCTATCAAATATGGCCAATCCTCCTATTTGCCCTTTGAAATAATTCCCCATCCCTCTTTTCAATAAAACCGCACCTACAGTAAAATCAGAGCTATTATTACCTATTCCTTCGGTAAAATAATAAGGATTTTACTTTGTATCAACCCTTCTGGGTAGCCTTCAAAGCCTTTGGTGTTGTTTATCAACTCTTCTTTTCTTGGTTCAAAAACGCCGTTGAGGTAAGATTTTATATATTTTCCATCGTAAGAAAAAGCGATGCAAACCCATTCATTGGCAGGTACTTCTTGTTTACTGGCCGAATAGTCGCTGGAAAATGGAAAAGGAGGGGTTGGCTTTCCAGTGTAAGAAATATGTCCACACACTTGATTTTTCCATTGTAATGAGGTAAAGAAACAAAGAGTCCATACTGTCTTTTGCCTCCATCTTGATACTCGTTCCACATCCCTCCTACAAAACCCGTTTGCTCTCCTATCCATTTCACCCAAGCTACTACTGTAACTCCTTGTTTTTTACCATAAATATTTAGAGCGCCAGTGGCTGTATTGGGTAGAGATAAATAGCTACCATTGTCAAATTTTGCAGAATAACCCGATAAAGGACCTTCATGGAGGCGTGGAATCGTCCCATTTTGCTCTTTTAAGGGAAACGCTGCTTTCCCAACGGCTTTTCTCACTTGCCCTTCTTCTTCTTTGAAATCCCAAAAAGCTACTAAGCCACGGGTAGATTTGATGTTGAAAAGAATACGCTGATTTACGTTTGATTGCCCCAAAGCTAAAAATGCTTGAGATAATAAGCCAAAAGCAATCAAGAGCCATTTTAAATACTTCATTTTGCCAATGCTATTTCAATATTCTTTTACTATCAACCACTTATTCCAATATCAATTCTATCTTCTTTCCTTTTACTTCAAAAACATCGAAATCGCCTATTTGTTTTGGAAACACCTTCTTTGCCATTGATTTGCCAAGATTTATATTTCTGATGAGGAAACGCCCACTGAATTTGCCAATCGGATTGTGTTTGTGCGATGTTCATTTTTAGCGCACCCTCCATGTAGTTATATTGCACATCGAGCCGATTGTTGCCCACAGTAATGTCTTTCAATTGTGCTTTGTCCCAAGCAGTAGGCATTTGTGGTTGTATTCTTACCTGTTTTTTAGAAGCTACTGACCGAACACCGAAAAACTGTTTGACTAAAGGAATGGCATAGCTATACAAAGTCCAAGCTTGGGCAAACATGCCATAGTCGGGCGAGACTTCGTACATCGAGCCTGGCAACGCATAACCAAAGGCGCGGGTCATGCGCTGAAGATAGCCCAACGCTTGGTCGGGACGACCATAGTTGTTTTCGGCGATGGACTGTACTCCTGTGGGCAGGGTCATTACTACCTGTATAGGTAAATGTTTTTTTGCCCTTGGCCGATGAGCTTTCGTCCTTTCCTGCCGACTCGTCGCGGTCTATGCCTGTTACAAACATACCGAAGGGATTGGTGAATCGGCTGCCTGTTTCAAGGGCTTTGAGGGCCTTGTCAGTATCGGCAATACCCATTTCCATCGGTGTATTGACCACCCAGTTGTGATGCAGCACAAACCCTCTTTGGTATAGGTGGCAAAGCCCTCACTTTGGCTTTGGTAGCGATAAGTTCGGCTACTGCCCAGGGTTTTTGGAGGGTATCAGCCCGTACTATGGCATCTTCGATGAGGTGCAGTGTTTGCTCCCTTGTTCCGATAAAGTCGGCGTAGGAATGGTTTTCTCCCACCCAAAAGTCTGTGTTTATTTTCTGTTTGATTCCTTCTGCCAATTTTTGGTACTTTATCGCTGCTGCTTTATCTTGCATTTCGGTTGCCATTTCAGCGGCATCAGCAAACGCCCTTTGGGTATAAGCCGCTACATCAATCATTTCGCTGTTGAGTCCATGAATTTCCATCATGCCAAAGCCGTCGGGCAGCAGATTGCCGTCTTTGTCGTTGATCTTCATCAACCATTCCAGCCCTTTTTTGACCACTGGATAATATTTTTGTAAGAAAGCCTTATTGCCCGTCCACTGATAAACTGTCCATATCAAGGTAGCAAATTGAGGGGTTTCGTTGATATTACCAGGGTTAAAACCGCACCATTGGTAGACATTTCGTGCAAAATTCTGCCATTGCCTTTGTTCTCTTTTTCAGATGATTTGACCAATAAATCAATGGTTTGTTCTACGATGTCGAAGCGGCCAATCATCAATGCGCCTTGCAGAGCGTACTCATTGTCCACGCCAAACCACCACGGATAGTCGGGCAAACCTGCCGAAAGCCCACGGCCTATTTCGGGTACATCGCGCACCAACCAATCGGTACTGTACTTGAGCCACTTGAAGGCTTGCTGTATGTTTTTATCTGGGACGATGAGTTGGGTTTGGGCCAAGATGCTTTCATAGCGTGTTTTTTTATCTTTCAACAACTGAATAGCGTTTCCCTGTACTTCTTGATAAGTGGCAGTGGCAGTGGCCAACGAATGATAAGAACCCGCAATAGTAAATGGAAGAACGAGAGAAGTATTGGCAGGGATTTCTATTTCGTAAGTCAAAGAGGCGTTGGTTCCTTTGCCAATGGGTTGGTAATCGCAATGCGTATTATTTTTTGATACGCAACTGGCTTAAGCGAAGACCCGAAAGCAACATGCCATTCGTTCAGGCTATCTTTGATGGTCCAACATCGGGCGGTTTCGTTGTAGGTGGCTATGTCGGGTGCATCGGTCATATTGGTACGCTCGCCCAACCACGTTGGTCGTAAATCTGACACCGCATTGAAGGTAAAAGATACCTTTTTGGTTTGCGGAGTCGTGTTGAGGAGTTTATATTCGACCACCACGGCCTCTTTGCCATCAGGTACAAACTGTGTTCTTTCTACTTTCAGTCCCAAGGTGGGTAAGTCAAAGCTATGCTGATTGGCAAAGGGTAATTGTAAAAAGTATCGGCTTTGGTCAGGCAGCTATTTTGCCCCTCTACCTCAATTTGTGCTGTAAAGCCATCTATGAGCTTAATGGGATGATCCCAAATCCCCCATCTCGCCCGTAATGTGCCACCCCAAATCAGGGAAAGAACCGTCTTGGTGTCCTACCATATACAATCTGTCGCCTGCCGTTACATAAGGCGAATGGATATATTCGGCTCTACCTTTGAGTTTTTCTACGTTTTCTAAAAGCGCTTGGATACTTTGGAAGCTACTGCTATCTGTTTGGCACTGCATGAGCAAAGCAACCATCAACACAAACAATAATATTCTCATTATCAATAGATTAAATTGATATTTATTTGGTAATAATAGCTACTTTGTCATTAATACCTTCGGGGCTTTGCAGGATAGTGGTAGCTTATTACCTCCAATTTTTCGAATTTTAGCGTTTTCCCTGTCAGCACATCTTTCCAAGCCAAAGTATATTTTCCTTTGGGTAATTTTACTGCCATAACCACCGATTTGGGCAAAATGGGTTCCATATACACCAAGTAGCTACGCTTATCTTTCATTGGATAGACAAAAGCCCCTTCTACTGGCCCCAGAAAGGAACTGTTGGGTTGAAGCGTAGCCAAATCGGTGCTTTCCAATGTATTTTTTAATATCTTAAATTGGCTTCGCAAAGTAGGGCTTCCGCCGCCAGGGGCGTTGTTGGCGAGATCAGTCCCCTCTTCTTGCCCTACCGAAAACGAATAATCTAAATGCCCAAACAACCCGCCTCCACTCATCATAAACCGCCAGGCTTGTCGGCGGTAGGTATCATCGCTTTTTCCAGCAAAACCCGTTTCATTGAATCCAATCGCCTTGTTGAGGGCATAATTGATGGTGGCAGCTTCTGGCAACGCATAATGAAAAGTATAGATAGAGATATTGGGGTCAGTAGCAAAAGCAGGCATTTTAAAATTGGCGATATTGTGCGAAATGAGGTGTTTTTTAGGGAGGCTTTTCTCTTGGTTCACAATCCAGCTCGACACGGCTTGATGCCATTTCTGAGATTTTTCAGAGGCCACTTCGAGGGTACTTTTCCAGCTATTGTCCGGTTGTTTTAGGTCTTCTTTAGCGACAAAGTCGTTCCAAACCAAAATCGTATCTTTTCCTTCGGCCCAAGGTTCGTTTTGGATTTCAAAATAGAAATTGTCGTATTGATTGAGTTCTTGTACCAGCTTGCGCGTATAGGCTTTTGAAATTTGAGAACCGCACCATTATCAAGCGTATTTACTTTTTGTGGGACAAGGTCGGTAGGGGTTTGGTTGTTATTATTGTTTCCGTTGAAGGGATGGTACGCCCATCCTGCGCCATAATAAGCCGAAAAAAGGCAAATCTCTACTATCACGCCACTTTGAGCGGATTTTTTCATAAAATCGTGCAGCCGTGCAAAAAATGCTTCATTCCAAGCAGTGAGCTCATATTTTCCATTGTTTTTTTCCAAGGCAGTATCAGTTGGTCTTCTGCTGGTGCTAAGGTATTTTTCTGAATCCCAAAAGCCCGGTTTTTCATAATAAGCGCCTGTAAACAAGCGCGTGGTGTTCAGTTCCTCTTTTTGAAGAGTTTGGAGGTATTTATCGTAGTTGAAACCCAAGTTCATCACCGCGCCATAATGTTCACCAGAGCCAACGACCACCGTTGGTTTTCCCTGATAGGTAAAATAGTGTGGATTTTGAGGCAACAAGGCCAAGGTTTGAGCGGCAGCCGTTTTTAAAACAACTGTGAGAAAGCAAGCAATTAATAGTCGGTTTGTCATCGTAGGTTAAGTGTTTTACTACCTGACAAAGCGGGTTTGAGGCAAAAAATACTTTAAAAAAGCATAGCGAAATTTAATAGACCTAAAAATATACTTTATAAAACCCCTGGTGGTATGTATCTGTCTTAATGAGTAGTTTCTGTCGCTTTCCATCATATTTAAAATCTATTTTCTTTTCGTCCAATTTCACTTCTTTGGGCAGCTTAGAGACATGAATAGTAAGAATATGAGGCAGGATTTTTCCTTTCAACTGTAAAGTAAGCGTTTCTTTCTTCTGTTCCACAGATAGTGCTGTCGGTGTTTGGTCATTGATATCATACACTGTACAATCACTTTTGCCTTTAGGATAAATGAGCCATGTGAGGTAGTTGTCTGAAGTCGAGTCACCGATAGCTGTGTAGGCTCGTTGAATATGGAGGGGTATAATTGCTCCTTCTTTGATATAAACAGGGAATTCTTCAAGAGGAAAAGACTTAGTAAATGTAGTACTCCTGCGAGGAGTGTTCGGTCGTCAAACCAATAGCGCCATTCACCTTCTGGAAGGTGTATTTCGTTCTCCAGTTCATCTTTATAAATTGGTGCTACCAACAAATTGTCACCAAACAAATAGTGGTATTTACCCTCCACAGGTCTTTGAGTACAGGCCCACCTTGATGTGCCGATACGACATAGCTGTACATATAGGCACCAGCTCGGTATGAAGCCAAGAGAATTTTCGAATAATTTCTAATTCTTGTGGACTTCTTTTCCACAAAGCCCGTTCGCCATGACCGCCATTCAAAAACAACCCGCAAAACGTAGAAAACTGTGCCCATCGAATATACAAACGGGCGGGAATGTTATTACCTGAAAAACCAGCGATGTCAGAACCAATAATATTATAACCCAGTTTGGCACTATTCAAAATATTTTCTATAGCCGACTCAAACCCTGAATTCCGTCCAATGCAATATCTTTCTGCGATTTATCATCAATGCCATTCTCGATTTTGCTTTGCCAATAATGCCGCTGATCGCCTACCCAATTGACGGGTGAAGCATCAATGGGGCAAATCCTTCAGGATGAAACCAACGATCCATGGCACGCGAGAGCGTCACAAATTCGGGATTGTGTTGGAGACCATAAGCATATTCTTCGCGGTAATACAAATCCATGTATTGACGCGTAGTGAGCCAGCCTGCTGCCGATTTTTGGTATGGGAAAGGGATCGGGCCCAGTTGCTTGCGAAACAAAGTAGCCGTTCCATCCAATTTCCAACCATCAATACCGAATTTTAATACCTGCTGCTGCATGCCTTGCCACCATTTTTTAGCCCCAGTATTTGTATAATCGATAAAGCCCCTTTACCCTTCCACCATTTTATTTCATTACCTTGACCAATCAAATAGCCTTTATCTTTGGCATCTTGATAAAAAGCCTCCGAGGATTTGATTTGAGTATCTTTGCTATGGCTGTTCACCATAGAGGTCATCCACAACACTACTCGATAGCCTTTATTTTGTAATTGCTCTAACCATTGCTGGGGTTGAGGATAACGGAGGGTATCGGCTTCAAAATCGTTGTACCGCAGACTCCAAGGGCTATCAATCAACAGCGTACGGACAGGAATATCGTGTTTGGCATAACCCGCCAACAACGAATCGGCGTAAGCGGCAGTATTTTGGTCGTCTTCCCAAAGCCAACATTCCAAAGCCCATGCAGGAGTAAGCGGCGGGTTGCCATGCCTTTGAGCACTGAAAGGCATCCCCCAAAAAGGAAACACAATCCAAAAATAGCTCAATAAGCCAACTATAAAGAGGCTTATCAGCGTGTATTTCATTATTTTTTGAAGTTAATTTTCACAAGTAATCAATCAAAATTAGGTACTTTTAGGCTACAATTATTCCATTACTTATTGGTGTAATTCTCCAAAATACTACGCGATGGCTGGCTGCTATTTTTTAAATACGAAACAAAAACTCTGATGAATTGACCAACGTGTGTACCAATGCCGCGTAAAAAACACTTTGCGTTTTCATATAAGTGTAGCCATACGCCCAACCTGCCACACTTGCCAACCCTACAAACAATAACGACCCTGAATGAAAATGAACCAATCCAAAAAATACACTGGTAATGGCCAAGGCGGTGTAAAACCCATGTAGCTGTACTTGTTTTTTCTCAATAAAATAGGCTGGAATAAAAATCAAGACCGTAATCAATACAGGAAACCAAGCCATTTTGAATTGAACAAAATAACCTATCCAGAATGAAAGAACGAGAAAAAGAGCAAAGCCCCATTTCCAGTATAGATGCCATTTGCCACTTTGATTTATTTTCTTTGAGAGAATATTTTGTAAAAGTCCCCGTAAAAAAAGCTCCTCGAAAAGAGCCGTCCCTATAAAAATACGCACAAAATCTTTAAGGTATAAATAGGCGAATTCTATAGAAAATACATTGTGCCCACTCACTTGTAGAAAATTACCAAAATAGCCAAGTATTACTATCAAAAATAAGAAAGCCAGCCATACTGATACGGCAATAAAGAGTGGCCTTAAACGAAAAAAAAGGGAAAAAGCCAATATCAGGCAAGTTTCGGATGTAACCAAAATTATAAACCGCCGAAATCATAATGACCAAACGCATGACATTGCTAAAGCCACCACCCTGAAATGGCAACGAAGTGCCTACCCCAAACGACATACTTGTAGCTGGGATGACAATCAGCAAAAGAAACACAATGTCTGACCAAACAACAGGCATCGATGTTTTCTTAAAAGCCAAGAAACCCAATGTTGGAAACAGCAAAAAGAAAATAAATAGCCCGGCAGAACCTTTAAAAGGAGTGTGCCCATGGATGATTAGATACGCATAAAGCAATATAATGAGCAAAATAGGAAACCAAACGACCTTTTCGTGGGGGATGTCGAGGTGTTTTCTCCAATAAATCATCACTACGGGTTGACCGATAGTAAACAGTAGAAAATAAAGTACCAAAAAGAAAGGGCTTGCTGCCAGAAGTTCTTTAGTGGGCTGTTGCCAATTAGTAATGAGAAAAAAAGCAAAAAGGAAGATTGTTAAAATAGCACTCGTTAGGAAGGCTCTGCGATAAGAGGTCGAGGTTATTTGCATGTTTTTGATTTTCCCGTTATTACGTTGAAAAATCAAAAACAGGCCACTGATAGGCTTTCAAAGATTTTGTAGAAAACTCCCAAAGTTACTGTGATACTTTCTCAATTTATGTTTTATAAAACCAGAAAAAATTAAGCACAGAATACAAATTAGGAGGTTATGTTTCCCCCACAATTTTTAAAATGCCCGTTTCTAAAGTCAGTCCTGGGCCAAAAGCGCAACTAAAAATGTGTTTGCCTATATCTGATTGGTTTCTTTCTTGCATTAGTTTCTGAAGTACAAACAGCACCGTACAAGAAGACATATTGCCATAGTTACGTAATATATCGTAAGCATAGCGGTTATCTTCTGGAGAAATGCCCAGTTGGCTTTCTGCGGCCTCTAAAATAGCACGGCCTCCAGGATGAATCGCATAAAAATCAAAGTCGGGCAGTGTAGTCGTTGTTTGAAGTCGCGCCATCAATTCACCTAAGCCACCTTTCACCAACTTGGGGATGTAAGAGCTCAACACCATTTCAAAGCCAAAATCACCTACATGCCATGCCATATCTCCACGGCCTTCAAACAATAAATCGCAGTGAAATGACTGCATCTCCAACGACAATCCTTTGGGATTACCCTCCACAATAACGACTGCTGCGCCATCTGCAAAAAGAGCATTAGAGAGTAGGTAATCTTCCTCTTTTTTTTTCTGGAAGTGCAGGGTACAAAGTTCTATACATACCAACAAAACCTTGGCTTTCGAATTGGCTTGTACAATAGTGTTGGCCATTTTGAGACCGTTGAAAGCTCCATAGCATCCCATGAAATTAATGGATGTTCGGTGTACCTGCCTTGATAATTTTAACGCTTCTACCAACTCAATATCCAAGCCTGGAGCATATAAACCTGTACAGCTAACAGTGATAAGATGAGTAACATCGTTTAAAGCACCTTCTTGTGTAAGGGAGTGAATCGCACTAAGGGCCAAAGGCAAAGCATACTGACGATAGGCCTGCATACGGTATGCCACTGTTGGAAAGGGCTCTAAATCAGGTGAATTGGCATAGAATTCAAAATTTTCATGTTGTCCATAATCTTTCAAGACAGAATGGCGTTGCTGAATTTTGGTACTCCTATAGAGCGCCCTAAGCTTACGGGCTTCTGTCATGTCCAGTTCAGATGCCTTCACCATAAATTCAGCAATAACCGATTGTTGAATAAGATTTTCGGGTACTGCTGTTGCTATGTGACTAATGTATGATGGCATTCGATTCGTTTTTGGTGCAAATAAATGCAAAAGTGAAGGTGAGTATGTCAGCCAAATGACCGTTAGATAACTTTTATTAAAACAGGTATTTTTACGCTAAAGTTTTAAAAAAAAGCGTTAGTATTTTGCAGTATGAAACCAGTAAACTTATCAAGCTATGAAATCTCTTAAAAATTACCGCGTTTATGAAACCAATAAACCTTCTTTATTGGCAGACCAAGCCGTTTGGTTGGCAGGGCTAACCTTGTTAATTATCGGATATATCTTATTTTCCTTTTTATATCCTATGATTAGTAAAGGATTATTGTTTTAGAGTTTCTTTAGGGCATACACACGCACATAATCCACTTCCATACGTTGTGGAAAAATGTTATTATCTATTCCTTTTTGCCCTCCCCAATTGCCTCCTACAGCGATGTTGAGCAGTAAGAAAAATGGCTTGTCAAAAGGCCATTTTTGCCATTCATTGCTATCTTTTTGAAAAGTAAAATAGGTATTATCATCCACTAAAATCTTGATAAAAGCAGGAGTCCATTCGACTATATAATCGTGAAAATCGCTAATGGCTGTCAAAACCATCACATTATTACCTTTGTTGGTACCAATACTATGATTGTAGGCTTTGGTATGGATATTCCCGTGTACTCTGTTGGGGTCAAATCCAACATGTTCCATAATGTCGATTTCGCCATTGTCGGGCCAATAGGCCGTACCATAGGTTTGTTCGGTAGCCAGCATCCAGATGGCAGGCCAAGTACCCAAACCTTGCGGAATTTTGGCACGAACTATAATTCTTCCATATAACCAGTCCCCCTTTTTTCTTGTCGTCAATCTAGCAGACGTGTACTCATTACTATTGAGATGTTCTTTATGAGCTTCAATGATTAATTTCCCATTTTCTATACGTGCATTTTTAGCCTCAGCTTTGGTATAGTATTGCAGCTCGTTATTCCCCCAACCACTACCCCCTACCTCATAACCCCATTTTGTGGTATCGGGCAACCCATTTCCATCAAATTCATCTTGCCAAATAGGGTGACTTTCAAATTCATAATTAGTTACCATCCTATTGGCGAAGGGAAATTCAAGGGAGTTCTCTTTTTTTTGACAAGCTAAAATAAGAACAAGCCCTATCGAAATAACTGGGGCAAGTAGAAGTTTCATAAATTAACGACTGTGATTGCCTTCAAACTTATATTCAAGACACGAAAATACAACCTCAACAACTGTATGTAATAGAACTTCGGATTACTCTATTTTTGTTCCTTCATCTACCCTAATGATATAAGCCAACCCTCCTTCTCGTTCTATTGCTTCGGCTACAGCTTCAGCACAGTCAGGTGCGTAGGCAAACATACATCCCCCTCCGCCCGAACCATTGATTTTACCTCCTAATGCCCCCGCTTTCATGGCAGCGTCTATCATGCGATTGATTTTGGGGGTGGAAGTCTGCTTATGGTCACGGAGATTTTCAAAGTGGCGGAATAGAAGATGTCCAAAATCAGTATCAAAATTACCTACGTTGAAATGTGTCAGCAATGATTTACCAGTAATTAAAATATCTCTATCCTCCAAATTTGCCTTCAATAATCCTAATTCGTCTGTTGTAAGCAAATGAGCATAATCGCTCGCTTGTGCAAGAGGAGTAGTAAAAATTGAAAAAGAAGCATCGTATTGAGTTACCTTCTCAATAATAGCCTCCATACCATAACGGCATCTGGTCAAAATCCCTAAGGTATCTTTGGCTTGCTGGGAATCTCTAACACAAAAGTGCCCAATGGAGGTTTTAGACTTTCGACATAGATTTCTGGAGTAGATTCCAGATAAATCAAGTGCCCAATGGCTGTAGAATAATGATCCATCATACCCCCAGGCTCACCAAACTCCAGCACTTCAGCAGCGTTGGCAATTTCTCCGAGTTCTTTGGCCGACAATTCAGCAGGGACATCGGCATGACGTGTAAGAAAATTAGCCCAAGTTACAATCAAAGCCGATGAGCTTGATGTACCCGAATTGATGGGTATATTGCCATGAACTACACACGCTAAACCGCGACTAAAACCAAAACCTCGACGTTTTAACACATTGATAGTACTCCGGAAATAGTCTCGTTCTCTTTCATATACTAAGTTATCAGCCAGTTCAAATATTTCCTTTTGGCCTAAGTCGGGCATATCAATCACCACTTGTTGGTCGTTTCGATATGTACCCTCAATACTAATCCGACGAGAAATGGCTGCCGCGATGGTAGGAAGGCCCAAATAATCCTGATGTTCGCCAAATAAACAAATACGACCTGGAGTACTGATTTTCATAAGTAAAAAACATCCTCTCTTCTTGCTCAAAAGAGAGGACTGTAAATAAATGAGAGAATTACCAACTACGTTTTTTGTAGCCAACAAAGGCATAATATAAAATGAAAAGATACAAAGGTATCATCATCCAATAAGCCTGCTGCGTACTCTGAATGGCATCGGCCAATTTACCATAAATCAAAGGAAGTATGGCCCCTCCAGCAATACCCATAATCAATAGTGCTGAGGCCGTTTTTGTAAACTTACCGAGCCCATCGAGTGCTAATGGCCACATAGCAGGCCAAACAAGCGCGTTGGCAAATCCTAAGAAGGCAATAGCTAAAACCGAGGTAAATCCACTGGTCATAACTGCCAAAATAGTCCCTACAATGCCCAAAATAGCGGAGACTTGCAAACACAAGGTTTGAGAAACATATTTGGGAATCAAGATAATTCCTAAAATATAAGCCGCCAGCATGGCCCACAATGTATAAGTACCGAAATTACTGGCTTCGTTTTCGGGAAAGCCAAGCGACACACCGTAGCTAATGATGGTGTCGCCAGCAATCACCTCTGCGCCTACATAGCAAAATAGTGCAATGACACCCAATACTAAATTGGGGAAGGAAAATACGCTATTGTGTGCTGAAACAGCTCCGCCTTCATCTTCTTGCTCTTCGCTCACCTCTGGAAGCCCTTTGGAAAATTTGATGAGGACTGCCAAAACCACCAAAACACCTGTTAAAATTAGGTAAGGAATCTCCACTTTTTGTAGTTCTTCTTGGGGAGTCATGGCTGCTCCTCCTGCCAATAGTAATCCCCCAAATAGCCGTTGGCTAAAAATACCAGCCAGTTTGTTGGCCACACCCAAAAAACTAATTCGTTGGGCAGCACTTTCGCGTGGACCAAGGATAGTAGCATATGGGTTGGAGGCGGTTTGGAGCAAAGTGAGGCCAATTCCAATCGTAAAAAGCCCAACCAAAAATAAAGGATAAGAAACCAGCTTCGCAGCAGGGATAAAAATCAACGTACCCACAGCCATAATAGCCAGCCCCAACGACATACCATTCTTAAACCCCGTTTTTTTCAATACCTCCGATGAAGGTATAGCCATGACTGTATAAGAAATAAAAAAAGCAAAAGTAACTAAGTAAGAACTGGTATTGTCGAGGCTGAAGGCTTTCTTGAAAAAGGTAATCAGCGTACCATTGACCCAGGTAACAAACCCAAATACAAAAAATAAAAGACCAATGATAATCAACGGGCCAACATAACTTTGTTTTTGTTGCGACATATAAAGGCAGTGTTTATAGTTAAAATTTAAGGGTTCAAAGCCATTGGCCATTAGCCAATTTTCCCCGAAAAAATCACTTTTTTTTCGTACTAAAAAGTTTTGGCGCTTATTTTTAAAAAAATTAAAAATAGAGCCCTTCTAATTCTAAAACCCATAAACGGAAAAACCTCCATCCACGGCCAATATATGCCCTGTAATGTAGCTTGCCGCGGGCAAACACAAAAAAATAATGGCATTGGCCACTTCTTCTGGCTGGCCTACTCGCTGCATTGGAGTACGGCTCACGATGTCATTGAAAGCATCAGGATTAGACAATACACTTTCAGTAAGGGGAGTTTCGATATACCAAGGGGCCACGGCATTGACACGGATACCGTCTTTTGCCCACTCGCAAGCCAAATTTCGGGTAAGTTGATTAAGTGCGGCCTTGGTCATGCCATAAATCGAACCACTGCGGAGTGCCGTCAATCCTGCAACAGATGTAACATTTACTACACAGCCCTCGCTTGCCTTTAATAATGGATACAATGCCTGAGTGAGCAAAAACGCAGCGTTAAGATTGGTACTTAAAAGATGATTATACTCGTCGTAGGTGTAACTCGTCGTAGGTTTTCGAATATTTGTACCTACATTGTTGATTAAAATATCTAAACGCCCCCAATCGGCCTTGATTATTGCTGATAATTGCTCAATTGCCCATTTTTCGCCTAAGTCTAAGGCAATCCCACTTACATTGAAGCCTTGCGAACGGTAGTCTAAAATATGTTGATTGACTTCGGTTTGATTACGTGCAACAATCATTACCTCTGCCCCTATTTTGAGCAACGCCTGCACCGTGGCACGACCAATCCCTTTTGTACCACCCGTCACGAGTGCACATTTCCCTTTTAATTTCCAGTTTTCAATCATTTTTTGTGCAATAAAAACTTTACTTTAAACTACTACGTTAGTATAAGTACAGAAACCAAAGAAACTAATAGACATGAATCGTCGAAATTTCATCCTCACCTTAGGTGGTATATCGTTGCTAAGTACTTATGCGATGAGTCAGTCGCAGGAACTCAAACGCGTCGTCAAAACCGATGCCGAGTGGAAAAAAGCCTTAACACCTATGCAATACTACGTAACGCGCCAAAAAGGAACAGAACGTGCTTTTACAGGCCCTTATTGGAATAACAAAGAAAAAGGAACTTATAAATGTGTCTGCTGCAATACGCCTCTTTTTAGTTCAGAAACAAAGTTTGATTCAGGAACAGGCTGGCCAAGTTTTTACGCTCCGCTTAATAAAAAGGTACTAAAAGACGAAAAAGATAAAAGTTTCGGCATGGAACGCGACGAAGTGATATGTGCCGTATGCGATGCTCACTTAGGGCACGTTTTTGATGATGGGCCGAAACCAACTGGTCTTCGCTATTGCATGAATGGTGTTGCATTAGCATTTGAGAAAAAATAGGATACCTCGGAACAATTAATACGCAAACAACTCCACCCAGTAGCCGTCAGGATCTTGTAAAAAGATTTGAATGACACCATCAGGGCGAGCTTTGGGAGGTCTGAAAGTAGTTTTTTGCGCTATCAAGTGCTGTTCCCAAGCTTGTATATCAGCTACTTCAAGGGCAAAATGATTGCTTCTTGACCCTGAAATTACGGGTTCTGTGCGAATTCCAATGATATGAAGTTCTTGTGCAGAACCTAATTGAAACCATGCACCAGGAAAATCGAAATTTGGCCGAGGAAGGGGCGTTAATTTTAAAATTTTTTGGTAAAATTGTGTGCTTTTTTCTACGTTTTCAACATAAATAGCCACGTGATTAAGGGCTTTAATTGTCAAGTTCATTGATAAAAAATTTAAATTCATCAAAGAGGTTTACAACCATTCCTCTACAATGAGCGTCATTAGAGTAATTACGGGTATGGTGCTCGTAAATTTAAAGAACAGTAGTCATGAACAAAGCACTTGCATTTATTTTTCTAACAGTTTTGGGTTGTAAATCTGAAAATATCACAACAATGGGCGAACAATTAGGAGATGAATTTAACCTAAAGTTTAGCCAAAAAACACAAATCAACAATCTCAAACTGTCCTTTGACAACGTAGCCGATAGTCGTTGTCCTACCAATGTCCAATGTGTGAGGGCTGGAGAGGTCGTTGTTGATTTGAATGTAAATACAGATCAAAAAGTCCAGCTATGTTTAGGAGATTGTCAGATAGTACAACCTACCAGAAAAAAAGGGTTTGTCGTACAAGACTCATTAGAAGTGACCGTTGATAGTCAAAAGTATCTATTTATTTTAAAGCAAGTAAACCCATACCCTGTGGCATCGGCAGAGGCAAAGGAAAAATACGAAGTAAAAATGCAAATCAATAAGTTATAGCTGATGGTAGTCAGTTGGCATTTGCTTCCACTTGCCCTTCTACCTAAAAGGGCAAGTCATCTTCGCCTGTGCTACTACTCATTTCTGGTGCAATAGGCTTCATAGGAGTAGCAGGAGTGGCCATACGGGCGGGTGTGGGTTGCGTACTTGAATTAGATTGAGTTTCTTCACCTCCACTTGATGAATTACGCCCACCGAGCAACTGCATCGAATTGGCACGAATCGTTTTACCTTCTCTCTGATTTCCTTCTTTATCCGTCCAAGTTTCAGTTTTTATTTTTCCTTCAATATAGACCGAATTTCCCTTTTTGAGGTATTGTTCAGCAATTTTTGCCAAATTATCCCACAGTTCAATACGGTGCCACTCGGTTTGCTCTACTCTTTCTCCGTTACGGTTAGTATAGTTTTCTGAAGTAGCTATATTGAAACGGGCTACTGCCGAGCCATTTTCTAAATGACGAACCTCTGGATCGCTTCCTAAATTACCCAATAAAATTACTTTGTTTACGCCTGCCATTATGAGTAAGAGTTAAAAATGATGGGTGTAAAGTTAAAAATATCCATTGAGTGTTACAACTTTAATACTTGATGAATTGGTATTTATCATTAAGTCCATTCTCTAAAGAAAGCCATTGATACTTTCTAAATAATTGGAAATCAGTACTGGTTTGGGCATTCGCTCTATTTCTGAAACTGTTAGAAAACTTAAGGTGGCAGGTAAATCTAATGAAATACCAAGTGGTACCTGAAAAATCCAAAACTGAGCCAAAATACGCTGATGGGTCAAAATATGAGTATAAATACCCGTAGGAATACTAACGATAGATTGGTCTAAAACTACTTTCAGTAAAGGATTATCAGGTAAATCATCCAAGGTAGTAATAGGTTTTTCGGACTCTACTAAATAAAATTCGTACAAATCTTGCCAAATATCACGTTTGGTACGCTTTTGCATAGCGACCTTTCCCCCTTGGATAATAACGAAGTAATTAAAGAACCGTTGTTTTACTTTTATTTTTTTTGCCTTAACAGGTAACTGATTTATTCGACTTGTTGCATTGGCCACACATATCTCTTGCAATGGGCACAATAAGCAGTCTGGCGAAGTAGGAGTACAATGTAGTGCACCAAACTCCATGATAGCTTGGTTATAAATAGCTGGCTGGTCATTGGGAATAAGTTGAGAAGCTAATTCGGCAAATTGCTTTTGACCTTGCGCACTACCAATGTCCGTTTCAATACCAAATACCCGCGCCAATACACGATACACATTTCCGTCCACCACTGCTACTGCTTCATTGAATGCAAAAGAAGCAATAGCAGCCGCTGTATAAGGGCCTATGCCTTTGAGTTTAAGTAATTCAACGTAGGTTTGTGGAAAGACACCCTGTAATTGAGAAGCAATATATTGCGCTGTCTGGTGTAGGTTACGAGCACGCGAATAATACCCAAGCCCTTGCCAAAGCCGAATTACTTCCTGCTGGGATGCATTGGCTAAGTCGAGAATAGTTGG
The DNA here is from genome assembly GCA_041392315.1 of Spirosomataceae bacterium. Taxonomy (GTDB): domain Bacteria; phylum Bacteroidota; class Bacteroidia; order Cytophagales; family Spirosomataceae; genus Runella. The sequence goes on along the minus strand of JAWKMH010000005.1, from coordinate 105,496 downwards.
ATAGTTCTTAACAAATTGTTCATAATAAGGCAGTCCCTGAGCAACACGGGTCTGTTGAAGAATGATTTCTGATAGCCAGATTTTATAAGGATCGCGGGTATGTCGCCATGGTAAATCGCGGTGTTGCTGATGATACCATCTGATGAGTTTATCGGCAAAAAACTTGTTATTCAATGGGTTTAGATTGTTTTTTTTAAAATTAAGACCAAAAAGATTTTCGCAATTTGTCGAAAAAACACTACTTTTGTGCGCTCAAAACGCCAAAGATGCGTTGAATACATCGGGTAAGTAGGATTTTTTGAAACTAATTTCCAAAAAATAACAGTTTTATAACCTTAAAGTTTAACAAAAGTGACGAAAGCAGACTTAATTGCAGCGGTTGCCGATCAAACCGGCCTCGAAAAAGCACACGTTTCTGAAACAGTGGAAGCATTTTTCACAGTAGTAAAAGATTCATTAGCCAGTGGCAAGAACATTTATGTTCGCGGCTTTGGTAGTTTCGTAAATAAAAAACGTGCTAAAAAGTGGCCCGTAATATCTCAAAAACACCGCTATCGTGATTGAAGAGCATTATGTACCAAGTTTTAAGCCCGCTAAAGTTTTTGTAGAGCAAGTAAAGAGTACAAAGTAGTTGTTAAAGTGTTATGAATCGCTCCATTTGGATAGTAATTGTGTCGGCTACGCTTCTTACAGGAGGACTTTACAGTCTGCCTAAAGTGGTAGTAAGTACGCAAGAACGCAAACTAATTGGAGGAAAAGATAGTACTTCAACAACGACATCAGAGGAAGAATCAGCTACTTCAAGTCCTCTAATACCCATACAACTCCTCTAACAAAAGAACAACAGCATACAGAAAGTCAGTTGTTTGAGCTATATTCATCGGCAAAAGACAACAAAGAGTCCTTAAAAGGAGCGTTACAGTTATCTGATTTTTATGCCGACGTGAGAAAGTTTGACAGTGCTGCCAAATACGCTGAAAAGGTAGCTCTTCTTGAACCTTCTGAACAGAACTTACTTCGTGCTGGAGATCGTTATTACGACGCATTTGGATTTGCTGCCGAAAGTAAGAAATCGGTGACTTTAGGCGCAAAAACACGTGAATGGTACCAAAAAGCATTAGACAAAAATCCTAATTTACTGAACGCCAAAGCCAATCTTGCCATGACATATGTTTCTACCGAAACACCCATGCAAGGAATTATGCTTTTACGTGAAGTATTAGCCAACGACCCAACCAACGAAGTAGCGTTGTTCAACTTGTGATTGCTTTCAATGCGCTCCAATCAATACGAGAAGGCTATCGAACGTTTTCGTCAATTGTTAAAAGTAAACGCAAACAATTCTAAAGCTCGTTTTTATTTGGGAGTGTCTTTAGCACAAACTGGTAAAAATAAAGAAGCATTAGAGGAACTTTCGACAGTGAAAGCCCAAGAAAAAGACCCTAACATCCAAGCCGCTATTGCTGAACTGGAGAAGGAATTGAAGTAGTCAAAAATTATTTTCAGGGTCGCCCCTGTGATAGATTTTAAATTATTTTTGTTGAAATCATGAACATAATCAACAAACTCTATTTAAAGTCTCTAAAACGATTATCAAAACATTATTTTTTTTAAAACATTTAAAACACTAAAACTATGCCTTGCGGAAAAAAAAGAAAAAGACATAAGATTGCTACCCACAAACGTAAAAAGCGCCTCAGAAAGAATCGTCATAAGAAGAAATAATTTCTGATCTCAAAACCAAGGTAAAGCTTTATCTTGGTTTTGAGATTTTATATACTTCTGCGATAATTTACTGGACTATGTGTTGTTTTTAACCTTTATGTAAATTTTACGTACTGGTTTTCACCCTATATCTCTTCATAACATTGAGTAGCGAATTAATCATCAGTGCCTCACCAAAAGGTACTCGCATCGCGCTATTGCAAGAAAAGCGCCTTGTAGAGTATCATGTGGAGGAGTCAGAAAGTAGTTTTACGGTCGGTGACATTTATTTGGGCACCGTTCGGAAACTCGTTACTGGCTTGAATGCTGCTTTTGTTGACATCGGATACGAAAAAGATGCCTTTCTGCATTACCACGATTTAGGCTCAAACTTACAATCGTTGAATAAATTGACCAAAGAAGTCATCGCCAAACGGATTACTTCTGGCAAACTAACCCATTTTAAGATAGAGCCAGAAATTGATAAGTTAGGGAAAATTGACAAGGTGTTGAGTAAAAATCAACCTATTTTGGTTCAAGTTGTTAAAGAACCTATCTCTACTAAAGGGCCACGGCTTTCTTGTGATATATCTATCGCTGGAAGATATGCCGTATTGGTGCCTTTCTCTAATTCGGTTAATATTTCTAAAAAAATAACCGATAAAGCCGAACGAACAAGACTCCATAAATTAATGACTTCGGTCAAACCAGAAAATTTTGGAATTATCGTACGGACAGTAGCTGCCAACAAAGATGTAGAAGAGCTGGATAGAGATATTCAAACCTCCATTAAAAAATGGGAACATGGCATGAAGGCCTTAACGGAGGCCAAGCCAAGAGATCGAATTATTGGAGAAATGAATCGTGCTTCTTCTATCATGCGCGATATGCTCAACGACACCTTCGATAGTATCACGGTAGATACCAAGGAGATGTTTGATGACATTAGAGATTTTATACATACCATTGCACCCGAGAAAGAAAAAATCGTCAAGCTCTACAATGGTAAGAATAAACTCTATGAGCAGGTAGGCCTTGAAAAGCAGATTAAGTCATTATTTGGACGCTCGGTAAGTCTTCCTGGAGGAGGTTATCTCATTGTAGATCATACTGAAGCACTGCACGTAATAGATGTCAACAGTGGCAACAAGTCAAATAACGAAGAAAGTCAAGAAGATACTGCCCTACATACCAACATAGAAGCCGCAAAAGAAATAGCTCGCCAACTCCGCCTACGCGATATGGGTGGGATTATTGTTGTGGATTTCATTGATATGCGCAAAGCAGAGCATAAAAAAGAGTTATATGATGTGATGAAAGCCGAGATGAAGGCCGATCGCTCTAAATTTACGCTCCTGCCGCTTTCCAAATTTGGTCTGATGCAAATTACGCGTCAGCGGGTTCGTCCCGAAATCAATATCGTAACACGCGAAGTCTGCCCTACTTGTAATGGAACTGGCACTATTCAGCCCAGTATTTTGACCTCAGATATCATCGAAAGTAATCTTGAATACTTGATTACAAAACAAAACGAACAAAAAGTATCGCTCGAACTTCATCCTTACCTATATGCTTACTTTACCAAGGGATTTCCCTCGCCTCGGCTCAAGTGGTTTTTTAAGTATAAATCTTGGATTAAACTCTCGAAAGATAGCTCATTGCCCATCACAGAGTTTAAATTTTATGATAAATACGGGGAAGAAATCGAAATAGCTGCGACATAAATCTTTAAAAATGAGAGGAAGGGCTAAATAACCCTTCCTTTTTTACTATGAAAATATCAACGTTTATCTTTCGTGTTTGGCGTGCCTTTTCTATGCTGGCCGTTTTTGGTGTATCAATTTATAGCTATAGCCTTTTTGGCGCGGATGTGGGTATTCATTTCGACGCAACGGGCAAAGCCGACGAATTTATGAGAAAATCCGATGTATTTTATATTATTGTCGGGCTAATTTTACTTAATAATGTCCTATTGATGGCATTAGGCCAACAACTACTCAAACTCCCCAGTCATTTATTACCCATCCCCAATCAGTCGGCATGGAGTTTACAGCGCGAAACACTTAATGAACACCTTCGCAATTGGCTCTATGGATTGATAGCGATGATCAATACATTGATTGCGATGTCGGTTTTTGCATTAGCAACTGTCAATAATGAATTTAAGTACAAAATTGCAGATTTTGAGGGCTTACTCTACCTTGTAGTGATTTCATTGCTGCTCATCATCATTGCTTTACCCATAAGATTGATGATAAAACCATCGTCAGAAGATTAACATTCTCTATGCTTCCTGAAGTCCTTCTTGCCGATTATTACTACAATTTACCCGAACATCGCATCGCTCACTACCCTGTTGAGCCAAGAGATACGTCTAAATTGTTGATTTCTCAAAAAGGGCGTATTAATCATCAGAGGTTTCATCAATTACCTGATTTTCTTCCTGCGAGCAGCTTATTGATTTTCAATGATACCAAAGTAATACCTGCACGGTTATATTTTCAGAAACCAACAGGTTCAGTCATAGAAATCTTCTTATTACATCCCGAAATTCCTACCCGTGTCATTAATGATGCCATGCAACAAACCGATGGCTGCATCTGGAGTTGTATGATTGGCAATAAAAAACGTTGGAAAAAGACGAAATATTGAGTTTAGCGTTTAGAGTTCCGAGTCAAAAGCCTACGGGTCGTTTATATTGGAAACTTGAAGTCAATTGGGTTGACTATGAGAAAAACTGGGTGCGTTTTTCTTGGTTACCTCTTTTAGAAAATGAGGTTATGCTTCCCTCATTGACTTTTGTAGAAGTAGTAAAGGCTTTGGGAGAGCTACCCCTTCCTCCTTATCTGAACAGAAAAGCCAGCCTACAAGACCGCACCTCTTATCAGACGGTTTATTCGCATATTGAAGGGGCAGTAGCTGCACCAACCGCAGGATTACATTTTACTGAAAATGTATTTGCTGCTTTAGCTCATAAAAGCATCAAACATGATTTTGTAACACTACACGTAGGGGCTGGCACTTTTCAACCCGTAAAAGTAGCTAATGCAGTAGAGCATACCATGCACTCTGAACAGGTAGTTTTCAGAAAGCCTTTGATTGAAAATTTGATTGAAAATATTGATTATATCATTGTGGTAGGAACTACCTCCATGCGGTCATTAGAAAGCTTATATTGGTTTGGGGTAAAACTAATAAATAACGATTTATCCCCAACCTTTTTTATCGAAAAACTCGCTCCCTACCAAAAATACACGCATTTACCTTCGGCTAAAGAAGCCTTGCGAGCAGTCATTGCCTACATGAAGGCTAATGATTTAGAGGAGTTGGTGGGAGAAACTGAAATACTCATTTTCCCAAGTTATGAGTTTAAACTCTGTAAAGGACTGATTACCAATTTTCATCAGCCTGGTTCTACTTTAATGCTGCTGGTCGCTGCTTTTATTGGTCCTCATTGGCGCACAGTATATGCAGAAGCTTTAGCCAATGACTACCGCTTTTTAAGCTATGGTGATTCGTCATTATTACTTCCATGATATTGGCAGCAATCAAAAATTCATTCCTTTAAAAGTAAGCCTTGTTTATCGCACATATAGTTATGAGCGACAACCGATATTTTATAATGCTATTTCCCAAAATCTGCCGCGATTTGATTGATTTTTTGATCGGACAAAGTTTCAGAAGAAATCACAGTACGATAGCGAAAAGTGGTTGATTCGCCTTTTTTTAGGGTTAAGTTGAGTGTTTCTTTGCCTTTGCTAAATATATTTTGGCCCAATGGATTAGCTGCGAAGAGACCATAGTCGCGGGCATGCCAATACGTAGGATAACCCACATTCTTAGGGTGATCTATAATGACCAAATTCACGGTTTCATTCTCCATTTTTCCGCGCAAGTTACACCACCGTCCGCGTGTACTCCATACCTCTTCCCCCTCTACTCCTTCACTACTGCGGTAATTGCCCGTTATACCTACGTTGTTCATGACAGGCACTTTGGTTGCAATGCCATTGGCATCGGTAAATACTTCGGCTTTTTTAGAAGGGTGCTCTAATTCACGCGCTACCCGGATAGCAAACATCCCATCTTTTACATCCTTAAAGACCACGTCTGTTTGAGCCGTAAGAGTCGTGATACGATCTACAGTACGGCTATTAGCATCACCCATAAAAATATATGTAGTCGTCTCAGTAAGCATCAAACCTCCACTTTTATCCAACCAATCGGCAGTTACAATCAATTCACCTTGTTTCTTGCCACCTTTTATTTTTTTTATGCCTTTATGAACAATCGTTCCATATGTTCCTTTTGAAGGATTGACGGCATTTGAATTATTCCAAAAATCGTGACCATTTACCGATTCGTAGTTGAGCCACATCCCTACATGATGCGGGTGATCTACCCGCTCGCCTGAGCGTGGATCGAGGGGCCAGCCTCTTGTAATAACAGTACCGTTAGCCGTGCGAAGTGGGTATAAAACTGCTTTTTTGAGAATATCGGAACCTGGAAAAAAATAAGAAGTAAAAGGCTTTCCATCAATGGTCACTTCTACTTTTTTATCTTTTTGATTTTCTGTCAATACAACTTCTTTTTGGCTAAAAGAAGTAAAGGTTAATAACACACAGCCAATTGAAAGAAAATATTTCATACAATTTGAAGATTATCTTTAAATGAAAACTATAATTAATACTCTTTAACAAAAGTATAAGACTATGGCATAAGACAATTATTCCCACATTTTACCCACTCTTTCGTACATTTGCCAGATGGCAAAAAAACGAAAATTTTATGTAGTGTGGGAGGGTCGCAAACAGGGGGTATTTACTGAATGGGACGAATGTGAAGCCCAAATAAAGGGATTTCCCGAAGCAAAATTCAAGTCATTTGACACGCTCAAAGAAGCTGAAGAGGCCCTCAAAGAAAATTATTGGGATTTTGTCACGCCTAAAAAAGCTAAACCCATCGTCAAAGATACGCCTAAGCACATCGGTAATCCTAACTTAGAAAGTATCGCTGTAGATGCTGCTTGGAACACTGCCACTGGTGATGTTGAATACCAAGGCGTATATCTGCGTACAGGTCAAAGGCTCTTCCACCAAGGTCCTTTCAAAGATGGCACCAACAATATTGGTGAATTTTTAGCCATTGTACATGGCTTGGCTTATCTTCAAAAACACCAAAGCACACTCCCTATTTATACCGACTCAAAGACAGCAATGAGTTGGCTGAAACGCAAACATGCCAATACTAAGCTGGAGGTTACGCCACGCAACAAGCCACTCTTCGAAATGCTACAACGCGCCGAAGAGTGGCTTTCAAAAATAGTTATACCAATCCTGTTTTGAAGTGGGAAACAGAATATTGGGGCGAAAATCCCGCTGATTTTGGGCGAAAATAGGCTATTTTGCTCGCCAAAAACGCCTCAAATCCAAGGTATTAGGATATTCTTGATTGACGAGTTCGATAGGTGTGTCTATTTTTAAGTTTTCTTTCCGCTCGGCCACAAACCGCGAAACTACTGGGGTAAACTCCACAGGTGCAGCCACTTCGACAGCCGTGGAGGGTGTATGGCCAAAATCCCAAAAACGACTAATCTTGCGTGATTCAGCCTCATAACTATTGATAGGGTAAGTATCGAAACTACGCCCGCCAGGGTGTGTTACAAAATAAGTACAGCCCCCCAATACACGACCGTTCCAGGTATCTATGATATCAAAAACAAGCGGTACGTCCACACCTACAGTGGGGTGTAATGCCGAAGGTGGGTTCCAAGCCTTATAACGAACTCCTGCCACAAACTCACTCTTAATGCTCGTACTACGCAGTGGTACACGGCAGCCATTGCACACCAAAATATGTCGATCTTGCACAAAACCACTCACTTTTACCTGCAATCGCTCTAAAGATGAATCCACAAAACGTGCTGTACCTGAATTGGATAGTTCTTCACCCAATACATGCCAAGGTTCGATACCTAAGCGAAGTTCGAGCTGCATATTGTCAACGGTAACCGTGCCATAGTGTGGAAAACGAAATTCAAAGAAGGGGTCAAACCAAGAAATATCGAAATCATAACCCGCACTTTTAAGGTCACTGACCACATCAATCATGTCTAAATAGGCAAAATGCGGCAGTAAAAAGCGATCATGTAATTCCGTTCCCCAACGGATGAGTTTTTTCTCATAGGGTTGTTTCCAAAACTTGGCTATCAATGCTCTCACCAATAAGTTTTGCACCAAGTTCATGTGCTTATGAGGAGGCATATCAAACGCCCGAAATTCTAAGATACCTAAGCGACCTGTGGACGAATCGGGCGAGTAGAGTTTGTCAATGCAAAATTCTGTACGATGTGTATTACCCGTAATGTCCACCAAGAGATTCCTAAAAATCCTATCTACCATCCAAAAAGGCACTTCTTTACCTGCTGCAATCTGGTCGAAGGCAATTTCTACCTCATACAATCGCTCGTCGCGCCCTTCGTCTATGCGTGGGGCTTGGCTCGTGGGGCCGATGAATGGCCCTGCAAACAAATAGCTCAAAGCAGGATGATGCTGCCAGTAAGTAACCAGACTACGCAGCAAATCGGGGCGGCGGAGAATAGGGCTGTCGGCAGGCTTGGCCGCACCAATAGTTACATGATTACCACCACCTGTGCCTGTATGCCGCCCGTCCACCATGAACTTGTCCGTACCTAAACGCGCAAAAAACGCTTCTTCATACAAGGCACTCGTGTTATCCACCAATTCTTGCCAAGAGCTGGCAGGATGAATGTTTACTTCTATCACCCCAGGATCAGGGGTAACCATCAGTTTTTGTACACGATAATCTGAAGGAGGTGTATAGCCCTCAATCCGTACGGGCATTTGTAGTTTTTCAGCCGTAGCCTCTACCGAAGCCACTAAATCGAGATAATGCTCCAAGTAGTCGGTAGGGGGTAAAAATACATAAATAATGCCCTCACGTTCCTCTACGGATAAGGCTGTTTTGAAGGTTGATACCTCATATAGTAACGATTTGTCTTTTGGGCCTTCAGTAGATAAATGATAATTGGGAGCGATAGATCCATATCTTGTTTCAGCTATTTTTTGGTAGTCGCCCAAGGTACCCAATTCCTCAAAAGTGCTACGCTCAACGGTTGGCTCTTGTTTAGCCTTTGAAACTTCGGGCAGAGATTCCAAAGGCAACCTTAATCCTGCAGGAGAGTTTCCTGGAATCAAGAAAATGTGTTTGCGTCGAAACTCCCACAAGCAGCTCATCCAAGTGAGTGTATGATAATTCCATTTGAGCGGCACTACATATCCTGTAGGGTTGTTTAAGCCCTTTTCAAAGATTCTGGCCATGGTTTGTCGCTGAATCGAATCTTTTAAGTCTATAGCCAATGGGTCGAGATTAACGGGCAGCTTACCTTCTTCTAAAGCCCAATAAATGGGGTCTTCGTAAGTAGGCATTAGATTTTCGGGATTGATACCAAGATATTTTACTAATTCCTCGGCAAACTGTTTTGCTTCTTGATAGGTATAGTTGGTTTGGTTTTCTTTGGCAACAAGTGCGTCATTTTTCCAAATTGGCAGCCCATCTTTACGCCAGTAAAGTGCGTATTGCCAACGCGGAAACAACTCGCCAGGATACCACTTGCCTTGTCCGAAATGCAACAGCCCACCATGAGCAAAGCGGTTTTTGAGCCTTAGAGAAAGGTCGTAGGCCAGCTTCCGTTTGAGTGGGCCATCGGCTGCTGAGTTCCATTCGGGCGACTCAAAATCATCTATAGAAACAAAAGTAGGCTCACCTCCCATGGTAAGACGAACGTCACCTGCTTGTAAGTCTTTTTCTACCTCATGGCCTACTTGCATGATATCGGCCCATTGCTGATCGGTGTATGGTTTGGTAAAACGCGGGTCTTCATGGATGCGATGTACTTGATTGTCAAACTCAAAAGCAACTTCGCACACATCGGTTGCTCCTGTAACGGGCGCAGCCGAGGCATAATCGGGCGTGCAGCAAAGAGGAATGTGGCCTTCGCTGGCAAACAATCCAGAGGTAGCATCTAACCCTATCCAACCTGCCCCAGGCACGTACGCCTCTGCCCAAGCATGGAGATCAGTAAAATCTTTTTCGGGACCTGAAGGGCCATCTAAAGACTTAACATCGGGGGCAAGCTGTACCAAATAACCCGACACAAAGCGCGCGGCAATGCCCAAATGTCTCAGCACTTGCACCAACAACCAAGCCGAATCGCGGCACGAACCGCTGCGTTTGGTGAGGGTTTCTTCGCAGGTTTGCACACCTGTTTCCATGCGCACATTGTAAAACAAATCGCTGAAAATCTTTTGATTAAGATGCACCAAATAATCCACCGTTTTGATTTCTCCTTCAATGCGATTTTGCTGTATCCACTCCTTGAGCAATGGTCCCGCCTCACGGGCTTCCAAGTAGGGTATGAGTTCGTTTTTGAGCAATGCATCGTATTGAAAAGGAAACTGCTCTGCATAATCTTCCACAAAAAAATCAAACGGATTGATGACTTGCATCTTGGCAATTACTTCTACTTCGATGCTGAGTTCGGTGGTTTTTTCAGGAAAAACAACCCTCGCTTGGTAATTACCAAAGGGATCTTGTTGCCAATTAATAAAGTGATTCTTAGGGAAGATTTTTAGGGAATATCCTTCAATAGGTGTCCGTGAGTGGGGAGCAGGACGCAACCGAAAAACATGCGGAGATAAACTCACACTACGATCGAAGATATATTTTGTTTTGTGAGAAATGGCAACTTTGATAGACATAAATAACCTATTTTGAAACTAATGATTAAGATGGGTGATGTAAAAAAAAAGAAAATGTCTTACAATTTAAACTAAGTTTTAAGAATTTAATACTTTGTATAAAAGAATGATGGAATATAGGTGTTTTATCTCATTTTAACTTCAAATCATCTTGTTTTCAAAAACAAAACAAATTTTACTTCTACTTTTAGGGCCTAATGTATTATACCTTTGAAAGGTACAACGCGATTCACTTAGCAACAAATCCAAATCTTATGAAAAAAGCAACGTTTACTTTATTAATTTATTTACTATTAATACATTTGCCTTACAGCCCAAAATCCTCTTTTACTTCGTCAGCCTGCCATCAATAACAATGGCTCGGTGGTTGCTTTTTCTTTCCAAGGGGATATTTGGACAGTACCCAGTACAGGAGGAAAAGCCACAAGACTCACCATTCATGAAGCGTATGAATCCAGTCCTATCTTTAGCCCCGATGGTCGTCAAATAGCCTTTTCTGGTGCACGCTTTGGCAACAACGATATTTTTGTCATGCCTACTGAAGGTGGATGCCCCAACGTTTGACATACCATTCAGGAGCAGATAATATCTCAAGCTGGACTCAAGCTGACAAAATTTTATTCTCAACTAATCGCGAATTTAGACAAATCGAACGCCCCAACGAAGTGTATGCTATCAATCCAAAAGGGGGCACAGAATACCGCTTTTGGATGCGGTAGGCCATGATCCCATTTATCTCCTGATGGTCGTTTCTTGGCCTTTGTTCGTGGCGATATCAATCCTGTGGCTCGCCAAGATTACAAAGGAGCTCCGACCGTGACTTATGGATATACGATACCAAAAACAAATCTTATCAGCCATTGCCTGGATTTGAAACCAATGATGTCTTTCCACAATGGGGCAACAACAATACTCTTTACTTTTTGAGTAGTAATGAATAAGTGCCTACAACCTCTATCGTCTAAAGATAGATGCCAATGGTAAAGCCAACAATACATCCGAAAAACTCACCAACTATAAGGATGAATCCATCCGTTCATTTGGTATCTCAGCAGATGGCAGTGTCATCGTTTTTGAAAAAGACATGAATCTTTATATCATAAAAACAGCTGGTGGTTCGGCTCAAAAACTCAATGTTCTGATAAGTGCCGACGACCGATTTGATGCGAATGAAACAAAAACTTTGACTACATGCCAATGAATTTGCAGTGTCGCCCAATGGAAAACTACTTTCTACTCGATTCGTGGAGAAGTGTTTATTAAAGAAGCAGATAAAGAAAAAATCGAGAAGTATCAATGTATCTAATCATGCCTTCAGGGATATCGAACCTACTTGGCTCAACGACTCTACACTACTCTTTAGTAGCATGACCGATGGCAATTTCGATATTTACTTGGTTCGTTCGGCCGATACTACCCAACGCAACATCTTCAAAAGTTTAAAACATGAAATAATCCCCATTACCAAAACAGCAGGCGATGAAACAGCTTTAACTGTTTCACCAGATGGCAAAAAAATCGCTTATGTACGTGGTAGAGGCACTTTTGTAGTTTCAGATATTGATGCAAAAGGGAAACTATCGAACGAAAAAATACTCAGTGATTCTTGGGATGCCCCTAATGGTATTGCTTGGAGTCATGACAATAAATGGTTAGCCTATGCAATAAGCGATTTGTACTATAATCAAGAAATTTTTATACAAGCAGCCGACAATTCGACGAAGCCCGTCAATGTCTCGATGCACCCACGTACCGACGGGCGACCTTTTTGGAGTGCTGATGGCTCAAAATTAGGTTTTATCTCTGCTCGCAGTGCAGGACGTAGTGCTGATGTTTGGTTTGTATGGCTCAAAAAAGAAGATTGGGAAAAAGAAACACGCGATTGGCAAGAAAAAGACACGCCTACTGAAATCCCTTCAGCCAAAGGTGGCAATGATAAAAAAGCACCTAAACCTATTCAAATTGACTTCGACAGAATCCATGAGCGTATCGTACAAGTGACCAACTTCCCAGGCGATGAAAGCAATCTTGTTATCTCAAAAGACGGCGAAACTTTCTATTATACCACCAATAGCAGCACCTCCAAAGGTAGGGATTTATACAGTATCAAATGGGACGGAACAGGCTTAAAAGAGATAACAAAAGGCGGAGCAAATCCCAATGGCATTACAATGGACAAAGAAGGTAAATATTTGTATTATAGACGATTAGGTTCATTGGGGAGAATCGATGTAAAAACAAGTCTTACTGAAACATTGCCTTTTGTAGCCAAAATGAAGATTGATTATATAGCCGAACGTACACAGGTTTTTGAAGAAGCATGGCGTACCATTCGCGATGGCTTTTATGACCCCAAATTTCACGGCTATAATTGGGTAAAACTACACGATAAATACAAAGAACGTTGTATCAATGCCAGTACCAGCAATGATTTTAGAGATATGTTCAATTTACTGCTGGGAGAAATTAACTCCAGCCATATGGGCTTGACGGTGGGAGATAGAGCCGATACACAAAAAGAAACTACTGGATTATTAGGAGCTGAATTAGTACCTGTAGCCAATGGAGTAAAAATCACGCATGTATTCCCTGATACGCCTGCCGATAAAGCCAGTAGTAAACTCGATGAAGGAGATGTGATTTTGTCAGTAAATGGAGAGGCTGTAAGCGAAAATACAAATTTCCACGCATTGATGAATACTTGGTCAACGAGAAAGTTCTATTAGGGGTAAAAAGTATTGATGGAAAAACAAAAAGAAGTAGTCATTCGACTTACAGCAAGTATTGCCGCAATAATCTATACGACGAGTGGGTAGCCAATCGTAAAAAACTCGTTGGAAAAGCCAAAAGGTCGCCTTGGGTTATATTCACATTAAAGGATGATTTTCCAGCTTTGAAGTCGTAGAAAGAGAGTTTACGGTTATGGGCCATGGCAAAGATGGGTTAATCATAGATGTACGTTACAATGGTGGCGGCTCTACGGCTGACTATCTAATGACCATGCTCAATTATAAGCAACACGCCTACACCATTCCCAAGAGGGTTATGAGCGAAGATTTGAAAAAGATAAGCTCAAATTCAAGAGTTATTACCCCATAGGCGAACGCTTGGTATATGCTGCTTGGCTAAAGCCTTCTATTGCTCTTTGTAACGAAGGGAGCTATTCTAATGCAGAAATTTTCTCCCACGCCTACAAAACCTTGAATAGGGCAAAAAATTAGTGGGTGTTCCTACCAATGGCTCGGTGATTTCAACGGGTGGCAAAGGCTTGATGGATGGTTCTTTTGTAAGGCTACCTCTATGAGGATGGTTTACCAAAGCCACTGACAAAAACCAAGAACTGGCCCTGCTGTCCCTGATATTATTGTAGAAAATCAGCCCGATTGGATTGCCAAAGATACAGACGACCAACTAAAAGCAGCCGTTGATGAGTTGCTCAAGGAAATAAATACAAAAAAATAAGCCAATTATAATAGTTAAGGATTATCTATCAGCCGAAGATTTCTCATTGAATCCATTGATAATGAGCATATCTTCGGCTGTAATGATAAAGTCGAAAATGGCAAAATTTTCCTGAATTCGTACAGGATTAGCCGATTTAGGGATGGCCGAAACTTCGCTGTACCGACCATCGCAAGATAATTTGGGCGGGGGTTTTGTCATATTTCTGGGCCATTGCTTGTAATTTGGGGTCGTTCATTCGCTGTCCCCGCACCAATGGCGTATAAGCTTGCAACTGAATATGTTTCTGCTGACAATGTCTTAATAAATCTTCCAAATACAAATAAGGGCTAAACTCTACTTGATTGAGTGCAGGCACTATATGGGAATATATTTCTAATTCATTCAAAAAGGGAATTAGGTAATTGGCAACCCCAATGGCCCGCGCACGTTTTTCATAATAGATTGTTTCGAGGGCTTGCCAAGTGGCTTTGCGGGTCGCTTTGAGTGGCCATCACCAAGTACAAATCCACATAATCGGTTTGAAGCTTACGTAGGCTTTCGTCAAAAGCTCGTAGCGTTTGGTCATAGCCTTGGGACAAAGTATTATTGACTGGCTGTCAAAAAATCTCCCTTGACGTGCTACTCCGCTTTGACGCATGGCATTACCAATCTGTACTTCATTGTGATACATTGCAGCTGTATCTATCAGCCGATAACCTGTCTCCAAAGCAAAACACCGCTTTTTCTGCCTCTTTGTTATACATATCATACACACTAAGCCCAACAGTGGCATCTCAATACCATTGTTGAGTCGTGTGTAATTTCCACCTGCATTAAATGCCACCATTTTTCCAATCCTAAAAGTTTTTTTCCTAAGTCATTCAATCCCGCCCTACTGTATTTTGTTTGTTCCCAATGGCGCGGATCACCAGGAAAGCGTAGCCTTCGGGCGCACAGGGTTTTTTCCATGAGTTGATTCGCTATTGGCGCATGGCTTCATTGTCTTCTTCGGCGGGCATCATCGAAATATACTGTGCTATTCTCACTTGTTGGTGGAGTGATTGGGCCGAATACCATGGGGTTGCGTACTATTAAAAATTACAAATTCGCCCGCTTCGAGTTTTACTTTTATGGTACATTCCCTCAAAAGCAGAGGTGTATCAGGTTTAAAGTGGTCGCGGTCGGCAGGCTGGGTTAGTTTCCAGGTATCGTAGGTACGGTACAGCTCGGAATACATTGAAAAAGCCTCATATTTTCGTCGGTTTGATCGGCCAAGGCCACACTTTGTACATTTTGGGGACGGGTTTCGGGGTCATAGTCCCAATGAATAAAGCCTTTGTATTCAAACCCTACTGAAATAGGAAAATTAAGGTTGGCGCGGTCGATGGTTACCCAGAGTTTTTCAGTCCCCAAATATCCACAAATGCCTCATACACACGCTGCATTTGGTATTGTTCCAGAGATATTGGCTGTTATGATTTACTTCATGCTCAGCAGCAAGTTCTTTCATTTACCGGCACGTGGCGGGGCATACCAAGTGGTGGGGTCAGTGGGGTCTTTTCTTCAAATTCCCACAGAAAATTGGCCGTAGCTTGGGCCTGGCTCTTTGGGTACAGCATTTTTGATGATGACATATCTGTTGTGAATCCAAAAGCCCATCTTTCTTCGCTCAATACCCGCAATGGCTGGCCGTTAGAACGGTCATTGAGTTTGAGTGTGGTTGCTGGTAGCCGAGGGGGATTGCTCCGGGGTTTATCTAAGTGTTAGCGTTAAATCATGGTTGGTACCATCGTAGCTTGTTTAATTTCCATTTTTTATCGTGTTTTAGCTTGAAATAATGATACAAATTTCGAGCTAATTTGTCACTTACACTACCGTTCTATTTGCTAAAATTTGAACAATAATGATATTTTTGCACTGTTTTAGCGACAAATACACAATATTAATGAAAACTGTCTTAGAAAAAATAACCCCAAAAGATGCCAAGAGTTCATTTAACTGGCTGATTAATCCTAAAACTCAATGACTTTTTTATTGGCATTTCTTATCCTGAATATGAATTGACCTTCATCGGAAGCCGCCGAAGGCACGAGGCATGTTGTGGTTATTTCTCTCGATTTGAAGGTAGTGATTTGGTATTGATAGGCTCCTATCTTCCCCATCTCAACTTTGATTATGGCATCAAAACACCCTACGAAAACAGTTGCACATTCAGCCCCAATTTTTGGGTAGCAGTTCAGCCGATACTCCCGAACTCCAAGCCATCATCGCGCTGCTGGAACGCTCAAAATTGGGAATTGCCTTTGGAGAAAGTAAAGAAAAAAAGTAAGAAGTGTATTCAAAACGGCGTACCAACTCCCTATTTCCGAGCAAAATTTTGGCCATACTCAGTATTCTTGACACTTTGACGCAATCCCAAGACTACGTATATCTTCATACAGAAACCCCTAAAAATCAATACAATAGAAAGGAGCAAGCGCGCTTGAAGAAAGTTTATGCCTTTATAGATACACACTATCAGCGTAAAATAGATATCAATGAAGCGGCAGAACTAACTCATCTCAGTCATGCGGCTTCTTGCCGTTATTTCAAGAAAATGACCAAGTTAACCTTACCGAAGCTTAAATCATTAATGCATCAATCAGCCAAAAGGTTGCTCATGCTCGATAGAAACGTCACAGAAACTTGCTATGCTTGTGGGTTTGAAAGTCTTTCCTTATTTTAACCGTACTTTCAAAAAAATAATTCCGGAGAAAATCCTACCATGTTTAAAAAACAATTTTAAGTCAATTCAGCCTTCAACTATCTGTTTTTCAAATCTACTTCTCTTTATTTCTTTTTTAGTTTTCCTTTATAGGAGCGTTTAAAAGACTATTTTATTATCCAAACATCTTTTTCTAAAATAACAGAAAGTAAGGCTGTACCCTAAGATGGCGGCAAGTGCCATATGTGCCGTTTCATCTTGTATTTTTTTGAGGGCGAAAATAAAGCACAACCACACAAAAAACCAACAGCGGTGTTTGTTGTGAGCAAGGTTTTGTTTAGAAAGGTGAAATTAAACAGTACAGAAAACAGAATACTGGCACTAATAATCATAAAAATCATGGAGAATGACCTTAAGTAATAGCTTGCATATCGTATCTTTCTTCGCTATCATTGGTAGGCAATAGCATTTTTGCCGCCATAAAAAGGGTAATTGGGTAGAGCAGTACAAAAAACAACTCAGGCAATCGCCATTCTGTTTTATCCTTCAATTGATACGTTACAAACCAATCTTGGATATGTAAAAACAAGACAAAAACTACCCAAATAGTATGCGGCCAGTAAAATTTTATTTTTTTAGGATGATACAGCAAATCAGAAAAAGCAGAAAGAATTTGAGTAATACCCAAACCCAAGATGAGGGAAACCAAGATTGAAACATATTCAAAAGCACTTATCTGATTGCTATTCATGGCTTTAATGAGATACTTATGACCGTTTCAAATACCTATTAAAAAGTGTAATACCTTGTTCTTTGTGTAAAAGCTGAATCACTATGCTAAGCGCCAATACTACAATAGCCAACATAAACAGTTGCCCGCCGTCGCCTTTAGATTCGATACCAATGACTGTCAGGTGCGACAAAATCGCGCCCACCATCAAGCCCATCCCCAAAAAACCTCCTATAAAAGCCGTAGCAGGAATGAGCAACAAAACGCCTGTAATGAGTTCAATAACGCCCGTACCAATACGCCCCCAAGGTTCTACACCCAGTTTGGTGAATAACTCAACCGACTCGGGATGACCCGAAAATTTAAAGTATAATGTTTGTAACAAAATAACGGCAGCGACAATGCGCAGTAGCCATGAGAGAATGGTTTTGAAAGACATGATGGTAGTTGTTTAGGGTGATTGAAAATCAATGAAAAATTGTTTGCCAGTTTTTATCGGCTTTTGATTTTAGGTTAGCTTCGTCTTTGTTCCACTTCGGAAGTGTATTATTAATAAAAGTATGGTAGAAGAGATACAGTTTTCCATTGAGCACTTTAAAGGTTTCGGGGTCTATCTCTACTTTGTCGTTGGTTGCTCCCATCGCGTAGGCACACCAGCCGCCATATTGGGGTTCATATTTTTTAGGGTCTTTCAAAAATAGGTCTTTGTTGGCTGCACTGACAAAACGATATGTAACCCCCTCAGTAGTAGCGGAAAACTGTTTGTTGCCTTCCAATGCTTTGCTTTGGGTAAAATAGGCCACAGGATCGTAGCCCTGGATAGCCAATCCATTGTCGAGGTTGAACTGCTTGGTACGCAACGCCGCTTGGGCGGAAGAAAGGTTTACTGCAATGACGGTCATTAAAAGGGCGAATGTGATTGTTTTCATGGTCTTGTTCAATTAAATCGAAATTGTATTTTTATTAAATTGTTGGTTCCCATATTCATAGTCGTAAAGCTTCGTAAAACCTTACAAAAAATAATAATATTTTTTTTATTGATTAAGTGCTGGCCACCACTCATTGGCTTTTTGAATACGGGTCGGAATATCTTTCGACCACAGTGTTTTTACTTTGGGGCTGTAATTGAGGTATAGTTTACCGTCTATGATAGTCCAAGCGTTGGGGTCAGTAGGCGATTTATGGTTTTCGCTCACACCGTAGGCACAGTAGCCGCCATACTGGGGTGCGTATTGCGTTGGATTAGCTTTGAAACTATCTAAATTGGCTTGCGAACTAAATAGCCATTGACTACCATTCCAATTATAGGCTAATTCTTTTTTACCTTCTACAGGTTTTTGCTCGGCAAAATACGCTACGGGATCATATCCCCTAATGGCTGTGCCGTCGGTAGCAAAGTAAGGAGTATTTTGCGCAAAAGCACGCATTGAGAAAAATAAAGCGACGATGATTGTGATGATGGTTTTTGTTGTTTTCATGGTTATTATTGTCTATAATTAGTTAATTGAACGCAGGACGAAACTGATCGGCTTGCCTTACTGCAATCGCGTACCTATCTGCTTCTGATTTGTTTTAAGGTGTTGAAATCGTAGTCGGAAGTGGGTAGAAAACCTTACAAAATTTTGAAAAATATTTTGTAAGGCTTATATTGTCATACAAGGTTCTGTACAGCAACTTTGAGATTAAAGCGCTGACTTTGAAGCACTATCTTATTTGTTTTTCAAGAATTTTGGTCAATGATTTTTTCTAAATCGGCCTTCTTCTTTGCAGAAAATTGCTGCGTTGGATTTGTCGAAGATTTAAAAAAACGAGCAATGGAATCCTCAAGAATAACCATCTGCTTAGCAAAACGAGTGCATGGAATACAAAGCGACAAATGAAATCGTAGTTTGAGTTTTTCTTGGGGCGTAAGGGATGTTTCTTGCCGCTTAGTAATCAGCAAAGTAGCCTCTTGGCAAGTAAGTCGTAGGTATTTTTGGTATAAGTTGAGTTTCATAGTTCAAACCAGTTGGTTTCTAAACACGCCCGCAATTGCAATTTGGCCCGGTGAATCATTACCCAATAGTTAGACGAAGTAATGTCCAATTCCTTACAAATTTTTTCGGAGTTATACGCTTCTACATGCTTCAAAATAAAAATACGAGCTAATTTTTGAGGAAGCTTTTTGAGGCAATTTTCAATAGCATTGCTCAATGCTTCCCCATCAGTTGTTGGGTCATCTTCTGCTAAATTTTCCCAATTTTTAGGTTTTTGGTCTTCATGCCAATGTCCACCTTGTTCTTTACTTTCAAAATAATGACTGAAAAATACCTCATCAATCGCCAATTTTTGTTTTTGAAACCGGTAGTTGCTGCTTCTAAAGTGATCGGTGATTTTATTTTCAAGAATAGCATAAAGCCATGTTTTTTCTTGACTATTACCTTTGAAGTTATCGCGAGCTTTTAAGGCTGAAAGGAACGTTTCTTGTACCAGATCTTCGGATAATGTCAAATCGCTGGTACGACGAAAGGCAAAATTGAGCATAGCATCGGCATAACGACTTATCCACAAGCTTGGCTCTAAGGTGTTTTCTTTCATTACTCCAGTGTTTTCGGACATCATTTTTTTATTTCTCTTCCGTATTGAGATGTTTGCTTTTGCCAATCCATCCCAAATGAGTATGGTCAAAACTATCAAAATATTTTAAACCATACCCAAATACTCTATCAAAACAGCTATGTGCCATAAAAATCAACCCAACCTTTATCGTCATATCGTTTTGAAAGGCCATACCCATCAAAATCATCAACGCTATTACACCTCTATGATGAAAAATATTATAGGCAATTGCACCCGTTTTTTTATTAATCAAATAAAGAAGAAATACCACATCGGGCACAAAAAATAAACCTAAAAATAACCCCCATAAGCCATGAAGGTGATAAAAATAAACGATAGAAAACAGACCAAAAAGCCCCAATTCTTCTAATTTTATGATATATTTCATTACTTTAACCAGTATAGATAAATTATTATCTTTGTTCACCCCTAAGGTAGAGAAATTAATATTATCTAAATCATTGTTGTAGCGAACAAGTAAATATTAGACGATTGTAAGACAAAATCTTATACACTCCATATAGTATGAAAAGGCGTACTACTTTATTCCTGATTTTCTATGGCTTGTTGTATTTATATGGCATTGGGCAAGAGCGCGAAGGAAAACCTTACAGTTATTTTATTCCTGAGTATAAAATTTCTGATACGGATAGTCGAATTGAAATCAATAAAAACGGAGATACTGTTTTAGTATCCAGTTTCCAAATTCAAAACGGTACTACTAACACCCATCAAATTGCTACAAAGGTCTATAAAAATACACCATTTTTTGGGAACAGATGGTATAGAGGGCAGATTGTAACAGACCATGATAATGCCTTAAACTTTGTGATGGCTTACAACATCCAAAAAGGAGTAGTTTATTTGGTTCATCATGAAAGTGAGCCTGCCGCCATCATGCAACCGATTCAATTTACTATAGGAGATCATACTTTCAAACAGTTTAGAAGGCAATATTATGAAACCGTTTATGCAGGTAAAAGTGAAATTCTAAAAGAATACCAGTGTGTACTCCAACTTGCAAAATCAGCCCAAAAGACTGGCTATGGAGCAGAAGAAAAAGAAACTGAATTTGAAGGGGAGTTTATTAAATCTGTAAAATATTATCTCAAGAAAGAAAAGAGTCTAAAAAACATTCCTCCAGGGAGGCGGTTGTTTAGACTCTTTGGCAATCAGCGCAAAATAATAGAAGCCTATGTGAAAGAGAAAAACCTAAAGTTCACTAAAGAGGCTGATTTAGTCGCGATTTTCAAATATTTCGACTCATTCCAATAATTTTTTAAAGCTGTAAACGTTCTCAGAGGGTTCAACTAAAATCATAACTAACCACAAATGAAAAAATCCTTATTTGCGTTTGTTTTGTCAGTAGTAATGCTCAATGTAGCTTGCAGTCAAAATCCCCCTGCCAGTCCACGTATCACCGTAGATGGCAAAGATGTAAAAATAGCCTTTGGCCAACCCTCCAAGAAAGGACGTGTCATTTTTGGGGCTGAAGGCTCGCAAAGCCTAGAAAAATATGGAAAGGTATGGCGCACTGGAGCCAATGATGCTACCGTCATCACCTTCAAAAAAGATGGTATGTTTGGGGGTAAAGCAGTGAAGGCAGGTGATTATGGGCTTTTTACGATTCCAGGCGAAAAGGAATGGGTAGTTATCCTCAATAGCGAGTCTAAACAATGGGGAGCCTACCAATACAAACAAGACAAAGATGTACTACGTATTACAGTACCTGCCATTACCAATAAGGAATCGGTAGAAAAACTCAACTTTGAAGTCAAAGACAACGCCCTTGTATTTGTATGGGACATGGCTGGCTTCTCTGTACCTTTGAAATTTTAGGATAATCTTTTTATTACAAATTTATTACAAAAAGTCTAACCTTTGGGTTGGGCTTTTTTGTGAGAAATAGCAACTAAATGAGGCGGTTTCTTACTTTATAGTTTCTCTTTCTATCTAATTACAAAGTATTTTCTGCGTATTTAAGACGATAAATTTCAAAGACAAATGTCTTTAGTAAGCAAACTAAACCTTAATAGCCCAAATTCTATGATTTCTACCCGCCGCCAAGCCCTTACAACCCTTGCTGCTACTGCAACCGTGGGATTTTTACCTATATCTACCCATGCCATTGTAAAATCACCCGCTTTTATCCCTTGCCTCAATATGAGTACCATTCGGGGACATAAATTGGGATTTGTAAAAGAGCTCGAAATAGCCTCTAAAGCAGGATTCCGTTCGGTAGAAATCTGGATAGAAACCCTTCAAGAATACCTTAAAAATGGCGGAACAGCTGCCCAAGCCTCAAAAATACTGAGTGATTTGGGCATTAAAGTAGAAAATGCCATTGGTTTTGCCCCCTGGATTATTGACGACGAAGCTGGTCGGGCCAAAGGTGTGGAACAACTCAAGCGAGAAATGGAACTACTCGCCCAAATCGGCTGTAAGCGTGTAGCTACACCGCCTGTGGGTGCACAAACACCCCAATCGCCACGTATTGATTTAGGCAAAGCTGCCGAGCGATACAGAACAATCCTGGAAATTGGCGACCAAACGGGTGTGGTGCCGCAGTTGGAACTGTGGGGGTTTTCAAAAAATCTGAACCTTTTGAGCGAGGTAATGTATGTAGCCATACAAAGTGGACACCCCTCAGCACGGCTCTTGCTCGATGTTTATCATTTGTACAAAGGCGGTTCGAGTTTAGATAGCCTAAAATTGGTAGGAAAACCTGGCATAGAAGTGTTTCATATCAACGATTACCCTGCCAATTTTCCGCGTGAAAGCATCGTAGATGCCGATCGCATCTATCCTACCGACGGTGTGGGTGAGATAGGACGTATCTTAAAAATCATCAAAAACCCCGAACAACCCATTGTGCTTTCGTTGGAGGTATTTAATAAGACCTATTATGC
This sequence comes from Spirosomataceae bacterium, assembly GCA_041392315.1. Classification (GTDB taxonomy): domain Bacteria; phylum Bacteroidota; class Bacteroidia; order Cytophagales; family Spirosomataceae; genus Runella. Next base: position 82,627 of record JAWKMH010000005.1, on the reverse strand, counting down.
CCAAGATGCACTTCAAGTAGCCAAAACAGGGTTCGCCAAAGTGAGTAAAGCCATTACTTTGGTGTGATTTTGGGCATAAACTAAACCGTTTGCACGATATTTGCGTTAGCCTTTCTGACGACTACCGATCTAAACACCCAACCTGAATGCAGTTTCTCTTTCCGACTTTTTTGTGGAGTTTATTAGCCGTAGGGATTCCTATCGCTATACATTTATTTAACTTTCGACGCACCCGACGCATCTATTTCTCCAATGTATCGCTCCTTAAAAACGTTGAAATGGAAACGAGTTCGTTTCGGCGGCTCAAACAGTACCTTATTTTGGCTACGCGTGTATTGGCCATTGCGGCCTTGGTCTTTGCCTTTGCCCAACCCTATTTGCCAAGTCAAAACAAAACAGGAACAAACGCCCAAAGTGTAACGAGTGTATATATTGATAATTCGTTTTCGATGCAAAACGAAGATAATAATCAGCGATACCTCGACATGGCCACAGCTAAATTAGACCAACTACTTACTCTTTTTCGGAACGCCACACGCCTCCAATTGACCACCAATGATTTTGATGCTCAGGGTAACCCAACTCACTACCGACCGTATCAAAGATCCAACTTGACCACACTCAAACTTTCATACACCACGCTCTTTACCAGTATTTACAAAGACAAGAAAACTTGTTGTCATATGCAGGTAATGGAAAAAATCAATTGTTTTGGTTTTCAGACTTTCAAAAAAGCACTGTGGGTGATTTATCAAAAATCAAAATAGACTCTATAATCCTTGCTTTATAGTACCTGTACAGACCAAAGCTACCCAAAATGTATATGTAGATTCAGTATGAATACTTGTACGTGAGTTTTCAGAACAATATTTTATACGTACCAGTTAAGTAATTGAGCAACGACGACGTGCAAAATTTGGTTGTAAAGCTTTTTGGATGACGTACAAGTTTCTACAGCATACCTGTGAGTCTCGCACCCAAGGGCTCTGCCACAACTACGTCAACTTCAGCGTGCGCGGCAAGGGTTCAAACGTGGGCGTGTCACTTTCGACGACTTACCCATTACTTTCGACAACGAATATTTTTTCGTACTCAACGCCTCGCCAGTTATCAGAGTACTTCATTTATTAGGTCAAACCAATAGCAATCGTGCCATAGAAAACGTCTTTGCCAACGACAGCCTCTTTTCTCTGCGTAACCTCAATGCTAATAACGCCGATATTGGTCTTAAAACAGTCTGATTTAGTGGTATTAGAAGGAGTTGAGCGTATTGAAAGGGGCTGTACGTTCCGAAATTCAGGGTTTTGTTCAAAACATTGGCAGTCTGCTTGTGATTCCTCCTTCCAATCCCGATTTAACTAATTATGGTAGTTTTATGTCAGCTCTGGGTATCAGTGGTTTCTCGAAAGAAACTGCACCAAGAAGGCCATTCCTGTTAACAATACAATCACAGGCGAAGTAGCCGCTTTTTTAGGGATGTTTTTGAGCAATCAGTACAACCAGGATAACGAAATGCCCCTCTCAAAGCCCGTATGGCAATGGCAATCAGGAGGAACTAAGTTACTAAATATGCGTAGCGGAAGTGTGTTTATCGCAGTCTTCCACTCAGCGTGGTAGGTTTATGTCTTAATCTACTCACAGAAGCCTTTGGTAACTTTGCCCAAAATGCCCCTTTTTGTGCCTGTTATGTACAAAATAGCCACAAAGTGTAGAAGAACAACGAACGGCTTATTCTTTTGACGAAAATCTAATTACCCTCACTGTACCAGAATCGCCAAAAAATACGGTTTTTAAACTCAAAAAAGGGGAAATAGAACTTATCCCTATCCAGCGACTTAATGGTAATCAACTCACACTCGAACTTCCCAAAAGCAATCAACTCAACGATGACCAAGAAATGGAATCTGGTTATTACAGACATACTCAAAAGAGGTCAAAATCAACCAATTACTGGCTTTAAACCATGATAACTTAGAATCTCAATTAGATTATTACACCTGAAGAACTACGTCAGGCTTTTGCAAGCCAATCGAATGTGCAAATTTTTGATAACATAACTGATGGTGATTTGTAAAAGGAGTTTCAAAATAGAAACATAGGTACAAGCCTTTGGCGATATTTCCTTTGGGCAGCATTGGTGTTTTTATTATTTAGAAATTTTAGTCATTCGTTTTGTGAAATAAAAGGGGAAGTTAGACCCAATTTGAGTAAAAAATCCCCAGCTTGTATTTATTTCTCTAATGGACTGTCTTTTGTTTAAGGTATTTTATTCAACAATAACTACTAAACATAAAAACGATGAACAATTTATTCAGGGGATTATTGGCAGGCTATGGGGCAAAAAAATTGGGTGGTGGTTGTTTTAGCACCGTCCTCATTTTTATCGTATTATGGGTTGTTTTAGGGCAATGTAGTTGATTTCTTCATGCGATTAGTTCAGATTATTTTATTGGTATCTATTCTGTTTTCGTTTCATTCACACACCGAAAACTACGCTGATTATTTGAATGAAATAAAAGTGGATCTAAAAAAAGAATGGCCCAAAAACCGCACTATCAATTTGGTTTTTCATGGACATTCTGTACCTGCGGGTTATTTTAAAACACCTGTTGTCAATACTTTAGACGCTTATCCTTATCAATTATTGAAAGAGCTAAAAGAACTTTATCCTTTTGCTGTTATCAACATCATCAATACGTCTGTGGGTGGTGAAAATGCCGAAAGTGGCGAAAAGCGATTTATATCAGACGTTTTGACTCACAAACCAGATGTCCTTTTTATTGATTACGCGCTCAATGATAGACGTATAGGGCTTGACAAAGCAAAAGTAGCTTGGGAAAGTATGATACAACAAGCACTAAAAAAGAATATCAAAATCATCCTCCTAACGCCTTCGCCCGATCAAAAAGTAGCTATTCTTGAACCTAACAATGTTTTAGAAAACCATGCTGCCCAAATTAGAGATTTGTCCAAAAGTTACAACATTGGTTTGGTAGATAGTTATGCACTTTTTCAGCAAAAAGTAGCCTCGGGCGATAGTCTATCTACTTTTATGTCACAAGTAAATCATCCCAATGAGAAAGGACATGCACTGATTACAGAGGAAATTTTAAAATATTTCAAATAGCGATTGCGTTGGCTAAAATACACAGGCTCATAAAGACTGCTATCTAACCTAACCATAACAGCCAAATGCCTTCTTTATCTTTTATGCGATTCTTCCTAAAGCTACTTGTATTTGTTTCCTCTGTGGCGATATACGCCCAACAACCTCGACTATTTGAACCTAATCTTATTTCCAAAGGGGGTGTTTTTGGTTTTACTTCTTCCCCCAAAGGCAATGAAGCTTTTTGGGTACAATCAAACGGGGGAAGGGACACGCTTGTCATTATGTACTCGCAACGGATAAAAGGAAAATGGCAATCTCCTCAAGTAGCTTCTTTCTCTGGGAAGTCATGGAAAGATATTGATCCTATTTTTTCGCCTGACGGAAAGACTGTATTGTTTCAATCTAATAGACCTGTACCCAACAAGCTCCCCAATCCAGGAGATTTTGATATATGGGCAGTGAATAAAACCACTACGGGTTGGAGTGAAGCTTACCATTTAGGCAATGTCATTAACTCAGATGCTTCAGAATCTTTTGCTTCGATCACTAACAATGGTCACATCTATTTTATGAAAGAGAACCCTGATGGGATAGGGACTTCCGATTTATATGTATCTAAGAAAATAAACAATGTGTATCAACCTCCGATGAATCTCGGGCAGCCTATCAATACTCGTTTTAGAGAATCCAATCCCTATATATCTCCCGACGAAGATTATATTATTTATTTTTCCAGCGATTCAACTGGCTTTGGAGAGGTTGATTTATACATAAGTTTTCTCACAAAAGGGCAATGGAGTAACCCCAAAAACTTAGGGAAACCCATTAATTCTGAAGTGGGAGAATTCTGTCCTTTTGTTCATCAAAAACAAAGACGGATTTATTTTTCGCGTACAGTCCAGCAAAAAAATGGGCGAAGAGTGGAAAATATTTATTCTTTTCCTTTCGATGTCAGAAAATATAAAGAAGAATAAGGAAGAATTTCTGTTCGATTGAGGTATTAATTTGTTATAACTCAAAGCCCCAGCGTAGTTTCTCAAGAAGAAATACACTGGGACTTTCAATTTGATTGAGCAACCTATTTCACAGGCAAGGGCATCAATCTGAATACATAACCTGGGTCTTCTACACCTACATAAATGTAGCCATCGTTGCCCATCTGTACATTACGCATACGGCCTAAGTTTTCTAATAAAATCTCTTCTTTAACCACCTTACCATTCTGGATTTTGCAGCGATTCAAGTACTTAAAGCGCAACGAGCCAACGAGCAAGTCGCCCTTCCAAGGGGCGTATTTATCGCCTGTCACAAATACCATACCACTGGGTGCAATCGATGGAATCCAGTAGGTCAAGGGTTGCTCCATACCGTCTTTAGCTGTAAGGGGTGTCAATACGGTGCCATCATAATTGATTCCATATGAAATGACGGGCCAGCCGTAGTTGGTGGCTTTTTTGATGATATTCAATTCATCGCCACCGCGTGGGCCATGCTCGTGCTCCCATATTTCACCCGTAGAGGGGTTCATGGCCAAGCCTTGAAGGTTGCGATGTCCGTAGGAGAATACAGAGCCATGTGCATCGGCTGTTTTTACAAAAGGATTGTCGGCAGGGATAGTACCATCATCGTTTAAGCGATGTACTTTACCACAGTCATTATCGGTTTTTTGGGGGAAAAGTGGCACATGTTGGCCACGGTCGCCCACGGTTACATAAAGATAGCCGCTGCGGTCAAACTCCATACGCGAACCATAATGATGGCGTGTTTTGAGGTAAGGTTGCGCTTCGAAGATGATTTTTTGGTCGGTCAGTGTAGTACCATCCAACTTAGCTCGCATCACTGCCGTTGTGGAAAGCTTGTCACTACCCTCAGTTTTAAAAGCCGAATAAGAGAAATAAATCAGGCCGTTTTCGGCAAACTTAGGGTGTAATTCTACATCTAATAAACCTCCTTGGCCTTCGGCCAATACACTCGGTCCCCCCGTTACTTTGGTTTTCTGTTGATTTTTACCTACTCGATAAATGTCTCCGACTTTATCTGTCACAATCAAGTCACCTCCAGGCAAAAAGGCCATTCCCCAAGGGCTTTTTAAACCACTGGCGATGGTATCGAGCTTGACGGTAAGTTCCGAAGAAGCAAACACATTGGATTTAGGCTTAGAGGCAAAACTATACTTACTCGCTTTTTCAAGACCCGCCAAGATATAATCGGCCATATCAGCTCCTTCTTTAGGTTTCAGCACCGCCCCCCATGAGGGCATTCCGTTGTCGGGGTAGCCACCTGTAATACTTTTAATAAGGTCTGCTTTGGTTTTACCGTGCTTCCATTGCCTATCCACAAACATTTCTACTTTTTCACCATGACAACTCGAACATAAGTTCTTATAGTTTTTAGCAGCAGTCTCCAACGGAGCGTTTGTTGCTGCCAATTGACTGTTTGATTGTAGTTGCGTAGAGTTTTCGCCTGTAAGTAACGCTTTCATAACTAATGAGCCAATTGCTAAGGTTTTAAACATTTCTATATTGAGTTAATGTATTAATGATATAAGCAAAGCGTTTTCGATTATTAACACTCATTTTTAAGATTGGTTTAATTTTCTATATTAAAGCCCAATTTGTAGGAGTTCATGCAAAAATAGGTATTAATTTTGTGCACTCAATCAACCCATAGCTGCTGTTTTTTATATTTTATTCAGTAGCCTTTACTCTTTATGTCTGATTTAGCCGTAATTTTTGATATGGACGGTGTCATTGCCGACACTAACCTACTCTCACGATATAGCCTGGCGAAAATTTTTAGAACGCTACGGCATCACCCCTACCGACGAAGATTTGCGGAACAATATGTATGGCAAACATAATAGCCATATTTAGGTTATTTCCTGCAAAGGACATTGACCCAAGAAGACATTTAAAGGTACAATTTGAAAAAGAAAAGAGCCCTCTTTCGAGAACTCTATCCCATTGTTGAACCTGTAGCTGGTTACTTCCTTTTTAGCCGAATTAAAAACCAAAGGGCGTAAAAACAGGCATCGCTACTTCTGCCCCCTACAGCTTACTCGACATAGTGGTAACACAACTCTACCTGTTTTAGGCGAAGTGATGGAATCAACATACTTTCGAAGCGCGATGTAGACCAACATTAACCATAGCCAGAGGTTTACTTAAAAAGTGCAGCTAATTTAGGAGTTGTTCCTGAAAAGTGTGTTGTTTTTGAGGATTCTGTCTCGGGTGTGAGCAGGACTGGCAGCAGGAATGAAAGTCGTAGGTGTGACAACTACTCACCCGACGAGCTTCCCCCTTGCCATGCCGTCAGCGATTATCTGGCACTCAACTACGATTTCATTGCGAGATTATTTCAATAAAGAGCCCATGCACATCGGAACATTTGGCTATTTGGTGCCAGGATATTGAACAAATGAAGCTATTTTATCAAACTTATTTTGGGGCAAAATCAATGAAAAGTATATGAATCCTAAAAAACAGTTTGAATCTTATTTTTTGACTTTCGACAGCGGTGCACGTTTGGAGGTAATGCAAAAAGTAGAAATCCCCAACAATCAGCACGATAGGTATATGCAAGCTATCGGTTTAGCCCATTTTGCCCTATCAGTTGGGAGTAAAGAAAAAGTAGATTCATTGACCCACCAACTCCAAGCAGATGGGTACGAAATAGTAAGTGCACCTCGCTGGACGGGTGATGGCTATTATGAAAGTGTGGTATTTGACCCAGAAAAAAATCAAATTGAACTGACTATCTGAGCAAAGTATGACAACCCATCTCAAATCCTATTTTGCCACCGCAGCAGTTGGGCACTTGGAGCTATTTTCGCTTCTGTTGGCACACTGTTTGGGAATTGGGTAACTTGGATTCCACACATCAAACAAAAATTTGAATTGAACGATGGGCAATTGGGATTGCTTTTGTTGAGTTTACCTATTGCAGCTACCCTTACCAACCCATTTACAACGCTCGTATTAATAATGGTCGTTATGGCATGGGAAGTTACAACCCTATTCGGAATCCACGGGGATGGCCCTGGCTTTTATTCTTCCAGTCAATGTACTTTTATCTATAGTTGTGCTTGCTTTCTTTAGGGCTTATGGGAGCTTGTATCTCTATCACTAATGTAGGAATGAATACTTGTGTAACTGCCATTGAGCAGCAAGAAAACAGAAGAATCATGTCCACTTCTCATGGTATGTTTAGTGGTGGGGGCATGGTAGGTGCTGCGTTGGCCAGTTTTATGATGGGTTTAAAAGTTCCTATTCTATTACATATTGGCACAATTGCATTAGGAATCTTAGGACTGGTCTTGATAGTTCGGCCTTCCATTATGCTGATTCCTGAAGAATTTTCTTCCAATAAACAGCAAGCCAAATTTGCTTGGCCCAATCGCGTTTTAGTAGGGATGATTGTCGTTTCTATATGCACCAATGTTACAGAGGCACCATGTCTGACTGGACGGCTGTTTACCTACGCGAGGTAGTACAGGCCAATGACTTTTTTATTGGTTGGGGATTTGCAGCATATGCTTTTTTCATGGCTATGGGGCGTTTTATAGGAGATTCACTTATTCCAACCTATGGAACCAGAAAAATATTGGTCATGGGTGGTTTAATAGCGGCTGCTGGAATTTTATTAGCTGTTTTTAATACCCTTTACATTGAGTGCTATCATTGGTTTCGGGTTAGTAGGGGCTGGTGTTTCTTGTGGTGCCCCTATTTTATATGGTAGTGCTGCACGTACACCAGGTATGGCACAAGGAGCTGGACTGGCTACTATGAACACTTTTAGTTTAATTGGCTTTATGGCTGGGCCAGCTCTTATAGGATTGCTTTCTACCACATACAGTCTTTCTTTGGCTATAGGGCTTGTTGCGTTCTTAGCATTATTTTGGGCTTTTCTTTCCCACCGAATTCCCATCTATTAGTTTGTGATGATAGCCCAACAACGATTTGACTTTGATTTGCCCATTTGGCGTGTAATGGCGGATACTTTTGCAGAAACAGCAACTCGGCAGTTATTGGCCATTGAACTTCGCAGCCAAACAAAAGTTGAATGGTGTGTTGTTGATACTCAAACTTCCCAAAAGCTATGGCAACATCACTTGCCCAATGCCTCGTGGTGGACAAGCCTAATTGGCTTTTATGCAGGGACCCTTCTATTTCATACATATACAAGTCAAGAGCAACCTATGCCTAAAGAACTTTTGGCTGTTGATGCGTTCTCAGGCACAATTAATTGGTCATTGAAAGATTGCAAATTTGAAAGTACCGATGGAAAAATTGTAAGAATATTACGCACAGACAGGCCTCTTTTACAACAGTTCAACTTTTGTTTACTCCAAAACGGCCAAGCCACCTCCGCAGATATTTTCTCGGAAATAGCCATTCCAGCTGATTGGCGTTGTCCTATTTTACACCAAACATCAAGTCCCTATTTTGCTACTTTAAGCCAATTCATAGAAGAGAAAACAGGTAAAATGCCGCAAAAGGCTATAAAATATGGGGAAATTACGAATCATATATTGTTTTTTCAGTATCTTTACCCCACTAACGCTAATACTTTATCCCATTTTATATTGGTAGTGAATTCGTCGAAGATAGTATTATGGCACGAACTCATTGATTCGAACATTAATACTGAACTCTTTGCTGGGTGCTTATATAATGACCGTTGTATCGTATATCTAAACCACTTATCAGAATTAGTTGTATTAAATTTGTCATTACCATGATTACGCGCGTTGGAATTTATTTCTTTTTTGAGTCTGTTGTATCAAACATCAGCTTATGCCCATCCTTTTGTGGTAGATTCAACGGGTAGAGTGAGACAAAAAACAGCAAAACATACGTCCTTCATAGTATTGAATCTGGACAGACTTGGTACGCCGTCATGCGCAAGTATAAAGTGAATATCAAAGACCTAAGAGACGCTAATCCTGGTGTAAAAGATAATTTATCTGTGGGTCAGATAGTCCGTGTTCCTTCTGCTAATCGTTCGTCCACCCCTAAAACGATGGCACAAAGAACCTGAAAAAAGGCCGTGTAATGGCAAGTTAGTTCTTGAATATGATCTTCAACAAAAACCTGCCCCCCAAAAGAAGAGACAAAAGTTGAAACGTCAAAAACAGCTGAAGAAACAAAAGTAGATGAAACTACTAAAGAATCGGAGATTGATAAAAACGAAACTAAAACTCCTGCACCACTTTCTAAAAATGGTCTTCATCTCGTAGAAGGTGGGCAATCTCTCTATGGCATTGCTATCAAACACGGTGTGTTAATGGCGGATATTCGTCGCTGGAATGGGCTTACGTCTGATCAGCTGCGTTCGGGGCAAGAGTTGATTGTATCTGAACAAACCTACCAAGATTACCTCAAAAAAAACAAATTAGATTCAGTTAAATTGGCAGATGCAAGGAAATCCAATCCAGATAAAATTCTACCCCCACCTCGGCCTGAAGATCCCACCAATGGCGATTTGCCAGAACCTAAAATAGCCAATACTGGCAAACGTATTTTAGAAACAGGCGTGGCCGAAGTATTAGGCGAAATAGATAGCAACAACAAATACCTTGCCCTGCATCGTACTGCTCCAGTGGGTTCATTGATTCAGGTCAAAAATGTAAGCAATAATCAAAGTGTTTGGGTAAAGGTAATCGGTAAATTGCCTGATATTAGCGCTAACAATCGTATTATTATCAAACTCTCCGCAAGAGCCCAGGAAAAACTTTCACCAGGTGGGCGACAATTTATTGCTGAAATTAGCTATTTGTCCCAGTAAACCATTACATAGAAATAACAGAGTACATAGCTAAAATGCCTCTTTACGTCGTTTAGGTCTGAGAAATTAAGTTTTCTCAGACCTTTTTTTTATTTTTGTCATCATCTACAATCTAACCTAAACCATTCGATGAAGAAAACTATCCTTTATGCTTCTTTATGTTTCTTTGCTGCCATCACAGGGGTATTTGCCCAAAAAAAGAAATCAAAAGAAGTCTTATTACCCACAACACAACCTGTAAAAACGGTTGATTCAAAGCTTTTCAATGCGCTGCGCTACCGCAATGTAGGGCCTTTCGTAGGAGGGCGTTCATTGGCAGTCAGTGGCGTAGTAGGCAATCCACTCACCTATTATTTTGGTGCTACAGGTGGTGGCGTTTGGAAAACCAACGATGGTGGCAACAAATGGTTTCCTATCTCTGACAGCACCTTTCAATCCAGCTCGGTGGGAGCAATCGCTGTGGCTTCTTCTGACCCTAATGTGGTATATGTAGGCATGGGAGAAACGGATATTCGGGGCAATATCACTTACGGAGATGGCATGTATAAATCTACAGATGCAGGAAAAACATGGAAACATCTTGGACTAAAAGAAAGCTATTCCATTGCGCATATAGCGGTGCATCCACGCAATCCTGATGTCCTGTTTGTAGCAGCCACAGGTAATATCTGGGGACCCAACAAAGAACGTGGCGTATATCGCTCTAAAGATGGCGGCAAAAATTGGCAACAGGTGCTGGCCAAAAATGACAGTACAGGTGCCGTAGATGTGGTCTTTGACCCCTCCAATCCACAAATTCTCTATGCTGCTATGTGGCAATGCTATCGTAATCACCATAGTATGAGCAGTGGTGGCACGGGTAGCGGACTCTATAAATCCACGGATGGTGGTGACACTTGGCAGCTTCTCTCCCAAAAACCAGGAATGCCTAAAGGATTGTTGGGCAAAATCGGTATTGCCGTAGCTCCTACCAATGGCAATCGCTTGTGGGCCATGATTGAAAACAAAGACAAAGGTGGCCTCTATCGCTCCGATGATGCTGGCGAAACTTGGACACATGTCACCGATAACCCTAACCTGAAGCAGCGCCCTTGGTATTATATGAATGTAGCCGTCAGTCCGAAAGATGAAAATCACATTATCATTCTGAATGTCAATGCTTTTAAATCAAAAGATGGCGGCAAAACCTTTCAGCGAATTGGCGTACACCACGGTGACACACACGACGTTTGGATTAATCCCAATAACCCCGACAATTATATCATTGGCGACGACGGCGGCGGCGAAGTAACTTATAATGATGGCGAAACTTTTACCGAACTTGACTTGCCCACATCGCAGTTTTATCATGTGTCAGTGGACAATGATTTTCCCTATAATCTATACGGAGCACAGCAAGATAACTCTGCCAAGCGCATCGCCAGCCGCTCCGACGAAGCCACCATCGGCACGCGCGACTGGTACACTGTAGCAGGTGGAGAATCGGGTTATATTGTTTCAGACCCACTCGACCCTACCGTTACTTTTGGTGGTAGCTATGACGGTCTGATTACCCGTTTGGACAAAAAAAACAATCAAGAACAAACCATCAACGTCTATCCTGAATACTTTATGGGGTCTCCTTCTGGTAAGCGTACTTATCGCTTTCAATGGACTTTCCCTATCGTTTTCAGTCCACATGACCCCAAAACGCTATTTGCTACGTCGCAATACGTCCACAAAACCACCGATTACGGCCATAGCTGGGAGACCATCAGCCCCGATTTGACACGCCACGACCCAACTACATTGGGACCAACGGGTGGACCTATCAGTGGTGACATGACAGGTGCAGAAACCTATGCTACTGTCTTTACTTTTGCTGAATGTGAACACGAAAAGGGAGTTTATTGGACAGGTTCTGACGATGGCATGGTCTATGTCAGTCAAGATGCAGGTAAAAACTGGAGCGACGTTACGCCGCCCAAATCCATGTTGGGTGATTTCGCATTGATGAGTCTCATCGAAACTTCGCGATTCGATAAAGGCAAAGCCTATTTGGCCGCTACGCGCTACAAACTCAACGACCGCAAGCCCTATCTTTTCAAAACAACCGATTACGGTAAAACTTGGACTTTAATCACCAACGGGATTCCCGACGACGAATACACCCGTGTAGTGCGTGAAGACCCGCATCGCAAAGGATTACTTTATGCAGGTACAGAGCGTGGTGTATGGGTATCGTTTGACGATGGTGCCAACTGGCAACGCCTCCAACTCAATTTACCTCTTACTCCCGTACACGATTTAGTGATTCAGAAGCGTGAAAAAGACCTCGTGATTGCCACACATGGCCGTTCTTTTTGGATTTTGGACGATTTATCTCCCCTCCACGAAATCATGGACAAGGCTGTAACAGCCGACGCGCATTTATACAAACCACGTCCTTCTTATCGTTTTGCTGGGGGTGGGCGTTTTGTGATAGATGAATTTATGAATGAAGGGGAAAATGCCCCCAATGGTGTAATGGTGCGCTATTATTTGAAGGATTCCCCTAAAGATGAAGTCAAGTTACAGTTTTTTACGGCTGCGGGCGATACAATTATTGCCTACTCAAGCAAAAAAGACCGTAAGGGTGAGGAGGTACGAGAACCCAAAGATTTCTTTGCCAACCCCAAAGCCCGTCGCCCTGATATTCTGGCGACCAATGCGGGCATGAATGTATTTTTATGGAACATGCGCTATCCCAATGCCACAGAGGTAGATGGAACTAATGTGATGTGGTCAGGAAGTACCATAGGCCCCAAAGCCGTGCCTGGTAAGTATAAAGTGCAATTGGTGATAGGCAAAAATTTAATCAAAGAGCAAGAGTTTGAGATTCTCAAAGACCCTCGTATCAAAACCACCAATGCGGAATTTAAAGAACAATTTGATTTATTGATGAAAATCAACAATAAACTCTCTGAAAACCACAAAAGTATCAATCAAATACGCAAAGTACGCGAAGATATTAGTGCTTATCAAAAAGCCGTCAAAGACACTGCACTGGCTACCCAACTTAAAAAACAGGCCAAGCCATTGTTAGAAGAGTTAGAAAAAATCGAAAGTGTATTGATGCAGCCCAAATCAAAAGCAGGACAAGATGCCCTCAATTTTGCGATTCAGCTCAATGACAAACTCGCAGGTGTAGGTTCGGTAGTAGGTTCGGCAGATACCAAGCCTACAAAATCATCGTATGAAGCCTACAATGACTTGGCAGGAAAGATTGACCAGCAAATAAATCGACTCAAAACAGTCCTTCAAAAAGAAGTACCTGCCTTCAACAATGCCGTGCGCCAAGCAGATGTAAAGGCAATCAATATCAACTAAGGAGAAATCTGTGAGAAATCCGTCGGTCGGTTTAGGCAATCCCGTTCCAAACCGACTGACGGATAGTTCGCCTTGGGTGTGTTAAGAACTAAACCCTTGGAATGACTTTTACTTCACACACAGTTTCTTCAAGTCTTCTACCTCTCCCAAAAACACATTATAATCTACTTGCCCTCTAATTCCTTCAGCATAACCACTTTTGGAATGTTGCCAAAAAAGTACTTGGGCATCATCATAACGATTGAGTACCCAACCCGAATAGTCGGCAATCCAGAGAGGGTAATCGTCTAAATTATCTTTGATATAACGTCGATAAAAGTCGGCATTGGTATAAATAATAGGCTGCACCCCATAGTGTTTTCAGCGAGTCTAAGCCAAGTGCGTAAATTAAGAATCACCTGCTCTCTTGTAAAAGCATCGTACCCATTTCAAAGTCTAATACGGGTGGTAAATCACCTTTTTTGAGTTGTACGTGCTTTTTTAAAATTCTCAAATTGGGGTGTAGCCTCTTTCCAAGGGATATAAAAATGATATGCTCCTCGATAAAGCCCTACTTCATCTGCTTGTTTCCAATTAGTTTTGAAACCTCTATCAACAAGCGATGTCCCTCAGTAGCCTTTATAAAGGCGAATTGTAATCTTAACTCTTCAAATCGCATGGCACGTAATTGCGTCCAATAAATCGTACCGTTGTGTTTAGATATATCTATGCCATGTATTTTATACTTCATCGGCAATCGTATGCCTACTTTAGGCACTTCGCGCCACTCATTGATATTCAATCGGTTGTAATACCAAAGTCCAACACTTATTAAAAGAACTACAGCCACGATAATAGCCCACCCCAAACGGGGTAAGGGTTGTTTTCTGGGAGGAATATGAGAGATTTTACGCTGTACCATACAAGTAGCTACTGGCAATTACCTTTTGAAAGTCGCCATTAGTCTTTCACCAGCGTTTCAATAACTTCAGCTTCAGGGTTGTTGAGTTGAGATTCTTCCAAAGGTGAAAGAGCAATTTCGTTGAAAAGTTTATTTTTAGTAGGATTTTGCGTCAGAAAAAGTAAAATTAGTAAGACACAAACACCCAAAAGGAGGATATTCCCAGTTAAAAAATAAGCAACAGAAGCAAAAATAGAGGGCCCTTCAAAGAAGGCATATTTTAATAGTAGGCTGCTTTGGTATTTACTTAGTTTTTCCGATAAAGACTCGCTTTTTCCGATATTTTGAAGGGATTTCTTATAGAAGAACCAACCTAAAGTAGGCATAATAAATGCGACGCTTGGCACTAAATATTGAAAAAACTCGTCCAAGAGATTTTCGTTTTGCAATGCACTACTTTGCGTAGTACGTAGAAAAAACATGACTGTCGAAATACCTACTTGTGTTATCAACATGAGGCCGTATAGCAGGGAAAGAAACTTAAAATATTGCCTACTACTTAGTACTTTGCGCTCCATCATAAAACCATTTGGGTACAAAATAACGATTTTTTATCTATTTAAATACCTTAAAAATACCTTAATCTTACTTTTCAGGCTTCCAGCGCCACAAATACCGACAGGCTAATGTACGATGAGGCCGCCATGTTCCTGCTATTTCATGTAAAATTTTGTATAAAGGTCTTCCTGTTTCGCTCAATTGATAGGCTTTAACCATCTTTTGCCGAATCACCAAATCATCTATTGGGAACACATCCTCGCGACCCATCACAAACATCAACAGCATTTCTACTGTCCATCGCCCTACTCCTTTGATGGGAGTCAAATAGGCCACAATTTCGTCGTCTGTCAAAGCATTGAGGTGTTCAAAATCAATACCTTTTTCCAACGCAAAGGTAGCTACATTGCGGAGGTAGCCAATTTTTTGAAAGGAAAGCCCCGCACTGCGCAATTGCTCATCGGTTTGGGCAAGCAACTGAATAGGATGGGGATAATTATCGAAAAAAAGCCCTCGAAAGCGTGCAAAAATAGAATCTGCTGCTTTGACCGAGATCTGCTGCGACACAATGCTCTCTAAAAGAGCCAAATAAACGTCTTTGTTCCAATCTGTTTTTTTGAAAGTAGGTGTGTTTTCAATGATAGATGCTAATACAGTATCTTTGGAAATCAGGTAGTCTTCTGGCAACATTTGTTTTGATAAAGTTACACTTAAAGGTACACAAAAAGTGCCAAACTACATACTGACACCAATACTTCGTGGAGAAACCATAAATTTGTCGAGCTAACATTGATTTACCATGAAAACATCTTTTTTAAATACCCCTATAGAAACGACTGCTACCTATCTATTAACCGATAGTCGTCAACTCATTTTTCCCCATCAAACACTGTTTTTTGCCATCAAAGGTGAACATCACGATGGCCATGAGTTTATTGAAGGACTATATCAAAAAGGTGTTCGGCAGTTTGTGGTAGAAGAAAAGGCGCTGAACGGGGCATTATTAGCCTTTTAGCAACCACCGAAAATACACGAATTTGGCGCGTGGAGAAAAGTTTGAAAGCCCTACAAGAACTCGCCAAGCATCATCGAGCGAAGTTTTCAATCCCAATTATTGGTATTACAGGCAGTAATGGTAAAACGATTGTGAAAGAATCGGCTGGGGCAATTATTAAGTCCAGATTTTAGAATTGCCAAAAGCCCCAAAAGCGCAACTCACAAATCGGTGTTCCGCTCTCTGTATGGCAACTCAATAAACGGCATACGCTGGGCATTTGAGGCGGGTATCTCTCGCCCTCACGAAATGCAAGCACTTCAAGCCATTATTCAGCCTACTATCGGTATTTTACCAATGCGGGTTCTGCTCCACGACGAGGGCTTTAGGAAGCCAAAAACAAAAACGACCGAAGCTTCGTCTTTTTACCCAATGCCAAAAACTCATTGACATTGTGCCAATTACAGCGACATCCACGAAGAAGTAAGCCTCATCCTACAACCCGTCAATCCTACTTGTGAACTCATCAGCTGGGGAAAAGAGCGCAATGTACCATTCAAATAGAATGGCACAAAGATGCTGAAGAGAGTTATGAATATGAACTCCGCCCTTGCAATGTTCGACAATCAGCTTTTTTCAGTGCCATTTACCGATGAAGCCTCTGTCGAAAATTGTATTCATTGCCTTGTCTTGATGTTGAGCATGGGCATTGCTGCTGCCGAAATCAGGCAGAGGATATTACGTCTTCGACCTATTTCGATGCGACTGGAACTAAAGGAGGGCATCAATAACTGCTACCTGATTGACGATAGTTACAACAACGATTTTGATGGTTTAACAATCGCACTCAACTTTTTGAGTCAGCAAGAGCAACGTAATCAGAAAATAGCCATTTTATCAGATTTACTTCAAACAGGCCAAGAAGAAAAAGATTTGTACAGTCAAATCAATACGTTATTAATCCAAAAGGGAATACAAAAACTCATCGGCATTGGCGAAGCCTTTGGCCGTAATGCTCACCTAATATCAGTAGAAGCCCAATATTTTAATAATACAGACACTTTTTTAAATACGTTAAATCCGAGTGTATTTCGCCATTCATTAATACTCATCAAAGGCGCACGTACCTTTCAATTTGAACGCATTGTGCATCGTTTACAGCAAAAAGCACATGGTACAGTGTTGGAAATCAACTTAGATGCACTTACGCACAATCTCAATTTTTACCGCAATAGAGTGGGTACTGATACCCGCATTATGGTCATGGTAAAAGCATTTGCCTATGGCAGTGGAAGTGCCGAAGTAGCTCAATTACTCCAATTTCATCGGGTAGCTTATCTGGCCGTGGCTTATGTAGATGAAGGGGTCATACTGCGCCAAAACGGTATCGAATTGCCCATTATGGTGATGAACCCATCTCTCTCTACCTTCGACAAACTCTTAGAATATGAATTAGAACCCGAAATATACAGCCATAAAATATTGGATGAATGGCTCAATTTTACTATCGGTAAGACCGAAACCATTCCTCCTATCCACCTCAAAATAGATACAGGGATGCACCGGCTGGGGTTTTCGGAAGGTGATTTAGCTTCATTATGGCAAAAATTAGCCCAAAATCCTTTGATAAAGGTAGCTTCTGTTTTTAGCCATTTAGCAGGGGCTGATGAGGTCCAGCATAATGATTTCTCACGGCTGCAATATGAACGTTTCATAGAAGCTTCTCATCAATTAGAAGTTATTTTGGGCTACCGCCCCCTACGTCATTTACTCAATTCAGCAGGAATTGTTCGCTTTCCTGAGTACAAACTCGA
The DNA here is from genome assembly GCA_041392315.1 of Spirosomataceae bacterium. Lineage (GTDB taxonomy): Bacteria > Bacteroidota > Bacteroidia > Cytophagales > Spirosomataceae > Runella. The sequence goes on along the minus strand of JAWKMH010000005.1, from coordinate 65,138 downwards.
CATGGTAAGGCTTGGCATTGGTCTATTTGGTGTTGAAGTAAGCCGACAAGAGCAAAGTGCATTACGCCCCATTGGAACATTCAAGACCGTAGTATCCCAAGTAAAACACCTGAAAGCAGGCCAAACCATTGGTTATAGTAGAAGCGGGGTTTTAGAACAAGATACTTCAGTAGCTACTATTGCGTTGGGTTATGCCGACGGCTATGACCGTCGTTTTAGCAAAGGCATAGGAAAAGTACTCATCAATGGGGTTTTATGTCCAGTAATAGGCAACGTTTGTATGGATATGACCATGGTAGATGTTTCTGAAGTAGCCGTTTCGGCAGGTGATGAAGTCATTGTTTTTGGGGGTGAACTCTTGCTCACCCAATTAGCCGACCAAATTGGCACCATTCCATATGAGCTATTAACAGGCATTGGGGAGCGAGTAAAGCGTGTTTTTTACAAAGAATAAGTGACTATATAGTCATTCCTTTAAGGTAAGCAGATAGGTTTCTTAAAACTTTCGGAAAGTTGGTTTAACTTTGCAACCCTCACAATAAATAAAGTAAAAACAATGTTTAAATAATCAGGAAAATAATCGATTTTTGATATTAAATTTTTAATTCTATTTTCTTGATTATCACGACATAATACTTTTTCAAGTGTTTGGAATTTATTTTTAGTATAAAAAAAAGCCCCAATGAAGTATTGCTTTTTCGTCTCAACAATTTTATTGATTAGTTTGTCTGCCTGTAAAACTACCCAACCCGTACAAGCCCCTACGCCAGAAGCCGTTATATTAACCATTGGCGATAAAAAATTTAGTACGGATGAATTTTTTCAGTCTTTTACTAAAAATCAGTTTTCAAACGATACCACCAAACCTACAGGTATTAGTGAGTATCTACAATTATACACCAACCTTAAATTGAAAGTGTTGGGAGCGCAAAGCGAAGGCAGAGACACCACCACTGGTTTTCGCGAGGAGATGGATTCTTACCGAAAACAATTGGCGCAACCTTATTTCACAGATAAAGCATTGGTCGAAAACTTAGTAGCAGAAGCCTATCAAAGAATGAAAGAAGATGTACGGGTTTCTCATATTTTGTTGCTTGCTCCCCCTGATGCTTCTCCTGCCGATACGCTCTCTGCTTATAGAGCTATTACTGCTTTACGTGGGCGTATCCTCCAGAAAGAAATAGCCTTTGAAGATGCTGCCAAGCAATATTCTAAAGACCCTGCTTCTGCCCCCAATGGAGGTGATTTAGGAAGCTATTTTTCTGTTTTTCAAACAGTTTATCCATTTGAAAATGCTGCCTATACGACTCCCATTGGTCAGATATCCGACCCTGTGCGGACAGGGGCAGGTTACCATCTCATTAAAGTAACCGACCGCCGCCCATCACGTGGAAAAGTACAAGTAGCCCATATTTTAGTAAGTGCCAGCCCCAACGCCACAGAGGAAGGAAAAGCCGCAGCTAAAGCCAAAGCTGAAAAAGCCTATAATCTGTTGCAGCAAGAAGCTTGGGAGATTGTCTGTCGTGATTATTCGGATGATGCTACCACCAAAAATGAAGGTGGGCAGCTCAAAGAATTTGGGGCAGGGGTGATGGTTCCTGACTTTGAAGAAGCTGCGTTTTCGCTACGTAATATAGGCGACATATCAAAACCTATACAGACCAATTATGGCTGGCATATCATTAAACTACTCAATCGTAAGTCCATTGACACTTTCGACGATGCTGCCCCTCAGTTGCGCCAAAAAGTCACAACTGACTCACGTGGGGAGTTGGTTAAGGAAGCGACTTACAAAAAACTACGAGCAGATTATAAATTAAATGAAAATACGAATATCCTTGAAAATGCCATTGCCCAGATGGATTCTTCATTGCTCCTTGGCCAGTGGAAACTCATTGAGCCATTGGCTCCTTCCATAGAGCAAAAAACCTTAATTCAAATTGATGACAAGTCTTATACCGTCAATCAATTCTATGCTTATATCCGCGATTCTCAACGCCCAGTACCGCCCAAATCAACAGTTAATATGTTGGTCCGTCGCTATTACCGCACTTTCGTTAATAAAAAACTCGTGGAAGTAGAAGAGGCTAATTTAGAGAAAAAGTATCCAGATTTTCGTGCTTTGATGAATGAAATGCGTGATGGCGTGCTATTTTCTCAAATCATGGAAGCCAATGTCTGGGAGCCTTCTTTGACAGATTCGGCAAAAAAGACTTTGGGAGCAAACCAAAGACAAATACCGCTATCCTGAACGTGCCTTTACATTATTATCATCAGCGAGAGGGATTCTTTACTCAAACGAGCCCAAGAAGCCATCCAATCAAAATCCTGTCAATTACGTAGAAAAGGGCAGGATTTGTTGTTTGATTCAAAAGCTACTGCTTTAACCGAAAAACACCGCGAATCACTGCTGGATGTAGCGCTCACGATGATCAACAATGAAGGCTATTCTGTAGAGGTTTCTTCTTATGGTAGTGCCGAAGAATCCGAGGAAATTTCAGCTACACGGCTTCAAAATGCCATCAAAGTATTGACTAATGACAATGTCTCCTAACTCGCATCATAGAAAAAAACTATGGAAAATTTAAGCCAGTGACAATGACTCCAGAAATAGAAGAGTAAGTTTTCAATTTTTAGTGATTCTAAAAAAAGACCTCGAAAAGGCACTGAACAGCCTCAAAATAGGCACTATTAACTTTTCGGAAGGTGTTTTCGCCAAAGGAAGCAATGCTTACCTTGACGCTGCACGTTGGGAAATAGGCACTCAAATAGTAAATATAAATGGAAAAAGTGCCATTGTAGAAATCAGTAAAATAGAACCTGCTCGTAATAAAACATTTAACGAAGCACGTGGCGCAGTAATCAATGATTTCCAAAAACAATTAGAGAATAATTGGTTGAGTAAGTTACGTCAGAAATTTGGCGTACAAGTAAATGAAGAAGAGTTAGGGAAATTAGCGAAATAAACAGACATCAAAACAATGAGAAACAAAATGAGGAGGCAAATCGGTGTTTTGGCCATTTTAATATTGGCTATTCGAATTATAGGCAGGTTGGGCACAAGAATAAGTATAAGCATCAATAAAGTAATTGCTCGTGTGACAACTACTATGGTCGAGGTTCAGACTTAGAAGAGTTAATTTTACAATACACCCAACAAAATCAACCTGCACTATCCAGGACAAGCTTTGGAAAGCTTGATTGTACGGAAAAATGTTAGCGGCCAAAGCCGAAATAGACTTTATAGAAGTAGAAGACAAACAAATAGACAACCAAATTTCGGGGCGGATGGACTATATATGGCCAAACGGTTTGGCTCTGAAAAAAAAACATATAGTCGAAGCCTACGGTAAAAGCATTGAAACCTCAAAGCTGAACTACGCGGGGACAAATAAAAGAAGAAATGGTTTCGAAAATGCAATCTAAAATTACCGAAGCCATCAAAGTAACCCCCAGCGAAGTCCGAAAATTTTTTAATAGTATCCCCAAAGACAGTTTACCATATATTCCTGCCGAAGTAGAATTAAGATTGTGCGCTATGCCAAAGTAACAAAAGCACAAATGATGAACTTCGCCAGCGGTTGCTCGAATTTAAAGAAAGAATAGAAAAAGGAGAAGATTTTGCCTCGTTGGCCTCTGCCTATTCAGAAGATATAGGCTCAGCACAACAGGGGGGTGATTTAGGCTTTGCCAAACGCGGTACGATGGTGCCCGAGTTTGAGGGGGCAGCCCTCAAGCTAAAGCCCAATGAGATTTCAGAACCCATTGAATCAGAATTTGGTCTTCACCTTATTCAACTCCTCGAAACACGCGGTGCAGAGTACCACTCACGCTATACTCACAGGCCTCTGATTATAACCGCATGGATTTATCAGAGCCTCAGCGTATCTTGGATAGTCTCCATCATTTGATTCAAACAGATAGCCTAAAGTTTGAATCAGTAGCCAAAAAGTGGTCGGAAGACAAAGCCACTGCTGATGCCGGTGGTCTAAAGATCCACAGACGGGCGTAAGTCGCTTGCCGTTGGATGCTTCCATGGATTATAGTCTTTATACCATGCTCGATACAATGAAGGTTGGCACGATAAGTGCTCCATGAACTACCAAGGACTGACGAGATGGCAAAACAGCCATGCGCATTATTTATTACAAAAGTCGTTCACGAATCACATACTGCCAGTCTCAAAGAAGACTTTGAAAATTAACCAACATTGTTTTGGCCAACAAGAAAACTAAAGCAGCGGATGAATGGTTTAAAAAAAGCAGTAGCTGATGTTTTTTTTATTACAGATCCTGAATTCCAACAGTACAAAATATTTGGGATTACCCAAAGATGATAACTGAATGTGTTAATTTTCAAATTTTCAAATTAGAACAACCCTTCCACTACCCATGCAATTTAGCCCAGATCGTTGCCGCCGCCGTAGTTCCCCAAAGAATCTTACGAAAACTCCGCTTAGAAATTGGAAAAGTAATCGTAGGTCAGGATGAAACCGTTCGATTATTGCTTATCGCTTACTCCTTGTCAAGTGACACTCGTTTGCTCGTAGGTGTGCCTCTGGCTTGGCCAAGACTCTACTGATTCAGACCATCTCCAATGCGTTAGATTTGGAGTTTTAATCGTACCCAGTTTACACCCGATTTAATGCCTTCACAGATATTTTGGGTTCAGAGATTCAGACAATGAGCGAAATTTTCGTTTTTATCCGAGGGCCTGTTTTTGCTAATATCATCTTGGCAGATGAAATCAATCGTACCCCTCCCAAAACTCAATCTGCCTTGCTGGGCTACGCAAGAATATTCGAGACTGTATCGGGACAAAAGCACGCGCTGAGCCGTCCGTTTTTTGTACTGGCCACTCAAAACCCCATTGAGCAAGAAGGAACCTATCCGCTTCCAGAAGCACAATTAGACCGATTTATGTTCATGGTCTATCTGGATTATCCTTCTTTTCAGGATGAACTCAACATTGTCAAAGCCACTACTACCGACCAAAAGCCCGTCGTAAACAAAGTAATTTCAAGTGCCGAGATTGAAGCCTTCCAACACCTCGTCAGGCGTGTGCCTGTTACCGACAATGTGATAGAATATGCCGTTAAATTGGTTCACAAGACTCGTCCTGATGGTGAACACGCCAATAATGACACTAAAAACTATTTGGAATGGGGAGCAGGCCCACGAGCTTCTCAAACTTGATACTGGCTGCTAAGTGTAATGCTCTTATCAATGGAAAATACTCTCCCGATATTGAGGATGTGAAAGCAGTAGCTTGGCTCATTTTACGCCACCGTATCGTCCGTAACTTTAAGGTCAGCTATGGTAATAAGATTTGTCAATGAAATTGTAAAAAGATTGATATAATTTGTATCAAGTCCATGAAGACTATTCTGGCTATTATGGTTACAATAACCATAATTTTCAAACTAGCCTTTATTTCATACTGTAGTCAAACTCCCCAAGTACTTCGCCAGTCTGCTTGGGGGTTATTTTTGAGTCGTACCATGTTTACCGCTCACCATATAGGCCATGCTTCCCTTCTTAGGGAGATTAAAAATGGCTGTACCAGCAGCGTTAGTATGTCTAAATTTACCTTGTCTTACCATTGACCCGCCGCCAACAACGGACCATGCATTTTTAGGGCTTTGCCTTCGTATAAAAACTGACAAGTGAGTGCACTTCCTCAGGTAGAAAATAGGCTTTGAAGAGGATAATCTCCAAAGTCATCCCCGTACTTTGGGTAATCTTAGTACTGCGTTCCTCCCCTATTTGTAAAATCGTTTTGGCACACCGACGATACAACTCTCGGCCATTTTTTTGAGTTTCGCCATTTCTTTTACGGTAATCAAGCGCATTGTCTAAACCATCTTCTTTGAGAAGCCCAAAAAATTTTTGAGGCTCGAGTTCGATAAAAGAATTGCTGGTTTCGAGGGTTACCATTTGGGTACCTACCTGCTCGAAAGTAAAGAGTAGCCCCCATCACACTCATCCGACGTAATTCACTGCACGGGTCAAATCTTGCTCCTTATCAGGCGCATGAGCTCTAGCCTATCTACCTCGCGGCTCCCTCCTCCCCAACGCTCTCCCATGTAGTCTTCACCACATTGAGCACTATGGCTATGCTGCCTGCTTTTCCAAAAAAGGTGGCAGGAAAAATCCAAAATTCATGTGCCATTATACAAAGTGTGGCAGCTAATACCCCTAAGAAGGTCAGGTAAAGCGTTCTCATTGTCATTATTGAATCAATTATTTTTTGTATTTTGTGGGTATCGAAAAAACAAATGTAAGCTGCAAGAGCGACAAATTCCAACACAAACCGCCTGAAAAACGTATTTCGTTTGTACCTTGCAAGCCAAAATTCAACCCCTATTCATTGTTATGCCTCCCAAAATCAGAAAAGAAGACGCGCTTTATTATCACGCCAAAGGCCGTCCAGGTAAAATTCAGGTAGTTCCTACCAAAGAAACCAACAACCAACTCGACCTTTCTTTGGCCTATTCGCCAGGCGTAGCCGAGCCTTGTATGGAAATTTTTCGAAATGTAGAAGATGTCTATAAATATACCGCCAAAGGCAATTTAGTGGCGGTTATTAGCAACGGAACAGCCGTTTTAGGCCTTGGTAACATTGGCCCAGAGGCTGGGAAGCCTGTCATGGAAGGAAAAGGACTTCTTTTTAAAATTTATGCCGATATTGATGTATTTGACATTGAACTCAATACCGAAAATGTGGACGAGTTTGTCAGAACCGTTAAAATCATGGAACCCACCTTTGGTGGCGTTAATTTAGAAGACATCAAAGCTCCCGAATGTTTCGAGATTGAACGCCGCTTGAAGGAAGAACTCAATATCCCCGTCATGCACGACGACCAGCACGGTACAGCCATCATCAGCTCAGCAGCATTGCTGAACGGTTTGGAGCTGGTAGGCAAGAAAATTGAGGAGGTACGCGTAGTGGTGTCAGGGGCAGGTGCTTCGGCCATTTCCTGCACCAAGCTATATGTAGCACTGGGAGTAAAACTCGAAAATATAGATATGTTCGACAGCAAAGGGCATATCAACATCACCCGTACTGATTTAGATGAACTCAAAAAGGGCTTTGCCTCTCAACGGAACTTTGCCGATTTGGCCGATGCGATGGTTGATGCTGACGTATTTTTGGGGCTTTCTAAAGCCAATGTAGTTTCGCAAGACATGGTGCGGTCGATGGCCAAAGACCCCATGGTATTTGCTATGGCCAATCCAGACCCTGAAATTCCTTACCCTGATGCCATCGCTGCCCGACCTGATGTCATCATGGCGACTGGTCGTTCTGACTATCCCAATCAGGTAAACAACGTTTTGGGTTTTCCGTATATCTTCCGTGGTGCGTTGGATGTTCGTGCCACAGAAATAAACGAAGAGATGAAGCTCGCCGCCGTGCGTGCTTTGGCCGAACTAACCAAAAAGCCCGTACCAGACATTGTCAATCTGGCCTACAATACCGATAATATCACCTTTGGTCGTGAGTATATCATTCCCAAACCTGTCGACCCACGGCTACTCACAGCCGTAGCCCCTGCGGTTGCGAAGGCTGCTATGGAAAGCGGTATGGCTCAAAGTCCTATCAAAGACTGGGATAGTTATCTACAACAATTGGAAAAACGGCTCGGTCAAGATAATCAAATTTCACGGGTGATTATCAGCAAGGCACGCAAAGCACCCAAGCGGGTGGTATTTGCCGATGCCGAAAACGTGCAGGTACTCAAAGCCGCCCAACAAGTGCGTGATGAGGGCATTGCTTTCCCCATTCTTTTGGGCAAAGAACAAACCATTCGTGCTATTATCGGGGCTAATAAGTTAGATTTGGCAGATGTGGCCGTGATTGACCCCACAGTCCAGAACAAACCGCTAATATTGACCGCTATGCAGAAGTATATTTCAAAAAACGCCAACGCAAGGGAGTCAATATCTTGGAAGCACGTAAAATGATGTACTATCGCAGCTCATTTGGTGCTATGATGGTTGAAACAGGTGAAGCAGATGCACTCATATCGGGCTTAACGCGCAATTATCCTGATACTATTCGGCCTTCTTTACAAATTATTGGCAAAGAAAAGGGCGTAAAAAAAGTAGCAGGTATGTATATTCTGCTCACACGCCGTGGGCCTTACTTTCTGGCTGATACTACCGTTAATTTTAATCCAACAGTAGAAGATATTGTAGAAATAACCGAGCTGACTGCCCAAGCTGTAGAGCGCTTTAATATCAAACCGCGTATTGCACTGCTTACCTACTCCAACTTTGGAAGTGCCAAAGGTGAAGATGCTGAAAAAATGAGTGCAGCTACGACCATCCTACACCAAAAACACCCCGATATGATAGTAGATGGCGAAATGCAAGCACATTTACCTTTCGACATTGAACTATTGCAGACCAATCACCCATTCAGCAAATTGGCTTGAAGGTGGTGCCAACACCCTAATTTTCCCTAATCTTTCTGCCAGAATATCGCCTATAATCTACTCAAAGAGTCGGTGAATATGAGGCCATTGGGCCTATTTGTTAGGCATGGGCAAGCCTGTCTATGTCTTGCAGTTGGGTAGTTCGGTGCGCGAGATTGTCAATATGGTGGCCATAGCCGTCGTAGAAGCTCAAATGAAAGGGTAACCTTTTCAACTAATGAAACTTATAACGATTCGTAATTCATTTACTACCCTGAGTACTATAAGTAGTTGAGCTAACTTAGTTTATATTGTTTCGGTTTTGACCCCGTCGGGGTCAGATGTTAATAGAGGTCAACAATTCGCTACAAATACGCGACCCCGACGGGGTCGAATAATGCCATGTATTTTTGTTTTGGTACTCATTAAATAGGAGGTTTTAATTATTGTTAAACATTACAACAGGGGGTATTTATGATAGATATCCCTTGTTGTTCTTAAAAAAGTATAGCCAACTTACACAAAAAACTTAACTTCGCCATCGAATAATACCGAGGAAGAAATAAATAATGATCAGGCCACAATCAAGCTTTCCGATTGATATTCTGCCACCTGAATTTGGTTAGGGGGATAATTCTGTTATCAAAAAATCAAGTTCGCTTAATCCACACAGGCGAAAGCGCTGAATACTCCCGAATTTTTCGCTGATGGTAATGACGGCTGTTTTTTTGCCGATTTCATCATGGCTTTTTTGAGTTGGATAACCTCCGCATCCGAGTCTGTAATACCCACCTCAGCATCTATTCCATTTGTTCTAAAATACATAAATCAGCTCGAATATCATTCAGCCGATTAATGACCTCACCTCCCACACTGATTTGGGAATTTTTAACAATAGAACCTCCCAAAAAGATAACATCAACCGTAGGATGCTCGCAGAGTTGTAAGGCGGTAGTAAGGCTAACCGTAAAAAATGTAGCCCTCAAATCTTGCGGCAACACTCTCACCAATTCTCGAACGGTAGTACCCCCGCCCAACAGCACAAACATATCGTCTTCAATGAGCGAAACAGCTTTTTGGGCAATAACCAGTTTTTTTCCAAAGCATATGTAGCACTTTGCGAGTAATCATAATGATATGATTTTGACAATGCTCCTCCGTGCACCTTGACCAAATCCCCCGTTTCATCCAACTCATTCAAATCACGTCTAATAGTATCCTCTGATACATTCAATAAAGTACTTAAATCAGATGAAAGCACTCTATTATGAAGGTTTATCTGCTTCAAAATGAAGGTCTGTCGCTCTTTTTTCAGCATAGAAATATAAATCTTGTGCATGTTTACATTGATATGAATAAGCTTTTTTAAGAGTAATTTTACTTAAAGCTTTTTAAAAACTGCATAAAACTGCAAAAATAAAATAAAGATGGACAAAAAATTGAGGTAAAATGCTACAAAAATAGATGTATATTTTTTTAAATCAGATTTTATATGTAATTATGTGCCAAAGTATGCAGCTTTTAGAGGCAAATATTGCATTTTTTTGCTGTTTTATTTAACCAAATTATCCCTTATCATCATTAACAATGAGAAAAAACAACTATTTTTTGGCAAAATCACTCGGAAGACAGGAGCTATTGCAACGAACGATTGGGGTCGCATTTACCGTATTACTCACTTCTGGTGAGTGCATGGGCACAGTCGTTTACTATTAAAGGAAGAGTAACTGACAATGGTGGTCAGGCGATTCCAGGTGCTACTATACAAGTGGCAGGTACTACGACGAGCACCGCTGCCAATAGCAACGGAGAGTTTTCGCTGGCGCTCACTGGAGCTACCCGCGTTGTGGTCAGTGCCGTTGGTTATGGAAGCGTTACCAAAGAGGTATCAGATAGCCAAACGCTGCTCAACGTAACCTTGCGCGAAGACCAAATGAATCTCGATGAGGTAGTCGTCGTAGGTTCTACGGTCAAAACCTCTCGCCGCCAGTTGGGCAATGCCATCAATTCTGTTAATGCCGAAAGCCTCGAGAAAACAGGAACGAGCAACATCGTTACGGCCCTACAAGGTAAAGTTCCTGGTGCACAAATCACTCAAAACTCAGGTGATCCTGCTGGTGGAATGACCATCCGTTTACGTGGAGTAAAATCAATCGCAGGTTCTTCTGACCCCCTCTATGTCATTGATGGTGTCATTGTCAATAATGAAACTTCGTCGGTTTCTCAATTAGCACTTGCCTTGGGTAGCCAAGCCCCTAATGCTGCTTTAGGAACCAATCGTTTGGCCGATATTAATCCCAATGACATCGAAAGTATCAATGTTATCAACGGCGCCGCTGCTGCTGCTCAATATGGATCACGCGCTGCCAACGGTGTGGTAGTCATCACAACAAAGCGTGGTAAATCGGGTGCCCCTAAAATAAACTTTTCAACCAGTTTTAGTTCAAATGAGCTTCGTAAAGGGGTATTTATTACTACATTAGGCAAGCAGTTTGGGTTTCCAGGTTTACGCTTGCACACCATCGGAGGTATCAGTGCTGCCCAAATAACTGCCAATCCTGGTACGACAACGGTAAGCATTGTACGCGATGGTGCTACCACACCGTTGGCCAGCAACCTCGTAGATGTAACACGCTATGACTACTTCGACCAAATCTTCCGTACAGGATATGGCAATGACAACAACCTCTCAGTAACGGGTGGCAAATGACCGTACACAATATTTTGTAGGGGCTTCATACATGAAAAATGAGGGGATTATCAAAGGAGTGGATTTCCGCCGTATGGGGCTGCGTTTGCGTTTAGACCAACGCCTGGCCGACTGGGCCAAGTTCTCGGCAGGACTGAATTACACCAATAGTTTTTCCAATGAAAAACCCAACGGAAACGTATTTTACAGCCCTATTAACTCGGTAACCATCACCAACAACATCTATGACATCACCCAGCGCGATGGAGGCGGGAACCTACTGGCGGTAGAGCCTACACGGGTAAACCCTCTCACAACGGTCGAAGCGATGCAATTTACCCAAGCTGTCAATCGTACTGTTACCGATTTTCAATTAAACCTGACTCCTTTGAATGGCCTTTCTGTGGACTGGATTGTGGGGGTAGATAATTTTTCTCAATTGGGAAAAAACTACATTCCACCCTATCCCTATCAAGCCACAGCTGGCTTGCCCCCTGAGCGTTACCCAGATGGTTTTGCAGCCAATGCTAACAACAACGTAACACAATTAAACACTGACTTAAATATCGGTTATGAAAAAGATTTGACCAAAGATCTCAAAATAACGGCTTTGGCAGGTCTTCAATACCAATTTTATCAGTCTGACTTCACAAGAGCAAGTGGTCTCAATACAGCGCCATTTATCGAAACAGTAAGTGGAACATCCAGCACCACCGTAACGGCGGGCTATGGCCTCGACCGCTACAACCTAAGTGGTGTTTTTGGTCAATTAACATTTGGTTACAAAAATATTGCGTTCCTGACTGGGGCTGTCCGTCGCGACCGTTCTTCTAAGTTTTCCAATACTGAAACCAACCAATTATACCCCAAATTAAGTGGAAGTTTGGTACTTTCAGACTTAGACTTTTGGAAAAATAGTACACTGAATGATTTTTGGGACGGATTCAAGCTACGCGCTTCGTTTGGTGAGGCTGGTAACTTGACAGGCATTGGTTCTTATAGTCGTTTTTGGCAGTTTAATCCTGCTCCATTTTTGGGTCGTGGTACTTTGGTACCTGGCTCTACGCTTGCGAATCCGAGCGTACGCCCTGAGCGAATGAGTGAATTGGAATTTGGCGCAGACTTATCATTCTTAAAAAATCGTGTGGGTATTACATTTACAGGCTATAACCAACAAATTAAAGACTTGGTAGTAAATCGCGAATTGGCTCCTTCGACGGGTGGCACTGCTATCATCAACAACGTGGGGACCATGGAAAACAAAGGCATTGAGTTGGGCATCAACGTCATGGCTGTCAAGAAAAAGATTTTAATGCTGACTTTGGGGTGATTTTTAACCGCAATCGCAACAAGATTTTGGATATTAATGGCTCGCCTACTGCCACTGTCTCCATCAGCAACTCGGCAGGTGCACCTGTATTCTTGATTCCTGGACAACCTGCCAGTGTATTTTATGGTTGGTTTTATGCACGCAATCCTGACGGGTCTTACTTAAATACAACTCAGGGGCTTCCCCAACGTGAACGTGGAACGCAGTCCACTTCAAACGTAAACGAATATACCGTAGGCCGTGCTGCTGACGGGCAGCCTTCGGGCGGGTTTGTTCGCAAAGTGATTGGCAATCCCAATCCAAACTGGACGGGTTCTTTTACAGGTAATTTGAGTTATAAAAAAGTAGGATTCCGTTTCTTGTTAGATGCCGTGCAAGGAGTTAGTGTTTTTAATGCCGACAAGCGCACACGCAATAACGTGGGTATTGGCGACTTAGCAGAAGCAGAAATGCTTGGAACTGCACCACGAGGCACTATTTTTCATTGGCCAACATCGAGGAGTACCGCGTGGACGATGGTAGTTTTGTAAAACTCCGTGAACTGGCACTGACCTATCAGCTACCTAAGTTCAAAGGAATCTCTAACTGGAATCTTTCGATAATAGGCGGAACTTGATTTCATGGGATAAGTACAACGGATTTGATCCAGAAACCAATGCAGGAAACAATAGCGACCTACTGCGTGGGGTAGATTTTGGAAATGTACCCATTCCAAGAACTTATCAGGTTCAATTAAATGTGAGTTTTTAATGAAGTAGTGCGCAATTAAATTACCAATCGTTAAATGAACATGAAAAAAATAATCTTATATTCGGTCTTCGCAGCCATGCTGCTCTCGGCCACGTCCTGCCAACAGGAATATTTAAACCCAAGTGCCGCCAGTGAAACCCAAGCAACGGGCGACATCAATGGGTTGATTACGCTTTGTAATGGCCTTCAATTTCGCTATGCCACCAGTAGAGCAGGAGTGATTTATAACGCTATTACTGCCAGTGGCCTCAGCACACGTGAATTGACGGTCTTAAACGCGGGTAATACCGATGAAGAGCTCCTCCGCCAAGGCGCCAACAACGTGGCTGATAATAATGGTGTTTTGCGCAATATGTGGTCGCAAGCGCAGTTGGTGAAAGCCAATGCCGACTTGATTTTGAGAAGCGTAGATGCCGTACAGGGCGATGCCGCTACCAAAGCCGCTGTCAGGGCGTATGCTTCTATCTTTAGGGCTTTGGCACTGGGTACGTTGGCCCAGTTTTGGCAACAAGTGCCTATCGAAACCAACACAAACGCCCCTTTTCGTCCACGAGTGAAGTATTTCAAGAAGCGATTCGTACGCTTGAAAGTGCTGCTACAGCCCTTGGAACAACGGCTATACCTGCCAACTTCACCGCACGTATTGTCCCTGGTATCAATGTTCCTAATACATTGCAGGCTTTGATTGCGCGATACGCGCTCATGGCAGGCGACAACGAGAAAGCACTTGCTGCTTCCAATCGCGTGGACTTGACCGTCAGGTCATTATTTAATTTTGATGACAATGCCCAAAATCCTATCTTTTTCACGGCATTTAGTAATCGCAACGTAACAGAGCCTGTCAATGGATTGTTCAATTTGCCAGCAGCATTGGTTGCCCCCACTGCTACCGATCGCCGTTTGGCATTTTACTTTCGCCCTACCACAAGCGCAACCTTAAACCTTGGTTTGGGCTTTTTTACAGCCAACAATGCGGCTATCCCTGTATATTTGGCTGGCGAAATGTTACTGATTCGCGCAGAGGTCAACGCCCGAAAAGGGGATTTACCAACTGCCATAGTAGAGCTCAACAAAGTGCTTACTAAAACACCTACCACAGCCGACCCCGTGGGCGCGGGGCTCACGGCTTATACAGGTGCAAATACTGCCGATGCCATCCTAACAGAAATTTATCGCCAACGTTGTATGGAGTTGTTCATGTCAGGAATGCGTTTGGAGGATACTCGCCGTTTTGGCCGTCCTGCTGCTGGTGCTACGGGTTCTGAGCGCAACCGCAACTGGTATCCGTATCCGCTCATTGAACGTACCAACAACCGCAGCACTCCCGATAATCCTACCGATTAAGAATAGCCATACTACAATAGATACTGAAAAAGCGGCAAATATTTGCCGCTTTTTCAGTATTACATCAACCAGTAAAACAAAATCGATTAATCCAAAAAAGGAGTTAAATTCATAAAATCATAGGCTATTTTCCTGGCTTAGCAAAGATAGACTCATCAATTACTGGATTTACCTCCAGTTTATTAATGGTTGTAATCAAACTACCGACTTGGGGGTTGCTTACCTCTGTGGTATGTGCGAAAGCAATTCCATCCACCATTTTATAGTTCGACATTTTTGTTTCGACTTCTATATCCTGTATTTTAATGATAGATTTGAGTGTATAATAAGTTTTGGTATCAATAAAATGCGTTATTATGAGACCATCCTTACTGGTCGTTTTTACTTTGAACGTTTCTGTACCATCGAGCATTTCTTTGCCCAAGAACTCCGCCGTTGTACCAGCCTCTTTATAGTTGGTCATTCCAGCCAAATCCATTTGGCTCGCAGATGCTTTTACCTGTTCTGCTGGTAATTCTACAGGATCAGCACCACCCTGCATGGGGTTTATCATCCAGCCTGTTTCACCACTGATTGCTGTTGTAATTTTTTGCCCCATTACTTCAACATCGGTTCTAAAGCCTTTTTTATTGATAATCTGCGTTTTGGTGGGCAAATCCATCCCCATCACACTCGTAGTGGCCTCCATAATCATAGATTTGAGGCCATTAAGTTTTGCTGCTCCTCCACGTGCTTCAATTGACTTTATTAAGATTTCGTCGGCAGTTTGTGCCATCGAGGCGGCTATAGCTATAAGAACTACTGCCATTGACAAGATAATTTTTTTCATCTTTTCTATTATTTAGGTTGTTTAAATTGTGTCGGAAAGGTAATGGAAAACATAGATTCTGTTGAAAAAAAAAAGGATGAACGGTATTTTTCAGAACTTAAACGACTTCTGCGTACCCTTTTACGTTTTTGATAAATTGGCTGATTCCACTTTCTAAGACTTCGCTCTCTTGCAATACCCGAATAAAAGCACTTCCAATAATAGCTCCGCTGGCATGTTGGCAGGCTTTTTCAAAGGTTTCATGGTCTTTGATACCAAACCCAATCAAGCGCGGATTGCGCAAATCCATGGCATTGACACGCGCAAAATAGGCTTCCATATCGTGGCTAACGCCTGTTTGTGAACCCGTTACGCTGGCCGAAGAAACCATATAGATGAAACCTTCGCTGTTATTGTCAATTTGACGAATCCGTTTTTCAGACGTTTGAGGAGTTATCAAAAATATATTTAATAAACCATAACGTTCAAAAATCGGCTTATATTCTTCTAAATATTCATCCACGGGCATGTCGGGCAGTATCAAGCCATCTACACCTACTTCGGCACATTGTTGGCAGAAATTTTCAATACCAAATTGAATCACGGGATTCACGTAGCCCATCAACAACACGGGGAGGGTGATTTCTGAACGCATTCCACGCAATTGAGCAAACAACTCCTTGACACTCATGCCATTTTCGAGTGCTTGCTGATTGCTTTGCTGGATAGTTTCACCATCAGCCACAGGGTCGGAATAGGGCATTCCTATCTCTACCAAATCAGCGCCTGTGCTTTCTAAAACTCTTAAAATACGTCGAGTATCATCCAGTTTAGGATAGCCTGCCGTAAAATAAACATTAAGATTATGAGTGAGATTACGTTGAAAAAGTTGAACAATACGATTCATAATATCAATTTGAAAATTTGCGAATTTGAAAGTTTGAAAATAGTAAAATTAGAACACAAATTTAACGAAAAAATTACATTAAGCTTATTTTCAGACCAGCTACGGCCAGCCACCCCAAGCCTAACTGCTCCAAAATTAGCATTTTTAAACCCGCCACCGGAAAGATTTTTCGTCAATAGCCCGCATAGTGCAAAGTACACCATTAAGGTGGTCATATTCATGTTGAAGCAATTCGGCCAGTGCGTCTTGCATTTCCCAAGTCTGAAGCTGCCAATCTATGTCTAAATATTGTATTGTAATAGCCCAATGTCTTTGTACTTTCACCAATAGATGTGGGAAGCTCATACAATCGTCCCAAAGCTCAAAAACTTCGTTACTAAAGTGCGTAATGACAGGATTAATAAATACTACTGGCTTGTCTATGTGCATGTATATCAGTTGTTTCATAATACCGAGTTGGGGGGCAGCAATAGCCCGACCGAACCCATATTTAGTCCGTACTTCTTGCATAACGTGGTGCAAATCAGCCACCCAGTCCTTTACAAGATGTCTTTCATGGGTTGCAATAGGCATACATTTTTCGTACAAACGAGGGTCACCTAATAGCAATAAATCGGATAAGGTTCTCATATTGTAGCGCGTGTTTGATGCTTTATATTAAGTTTGCGAATTAAAACAATATTATTGATAATTTCATAGGGAAAATCAATGACCATCGTACAACTTGAATATTTAGTAGCCTTAGATACGTATCGACATTTTGCCACAGCTGCCCAACATTGCTTCGTGACTCAACCAACGTTGAGTATTCAAGTACAAAAGTTGGAGGAAGAGTTAGGTATTAAGCTATTTGACCGCAGCAAACAGCCTGTTATCCCAACCGAAATAGGCGACATAATCATTCGACAAGCAAGAGTAATACTCAGAGAGTTGCAGAAAACCAAGGAAGTGGTAGATGAATACAAAGGGGTTATCGCTGGTGAAATAAGAATAGGGATTATTCCCACTTTAGCTCCCTACTTACTGCCTTTATTTTTAGAGAATTTTATCCAAAAATACCCTCAAGTAAAGTTAAAAGTTAGAGAATTAACTACTGAAAACTTAGTATCAAAACTCCACAAGGATTTAATAGATGTAGGTATTGTTGTAACGCCACTTCAAGATGAAAGGCTTTTTGAACAGCCTCTCTTCTATGAAGAATTTGTAGGGTATGTTTCCAAATCAGAAGCAGCCTACCAGAAAGAATATATATTGTCAGAAGATATTGATTTAAATCGTTTATGGCTGCTCGAAGAAGGGCATTGCATACGAGGGCAGATGTTGAATATATGTAATTTACGAAAGCAGAGTACTAATATCCGAAATTTTGAGTACGAATCGGGCAGCATCGAAACCCTCAAACGCATGGTAGAACAATACGGAGGTGTTACAATTTTGCCCGAGCTTTCGCTAAAGCACCTCTCAGAAATACAGGGTCTTCAGATTCGTTACTTTCAGCCCCCTGTTCCTGTACGAGAAGTGAGTTTAGTGACCCACCGCCATCATCTCAAACGTGGCTTAATTGCTGCTATGCAAACCGAAATTTTGGCTGTAATTCCTGAAAAAATGAAACATCCTCAACAAAGAAAAGTGGTTGAATTGGAGTAATTTGGTCTAAGCATTATCCCTAAACGTCGCTTGTTGCTTTGTATTTATCTTACTTCTTTGTAACTTTCAATGTGAAGACTCATTAATTTTGTTGCTACTTAACCTTTCTATATAATATTTTTAAAAAGCAGTATGGTACCACAATCCATTTCTATTCCTACATCACCCTCTACTCGATCCGTTCGTTGGCGGCAGTTATTGGTGGTTTTTACACATATTTTCTTTTGGGTATGCTTTATTTTTCTGCCATTTATTCTTATCCAATCGCAACAGCCCTCTGCCGATACTCAGCCCAAGCTTACTTCTGCGCAGCGCGATCAAATTTGGCAAATGACTTTCTACTTTGTTCAATTTTTATCAGTTATTTTGTTTTATACCAACTCTGAAATTTTACTTCCTAAAGTATTCAAAAAATACGGCGTGGGAGTCTATGTATTATCTATTATTTTAGCATTTGTTTTGGTCTTAACTATCACCTATTTTTTTCGTTATTGGATGATTGGTTCAAAGCCCTTTACTTGGTTTACTTATTCTGCCTTTTATTCACTCATTTCCTCTATTGGTATTAGTACTTGTTTTCGATTGTTGAGTGATTATCAACGAGAGCATCGCTTGCAAAATGAACAGGAAAAAGTTCGATTGCAGTCTGAATTGTCTTTTTTAAGATCGCAGATTAGTCCACATTTTATGTTCAACCTCATGAATAGTTTGGCAGCTTTGGCTCGAAAAAAATCAGACTTGCTCGAACCTATGATTGTTAAAATGTCAGACCTGTTGCGTTATATGCTTTACGACTCTGATGATACCAAGATTCAATTAGATAAAGAAGTCAATTATTTGAAAAGCTATGTAGATCTTCAACAAATGCGCTTTGGTAACAAAGTACGGGTAGATATGGATTTTGAAATCGCTGGGAACCATTTGGCCTTAGAGCCTATGCTGTTGATTCCTTTTGTTGAGAATGCTTTTAAGCATGGTACAGGGCTTATCCGACAACCCGCCATTCAAATAGCTCTTTCGACCACACCCAAAACCATTCGATTTAGGGTACAAAATCGCTTTAATAGCGAATTTTCGGAGTCAAAAGACAATAGTTCAGGTATTGGATTGACCAATGTAAAGCGAAGATTAGAATTGCTTTACCCCGATAAACATAGCCTGAAAATTTCGCAGGAAAAAGATTTATTCATCACAGATTTAGAAATTACCCTTAAATAGTCTTGACGAGGCCATCCATACGGTCATTAGTCTTGAGTAGAAAGCATTACCAAATACCAATTATTACTTATGTCCAAACTACGTTGCATTGCGGTTGATGATGAACCCTTAGCTCTTGAATTATTAGAAGACAATATCGCTCAAGTTCCTTTTTTAGAACTGGTTGGAAGCTGTCAAGATGCCTTTGAAGCCATGGACTTATTGCACGAACAAAGTGCAGACTTGATTTTCTTGGATATCCAAATGCCCGGCATTACGGGTGTGCAATTTCTCAAGTCGTTGCAAGGACAAAATAATACGCCTATGGTTGTATTCATCACCGCTTATGAGCAGTATGCCATCGAGGGGTTTGATTTGGATGTAGTAGATTATTTGTTGAAACCAGTTCCTTTTGAGCGTTTTCTGAAAGCAGCCAATAAAGCATTTGAGTTGTTTAAACTACGGCAGCAAACTCCAATTGATAGTGCAGTCAATCATTTTTTTGTCAATGCTAACTATGCCTTGGTCAAAATTCGTTTTGATGAAATCATGTACATTGAAGGATTAAAAGACTATGTCAAAATTTATATCTCCTCTGCTCGCCATCCTGTCATTACCGGTATGACTTTGAAGATTGAACAAAAACTTCCCTCCCAGTCATTTATGCGTATTCTAAAATCTTATATCATTTCTTTGGATAAAATCCAATCGGTTCGTAACCTCAAAATTCATATAGGCGAAGCCATTATTCCTAATGGGGAGAGCAATATGTAGAGGATTTTTATGAAAGCGATTGGTTAGCGCTGGAAGTGAAATCATTCCATCTCAAACAATGCGGCCAAATGACTTTTTAGTTTTTGGGCTACTTCTTGAAAGGTATTTCGTAACCAGTTCTTGCTGCAAAGAAGTAACAGCCTTGTCTGTAATACCGCAGGGGACAATATGATTGAAATAACTCAAATCAGTATTAACATTAAAGGCGAAGCCGTGCATAGTTACCCAACGGCTACATTTTACGCCTAATGCACAGATTTTACGCGGATTCTGTTGGGTTTCAAAATCAAGCCAAACACCTGTAGGTCCTTCTATACGCCCCGCCCCCTACTATGCCATAGTCAGCACAAACCCGAATGATACCTTCTTCAATCAGCGCATATAGCAGTGAATATCTGTAAAGTTTTCCAAATCCAAAATAGGGTAACCCACCAACTGCCCTGGCCCATGATAGGTAATATCGCCCCCACGATTAATTTTATAAAGGTGGCGCTGACATCCCCAAACTTCCCTTACATCGAGTAATAGATTGGCCAAATGGCCTTTTTTACCAAGCGTATAAACATGCGGATGCTCACAAAATAGCAAATGATTTTGGGTAATGAGTTGATTTTCGGTAGGTAGCGCACGATTTTGGGACTTTACCCCTACCACTTCGGCTAATAATTGCTCTTGATAATCCCAGGCTTGTTGATAATCAATCAATCCCAAATCTTCAAAATGAACTTTTTTGTTACGCACTGTATTCATATCTTACCATTCAAAACGACAAAAGTAAGTAACTTTGTAGTAAAATTGCACGCTACTACCATCATTCAAGATGACGATTTTTTGAGGAAGTTGGTTCAAAAAACTACTGCTAAGAAATCAGTGTTGCTTGATAGTTTAAGATTCCTGAGGAATGACAAAATAGACCATCTATGATTCTAATTGCTGATAGCGGCTCTACAAAAACAGATTGGCGGCTCATTGCAGCCGATGGGAGTATCCAACAAGCCAAAACGGTTGGCCTAAATCCTTATTACCAAGATTCAACCTCCATTGCTACAGAACTAACTCAGCATCTTTTGCCCTTGGTTCAAGAAAGTGTAACCGACATTTATTTTTATGGTACGGGTTGTGCGGGTGAAGAACCTTGCGCTATTGTAAGAAATGGGCTAAAAGCCGTTTTTGCCACTGCCGAAGTCATTGAAGTAGAAAGCGATATGCTGGGTGCAGCACGAGGGCTTTGCGGCCATGAGCCTGGCATTGCCTGTATTTTGGGTACGGGGTCTAACAATTGCCTGTATGATGGCCGCGATATTGCCGCCAAAATCCCTTCGCTTGGCTTTTGGCTGGGCGACGAAGGTAGCGGTGGGTATTTAGGAAAAACCTTGGTAGTGGCTTTCTTGCAAAAAGAAATGCCCGACGACTTGGCCGAAAAATTTGCCAAACGCTACGGCCTCAATCGAGAAATCGTATTAGAAAATGCCTATAAAAAACCCTTCCCCAACCGCTATTTTGCGGGCTTTTCTAAATTTTTATTCGACAATAGGAGTCATCCATTTGCTTATCAGTTGGTCTATGATGCTTTTGGCGAATTTCTAAGCAAATATGTTTGTAAATTAGCTGATTATCAGCAAAATAAAGTACATTTTGTAGGCTCTATTGCTTTTTATTACAGCGATATTTTGCGCCGTGTGGCCACTGAAAAAGGAATCACAGTAGGCCATATCATGGAAACGCCCATTGCTGGACTCACACTTTATCATCGCCAAGGTTAGGTTATTAGAATCAGTTTGCGGCTTAATGTAAAAAGTGAAAGGAATACAAAAAATAGTTATTTCATTTTTGATTGTTGCTTCTTGGCTCTTCTATGATTTATATGGGAAGGAAGTTGCCTGTGGGGACACAGGGCCACGGTAAGCACCCTTATCCATGTCTTCACGGACAATTTCCGTATAAATTGAAGGAGAGCCTGCTTTTTTAAAGTTAAAAATGATTTTTAAGTCGAAGCCACTCGATGAATTGCTTTACGGATACGGTCGTAAGTACCACAACGACAAATATTGCCCGACATATAAGCGTCTATATCTTCATCGGTAGGATTGGGTTGGGCTTTCAACAGTGCGACAGCACTCATTATTTGACCTGACTGACAGTAACCACATTGCGGCACTTGTTCTTCAATCCAAGCCTGTTGTACTTTATGGTCGATATTTGCTGAAATACCTTCAATAGTCGTTATTTTGTTAGAGGCCTTTACTGATGAAATGGGTGTTTGACAAGAACGAATCGGCTGACCGTCGAGATGGGCAGTACAAGCTCCACAAAGTCCCATACCGCAACCAAATTTTGTGCCTTTAAGTCCAGCATAATCTCTTAAAACCCAAAGTAAAGGTGTATCTGCATCTGCTTCGATGGGCGTTTTTTTGCCGTTGATTGTTAAATTGTATTTTGCCATGATGTTATCTTGTTTGGTTGAGACAAGGCATACCTTGTCTGTACAGTTAATATTTATTTAATTTTTGAAAATTCAAGAGGCTTCATGTAAAAGGTTTCTACTTTTTCGGTGATTTTTGCCTCTTTTTCTGATTCTGTTTTCACTTTTACCCATTCTGGGTCAACTCTGAAAGCATCAAATGATGCTTTTGCGGATGCTTCGGACTGATGTGCCAAAATGTAAATTAATTTTGGCTGAACTCCGTCTTTTTCTATTGTTGTCCAATAGGCAATGTTTGTCATACCATGTTTCTCAAAAATTTTAGTGGTATGATTTCTAAATCTTTCTCAAATATTTGGGAATCGCCCAGGCAGCATCGTATAAGTTCGTAAATCAAAGGTTCGGTTTGGACTTTTGAGGTCTGGTGTTTTAAGATTAGGCGAAAAATCGGTCATTTTCATGTAAACCGATTCTACTTTACTTAAAATTTTTCCGTCCTTTTCTGACTCTTTGGCAGCCGCTTGCCAGTCTGGGTCAGCCATGAATGCCTTCCAAGAAGCATTGCGAGTTTCTAAATCGGGGTAGGAAAGGATATACACCAATTTATTAGAATCTGCATTGGCAACCCAATACCCAACGTTTGTCATACCGTGTTTTTCAAACAAGCGAGTGGTATGATTGGCAAAACGGTTTATCAATGCAGGCATTCTACCGTTATTGGTGTAATAAGTACGTAATTCGTACAATCTTGAATCTACATTTTGAGCAAATGCACAGAAACAGAGGATTGAAAATAGATTTATTAAAAGTGTTTTCTTCATGATTGAATTAATGGTTTATCCTAAATTTTCTAAATCGAAAGGCATTTTTCTGATACGTTTGCCAGTAGCAGCAAAAATTGCATTTGCCAATGCTGGTGCAACTGGCGGAAGCCCAGGTTCGCCAACGCCTTTAATTTTTCCGCCCTCAGCCAAAATATGAACTTCCACAGGTGGCATTTCATTGATACGCATCACTGGGTTATCATGAAATTTACTTTGTTCGCTTACACCATTGGCAAAGGTGATACCATTTTTGGTAGCTGCGGTAATTCCCATCACAACGCAACCTTCCATTTGAGCTTTTACGTTATCGGGGTTTACTACTGTTCCCAAATCAATAACCACATATACCTTGTCTATTTTCACTGAGTTATCAGATAATTTAGTAACCTCAATCACTTGCCCTGCCAAGCCTGCAAAAAACTCCCATTGAGCCACCCCACGTCCTTTGCCTGAGGGTAAAGGTTTATCCCAATTTGAAACTTCTTTTAGTTTTTGTAGAACTCTCATAGTGTCCGATTCTTTCGGTAACATCTCCATGCGAAACGCCAAAGGGTCTTTGCTGGCTTCGTGTGCTAATTCGTCAATAAAACATTCATGCGAAAATGCCAATGTAGAACTCGTAACCGAACGCCACCACAATAAAGGCACATGATTATCGGCGAAAACCATGCTGTTTTTCATGTTGGGCATTTGGTATGCCTGATGACTGATACCTTCTACCATCGTTCCGTCTGGTTTGGAGCGGTCTTGATTAGGCATCAAAAATGACATGATAGTTGGAGCAATCACTTTATGCTCAAAGGCGGAGAGTTTTCCATCTGCTCCAATAGCTCCTTTGAGTGCCGAAAAAGTAGGCGGACGAAAAGGACCTAATTGTGTATCGTCTTCACGAGTCCAGATTAGCTTTACTGGTTTTTTGATGGTTTTAGCCAAATTGACCGCTTCTATGATAAAATCAATAGCCAATCTTCGCCCAAAGCCGCCACCGTTAAACAGCGTATGAAGTGTTATGTCTTCGGCTTTAATGCCAAAAATTCTCGGCAGTTCGTTGGTTACAGAGCCTGGCACTTGAGTTGAAGTCCAGATTTCCACTTTATTATCCTCTTTCCAATGTACTGTGCAATTCATCGCCTCCATGGCTGAATGCGAAACAAAAGGTGTTTCGTAAAAAGCTTCTAATTTTTTTGGAGAATCGGCAAAAGCTTTATCAAAATCGCCAACGGTTTTATCAATAACTCCGTCTTTTTTTGATAAATCTCTTAAATACTGCGAAAAATCGGCGGAGTTAAAGTTTTCATGCCCTTGATAATCCCAATTTACTTTAAGTGCTTTTCTGCCTTTTAGGGCTGCCCAATAATTTTTGGCGATGACGGCTACACCTGTGGTTTTATAAATGCCAAATACTCGTTCGACTTCTACAACCTGCTCTACACCAGCCACTTTCATGGTAGCCGATTTGTCAAAATCTTTTAGTCTAGAAGCAAAAACAGGGCAACGCTCCACCGAAGCATATACCATTCCTGGTACTTCGGCATCAATTCCAAAAACAGCACGACCCGATACTTTCAAAGGAATATCTTGGCGTTTGGTCGGCTTACCCAACATCGTAAAATCTTTGGGGTCTTTTAATTTGGGTTCTTTGGGAACTGATAACTTGGCTGCATCTTCAGCTAATTCGCCATAGGTAAACGACTTATCACTATTTTTCAAATAGATTTTACCCTCTTTGGCGTAGCAATTTTCAGCCGAAACTTGCCATTTTTTGCTGGCTGCTTCGATGAGCATTTCACGAGCGGCAGCACCAATTTTCGGGTATTTTCATAAGTCCCTCTGATTGAGCCACTACCACCTACTGACTGCCCACGACCAAATTTTGCCTCGCCACCTGTCTGTCGAATTTCGTATTGGTCAGGACGAAGTTCTAATTCTTCGGCTATCATGGCAGTATATGCCTGATAAGTTCCTTGTCCAATTTCTGGCTTGGTACTGAAAATGGTTATTTTACCCGATTTTCGATGATAATGTGTGGGCTAAATTCAAAATCTAAAATTGGTTCGATGGGTAGCGACGTTGCATACAACGACTCTACGGAATTGGCGGCTTTAGCATTTGATATGCCTAAAATGAATGCCGCTCCCGATAAACCTGAAATCCGTAAAAAATCTCGTCGGTTTGATTTGGTGTTTTGCATGATATTCTTGCTTTAATAAAGCTAATAATTGAAGAGTTACTAATTTGACTTATCGTATTTTGTCTAAATCATTGTCTAAAATTTGCCAAAATTAAAAAAGCAAACAATAGTAGAATTGTCTATAAAATTCAAAGAATTTGACTTTTTAGTTCAAAATAGAAAAGGGGCGTTTTCATTCACGAAAACACCCCTTTTTTAAATTGTAGAATATTTACTTGAAAGTCTTTGTGCAAACTCCTGCAAATAATCTCGCCAGTTGGCCCAAGTATGTCCTTCTTCGCTAAATTTAAAATCATATTTCATGCCTATGGCATCCATTTTACCTCGATAGTCTTCGATACCGTCCAGCAAAATTTTTACATCTTTTTTACCTACGGCTATCCAATACAATTTGTAGCCGTTTTCTTTTTGGGCTTTCAGTTTGGCATCCAAATTCTGATAAGCCGTTGCATTTGGAAATTGCTCTGGCTTGTTATTCAAGGCAGGCGAAAACAAGCCCATGTAGTCAAAAATCTTAGGGTAATTTAGAGAAATATATGCTGTATGATAACCGCCCATTGATAATCCTGCTATTGCTCTGCCCTCTTTTTTGTTGATAGTACGATAGTTGGTTTCTACAAATTTCATAATGTCACCAAATGAACCTTCAAAATTGCCGTCCATTGTTTTGGGCAACATAAATGTAGGTCGTGTAAAGCCTTCGCTGCCTTCGCCGGGGGCTGCTTCCATCGCTACGTTTCCGTTTGTAATCACCACAATCATGGGTTTGGCTTTGCCTTGTGCTATAAGATTATCCATAATTTGTGCCGCTCTACCTGTTGCCAACCAAGCATCTTCATCGCCACCAATGCCGTGCATCAAATACAAAACTGGATATTTCGTTTTGCTTTTTTCATAACCTGCTGGTGTATAAACAGATATTCTTCGACTATTACCTGTTTTGGGTGAATCATACCACCTTTTCGACACTGTTCCGTGTGGCACGGTATTGACTTTGTATAAATCACCCAATGTACCATCTATGATAAAAATATTGGAAATATTGGCTACATCACGAACTACATGAGCATTTGAAGGGTCAACTGTACGCACGCCATCTACCGAAAAAGAATAAAAATACATATCAGAGGGTAAAACTTCGGTGGTATACGTCCACACAGTGTCTGCTCCGAGTGTTAGACTTTTTGAAGGAGGTCTAAATCCTTCTGACTGCATCCATGTGCCACTAATCGTTACATTTTTAGCAGCATTTGCTCTTAAGCGAAATGTAACGGAATGGTCGGCATTGATTTGTGGTGAAATGATTGCACTCTGCCTAAAAAGGTTTTGTTGGGCATGAATAACGAAAGTAGAAAATGCCAAAATAAGAGAAACTAAATATTTATGTTTCATCATTTTTATAAAATTAAAGTTGATCTGCAAAAGGCAATTTGCGTAAACGCTTGCCAGTGGCTGCAAAAATGGCATTGCCCAAAGCCGCTGCCACTGGTGGCAGGGCTGGCTCGCCCAAACCAGACGGAGCTTCGTCAGATTCCACAAATTGAACTTCAATATCGAAAGGGGCATTATCCATACGCAAGAAATGGTAGGTGTCAAAATTAGTTTCTTGCACAGCACCATCTACAAAAGTCACCTTTGGAAACATTGCATGGTTGATACCATCTATTACAGCACCTTGAATTTGATTTTCGGCACCGCTTAAATTGATTACCCTGCCACAATGCACTGCACAATAGACTTTGTTTACTCGTGGTTTTCCGTTTTCCAATTTTACTTCAACCACTTGGGCGGCATATGCCCCAAAAGAAAACCATGTGGCAAAGCCTCTAAAAACCCCTGGGGGTGTAGTACCCCAATTACTCATTTTAGCCACCAATTCTACTACGGCTTTGTATTTGGCAGGGTCATAACCTACACGCCCTATGGGTGTGTCTTTTGCTTTTTTTGAAAAAATCCAACCGAAAAGCAACAGGGTCTTTTTTTCAGTTCCACACATACTTCATCGAAAAAACTCTCAGCTACATAAGCCGTAGTGCATGCACCTGGTGCCCGCCACCAACCCGTTGGTGTATTTGTGTTGAATCCTTGACTTTCTGCTCGATAATTTGGAAGGGCACCCGCCACATAACTATCTCCCCATACACCACGACCAAAGGCTACAGCAGATTGATGCCAACTCAGGAGTTCATTTTCAGACAAAGCTGCTCGATAACGGTACATTTCGGCTGGACGATAAAAATCATTTTGCATATCATCTTCACGAGTCCACTGAACCTGCACAGGGCTTTTGGCAGCTGCCGAAATCAATGCTGCTTCAATGCCATTGTCTGTCATTAATTTTCGTCCAAAACCACCCCCTTGGCGTGGTATATTAATGGTAACGTTTTCTTTGCCGATACCTAATTTTTGTGCAACTTCTGATTTTACTTGGTCGGGTACTTGAGTAGGACCAAACAGCTCAGCTTTGCCTTCCTTCACATCAGCAAAAAAGTTAAGAGGTTCCATTTGACCATGTGATAGGGTAGGTACTTCGTAGTAAACATCCAGTATTTTGGCGGCATTTTGTTTGACAGAATCTATATCACCGTCATTTCTGGCTGGTGGGGTAGTTGCTCCTTTGTCCAACATTTGTTTAAATGAAGCAAAATGGTCTTTAGAATTTTCAAGCATGCCAGTTGCCTTCCATTCAATTTTTAAAGCATCCCGACCTTTTTTAGCCGCCCATGTAGAGGTAGCTAAAACGGCTACTGAATTATCAAGTTTGACCACTTTTTTCACTCCAGTTACTTTTATTGTGGCTGAATCGTCAACCGAACCGAGGGTTTTTCCATAGGCTGGCGAACGTGCCACCATGGCAAACAACATTCCGTCACGACGAGTATCTATGCCAAAAAGAGGCTTTCCAGTGGTTATATTATGGGCATCAATATCTCTTATTCTGGTGCCAATGTATTTAAAATCTTTGGGGTCTTTTAGCGTAGGGTTGGTAGGTACTTCCATTGTGGCTGCCTTTGCGGTTAATTCGCCATAACTTAGCTTTTTACCGCTACTTTTATGTAATACTTCTCCGTTTTCGGCGGTACATTCATTGGCTGGTACATTCCATGTTTGAGCTGCGGCGTTTACAAACATTTCACGAGCAGCGGCTCCCATTTTTCGTAATTCTGCAAATCGCCCTCTTACAGAGCCACTACCTCCTGCTACTTGTCTGCCGTACTTGGTGTCTATTGGGCTAAATTCTACTTGTATTTTTTTCCAATCTACCGCCAATTCTTCTGCTACGATAACAGGGAGTGAGGTCTTTACGCCTTGGCCGATTTCTGGGTTCGGAGCTAAAAGCACAATAGTACCATCAGGCTTTATTTTGATATACATATTGAGCATATTGTCCTCAGCCATAGCAGTTGAAGCTGCTTTTGCCTCATAACCAGGCAAAACCATACTAAGTAGCATCGCACCACCCGTAAGGGCAGAAACTTTTAGAAAATCTCTTCGAGTGTTTATTGCTTTCATGTCTATTTAGAGTTTTGTTGTTTAGCTGCCAAATGAATGGCTTTACGAATTCGTACCTGTGTACCACAACGGCAAATGTTTGTCATGATTTCGTCAATTTGCTGGTCAGTAGGGTTGGGTGTGGTTTTTAGCAAAGCAGCGGCAGCCATTATTTGCCCTGCCTGGCAATAGCCACATTGCGAAACATCAAGTTCTTCCCAAGCTTTTTGAAGAGGATGAGAACCCGTTTCACTAAGTCCCTCAATGGTTACAATTTTACTATTACCAACCGCCGAAACTGGTAAAACACATGACCGTATGGCTTCGTCATTGAGATGTACAGTACAGGCACCACACTGAGCTATACCACAACCAAATTTAGTGCCTACCAAATTTAAGTTGTCACGAAGTAACCAAAGTAGAGGAGTATCGGCGTCGGCTTCTACCGACATCGTTTTCCCGTTGATTGAAAGAGAGTATTTTGCCATATTAATTTTATGTTATTTGTTTAAACCAATTTTATATAATCGTCCATTGTCCGTAATAGCATAAAGGTACTCATCAGGCCCTTGAACTATATGCCTAATTCGCTGATACTCATTAGCCAATAGTTTTTCCTCGCCAACGATTCTATTTTTATCATTGTCTATTACCAATCGAGCAATATGAGTACCTCTTAATGTAGCTACAAAGAGATTATTTTTCCATTCAGGTATTAAATTACCTGTATAAAAGGTCATACCACATGGCGATGGAGATGGGTCCCAGTAATATACAGGCTGTTCCATTCCTTCTTTTTGTGTTTCGCCTGTTAAAGGTCCTCCAGTATCAGCTACGCCATAAGAAAGTATTGGCCAGCCGTAATTAAGGCTTGGTTTTATTATATTTAACTCATCCCCGCCATTGGGTCCATGCTCCGATTCCCAAAGGTCGCCTGTAACTGGATTGAAAGCCAGCCCTTGTGGATTGCGATGCCCCAAACTCCAAATTTCTTTTAAAGCAGCTTTTTCATTCTCGAAGGGGTTGCCTTTGGCGGCTATGCCCTCTTGCGTAATTCTAAGCACTTTTCCTAAGTGAGAATCCATTTTTTGGGCATTATCTCTAACATCTCTACTGTACCTATCGCCCATGGTAACATACATTAATCCTTCTTTGTCGAATAGCATACGAGAACCTAAATGAAAACCATCAGTATTTGAATGAGAAGCTCTGAATATTACTTTCACATCATCAAGAGAGGTTTCGTCGGCAGAAAGCACGCCTCGTGCTATACAATTTACACTGCGTGAGTTGCCTACTGACTCAGGGTATGTCCAAAACACAAAACGGTTATTTTTGAAATCGGGTGATAGTTTTACATCCATCATACCAGTAACGCCATAAACCCAAACTGGAGGAACATTTTTAGTGGGTGTAATTTGCACCATCTTTTTGTTACAATCCTTATTTTTGCCTTCTTTTCCTTATGATAAATCGTCCATCCTCAAAATCAATTCCCGGAAGTTTAAGCCTTCTGCTTGATTATTTCTTTGGTAATATTCCCTTCTGTTTTAACAGCCATTACTCAGGTTTGTTCAACAAAGGCGGTTGTTGGTTAGGGGCATTTTTAGCTTGATTATCTCTTGATTGCGACATGTAGCTATTGGATATGCAGATACCAATTACCAGAATATTTTGAAATTATTTTTCATTCGGTTGAAATTTATTTCTTCTGTCATTTCAAAATCTGTAATTTAAATATTTTCAAAATCTTAGCAGGTACACCAGCCACCACCACATTATCTGGTACATTTTTATTGACAACAGCCCATCGCTACTACCGATTTTCGCCAACCCAGTTACACTTTAGGTAAAGCCCTGCACCAATCCAAACATTACGTTTAATATGGACGAATTGCTAAATCGAAGTTTTCTTTCATTTGGGTTAATTGGGTGGTTTCGGTAATCAAACTCACTTTAGGGCCTATTTGCACGTCATCTTCAATGGTGATACCGCCCAAATCCAAAACGTACAATCGTGGTTGATAGACGTTTTACCCCAAATAAAATGTAGGTCTGCAAAATTGGTATGGAATGGAGTAAAAATAGTAGTGGTTTGATCTATTTCCTTTCAATAATTTACTTAACCTTTTCTTATTTCCGATATAGACTAAAATTATTTAGTGCAGTGTCAATTTTGAGTTCACGAAAACTTCTACACCCAAACATCCACGTTCATTCCCTCTTCTTGTAGGCTTGATAATTCCGCCTTCAAGCATTTTTTTCAAATATGGTTTTCATAATAAACAGATGAGTCGGATAGTAAATAATATCGTATTCGCAAAAATATGGAATTGCCATTTCTTTAACTTATATATTACACTTTTTGCTTCAAAATGTCAAATATCACTTATTTTTTGTCAAAATATCTTTATTATGTATTCTTAAAAATCAACTATATTATTTTTGAAGCTCATTCCATTGGCTTCATTTTCAGTATCTTTAATTCCAATTTTCATACCCATTTATATTGCCATGAAGGAAGGTTGATTTCATATTTAACGGACAAGAAATGACCTGTAAAGCTGGCGAATTTGTATTTTTTGGTTTGCCGAAAGTCAAATAAGCCAACTTTGTTTCGGAGAACTTTCAAGCCTCAGTTCTTTTAGTAGAAAATTTTGATGAAGCATATTCCCGATCAAACCCGAAGTGTTGAAGCCATTTTACATTCAAAGAGGTATATCCAGTAAAAAGAAGTGAGCAACACAGAAGATAAAACCAGTTTTGAGCAATTTTCATTTGCTAAATCAAAGATTTTCGGAAACAGGGCATCGGTTTTATGAGGAAACATTTGAGGCTGCAAATGCAGATTTCATTTTTAGAAATGTGGCATACTTTTGCTAATGAATATGAAAGACGTAAACGTAGCTTGAGTAATTTCTAATTTTTTGAACGGTTTATGTATCTTTTGCAAGAAAATGCAGTAAAAGCAAAGAGAAGTGCAATTTTTTATAGTGAACGCTCAATGTTATAAAAATACTGTCAATTTTATATGTAAAACTAATACAGACGTTACCGCTTCTGAATGGATAGGCGGTTTGCCAAAGAAAGATTGATTTTGCTATTGGCAAATAAAAATCTAAACATGGCTGGAAATTGCCAATGAAATGGAATTTTCCAAGTACATCTTTTTTACGGAATCTATAAAAAATGCTGGCCCAATTTAACCCCAAGCCAGTTTAGAAATAGATTGAAATAGGTTATAAACTCATTCTTTCGAAATCCTAATCAATTTACCATTGTCAGCATCTGTTACAACCCACAGAGAGCCATCTGATGCTTCCGGCTGCATCTCTGATTCTCTGTTTGTTATCAGTAAAGCCGTTCTTCTTCCACTTTGTGTCTTTTGATACCAATCTGATAAGATGTTGACCTGCCAAGGCTGATACAAAAAGATTGTTTTTCCATTCAGTAATCTCTGTTTCCTGAATAAAAGTAATACCCGAAGGAGCAATGGCAGGGTCCCAATAATAAATCGGCTGTTCCAAACCATTTTGCTGACTTTTTCCATTGTTTTATCAAATCTCCAGTATATTCAGTTCCATAAGCAATTGTGGGCCAACCGTAGTTTTTACCTGCTTTGATGATATTAATTTTCGTCTCCCCCTTACATTGGCCATGCTCACGCTTTCCCACAGTTCGCCTGTTTGGGGATGAAAGGCCAATCCTTGTGGATTTCTAACGCCCATTGCAAAATCTCTTTTTACATTCGCACTATCTGAAAATGTTGGATTATTCGCCGCAAGGGCTGCCGTCTTTGTTGATTCTGAGTATTTTACTAACTTCATGAACTCGTCCATTGAGCCTGAACTCTGAAGGTGGTAAGAAACGCTCTCCAACCGAAAAAGAATTTTATCTTCTTTATCAATCAAGATTCTTGAACAAAATATTGTGCAGGTACAGTTGCATCGGGTGTTACCTAAAAATTACTTTGAAATCTTGTATTTCGTCCTCTTTTTCAAGGGAGATTTTAGCCGAAGCAATAGCCAATCCATTGCCACGTTCACGTTGCTCTACATACGAGAAATAGAAAGTACGATTCGTATTAAAAGCAGGGTCAATTTCAATATCCAACATTCCTGCATCTACAGCATAAACTACTTTAGGCACACCTTTTGAGAGCCTCACTGATATTACCCTTCGGTAGTAACGATTCTGATATTTCCGCTTGTTTCGCTGACCAACACTTTACCATTAGGCATAAAAGAAATGCTCCACGGTTGAAAAAGTTTATCAGTAACTGTCGTTGTCTTATAATTTGACTTTGTAATAACTGCTACCGCACGAGTTTGACCTGCAAATGCTGGTTTTTGACTTGTATTATTCGCTTCTCTGGTTTCAAGGGTTTTTCCTTCAATGGGTTTCTCACTGCTTGGAGCTGTTCCTTTTACTGCAAATCCCTGACCTAATACAAGATTGAAACTTGATAGAATAATTATTGCAATTGATAGTTGCTTCATCGTTTTTTCTTCTTTTGTGGTTGAGCCTTTAATATAAACTCTGCCAATTCTTCAATTTCTTTTGCCGAAAGAACATTCTTCCAAGCAATCATTTGAGTGTTTGGAATTCCCTCGCTTATACTTTTAATGATGGAAGTTTTATCACTACCTTGTTTCCATTCTGTCTTCACAAGAGAATTTAATTTACTTTCTGTGATTTTTGTACCATGACAAGCACCGCAATACATGGTATAGTTTTGTTCTGCTGTTTGGGCATTTGCGAATAATGGAACGCAGATGAGGCCCGCAATGGATATTGAGATGCTTACAGCAGCACAGATAAACACAGATTTTATCTTGATTTTAAAAGTTATCATTTTACGGTGTAAGTCTTGATAATGTCTTTGGCATCAGTGGTCATGTAAAGAATATTCTTGGCTTTGTCATAGTACATCAGGCCGTTTGTAAGTTGTTCTTTACGAGTATCTTGTAAAAGTTGGTTTTTACCATCGGCGGTAATGTAGTACATGGTGCCAACCCAACAAGTAGCAATAAATTCACTTACTTTGATTTTAACTAAGCTACATACTTGCGGAAGCAAACCTTCGGTGATGGTGGTAATGGTTTTGTTTTTATCAGATTTATAGACTTTCCCATTACTCATAAAATAAAGGTCATCGCCATCGCAAAGCAAACCAGCCAAACTTGGATAACCTTCTAAATATTTGGTAGCTACATCGTTTACAACTTTGTAAACTATACCTCCAAACATATCACCAACATAGACTACACCCTGCTTATCAACTGATATATTGTGAAGCAATCGTGTATCTTCTATTTTAATTTTCTTGATAATTTCGGCTTTGTCAGTATCCACTACCACCAACTCATCAAGGTCAGCAATGTACATTCTGTTGCCAAAAACCTCGATATCTTTGGGTGCGTTAAGTCCTTTTATCCAATCAAATTGTATGAGTTTTCCATCAAGGGTAACTTTGCTAATTGTGCCTTCGCCATCACGTCCCATAGGGTTTCCAATGGTGTTGGCTACATATAAAAATGTACCGTTTGGCTCATAAATGATACCTTCTGCAAACTTGAAAACGGGTTCAGAATCCCAAAGCGGAGCGATAGAATGTTGGGCGTAAGCAGCAAACTGGATGAGCGAGAGTATTAAAAAAAATGTCTTTTTCATTTGTGCAATTGTTTAATGTTTGCACAAATTTATGGACAGTTGAATGATCTGATTTGCCCTTTTAAGTCATAAAATTTGACTTTTTAGTCCAATAGATGAGTTGAAGAAACGGGTCGATAAATGAGCTTATTTGACCGATGAGGGGGCGATTCCAAAATAAGATTTGAAAGTTCTCGAAAAATGGGCAATGCTCTCAAAACCAGTCGTAAAGCAGACATCAGTTACATTCATTTCGGTTTTTTCGAGTAATTCTTTGGCTTTATGAAGGCGTTTTTCTCTAATCCATTGAGCAGGTGAAGTATTGTAGATTTGTTGAAACTCACGCTTAAAAGTAGAAAGGCTTCGACCCGACAATCGAGCCAAATCATTGACAGACAGCCGATTGGTGTAATTTACATCTAAAACGAAACTTAAATCTTGTACTGGTTGATTGCGAAGTTGCAAAATCTGAGTCAAAAATGTTTTATCTGTATAAGCCAAATCGTACATCAATTCTATCATTTTTATTCTAATAAGCCCTTCTTCGATTTGATCAGGTTCTTCAAAATAGGGCATGAGCGATTCAAAAAACGTTTCAAACGGTCTTTTACAGGCCATATTTTAATTTGCGTAGGTTCATTGTTTTGCAAAAAATTGATATTTGACGTTTGTAAAAAGTCAGTAATTAATTCATCCTGCAAAAAAAACATAATGCCATGATACATGAAATCTTCATTTTCAAGCCCATCTTTTTCATATGTTATGGAGGTGGCTTTGGGAAGAATAATTAACTCGCCCGCTTTTACTTCATAAGTCATTTTGCCATAACCAAAAGTATTTTTGCCTTTATGAATATAATAAATCAGATGTTCTTCTAAAAACATTTCGCCTTTACAAACCTCATTTTGGCGAGTGTGAATGCATGATTCCATCACTCTAAAACTTTTAAATTTCAGGGGAACAAAAAAGAAATCTTCTGTTGATGTTTCTATGGGCTTTGCAAGTTTCATACCCTAAAATTTGATTTATCTACAAGTTAGTTTGATATTTTGAATTGTAATAAACTTGATTCAAAACTTACCAATTTTTTGGGGGACAGCCAAAAGAACCAAAAAATTTTACAACAACATTAGTAAAAATACTGTTTAAAAATAGGCTACACTTTATTTAATGAGCCAATACTCCCTCAAGTTGAGCATATTGTAATAACATAATGGTTTTGCCATCTTTGATTGTTCCTTTCTTTATCATCGCCAAGGCATCTATGAAAGGGATTTCGAGGACTTCTATGTTTTCTTGTTCGGCTTCTGCCCCTCCCCCGTCGCTCACTTTCATCTCTTTTTGGTATTCGGCCACAAAAAAGTAAAGCATCTCTGTTACCGACCCTGGCGACATATACGCCTCAAAGACTTTTTCTACTTTTGAAATACGATAACCTGTTTCTTCTTCTGTTTCTTTACGGATGCAATCTTCGGCATTGTCTTTGTCTAATAATCCTGCACAAGCCTCTATCATCATGCCCGATTCATTGCCGTTGATATAGGTTGGTATTCTGAATTGGCGCGTTAGTATAACTGTCTGATTTTCTTTGTTATACAATAAAATAGTTGCCCCATTGCCACGGTCATATGCCTCCCGTGCTTGTCTTGTCCAATGGCCCGAGAAATCACAATAATCGAACGTTATTTTCTTGAGAACATACCAGTTGTCTGATAGTATTCTTTCTTCAATGATTTTAACATTTGGATTCATTTTGATTGTTTTTGATTAAATATGATTATTTTTGTTCAAATTAAACCACAAACCATGAGTTATCAAAGCAGAAAGCAAATCATTTTGAAAATAGTAGAAGACAAAGGCGAGATAGAGGTCAAAGCATTGGCGCAACTACTTGATACTTCGGAGATTACCATTAGGCGTGATTTAGCACAAATGGCTAACGATGGCTTACTTTTTCGGACACATGGAGGGGCTATGAAATTAGATTTGGTCAATCAGCCTGTAAGTTTTATGCAAAAATCAAGCAGAAATGCCGACCAAAAAGACTACCTCTGCAAGTTGGCTGCTGCCGAAATCCAAGAAGGAGAGGTTATTTTTATGGATTGCGGCAGCACAGTTTTTCGGCTTTGCCCCTTCATCAAAAATAAAAAAATCAAGGTGATTACCAACTCTCTCCCTGTGGTTCATGCCTTGGTCAATACAGTAGTTTCTCTTAATTTGATTGGAGGCGAGATAGATAATGAACGCCAAGCAGTACATGGCACGATAGCCATAGAACACATCCAAAGATACCAAGCCGACAAAGCATTTGTCGGTATAAGTGCTGTTTCAGTCGAAAACGGCCTAAGTGCCATAGACGAAAAAGAAGCCGAAATCACCAAAGCAATGACTGCTCATGCCCACACTACTTATTTGCTATGTGATGCCACTAAATTAGATAAGACAAAATACCTTGCCTTTGCTCCCCTCCAAATAATAGACGTATTGGTAACGGATGAACAGGCCGAAAACGTCATCCTAAAATACAGAGAAAAAGGGCTAAGAGTCCTGAATAAAAGAGCAATTAGTTGATAAGAAAAAACGAAAAAAAGTCGGGGACAGCAAGTGCCATCCTCGACTTCCGCGTGTGCGTTCCTCAAATAGCCAAGGCAAGATTGCCTTTTCACATCCATTTACGTAAAAAAAGTCCTTATGGTTGCGTTAATCGTGTCAATTTCAATAAAAATCCCCCTCCTTTTTGTGAATTATCAAAAAATTAGTTTTTATATTTGCCTCGCTATTGGTAGTTTCTCTGTTTACCTCGACCGCACTGTTGCGTATTTGTCTTATGTCGGACGGAGTTTAGATCGAAGGCCGTCCGTAGCATTACAAACGTTTTACTGATCAAAGCACAATGAACATTTATGTAGCAAACGTCCCGTTCAAGGCGAACGACGACGAATTACGCGAGTTATTCGAGGAATTTGGCGAGGTATCATCTGCCCGCATCATCATGGACAAGTTTACGGGTAAAAGCCGGGGTTTCGCTTTTGTCGAAATGCCTAATGACGACGAGGCCAATCAGGCTATTTCACAGTTGAATGAGTTTGACTTCATGGGTAAAGTGCTTGTTGTAAATGAAGCACGTCCACGCGAAGATCGTCCACGCCCAAGTGGCGGTGGCGGCTATGGTGGCAATCGCGGCGGTGGCGGCTACGGAGGTGGTGGCAACCGTGGTGGCGGTGGTCGCGACAACGATTTTAAAAAGCGTTGGTAATCAATTTACTACAATCTTCCTACAAAAAGAGCCAACTTTGACGAGTCGGCTCTTTTTGATTGTTAGAAAACTGTTTTTCTAACAGGCTATTTTGCCTACACGCGTAGCATGTCGGCCTCCTTCAAAATCCGTATGGAGAAAAATATCTACACACTCAAAAGCCAATGCTTCTGAAATAAACCGTGCTGGAAGGCAGATGATATTGGCATCATTGTGCTGGCGCGAAAGAGCCGCTAAAGGTGTATCCCAAACCAGCGCCGCTCGAATTCCTTGGTGCTTATTGGCAGTAATAGCCACTCCTTGGCCGCTTCCACATACCAGTATGCCCCTATCAAATTCTCCATTTTCTACCGCTAAAGCTACTGGATGGGCAAAATCGGCATAATCGGCCGAATCACTACTATGAGTACCAAAGTCTTTGATTTCGTATCCTTTGTCCTGAAGCCATTGAATGAGTGGCTGTTTCAATGAAAAACCAGCGTGGTCGCCTCCTACTGCAATTTTTTT
This sequence comes from Spirosomataceae bacterium, assembly GCA_041392315.1. Lineage (GTDB taxonomy): Bacteria > Bacteroidota > Bacteroidia > Cytophagales > Spirosomataceae > Runella. The sequence goes on along the minus strand of JAWKMH010000005.1, from coordinate 26,932 downwards.
CTGCATAAATAGAACTATTTTAAGAATTGTTTTCGTTATTGTTGTCCCGTAGCGCAAAGGTACGGATACTAAAATGAAAAAGCCATGTCAGAAATTGATTTATTAAATGAAGAAAACAGAATAAGGGAAGCTTTTCAAGACCGCGATTGGAATGAAATAAAAACCGCAGATTCGTGGGTTATATTTAAAGTATTGGCCGAGTTTGTAGAGGGGTTCGATAAACTAGCAAAAATAGGCCCTTGTGTGTCTATTTTTGGATCAGCGCGCACCAAACCAGCACATCCCTATTATAAAATGGCAGAAGAGATTGCAGCCAAATTAGTGCGGCATGGCTATGGCGTGATTACAGGCGGTGGCCCAGGTATCATGGAAGCAGGAAATAAAGGCGCATTTGAGCAGGGAGGTAAATCGGTAGGGCTGAATATCCATCTTCCTTTTGAGCAGCATAGCAATCCTTTCATCGACTCCGACAAGAACATCAACTTTGATTTTTTCTTTGTGCGTAAAGTCATGTTTGTCAAATACGCCCAAGGGTTTGTGGTCATGCCAGGAGGGTTTGGCACCTTAGATGAGCTCTTCGAGGCGCTTACCCTCATACAAACCAAGAAAATTGGCCGTTTCCCTATCGTGTTGGTAGGCCGTTCTTATTGGTCAGGGCTAATAGATTGGATCAAATCAACGATGCTCGAAACCGAGCATAATATCAATCCAGAAGATTTAAAGCTCTTTAGTCTGGTAGATACCGCTGAGGAGGCGGTGAAAGTAATTGACGATTTCTACGCTAAATATTTGTTGAAACCTAATTTCTAATTGTAAGAAGTTCCTTTCACAAAAAGCGTTTGAGAATAGCATCTCAAGCGCTTTTTTACATAAGGCTATGCTCGTCAATACGATTTTGGCAAAAGTCATTATATTTAAGCTTTACAATTAATCTGTATTTAAAGCATAGAAAAAAATATTACTATTTTTTCTTTTGATAGGCCATATTCTGTTAGCACAAAACAAAACTCAAATCATTAGAGGAACAGTAATAGACCGATTAAATAAAATACCTATTGTAGGGGCGACGGTGTTGGTAAATGGGACAACCCAAGGAACGCAAACAGATGCTTCAGGCAACTTTTCGATACCTAATATCCCCATTGGTAGAAGGTCTGTCAAGTGTACTATGGTAGGTTTGAGGACTTTTCGACCGAAGAGTTTATTTTAAACTCTGTCCGAGAGGAAGTAATATTAATCATCGAACTCAAAGAGGCGATGTACGAACTACAAAGGTAAAAGTAACCTCAGCTCAGAATCTCAATCGGCCTGTCAATGACCTTGCTTATGTAAGTGCGCGGTCGTTTACAGTCGAAGAAACCAAACTGTATCCTGCCCTCCGTCAATGACCCTGGCCGCATGGCGTTGGCTTATCCTGGTGTAAAAAGCAGGCCGCAGTAAGAAAACGAAAATAAAATCATCGTTCAGGCAACTCTCCATACCGGCATTTTGTGGCGATTAGGGGGTTGATATCCCCAATCCCAATCATTTTGCCCAGCCAGGGTCAGGAGGGCGGCATTTCGGTTTTTAGCGCACAATTTGTTAAGCCGTTCCGATTTTTTTACGGGTGGTATGCCCGCTGAATACGGCAATGCGCTTTCCGGGGGCATTTGACATTCGTTTTCAGGGAAGGGAATCAGCAAAAACGCCAATACCGTACTAAAATAGGATTGTTGGGGTTAGATTTTTCAACCGAAGGGGCAATCAAAAAAGGACGGTCATCCTATTTGGTCAATTACCGCTATTCTACTTTGGGATTATTGAGTCAAATGGGCTTTTATTTGGTAGGTGATCGCGTTAGTAATCTTTTCCAAGACCTTTCCCTTCAACTTAGCCTTCCACAGCAAAGACGGCAAAAAAAGCAACAACATTGTTTGGCATGGGTGGGCTAAGTACAGAGCATTATTTTCCAGTAGAACAACCCGAGAAACGTGTTTTGGGCAAATCTGACCAATGGGAAGATCGTCTCATTGCTAACATGGGGGCTTTGGGGCTGACACATACCGTCAATATCAATGAAAAATCATCGTGGAAGTATGTTGTGGCTGTGATTGGGAGTGGTATCAAACGTGATTCTGACACGCTCAATTTACAAGATGTAAGGTTTAGATACGATACTCAAAAATACGATGGTGGAGATTAGCAGCTACGGCGGCTTACAACTATAAATTTGATGCCAAAACTCGCCTAAAAGCTGGACTTATTACTAACTACATTCGATTTGATTTTTTTAAAGAAACGGCCTCACGTAACACCATAACTGACATCAATGTTTTCAGCGCAGGCCGACAGCAATCAATTAAGGGACATGTGGAAGTACACCAGACTCTGCAATCATATATACAAATTGTTAGGAATTTATCGAAAAGGCTGGTAATGGATGCAGGTTTGCACTCGATGTATCTTATGCTCAACAATGCCACCTCTCTATCGAGCCGCGCTTATCTTTTCAGTACAAAAGTCACAGCCCATTCTATCAGCTTGGCATATGGATTGCACAGCCAGCTACTACCGATGAGTACTTATTTTTATGTAAAAACGGATACCATAGCGGGTAAAATCACAGAATCTCGCCCTAATCAAAACTTGGCGTTTCCACGCTCACATCACTTGATTTTGAGTTACAACTATATTACGCCCTCGCTTTGGAAATTCTCGGGGGAGGTTTATGCCCAGTTTTTACGCAAAGTGTTGGTAGAACCTCAAGCAGGCTCGTCCTATTGGATGCTCAACAACTCAGATGGTTTTCCCGAATTTACTACCGTGGCCAAAGGCAAAGGCACTAATTATGGTATGGACTTGTCGGTTGAGCGTTTCTTTTCCAAAAAATACTATTTACTTATAACAGGCTCTTTGTTTAGTTCTAAATACCAAACTGCTGATGGCAAAATCTATAATTCTGCTTTCAATGACCAATTTAGTACAGCTATGACTTTGGGGCGTGAATTTACATTCAAAAACAATTCCGTATTTCAGGTAGGGGCACGATTGATGTACAATGGTGGCTATCGTTACACACCTGCCGACTTAGCAGCGTCGGCAGCTCAAGGACGTTTTGTCCCGCTTAAAGGAGCTGATTATGAAAGCCAAGCCCCCGCCTATTTCAGAGTAGATGGACGAGTTTCGTACCGTTCAAACCGTAAAAAGTATGCCACAGTCTTATCTTTAGATGTTCAAAATGCTACCAATTACATCAATGTAACAAGTATCAGTTATAATCCTGTTACGAATGCATTAGAGCCACGAAAAACAGGTAACGGCTTTGTCCCAGTCCTAAGTTATCAAATTGATTTTTAATCGGTTATTTTTTATTTACCTATTTTTCAAAAAATGCCTAATTCAATCCCCGTTGAAGGTAGAGGAGCTTCCCTAAAACGAGTAATCAATACACTTCAACTGTGGTCTATTGCCGTTGGAATGGTCATTGCAGGTATTTACTTTGGCTGGAATTATGGCTGGGCCATTGCTGGCACATTAGGCTTTTTAGTAGCTACGTTGATTGTTACGGTACTTTACATCACGTTTATTTTTAGTTATACTGAACTTACTGCGGCTATTCCCGAAGCTGGCGGAGCGTTTTCATATGCTTTTCGTGCTTTTGGTTCCAAAATGGGTTTTGTAGCAGGTTTTGGAGCTTTAATAGATTTTACTTTGGGGCCACCTGCTGTCGCATTTGCATTGGGTAGCTATGCTCATTTTCTTCACCCCGTGCTTCCTGTCATGGGGGTAGCGGTAAGTGCTTATGTTGTCTTTATAAGTGTCAACTTACTCGGCATTAGAGAGTCTGCTAATTTTTCGTTGATTATCACCTTACTTTCTGTAGCAGAACTATTGATTTTTATGGGATTGATTTTCCCTTATTATCAAACCAGCAATTTTGTAGCATATAATGAACCCGTCACCGCAGGAAGCGTATTTGAAGCACTTCCCTTTGCTATTTGGTTTTATATTGCTATCGAAGGAGTAGCTATGGTAGCCGAAGAGGTGAAAGCTCCCAACCGCACCATACCGAGAGGTTATATGCTGAGTATCCTTACCTTGGTTTTATTGGCATTAGGCACCATGATTCTAAGCGGAGGAGCTACCGATTGGCGGCTATTGAGCCACATAGATTATCCCTTGCCCGAAGTACTTTCACTTACTTTGGGACAAAACAGTGCCTGGACTAAAATTTTTGCCAGTCTGGGGCTTTTTGGATTGGTTGCCTCTTTTCATTGTAATACCATCGGATACTCAAGGCAGATCTATGCCCTGGCAAGAGAGGGTTATTTGCCTCATTTTTTGGCCAATATACACTCAAAGTATCGTACGCCTCATTGGGCATTGCTAAGCGGAGGATTGATTGGCCTCATCGCTTTATTAACTGGAAGTACTGATGAAATAATCATTCTGTCCGTATTGGGAGCAATGGTCATGTACATCACAAGTATGTTGAGTTTGTTTCAACTCCGTATCAAAGAGCCTGATTTAGAACGTCCCTTTCTTACTCCTTTTTATCCGTGGTTTCCATTGGTGGCATTATTGCTCTCCTTAATTTGTATGAGTGCTATTCTCTATTTCAACCAGCGCCTTAGTCTTCGCTTTTTTCTGCTTAATGGGCGTTTCTCTGGGTGTATTTCAGTGGATAAACGCCCTCTTCAAAACGACTGCGATACACATTTTTGAGGCTATATAAGTACCGTACTGAAACCCCAAAATATTAGGTAGTAGGACGCAAAGTGGCCGTAGAAGTGTTTGAGAAATTCGATTAATAAAAAATTCTGAATTAGAAGCTAAAGCCGATCTATTGGAATATCCGACACGCCCAAAGCTTACTATTTCGACATGACGAGAGACTCTACCTACTAACCCACACTTCCTTCCCACTCCAATTTGGCTTGCCCAGTGGTGAACGATTTATTTTCTACCAATATAGTATCAACTTGATTGCGAGAGGCTTTTGCAAAGCCCACTAAACGAAAACCATCCAACTGCTGGCGTATGCGAGAAGGAGTCCAAAGCAAACCTGTTCCGATATATAACCCTGATTGTTTTTGAATTTTCCCTATTTTGAAAACCCTCCATTTAAACCGCAATGGAATGGTATGCTGAAGATCTTTGACAAAAAACTGAAAGGGGCGTGAAGTATTAACCCACAACACTAAATTGGAAGGATTATGAATATAGCCTGTTTCGAGCGACCAACGTAAATTGTGGTTATATCCCCAATGCCCGCCAGCATAACTGTCTATAAAACTACGAATACGTAGAAAACCGTCTAAATTGTTGGGCAATACTGACCCATTCCATTTACCTCCCCTTCTATACCCATATACCAATGGCTTTTGGTACGCACTAAGTCGGGATGGTTAAAAAGAAAGGGTTGGTTTTTGCGCTTTTTAGCTCGATAATAATCCTCTATTTGCGCCTTAGCAATCAAATTATATCCTAAAAGTAGTATTGTAAAAATAAATTTCCAGTTCATTCTTTATAAATCAACTACTGCACAATATACGACTAAGAAGGAACTTCGTTGCGAAGCTTCCTTGTTTTGTCGTTATTTGCAGGTTATGAAACTAACTTTTTCAACACCATTCATCCAATCTTGCTTTCAGGTCGGAGACCGTGTCAATGTAGAGATTGCTACGCTCTACAAAACCACCCTACGAATCCATAGAAGGCACTATTTATCAAGTTCGTATTGATTTTCCGTTGATTTGGGCCACCAAGCGGGATTTTGAATATGAAATGAGTGAACTAAAATTCCGTTATGGTGTCCAGCCAGATCTATGAAATTCCCTAAAATGAAAGAAGTTGAAAATGAACTTTATGACTTACAAAGAGTATCTGAGTCTTAGAAAGTCGGCGGAGTCTTAGAAAATCAAAAACCATATTGCATAGGTATAGTAATCCTACATCAACAAATGGCTTATTACAAGGGATTAATATTAGAGATTTGCTGGCTTTAAGAAAAAGAAGCCAATAGTACAGTCCGGCAGCGTGGAAGCGGCATATTTAGTAGTGGGGGTGTAAAAATCGTTCGCTTTGATGGCGACTATTATGCAGCAAAATTCAAGGTAGAAAGTCAATCAAGTTCCGAAAAATACGAAGTAGAATTGGCCAATATGGACGATTCTGATGCCATTGAATGTTATTGCAGCTGCCCCTCAGAATATTACCCTTGCAAACACGGCGTAGCAGCCGCTTTGGCATTGGAAAGCCATATTCAGCATGATTTAGGGCAAAGTAAAAATAAAGTCCAAGATCTTAAAAAGGTTATTATTGATATTACAGAGGCTTCGCGACAAGCTCCTCCTCCAAAACCTATGTTGTTTCAGATGAGTGATACGACGCTCCTACTGAAAAACTTAGAAGATCGTCAAATACAAAACAATACTACCTCCAATTTTTGGACAAACAGGCGACATTACCTTAATGTAAAGTCAGTAGAGCAGGGCAAGGGTTTTGAAAAATTAGAACTCTATATTCAAAAATACGGCACTTACAAGATTACTGTCAATCGGATTGAAAGGGGCAAATACCACTTTTCTTGCTCGTGCAATCAGCAACTTCGTGCACCTCTATGCGAGCACCTCATGGGAACACTGCTATGGTTGCAACAACAACGCGGCATATATGCACTCGAATTGCTCAAGGACTGGAGCCGTGAAAAAAATGCTTTGCTCGCCAAATATGGCTATACTTCCGAGGACAACCTTGTAGGGAAATTTGATTTTAAACTCAATTACCAAGGCGATTTGGAGTTGATTCTTTTGGATAAAAGTATTCAGCCAATCGCAGGGGTGCAGTGGGACAATCTCCTCAAAAGTACGCTTCCCATCAAAACACCCAACCCATTTGTACCTACCGAAGTAGTCAAAGAGTCATTAATTTTTGTGTATTTTTTAGGCAATTTCAATACCAAGACCCTCCCTTTTTTGAGCCTTGAAATAGGAAAAGCCTATTTAAACCCCAAAACAGGTAAAATCACCAATATCCAACGGATGAGTTGGAACGATAAAATCCGACCTAACGGGGATGCTACCGATTTAGAAATCATTAAAATTAGCCGCTGGTTGGAGCAAGATTATCTCCATGAAGCCCTTCATCAACGTGGTTTTAAAATTTCTACTTCTTCGTGGAGTGTTAAGTACGATGAGGCTACCTTGGATGCTGCCATCGAAATCACAGGCAAGGTATTAGAAAAACTACTCCCTCTCATGGTAGGCCATACGGTACGGGTAATCAAAAAAGATAATGCTTTCAGTAGCCATATGGGTACAGCAGTAGAAGTTAGTGCCACACCCTTAGATTTACACTTTCAACTCTCCCGTACCGACCACGAAACCACGCTCGAAGCTTTTGTCAAACATGGCGAGGCTATCATCCCTTTTCATCAGTTGGAAGATCTCAATACTCCTTGGCTTTGTGTATTACCCAACCATACTTTGGGACGATTTCGGTCGGTGGCAGCGGCTAAAGTAGCACGTCATTTTTTAGAATTAGGAGGCGCTATTCGCCTGCGTACCGTGCGCGATGATGCCTTTTTCAATGGCTTTGTTGTACCTCTTGCCGATCAGTTTTCGTTAGAATTTGATAAAAATCAAATCATAGTACAAACCGAACTCGAATGGCAAGAAGGGCGAGTTTACCTCAAAGAAGCCGAAGACAATCTCTTAATTGTACCTGTATTTGTATATCAGACCGAAGAAGGAGAAGAAATAGAACTCCCTTGCGATTTTCGACAATCGAGGGTCAATGCCTCGGAGGGCGTAGTGCAAATCCAGCGGCGCGATACTGATGTCGAGCATCAATTTGTCGAGTTTCTACGACAGCAACATCCTGCATTTGAACACCAAACTGATGAGTTTTTTTATCTGCCTTCCGAGAAGGTTTTAGAAAACGGCTGGTTGTTTCAATTTTACGAAGCACTTCATCATAACGAAACTAAACTTTTCGGCTTCAGTAATCTCAAGAAATTTCGCTACAACCCCAATAAAGCGAGCTTTAAGATTAGAAATTCATCGGGTATTGATTGGTTTGATTTACAAGTAGAAGTGAGTTTTGGCGACCAGTCTGTAGCCTTGGCCGATGTGCGCAAAGCCGTCCTCAAAAAACAAAATTATGTAGAGCTTAAAGATGGCTCTTTTGGGCTACTGCCCGAAGAATGGGTAGCCCAATATGCCCAGTTGTTTCGTTTTGCCAAAATAGATGACAAAAAAGGGACACTCCGCTTGTCGAAGCAACATTTTACAATATTAGAGCACTATCAAGAACATATCGAAAACCCTAAACTACTCAAAGAACTGGCTGAAAAGCGCGAAAAACTATCGAATTTCAAAGAGATAAAAAAAATAAAACTCCCCAAAAACATCAAAGCACAACTACGACCTTACCAAGAGGAAGGCTACAAATGGTTACATTTTTTGGATGAATTTGGATGGGGTGGCTGCCTTGCCGACGATATGGGGCTGGGCAAAACGCTCCAAATGCTTACTTTTTTGCAAGAACAAAAAAACCAAAACCCTAAAGGAGTACATCTGGTAGTTGTACCTAAAACGTTGATTTTCAACTGGCAAGCTGAAGGAGAAAAGTTCTGCCCCAACCTACAAATGTATGTCCATACAGGCCCCCAGCGCGCCAAAGACACACGCACATTCAATGATTACGACATTATCCTTTCTACCTACGGGTCGGTGCGGTCAGACATTGAGTTTTTGCGTAAGTTCAAGTTTCACTATGTCATATTAGACGAAGCCCAAGCCATCAAAAACCCCGACTCGATGATTGCTAAGGCAGTAAAGTTACTCAATGCTCACAACCGCTTGACCATGACAGGTACGCCAGTCGAAAACAATACTTTTGATCTCTATTCTCAATTCGACTTTTTAAATCCAGGTTTTCTGGGCCACGAAGACTTCTTTAGAACCGAATACGCCAATCCGATTGACAAATACCAAGACAAAACACGGGCGGCGGAGCTGCGGCGTTTGGTATATCCTTTCATGCTCAAACGCACCAAGGAGGAGGTGGCCAAAGACTTGCCCGAAAAGACAGAAACGATACTCTACTGCGAAATGGACAAACGCCAGCGGAAGGTATATGATGCTTTCAAAGACAAATACCGCGACCTCATAGCTGGTAAAATGGCCGAAGTAGGGCGCGAACAAGCTGCTTTTTTGATTTTGGAAGGATTGCTCAAACTCCGCCAAATCTGCGACTCCCCTGCCCTACTCTCCGACGACGCCGACTATGGCAATGAATCGGTCAAACTCAACGAGATAGTGCGCGAAATAGAAGAAAATGCCTCCCACCATAAGATTGTGATTTTTAGTCAATTTCTAAAAATGCTTGACCTCATCAAACAAAAACTCGAACGCGACCGTATTCCTTACGAGTGCTTAGATGGCCAAACCCAAGATCGTGCCGAGCGTGTCAATCGCTTTCAGGGCGATGACCAATGTCGTGTGTTTTTGATGAGTCTCAAGGCTGGAGGCGTAGGGCTCAACCTCACCGAAGCCGACTATGTATATATCGTGGACCCATGGTGGAACCCCGCCGTGGAGCAGCAAGCCATTGACCGTGTGCATCGTATTGGCCAAACCAAACGGGTTTTTGCCTATCGAATGATTTGCAAAGACACAGTAGAAGAGAAAATTGTACAGCTCCAAAACCGCAAACGCGCCATCGCCGACGACCTCATCTCGACCGAAGCGGGCTTCCTAAAAAAGCTCGATAAAGATGATATTTTGGGGCTGTTTAGTTAGAATACTTCCCTTTTTTCCTTTTCCTAAACAAACCAACCTACAACATGAACAAACTACTCCGCTATCTCAAACTTAGCTTTTTACAATTCCGTTGCTGGCTGCCCAGCAAGATAAGCCCATTCGTGTGATTTTCTTTGGAGACTCCATTACCCAGGCGGGCGTACGACCTGGGGGTTATATTGTAAAAATGGGAGAAATGCTCGAAAAACAAAGGGCTAAAAGACAAATATGAACTCATCGGTGCAGGCATAGGTGGCAATAAAGTCTATGATTTATACTTGCGCATAGAAGACGATGTGCTGGCCAAACAGCCCAATATAGTTATTATTTATATAGGTGTAAATGACGTATGGCACAAAGCCACCTCTGGCACAGGTACCGATCCTGACAAATTTATACGATTTTATGAGGCTATTTTAAAGAAATTAAAGACTGCAAATATCCGTGTGGCTCTCTGCACTCCTGCTGCCATAGGCGAGCGTACAGATTTCTCTAACCAACAAGACGGCGACCTCAACAGATATTCGCAAATGATTCGGGATTTAGCCACAAAAAATGGCCTTCCTCTGATAGACTTAAGAAAGGGTTTTTAGACTACAATCTCAAAAACAACCCCAATAACGACGAAAAAAACATCCTGACTACCGATAGGGTTCACCTCAACGAAACTGGCAATCAGTTTGTTGCCGATAAAATGTGGGAAGTATTAAAAGGGATGTAAGTGTTCGGGCAGTTGGCAGTTAGCGTGTTACTTACCACCAACTGCCCAAACGCTACTTCAGTTCTAACACCAAAGTTGTCATGGCGGGAATCAAAATCGAATCGAGCTTAGAAAGAGTAGAGTTGTTTAGTATATTTTGAGCCGAAGTTTTTCCTTTCATTCGTTCAGCAAAACGTTCGGTTGCCATACTTTTTCCGTGTTATTGGTATTCATCACCACCATAACCGTCTTGGTATCGTCATATCTAAAATAAACATAGATACCGTCTTGTGGTAGGTATTGTGTTAGTTTACCACTGTACAGTGCAGGCGTGTTTTTGCGGTAATGAGCCAGCTTTTTACCCATTCAAATGCTTCATTTTCTTTATCCGTGCGCCCCGAAGCCATAAATTTATTTTGAGTGTCGCCTTTCCAGCCTCCTTCAAAGTTTTTCTTACCTCGGCATCAGTTGGATTTTTTGTGTTCTTCATTAATACTTCTGTACCGTAATACAAATGTGGGATACCCCGTGTGGTGAGCAACCAAGCGATTCCCATTTTAAATTTGTTGAAATCTTCTCTACCACCGACAAAAACGGTCTGTGTCGTGATTGTCTAAAAACGTAATCATCTTAGAAGGATTAGCATAGAGATAATCTTGCGCCAAGGTATTATAGAGGCGATTGAGGCCACCGTCCCAGCTAAAAGGCTGATTGAGGGCTTCACTGATAGCCGTAAAATTAGGAAAATCGCAAGTGCCTGGTAAGTTGCAGTTGAATGGATAGACGACGTTGTTGCGCACAAAATAATTAAGCCAAGCAGGATTTGACACAAAGGTCTCGCCAAAAATCAACATATTGGGGTATTCGTCGAGAATAGCTTGATTGCAACGGTTCATAAACGGCATATCGTTGTATTTGTAGGTATCAATGCGCCAACCGTCTAAGCCAAACTCTTCAGTACTCCAAATGGCATGTTGAATAAGGTAATTAGCAAAAAAAGGATTCCGCTGATTGACATCAGGCAAAAAAGGCGTAAACCAACCGTCAGTCAGTGATTTTTTATCCGTAGTGGCAGCGTAAGGGTCAAAGGCCGCTTGCTCTTTGTGGGAGGTACTGGTATAAGAAGGCCACGTGTTGAACCAATCTTTGGTAGGTGGGTCCATGTACATCCAGTGGTCGTCTGACACATGGTTATAAACGGCATCCTGAATAAGTTTCATACCTCGCTGGTGCAAAGCGTCCGACAACTTTTTGTAACCCTCTGCCCCTCCAAACCGACGTTCAATTGTGTAGTGGTCGCTAAAATGATAGCCGTGGTAAGCCGCCTGCATATTGCCATGCAACTCTTTCTTACGTTTGGTATCGTTTTCTACCACGGGCGTATTCCAAAGCGTGGTTACGCCGAGTTCCTGCAAGTAATCTAAATGATTAATAATGCCCTGAAAATCGCCTCCATGCCGTGTATAGGGATTGTTTTTATCTGCCTCTTTATCAAGCATATCCGCAAATTGATCGTTGGTTTCATCACCATTGGCAAAGCGGTCGGGCATGATGAGGTAAATAAAGTCGGAGGTATTGATAGTAGCTGGTATGTGCTGTTTTTTCTTTAATGAATAGTTTTGAACATTCACGGCACGGCCTTTTGAAAACTTCAAAGGTATCTCGCCTGGTTTGGCCGTATTGAAAATTTCCAAATCAACAATCAAATAGTTAGGATTTTCTATCTTATGTGTTTTTTTGAGGCGTACACCCGCATATTTCAAACTCACCTTAGCCGTGCTTATATTTTTACCATAAACCAGTAGTTGTAGGCTCTTGTTTTTCATACCTACCCACCAGTTAGTGGGGTGAATTCGCTGAATATCGGGCGTTTGAGCCAGCACATGGAGAGCTATTCCACTTATCAAAAGAATAGTCAAGGAAGGTTTCAATACTTTCATCATAGGTTTAAATGCTAATTGACAGAAAGTCGAAAGGTAAAAAAAACTTTCGATAATCGCTTAAAAATGGACGGCGACTTTCTACCTTTGGAGGCATCAAAAAATGACTTCCACACAAGCCACAACCCTTATCTTGTATGCTTTTTGCTTCGTATTTTCGGAAACAAAACCTAATTCTCCTCTGTTGCATTCCCACTTTATTTCTTGCTTTTGTTTTATATAAAAATTTCATCAACATTCCTACAGGCGACGACATCTATGTGCTCGAAATGTTCAATTTGTTGAAAGACGCTGATTCTTGGGAAAAAAAACTATCTATCTTATTTGCCCAACACAACGAACATCGGATTGTCATCACGCGCCTGTTTGCCCTCTTCCAGTATCATCTCTGTGGCTATATTGATCTAAGGTGGTGGCTCATTGTGGGCAATATGTGTTTGATTTTTATGACATGGCTATTTTTCCTGAACCTGAAGAATAGCCCTTGGCTGATTATTCCCGTGGCATTTGTGCTCATTTGTCCTGCTTCCAATACCTTTTATGCCATGCAAAACGCCAACTTGTTTTCAGTGGTATTTAGTCTGGCCTCACTCCATTTTTCTCTGTCTGAACAGGAAAAAAAAATCCCTCTTTTTACTTTCTTATTCACCCTACTGGCTATTTTCTCTAATGGGGGCGGATTTATTGGTCTGGTTATCATTAGCGGTGTTTTTTTCTTTCAAAAGCGTTATCCATTATTGGCTTTTTGGCTGCTTTTTGGCGTGCTTATTTTGAGTGGCTACTTTTTTAATTATCAAAAAATATACCGCCACTCTTCTTGGCATTTCCTCTTTGAGCAATTGCCCCAAGCTTTTCAATTTCTATTAGCTTTTCTGGGTAGTATTGCTTTTTTACCCAAACTTACTTTAATTACAGGGGCTGTTTTTATAGGAGTAGGTCTCTACGCGTTTTACCGACACTACTATTTACAAAATCCCTTTGTGTTTTTGTGTCTTATCTATGGTCTAAGTATGGCGGGGCTGACCAGTATGACTCGATATGAACATGGGCTGAGCACGGCTCTTTCCGAGCGATATGCCATTTATTCTATGTTGCTGGCTGCTTGTATGGTAATCATTGTGTATGACCTTTTTGAGAAGCATATTCGCTATCAAAAATACGTCTATGGAGCACTGTGTCTATTAAGTGTTTCCCTCAATCTAAAATATGTTACTTTACATTTACGCAATCCAGAAGAGAGAAAATTGCTATTAGAAAGTAAAATAGAAAATTATCACTTAAACAACTCTGGATTTAATTGTTTAGAAATAAGCACATTAAATAAATTGACTAAAAATGGGTTTTACGATTATCAATTAAAGAAGCCCATACACAGCCAAGCGTATTATGATAGTCTGAATCGTCCGACTGTGGAACGCATCACTGTTAGGATTGATACTTTTTACCAAAGCCAAGAAAATCTCCATTTTAGAGGAACAATGCTCAATGCTGCCTCCCAAATTGAGGCCATCAATCAGATTCATCACCGGCTTATAGTCATCCACCACAACGCCACTCCATTCGACTGTACTAAAAATGAACTTACTGCTCCTCAAAATAATGAAACTGTTATTCTCGACATGGAACTCGAAAACAACCATCACCATGTAACTCTACCTACTTTTGCTTTTAGTGTTCCTAAAAACATTTTCTCAAGGGAGAATATCCCTTTATTTCCTCTTAATGAATGACCACCCCGTCAATCATCCTCCGTCAAATCTAATGTTGTATTCCATTTATAAGCTTCCCAATCCGTCTAAATCTTACCTTTCCACAAAATCATTAACTTTGCATCTTATTAGCTAAGATAACTGATTAAATCATGCCAGGAACAGAACTATTTGGCGCAGAAGAGCGCAAGGAAATCAATGATGTTTTAGAAACAGGAATTTTATTCCGTTATAACCACGAAACCCAACGCAATGGTATTTACAAAGCCCGCGAAATGGAGGCCGAAGTATGCAAAGTGGTAGGAGCCAAGTACGCCCATGCTGTATCGAGTGGTTCTACAGCAGCCCAGTGTGCCATGGTGGCAGCAGGTATTGGGGCAGGCGATGAGGTAATAGTCCCTCCTTTTACATACATTGCCACTGTCGAGGCAGCCCTTATGATTGGAGCTTTGCCTGTGTTTGCAGAAATTGACGACACCCTATGCCTCTCTGCCGAGGGCATCAGAAAAGCCATAACACCAAAACAAAAGGCGTTTGTTTAGTACATATGTGTGGGCAAATGGCTGACATGGACGCGATTATGAAGGTAATTGAGGAACACAATTTGGTACTTGTAGAAGATGCTGGGCAAGCTATGGGGGCCTCTTATAAAGGCACTTTCACAGGGCTTTGGGGCAAGGCAGGGGCTTATTCTTATGATTTCTTCAAAATTGCAACCGCAGGAGAAGGTGGCGTGTTTGTTACCAACGATGAACAAACCTACAAAATAGCCGATTCGTACTCAGACCACGGCCACGACCACATTGGCACCAATCGCGGCATGGAACAACATCCTGTCATTGGCTTCAATTACCGTATTTCGGAGCTTCACGCAGCCGTAGGTTTGGCCCAAACACGCCGCGTTCCTTATATGGTCGAAAAAAACAATCAACACAAAAAATGGTTAATGAACCGTCTTGCTAACGTGCCTGGCGTATCTTTTGCCCGCATTCCCGACCCCGATGGAGATTCTGCTACCTTCCTAAATTTGATGCTCCCCGACACCGAATCAGCACAAGCGGTTGTAGCTGAGTTCAATGCAGCGGGTATAGGCGGTTTCAATTATTGGTTTACCAACATGTACCACTTTATCAATCAATGGGACCATATCAAAGAGATGCGTACTGCCAGTAAGTTGGGGGTAGAAATATTAGGCGCACCCCAAGATTACACCCACTTGGATCTGCCCAAGTCGCAGGAAGTCATTGGTCGATTGATTTCTTTTGGTGTACGTGTTACATGGACACAAACTGAATTAGAGACGTTGGCCAATAAAATAGAAGCGGCCATTCGGAAAGCCATGGCAGCGTATGCTTGTTAAATAGATAGAAAAAGTAAGCTTTATGCACAAGAACTTTAAAGGCATTGAAAAAACCGTTTATGGACGGGGAAGTTTCAACCAATTGGGCGATATTATAAAGCCTCATCGCCACGACAACAACCAATACATGGTGTTTATTGTGGATAATTATTTTAAAGGTAAAGACTTAGAAAAACGCTTGCCGCTGGAAACCAATGACACGGTTTATTTTATAGATGTAGATCCGCACGAGCCTACCACCGAGCAAGTGGACACGCTACGCGATGAAATTCTGGCTACTAAAGGGCTTCCTTCGGGTATTATTGGTATTGGTGGCGGAGCCATCATGGATCTTACCAAGTGCGTATCGCTGATGGTTACCAACGAGGGGTCTTCGACACTTTATCAGGGATTAAACCTTATCAAAGTACCTGGCATTTATCATGTAGGCGTACCGACCATTTCGGGTACAGGCGCAGAGGTTTCCATGACTGCCGTACTCACAGGGCCAGAAAAAAAATTAGGTCTTAAATGTGAATGGACCGTTTTCAACCAAATTGTGCTTGATCCTGACTTAATCGCCACTGTCCCACGCGACTGGTGGTTTTATGTGGGCATGGATACTTACATTCATTGTGTAGAATCTGAAAATGGGCAATTTAACAATGCCTATTCTCATGCTTTTGCCGAGCAATCTATGAAGCTATGCCGCGAAGTATATCTGGGAGAAAACAGCGGACAAACCCCCGACAATGACGACAAGCTCATGGTAGCCTCGCTCATGGGGGGCTTGAGCCTGACTTATTCGGAAGTCGGTATTTGTCATGCTTTGAGTTATGGCCTTTCTAAGATACTGGGTATGCGCCATTGCTATGCCAACTGTGTGGCATTTAATCACTTGTCCGACTATTATCCCGAAGGAGTCGCTGAATTTAAACAGATGGTAGCCCAGCACAATATTACGCTTCCACAAGGATTAGCCAAGGATTGGACGGATGCACAAATCAATGCCATGGCACACGTATCTTACAAACTCGACCATATGTGGAACCACGCCATAGGCTATGACTGGAAAGAAACCATTACGATTGAAGTGCTGGAAGCATTGTTTAGACGACTGTAAACTCTGATAGTTAAGTTAAGGATTCATCAACTACAAAATAATCTTTCATAATTTGAAAAAAGAAGGAAAACGCAAAGCTCCGCCCGCCAAGTTTCAAACCAAAAGCACAGCGGCCATTGCCCAACGCACCGAAGAAATCAATGCCCAATCTTTGCAGGGATTGGTGGTTCGTTCTACGGGTTCTTGGTACGATGTAAGAGATGAATTGGGCTTGATTTGGCGGTGCCGATTACGGGGAAAGTTCAAGTTTCAAGATTTAAAAGTGACTAATCCAGTAGCCGTGGGCGACAAAGTCTATTGGGAAATAGAAGATGAAACAACCCAACAGGGCATTATCAATGATATATTTTCAAGGCAAAATTACCTGGCACGGCAGTCTGTCCACAAAACTGCCCATGCCCACCTGCTGGCCGCCAATGTAGATCAACTCGTCATCACTTAGCTACCCTCACTTTTCCCCGAACTTCCCTCGGATTCATTGACCGTTTATTGGTCGTTGCCGAATCGTTTCGTATTCCGAGTGTATTAATTTTCAATAAACAAGATTTATTTGACGAAGAAACCAAAGCCTATCAAAACGAATTAATAAGTCTATATAATAGCTTGGGCTATGTATGCTTTACTACTTCAGCGTGACAGTAGAAGGGATAGAGCAATTTCAACATCTACTCCAAGGAAAAGTATCAGTGTTATCAGGTCATTCGGGCGTAGGTAAGTCCACTCTACTCAATACCATTGCCCCGCATTTGGATTTGCGTACCAATGAAGTTTCTACCTTTGCCAATAAAGGCGTGCATACCACTACCTTTGCCGAAATGTTTGAATTGAATCCAAGCACTTATATCATTGACTCTCGGTATCAAAGAATTAGGGTTGTCGGAAATGGACACAAGCGAAATCAGTCATTATTTCCCTGAAATGCGTAACTTACTCAACAGCTGTAAATTTGATGATTGCTTGCACATAGACGAACCCAAATGCGCCGTTAAAGCAGCCGTAGAAGCTAGCCAAATTGCCATGAGTCGCTATGAAAACTATTTGAGTATGGTGAGTGGCAGTGATAATAGAAAGTAATTTTGTATTGAGTGAAATATATTTTCTATATTAGCGACATATTTCACTTATCATATACGCAAATGACTCAAATTCAAAACTTTAATACAAATACGATTACACCTTTTATTGGGGTTGTAGGTCAAGCTCGAACAGGGATATTGCGGGAATATGCTGATAAAACAGCGGAGTTGGTGGGGCTTACTGATAAGAAATGGCCTATATTTTGGGGATGACTCCACGCAACCTGCACCGCCTTCGCAATGACCAACGTTTTAGTACTGATGCTTCCGAAAGACTCTTGCTTCTTAAAAATATTCTTGTACATGCCTTAGAAACTTTTGACCAAAAAAAACAGGTAGTACTTCAATGGATGCGTACCCCTTTGAATGAGCTCGATGCGCAATCCTTCACTAAATGATGGATACAGTAACGGGCTTTACTTTGGTAAACGATGTACTGGGAAGGATTGATTATGGGTTAGCGGCCTAAAAAGATGATTGTTTATCGTATTATCAGAAAAATTCAAGGACGATGCCCTATCGTGTGAAGGAGTCGTTTGTATGGTGGGCGATGGAATCCCAAAGGCATAGGTGTGCTTTACACCACGTCGGCGGCAGCTCTGGCATTGGTCGAAGTCATGGCTCATGCACCCAATATTCGTTTTGAAGACCTCCTAAATACTGGATTTTCAAAATCGAAATTCCTGATGACATTCGTATTTTGAGGAGGCAGCCCTACCCTCTTACTGGAAAGACACTACCTATGTTCGTACGCAACAATGGCTACACAAATGGCTGGACAAACCCGATACTTTGGGAGTAGCCCTTCCTTCGGTTGTAGTTCCTTTCTCTCAAAATGTCCTTCTACATGCTCGACACTCTTTGTATGACGACTGTCGTATCATTGCCCAGCAACCGCTTGTCTTTGACAATAGACTTTGGCGAAAATATTTTTTGACGACTCGCTCACTATAGCAACAAAGGCCGCGAATACTGCGGCCTTTGTTTTTAAATAAAAATAGGTTAAGTAGTGAACTGATAGCCTCTTAATACCCTGGGTTTTGTGGAAATACAGATGTTCCTTCCGCATTTTTGGCACTTCTATCAATTTGTGTCTGTGGAATCGGACGTAGGTTGTGGATATCTTTGATATTGACTGCTGCCTGAGGATTATAGAGTTTACACGCTCAACCAATTTGCCCCAACGCTTTAAGTCCAACCAGCGTGTTTGTTCATCAGCTAATTCTCTGGCGCGTTCTTCCATGATAAAATCCATGGTCAAGTCCTTGGCTGCAATCAGCATTGCTTTCTTTTGCCAGGCCAGCCAGCACGGAAACGAACCGCATTGATGGCAGTTAGTGCCTCTGCCGCATTATTCGACTGCAAAAACGCTTCTGCTTGCATCAAATAAACATCTGCCCGGAACACGAAATAATCGCGGCTACCCGCCTCATAAATTCAAGTCGGGACGTTTTGTATCAAAAAACTTCTGCAAAGTTGGAAAAAGGGCTTCGCTGTACTGACTTGGTACAAGGTACCTGGTATTTCTTAGCTGCACGTTGCGCTTTTTGTCCATTCAACACCTGGAATAAATATCGCCGTATCACCCGCAGCAAAGGTTACTTTCGTTTTTGAATCATCAAAAGAGGCAGCGTTATAAGTACCTGGGTTGTTGCTCAACCGAAGTATCTCTGAAGGTTTTTTTGTAACGCGAGTCATTAGTTCTATCCGCAAAAACCATTATTAATCAAATAAGAAGTTGGTCTTAAACGCTTAAAGGGACGGCCATAAAATACATCACGTTTTCATCCCTGGCTGCACGTCATACTGCATACCAAAGAACAAGTGTAGATTAATATTTCCTCCATTAGCAGCACCAGTATTATTGGTTAGGTTAGTAAGTGGGTCAGAGGTATATTGAACCGCAAAGACCACTTCGCTATTAACTTGATTATTCTCATCAAAAACACTGGCAAAATCATCTAACAATTTGAAGCCATAGTTGGTTGTTACACTCTTGCAAAGAGCGGCAGCTTTAGAAAAATCATCGGATGCTTTTTCAGAAGAATATCCTTTCGCCAAATAGACTTTGGCCAACAATGTCTCTGCAGCTGGTTTAGTCGCACGTCCATATTGAGCAGATTGTGCTTTAGCTTCTAAATCTACTATAGCCTCATTCGATCTTTGATAATCGCTGCATACATTTCTGCATCCTGTAGCTCTTTTAGTATCTTTTGTGGGAGCTAACGTTTCTGTGAGGCGCAAATCAACGCCTCCAAATTGCGATACAAAATATAGTAGTAATGTGCTCTTAAAAATTTTGCTTCTGCCACACGTAGCTTTTTAGTAGCATCTAGCGCCCCCACTACGGCAGCAGAGCGATCGATAATAGCATTACAAGTGTTAATACCTCGGTACAATTCGTCCCGTATTACCCAAATAATCAACTGTTAGGTTCAATTGTCCATCATAAAAATGAAATCCTTTATAGCTACCATCAGCACCCGTAGCATAGATATCAGTTCCGTATTCAGTTAGGGTTAGTCCTTGTTGGGTAGCATAATAGTAACGTAACGATGAATACGCTTTGAATTTACTGCATCATTGAACCCCTTAGCCGTCTGAATATAATCATTCCCAATTCCTGATACAACTGTTTCCTTCAAAATGTCCTTTACAACTGGGCAAGACAAAAGCAAGGCTACCAAGGCAAAATTCTTACTGGTTTTAATATATTTTTCATTTTCTTGTTATTTATTTTTTTACAAAAAAATTGTTATTGATGCAGGACTAGAATCGTGCATTTAAACCAAATAATGTAATAACGGTAGTAGCAGGTGTTACGCCCGTCCCTCCAGCACTCAAACCTGTTGCTTTCAGGATCTACACCGTTGTATTTGGTTCTATATTGCGACCAAATAGCGGGTTGTTGGATACTCGAATACAACCGCAAAGATTCCATGTTTAGTTTTAGCTACCGCTTGGCTAAACTATATCCAAAATTGATGTTACGCAACTTTACAAAAGTACCGTCAAAAAAGTCAGGGTGCTGCCATAGACAGGTGACTCTTGGTTACTTTAGGTTGAGGGAATTCATTGGTCGGGTTGTTGGAGTCCAATAATCTACCTTGATCTGCTGATAGCGTCCTGCCAAGGCATTGTTACTTGAATGGAATTGGCTACGGATAAGGTTTCCAACGACCAAAGAAGAAGAATGATAAGTCAAAGCCTTTATAAGAGAATCGGTTGGTAATACCTGCGCTAAATTTAGGAACATCCGACCCTTGAATAACGCGGTCAGTCAGCGTTGATTTTACCATCGTAGTAAGTGTCTTGCGCTTTTATTTGTCCTACCGAACTGGCGTATGATTTAGCAGCATCGGCTTCATTTGTTTGCCAAATCCCTATCTTCTTGTAATCGAATACTGTACTCAGAGGACGACCAATAAACCAACCATTTCCGACATCGTCCACTTTACCGTTATAGAGTGCAACGATTGCTTCTGTGTTTTGTGATTGAAAATCAGTTGTCCATTTAAAGCCTGACTCGGAATTGATATTGTAAGTGGTAAATCTAACCAAAACCTCTATTTCTGGTTTCACCCACGTTGCGCGTTGCAGCACTAAATCCAATAGAACCAGGAAGCTGATCTGACAATAATAAATCAGTCGTATTGGTTTGATAAAATTCCATCGAACCTTGTAAACGACCAGGAAGAAGCTAAAATCTAAACCTACGTTAGCTGTTGCCGAAGACTCCCAACGCAAATCAGGGTTTCCAATAGTACTTGGACGGTATCCAAATGCAGAGGTTGTATTCCAAGTATGAAGTACGTCCCAATAAACCTTGGGTTTGATAAGGAGCAACCTTAGTTTCCTACTTTACCCCAACCAGCTCTTAACTTCAATAAATCTATCCAAGAAATACCTTTCATAAAGGTCTCGTTGCTGATATTCCAACCCAAAGCAATTCCTGGGAAGTTACCATATTTTGAATTTTCCCCAAAACGGCGAACCGTCACGACGCAAAGTAGCAGTTAACAAATACTTGTCATTATAATCATAATTAACACGTGCCATATAGGAGTTAATGGTCCATTGTGTCAATGCACTGGTATTCCAGTGGTAAACTGGCTGCTCCAATGTTATAAAATTGCTGGCTTTCCGCTGGAATACCTTGAGTATTAATACGATAAACTTCATAGTTGTCGCGCTGAATAGAATGGAGTGCCGTAAGATTCAAATTATGTTTTCCTCCAAAGTTTTTGGTATAACTCAATATATTTTCAAGAGTATAATTAAACCCAAAGCATTCTCTTGACTTGCCTGTGGATCTCCCTAATTTACGAGCATTGGTAACCGCACCAATAAAGCGTCCCCAACGTCCAATGGTAAAATCAGGACCAAAGTTTACGCGATATTTTAGACCGTCCATGATTTTAACCTCTGTAAAAAGCTATTGAAAATACGGTATCGTTTGGTTTCATCTACTTGAGCACCTGGCACAATTTCTGCCAATGGATTAGTCAAAAGCGCGTCGTTGGTAGGCGAGAAAAATGATATTTCCACTATCATCATACGGTACTGCTAAGGGTTTTGCTGAATCGTAAACCCATATGGATTTAGATTTTCGCCATTTCTAACGCTATACATCATATAACTTGAAAGCCCTACTTTCAGCCAGTTATTGACAGTGATCAATATTGGCTCGCAGGAGACAACCTTGAAAATCTAATCCATCCGAAATTCTTTATCCTGAAAATAACCAGAGATATAGAACTGGGTTCTATCCGTACCGCCCTGAATACCGACAGAGTGGTTTTGCATAACCCCATTTTTGAGAATGAGCCCTTGCCAATCGGTGCTTGTTCCATTAGCAATACCTTTGTACAGCAGGATCACCTCCCAAAACAGCTATTTTGCATCTGCTGCTGCGTCAGTCACCTGTAGGAACCGCATTACCAGCCGCATCTTTATAGCCACCCGTAGCACGATAGGCTTCTCGTACAAACTCTCCAAATTCAGCGCCCTGAATAAGTTAATTTCTATCGAGGTTTAGAAACTCCTACATACGAATCATAGCTTATGGTAGTTTTACCTTTGGTTGCCCCTCTTTTAGTCGTAATGAGCATACGCCATTCGCACCTCTTGCCCCATAGATGGCTGGCCGTGGCATCTTTCAATACTTCCATCGAAGCTACATCCTTGGATTCATGTCTTCATAACCTGCTGAAAGCGGAATACCATCTACTACATATAGCGGGTCATTGCCATTAAATGAACGACGGCCGCGAATCAAAATTCTCGGCACAGTACCTGGCAGAACCAGACTGGGTTACATCCACTCCAGCTGCACGTCCTTGAAGTGCTTGCCCAAAGGTTTGTAATAGGCATTTCTTGGATTTCTTTAGAAGATACTTGCACAATAGCTCCTGTCAATTGGCTCTTTTTCTGCGTACCATAACCTACTACAACTACTTCATTGAGGTTTTTTGACCCCCTAAGGAAACATTGATAGACAGGTTATTACCCACTACTACTTCCTTCTTCTCCAAACCTACAGCTGAAAACACCAATACGAGTTGTCTTTGACACGTGATTTTAAAATTACCGTTTGCATCTGTGTTTGTTCCTGTACTCGTTCCTTTTAGTAGAACACTAACTCCCAGGAATCCCACTATTATCTTCAGCTGCAGTTACTTTCCACTGACGGTTTTGTCTGCATTTATCCGCGTGGTTAGCTACTCACCACTTCTTGTTGGTAGGAGTAAATGCTATAACTGAGGTGGCACTCAACATGGCCATCATCACCCACCTGCTGCTCAACGTAGAGACTTTCATATAGTTGTTTAAATTATTAGGTTAAAATGTAATTTTAGGGATATTTGTTTCTTGCTTTAAAATAAAAACTTTTCGAGTTTAAGATGATTAGTTAAATTTATCAATGCTTTTATCCAATTATTCTACGCAACCGTTATCGGGAACGTTCCCAAATATTGATTTTTACATCTTTAATTGATTTTATTCAAGTTTTTATATTTAAATAATACCTAATCAAACGCAGATTATTCTTTCTTTTTTTGTATTATTCAAATAATACTTCATCTACTTTAGTAAATTTTCCAGATAATCCAACCTACTAAGAGCATCCCAACAAAAGAAGCGAAAATCCATCGAAATAAATAAAATACGGAAGCTAAAGGTTTTACTTCATTGTCGAGTGGGTCAATTTCTGGAATGGTATTGACTGATGCTATAACACGTTTCCATAAGGTCTTTACTTCTGACGGACTCATGCTTTCATATATATCGGAAATTTGTCCCACTAATTCGCGGGCTTCTTCCACATCTTCCGATTTGTAGGGTGGTTAAGGAGCCAAACTTGCCAAAAAGTACTTAACTCAGCATCATCTGGCTGCTGTACCCACCTTATAAACATCGGTTCGGTAGCAAAGTCGTTGACGTTGTATTGAGCAAAGTTTTTCATGGGGTACTTTGGCAAGTCCATGTAGTAGTAAATATTGCCAAATAAGCGACCAATCAACCATTTCTACTAATGAAACGGAAATTTTGAAAACTTTTGCAATCTCTTAAAAGTCTGTTGAACACAAAAGTTTAGTCGTAATTAATTCTACTAACAATACTACGCCCCACAAGGTTATTTCGTCGGCATATTCTAAATCTCCTCCAATGGGAATCCCTCTTGCGATAGTAGAAGTTTTGAGGGCAAAGGGTTTGAGTTTTTTTTGTAGGTAAAAAGAGGTAGTATCTCCTTCCATGGTTGGGCTTAAAGCGAGGATAACCTCAACTACTTCTTTGTTGTGTTGGAGTCGGCTTAATGAGTCTCTATGTTCAAATCATTAGGGCCAATGCCTTCCAATGGAGAGATAATTCCTCCCAATACATGATACAATCCGTTAAATTGTCCTGTGTTCTCGATAGTAATACATCACGACTATCTTGCACCACACAAATCACAGACAGGTCTCTTTTGGTACTAAGGCAAATACCACAGAGTTCGGCATCTGAAATATTATGACATTGTTTACAGTATTGAGTTTTGGTACGCATCGCTATCAGCGCTTCAGCCAATGAACGTGTCTCGCCTTCGGTACGTTTCAATAAGTGCAACACAATACGCAACCGCTCTTTTTACCAATCCCTGGCAATTTGGCTATTTCATTGACGGCCTCTTCGATGAGTTTAGAAGGAAAATTCCATAGGTCTGATTTGATGACAACAAAAATACGAATTGCACTGCGTATCCTAAAATGTCTTCCAGAAAACCTCTCCAATTATAAAGGTCAAAATCTGACAACTGTCATGTTTTCAATGTGATAGTTGTTACAGAAACCGCCTGTTTGATGGCTTAATTTTGTGCTATCAATTTAATCATTTATTCATCAAACAATACCTCATCATGAAAATTGAACAAATTTACACAGGCTGCATTGCTCATGCTGCCTACTATCTTGAAAGCAAAGGAGAAGCTGCTATTTTTTGATCCTCTTCGTGAAGTACAACCCTATATAGATCGAGCTACCAAAGACAACGCTACCATCAAATATGTTTTTGAAACACATTTTCATGCCGATTTTGTAAGTGGCCACTTAGACCTGATGAAGAAAACAGGCGCACAAATTGTGTTTGGCCCTACTGCCAAGCCCGCCTATCGAGCCATCATTGCCGAAGACAACCAACTATTCAAGGTAGGTGATTACACTATAAAAGTGATTCATACCCCTGGGCATACGATGGAAAGTACAACCTATATGCTCATTGACGAAAACGGCAAAGAACATGGCCTCATTACAGGAGATACTTTGTTTATAGGCGATGTAGGCCGCCCCGACTTAGCTCAGCACGTGGTTGCTGATCTTACTGAAGAGAAATTGGCAGGGCATCTTTTTGATTCGCTTCGCCATAAAATTATGCCCTTGAACGATAATCTCATCATTTATCCTAATCATGGCGCAGGCTCTGCTTGTGGAAAAAACATGAGTAAAGAAACCACCGATACGCTCGGTAATCAGAAAAAATTCAACTATGCTTTGCGCTCCGATATGACTAAAGAGGAGTTTATCAAAACATTATTGACAGGACTTACTACTCCTCCGGCTTATTTCCCTCAAAATGTGTTGATGAATATCAAAGGATATGATAGTTTAGATACGGTCTTAAATCGTGGAGAAAGGCCGCTTTCTGTCGAAGAGTTTGAGGCAGCAGCCAATGAAACTCAAGCCTTGGTGTTAGATACTCGAAATGCATCTGATTTTGCCCGAGGGTTTATTCCCAATAGTATCAATATTGGTATTGATGGAAGTTTTGCTCAATGGGTTGGTGAAATGATTCCAGACGTAAAACAAGAGATATTGCTCGTAACCGATGAAGGTCGAGAGGAAGAATCTCTCATTCGCCTGTCGCGTGTAGGATATGATTTTTCGTTAGGCTATTTAAAAGGTGGCTTCGATGCTTGGAAAAAAGCAGGCAAAGATATTGATACCATTCAGCGCATTTCTGCTGAAGAGTTTGCACAAAAATACACTAACGAAAAAACACTCACTATTGATGTTAGAAAGAAAAGTGAGTTTGATTCTGAACATGTACTCGATGTTGTTAATATTCCGCTCAATACCATCAATCAGCATTTGGCTCAGTTTCCTAAAAATCAACCTTTTGTATTGTATTGCGCAGGCGGATATCGCAGTATGCTGGCGGCCTCTATCCTAAAGGCACGTGGTTGGGACGATTTTGTGGATGTAGCAGGAGGCTTTGCAGCCATCAAAGCCTATGAGAAGCTACCCATTTCGGATTACGTCTGCCCAACTACTATGCTGTAGTTATAAATTTTTGGAGAAGTATAACGCAGTTGGTATTTATCGACTGCGTTATTACTTCCAATGAATAAGTAATTGAAATTCAATTAAAACAGATTTATTCAACATCTTTCACACAGCGAAACCCTACTGGGTAGCGGCTTATTTTTTCAGGTAATAAATAATACCGATGACTAGTTCGGATAAATGAGTAGTTGTTGAAATTTGACCCTCCACGCATCACTTTATAAGTTTCTCCGTATTGTTCCATCGGAACATCATTGCCTGGATAGGGTTTGTACCAATCATTGGTCCATTCCCATACACTGCCCGCCATATCAAAACATCCGTAAGGACTCTCTGGTTTAGCGATAGATCCTCCACGAGATTCCGTTTGATCCCATACCACATAGGTGTTATCGTAGGTATTACCCCAAGGAAAAGTCCGTCCGTCGGTGCCACGCG
>JAWKMH010000004.1:0-449382 GCA_041392315.1 Spirosomataceae bacterium | reverse complement strand
AGCCTTTTGACCGTGAAAAGCGTAGTTTTGACAAGCCTTTTGAAAAACGTAGCGACCGCCCCGACTTTAAGAAACCCTACGACAAGCCTTTTGACCGTGAAAAGCGTAGTCGTTCAGAAGATGGTGAACATCGTCGTGTAGGCGATTTCAAAGAAGCTCCTCAGTATGATTTTCGACAAGCAGAAGAGCGATACGCTAAAAAATCAAAAACAGAGCCTAAAGTGAATGACGGGACAATGCGCTTGAATAAATACATTGCCAACGCAGGTCTTTGCTCACGCCGAGAGGCAGATGAATTGATTGAAACAGGGCAAATCACGGTCAATGGGAAAGTAATCAATGAACTCGGCTATAAAGTTGCCGTAGATGCCGTAGTAAAATACGGTAATCGTATTTTGAATCCTGAAAAGATGGTGTATATTTTGGTCAATAAACCCAAAGATTATATCACCACCACCGACGACCCCGAAGGCCGCCATACTGTGATGGAGCTAATTGCTGGAGCGTGCAACGAGCGTGTTTATCCAGTGGGTCGTTTAGACAGAAACACCACGGGGCTTTTGCTACTGACCAACGATGGTGAACTGGCCGAAAAACTCATGCACCCTTCCAATGAAGTCCACAAGGTTTATCAGGTAGAAATAGATAAGCCCATTACGACCATAGACTTTGAGAAAATCAAAGAAGGCTTAGAGTTGGAAGATGGTTTGATTAAGCCTGACGATGTAGCCATTATTACGCCCGATGCCATGGTTTTGGGAATCGAAATCCACAGCGGACGCAATCGTATTGTGCGCCGCATATTTGAAAGCCTTGGTTATGAGGTGCTTAAACTTGACCGTACAGTCTATGCAGGCTTAACAAAAAAAGAACTGCCACGTGGCAAGTGGCGTTTTTTGAACGAAAAAGAAGTAGTCAAAATCAAGTATTTGGTGTAATTAACCATACAATGAGATAAAAAGAGGTTGTGGAAACACAGCCTCTTTTTGTAAAACGATAATGAATAAAATCCTCATTGCTGCCTTGGGATTTTATCCCGAACCACACGGCATTGCCCAAGTGGCTTATCGGCACGCATTGGCACTACATGCCTTGGGTTATCAAATAACGGTCGTTACGCGTACTAAAACAAACGAAGATTTTCCGTTCAAACTCATCACTATTAACCAAAAAAAGGCTTATCAATCGTTATTGAAAACCTCCGATGCTGATGTAATTTTCTTCCATGGATGGCACAATTGGACTTCTGAATGGGCAATAGAAGTATTTCCACTTCGCGGCAAAACCGTTTTGATTAGCCATGGCACTAATTTTAATATTAATTTTGGTGGATTTCGGGGGGAGTTATGGTGGTGGCGTAAACGCTGGGAGGCTTTTCGCTTTCCCCCAAAAATGCACAGATTCGATTACTTTGTTTTTTTGAGTGATCAACCAGATCCACAGCGGATGTCGGATGTGATTTTGGCAAAAAAACTTGGTATATCAAACTATACTATCATTCCTAATGGAGCAAGACCCAGTTTTTCACATTCAAAAGCAACTGATTTTTTCAAGGCACGCAACATTCATGCTTCCAATATTCTACTTTGCGTATCTAATTTTCATTATGCCAAAGGGCAAGGTGAACTGCTCCGTTGGTTTCTTGATTTGGACTTGACTGATACAGCCTTGGTACTGGTAGGAAGTAAATTCAATACATTTTCTGAACGCCTCAAAAAACTTGCTGGTAATCGTCTAAATAAGGCAGTTTTTTTGTTGACACAGTTGAAAGACGAAGAAATGGTCGCCGCATACACTGAGGCTATCCTTTTTGTATCAGCCACTTACACCGAAGTGCAACCTTTAGTATTGCTCGATGCCATGACAGCGGGACTCCCTTTTCTGTGCCGCAACGTGGGCGCTGTATCCACATTAGAAGGAGGGCTTTGTTTTAAAAATGACACCGACTTTAAGCAGAAAGTAGTTGAATTGTTGGGGAGTGCTTCGCTGCGTAAAAAATTAGGAAAGGAGGGCAAGGAAGCAACGCAAATCAAGTATAATTGGGAAAAAATTGGACAACAATACCATCAATTGATACAACAATTAACCCCATGATTATCGTCAGACTTCGTGGCGGGTTGGGCAATCAGCTCTTTCAGTATGCGCTTGGGCGGCATTTGGCTTTGCTGAATCAAACAGAACTAAAATTAGACATTTCTCTACTCACCACTCCTTATACTTGGACTCGCCGACAATATCAATTAGATGCTTTTGTCATCAAAGCAACCGTAGCTACACGACAAGAAATAGCCGCATTGAAAGGGAAATATGAGGTATTATCCAGGCTATTGCGTTTTCTTTCTCCTCAATATTACCGAGAACCTTGTTTTGAGTTTGATGACAAAGTGCTGTCGCTCAGAGGAAGTTTTTATTTAGATGGCTATTGGCAGTCGGAAAAGTATTTTGAGGCTATTGCATCCCTTCTCCGTACCGATTTAAGGCCCGAAGTAGCTTTGTCAGCTAACCGTGCAGCTGCTTTTGGAGAAAATAAAAACACGATTGCCGTCAGTATCCATCTGCGGTGCGTGGCGATTATCTCATTCTGTTCTAAAGCGAATCGTTATCTCCAACCTT
Source organism: Spirosomataceae bacterium (assembly GCA_041392315.1). Taxonomy (GTDB): domain Bacteria; phylum Bacteroidota; class Bacteroidia; order Cytophagales; family Spirosomataceae; genus Runella. Next base: position 446,769 of record JAWKMH010000004.1, on the reverse strand, counting down.
GTAGTATGGATTACTATGAAAATGCGATTGGCTACATGGCCAAAGAAATCGAAAATCCTACTTTTTTTGTCTTTTCAGATGATATATCATGGGTGAGAGAAAACTTAAAAGTCCCCTTTCAAGTCCATTTTATCGAAGGATACACCCCCCAAGAAGACCTCTGGATGATGGCGGCTTGTCGGCATCATATCATCGCCAACAGTACTTTTAGTTGGTGGGGGGCTTGGCTCAACCCTGGCCCCTACAAAACGGTCATCGCTCCGCAGCGGTGGTTTGCTACGGAGCGATTCAACACCCAAGACTTATTGCCAACTAAGTGGATAAGGCTTTGATTACCTATAACTTATGTTTAGTCATATACTGCAAGTAACCGACGATTTCGTCTAATTCTTTTTCTGTTAGGTGTGTAATGGCGGGCATTTTACAATCGTTGCGATAAGAAGACGGTGCTTTTACAAAAGACTTGATATGAGCTACTTGCCAGTATTCTGTTACACTTTTGGGGTAGTTGAGTTCTGGTCCCATTTTGCCGCCTACTTTATTGAGTGAATGACAAGTTAGACAGTTTACTTTAAACAACTCAAATCCCTTTACTTGCGTATCATCGTCTTTGGGAAAAAGTACAGCCAGTTCTTTGGATGCTGCCGATAAGCTAATTTTGACCAAATTGTAAGGCCATTTATAGGTTACATCCTCAGAAGAAACATCAGTATAAACCACATAAAAAGGGGCTATTTTTATTTCGTGCCCGTCTTTTTTAGGATTAATCCATTCTTGGCCTTGAGGTGCTTCCTCGTCAGAAATAGCCAAGAAAGCTTTTTTGCTCAGTACTTTCTCCAACGACATAGAAGGGTTATAGCCGTCTTCGCACTCAAAAATAATTTGCGCTTGCTTGATATCCAAGGTTTTATAGGCAGGTAAAAACTGGGCTAATATTGTTTTCAATGGAATCGCCTTGTATGATTTTGCTTTGTGAAAAACGGGGTCGTCACTGACCGTTACTGTTTGCGATTCAGGCAGTGACGGGTTGGCTTTTAGGTCGAGCAAATACAAACTTAGCGAATCCTTTTTGGGAGAAATGACCGCGCTATCTGCCATTAAGGCGGTTTGATTTGATTGACTCTCTTCTTTTTTTGAACCATTGCAGGCAACAAAAAATGCACTAAGACCCAATAAAGCGACTACAAATTTCATTTCCGTAGAAGTTTACTGCATTTTTGAAAAATCGGTTGCCTTCATATACACCGACTCTACCTTGGTAGTGATTTTACCATTTTTCTCCGATTCGTCGCGGGCTTTTATCCAATCGGGATCAGCTCTGAAAGCATCAAAGGCTTTCTTGCCTGCTTCTTCGCTGGGGTGAGCCAAGATATAAACAAGTGTATTGTCGCGATTGTTGGCCGTCCAGTAGGCAATGTTGGTCATACCATGTTTTTTAAATAATTTGACAGTATGATTTCTAAAGCGTGCCAGTAAGTCGGGTAATTTACCTTCTGGTGTGGTGTAGGTACGCATTTCAAACACGCGCTCTTTTTTACTTTTTTTCGATTTTATTTTGGGTGAAAAATCGGTTACGTCCATAAAAATACTTTCTACTTTGGCTACTATCTTGCCGCTTATTTCCGATTCAGACTGGGCTTTTTTCCAAACGGGGTCGGCACCAAAGGCTTTCCAAGAGGCATCACGGGCAGCACGGTTGGGGTAAGAAAGTACATAAATGAGTTTATTTTCTTCATGCAACGGCACCCAATAGCCTACGTTGGTCATGCCATGGCTTTCAAAAATCTTGGTCGTATGGTCGCGAAATCGCGTTAGGAGTGCATCCAGCCGCCCAGGCTCTGTATAGTAAATACGGGTTTCATAGAGGCGGGTATCTTGGGCTGAAGCCAAAGGCGATGTAGCAGCAAAAAGCAGCATAGCGGCAAGCAATTTTTTGAACATGTCAGTTTTAATTTTGTTTTATCTATTAAAGACAGATAGTCTTTAGTTCTATGTCATAAAGATGATATTTCTGCAAAATTCTCAAAGGGCTAAACCTACTTTTTACTTTGGCACAAGTATTGAGGCAGGTAATCTATTGACCAATGCTAAAAATTATACAAATGCATCTACTTTCTTTCATTTTTTGTTTTCTTATCGTTTTTTCAAATTTCTTTGGAGCAACAATTAGAAAAAATGATTTGGAAAAACAGAGTAGTAGTTTTGTACTGTCCCAATGCTTCAGAAACCGAGTTTAAGCTTCAGAAAAAATGGTTGGCTGAAGTAGGAAAAGATTTTATAGAGCGTGATTTACAAGTCATAGATTGTGTTGAAGCCAATTTATCGTCAGAAGATGTCCTTCATCTTAAGAACCGCTTCTACTATACCCCCGATCATTTTTGCTTTTGGCTGATTGGGAAAGATGGTGAAATAAAACTGATCAGTAGTAAACCTGTACGACCAGCGCAGCTTTTTGGACTCATTGACACCATGCCGATGCGAAGAAATGAAATAAAAAGAATTAGGGGAGAAAACCAATTTCGCATTTCAACAATAAAATAGCGGTAAATCACTATTTCTGACGTAATTTTGCGGGCTGTTTTTGAGCCAAGTAGTAGAAGCCATCTATTACTAAGAGGCAAGGACTAAAGACTATCCAATGAAACATATCCGTAATTTTTGCATTATTGCCCACATCGACCACGGTAAAAGCACCTTGGCTGACCGTTTGTTAGAGTTTACCAAGACCGTTTCTGACCGCCAAATGCAGGCCCAATTGTTGGACGACATGGATTTAGAACGTGAGCGTGGCATCACTATCAAGAGCCATGCTATTCAGATGGACTATTTCTACAAAGGAGAAAAATATACGCTTAATCTCATTGATACACCTGGCCACGTGGACTTTAGCTATGAAGTATCGCGCTCCATCGCTGCCTGTGAGGGGGCTCTGTTGCTTGTAGATGCCTCGCAGGGGGTAGAGGCACAAACAATCTCCAACCTGTACTTGGCCATGAATCAAGCTTAGTCATCATCCCTGTACTCAATAAAATTGACCTCCCTGGTGCCATGCCCGAGGAAATAAAAGATGAGATGGAAGATCTATTGGCCTACGACCGCGACGAAATCATTGCGGCTTCTGGCAAGGCAGGCATTGGAATCGAAGATATTCTCAATGCCATTGTAGAGCGTATCCCTGCCCCCAAAGGCAAGCCCGATGCCGAGCTTCAGGCCCTGATTTTTGACTCTGTTTTCAACTCCTATCGGGGTATTGAGGTTATTTTTCGTGTGCAGAATGGGAGTATTCGGAAAGGCGATAAGGTGAAGTTTGTCGCTACTGGCAAAGAGTACATTGCCGACGAAATAGGCACACTACGTTTAGAAAAACAACCTAAAGATGTGATCGAGTGTGGGGATGTAGGCTACCTGATTTCAGGTATCAAAGTGGCCAAAGAGGTAAAAGTGGGGGACACCATCACGCACGTTTTGAACCCTTCCAAAGAACCTATCAAAGGTTTTGAAGAAGTGAAACCTATGGTTTTTGCAGGACTGTATCCTGTCGAAACCAGCGAGTTTGAAGAAATGCGCGAAGCCATGGAAAAACTCCAACTCAACGATGCCTCGTTGGTGTGGGAGCCTGAAACTTCCGCAGCCTTAGGCTTTGGGTTTCGGTGTGGTTTTTTGGGTATGCTGCATATGGAAATCGTACAAGAGCGTTTGGAACGGGAGTTTGACATGACCGTCATCACTACTGTGCCGTCAGTAAAATTCAATGTCATTACTACCAAAGGGGTATTAATGGAGGTCAGTGCGCCTTCCGAAATGCCCGAACCCAACTACATAGATTGGATAGAAGAGCCTTTTATCAAAGCACAAATCATCACCAAATCAGAATACATAGGGCCTATTTTGAAGCTATGTATGGATAAGCGCGGCCAGCTTAAAAACCAAAACTACCTCACTGCCGAGCGGGTAGAACTGATTTTTGAAATGCCCTTGGCCGAAGTTGTGTTCGATTTTTTTGATAAACTAAAGACCATTTCACGCGGCTACGCTTCGCTCGACTATGAGCTAATAGACTACCGCGAGTCAGATATGATTAAGCTGGACGTGATGCTCAACGGCGATGGCGTAGATGCCCTTTCGGCGATTGTACACCGCACCAAGGCGTATGAGTGGGGTAAAAAACTCTGCGAAAAACTGCGGGAGTTAATCCCCCGCCAAATGTTTGAAATTGCCATACAAGCAGCCATAGGCCAAAAAATCATCGCTCGTGAAACGGTCAAAGCCATGCGAAAGGATGTATTAGCTAAGTGCTACGGAGGTGATATTTCACGAAAACGAAAACTATTAGAGAAACAAAAGAAGGGGAAAAAACGAATGCGTCAAGTAGGAAGCGTAGAAATACCCCAAGAGGCATTTATGGCTGTCTTAAAGATAAATTAAATAGTACTCCTTGTGCACTATAATGGAGGTAAGTATTGGGCTTTTCAACAGCTTGACAGTTTCTTTAAGGACTTTGGGTCGTCCTTTGCACTCTATTTACTGCATTATCAATTTACTTGATATAAATGAAAGGCAACTAAGCCAGTTACGCAACGGGATGCTACATGCCGCCTTGGAAGTTCAAAAATTTCGACATGACTCCAGGCTCTTTTTAAACGGCTTAATCTTATTACCCAGAACCTAAATCCCTACTTAGAAAGTGGTTTTGCAATCAATTTATTGATATATTTGTTTCAAACAACAGAAGTAACTTTTGAAGACTTCAAACACAAACTACCCGAAGAAACTATGAAAAAAGTAATGAGTACATACGATAGAATCTTGGCTGAAGGAATGGAAAAAGGCATAGAAAAAACGATTTTGAACGCCTTTGACAACGACTTATCACTGGAAACTATCCGAGTAATTACGGGTGAAAGTATAGAAAAAATTAAGGTTGTCTTACAACGAAATAATCGAATAGTTCAATTAGACCTTGTAGTTCATCTCATAAGCTGTAATTTAATTCCTATAGAAGACAAAAACTCGTTTGAAGAACAAGGAAACGAGTACGTGTTGAAGAACAAATTGAAAAGAAATAAACGACTTTTGAGCGATTCTGCTAATTTTGAACCCTCAAACTCTAAAATGTGTGTTGTTTGATATAAATGGTATTGTATCGAACAGTCATTAACCAATAACGATTAAACCCACTATGGCAGAAGCAATCCAGATGCCCCAAGATGTCGGACACCATGACCGAAGGTGTCATTGCAACTTGGCACAAAAAGTAGGCGACGTAATTAAATCTGGTGATATCATTGCCGAAGTCGAAACCGATAAGGCCACCATGGATTTGGAATCATACCAAGAAGGAACACTCCTCTATATTGGTGCTGAAAAAGGGCAAGCAGTACCCGTAGATGGTGTGATGGCCATCATAGGCGCTGCGGGCGAGGATTACAAATCTTTGCTTAATGGCCAAGCCAGTCAGCCGCAAGCGGAAGAGCCTAAAATCGAACAGACTGCTCCAGCACCTGCACCAGTAGCCGCGGCACCTGCCGCCAAAATCAATGCCGTGGTGATCACCATGCCTAAAATGAGCGATACCATGACTGAAGGCGTATTGGTAGCATGGCTCAAAAAAGTGGAGACAAAGTAAAATCAGGAGATATGCTTAGCCGAAGTCGAAACCGATAAGGCTACCATGGAACTGGAAAACTACGAAGACGGTACGCTCCTCTACATTGGAGTAAAAGAAGGCGAGGCCGTTCCAGTAGATGGCATTATTGCTATCATTGGCGAAGAGGGGGCCGATTACCAAGCACTTTTGGCCCAACATACCGCTGGCGGTGCTGCCACTACCGATAGCCCGCAACCTGCTGCTGCACCTGTCGCACCTGTTGCACCAACCACCGAAATTATATCAGACTCAGATGCACGTATCAAGGCATCTCCATTGGCCAAAGCTTTAGCCAAAGACAAGGGCATAGATTTAAGTAAAATCGCAGGCACTGGCGAGGGGGGACGAATCGTCAAAAAAGACATTGATACTTTAGCTACTAGTCTCAGAAACCAGTAGTGCAGCCATCACAAGCTGCTCCTGCCCAAACGCCAAGCGTTGCACCACAAGGTGATTATGAAGATATGCCTGTGTCACAAATGCGTAAGACCATTGCCCGTCGTTTGAGCGAAAGCCTCTTTACTGCGCCACACTTCTATTTAACCATGGAAATTACGATGGACAAGGCAATGGAGCTACGTGGAAAAATAAATGAGGTGAGTCCTGTCAAAGTATCATTTAATGACATGGTTATCAAAGCAGCGGCTTTGGCCTTAAAACAGCACCCTGCCGTCAATTCGGCTTGGTTGGGCGATAAAATCCGTAAATATCACTACGTCAATGTGGGTGTTGCAGTGGCGGTTGATGAAGGCTTACTCGTGCCTGTAGTGCGCGATGCCGATAAGAAAACTTTGTCGGTGATTGCGGGAGAAGTCAAAGACATGGCGGGAAAAGCCAAGGATAAAAGCTCCAACCTAAAGATTGGGAAGGCAACACCTTCTCTATTTCTAACTTGGGTATGTTTGGTATTGACGAGTTTACAGCTATTATCAACCCGCCTGATTCGTGTATTATGGCCGTTGGAGGTATCAAAAAAGTAGCTGCTTTCAAAGAAGATGGAAGTATTTATCCGACCAATATCATGAAAGTAACCTCTCGTGCGACCACCGCGTGGTGGATGGGGCTTCGGGGGCAGCCTTCTTACAAACCTTCAAGAAATTGTTAGAAAATCCGCTCGGAATGTTGGTATAATCTTCCCGATAGGGCTATATCCCTCTTTTACGAATACCGTAAGAGAGGGATTTTTTATGGACAATCATTTGTTTACTCAAATATCAACCCCTAAAGATATGCAACCCATTCATGCCACGACTGTCGTGGGAATTATTCATAACGGCGAAGTAGTATTAGGCGCAGACGGACAAGCTACGATGGGCAATACCGTGGCCAAAAGCAATGTCCGTAAAGTGCGTAGCTTGGCAGGTGGAAAAGTGCTGGCAGGCTTTGCGGGCTCTACCGCCGATGCTTTTACGCTCATGGAACGCTTTGAAGAAAAACTCAATGCCTACGGTGGCAATCTCAAACGAGCCGCCATCGAATTGGCCAAAGATTGGCGCACTGATCGCTACCTACGCAAACTCGAAGCCATGATGATTGTGGCAGGCAAGGGCGAAATGCTCGTTATTTCGGGTACAGGCGATGTGCTCGAACCCGACAACCAAGTAGCGGCCATCGGTTCTGGTTCGATGTTTGCCCAATCGGCAGCCTTGGCACTTAAAAAACACGCCCAACACCTCTCTGCCGAAGAAATGGTACGCGAAAGCCTCCACATCGCTGCCGATATTTGTATTTATACCAACCATAACTTGGTCATAGAAAAAGTAGTTGTATGAAATATCTGATTGTTGGCCTCGGTAATATCGGGCCAGAATATGCGCTCACACGCCACAACGTTGGCTTTATGGTATTAGACCGCTTGGCAGCGCAGCAAGATTTTAAATTTACCATGCAAAAACTCGCCTATACTGCCGAATGGAAGTACAAGGGTCGTCAGATTTATTTTATCAAACCTACTACCTATATGAATCTCAGCGGAAAAGCCCTCCGTTACTACATGGATGCTTACAAAGTGCCTTTAGAAAATGTAATGGTGATAACCGATGAAATCCAATTGCCCCAAGGCAAAATACGCATCAAACCCAAAGGCTCGCATGGCGGACATAACGGCCTTCGTAACATCGAAGAACTCCTCGGTACACAAGCCTACATTCGAATGAGGTTTGGAGTGGGCAATGATTTCCCGCGCGGACAGCAAGTTAGGTACGTATTAGAAAACTTTCCCAAAGAAAATTTTGAAGAATTATTGATTGATTTAGACCGTGCAGGTGATGCTGTACTCGATTTTTGTACTTTGGGGGTAAATCAGACAATGAATAATTTCAACCAATGATTGTATTTTTTAAAGAATTTTTGTTTTGACAAAAAAAATATAAAATATGTTTTAATAAATTTAGAATAAAATTTTATTTTGTAAAATAAGTATATTTAGATTTAAAATTGGCAAAATAGCTTTTAATTAAGATAATAATCGGAATAATATTTTGAATACGTTTGCGATAAAATTTGTATATATAAAATTTTTTCCGACCTTTGTATCGTTCAATCAGCATAAGCAAATTGAACTTTATTATGAAAATAAGCGTTAAGTTAAGTATATTTGCAATTGTATTCGGCATTGTTTTAGTCAATGTAAAAGCAATAGCAGAAGAAAAGAGTAAAACCAGTAGCAATACTAAAACCATTGCACTGGCCAATGCGCAGCAGAAGGCATTCGAAGATTACATCAGCGAACAGTTTACGCCTTTTACTGAGCAAGAAGATTGGAAAGTTTTTGTAGAAGTAGTGACTTATTACAACAACAGCCCGTCTAAAATGATAAACGTACCTGCCGAAAAGCAGCAGCAGTTTAATAATGCCACCCGATTGTTGATACACGCAGTAGGGAACAGCAAGGACGAAAACGCTAAATTTTGGCTCAATAATTTAAAAAAGACAACACACAATATCCATTTTATCTGGCATTCCAACTGGGATTATCTGACACCAAATGAAGAAATCCAAATTGAACCAATCCACCAATTGAATGGTTTTTAAGGAAACAGAGAAAAATAGAAATTAAAGATAATTAGTTTTTTCATGTAGAAAAGGTTAAGGGTTTAGGAATAATCAGCATAAAGCCTCGCTCACGATAGCGGGGCTTTATCTTTTTGTAGCCTATTCTATCAAGCGATCACCTTATGAATAACCTTCCCACTAACGTCTGTAAGGCGGAAGTTTCGCCCCTGAAACTCATAAGTAAATTCTTCGTGATTGAAGCCTAATTGGTGTAAAATCGTAGCTTGTAGGTCGTGGATATGCGTGCGGTCTTTGATACCGAAGTAGCCCAACTCATCGCTTTCGCCCATGCTAAAACCTCTTTTTACGCCTCCGCCTGCCATCCAACAAGTAAAAGCATCGGTATGATGGTCGCGGCCTTTGAAGGGCATTTTTTTGCCATTTCTATTTTCTTGCATGGGTGTTCGGCCAAATTCTGTTCCCCACACCACTAAAGTTTCATCCAGCATACCGCGTTGTTTTAGGTCTAAAAGCAATGCCGTGATGGACTGGTCTATTTGATTGACTTTATCGCGCAGCCCAAACTCCAACGAAGTACCTTTGCCGTCGCCGTGGGTATCCCAGCCCCAGTCGTACAACTGCACAAAACGGACGCCTTTTTCTACTAATTTTCTGGCCAGCAGGCAGTTGTTAGCAAACGACGATTGGCCAGGCTCAGTGCCATATAGTTGATGAATATAGGTAGGCTCTTTGCTAATGTCCATGACTTCGGGCACCGACATCTGCATCTTGAAAGCCATCTCGTATTGGGCAATACGCGCCAGGGTCTCGGGGTCTTTAAACTCTTCGTATTGTTGCCGATTTACTTCCGAAAGGGCTTCAACGGCCTTTTTTCGTAAATCTCTGTCTAAGCCGTTGGGGTCGCTCAAAAACAGGACGGGGTCGCCTTCGGAGCGGCATTGTACGCCCTGATACACCGAGGGTAAAAAGCCACTTCCCCATACCGATTTGCCCGCATCGGGGGCTTTCCCCCCCGAGGTAAGTACCACAAAACCAGGTAGATTGGCATTTTCGGAGCCTAAGCCATAAGTTACCCACGACCCCATCGAAGGCCGACCCAAACGCGCACTGCCTGTGTGCATAAAGAGCTGCGCGGGGGCATGATTAAACTGATCGGTGTACATAGCCTTGAGAAACGCTATTTCATCAGCTGCTTGAGGCAAGTGCGTAAAGTAGTCTGAAATCCAAGCCCCCGACTGGCCATGTTGCTTGAACTGCCCCACCGACCCCAGCATATCAGGCACACCACGAATGAAAGCAAATTTTTTCCCTTCCAAAAAGGAAGGCGGACAGGGCTGACCGTCGAGTTTGGCAAGTTCAGGTTTATAATCCCACAACTCTAATTGAGAAGGTGAGCCACACATATGCAAGAAAATCACCGACTTGGCTTTGGCGGCAAAATGCGTCAATTTGGGGTCTAAAGGATTCATGACAACTGGCTGCCCTATTTTTTTCCCTGAACCACAGCCACCAACCATAGCCCCTAAGGCCATCATACCCAAACCCGAAGTGCATTGTTTGAGAAAATGCCGACGTGTTTCAAATAAAGCCGATTTGAGTCGAAGTTCATCTTGGAGTTTCATCATCATTCTTTAGTTATAAATTCATCCACGTTGAGCATCATGTTGGCTACTACGGCCAAGGCGGCGGTTTCGGGCGTGGCGTTGCACATCCATTCTTCTTGTTTTTTGGGGTCTTTCCTAAATCGTATCAACGCTTCTTGGTAGAGTTTAAGAAAAATCTTTTGTTTTTCTTGAGGTAATTCATGGCCTGTCATCCACCAATAGCCTTTTTTTATTTGCTCAATTTTGGTTTTTCCGCCTTCATGTTCCATGCGTTGGGCAAATTGCTGCGCCATTTCTATAAAAGCGGTGTCGTTGAGTGTAACTAATGCCTGCAAGGGTGTGTTGGTGCGTATTCTTCTGGCGAGGCACATATCGCGGGTGGAGCCATCGAAGGTAAGCATACTCGGATAAGGACTCGACCGCCTGATGTACGTGTAAATCGCTCGGCGATAGGCATCTTCGCCTTGGCTTAGTTGCCATTTGGCATTGCTATATACGGCTTGCCAAACGCCCTGTGGTTGGTAAGGCATTACAGGCTTACCATACATTTTTTGCTTAGTAAGTTGCTGACTATGAGCGTTTGGTCGCGTATTTGTTCGCCTGTGAGGCGGGTGCGAGGGCCACGTGCCAAATAGCGGTTGGTGGGGTCTTTAGCTATTCCTTCATCGCTTGCGTGAGAATCTTGGCGGTAAGTGGCCGACAGCACCATTTCTCGAAGCAAAGGTTTGATTTGCCATTGGTAATCGTTCATAAAACGATACGACAGAAAATCCAATAAGGCAGGGTGTGTAGGTGCAAATCCCTGTGAACCCATGTCTTCGAGGGTTTCGACCAAGCCTGTGCCAAAGAGCTGCTCCCACAGCCTATTTACCATGGTGCGGGCAGTGAGGGGGTTTTCTTTAGCCGTTATCCATTGGGCTAAACCGAGCCGATTTCGGGGGGCATTCTTTGGGAAGGCATTGAGTGAGTGTGGCACATCGGGCTGTACGGCTTTGGCAGGAGAAAACATACTGCCGCGCTCAAAAACCCGTGTGGTTCGTTTTAGTTCGTGGGGGTTTTCTAATAAAATGGGCAAATTGTCTGTTCTTGTCCATAGCAAATCTTCAAAATTTTGGCGTTGTTGGGCATAGCCTGCTTTGTTTTTTCCAGGGAAATCGTCTTCCATAAATAACACCCAATTCATCAAGCATACATCTTGATTTGGTTCTAATTTTGGATTATGGAAAATAAAATGCAGGTCTTTTCGGGTGGTAAAATGGGGTAAGTCCACCCATTTGAGCAGTGTAAGGCCATTCCAAAAGTTGCGCCCACGGGCTGTATCGAGTTGGACAACGGCCAAAGTTGGGCCATTCAAACTGTCGGTTTTGATTTCTATACTTCCGCCTTTTTGTGTAGTAGCGTATGACAGCAGCATCTTACGTTTACCTACGGTTGGAGCATTTTTGAGGCGACAAGTACCACCGTTTTGCATCCCCATATACGAACTTGGCTCAGAAGTACCTTTGTGAAAACTATCAAAATTGTGGGCATATATGCGCGGCTCAATGGTACGAAGGAAATGCTTTACTTCTTGTGCTTTTTTTTCTGAGACATTGACCCTAACCCACTTTGTCAGCGTATCTAACTTTTTTTGGTCTTCTTCTGAAAAAAAACGCAGATGACCTGATTCGTCTATGACATCTTCGTCGCGGGTATTGTTGAAAAATGCCATGAATTTGTAAAATTCCTCATGCTTAAAGGGGTCATAAGGATGGCTATGGCATTGCACACAAGCAAAGGTAGTACTTCCAAACGCCACCCAATTGGTACTGACACGATCTAATACCGCTGCCGTTCTGAATTCTTCATCATCGGTGCCGCCCTCGTCGTTGTTCATGGTATTGCGGTGAAAGGCTGTAGCAATCAACTGACTTTCGGTAGGCGGCTGACCGTTGGGGTTTCTCAATAAATCGCCAGCAATCTGTTCGGTGATAAACTGGTCGTAGGGCATGTTGTCATTGAAGGCTTTGATGACCCAATCGCGGTAACGCCAAATGTTGCGATGGTCGTCTTTTTCATAACCTTTGGAGTCGGCATAGCGTGCCAAATCCAACCACATAGCCGCCCATTTTTCGCCAAAAGCAGGTGATTTTAAGAGTGAATCAACGACATTTTCATAGGCTTTGGGCGACTTATCCTTCAAAAACCATTGGTATTGCTGCGCTGTGGGGGTCAGCCCTGTCAGGTCTAAGGTAACACGGCGTAGAAGCGTAGCTTTATCGGCTTCAGGAGCGTGCGATAGCCCCTGTTTTTCAGCTACTGCTTTGACAAATTTATCAATGTCGGTTTTTGCCCAATCATCCTCCCAAAACCTCCACCAAGCACCCGCTGGTGACACGTCAGGTTTTTCAACAGGTTGATAGGCCCAATGTGTTCCCCATTTAGCCCCCTGATTGACCCAATCGGTCAGAATTTTGATTTCTTCATCGCTGAGTCGATCCCCTTTTTTGGGCATTAATTTTTCGGGGTCAGCGTGTGTAAGTCGCGTAATAAACTCCGAATGAGCCGCATCACCAGGAATAATGGCAGGCTTGCCCGACTTGGTCTTGCCAAGGGCTTCTTCCTCAAAAAGCAGGCTGAAGCCACCTGCTTTTTTTACACCGCCGTGGCAAGCCATGCACTTTTTATTGATGATGGGCTTCACATCAGTATTAAAATCTACTTCTTTTTGCGTAAAAAGATGGTAGCCATACCCCAGCACGAGGACAGAAGTCAATGCCAGTAAACTTTTGTGAATGAGTGTCATTGCTACTATCAAATATTGGCTAACATACCCAAAGCACGCTCTTCTTTCCAACGCCCACGGGTAAAATCAGGAAATTTGACGGGCACATTGCCTCCTTGAATCGAAAGGGCGGAGAGCGGTGTTACTGACGACCACGAGGCAGCATCATACACATCCATGTCTAAGGCAGTGCCTCGGTTGAAGCAATCAATCAGCCGATAAATCAAGACAAAGTCCATCCCACCATGGCCGCCGTTGCGCTCAATTTCCTCTTTCATTTTGTTCCAAATGGGGTGTTTGTATTTTTCACGCAGGGCTTTGTATTCATCTTCTTTCAAATAGCCATGCCCTTTACCTTTCATCGAGAACTTGCTTGGGTAGCCATTGTGAAATGCTTTTGTACCTGCCAGCATATTGATACGGCTATAGGGGCGGGCTGTTACGACATCGTGCTGCACCAAGATAGTGCGACCTAAGTGAGTCTTAATGAGTGTATTGTTCATATCGCCATGTTTAAACCCTTTGCGATTATGAAACTCATTGGTCGGGTCGGTCATTGTGCCTGAATCTTCACTGAGGCTGGCCTCCAAGCTACTCATCGAAACCAAGTGGTTGAAGCGGTCGCCCCGATCTATATTAAGGTATTGCGATACAGGGCCGAGGCCGTGCATGGGGTAGAGGTTGCCATCGCGGGTGAGATTGTGGCGAATCCGCCACATATTGTAGTATTCTGTTTTGGAGAAAAGCAACTCACGTAAATCATGGATATACCCACATTCGGCATAAGTGAGTGTTCCGAATACGCCTTGGTGCGCCATATTGAGCAGCCAAAGCTCTTCGTCGCCATAGCATACATTTTCGAGCATCATGCAGTTGCGCTGGGTTTGCTCGGCAGTATTGACGAGCTTCCAGCAGTCCTCCAAAGTATAAGCGGCAGGAACTTCGGTAGCGGCGTGTTTGCCTTGTTGCATGGCATACACACACATCGGTACGTGGTCTTCCCAAGGCGTGGCGATGATCACCAAGTCAATGTCGTCGCGGCGGCACATTTCTTTCCATGCCTCTTTTTGAGTGTGGTAATAAGCTACATCGTTTACGCCTTTCGATTCCAACCAATCTTTGGTACGTTTGGTATAGCGTTCTTGAATATCGCACACAGCTACGATTTTAGCTTTTGCTCCGCAGGCATGGACGAGTTTGACATGCCCTGATCCACGATTACCCACGCCAATAAAAGCCACGCGCACTTGGGCAATGGGGGCAGTTTTGAGGCCAATGACCGATTTGCCGAGGGCTTTAGGCATTGTATTGGCACGTGCTATTTGGGCTTCTATGGAGTTTTGAGCCTTTGAATCAATTGGTAAGCCAAGGGCGGCTCCAATAGCGGCAGAGGCTTTCAAGAAAGAACGGCGAGGAAAAAGATTTTTCATGAGACAACAGATTTGGTATTAGATAATCAATGTTAAGAGGTGAAAATATAGTAAAACTACTCGAAAATCCCCTTATCTACATGATTTGTCATAGAAAATAACAGGTAGCCACAGGATAGTATTGATAGGTGATAGTTGATACATTTGTGTTATGAGAGTTGGTTTATTTATTCCGTGTTATGTTGATCAGTTTTATCCACAAGTGGGTATTGCAACACTTCAACTATTAGAAAAATTTGGCTGTAAGGTTGCATACCCCGCCAATCAAACCTGCTGTGGGCAGCCCATGGCCAATTCGGGCTATGCGCACTTAACCCATGACTGCAATAGGCTGTTTATCAATAATTTTTCCGACTACGACTACATCGTTAGTCCTTCTGGTAGCTGTGTGTTGCATATCAAAGATCACCTGCACGATGACCAAAAAGAAGGACAAGCCGCTCACATTCGCGAGCGTATCATGGAACTCACTGAGTTTCTGGTCGATATATTGAAAGTAGAAAAAATAGAAGCACATTTTCCTTATAAGGTAGGCATTCACCAAAGCTGCCACGGGCAGCGAGGGCTGCATCTGTCGCAGATGTCGGAGTTAGTGGCACCCCACTTCTCCAAACCCGAAAAACTTTTGCAGATGGTTGCTGGTTTAGAATTGGTAAAACTCACCCGTACCGACGAATGTTGTGGTTTTGGGGGGACATTCTGCGTGGCCGAGGAAGCCGTTTCTGTAAGAATGGGATTAGACCGAGTGGAAGACCACGTTAAAAGCGGTACTCAGGTACTCACGGGGGGCGATATGTCATGCCTAATGCACTTAGAAGGAATCATCCGCCGTCAAAATTTACCTATAAAAGTAATGCACATTGCGGAGATTTTAAGTTCCGAAGTAATTTCGAGTTTCGAGTAATTGTTAGTATTTGAATAAATTTGTGAGACGGGTATATTTTCTTCAAAAATTGATGCGGATGAAAATTGATAAGTTTGAAGATATTATTGCTTGGCAGAAAGCACAAAATTTCGCAGTCTTGATTTATAAACATATTCATTCGTTACGCGATTTTAGTTTTAAAGACCAAATATGCCGTGCTTCTGTTTCTATTTCAAACAATATTGCCGAAGGATTCGACCGACAAACACCTAAGGAGTTTATACGGTTTCTATACATCTCGAAAGCATCTTGGTGCTGAGGTAAAATCAATGCTTTATTTCGTTCAAAAACTTGATTATATTGAGCAAAAAAAAGGGTATTGAACTGATAATTGCCTCTGAAGAAATTTCTAAAATAATACGAGGGTTGATACAATCTATTGATAAACATCATGTTCGGAACGAAAACCTCGGTCCGACTAAAAACCTCGGAACTCGAAACTAAACCATGACTCACGCCATTGCCGCCGATAAATTCAACCAAGATTTTGATCGTACTACCTGGCACGACGAAAACGCCAGGGTACGTCAAAAGCGCGACCGCGCTGCCTTTGCCATTCCTGAATGGGAAGAACTCAACATGGCCTCTCAAATCAAACACAATGTATTGTCTAATTTAGACACCTACTTGGTTGATTTTGAGAAAAATGCCTAAGCCAATGGCATTACGGTTCATATTGGGCGGCTGATGCCAAAGAACATATACGAACGTGCTTTCGATTCTCAAAGCACAGGGGTTACACAAATGGTAAAAAGCAAATCTATGCTTACTGAGGAGTGTCATTTGAATCCTTTTTTGGAGCAAAATGGCGTGGAAGTAATAGACACTGACTTAGGAGAGCGCATTGTTCAACTGGCCGACGAACCACCAAGTCATATTGTTTTGCCCTGTATTCACTGGAAAAAGGAAGAAATAGGGATACTTTTTCACATCAGCACCTCGGTACGCCTGAGGTTGTGCCGATCCTGCGCTACTGACTCACGCTGCCCGCGAACACCTAAGAGAAAAAATTTATGACTCGTCGCGTGGCACTCAGGGTCCATTTTGCCATTGCCGAAACGGGCGAATTTGTGGTTTGTACCAACGAAGGCAATGCCGATATGGGCGTACATTTTGGCGGATGTACACATTGCCAGTATGGGTATGGAAAAAATTATTCCTAAGCGTAGTTCATTTGGGAGTTTTCTGCGCTTTTGGCACGGTCGGCTACGGGGCAGCCCATTACGACCTATTCGAGCCACTTTGCCAAGCCCCCGCGAAGGCCAACAAATGCACGTTATCATTGTGGATAATGGTCGCACGGTGCAACTGGGTCGCGAAGCATTTCGTAACCTTTAAAATGTATCTGTTGTGGGGCTTGCATGAATACCTGCCCTGTATATCGGCGAAGTGGCGGCCATAGCTACCACAATGCCGTAGCGGGGCCGATTGGTTCTATCTTAGCACCCAACTTAGACATGACCAAAAATGCAGACTTACCTTTTGCCAGTACGCTTTGCGGAAGTTGTTCCAATGTGTGTCCTGTCAAAATCAATATCCATGAGCAGCTCTACGAATGGCGGCAAGTGCTCACCCAAAGCGGGCACTCGCCTACGGCCAGACCGTGAGTATGAAGCATGTCGGCATTGTCGAGTCCAACGCTCTACCGAATGTCGGGAAAGTGGGGCGATTTGCCATGGCTAATGCCCCTTTTGTAGTGAATAATTCGCTCAACCCTTGGTATAAGCAGCGTGAAATGCCTGAGCCTCCCAAAGAGTCGTTTGGCGAATGGTATAAAAAAAAATAGAACAACATGAGTCGAGAAAAAATATTGGCGGCCGTAGCACAAAACAAGCCACCGCATACGCCTTTGCCCGAACTTCAAAACTTTGGAAATCCCTATACCGATTTGGTGGCACAGTTTACTTCTGTACTCACTACCATAGGAGGGGAAGTAGTACCCGTGGCCGATTTTGAGGCAATTGGTCATTATTTGAACACCCATTTCCCTACTGCTCGCTTTATTACTAATTTGCCCCAACTCACTGCATTGGCAGAAAATAGCTGGCTGTCAGACGACCCTCATACCTTAGAAAATGTAGGGGTAGCCATCTTGCAGGGGCAGTTTGGCGTGGCTGAAAATGGCTCGGTGTGGGTTACAGAAACTGAAATGGGACACCGCGCCGCGCCTTTTATTGCCGAAACCTTGGCCTTAGTGATTAAAAAATCATTGATTGTTCCTAAAATGCACGATGCTTACGCCCTTATGGGAAGCGAGCGTTATGGGTTTGGAGCATTTATAGCGGGTCCTTCTAAAACAGCAGATATTGAGCAATCGTTGGTACTGGGTGCACATGGCCCTAAATCTATGATTTTGTTTATGATGGACTGATAAACTTGGGAACTTGACCAAAGTTTCAGAACTTTGGTCAAGTTTCAAAGATCAACCTCATGCGTTTTCTCAAAATTCTCCTTAAAGTCTTTGGTGGGCTATTGCTGCTTATCGTTGTTTTGTTGGCTTGTATGCTCGCTCCCGTGGACGATACGCCCTATCAGCAAACGGCTTACTATCAGCAATGGAAAAAATCAATAGATAGTTTACAACAGGAAATGGGGGGGCAAGTGTCGGTCGGTTTCAAACCGACTGACACCCTTGATACACTCAGAACCAACCAATCGAAACTTAGACCCCTACTACGTCAGGGTTACAAAAGAACTCACAACTCAGACCCTTCCTACGTCAGGGTGACAAAAGAACTCGCAACTCGCAACTCGCAACTCAAAGTAGGCTGGGCCAAGGTAAATTTCACCCCCAAATCGCCCACTTCTACGGCTGGGTATGGCGTGCGGCGAGGGGCTTTGTATCAATCAGTCCATGATTCTATTTATGTACGTGCCGTCGTGTTTGACAATGGTACAATCAAGGCTGCCATTGTAGCCGCTGATTTATTGATTATGCCTCCTGCCGTCATAGAACAGCTCAAAACAAGACTCAAGGCTACGGGTATTCCTTTTGAGCAAGTATATTTTGGGGCTACGCACTCACACAACAGCATGGGTGGCTGGAGTGGAGGTATGGTAGGAGAAATGTTTGGAGGAAAATTTAAACCCGAAAATGTAACATGGATTACCAGCGCCATTGTAAAAGCCGTAACTGAAGCCCAAAAAAATCTCCAAACAGCCGTGATTGACTATGGTGCAAAAGCCGATACTGCCCGTGTCAGAAATCGTGCTTTCAAAGAGGGAGTCATTGACCCTTATTTGCGAACCATTCAGATAAGTAGAAAAGATGGGAAAAAAGCGTTGTTGTGCTCCTATTCGGCTCATTCTACTATTTTAAGTTCCGACAATATAGTGCTATCGCGCGACTATCCAGGAGTTTTGGTGGACTCTTTGGAAAAAGGGGAGGCTGATTTTGCGTTGTTTATGGCGGGAGCGGTAGGAAGCATGGGCCCCAAAATCGAGGGCGAAACCGATTTAATCCAAATGGTTGCCCAAGCTGATAGCCTCGAAACAGATGTGCAGCAACAACTTTTGGAAATGCCAAAAGCCGTCGCTATCCCTAATATACGCTTTAAAATGGTTACATTGCCCTTGCCCCTACGCGAGCCCAATCCCCGTGTGACGCTGGGTTGGCGGCTGCGACCTTGGGTATTCCATTGGGCTTTTGGCGATTTTCCTAACTACATCAAAGCCATGCGTATAGGTAATATTTTAATGGTGGGAGTTCCTTGTGATTTCTCAGGCGAGTTGATAGCCGATTTGAGTGCATATGCACAAAAAAAGAATTTAAAACTAATGATTACCAGTTTTAATGGCGGCTATATCGGCTACATTACACCCGATAAATACTACGACAGAGATACCTACGAAACCTTAACAATGAATTGGTTTGGGCCTTATAATGGGGCTTATTTCCAAGAGATTATCCGTGATTTGATTGACAAGATGTCTTCTTAAAGGAACGAATCAAAGTGATTAATTTTCTGTTATATTTGTTAAAAACAAAAAGGTATGGAAACATTATTGATTGAAATCCGTAATCCCAAAGGTTTAAATTTAATCCGAGACCTTGAAGCAATGGATATTATTAAAATTTTGAAACGAGAGGAGTCTCCCAAAAAATGAACAAAAGCTCTCCCAAAGGTTTAGAGGGATCATAGGTGCTGAAGAAGGAGAAAAGTTGAACACATATATCAAAGAAAGTCGAGACGAATGGGAGAGAAATATCTGATGGATACGAATGCTGTATCTGATTATTTGAGTAGAAAACTTCCTACAAAAGGATTAGATTTTATGGATATAGTTGTTGATGAGGGCCTCAATTTGTCTGTAATAACTCGTATTGAATTGCTCGGCTATATATCTCCATTCCTGAAAATATCCGTGATTTTATTAACTTTTCCTCCATCTATATTTTAGATGAAGCAGTTATTACAAAAACCATAGCGTTAAGACGTTCGCGTCGAATCAAAATTCCCGATGCCATTATTGCAGCCACTGCTTTGGTTTATGACTTAACCTTGATTACGCATAATCTATTTGATTTCGAGGGTATTCCTGATCTAAAAATAGTAGATGCACACTTGATGTAGAAAACTACTTTCCATTCCGCAATACTTTCCCACTTCGTAAACCTGTGTGTTTGTCGTTATTTACAACCAATTCGCCGTTGACGATGACATACTTCATTCCTCGTGAATATTGGTGGGGGCGGTCGTAGGTGGAAGCATCAATAAT
Source organism: Spirosomataceae bacterium (assembly GCA_041392315.1). GTDB lineage: Bacteria > Bacteroidota > Bacteroidia > Cytophagales > Spirosomataceae > Runella. Next base: position 426,665 of record JAWKMH010000004.1, on the reverse strand, counting down.
GGTATTTTCATCAAAAACCACTACATCTGCGGCCATATTGGGTTTTAGCAAACCGCGTTCAGTGATTTTAAACTTTTGGGCGGGCAAGGAGGTCATTCGTCGAATCGCTTCTTCCAAAACAATAACCTTACGCTCACGTACATAATAGCCCAACACACGGGCGTTGGTGCCATAGCCACGTGGATGTGGCATCCCGAAGTTGTACACCCGAATAGAGGCATCAGACGCAAACATATTTTGTGGATAGCGCATGATATTCTCAACGTCCCAGTCGCCCATACCATGAAAAACCATGCTTGCGCCCCCTTTGGCAGCCATTTCAAGGATAGTTTCTGCCTCTGCTTCCGCTTTGTGCTGACGACCTTTGCTTAGATTTATCTGTTCTATATTTTTCCCGTTCAAGGTGGTGTCTGCATGATAATAAGCCACCACAGCGTATGCAAAATGCCTTTGATTACGCTTTTTGAGGCTTTCTACCATCTCTTTAATCATTTTTGGACGAATAGCGGGGTCTTTCACCCGTGCTTTGATAGAATCAAGTCCTCCTGACAACGCCCAACTCGGCAGGAGCGTATTTAGCCCTGTGCTGCTGGCTGTGTAGGGATATTGATCTATGGTTATGTCTATACCTTCACGGCGCGCTGCTTCTACGGCAGCAATGGTTTCCTTAGAACGCCCCCAGTTGTTTTGACCACTTACTTTAAAATGTGAAATCTGTACGGGTATTGAGGCCTGACGGCCTATATTAACGGCCTCTTCAATGGCGGTGAGTACTTCATCGCCTTCGTAGCGAATATGAGAAGCATACACTCCACCATAACGCGCCACAACTTTGGCTAATCCCACAATCTCTTCGGTGTTGGAATAAGTGCCTGGTACATAAATTAATCCCGTAGATAGTCCTACTGCCCCGTCTTTCATGGCTTGTTCTACTAAGGCTTCCATGCGTAGTTGCTCTTCGGGGGTAGCCGCACGATTGATTGTACCCATCACGGCCTTACGAATATCATTGTGACCAATAAGCGAAGCTACATTCACCGAAGTTTTTACGTTTTCAAGTTTTTTGAAATACGCGCCTAAGTCCACATTCGACAGGCCGCAGTTGCCCGTTACAACGGTGGTTACGCCATCATAGATAAAGTTGTCGGCGGTAGGGAGCTTAAACTCATCTTCTTCGATGTGGGTATGCACATCAATAAAGCCAGGAGATACAACGAGCCCTTATGCTTCTAAAATTTGGGTAGCAGTGGCGTTTGATAATACACCGATGCGGGCAATATTGCCATTTTTAATACCTACATCGCCATAAAACCAGGCATTGCCTGTGCCATCCATGATTTTGCCGCCACGTATCAGTAGGTCAAAATCTTGCGAAAAAGCAGGGGTTTTTAGTAAAATCACTAAAAAGAGTAGTGTATAAGGTTTCATAAATGGGAGAATGGGGAAAGTAATCATAAAAAAGTATTAGTCTCAAAAAGGATAACCGATGCCAATATTAAAAACGGGGTAATTGGCACTGGAACGACGAAAGGAGAATTTAGGCAGCAAATATCGCTCATCAATGGTGGTTGTTTGTCCAGTAGTTTCTTTTATCATAAAACGGCGGCTTGGGTCATAGACTTTGATGCCAACATCGAGCCGAAACACAAAGTAAGATAAATCGTAGCGAAGCCCTGCGCCTGTGCCAACGGCAATCTCTTTATAAAAACGATTAAAGTCAAAAACACCATTAAGGATATTTTGGTTGGGCGAAGTATTTTTGTCTAAACGAAGTCGCCAAACATTACCCACATCTACAAAGAGGGCATAGTTAATATCGCCCACAAACCGAAATAAATGCCCACGCAGTTCGAGATTGGCCTCCATAAGTACATCACCAAGCTGCTCAAAACGGTACTCGTAGCCGCTATAATTGGTAACGCCAGGTTGTAGGGTAGTGGTTTCACCATTTCTAAAAATGGGACTTCCCGTACTTAAATCCACATTAGGATAGGCGGATCCCAGCCCCAATCGGCGTGGAGGCCAAGCGCGAAGGCTGTTGCTCCCGCCTCCTGTCAATGATTTTTCGTAGGGCGCAACACGCCGGTTGTTATAGTTGAAAATCAAGCCTGTATTGACCCGATATACCAAAGAACTCTTAGACCCTATAGGGTGATATTTGCGGTATTCTATACCTCCTTTCAAGAACTTATAAAGTTCAAAACCTTCTAACCCCAATGGCAATTTTTGCTGTCTTAGTATATTGAGTGAAGTGCCTCCAGCTTCCGCTGATAGCCTTAAATAATGCGACAGGCGATTTTGTCCGATGATATGATTGTTGAAAACATAAGAAAAACTCATACTCGAAATCACGGCTGACTGAAAGCTAAATTTTAGTGGGTTTCCTCCAAACTGATACAGTGAATCTAAAAGTTTGGAAAATAATTGACTTTGCCGACTTTCGAGAATACTCAAATCCATAGCTGTAAAGCTCATGTACTCATACTCGCTTTTTTTCCAGTTGTAGCGTACACTTGCCTGAAAACCACTCCGAACAAAGTCGGGGTCGGCACCCAGAAAGTCGCGATTGGTATAATTGTAGCCCAAACTCACCACCGTACGTGGGGTTTTGCGGTTGAGATTGGTAGCTATTTTACCGGGGAATATAATACGCGGGAAAATCAATGCGGTATTAATTCCCAATTCAAGGGTTCGTACCAAACCAGAGGTTCTGCTCAAGCCGAAGTTGGCATCCAATGCACCGCGCATTGATACTTCAAAGTTTTCGAGCCTTTTGAAAATATTTCTTATACGAAGGGTTCCATTTAAAAAAGGGCCAGGTAGGTTTTGAACTACATTTACCCCTCCCTCGCCCGTAACTTGGTATTTTTCAAAGGGAATGACCCGAATCAGTGTTCTGATACGCCCTTGGGTAGTATCAGCCTCAATATTGATAAATTGAAATTGATCCAATACACTCAACTGCCGATAGGTTTCGTCCCAATCTGATTGGCGATAGAGCGCGTTGGGTCGCAACAAAATTTTGCTGTCTAAAACTTTAGGTGCGTAAAAATGCTTTGGCGTAAAAGAGTAAGATAGCCCACGAAATACCGTTGTGTCTCGGGCGAGTACAGTAGATTCGTTGGGTAGGCTTTCTACTCTAAACCCAACGGTATTGAAGCGATAGCGGACGTGTGTTTTTTGATTTCTGGGATAATTCACTTGAAGCCCTTTTATGTCCACTATATGAAAAATTGAGTCAGTAGCGGGGTTGTGTGCTGTGGTATCTACCAAAAAACCCCCATAACGTCTCCCCAGTTCGTTTTGTAGGGGGCGAAGATAGCTTCTATCAAATCCAAAATAGCCATTTTCGCGCATCAATTTTTCGATGCGTATGCTTACTGATGATGTCACCGTTGCGGTAGTTGTTGCCAGTCTTAATCAATGAAAGTGCTTGTGATTGTTTCAATAGACTGTCTATTTCCCCATTATTGGTTAATATGTTTACTTCTCGTAAGCGGTAAGGGCGGCCTTCATCAATGAGATAAATGGTACGAATACGTCCCAGCAGTGTGTCCATGTTGTATCGAACTTGTGCATCGCGGTAGCCCTGATTGACTAAATATCCTTTTATTTTATCTGCATTTTTTTTGGCATCTATTTCAGAAAATAAACAGGGGCTTCACCAAAAGCACGCATCCACCAACTTCCCCCCTCAATTCGTTCTAAATATTTGTTACTCAGTCGATTGAATTTGCGTCTTAGTTTCGACAACTGCCGTGAGTCGTTGGCATACAATTCAAACTGTTTTTCGTAAAAACGATTGATGGAATCGAGTTTTTGTCTTTGGGACTCTGTCGTAGCGAGGATCTAAGGTTTGATAGATCCATAAAGAAACGGTGGCTCCTGAAATACCAAAGAGTTTTTTATTAGGTCGTTGGGGCAGAAGTGGTTCTATGTCTTCGGTTTTTATTGCTTCATTTCCTCTAAAAACTTGACTTCCCAGTAGATAATCACCACTTTTGAGGGTACTTTTAGGAGTACATCCCGCTAAAAGCATAAATAGTAAAATGGGCAAAGAATAAGCTGAAAGAAATGGCTTTAGTTATGTTTTTTTTGTCATTTTCAAATTTTCAAATGGATACTATCGCCCATGCTTTCTAAAAATTTAACTAAATACATCAATTCCTCCAAGTTAAAAAGTACCGTCAAGAACATGGCGCTTTTTTAGTAGAGGAGCCAAAAGTCTATCAGAACTTTTGGACGCTGATTTTGACATAGAACTGGTAGTAGCTACAGACTCATTCTACAAAGAAAATACCCAAAAGTTGGATAAACAACCTTTTAGGGTTGAAATAGCCACTACTGAGGAGCTGCGCATAGGTACACTCCAAACCAATGATGGGGCTTTGGCTGTAGTTAAAACGAAACCAACGATTTTTTGTGTGCAGACGCAGGAGAATACGCGCTCATTTTAGATGATGTTCAGGACCCTGGTAACTTGGGAACTATCATTCGGATTGCCGATTGGTACGGTATTCGCAAGATTATTTGCTCGCTCACTACCACCGACTGGTATAACCCTAAGGTGATTGCAGCAAGCAAGGGGTCGTTTACAAGGGTACAGGGGTATTACGCCGATTTGGAAGACTTTTGAGCACGCAGCAAAAGCACCTGCAAAAACTAATAGTTTATGGTGCTTTTTTGAAGGCAAAAATATTCATCAAACGACTTTCGCTCCCTCAGGATATATAGTGATGGGCAACGAATCCAACGGTATCAGGCCAACCATTGAAAAATGGATTACGCACAAAATTACCATTCCACGTTTTGGGGAAGCCGAATCTTTGAACGTAGGCATTGCTACTGCTGTAGTGTTAGACAATTGGCGACGAAACCGCGCTTTATAGTTTTTCTCCTGCTTTTAATATGTTTTCTTGATCGCTAAAATCAGGGTTTTGATAAATCCCTATCCCATTATAATACTCGCTAACAGGCTCTTGACCAAAGCGGTGGCGATGAAAGGGCAATGCCCCTTGGGTAGTATAATGGCAAACATACGATTTGCGCGTTTGGGCTGGATTGCTAATAATGTCGCCCCCATGTGCCAATGCCGCGTGCCAAATTAGTACATCACCTCGCTTGATGAGGAGCGTATCTTTAGGGTATTTCAATTCAGTACAAGTTTTGTCTAAATAATCAGCAAATTCAAGAGGGGTCTTTGTGGAGCGATTATTGAACAAAATACCGTTGCCGAAGTTGAACTTAGGCATTTTATGTGAGCCGACGTAGTAGTACAATGGCCCAGAATCAGCCCTTATATCTTCCAATGGGATCCAAGCCGCAGCCAAATGACTGGCAGGGTGGGCTGTTACCCAAGGGAAATCCTGGTGCGTGGGCTGCTGACTGCCATACATGAATGCCAACCTTTGCATTACCACAACCTGTTGCTGAAAAATAGCATCTAAAAAGTAACAATAGCGGGATGCGTCATCAATTTTTTGCCTGCTACCGACAGATTATGAAAGTCGTTGAGTTTGACATATTTTTCTTTTAAATCCTCGGTCGTAAACTCGCTGATAGGTCGCTCACGTTTGGGGTCAAATTTGGGAAGATCTATCCGCGCCCACATTTTATATTGAGCGGGATGTTCAACTAATTCCTCTACATCGGCCCAAAAAGTATCAAGCATTTGGGCGGGAATCACTTGTTCCAAGACTACATAACCGTTCTTTTGCCAAAATTTCAGCTTGTCGGAAACATCAAACGAAACCTGAAAAGGTGCTTGATAGGTTTTTATAAACTCATCTACATTTGCATCTTCTCGGTCTATCCAAGGAAGTGTCGAAGCATCAAACTCTGTTTGAGGTAGCAATTCTTCTTTGACTTTAAGTACTTTTTGCTTGATTTGAGATAAAAGGCCCATATAACAATGTGATAATTTGGTGTTGTAACAATGATCGTCTAAGGAGATAGATTAAGCCTTAAATATAGGAAGATTAATCAATATTTTGATTAACATTGCACCATGCAACCAATCGTCCCGTTACCTCACTTTTTGATTGTCGCCGCGCTACTTTTTAGTATTGGCTTGGCGGTTATGATTACCAAACGTAACACCATTGCCGTGCTGATTGGCTTAGAGTTGATGCTCAATGCTGTCAATCTTAATCTGATAGCTTTTGCTCAATATGACCCTGTCCGTATTACAGGCCAAATGTTTGCTTTGTTTGTCATAGTGGTAGCAGCAGCAGAATCAGCCATTGCCTTGGCTATTTTATTGAAAGTACATAGCTATTATCAAACCATTGAATTAGATAAGATTAGTTCGATGAAAAAATAAAAGCTAATATGCTATTTTTAAGTTTTTAGCGTTTTAAATTCTACTATGTGATGGTTGAGAGCAACTATCATTACTTCTCAATAGTCAATTATCAAATATGAAAAATTTTGTTTTTATCCTTATCTCATTTATGTGTTGTCAATGGGCAGAAGCCCAAAGTAGAAGGCGTAAAAACGACAACCAAAACACAGCAGATGCCAATAAAAACACGGAAGAAATTGCGATATTAGGTATCAAAAGTAAGTTTTTAAGCAAAGATTCTACCAGTGCGACTATTTTTATGAGGGTAGAATTGAGCAAGGCGGGCAATTTGCCGATTCGTTGGAGGGAGTTCTCAGAAAAATTTACGCTCAATTATGTACTTTATCCCGATTTTGCCTCACGCGAGCGATTGGCTTATGGTAATGTGCCGATAAATGAACAAAATGTTGTTCAGTTGAGCAGTACTAAATATATGGTGAGGTTTGAACTGAAGAAACCTTCTAACCACGACCAGGCAGTACTTCTTTCTGAAATTTCAGAAATAGGCACAACCAAAAAAGTACTGAACGACTTAGCTGTTCGATTTAAAGAAACTAAATTGAGTGATCGTTTTGCTTTATTTGAAAAAACGGGGCAAGTACCTATGCTCCAAAATTATGTTAATATCAATGATACGATTCTTATTAAAGACATCAACAAAACAGTGAAGCCGCTGTATGTAATGCGGTATAAGCATGATTTTGAGGCGGCTTCTTCGCCCATGAATACTACGCCCCGCAGTACCTCGTACCTTGAGCGTGGATAGCACTTTTATGATTAATTCAAGTACACTTTTATCTTTTCGGGAAGAAGGGTTGTATTATATGACCGAAGATACTACCGAAGCTTTTGGCCTTGGTTTGGTAGTGGCCAATAAGCGTTTTCCCAAAATGACACGCCCCGAGGAACTTTCACAGCCTGTGATGTATATGAGTCAAAACCAAGAAATAAAGGAACTTTTGGCCGCACAAGATGCTAAAAAATCTTTGGATAGGTATTGGCTTGCTTTAATGAATGGTAATAGCGATTTGGCTAAGCGGAGTATCAGTGTATTTTATCATCGAGTAGAAGAAGCAAATAAGCTCTTTACGACCTACAAAGAAGGTTGGAAAACCGATAAGGGTATGATTTTTATCATCATGGGATCGCCTGATCGTGTGCAGCGTAGCAAAGATCGCGAAGTATGGGTGTATTCGCAGCGGGCTAATTTCTCAGAAATAAACTTTACGTTCAATCGCCGCCCCAATCAGTTTGTAGAAGATCATTACGAGCTTCAACGCTATGTAGAATACCAACCTATTTGGTATCCGATGGTAGAAGCGTGGCGTACAGGAGCGGTGCGAGATTAATTTTTGTCATTCCTATTTTGTGGATAACTTTTTATTCCGACGCAGGAGGAAGCAAATCCTTCTAATAGAATAGATTCCTCCTACGTCGGAATGACAGAGTTATATTGGATAACTACAATCACTTAGTTTATCTTCATTTCAAATGGCATTCGTGCCTGAATACCTTGCATCTGCTGCAATTTTTTGAGTGTATTGAGATAAGGAGCGAAATCGCCGAGCTTTTCCTGTAAAATACGCTCTTCGGTCTCTCCCGAAAGTTTATTAACCACTTCTTCAAACACGTTTTTCTTGGCGGGGTACTTTACGCGGTAGTCGCCTTCTTTCAATTTGGCAGCTTTAGCGGCTACTTCGATGGCTTTGTCTAAGCCTCCAAACTCGTCAATGAGGCCGTTGGCTTTGGCTTCTTTACCGGACCACACTCGCCCCGAGGCCAGAGATTGTAGTTTTTCCAAGGGCATTTTACGGCCTTCGGCTGCTTTCTTGGTGAATATGGCGTAGATATTTTCGGTGCTACGCTGCATCCTGTTGTTTTCAAAGGCAGTCATTTCGCGTGTTACACTTGGCCAATCAGAGTGAGCGTTGGTATTGACACGGTCGAAGGTAATGCCCAACTTGTTACGGAAAGTTTTTTCAAAATTGAATAGCACACTAAACACCCCAATAGAGCCTGTGATGGTATTGGGCTGTGCGACGATTTTGTCGCATCCCATGGCCATGTAATAACCACCAGAGGCTGCTACATCCGACATAGAAGCAATGACGGGCTTTTCTTTACGGGTGAGTTGCACCTCGCGCCACATCACATCAGAGGCCAGCGCACTACCGCCAGGGGAGTTGATACGAAGTACAACGGCTTTTACTTTTTTGTCTTTACGTGCCTTACGAAGTTCTTCGGCAATGGTTTCAGAACCTATGTTACCATCACCACTTTTGCCAGAATAAATGGCTCCTTCACCGATAATAACAGCAATACGGCTATCTGATTTTCCTTGCTTAACATGTTTTTCGGCCTTGGTGTATTTTTCAAGGCTCACAAATTTTATTTTGTCTTCTTCTTTTAGTTTGAGTTCGTTGCGAAGGGTAGTTTCTACTTCATCGTAGTAGCCTACATGCGTAATGAGTTTGTTTTTGAGGGCATCTTGAGGTGAGTCAATGCTCAGAGAATCGGCCATGTTTTTGAGCTGCGTAGGAGTTAAGCCCCGTGCTTGGGCGATTTTCTCTACTGTATGATCAAACACATTATTGATGAGCACTTGATTTTGTAAGCGACTGGCATCACTCATATTTTCGCGGAAGAAGGGTTCTACAGCACTTTTAAACTCGCCTACACGATATACCAAAGGCTTTACTTCTAATTTTTCCAAGGTGCCTTTATAGAAATCATACTCGGCACTGAGGCCATTCCATTCCATGCCACCTGCGGGATTGAGGTAGATTTTATCGGCTACAGAGGCCAAGTAATAAGCTTTTTCGGTCATTACTTCGCCATATGCTACTACAAACTTCTTTGATTTTTTGAAATCTATGATGGCATCGCGGATTTCTTCTGCCGATGCCCAACCGACCATTGGATACTGCACATCGAGATAAACGCCTTTGATGTTGGGGTCGAGTTTGGCATTGGCCAAGGCAGACTTGAGGTCAATCAGTCCTATGACATTGCCCTGTCCTCCCGAAAAAGAAGCAAAAGGATTTTCGACCGATACTTCTTGGATTGGACCATTGAGGTTGAGTTTCAGCACCGAGTTACTCTCTAAGGTGGTTTTTTCTTCAGAAGACCCTACTGCTGCCGCGATACCTACTATAAGAAAAAGCCAATGAGGCTAAAAAGAAACAGCCCCACGATGGTTGCAAAAACGTATTTAATAAACTGCCACATATATGATGGAACGATTGGGTGAATGAGTGATTTTTGATTGATTAAAAGATTGTATTGTCAGTTTTTCTAACAAACAAAATTAACTTTTTGATAGGGTTCGAAAGAGGGTTTATGTTAAATGGTGGTATCGGTTTACAGATGGGAGAATAAATAGACAAAGAAATAAAGTTAAAGTTTCTTAATTGGTTTGTAGATTTTTACTTGCCTTCATTAGCTTGCCAAAAATCTTGGCAAGATGCTTTCTATAGTTGGCCTTTTTTATCGAAACTTTGGATTTTTTACTCAGGCTGTTGCATGGGGAGGGTGGCTGTTGGCAGGAGTACCAGTGGGTGAGGCGTTTTGGTCATTTATTGCTCCTTTGTTTTGGTTAAAAGTGGCTTCATTTGGAGTAGTTTGGTATTTTATGCAGACGTTTTCTCGTCAAGTGTATATTTTTTATCAAAATTTAGGATATTCTATACCTTTACTTTTTATAGGAGCTTTTGGATTAGATATGATTTTATTTTTTGGATTAATGGCATTGATAGAATGGATTATTCTGCTGTTTTAGAGGCTGATAGCATAGATTTATCTTTTAGAGGGCGAAAAATTCTTCAGAATATTTATCTGAAAATACCTACAAATCAGGTTACGGCTCTTTTGGGACGAAATGGGAGTGGCAAATCTTGTCTATTACAAATTATATTTGGAACACTTACCCCTACTTATAAGTCGGTGAGGTGGTGTGGGAAGTACATAGAATTGCCCTTTCGTAAGCAGGGATTGATGTGTTACTTGCCGCAGCATCCTCTTACACCTTCTTCTATGCGGGTAGAAGAGGCTTTTAGGCGATACAACGTACCTCTTGATACGATTGAGTATGACAAAATGCCTCTTTTGAAGCCCCAACGAATGGGGCAGCTTTCGGGAGGAGAGCGACGTTTTTTAGAGACATTGATGGTACTTTTTTCTCCTGTGGCATTTGTATTGCTTGACGAACCCTTTTCTCATTTATCGCCCCTTTATGTAGAGCAATTAAAAGCCTATATCCAAACCCAAAAATGTAAAAAGGGAATTATTATCACAGACCACCTCTATAAAGAAGTGTTAGCCATTGCTGATCAAACTTATTTACTGCAAAATGGTGCCACTTATTTGCTTACAAACCCTTATCAAGAATTGAAAGATCGTGGATATAGCGTTGAATAATAATTAAGTACTGGATTTTCTTGTCATAAAATAGTTCTTCAAGAGCGATTTCCTCTCCAATTTTTGGTAAAAAGAAACATGCGTGGTGGTTTAAGGTTCGCTGCATCAACGCATTTTCGGGTAGCTGAATTGTGCCACTCCAGTTCAATCAGAAGATGGGATTAGGTTAATCGCTCGTTTTTTCTAAAAGCTCCCTCCATCACTTTTGCTCAAAATTTTGTTACTTTGCCGCACTTTTGATAAATGAATGTTGAATAATAAACCATCTAATGATAAATGGCAAACGGAATATTACAAGGTAAACGCGGCATCATTTCGGGGGCACTCGATGAGAACTCTATTGCATGGAAAGTGGCCATGAAGGCCAAAGCCGAAGGGGCAACTTTTACCCTGACCAATGCCCCCATCGCGATGCGGATGGGAGAAATTAAGAAATTATCAGAGGCTTGCGAGGCCGAAATCATTCCTGCCGATGCCACGGTGGTAGAAGAAATAGAAAACCTCTATGGTAAGTCTATGGAAGTGTTGGGAGGGAAAGTGGATTTTGTATTACATTCTATCGGCATGTCGCCTAATATCCGCAAAGGCCGCCAATACGGCGACTTAAACTACGATTGGTTTTTGAAAAGCGTAGATGTATCGGCGTTGTCGTTTCATAAATTTTTGCAAGTAGCCGAAAAAATGGATGCTATCAATGAATGGGGAAGTGTTGTAGCACTCACTTACATGGCTGCACAGCGCACTTTTCCGTTTTATACCGATATGGCCGAAGCCAAAGCCATGCTCGAATCCATTGCCCGCAGCTATGGCTACCGCTATGGAAAATTGAAAAAAGTACGCGTCAATACCGTATCGCAGTCGCCTACGAAAACCACGGCTGGGTCGGGCATTGGTGGTTTTGATAAATTCTACGATTTTGCCGAAAAAATGGCCCCGCTTGGTAATGCTTCTGCCGATTCTTGTGCCGATTTCGTAACGGTATTATTTTCAGATTATACCCGTATGGTAACGATGCAAAATCTTTTCCATGATGGAGGTTTCTCTAATGTAGGGATTTCGTCAGAAGTGTTGGAAGGATAAAACCTCGCCCATCTTTCCAAGGCTTAACTATAGTGTTGGGCCTTGGAAAGGTTAAGAAAGAATTTAATCGTTACTACTTCCATAACCTTTGGCTGGGTGGCTTTGGAAGGGTTGAATGATTAGCTCCCGCAATAGCCCCTCATGTGTGGAAGTAATAAAATGACTGGCTTCAGGGATATAAATAAAATTGGCTTCTTGAAACAGCTCCCGACGGGCAAAATCCATATTTTTAGGATCTACAATCCAATCTTGTCCTCCTTGGACTATTGTAGCGGGAACTTTAAGATGAATCCATTGCTTTTGAAGCTTCTTTAATTCTTTGGCGTGGGCAAATTTCTCAAAAGTAGCTACATTAAGCTGACGTGGTAGCCACATTCTGATAATCCACCATCTGGCTGGCTTAGAAAACCACCAAAATTTTTCTCTTTCAGGATCAATAGCAGGTGCTATCATCATTAACTTGTCAAAATGCTGGGGTTGCAAAATCGCCAATTGACCTGCAATAGGTGCTCCATAAGAACGCCCCAGCACTACGCCTTTTTTATGAGAATGATTGAGCGATAGTGCCAATCCCGCTGCCTTGGCATGAGTTTCGATAGAAGTAACTACCCGTTTTTTTCGTAAACCAGAATAGTGATAACCAAGGCGATCAATGGAGATGATATGGAAACTTTTTTGTAATACACTGTCGTCGAGCATGTTGAGATAGCCATACCAAGCCCCAGGTGCGCCGTGAATGAGTAGTAATGGAGGAAGCGTATCTGCTCCCATAGTAGCTACAAAAAGCTTTAAACTATCGTTTTGAATGGTATAGAATGTAGGTTTGATAGAGCGATTGGCATAGTGCTCTCGAATTTCTCGGTCGCTTTTGCGCCAAGAGCGAAAGCAAGAACAGAGGCATAAACTCAGTCCACATACAAAAACCCAGAGCAATGACTTGTTACGCATAGTAATGGATGTGAAAAATAGCAAAATAGATTTTAACCTCTTTTTATCAAAATAATCGCAATTGCTGCTGCGACAATTCGGGATAAATCATGGGTTGTATTATTGTTGGTACGTTTGAATTGGCCTTAGGGTTGCTAATCATTTTACTGATGGTATAAGCCTCCATCAGTTTTTCATCTAAAGGCTCCCCTATTTGTTCTAACAATGAACTATTTACGTTTGTTTGTAGCCAAATAGATTCTGTTCCTGGCAATAAAATAACTGGCATTCGCTGTTTGGTATTGTGGATTTTGGCCATGAGCGGGTTGGCTTCGGTAGTAATCACACTAAAAGTATGCCAAATATCGCTTGGCTGATGAGGATTTTGCCAACTTTCCCACAAACCTGCCATCGCAAAAAGCGATTGACTGCGAAGATGAATGAAATAAGGATATTTTTGTTTACCTACAGTCTGCCACTCAAAAAAGCCTGTCGAAGGAATCAAACATCGTTGGGCATTTTGCAACGCATACTTGAAAGAAGGTTTTTCTTCCAAGGTTTCTATCTTGGCATTGAGCGTTCCTTGCCTTAGCTCTTGAGCTTCTTGCATCGACTTTGCCCATCGTGGTATTAGACCCCAATGAGCTGATTTGAACGTTTGAGGTGCTTGCGCAGTCACAATAGGCCAAGTGGGAAACTCAAAGCCGTTGGCATGATAAATAGGCTGAATTTCAGGGACGTTACTTTCAAAAACAGCACCAAAACGATTTTCCATTTCGGCTACTGTAGCGGTTAAGGAATTGCGAAAACACATAATACTTGATTTTTCTGTGTATTTTTGGGCAAAAGGTAGAAAAGGTGATGCTATCAATCCACCATTTAATTAACAAACAAAACGGTAATGAAATTCAAATTATTAGGTAAATCAGGTCTTCGTGTTTCAGAACTTTGTTTGGGCACTATGACCTTTGGCGTAGAGTGGGGATGGGGAGCTGATAAACACGAAAGTAAAAAAATCTTTGAGGCATATACCCACGCAGGGGGCAATTTTTTGGATACGGCCAATCGATATACCGAAGGCACATCGGAAAAATACGTGGGCGATTTTATTGCTTCTGACCGCGATCATTTTGTAGTGTCCACCAAATATACCCTCATGGATAGGCAAGGCGACCCCAATTTTGCAGGGAACCATCGCAAAAACATGATTCGTTCTCTCAATGAAAGCCTCAAACGACTTAATACAGAATACATTGACGTATTTTGGGTACATATGTGGGATTTTACCACGCCTATTGATGAGGTCATGCGGGGGTTGGAAGATTTGGTGCGATCGGGAAAGGTCCACTACATTGGTATTTCCGATACGCCCGCTTGGGTAATTTCCCGGGCCAATATGCTGGCCGAACTACGCGGTTGGTCGCAGTTTGCAGCTTTACAAATTGAGTATTCATTGCTTCAGCGAGGGGCAGAACGAGATTTGTTGCCTATGGCTAAGGCTTTGGATATGGCCGTAACGCCTTGGGGAGTAATTGGCGGCGGGGCTTTGACAGGCAAGTACCTACGCGGCGAATCGGGCCGCGTACCAGAAAATAGCTTACGTCGCAATGATCGAAGCATGGAAATAGTACAGGAAGTAGTAAATATAGCCGATGAATTGGGCGTAACGCCTACCCAAATTGCCATCAATTGGGCCAGACAAAGGGTGTCTAACGTGATGCCCATTATCGGAGCAAAGCGTTTGGAGCAACTTCAAGATTCCTTGAAATGTCTCGATTTTTCTATTCCCGACCCAATGATGGAACGCCTTAACGAAATCAGTAAAATCGAGTTGGGCTTCCCACATGATTTTCTGTCGTCGGAAGGGGTCAAGCAGTCGGCTTTTGCAGGTACTTACGACCAAATCATCAATCATCGGATTTAGTAGGGGTAGTTGACTTTGATTTTATGGACTAATAGCTAACTACCGATAGCCTTATATGAAACCAGCTCTTTTAGAATACCTTAAATCACATTTAGATGCACGCATGAACGCTGCGTTTGAGGCTATGCAAGCGGCGCAAAATTCGGCTAACCAAGAAACTAAAAGTAGTGCAGGCGATAAGTATGAAACAGGCCGCGCTATGGCACAAATTGAACGCGACCGCCATGCCCAGCTCTATGACCAGATTCGCCAAGAACGTACCATCTTAGAGCGTATTGATATCAATTATGTTTTTGAAAGAGTAGGATTGGGGGCATTAATACAAACCTCTGCAGGGATATTTTTTATTGCAGTAAGTGTGGGAACAATCGAAATAGTAGGCGAAAAAGTTGTTGTTGTATCGCCGCAATCGCCACTGGGGGCATCGCTTATGGGCAGGCAAAAAGGCGATGATTTTTTGTTTCAGCAAAAGAAACATGTTGTTCATCAAATAATCTAACCTATCAATAAACAGATATAGTGAGTACATTTGTTTAATCAATCTTTGACAGCGTTTTACGACTTTGCCAGGGATGCCAAAAAGAAGGATTTAAGCTGTGAAACAAAAACGAACGATTCTATCATACGTCATATATCTTATATCATATAGCATTGGTTGTTGTTCTTTTGCTCAAAATACTCCCTACTATATCTTTTCTCCAACACTTCAAACAGCTTATTCTGAGGTTTTTAAACTAAAAATAAATTCGGCACGACAGCTAATAGCCCAAGAAAAAAGCCAAACCGCCTTCAGCATTTACGTCGAAAACTATGCCGATATCGTTACTTTACTCATTAGCGATGAAAAACGAATGTATGAGCAACTTTCTGACAATCAAGATAAAAGATTGGATGTTTTGGAAGATATGCCCGCCAACTCACCCTACTACCGTTTTCTACAAGCCGAGGTACGGTTACATTGGGCTTTTGTGAAGCTAAAATTTGGTAAAGAAATAGCCGCCTCTTGGGATATTATCAAGGCGTATCGTCTGCTCGATGAAAACGCCAAAAAATACCCCGACTTTTTGCCTACTTATAAATCGCTGGGCTTACTGCATGTGTTAATAGGCTCTACCCCTCAAAATTACCAGTGGGTTGCGAAGTTGCTGGGGCTGCGCGGCAATATCCAACAAGGGCTGCGAGAAATCAGGATGGTTATTCAAAAAGATAAAATTTTTGGAAATGAAGCCCAACTACTCGAACTATTGATTTATGCCCATATTTTGAGTTTTGAAGACCGCGAAAATGCCCAATTGTTGCAGTATCTCCAAGCCCATGAGGATAATCTGCTGCTCAATTTTTTTGGAGTAACTATCTCCATGAAAGACGGTCGGGGTGAGCAAGCCTTGGCCTTATTGAGCCAGCAGCCGCGAGGTAGTCATTACCTTTCTTTACCTATCATGGATTATCTCAGAGGCGAAAATTTACTACAAAAGGGCGATTATGGCACTGCCCGAACTTACCTCAACAAGTTTTTGATGTATTATAGGGGCCAAAATTTTGTAAAAGACACCTATTTAATGCTGTTTTTGAGCCATTGGCTTGCTGGCGATGAAACGGCAGGCAAACCCTACCTATACAAAATAGACAAAGTAGGTATAGCGTATGTAGAATCAGACAAAGCCGCTCAAAAAATAGCAGAGAGTTTTAGGAAAGGGAGGGTGTCTGTCCAACAAAAAATACTGATGAAGGCCCGTCTGGCTTTCGATGGGGGCTATTATGATGCAGCATTGGCATTACTCAAGCCTTACCAAGAACAGCAGTTTGCCCTGCCATATGATAAGGCCGAATTTCAGTATCGTTTGGGGCGTATCGTTCAACGCCAAAATCAACCCATAGAGGCAAAAAAACATTTTGAGCGGGCTATTTCGTTGAGCCAAGCAGAAGGCTTCTACTTTGGAGCTACTTCGGCTTTACAGTTGGGTTATATCTACCAATCGCTTGGTAAAAATCAAGAGGCCATTGCCTACTTCAGACAAACACTCGATTTTCCGAAGCATGAATACAAAAACAGCGTGGACAATAAAGCCCGCGCTGCTCTGACCCAAATGGGAGTAGAATAAAACCGTCAGTCGGTTGTTTGCTATACCGACGGTTTACAAATATTTCAAAAACTCATTTTTAGTAGCTTCTTCTCTGAATTTCCCTCCGTAGTAGGAAGTAACAGTTGTGCTGGTATCGTCTTTGACTCCGCGCGAAGCTACGCACAAGTGCTTGGCATCAATCACCACAGCTACATCTTCGGTTTGTAAAATCTGCTGGAGTTCTTTTCCAATCTGCACTGTAAGGCGTTCTTGCACTTGGGGGCGTTGGGCAAAATACTGCACAATTCGATTGATTTTCGATAATCCAATGACCTTGCCTTTGGAGATATAAGACACGTGTACTTTACCAAAAATAGGTACAAAATGATGCTCGCAGTTGGAGTAAAAGCTAATGTCTTTCTCTACGAGCATTTCATTGTAGTTGTATTTGTTTTCAAAAAGCGTAGCCGCAGGTCGATTTTTGGGATCTAAGCCACTAAAAATCTCTTGCACGTACATTTTGGCTACCCGTTGTGGTGTTCCTTTGAGACTGTCGTCGGTCAAGTCAAGCCCCAAGGTTTCCATAATTTCGCGAAAATGATGCGTGATTTTAGCGATTTTGTCTTCATCACTCATATCAAAGGCATCATTGCGCAGAGGGGTGTCGTAGCTACTCAAGGCGTGGTTGTCGCCCCATTCATCTATCGACAAATCAGTTGTATTTTGCATGGTTTTAAGCGGGGTATTCCACAAAGTTTCGTTCAGTTTCATACAGTCTAATTTTCAAATCTAAAGTGGCCTCTAAGTGCTCACGTAATAGGTTATAAATCACAATCGCAATATTCTCGGCACTGGGATTTAAGTTTTTAAATTCCTTAGTGTCGAGGTTTAGATTTTTGTGGTCGAATTTTTCAAGAACGTGTTGTTCTATCAAATCGTTCAGCCACTTCAAATCTACCACGTAGCCTGTATCGGGGTTTACTTCACCCGTTACTTGTACTATCAGTTCATAATTATGTCCATGGTAATTGGGATAATTACACTTGCCAAACACGCGTGCATTTTGCTCTTCCGACCAGCTTGGATTGTTGAGACGATGCGCGGCATTGAAGTGCGTTTTCCTAAAAACCGCCACTCTTGGATTATTCATGCTAAAACATATCAAATGTCCACTGTTGTTTATACAAACGTGCCGAGGAGTCGTCAGAAAGTTTGTCTGCAACACCCTCTCGACCGTTGGACTTGGTGCCTGAGTCCGAAGGTAGTATGTATTGTTTTTCAACATATATACAAACCTGTAAACGCTTAAAATAGTTTTAAGAAAATCGAAAAAAAAACTTCCCTTAGCCGCAAGTTTTTTTGGGGCGAGGCATTTAAAAGGCATTATTCTCCAACATATTATTAAAAACACCATTACTAAAAAGCATTGGCTATGAGCGACATTATGGTTTTTGGAAAAACAGCCATCGAAAATTCGACATTGACAAAGAGTGCTACATCAGAGGTATTTACAATGGTTTAGACCCAGATAGTATCGCCTCATTGATGGGGGATATTAAAATATTGAAGTCTGAGTAAACCTTTTTGGTAACATCGAATCCAACGCAATATCAACTAAGCTAAAAAGGTAAAGGTATGGATAGGGTCAAAACTCGCATTTTATTTTTTGTCTCATTGATATTGCTGTTTTTCTCTTCTTCTTGTAAAATGGAAGATAGTCCCATGACAGACACCGCTGCCTCCATGCAGCCCAATATCATCTTTATCATTATTGACGATATGGGTTGGGATATTTTTGGGAATTATATTGGCAACATCTCCAACAAAGCCACTACACCGACCTTAGACTCATTGGCTAAGAATGGCCTCACATTCACTAACTTTTGGTCAAACCCTTGAGTGTTCGCCTACGAGGGCGTTGCCATGCTTACATGTAAATATGGTTTCAGAACAGGCATAGGCGGGGTAGAAACACCTCCCGTAGGTCTAAAAAGCAGTGAAATCATCATTCAAAAATACATCGATGATAAAACCAACAATGGATATGCCACCGCCCTGATAGGCAAATGGCACGTAAGCTCGAATAGCCAGCTAAACGCTCCCGAAAGTTTTGGTATTCAGTATTATAGCGGTTTTCTGACAGGCGCGGTCAATGACTATTACAACTGGACACAAACAAGCAATGGCGTACAGCAAACCATCACAACGTATAGCACAACACATTTTGTGAACCAGTCGGTGGCTTGGATAAAACAGCAAACCAAGCCTTTTTTCTTGTGGTTGGCCTTCAATGCACCACATACGCCCTTTCATCGCCCTCCATTAAACCTAATTTCAAACAAAACCTTGAGTGATAACGCCACCACCATCAACAGCAACCCCTTGCCTTATTATTTGGCGGCCATCGAAGCCATGGACAAAGAAATAGCCCGTTTGATAAACGGAATGACGGCTATCCAAAGAGAAAATACGGTGTTTGTGATTGTGGGCGACAATGGCACACCGCCACGGGTGGCGCAAAGCCCAGTAACCTCGGTAACGGCCAAAAGTACCTTGTTTCAGGGAGGTATTAATACGCCTCTGATTGTAGCTGGAAAAGGCATAACAAGAAAAAACCAAGTGGAAACGGCCATGGTGCAAGCCCCCGATATATTTGCGACTTTGGCAGATATGGCTGGTACGAGTACTACCACTTATCAAGATGGGATGAGTATGAAACCCCTGTTTACCAATGCCTCTGCCACCAAGCGAAGTGCCGTGTATAGTGAGTTTTTTACAGCTACACCTTCCGAAAATGATGGCTATGCACTTCGAAATGAGCAGTACAAATACATTCGCTTGGCCAGCGGCAAAGAGTATTTATATAAAACCAACAATGGCTATTTTGAACAAATCAATTTATTCTCAACTGCGTTGTCGTCTGAAGCCCAAGAAAATTTGGATAAGTTAAGGCAGATAAAGACAGGGTTGTAGGCACTCGCACGCAGCCACTTACTTGCCTTATTTTTAGTGTATTGCAAAAAAGTACTGGTTGCCCGCAAGTTTTTTGTTGAGAAAACATCCAAAGAGCATAAACCTTTAAAAATAATACAAAAATGAAAAAGTCATCAAAAATATTCTGTTTCATTGCAATGGTAATGATGGGATTGAGTTGCAAAAAATATGAAACCATTACGACTTCTTCAACGCCTACCACTACTACCACGACGATTCCAGAAGTGTACAAAAAAATCTATGGAGCTACCAGCATCACCTCCGACGGCACTTACCTTACCATCAAAACCAATGGTACTCCCGACCACAAGAGCGTGTATTATCCCACTTCCAACACCCTTTACGAAGCGTACAGTGGCACAACCTTCGGAGGTGGTAATTTTACCAAAAACCCCAATACCATTGCTACACAAAATTTGACGTTTAAGATTCCTATCAACCCTGCCGTAGCGACCAACCACGCTGCTACGCCCTTAGGCCCTATAGGAGTGGCCTTGAATGGTGTACCTCTTTACAACCAGTATGCCGGGCCTAACAACCAAGCATTGACCAACGAAATCAACAGCTTCGACAAATATTATGGCCACCCGCAGCAATCGGGACAATACCACTATCACGTGGAGCCGCTGTATCTGACAACGGTGAAGTCTGTCAAATCGGGCTTGATGGGCTTTTTGTTGGATGGCTTTCCAGTGTATGGCCCGCAAGAAGAAGATGGCACGACTGTCAACTCCAGCAAATTGGATGCCTACCATGGCCACACACATGCTACCAAAGACTATCCCAACGGTATCTATCATTATCATTTTACAGCCGATGCGCCCTATCTAAACGGCAATGGCTATTATGGTACGGCTGGAACCATAACGCAGTAGTCGTTTTGAAAAGAACTCTTGGCATGAAGATTCGCTTCATTATCCTATTAGTCTTGGCTGAGGCATGTAGTCAACAAGAAGCTGATACACCCCTTACCCCTGCTATGTATGTGGCAAAGAATTCCAAAGAAGTGGAGTGGATACAAGATACACTCTACGTAAACCATCAAAAATACAGCGGCTTTGTCTATGAATTTGCAGAGAATCAAAAAGATACGCTATTGATCGAAGGCTTTGTGGGCGGGTTGCTGAATGGGGTTGCTAAAAAATACTATCCCAATGGCCAACTGATGGAATACCGACACTATAAGGCAGGCGAAAAACATGGAAAACAGGTGGCCTTTTGGGAGAATGGGAAGAAAAGATTTGAGTTTGTGGCCGTCAATGGCGTGTATGAAGGCCAGTTCAAAGAATACTCTGTAGAAGGTAAACTGTTTCATTTGGCAACCTACAAAAATGGCCAAGAAGGCCCACAAAAAATGTGGTACGACAATGGTAAAATCAGGGCCAATTATGTGATAAGAAATGGAAAAAGGTATGGATTGTTGGGGACTAAAAACTGTAAAAATGTATCGGATAGTATTTTTGTGGTTAGGTAGTTTTTGTTTTTTTCAATGTGAAAAGAAACAACAAGAACAGCTTGCTTTGCCTTACTACAATACCCCCGATTTTACCCCCCTTTTCATTGATAACTCAGTAGAAATTTCTACAAAAATCACCCACCGAATCGCCAACTTTGCGTTACTCAATCAAGATAGCGTTTGGGTTACGCAGCAGGCTATTGAAGGCAAAATACACGTGGCCAATTTTATCTTTACCAGCTGCCCGAGTATATGTCCTACTATGACTAAAAATCTCAAAATCGTCAATGATAGCCTGCAAAACGATGAAGAAGTGGTTTTGTTGTCTTATTCCGTAACACCATGGATAGACAAAACAAGTGTGCTAAAAAAATACAAAACGACCCACGACATCCGCAATCCGCGTTGGCATTTTCTCACGGGCTCAAAAGGAACTATTTATACTTTGGCACGCCAATCGTATTTTGCCGAAGAAGACTTGGGCTTTAGCAAAGACAGCACCGAATTTTTACATACCGAACATTTGCTGCTGATAGATAAAAACAAACGCATCAGAGGCATTTATAACGGTACACTTAGGCTTGAAATGACCCAGCTGTTGGAAGATATCCATACCCTAAAACAGTCGGACAACTAAGCAATATAGCTATTTTTCTGAACACTACTTGACTTTATTCTGAAATTAGTGCAATTTTGCACCCACACTTTATCGTCACTGTGAACACAAAGAAATCCAAATAGATACGCAGAGCCAGATGGGACATTGACCCCATCTGACCAGCGTGTTTGTCTTGATTCTTAACCTTCATGGTGACGATTTTTTTATGCCCCCATCCCTCGAAGGGGGTTTCCACCATAAACAATGCTTTCTTCGGGGGAGGAGGCTTTAAAACAATGAAAATCGCAGTTGTAGGCGCTACCGGTTTGGTAGGCAGCGAAATCCTGAAAGTATTGGAAGAACGTAACTTTCCTGTAACAGAATTGATTCCAGTAGCATCGGAAAGATCGGTAGGTAAACAGGTGACATTTAAGGGGAAACAATACACTATTGTGAGTTTTGAAGATGCCATTGCAGCCAAACCCGCCATTGCTATTTTCTCTGCGGGAGGTGGTACTTCGTTGGCCCTTGCGCCTCAATTTGCCGCAGCAGGCATTACAGTAGTAGATAACTCTTCTGCTTGGCGTATGGATCCGACTAAAAAACTGGTCGTGCCGGAAATCAACGCCCATACATTGACCAAAGAAGATAAAATTATTGCCAATCCTAACTGCTCCACTATACAGATGGTAGTGGTACTCAATCCTTTACACCAAAAATACAAAATCAAGCGCGTGGTGGTTTCTACTTACCAGTCGGTAACGGGTACGGGAAAAGCCGCCGTAGATCAACTAATGGCCGAACGCAAAGGTGATACCAGCGTAGAAAAAGTATATCCACATCCAATAGACCTCAATGTGTTGCCACATATTGACGTTTTCTTGGACAACGGCTACACTAAAGAGGAAATGAAAATGACCAACGAAACCAAGAAAATCATGATGGATGATTCCATTGCGGTAACGGCTACGACGGTCAGAATTCCTACCATCGGAGGCCATTCAGAGGCGGTCAATATCGAATTTGAAAATGAGTTTGAACTTCAGGATATTTACGAAATCTTAGGCCAAGCCGAGGGAGTAATTATTCAAGATGACCCCCAAAAATAAAATTTATCCTGATACCTTTGACGGCACACGGCAAAGATGAAACCTTCGTGGGCCGTATCCGCCGCGACGAGTCGCAGCCTAAAACACTTAACCTGTGGATTGTGGCCGACAACCTTCGCAAAGGTGCCGCCACCAATGCCGTGCAAATTGCCGAGTATTTGGCCAAACATGAGTTGGTAGAAGCAGCTGCATTAGTCTAAAACTTTAAGTAACTAATCCCAAAGCGTCAGTCGGTTTAGGCAACCCCGTTTAAAAACTGGCTGACGCTTTTTTTGTGATTTATTACGTGCTTTCCAATAGGTTTCCGAACTTTGCGTTATTATTGACGACCATGCAACGCCTTTGAGTGAGCAGATTGGTTGCATTTGTCATAAAATAACCCATAAGGAATGTTTAGACTCATTATACTATTTTTTTGCTCCTTTTTGGTCGGGGCTAATCTTCTTGCCAAAAGCCCAGTTTCGCTTGCCGACACCACCAAACGACCCGTTTGGGCTGCCAAAAAAGGCCCTTATCGCCCTACCAGAACCCTCAAAAATGATATTTTACATACTCAGTTAGATTTGCGCTTCGACTGGCTTCGCCAACATGCCCTCGGCAGTGCTTTGATTACCTTCAAACCCTATTTTTATCCTCAAAACACGCTTGAACTCGATGCCAAGGGGTTTGATATTAAAGGCATTTTTCAGTTGGATACCTTGGTAAGAATAGATTCCCTGACGAAGCAAACCGTGAGAGAACCTATTTCGGATGTGCTTGAATATACCTACGACAAACGCCTGCTCACTATCAAGCTCCGCCGTACTTATAGCCGTTCTGAAACGGTTCATGTATTGATTGATTATGTAGCCAAGCCCAATGAAATTCCTGAAAACATAACAGGGCCAAAAGGCGACAAAGGGCTTTATTTTATCAATGCCGATGGCCTCGAAGAAGGCAAACCGCAGCAAATTTGGACACAAGGAGAGACCGAGTATAACTCTTGCTGGATGCCTACGGTGGACAGTCCCAACGAAAAAATGACCCAAGATTTTCGTTTGACGGTAGAAAAACGCTTCAAAACACTCTCCAATGGACTTCTGGTTACTTCTACTTTCAACGCCGACAGCACTTTGCGTACCGACCAGTGGGTGCAGCGGCTGCCTCATGCGCCTTATTTGGCAGGATTTGTGGTGGGCGATTTTGCCATAGCAGGCGATACCATCCGTAATGGCCTCGAATTGAGTTATTATGTGGAACCACAGTATGCGCCTCACGCCAAGGCTATTTTTGGCCGTACTCGTGAGATGGTGGCCTTCTTTGAAGAAAAATTCGGGGTCGAATTTCAGTGGGAAAAGTATGCCCAAGTAGCGGTGCGCGATTTTGTGGCAGGAGCGATGGAAAATACCTCTATGACCGTTCATAGTGAAAATGTTCAAACTGACACACGCGCTTTGTTAGATGGCAACTCCGACGAGGTCATTGCCCATGAACTCATGCACCATTGGTTTGGCAACTTGGTTACCTGCGAATCGTGGGTGCATTTACCGCTCAATGAAGCCTTTGCCAATTACTCAGAATATCTTTGGAACGAACATAAAAAAGGCCAAGCAGAGGCCGATTATTGGTCGCAAGGTGAGCAGCAGCAGTATTTGGGCGAAGCAGATGTGAAACAAGAGCCACTCATTAGGTATCATTATACCGATAAAGAGGATATGTTTGACAACCATTCGTATGCCAAAGGTGGTCAAATACTCCATATGCTCCGCAAATACGTAGGCGATGAGGCTTTCTTTTTAGCCTCACGTAATTACCTCATTCGCAATGCCTTTCAAACGGCTGAAATAAGTGATTTAAGAGCAGCTTTTGAAGAAGTAACAGGCGAAGATTTGAACTGGTTTTTTAGCCAATGGTTTCTATCACCGGGGCATCCACAACTCAAAGTCGAAAAAACCTTTGCTGACAATAAAGTCACGCTCAAAGTAAGCCAGTTGCAGGATTCAACTTATACGCCTATTTATAGATTACCTCTCAAAGTGGATATATGGGAAAATCAAAGAAAGACTACCCACAACATCGTCATAGACCGTGCCCGCCAAACTTTCACTTTTGAGGTAACCCAACGTCCCGATTTGGTGGACTTTGATGCCGAGAAGCAACTATTAGCTGTGATAGACTATGAAAAATCAAAGCCCGAACTCATCTTTCAATTTCAACATTGCGACAAGTACCGCGCTCGCTACGAAGCCATGATTGGTTTAGAAAATCAACTGGCCGATTCTACGATTCGACACCTGATGATGGATGCCATGAAAGACCCTTTTTGGAAAATTAGGCAATTGGCGGTTGCTAACTTTTCAGAATATGACGGCTTGGAGTTCAATGCCGTGGAGCGGCTTCTTCAAAGTAAAGCACGTGTAGATGCGCATCCGCGTGTGCGGATGGAAGCCATCATTGCATTAGGGTCTTTTGGCGACAACTCCAATGACCCACTCTTTCACGAAGCCCTCAACGATAGTTCTTATCAAGTAGTAGCAGCGGCTTTGGATGCTTATCTTATTGGCAAACCTGACGATGCCGCCGCCGTCGCCAAGCGTTTTGAAAACGCCCCTAATAGTGAGATCGTAACGGCAGTAGGCAATTATTATGCAGGACTCAATAAACCTGAGCAATACGACTGGTTTATTCAGAAAATGGAAAGTTTAAAAAGCGGCTGAAAAGTATAATTTCTTGCAAGTGTTTGGTAAATATTTGATTCACCACGGCCCAAATCCAGAACGAAAGGCCTTGCTCCATGCTCGAAATGACCGCCTGCAATGCCCCCTGCCTATTTTGTGCGCTTTGGAGCGTATCAAGTGTTGGGGCTGCTCACCGATATAGAAGGAAAGCCATGCGCAAAGACATCCGCACCAAGCCGAGCGCGACCCCAAGCTCAAAGAAATGTATGGGCAGTTTGGGGGGATTTTTAAACCCCAATCTTCTACGACCAAATAATCAGCTTGCTTTACGGTTTAAAGTTTCATCATTTCGCCCAAAAAACCAGCTAAGAAAAGTTGCGTACCCATCAAAATAGCCACCAAAGCCAAATAAAACAGTGGGTTGTCGGTTACATTACGAAAGGCTCGTTGGTATAAATCAAATATACTTTTTGAAAAATCAAAAAAACGTAATCGCAAAGCCTACCAAAAATGAGCGTACCCCACAGACCAAAAAAGTGCATGGGGGCTTTGCTAAAACGATGCACAAACGTGATCGAAAGCAAATCTAAAAAGCCATTGATGAAACGTTCTAAGCCAAACTTAGTGCTTCCGTATTTGCGGGCGCGGTGCTGCACTACTTTTTCGCCAATTTTCCGAAAACCATTCCATTTGGCTACCACAGGAATATAGCGGTGCATTTCGCCATACAGTGTGATATTCTTCACCACACGCTGTTTGTAGGCTTTGAGTCCACAGTTGAAATCGTGTAAATAAACCCCCGATATTGCGCGTGTAGCGGCATTAAACAACTTAGTAGGAATCGTTTTGCTCAATGGGTCATAACGTTTTTGTTTCCAGCCCGATACCAAGTCAAATCCGTCTTCCATGACCATCCGATAGAGTTCGGGTATTTCGTCGGGGCTATCTTGCAGGTCGGCATCCATCGTAATCACCACACTGCCCCTTACTACCTGAAAACCCGTTTGCAAGGCAGCCGTTTTGCCATAATTACGATTGAACTTGATGCCTTTGATGGCAGGGTTGGCCACGGCCAATTTCTGAATGACCGCCCAAGAATCGTCGGTGCTGCCATCGTCAATGAGCAAAACCTCATAACTAAAATGGTGTTCGTCCATGAACCTCGCAATCCACGCCGTAAGTTCGGGAAGAGATTCATCTTCATTAAAAAGCGGTATTACTACCGATATATCAAGGGCTTCGCCAGGCATAGTGTCCAAAATCAATTGCGTATCTCGAAGCAAAGCTACAAATTCTTTTGATGCTTCCATGGGATTTTGAGGATTAGGGTGATGTTAAAAAACATCTCTTTCAACAAACGTGCCAGACGGTTTTTTAATTGCATGGTAGTTGATTATGAATTAAAACGAACAGGTTAATTTCTTTACTTTTATGCAATCGATTTTCTTTATTTAAATATTATAGAATAAAAATAGCCCTAACGCGCTCCCCATTCGTACTATTTTTAGCCTATTCGTATTGCTTTTTGAAACAGAAACCCATGATGAATTCAACTACTTTCCCGTTCTTCCAAAAACTCAATAATGGTCAAAATGTATATGGTACATGTTTTACATCTACTGCACCAATGTGGCCTATGGCAGTAAAGCGAGTAGGACTTGATTTTGTTTTTATTGATACTGAGCATATTCCGATAGATAGAGCAGCATTAGCCACACTTTGCCAAATTTTCAGGTCTTTGGAGATAACGCCCATTGTCCGAATTGCCAGCCCAGACCCCTTTCTTGCTTGTCAAGTCATAGATGGAGGTGCTTTGGGGGTGGTGGCTCCGTATTTGGAATCTGCAACTCAGATCCAAGAACTGGTGGGAGCAACAAAATATAGACCTCTAAAAGGTGAAAAATTAATGAATTATAGGAGCGGTGTTGAAGAGATGACACCCTTATTGAAGCAATACATTGCTACACACAATGCTGCTAATATCTGTATTGCCAACATTGAGAGTGTACCAGCCATCGACCGCCTTGACGACCTGTTGTCGGTAGAGGGATTGGATGCAGTATTTATAGGGCCTCACGACTTGTCGGTAAGTTTGGGATTACCTGAGCAATACGACCATCCCGATTTTGAAGAAGCTGTGCGTACAATTATCCATCGAACACGTGCGAAGGGACTTTCTATTGGGATTCACTTTTCGTTAGAGCCAGAACGACAGGTAAAATGGATGAAAGAGGGTATAAATATCGTAGTACATAGTTTTGATGTAGCTCTCTTTAGCCAAAGATTGCAGCATGATATCCATCTCATCAAACAAGCAGTAGGGGATGTTTTGGATAATAAACCATCTACTTCAATTGTCATATAGCAATACTTTTAATTGGCTTACAATCATTAGTTATTGTAACATTATTAGAAAATAAAGAGTAAAAAGGAGCCTTTTGCTTTCTTGATAATCACAACAAACAACTTCAAAGAATGACACACATTAAATGGGGAATGATAGGCTGTGGCAATGTAACTGAAAAGAAAAGCGGCCCAGCTTTTAGTAAAATACCCAATTCCACGTTGGTGGCTGTGATGGGCCGAAGTGCCGAAAAAGCTGCTGACTATGCTCGACGCCACGGTGTGCCCAAGTGGTACAGCGATGTAGATGACCTTATCAATGACGAAGAAGTAAATGCCATTTATATTGCTACTCCGCCCGATGTACATCTGGAATACGCTGCCAAAGCCATGAAGGCAGGCAAGGCAGTATATGTAGAAAAACCCATGGCACGCAATGCCGCCGAGTGCGAAGCCATGAATCAAATAAGCCGTGAAACCAGTGTGCCGCTTTTTGTGGCTTATTATCGCCGCACGCTGCCCTACTTTGTCAAACTCAAAGAACTCATTGACCAAAAAGTAATAGGAGATATTCGTTTAGTAATGATTCAAATTCATTATAATCCATATGTGGAAGAAATAGGAGAAAATGCCCAACCCCGTTGGCGGGTTAATCCTGAAATATCAGGAGGTGGGCATTTTGAGGATTTGGCTTCGCATCAATTTGACTTTTTAGAATATATCCTCGGTCCTATCAAAACTGCTCAAGGAATGGCCAGAAATCAGGCGGGCTTATACGAAGCCAATGATATTGTAATAGCCAATTTTGAGTTTGAATCGGGCGTATTAGGTACAGGAAGTTGGTGTTATACGCTCAATCCAGCCCAACGACTGGATGAATCACAGTTGATAGGTTCAAAAGGGAAGATTACTTTTTCATTCTTTGAGAAATTTACCATCACAGTAGCCACCGAGGAAGGCGTACAAGAATACCATATCCCTTATCCTGAACATGTACAACAACCACTTATCGAAACTATTGTAAAAGAACTAAGCGGTGAAGGAGTATGCCCAAGTACAGGCAAAACAGGTGCAAGAGCCAACCAGATTATGGATTTAATTACAAAGCGGTAAGAACTTAACCCTAAAGTCATTTTAGAACATTTTTTTATGAAAAAGTTTATCCTCACCATTTTAGGACTTATTTGGGCATTGTCAAGCCATGCCCAACCCCACAAAACCTACACGCCTACGCCTTTTCCCGATCGGGTGATATTAGGTTGGCAGGGCAATCCAGCTACTTCGCAGTCGGTCAATTGGCGTACCGACACCAGTATTGTTGCATCAGTAGGGGCTATTTATGAGGCAGATGCCTCTCCCGATTTTACAAAAAAAGCCACTATTGTAACAGCCACCACCCAAAGTGTCATCATAGAAGGCCAACGGGTGTTGTATCATTCGGTTCATTTCAAAGATTTGAAACCCCATACAAAATACGCTTATCGTGTGGGGGCAGGAGAGTACTGGAGCGAATGGTTTCATTTCAAAACCGCTCAAGACAAAGCAGCTCCTTTTTCTTTTTTGTACTTTGGTGATGCCCAAAACGATATTCGCTCGTTGTGGTCGCGGGCTATACGCGGGGCTTACTCAGCCTTCCCTGCCGTTGATTTTATGACCCATGCAGGAGACTTAATCAACACTTCCAACGCCGACTGGCAGTGGGGCGAATGGTTTGAAGCGGGCGGATGGATTACAGGTATGGTACCCACTTTAGCAACCCCTGGTAACCACGAATATTTTAAAGATGCTACAGGGAAAGCGCAAGTTTCGATGCACTGGCGGCCTTCGTTTATACTACCCGAAAATGGCCCCGAAAAACTCAAAGAAACGGCCTACTATTTTGATTATCAAGGTGTTCGTTTCATTTCGTTAGATTCTCAAGGAGCATTGTTGGATGAAAAGGTAATGAATGAGCAAGCTGATTGGTTGGAAGGTATGTTGAAAAACAACCCAAATCGGTGGACAGTGGCCATGCACCATCACCCGATTTATTCTACCAAAAGTGGCCGAGATAACGACGAATGGCGGCAAAAAATGGAGCCTATTTATAAAAAATACCATGTTGATTTAGTACTCCAAGGCCATGATCATACTTACGGGCGGGGTTTAAATATGCCGCTCGGTAAAAGCCGTAAATATCCCGATGGGCCTATTTATGTAGTATCGGTGAGTGGTCCCAAAATGTATGACATTGGCCTGCAAGATTGGATGGACAGGGCTGCTTCCAACACGCAATTGTATCAGATTATTTCAATCAACAACAATCAACTTATCTATAAATCGTACACTGTGACGGGTGAGTTGTATGATGTCTTTGAGTTAAATAAAGATGTCAAAGGTAAAAATAGGCTCATTGATCAAGCACCTACCTTAGCACCCGAAAAACTGGCCTTGCCCGAAGCACTCCAAAAGCGATTTAAGCCTGAAGAAATCGAAGCCTACGAAAATCGTTTCAAGGAGTACAAAGCGCGGAAAGAGAAAAAAAACCTTGATGAGCAAGAGATTTGCTCAAAACTGATACACAATGGCGTTGCAGTGCATACCCGCCCCTACAGAGGCAAAGACTACTTTCATGCCAAGTCTTATTTCATAATTTTCTAATTCTCCATGCCGGATTAAATCCAGCATAGTAGGAATAGTCGCTACGGAAGTGTTGCCTGTGAAGTCAATGGTAGTAGGGATTTTGTCTTCAAAAGAAAGCCCTTCGAGTTGATACATTTGTGCCAAGTTGTTGGCAAAGGCATGAAGCATTTTTCCATTGGCTTGGTGAAACAAAAATAAATCTACATCGGAAGCATCCAAACCAGCTTTATCTAAGGCTTTTTTGATGACCCTCGGTACCCACACCGTAGCATATTTATAAACATCCTTCCCGTTCATTTTGAAAAGGGTAGGGGCAGCAATTTCTTTGTTGTAAGAGCCTGCCAAATAGATACAACTTATGTCTTCTTGGGCATGAGAGTAAGTAGCATACGAGAGAATTCCTGCTTCGGTAGCTTCGGCTCTTGAAATGATGGCAGCCCCACAGCCGTCGGCCAAAATCATGGAGTCTAAATCGTGGGGGTCTAATAGCCTCGAAGCTACTTCAATACCCACCACCAACACGTTGGTAGCATCGCCCATTTGGATGGCCTGATGGGCTTGGATAATGCCCTGCAACCAGCCCGGGCAACCAAAAAGGAGGTCGTAGGCGGCACATTCGTAATTGGTAATTCCTAAGCGATTTTTGAGCAGAGCCGCCATGTTGGGCACAGTATGGAAGCCATCTCTACCTTCGAGCATATTGCCCGCATTGTGTGCTACAATGATGCTGTCTATTTGATTTTTGTCAATACCGCATCAGCAATGGCGTTTGTGCTGCTGCTGCCATCAGCGGCACCGAATCGCCTTTTTCGGAAATATATCTTCTTGATTTGATGCCCGTAATGGCTTGTAATTTTGCGATGATTTCCTCGACAGGCTTAGGATTGACCACCCCATTTTCATCCATGAATTGCCGATTCAAGAAAAATGAATTTTCTATTACTCTTTCTGGTAAATGGCTACCAGTACCCTTAATGATGGTTTTCACTACTCTTAGGTTAGGTTTAATTTGCTGAAACTTAGAGCAATTTAATGCCCACAAAAGCCTTTTTTCTAAATTTTATACAAAAGTAGCTATTTATAATGATAAAAAAAGAGAGGTGTTTTATTTCCTCATTAACCAAATCTCGGTGACTTGTGAGCCGCGTTCACCTTCTCCGCAATTCCAAAAAAGGTAACTTTACCGTCGGCTGTCGCTTTTTGTGGGACATCAAACTCAAAAATAGGCTGTTCTCCAGTTTGAAGAAAATCATGGACAATACTCCCATCATCGGTAGTGAGTTTCATCCGCGATCGAAAACGACCTGTATAAGCAATCCTGATTTTATAAGCAGTATGAGGGTCAAGCTCATCGTAGGTTATTTTCAAAGGTTGGTCATAAAGTGTCTTGACTTGCTTCATCCAGACGCGTGGCGTTACTTGTCCTTTAAAACCTGTCGCTTTGATTTCATCTACCCATTCTTCGCCTACCAGTCCCACTCCAAAACCTACACGGGGTGATTGTAAACTCCCAGGGTCTTTTTCCCAACTTACTTCAGAAACTACCCGATGCCAACTCTGGGCGAGCCAAAATGATCGTAAAAGCCACCAGGTCCTGGGTCGGTACGGTGTAAGAGCTGTTGGATACCTTGTAGGCGTTTGATTCATTGTCTAATTTTTCCAGCTTGGTTATTTGATCTAATAACCAAGGGGCATCGTTGAGTGGAATATCAATATTATCAATAAAATTGCCACGTCCTGACATTGCTCCATGACGGCTAATGGTGAGCTGTGCCCCTATGCTTTTGTACAGAGAATCAGCTAAGGCGAAGCATTTTTTACGATAAGCAGGTAATATGGGCGATGTCCATGCTTTCTCAAGGACACTTTTTGCCCGTTGAAGAGTGACTAACGCACTGCCAAAGGAGGCTCCTCCCAAAATGTCTTTGGCTTGTTGTTCTAATTCAGTTTCATACATCAATCGGCGGTACGTATAATCATCAAAATAAGCTCTAATTAACCCCATTTGAAAGCGAGGATTTTGTAAGATAGCCAAAGACGCATTTTCTTCCATCCAACGCCACTGCATCAATGTTCGTGAAATGGACTCGTTGGTCATTAGTGGCCCTTGTAGATTATGTTCCAAAGCCAGTATTCCCTGTGCAATAGGCTCTTGGTAAGAGGGACCGAAAAACAAACGAGCATAATCGCGCAGGGTTTCAATAACGGGTGTGTTGGGGTTCCAATCTTGGTCGCTCCATACAAACTTATTTACATCGTCGTTAGTACCTTCCGAATAACTGATACTGCCTATACCGTATTCATCTAAGGCATTATGAATCACTTTTTCGTCGTGTGGGCGTGGATTGATGCTTTCTCGGCCAAGCGTTATGGCATAGGCCAGATCCCAGTGTGGAATGGGGTATTGAGCACTGTAATTGTGCGTAATGTCTGGGTAGTGTCGAATCGGAATAGAGGGCTTGACAATACGACGGATTTCGGCTACGGGCATCTTTACCCAAGGCCCAAAAACTACACCACCAAACCACGGATAGGAATTGTTGACATGTGCATAGAAGGTGTCAAACCACTTTTTTGTCGGGCGAAATACCTGTGGTGAAACCCATATTTTGGCTTTGGGGTGGTGCTGTTGCAAAACTACTGCCATTTTTTTGAGCCATGCAAACAAAACATCAGGTTCTAAATCGCCAGGATCGCCGCCAGGTACAAATACATGGTCTAATTTCGATACCCTCGAAAATACTTCATGCCGTTCTTTTAATTCTTTTTGAATCGAATCAGGGTGGGTGTAGTTAGAACCCATGTTGGGATACCACATCCATACATCTAATCCATATTCTTTGCATATCCGCGACTGCTCGGCTATCATCTCAATAGCGGGAACTTTCATGTGCCGACTTGTAGCGTCATCGTCTGTTCGAGGTGGCATAATTTCAATGCTATTGGCCCCAAAAAGAGCTAACTCACGGATATATTGGTCAAATTGTGCTACTGAAAAAGCATCATACGCATTGGTTTTGGGGCGGTAGCCGAGCTGATGCCCACGTACAGGATAGTATGGACTGGTTGCCAAAGTTAAATCATCTGAAACTAATACTTGCTTGGGTGTTATTTCTAATTTACGTAACAGTCGTCCTACACCATACAACAATCCTCGTGCATCTTTACCAATCACCAAAATAGCTTTTTCTTTTCCCAACACCAACAACTTGAATCCTTCTTGTGTAATGGCTGGCATCTTACTAATTTCATCGCGTATTTTTGCTGAAAAACCAGACAAATCGCTTTCAAGGGCAAGTCCTACAAAAGGCTGGCCGTTGAGTTTTTGCACCAAAGACCAATTGATTTGACTTCGCTTATAAACTTCTTGTTGTAAAACTTCAATGGTTCTCAGAAGTATCTGCCTGTCTTTAATAGAAGTATAAATCTGGGCATTAGAAACATCAATAGGTTTGGCAAAACTGGGGAAGTTGCCTATAAATAAAAAAAATAAGAACAGAAAAACAGAAAGTGTAAAAAGGCGAATCAATGGCATTTTGTACAGTTTAAATGAGTGCTTTATTTGAATTTTAAGGTTCTCGCCCTAATTTCGGGCACATCATAGTCTTTGTTTTCTTGCGGAAAACCCACTTCTTTGGGAGAGGGGCCTACCCACTCTGATTTCTTGCCAGAGAGAGTAATCGTCCCTTTAGTTGAAATTTCAATGACCGTAAAAAGGGGGTCTTTATAGGGAGCTGTATATTTAATCCACTTAAATTCCTTGTCTATTGCATCACTATAACGTATATGGATATACTCATCTCCCAACCATTTGTACGACATAGAATTGATACAGACGTACCAAATTCCATTGATATTTTCAGCACGGTCGTAGTGAATATGTCCGTAGAAATTGGCGATGACTTTATTCTTTTTAGCCTTGGCATTATGTGCCTCCAACAGTTCTCTGACCTCTTCGCTATTGTCTATGCCATCTTTACCTAATCCTTGGTGAGAGAAGATAACAACGGGACTTTTCGTTTTGGCCAATTCCGTGCGTAACCACTCCATTTGTGGAGGATTAATGTGTTCTTGGTAGCCTTTCACATCGGGCGATTTTTTGTCGTTTCCATCCAATACAATAAAGTAGAAACCATTTTTCTCAAATGAATAATATGATGAAGACATGCCTCGATAGGCCAATGCCTGTTGTAGAGAATAACCGCCGTCCATCTCGTGATTGCCAATGACATTGTATTTTGGCCCTTGATAAGCCTTCCAAATATCAAAACCATATGCGTATTTAGGAGCTGGAGTTACAAAATCACCTAATTCGATGATGAAATCGGGTTTTGCTGTTTTCATACTATCCATGAAAGCCGTCAGGCGTTCTTTGGCATCGTGCATGGTAGGTACATGGACATCTGTAAAGAGTCCGAATTTTACCTTTTTTTCTTTTTGAGCAAAAGAAATGGTCAAAACCAAACTAAAAAAGAAAGCAATGGTTGTCGATTTTTTCATGTCAGAGTTTGATAAATATCTTTTTCTGATAAAGAATATAGGCAGGAATAAAATTGACTGCCACAAAAAATAAAGCATAGCATAAACTTGAGAGATTAGGGGTAAGCCCTATATGAATCAATTCATTGACAGTATATTCGTTTAGTGAATATGCACCCAGTTTGGCTCTGTAAAAAAAGAGGGCTAAAATATCGCCCAACACATATACAGCTATGGCATTGGCCCCAAAGACAATACCTACTTTTGTCCCTTTGGTTTTTCCCAAAATATCAACTATAAAATACAAAGCACCGAGTAGCAAAGCCGCAAAGCCCGAGGTGACCAAGACAAACGAACTTGTCCAAAGGTTTTCATTGACAGGAAACCCTAAACCCCAAATATAGCCCATAAAGGCAGAAAATACCCCTGCTGTCATCAAGTAGTTTATTTTTTCGTTGGGGGTAAAATGACTGAGTAACAATCTGCCAGCCAACATACCTGTAATACCTGACACGATGGCTGGAAAGGTACTTAAAATACTTTCGGGATCCCAAGTTCCTTGCCACATTTTGCCGGGCAAAAATTGGGTGTCAAACCAAGCCACAAGGTTCATACCAGGTTCAAGCATGACTTTTCCTACACCAGGTGTAGGAATGAGTGTCAATGCTAACCAATATCCAATCAGTACCAGAGCAGCAATCCAGGCCTGCTGTTTCCAGTGGGTGTTCAAAAACAACATAGCACAAGCCAAGAAAACAAAAGCAATCCGGTGGAGCGTACCTGTCCATCGAATTTCACTCCAATTGAAATCGGGCATGAGATTCAAAAACATCCCGACAGCGAAGATTTTGAACGAGCGAATGACTATTTTTTTATACAAAGCAGACTTAGGGACGTTCGCTTTTTTTGAATAAGCAAAAACGATAGAAACTCCCACCACAAAGAGAAAAATAGGCGCGACCAAATCGGTGAAAGAAAGCCCATTCCATTGGGTGTGTCTTAATGTAAAGAAAACGTGTTCTTCGCTCCCCGGGAAATTGACCATGAGCATGGCCGCAATCGTGAATCCACGGAGGGCATCCAGCGAAACGAGTCGGTTGGTTGGTAGTGGTATCAAAAGGCGTTAGGTTAGATAAATGTTAAAAATTACTCCAAAATCGATGGTATTTTTAATACGCAATACAGTATTATTAGGGCTATTTAACCTCTCTGATTATGCGTATTATTTTGTACATCCTCTTTTTTTCTGCGGCTATCTTAGTGCTTCAAGGGTGTAAGTCAGCTTCCAATGAATCGTTTGACCAAGTCAACAAGATTGCTATTTCTTGGGAATTAGTAAGCAATTTCACCAAACAAAAAGAGGGCTTTGAAGCTAAGTTTTACTTGAAAAATAACGGAACACTTACCTTGGGCGATAGCAGTTGGGCATTGTTTTTTAATATGGCTCCGCGTAATATCACACCAAATTCTACCCCCCAACCTGCTCAGCTCGAACACCTCAATGGCGATTGGTACAAAATGACTCCTAATAAAGGCTTTCACTTAGCTCCAGGCGATTCGCTAACGGTGAGTTATCAAGGCATAGAAGGCATTATTAAAGAAACTGACGCACCGATGGGCATGTATTTTGTGTTTTATGATGCTTCAGGAAAAGAAATCCAAATCGTACCCGTGGGCGATGCGGTAGTTTTGTCATTCACAAAAAAAGAACAACTTCTGCGCGGCCCCAATGACCAAGAACCCATTCAGACAGCGGAGCAACGTTATAAAGACAACCTACGCATGAGTGAAGTAGATGCAGCTCAATTACTCAAAGTGATTCCCTCACCCGTAAAAGTAATAACAAGCAAGGGGACATTCACCCTTACTGCGGCTACGCCTATTCACTACGAACAAGGATTAGAAAATGAAGCTAAACTATTGGCTCAACGCCTTAGGGACATCACAGGAGGTGATTTTAAAATCACTAATACCATGCCATCTAAAAGTGCAATCGTACTTAAAAAGGGGGCCGTAAAGATAAATAATACCGAAAAAGAAGCCTATCAATTGACTATCAACAATCAAGGTATTGCTATTGTTGGGAGTGATGCCGCAGGCGTATTTTATGGTACACAGAGCCTGATAGCCATGATTCCAATCATAGCATACCAGCAAAAATCATCATCTATTCCGTTGGCGTTTGTCCAAATAGAAGATGCTCCACGTTTTCATTTTCGGAGTATGCAGTTGGATGTGAGTCGCAATTTTCAAAGCAAAGAGACAATTTTGCGAACACTTGACTTACTGGCATTTTATAAAATCAATCATTTTTTGCTTTATACCACTGAAGACGAGGGATGGCGGTTAGAGATTGAAGGTTTACCCGAATTGACGCAAGTAGGAGGCCAACGTCAGCATATTTCGTCTTACAAAACCTCGGCTCTTCATCCAGGCTATGGCTCTGGCCCTATTGCTTACCAAAAAGGCACACATGGCAGTGGGTTTTATACCAAAGCGGATTTTATTGAAATACTTAAATATGCTACGGCACGTCATATCAAGATTATTCCTGAAGTAAACCTACCTGGTCATGCTCATGCTGCTATCAAAGCCATGGAGGCAAGGTATGAGCGACTGATGAAAGAAGGGAAAGAAAGAGAAGCGAATGAATACCGCCTGATTGACCCCAATGACCAGTCGGAGTATGTGTCGGCTCAGGGCTATAAAGACAATGTTACCGATGTTACGCAAGAGTCCACTTATCGCTTTTATGAAAAAGTAACCGATGAAATCATCAATATGTACAAAGAGGCAGGTCTTACTTTAGACTTGTTTCATATAGGGGGCGACGAAGTAGCCGAAGGAGCATGGACAAAATCACCATTGGCTCAAGCATTGCTCAAAAAAGATCCAAGTATTGGCGACCCACACAATTTACACGCTTATTTTATTCGTCGTTTGTTGCCACGCTTACAAAAACGCAAGCTTCAAGTCCATGGCTGGGAAGAAATAGCCCTACAAAAAACAGCCAAAGGTTATACTCCTAATCCCGAATTTGCGGATAAAAACGTTGTTCCCTATATCTGGAACAATCTATCAGATGCTGATTTGGGCTATCGCTTGGCCAATGCGGGTTATCCTGTGGTGCTTTGCAATGTTTCCAATTTCTACTTTGATTTGGCCTACAACAATGACCCCAAAGAACCTGGGCTTTATTGGGCGGGCTTTGTAGATACCCACGATAACTACACCTTTGCGCCTTACGACTTTTTTAAAACAACCTATACTGATAATATGGGCAAGCCTTTGGTATTTAACAAGATGGTAGCTCTCAAGCCTGAAGCCAGAAAAAATATCATAGGTGTAGAATGTCAGCTTTGGAGCGAAACCGTCAAAGGGCGCGACATGATGGAGTATTACATACTCCCCAAATTGATGGGCTTTGCTGAAAGTGCTTGGAGTGCCGAACGCCCCTGGGAAAACATGACCGACCGCACTGTGCGTGAAAAAATCATTCAAGCCAGTTGGAATATTTTTGCCAATACTTTAGCCCAAAAAGAGCTACCGAGATTGAGCTATCTCAATGAAAGTTATAATTATCATCTGCCGCTACCAGGTGCATTGATTGAAAATGGAATGTTAAAAGCCAATGTCGCTTTTCCAGGACTCACTATTCGATATACAACCGACGGTAGCGAACCAAACGACCAATCGGCCATATACAAAAATACTATCAGGGCAGTGGGAAAGATAAAATTAAAAAGCTTTGATGCAGCTGGAAAGGCAAGCCGTATGGTGGCTTTAGAAGGTTTTTGAAATGATATAATGACCAAAAATACGAAATATGAAAATAGGGGTAGATTTAGGTGGGACGAAAGTGAAGGCGGGAGTCGAAAAAAATGGTTCGATTGTTCAGCAAAATACCATTATGCTTCAGCAAAAGGACTCATTATCGGCTACTTTAGACCAGCTCATGGACTTAATCAGACCGCTCACACATTATCCAGTCAAGAGTATTGGCATTGGGGTGCCCTCGGTGGTAGATACCAAACGCGGAATTGTATATAATGTAGCCAATATTCCTTCGTGGGAAATGGTGACGTTGAAAGATATTTTAGAAGTGGAATTTAACTTGCCTGTGTTTGTCAATAACGATGTCAATTGCTTCACCTTGGGAGAGCATCTTTTTGGGGTAGCTAAAAACTTTGATTCAGTGGTGGGAATGACCATTGGAACAGGGCTTGGGTCGGGCATTATTATCGACAACCAGCTATATGCGGGCAGCAATTGTGGCGCAGGTGAAATTGGATTACTTCCCTATCGCGACCATGATTTTGAATATTATGCAGGCAGCAACTTTTTTGGGGCAATTCATGGAACAAGTGCGCTGGAAGCCAGTCGTTCAGCCCTGGCAGGTAATCAAAAAGCCATCGCGTTGTGGGAAGAATTTGGCCTACAT
Organism: Spirosomataceae bacterium; assembly: GCA_041392315.1. Lineage (GTDB taxonomy): Bacteria > Bacteroidota > Bacteroidia > Cytophagales > Spirosomataceae > Runella. The sequence continues at coordinate 387,213 of JAWKMH010000004.1, read as the reverse complement.
CTGGGAGCAGCTATCAAAGCTATCTTGTATATTTACGACCCTGAGGCTATTGTATTGGGAGGGTCTATTGCCAAGGCATATTCGCTTTTTAGAGGAGGAATGTTCAAAGCACTTGACGATTTTGCGTATCCAGAATCGCTCAAGCGTTTGAAAATATTTCAATCTCAAAACGATGATATTGCCCTTTAGGGGCTGCTGAGTTAGGCTCTCAAGACACAAAGCCCCATTTTATTGGGGCTATTCATCAACCTATAAACGCAACTAAATGAAAAGCAATACCTTTATTGTCTTACTTATCTTTCTTATATTCTTCGTCATTTCTTTTCTGAGCAATATTCTTGGTCCTATTATCCCCGACATCGTTGATAGTTTTGATTTAAGTATTGGATTGGCGGGTTTTTTACCTTTCGCTTTTTTTGTAGCCTATGGTATAGCGTCTATTCCATCGGGTATATTGGTTGAAAAATATAAAGAAAAACGTGTCTTGTTTTGGGCTTTTTTGTTGGCTTTTAGTGGAGCTTTACTCTTTGCTGTTATGCCTACTTTTGCCGTGGCCTTGCTTTCTTTGTTTATCATTGGTATTGGCATGGCCATGCTTCAGTGGTCATCAACCCGTTGCTACGGGTTGCGGGTGGTGAAGCCAATTTTGCCTTTAACTCGGTTATGGCGCAACTTTTTTTGTGGGGCTTCATTTCTGAGTCCGATGTTGTACAGCTATTTGGTTTTAAATGTTCATACCAATCCAGCACCTAATGCCTTGATTAATACACTCAATGGTATCGTTCCTTCAGATTTGAAATGGGTTTCTTTGTACTGGGTGTTTGCAGTAATAGCCCTGTTGATGGTCGTCGTAGTCAAGTTGGTAAAATTCCCAGAGGTAGAACTGAACGAAGACGAAAAAATTGATACCCAAAATGCCTTTAAAGACCTGTTGGGTAATCGCTATGTATGGTTGTTTTTTCTTGGTATTTTTTGTTATGTAGGTACAGAGCAGGGTATTGCCAACTGGATTTCTAAATTTCTTCAAACCTATCACAACATTGATCCTGCTATCGAAGGGGCATCAGTGATTTCCTATTTTTGGGGTTTGCTAACCATTGGCTGTGTCTTGGGTTTGGTATTACTCAAAATCTTCGATAGCCGCCGTGTATTGCTTTTGTTTACAACTGGAGCAATTATCTCGCTTTTAGTGGGTTTGTTTGGTCCTATAAGTTTGGCTTTGTATGCGTTTCCATTGAGTGGTTTTTTTGCTTCGGTCATGTGGTCTATCATTGTATCATTGGCGCTTAATTCTGTACCCTATCATCATGGTACGTTTTCAGGAATCCTTTGTTCGGGTATTGCAGGAGGGGCAGTGGTGCCGCTGGTTATTGGCGGGTTAGCCGAATGGGTTGGACTACGTTTGGCCATGTTGTTTTTGATAATTACCTTAGGGTATATTTTTAGTATTGGCCTGTGGGCAAAACCCCTTGTGACCAATGCTACTATCAAAAACTGGAAAGAACTGTTCGCCTAATCATGTACAAAATTATCCTCCTCATTGACTTTGCCGAAGAATATAGCAAAGGTTTACTGAAAGGGATTGCTAAGTATTCCAAAGACCATGGGCCTTGGATTTTTTGCCGAATGCCGTTGTTTCAACGCGAAACCATTGGTATTGATGGTATTTTGGAATGGGCGCTGGAGTGGGAAGCCGATGGCATCATTGGCCAGCTTTACAATGACCCCAAAATCAGCAAGATAGTAGAAGCAGGAATACCTGTGATTGCCCAAGATTTCAAAGAACGCTTCAAAGAAATTCCCAATATTACAGGTGACCATTACGCTGCGGGGCAATTGGGCGCAGAGTACTTTTTAAAAAAAGGCTTTAAAAACTTTGCCTTTTACGGTTTTAAAGATATTGTATGGTCGAGAGAACGAGCCGAAGGATTTGAAGATAGGGTGAAAAAAGCAGGCCATGAGGTACATTATTTTGAACACATCATGGCACGTACCAGCGAGCTTTGGTATTACAAACCCAGCCCTTTGAGCCATTGGCTCAAATCCTTACCTAAGCCCATTGCTTTGATGACCTGTGATGACAACCAAGGTCAGCATATTACCGAAGCCTGTCGGCAATCTAATATTCGTATTCCAGAACAAGTTGCTGTATTAGGAGTGGACAACGACGAAATGATTTGTGAGTTTTCGGATCCACCACTATCGAGTATTGGGCAAGATACTGAGAAAGGAGGCTACGATGCAGCAAAATTGTTACATTATATGATAGAACATGGCACAGGCGACTTTTATGACATTATCGTTAAACCTACCCAAATTATTACACGTCAATCTACCGATATTTATGCGACCAATGATCGTTTCATAGCCTCTTCGCTCAAGTTTATTCACCAAAATATTGATAAAAACCTGCAAGTGGACGATATTGTAAAGCAAGTGCCACTTTCAAGAAGAGCCTTAGAACAACGTTTTCAGGATATTACAGGTTATCCCATTTACAAATATATCTTCAACCTTCGTATTGAAAAATTCACCCAGAAACTCATCGAAACAGATTTGACGGTTTTTGAGATTGCATTAGATATGGGACTGACCGACAGTAAAAATATTGCACGTCAATTTCGTCAAATCAAAGGCTGCACGCCGATAGAATACCGTAATCAGCACTTGGCTGGAAAGTAAACCTACCTAACTCATGTACAAATATATTTGCTTTTTACTTTTTTGGGGAACTATTACGAGTGCGTTAGCGCAATTTCCTGTTGAACTTGTCCATTTCAAGGCATATACCAACAATCCTGTATTTGCTGGTACAAATCAAGCTACTTGGGATGAAAAAATTCGGGAGCGGGGTTATATTTTGAAAGAAAACAACACGTATCATTTGTGGTACACAGGCTACAAAAAAGAGAAAAATGCGGTTATGTCTTTGGGCTATGCCACCTCGCCCGATGGTATCCATTGGGTACGACATTCTAAGAATCCCATTTATAACTTGGGTTGGGTAGAAGATATGTCGGTTATTAAAGATAATGGCGTATATTATATGTTTGCCGAAGGAAAAGATGATATTGCCCATTTGCTTACGTCCACTGACCGTATTCATTGGACAGAAAAAGGCAGTTTGGATATTAGACAAATAAATGGTCAACCTATCAGCAAAGGAGCGTATGGCACGCCAACGATTTGGAAAGAAAACAAAATTTGGTATTTGTTTTATGAAAGAGGTGACCTGGGTATTTGGCTTGCTACTTCTAAAGATCTCAAAGTGTGGACGAATGTACAAGATGAGCCTGTACTGACCAATGGCCCCGAATGGTATGACAAGTATGGTGTTGCCATGAATCAAATTATCAAATACAAAGGTTATTACTATGGCTACTACCACGCCACCGCCTATCAAGATTGGCATGAATGGTCAACAAACGTGGCTGTGTCTAAAGACATGATTCATTGGAAAAAATATGAGAAAAATCCCATTATTGGCGATGACAAATCGAGCGGTATAATGGTGCATGATGGTAAGCAGTATCGATTATACACTATGCACCCAGCTGTACACTTGTACTTGCCTAAAAACTGACCCACATAAATAGGTAAGAAATGAACTGATAGGCAGAAGTCAGCGTGAACTTCTGCTTTTTTTGTTGTGTTTGGCAAGATTCCTGCTTTCTTTTGCGTTGATTATCGAATCAACCAAAGCACCTCTCCAATGAAAATAATAGTCTATTACTTTTTGTTTACGGTTTACTGTCTATTATTTACTGCCAATTGTTTTGCTCAGCGCGAAGTGCAATATTCGCAATACCTCGTCAACCCTTTGGCCATTAATCCCGCAGCTACTGGTATGCGAGAAAACTTCCATTTCAATGCCGTTTTACGGCGACAGTTTATACAAGGCGTGCAAGGACTACCCGTTACGCAGTCGTTTGCGATGGATGGAAGTGTTGCCAACGGAAAAATAGGATTAGGATTGCAAGGACTCAATGACCGCGTGGCCTTCAATACGGCAGTTTTTGGGAGTGTGAGTTATATTCACCAAATCTCGGAGGAACAAAAAATTGCCATTGGTGCTTTGGGGGGATTAATGTATTGCCTGCTCGCGATATTCTTAATACAGGTGGCGCTATCAATAAAGCCTTGGCCAGTGTGGGTGTAGGCGTATATTACCAAGACGAAACTTTTTTTGGAGGGGTATCTATGCCCGAAATCCTTAAACAGCAGTATGGTTACAACAATACGAGCGGGTTGCTCAATTATCAACGCCCCATTTTTGTACAAGCAGGGCTAAAGACCGAAATAGGAGAAGGTCTTATGCTCATACCTTCGATTTTGTTGACTAAGCCTCAAAGTGACAAAATAAGGACAGATTTAAACGCGCTCTTGCATTATAATGATAAATTGATGGCTGGGATTTCGGTTCGTTTAGGGTCCACTACTTACTTCCAAGGACTGTTGAGTTACGATTTATCAAAAAACATTCGGATAGGATATACCTACAACTCACGACGTGTAGAAGATTTTTATGGTAAAACCAATACTATCCCTGGAGTGGGTAAAGGAATTCACGAAATTATTTTTACGCTTCAACCCAATCCTAATAAAGAGTAGATTTTAGGAAAACAATCTAAATTTTGTAACTTATTACAAATTCATCAACTAACTTTGCCCCACTGAAACTAAGTGGTTTTTAAATGGAAAAATACTCATACATAGCCAATTCGGAAGCGGCTTACATCGAAGAATTATACCAGAAATACCAACAACAACCCGATTCGGTTGATTTGAGTTGGCAACGATTTTTTGAAGGGTTTGAGTTTTCTCTCAAATACGGAGAAGAAAAATTCAGTCAAAACGGGACAACTACTCCTGAAAAGCCCGTCTCTACAGCCCATACACGCAAAGAAATGGAGGTAGTACACCTCATTAGGGGTATCGCCAACGGGGGCACTTGGCCGCACAAACCAATCCACTTGGGCCTCGTACCAATCGCTTTCCAGAGCTAGAACTCAAAGATTTTAATCTTTCAGAGGCAGATTTAGATACGGTTTTTGAAGCAGCTCACGAAGTTTTTGGCAAACCAGCTACCTTGCGCGAAGTAGTCAATGCGCTCCAAAAAGTATATACAAGCCGTATTGGCTTTGAATATCAGTACATTCGCGATCGTCGTGCCAAAAGTTGGCTGCGAAAAAAAATTGAGCAAGATTATCTAAATTTTAACCCTTCTATCGAACAAAAAAAACGGATCCTCGAAAAGTTGAATGATGCCGTTACGTTCGAAAACTTCTTGCATACCAAGTTTTTGGGTAAAAAACGGTTTTCCTTAGAAGGAGGCGAAGCGACTATCCCTGCCTTGGACATGGCTATCAACCGTGGAGCAGAGTTAGGTGTAGAGGAAGTGGTATTGGGTATGGCGCACCGTGGCCGACTCAATGTGCTGACCAACATCATGCAAAAGCCATATGAACAAGTCTTTAACGAATTTGAGGAGAATGTCATCTTAGATGAGAATAGCGATGGCGATGTAAAATACCATATGGGTTATGAAAGCCAGATTGAAGCGCCAAATGGCAAACGGGTAAGCCTCAAACTCATGGCCAACCCCTCTCATTTAGAAGCCGTTGATCCTGTGGTAGAAGGCTATGCCCGCGCCCGCGCTGACGCGCACTATAGCCACATTCCAGGACAAGACAAGTACGATCCTGTACTCCCTATCTTGATACATGGCGATGCTGCCGTGGCCGGGCAGGGCATTGTGTATGAGGTCATTCAGATGTCTAATTTGCCAGGCTATTATACAGGTGGTACACTCCATTATATCATCAACAACCAAGTAGGTTTCACTACTGACCATGAAGATGATCGTTCTTCTATCTATTGCTCGGACATTGCACGGATTGTGGATGCACCCATATTTCACGTCAATGGCAATGACCCCGAAGCGGTCGTATTTGCTATGCAAGTAGCAGTAGAGTTTAGACAGGCGTTCAATCGCGATGTGTTCGTGGATGTGGTGTGTTATCGCAAATATGGTCACAACGAATCGGATGAGCCTCGTTTTACACAACCAACGATGTACGCCAAAATCGCCAAACAACTCAATGGGCGTGATTTGTACCTCAAAACTTTGACGGAAAGAGGGGAGTTAGATGCCCAAATTGCTGATCAAATGAAGGCCGAACTCGAAGGCGAATTGCAAGATTTACTACAAAAAGTAAAACAAAAACAGTTGCCTTATCAACCTCCTCGCTTGGAGCGTGATTGGGCAGAACTACGCCGCTCGGCTGCGGCTGATTTTGACGAATCGCCAGTAACGGGAATCAGCCAAGAGGTTATAGATAAAATCGGCAATGCACTTAGTACCTTGCCTGAAGGTTTCAAAGCCCTCAAGCAAATTGAAAAAGTAATAGAAGAACGCAAGCAAATATTTTCAGGTGAAAAACCTTTCAACTGGGCTGCGGGCGAGTTGTTGGCATATGGATCGTTGCTTAACGAGGGAAAGACCGTGCGAATGACGGGGCAAGATATTCAGCGAGGTACGTTCTCGCATCGCCACGCCGTATTGCATGATGCCGAAACCAGCGAAAAATATAATAACTTGGCGCATTTGGGCGAGAGCCAAGGTAAGTTTGAAATCTATAACTCACTACTTTCAGAGTATGCTGTGATGGGTTTTGAATATGGCTACGCTATGGCCAATCCACATACCTTGGTGATTTGGGAGGCACAATTTGGCGATTTTGTCAATGGGGCTCAAATTATGATTGACCAATTTATTTCGGCTTCAGAGTCGAAATGGTCGATTATGAATGGGCTTGTCATGCTACTTCCACATGGCTATGAAGGTCAAGGCCCTGAGCACTCCAGTGCACGACCTGAACGTTTTCTGATACTATGTGCCGAGCAAAATATGTACGTTTGTAATCTGACAACGCCTGCCAATTTCTTCCATTTGATGCGCCGACAACTTGCCCTTCCTTTTCGCAAGCCATGTGCGGTGATGTCGCCTAAATCTATGCTACGCAGCCCGATGGCAGTTTCACCGATGAGCGATTTTATGGAAGGAACTCGTTTTCAAGAAACTATCGGAGATAGCTATGCAGAACCAAAGAAGGTGAAAAAAGTGTTGCTTTGTACAGGAAAGGTGTACTGGGATTTGTACGAAAAACAACAAAAAGAAGGCCGTAAGGATGTGGCCATTATTCGTGTAGAGCAGTTGCATCCTTTCCCCAAAAACAAGTGGAAACGCACTTAGCGCAATATAAAAAAGCCCAAGTAGTATGGGTGCAAGAAGAACCTGAGAATATGGGGTATTGGACTTTCATACTGCGTGAATTCCCCGAGATTGGTTTGAAAAATTTTATTGCTCGCAAGCCCAGTGCTTCGCCAGCTACGGGATACTTGAAAATACATACGAAAGAGCAAACAGATTTAGTAGAACAGGCATTTACCATTGCATAGCTCTACCTCATAATCATACATAAAAAAGATGGCACAGATTGAAATAAAAGTTCCCACAGTAGGAGAGTCTATTACGGAAATAACCATTGGCTCTTGGATAAAAAAAGAAGGTGAAAGCGTCAAGCGCGATGAGGTAATATGTAGTTTGGATTCCGACAAAGCCTCCTTCGAGGTAGTTTCGGAGGCCGATGGAATACTGCACATCAAAGCCCAAGAAGGTGATGTATTGCCGATTGGCGGCTTGATTTGCCTTATAGAAACCACCGCCAACGGCGCGGCTACATCTGCATCTCCTCCAGCGGAAGCTGCCGCACCGCCAGTGGGGCTTGCAGCGGTGGCTGCCCCTAATGTAGCTACTAAAGTAGTAGAAATGAAAGTGCCTACCGTAGGAGAGTCTGTAACAGAAGTGACCATTGCCAACTGGAATAAGAAAGAGGGCGATACCGTACAGTTAGACGAAGTCCTCTGTGAACTGGAATCAGACAAAGCTACCTTTGAACTCCCCGCCGAAGCCGCGGGCGTACTGCGTATTGTAGCGCCAGCAGGGAGTACGCTTTCTATCGGATCAGTTATTTGTAAAATCGAAGTAGGTGGCTCGCCTTCGGTAGTGAGTAGCAAGCCTACAGCAACTGAGCCGCCCGCAACATCTTCTGAGAAAGTAGAAGGAAATTATGCTGCTGGGCACCCTTCGCCTACTGCTGCCAAGATTTTGGCCGAGAAAGGTATCGAAGCCGCCAGCGTAACAGGCACAGGTGTAGGGGGGCGCATTACCCAACAAGATGCCGTAGCAGCCACCGTACCAGCACCTACTCCTACTAACAAACCTACACCACCAGCTCCTGTTATTACGCCTTCAGTCACTTCAGGAGGGCAAAGGCGTGTGAAAATGACATCGCTTCGCAAGACAATTGCCAGGCGCTTGGTAGCTGTAAAAAATGAAACGGCCATGCTCACCACTTTCAATGAAGTGGATATGAAGCCCATCATGGACCTGAGAAACAAATACAAGGACAAATTTAAAGAAAAGCATGGCGTAGGTTTGGGTTTTATGTCGTTTTTTGCCAAAGCCGTAGCCGCTGCTGTCAAAGATTTTCCTGTCATCAATGCCTATATTGACGGCGACGACATCGTCTATAACGACTCCTGCGATATTTCCATCGCTGTTTCTACGGAGCGCGGCTTAGTAGTGCCTGTGGTAAGGGGCGTTCAAGATATGTCTTTTACGGGTGTCGAAAAAGAAATTATTCGCTTGGCAGGACTCGCCCGCGATAGCAAGCTGACCATCGACCAAATGCAAGGGTACATTTACCATTACCAATGGTGGCACCTTGGCTCAATGCTTTCCCGCCTATCATCAATGCCCCAATCGGCCATTTTGGGAATACAGCATCGTCGAACGCCCGTGGTAGTCAATGGCGAAATTGTCATTCGGCCTATCATGTATGTAGCCTTAAGGCTACGACCACCATACCATTGACGGCAAAGATTCAGTAAGCTTCTTGGTACGGGTCAAACAACTCTTAGAAGACCCCGCAAGGTTGTTGTTGGAGATGTGAACGGTTAATTAAAAACAGTCAATGGATTGGGGGTGGTTATGAATCAAGAAATGAATATAAGTCAAATCAAGCAACTGTATCCCAATGAATGGGTGTTACTTGGCAATCCTATGATTGAAAACTCTCAAGTAATAGCTGGTATTGTGATATATCATGCAAAAGACAAACGCGATATTGCTTCACAGAAAATTAATTGGAGAGCAACATTTAAAGGAGCAACCACTATCTAACAGGCCAATTCCAAAAAATAGACGATTTTGGTTATGAATACATTTGTGTTTGAGTTAGATAGCAATCACAATGTAATAATAGTGAACGCAGTTTTAGATGGCTACTCGCTTAAACTTTTACTTGACACAGGGGCTTCTCACTCTGTCATTGATATTACAACTTTGATTATCAATGGTTATAGTTATAGCGATAGCGTTGCGCAAGTTCAGATAGAAACGGCCAGAGAGGAATTGTTGAGGCGCAAACTTTTATTGTTCAAAACCTAACTTCCTTGGGCATTACAAAGGTAAACTTTGAAATTTCGGCTTATGATTTTTTGGAAATGGAATCTTGGCCGAATTTGATGGGTTCTTGGATTAGACTTTTTTGCCAACACAAAATTTTGTATTGATTTACAAAAATTGGAAGTTACCATAAACTCATAAATATGCAATACGACGTAATCGTGATAGGATCAGGCCCAGGAGGGTATATATGTGCCATCCGTTGTGCGCAATTAGGCCTCAAAACGGCCATTGTTGAAAAATACAATACCCTCGGAGGCACTTGCCTTAATGTAGGCTGTATTCCTTCCAAAGCCTTACTCGACTCCTCGGAGCATTATTATAACGCTTCTCATACTTTTGCCGAACACGGTATCAAACTCGAAAACCTCCAAGTAGATTTGGCGCAAATGATAGCCCGAAAAGCCGAGGTGGTCAGCCAAGTATGTAAAGGGGTAGAGTTTTTGATGAAAAAAAATAAAATTGATGTACACCAAGGCTTGGGTTCTTTTGTGGATAAAAACACCATCAAAGTAACTAAAACCAGTGGCGACATGGAGATGATTACGGCCAAAAACATTGTGATTGCCACAGGATCAAAACCTTCCTCACTGCCAGGGGTAACAATTGATAAAAAACGCATTATTACCTCTACAGAAGCCCTTACGCTGCAAGAAATCCCCAAACACCTCATCGTGATTGGTGCGGGCGTGATTGGCGCAGAATTAGGCTCGGTATATGCACGTATTGGTGCTAAGGTGAGTTTTGTTGAATATGCCCCCGCTATGATTCCTACCATGGACGGCACCATGGGTAAAGAACTTCAGCGGGCTGTCAAAAAATTGGGAGCAGATTTCTACTTTAGCCACAAAGTAAAGACCGTCGAAAACAAGGGTGATGAAGTAGTGATAACTGCCGAAAACCCTAAAGGTGAGATGGTAACATTTACAGGCGATTATTGCCTCATGAGCGTAGGGCGGCGGCCTTATACTGATGGGCTGGCACTCGAAAATGCAGGCCTTGAAGCCGATAAGCGCGGAAAGATAGAAATAGATGAACATACACTTCAAACCAAAGTGAGCAATATTTATGCGATTGGTGATGTGATTCGAGGAGCTATGCTGGCTCATAAAGCCGAAGAAGAAGGCGTATTTGTGGCTGAAACCATTGCGGGGCAAAAACCACATATCAATTATCTGTTGATTCCCAATGTTGTTTATACTTGGCCAGAAGTAGCAGCCGTAGGTCATACTGAAGAAGAACTTAAAGCTAATGGAACACCTTACAAAACAGGCTCTTTCCCTTTCAAAGCATTGGGGCGTGCACGTACCAGCATGGACTTAGATGGTGTTGTGAAAGTATTAGCACACAAAGAAACAGACGAGATCTTGGGAGTACATATTATTGGCCCACGTGCTGCTGACATGATTGCCGAAGCCGTAGTAGCGATGGAATACCGCGCTTCTGCTGAAGACATCAGCCGTATGTCGCATGCACATCCTACTTATACAGAGGCATTTAAAGAAGCCTGTTTGGCCGCAACGGGCAATCGCGCTCTGAATGCCTGATATAATTCGTAACCTTCAATCCGTCGGTCGGTTCTGAAATCAACCAAGTTCTAACCGACTGGCGGTCACCTAACTACACTTTGAGTACTCATTACTTGGTAATGAGCAACCTTACTCACTAACACCCATAAGTTCAATTAAGACCTGCATCTGCTCACCTAAAGACTTGGTGACTTGGAAAGGAACGACCATTAAAATGAGGTGTTTGTCATAGAAAAAGGGCGGGAGGGGAAAAGTAAAGCTTGCATGAGCAGGATAAATCAAAAATAATTGGTCGGCTTTGTATTTTTTACCGTAGGCATAGAGCTGATATAAATCGGCTTGTTCGATGCCAAAATTGGGGGCATTAGGTTCAATCCACTTCCATTTTGCATCTATGACAATGGTTTTTTCTCCTCTTTTCAATACCCAATCGGGGCGAAGACCAAAACGATTTTTACCCAAATGGTCGTTGAGGAGATGGTGGACTCTATCTTGGTAAGATACCTCAAAATCAGTCAGATATTTTTTAAAACCCATCGCCACATAATGCTCAAACAACTGCTCAGTAGGGAAAAGCAAAGATTGGTTTAGGTTTTGACCTGCCCCATACCATGACCCTTGATTGAGTAGTATTGCTGCCCACTGAAGTGCTCTTTGATAACGCTCAAACGATTTTCCTAAATGACGTACTTGTTTAAAATCAACTTCCGTATTATTGGAAAAATCAACTTCTTTCCAAGCAAAACATAGCCGACGTAAGCGTGTTTGATTACTCAAGAGATTACTCGATTTCGCCAAAAATACAAGGCATGTTTTAATCAATCGGTTCGGAATAATATCGGTCAAAAACTCGTCGGTGGCTACATAAAAACCTTTGGAATGAATATAACTTTGGCGATTGAGTAGCCATTTTCCTTTTAAAAACGGCTGCTGATTTTCAACTGTTATATATGATTTTTGTATGCCTTGCTGGGTGATTTTCTCTACTTCTTCAATAAACATCGTTACAAAAATCTCCCAAATCGGTAAGCGAACTTGTTGTAAATGAGCTTGATTGAATGAATAGAAAGGTAAATACGGCACATATTGCAACATTTTGAGTAAACCTACTCGTGCCTCTTCAATGTCGTTGCCTGCTCCTATTTTAGGTAAAATTTCGATTTGAATACCTCGCTCCGTTTGCAACAAACCTACAAAGTTTTTAATACGTAAACACTCTCGCCCTTTTTGGATAAAAAAATCAAAAATTCCTTCGACATTTGCTCTAAAAGCTAAGTCTTTTAAAGAAGCAAAGACTGCATCAGAAACAACACGATTTTTCAAAGTTGATGCTCGCTCTGAAGGTGGATAGTCAGAGGCGCGTCGGATGATACCATATTCGATGATTACCAAATGTTTAATCACAATATTTTGATAGACTTAGCATAATTTTTGGGTGTTTTTCCCACATGCTCTCTAAATTTTTGAACAAACTTAGCGGATTGACTATATCCTAACAAATTTGCTATTTCTTTTACTTTATAATCTCCTGATTGTAGTAGCCATTTGGCATATTCAAATTTTGTTTCTAAATAGATTTGATAGGGAGCTATGCCATACATTCGTTTAAAGATTTTTTTAAAATAGCTTTCACTAATATTCAATCTCTGTGCCATTTCTAAATTTGTTAGCTTTTCTGCAAAAGGATTTTTTAATATTTCTTTATGAAGTATAGCTATTTGTTTTTCGAGAGACTGATAATTGGGAGTATTAGTAAGGTGTGTCATGATGTGAGGAGATTTGGGTGAAATAGACAATGAGTTCTTGCCTAATAACACACCAAAACAGTACCAAATTGCCAACTAAAAACAGCCCTAAAATGAGGTGGTTAATAAATGGAATGAAATAACCTTCAAAGACGTATAAAAAGGGAATATCATTAAAAAGTCGCATACTCATTTTTAACAATGGGTATCATGCAAGGAAAGGTAATTACTACAGTAGTACCTGTCGAATGGTTGAAAGCACAGATATTGCCTTGGTTGAGTTTTACTAATTCAACACAAACCAATAACCCTAATCCCGTCCCTTTTTCGTTGAGTGTACCTCGATGAGATTTTCGTTCTAAGAGATCCTCGATAGTCCCATTCCATTCAAACGCTTGGCCTTGGTTGGTAATTTGTACTTCAATTTCACCATTTTGAGCCAGGATTTCTATTTGAATTGCCGCTCCCAAAGGAGAAAATTTGATAGCATTTTGAAGCACATTATAAAGAACTATTTGGAGATGATTTTCATCTATATAAAGCCAGTTTTCTGTATTAAGTGGTTCTATAATTGAAAGATGCTTTTCTTCAATAAGGCCATTTAATAAACTTAGTGTATCTTGTAGAGCGGCTTCTAATAAAATTTTGCGTGGCTTGGCGCGTAAATGACTACGCTGCGACAATGCCCAATAGACCAAATTATTGACCAAGGTTTGGAGCGTAGTGGTTTTCTTGGATAATTGAGCAAATAAACTACTTTCTTCTTTGAGCAGTGGATAATTAGTTTCTAATAAAGAAATTGTATTGGTTAGATCTGCTACAGGTGCCCGCAAGTCATGGCCAATGATACCAAAAAGTTTATCCTTGATTTCGTTGAGTGCCTCCAGTTGATGCTTCTTTTTACTAAGTCTGCGGTTAAAGATTTTGATTTTTGTATAGTACCAATAACCCCATCCTAACATGAAAATCAGAACTCCAAGCAATGTCCAAAGAATAATAGTTTGACTTTGAGCGTTTTTTAACCTCAACTCCCTTATTTGTAAAGCATTATTGGCAGCTTCTTTTTCGGCAGTTATTTGCTGGATTTGATATTTAATTTCTATATTTTTTGCCTCCTCTCGACTGTTTTCTATGTCAATAGTTTGTTTTAGTTCTTGCAAACGTTCATGGTTTTTGAGAGCATCTTGGTAATTGCCCAGCTTTTTAAAGGCATTGATAAGGGTTGTATAAGAACGAATTAAATACGTGTATCTCAACGGGTCATTTTTAAGTAATTCCAGCGAACGTTGAGCATAATCTAATGCTTTTTGTGGTTTTTCGGTGGCTAAATATAAATCGGACAAGTAAGCGTAATTGGTGGATAGTATGGCATTCCAGCCAGTTTTATGTTGGTTTTTTAGGGCGATTTTCTCTGCCGAAAGTAGCAGTTCAAAACTTTTTTTGTATTCTTTTAAATGGGTATAATTATTTCCTAAAGACAAAAAAGTTTCGGTGAGAGCCTCTTCATCTTGAAAACGTTTTACAATTTTTAGCGCCTTATTGTAGTAAATAGAGGCTGCCTTAAACTGTCGCTGTGATTCTAACCAAGATGCCCAAGCACTATACGCATAAAGACGTTCTTGATCTGAATTGTGTTTTTCAGCTAACTCCAGTTCTTTGAGTATATATTTTTTTTGATTAATAGGGTCTTCAAGGATTTCAAACGTAAGAGCCATTAGATTATAGATATATCCCGTGTTGCTGTGTTCGTTGTGTGTGTTGTTGAATCGTAGTAGCTCGTCTAATACTTTTATGGCATTGAGATAGTCCTTTTTATCCAAATAAAACATCGCCATTCGGTACTTCAACCTCGAAACCAATTCCCAGTCTTTGTGGAGGGTCATGATAGCAATGGCCTTTTGAACATACTTAATTCCAGAATCAGATTGGTATTCTTTTTTAAAATATTGAGCCATTTGAGAAAAAAATATCCCTTGATAATACCCACTCTTTACTTTGTTGGCCAAAGCAAGCCCTTCTTGCAAAACAACATACATACTATCGGTTTGGTCAGCTTCTAAGTAGTCGTTTGCCTGTGTTTTATATTGTGCTAAGCGTATAGAATCAGAAGAGTTTAAAGTTTTTGAGCAAACAAGCTAATTGGACTCATTGACCAAATCCAATAAAAAACTAAGCACCATTGAAAGGAGATAACTTTAAAAGGGAGCATAACAGATGATGATGTGTGGCTGTCGTAATAAGACCTTGAAAGTAAGGTAGGGGCTATCAGTTTTTCTCTAATAGATGCCAAAAACCTTTCAGAGAATCACGGTAAGTCAATCCAATCGGTATTTTGGCATGACCCATTTGTAAATTTTTGGTGTCGATACTCTCTACTTTATCCAGATTAATAATATATGATTTCTGAACACGTACAAAATAGCGTTTGGGAAGCCGTTGTTCTAAAGAAGTGATGGTTTCATTCACTACTGTTATTTGGTTGTGATGATAAATTTTGGCATAGATACCAAACGCCTCCACATAACTAATGTCATTGAATTGAAACCTTTTCAATTGCCGACCTACCTTCAAAAAAATACCATTGCTATCAGCTACACTTTGCGAAGCTACTTCCATTTCTAAAGCTCGATTGACAGCACGGGTCATCCGAGCAAAAGAAAATGGCTTCAACAAATAATCGGCTACATCATAATCAAAGCTTTCTACTGCAAAACTTGGATCGCAGCTCGTAATGATGGTTGGAGGGGGTTTGGGGCAAGCTTTCAATAATTCTAAGCCCGACATATCTGGTAAATTAATGTCTAAAAACAGAATATCAACGGCATTTTGCTTTAATATTTTTAATGCTTCTAAGGCTGTGTCACAAGTGAGGGGTTTTTCAAAGAAAGGGAGCTTCTCGAGGAAGTCTCTCAAAAGAAGATAGGCACATGGATTATCTTCAACAATTAGGGGTAGATAATTTCTCATAGTTCTGCGAGTGGGAAACGTTGATATGAATAATAAGCACTAATAATAATAAATATACGTATGTCGAATAACATAATCTATACCAACCCGTAAAAACGGGTATTAAAATATACCATTTTGGCTATAATAATTGACGATTTTATGCTACTAAAAATACGATTTTGTTGTATTTAAGAGGCATTACATAGGGAGATGAAAAGTAATGGTTTTTGGATTCTTATGCTAAAAGGTAATAAACATAATTTCATGGGTTTAAGGGGGCTATTTGGATGTAGTTTATGCCGTTTTGATGATACCCATTATATTTTAGGGACTGGTTGGCGGCATAATTGCTCCTGTATCTATACCAGATTACCCTCTTTAAATTTTATTCTTCTAACATAAACATAAACTCGAAATGAATTAAAATAGAATAGGGTAAAAGCGTGCCTATACCGACCAAAGTAATGCCAACGCTTTTACCCATAAACTGTCAAATACTTTAAAGCATTTGCACCATGCAAACATACAAAAAAAATGGTGCGATGGGAGGCATTTGTGTATGCTTTTCTGTTGCTACTCTTCTGTTTTTTCTATCCAGATAAAAGTACACTTTTTATCTGCCTTGTTCTTGCATGGTTGACAAGGACTTTTTTGGTATCTGCCCTTATAGGTTTTTCTTGCTTGCCCTCTTCTCGTTATTTAATCCATATAACACACTTTAAATTAACATTTTATCATGAAAAAACTACTACATCTGAGTAGCTTAGTATTGTTGTTGCTATTAAAGATGGGCATACAAGGATATGCTCAAAAAGGGTCATTTGCAGTACAGTTGGTATTGAAAAACACCGATTGTATAAACAACAAGGCAGTTATTCAAGTACAAGTCAGGGCCAATCATGCCGATAGTACTTTTAACTTGGGAGATGCCAATTTTAGGTTTTTGTATAGCTCATTGGCATTATCTAATCCTATCATTAGTGCTAATCCGAGTGCTTTGGGCAGCACTACTGGATACAGTGTCAATCTACAAGGATCTACGCAAGGTGCTACCAATGGGTTGGTATCGCTCAATTTGCTTTATGCTGGACAGTCTCCACCAACGCTCATTACTACAACTTGGACTACAGTAGCTGATATCCAATTTGATTTAGTATCGCCTTTGGCTACTAATTGTGTGGATTTGACATGGCAGACCAATAGAACCCCCCCTATTACAGGTATGAATGAAGTGATAGTAACAGGGCAGAGTCCACTTACATTCACAACAGCCTCAGTGAAAGCAAGTGGTGTATTTATAAAGCTCAATCTATGCCCAAGTCAAATTTGCCAAAATCCGAGTCCAAGTACTGCGAGTTATGGCGTACAACTGGTTTCAAAGTCATTTGATTGTGTAACCAAGAAGGCGGTTGTTTTGGTGAAAGTACGGGCCAAGGATGCCAACAGTACTTTTTTGATGGGCGATGCCAATTTTCGATTCAATTATAATACGACTTTATTGGCTAATCCCAAGATTGTTCAGCAGGTGAACTTTGCGAGCGGGTCTTATACTTCTCAAGATTTGCAGGGCAGTTCGGTGAATGGTTCGGCAGGGTTAGTTTCTTTGAATGTAAAGTATGCCCCAGGTAGCACACCTACTGCCCAGCAAGTAGGTGTAGATTGGATGTCGGTGGCATGTATCGAATTCGATTATGTAGGTAGTACTACGGCAGCTTGTTTTGATTTGGCTTGGCAAACAGCCACAGACATACCCAAGACAGGTATGAACGAAGTAAAGATAACAGGCAACACTTACACACTCACGCCCGTAGCTTCGGCCAATGTATTTGAAAAGCTTACCCTTTGCCCCACCCAGCTTTGCCCAGCTCGCACGGTATCACTTTCAATAACCAAAACGCGCTTGGGACCCGCACAGGTCAATCTCAACGACAATGTATCTTTCAAGTTAGTCATCAAGAATGCAGGGCCAGATACTGCGGTTAATGTTGTAGTAGTAGATTCTCTTCCAGCCTCCATGCAGTGGGTAAGTGCAACACCGACGGTTACACCACTCACTGGAAATGTAGGGACTTGGACCATCGCAAAGATAGCTCCTCAAGACAGTGCAATTGTTATTCAAATTGTGAATGGTTCGGCAGGGTTAGTTTCTTTGAATGTGAAGTATGCCCCAGGTAGCACACCTACTGCCCAGCAAGTAGGTGTAGATTGGATATCGGTGGCATGTATCGAATTCGATTATGTGGGTAGCAATAGTGCAGCTTGCTTTGATTTGAGCTGGCAAACGGGCAGCACGACATTCCTAAACAGGATGAATGAAGTAAAGATAACAGACAACACTTACACACTCACGCCCGTAGCTTCGGCCAATGTATTTGAAAAACTTACTCTTTACCCACCCAGCTTTGCCCAGCTCGCACGGTATCACTTTCAATAACCAAAACGCGCTTGGGACTAGCACAGGTCAATCTCAACGACAATGTATCTTTCAAGTTAGTTATCAAGAATGCAGGGCCAGATACTGCGGTTAATGTTGTAGTAGTAGATTCTCTTCAGCCTCCATGCGGTGGGTAAGTGCAACACCGACGGTTACACCACTCACTGGAAATGTAGGGACTTGGACCATCGCAAAGATAGCTCACCAAGACAGTGCAATCATCACAATACAAGCCAAAATAATAGCAGTGGGTGTAAGCCTCAACAATGCAGTAGTAACCACAGCCAATGGCAGTCCAATTGTATCGCCTCCTTCCAGATAATGCCTGCGTGATTACCCATGCCACTATGCAATAGTGAGGCTGCAGAAATTTCAGTACCGTCCTTCTATACCAATGTGATATGGTATCGAACCATCAACGGTACAGCTACCCAAGTAGGTACTGGCAATACACTTTTGGTAAGCGATGTTGGTAGTTACCTTCTGCCCTCAATCAATCTTGTCCTGCATCAGGCTGCTGCCCGTTGGTTTGTTGCAGGGGGCAATTTGTTGCCCCACCTGATTTATGTGTGCCATTTGTAGTGAAAAAAAATCAAAAGAAGCGGCAATTCCGCACCAATTAAATAGACTACTTTTTAGCCTACTCCTAACTTCTTAGCACAGCTTTAGGTAGGCTGTTTATCTAAATTCAACTTTTTACTTACCCTTAAATCAACTGACAAACATGAACTCTTTACTCAACAAAGATGGAGCCCTGTATGGGTAGCCAAAGGTAGCTCTCCCAAAGAGCAGTTTGATAAAAAAGTATTCACCTCAAATTTTTCTAACATGAAACCGAGATCTACCCCTTCTAATTATGGAAGATGGCTGGAGAGTGCAATACGGTTGGTGCCAACGGTTCGATGGCTTAATCGGATTAGTTACATAATCATAGGCCTTTTCAAAAAGTTGCTATACTTAATCCGCCCCTTCCTCTGAATCAAAAATCAGATTTAGATCCAACCATTTCAAAGTTGTTTCACGCACCCTTTACCTATTGTAATAAGCCAGGTTTTCAGCTTTTGGTGTGCTATTCAAGGGGTTATTTTCGCTGCTACTGATGGATAAGTATGTGCGAAGTACCTTCGGCCTATTGTTTTTTGTTTTCCTTCGGCCAAATTTTTGGCCAAGCACCAAACGGAGTTGCTACCAATCTAAAAACTTGGTATAAAGCAAGTACTGGTATAACAGGTAGCCCTGATGTGTCAGCTTGGGCCGATCAGTCGGAGCAATAACCTGAATGTAGTGCAAGAGTCTGCTTCGCGTCAGCCTTCCTTGGCTCGCTGCCTCAGTATCATTCAACTTTAACCCCTCGCCTGACTTTCTCTGGTACAGACCAGCTCAGAATACAAAGCAGGGAGATTTATGACAACGACAAGTTCAGGAACTATGTTTGGTGCGGCCTCTAATATATAACGGAGGCTACGAAAATCTGAGGCGTACTCGGCCTGACAACCCCCATATGGGGTATCCTCGCCAATGACCAGATTATGTGGATGAATACCTCGGCCTTATGTCCGAATAGATCCTCCAACTTCCTTAGTGAAAAATAAAACATATATACTGGGTTACTTCTGGAATGGGGTAGCCCCAACGTAGGTAGTGGATTACGACAAAATGGTCTTAAATTTGTGAGCCTACGACCGAAGCAACGGGCGTAGGCAATAACGGTGTGGTAGATGGTATGTGGACAATTGGTGGCTATCAGTATGTAGAAAACTGGCAAGGAAATATTGCCGAAATAATACTATACGACAGAAACCTGACTGCTGCTGAGAAGGAGCGGAGTCAGAAACATACATGGCTGTAAAGTACGGTACTACGTTATCACACAACTATATATCAGCAGACGGGACAATCATTTACGACGTATCCATATATGGTAAATATGTGGCAGGTATTGGTCGCGACGATGCGTCAGGGCTCGTGCAAAAGCAGTCGGGTTCTATTGATGGTGATGTGGTTACGATTTTTAACGGTACCTACACAGCGGCTACACTCCCTGTATCCAATGCGGCCAATAGCAACGGCGCTGCTGCTGATAAGTATGAGTATGGGGAAACAACGGTAGTGCGGCTTCATATGCTACTACTTTCAACCTATTCCTTATGGATACACGCCTTGTTTCATCCTACAACATGATGAGTAGGATATGGAAAGTAAAGAAGCGGGCAGCGTAGGCATGGTGAGTGTAAAAGATAACACAGGACAAGCTAAGCACCTAATCTACGTAATAAGCGACGCTGCCTTTACCACGGAGTTACATTGATTCCCTTTGTAGATGGGGTGGCCAATGTTGATTTGGCCGATGGGCAATTCTTTACGTTTGGCGCAGACTTAATCGGCCCAGGCGGTGTTGTTGCAGATTTAGGTTTGTGGACTAAGGCGGATGCTGGAACAAGCTCCACTACCAATGGGGGCTTTATCAATACTTGGATTGACCAGTCCACCAATCAGTACCAACTAACATCGCAGGTAGATGCACGTCGTCCAAAATATACTGATCCTTCTGCCAGTTCTAACTTCAATCCTACCGTCCTCTTTGATGGTATTAATTCGGGATTAGAATTAGCCCCATTTATGACAGGTACCGAACCAGGGGGCTCTGTATTTGGGGCGGCAGCTAATAAAACCCCTGGAACAGGCTTCGACAACTTGGTCGTGTTTGGGATTGATAACCCACACCTCGGAACAGCCGCTGCCACAGGCAAACCATTAGGATATATGAATGGGTCTTCTCCTATTCGTAATGATCACCCTGCTGATCCAGTCTCAGGGCAGTTTCACTTATGGAGTTGGAAATGGAATATGGCCAACGAACCTTCCACCACAACGAGCAATACAGGCTTGGATGTGATTTTTGATGGATGGGTCAATACAGCCCCAACGATGGAGGTAAGAGAAAGTAGTTTTGCTAATGGTGCACCTGATGCCAAACAATTTTCGATTGGTTCGTATGAGGCGGTGGAAGTTTGGGATGGCCCTATTGGTGAGTTGGCTGTGTATAAACGAAACCTATCGGCTTTAGAAAATCAAAAGGTAAGTTCTTATTTTTCTATCAGATGGGGGACTACCCTCGACGACAATGTGTCGAGTGCCACCTCCAATTATGACTATATCAGCTCTAATGGTACGTCCATTTGGCCTGGAACTGCTAATGCTGCCTATCAAACTTACCACCATGGTATCGCAGGAATTGGCCGCGACGATGCGTCAGGGCTGATGCAGAAGCAATCGAGATCGGTCAATAAGAATGCTGTAGTAGCTTTGTACAATGGTAACCAAAGCAGCGGACTGCCTTCCAGTAATGCCACTAATACATCGTCTATTGCCGCAAATCAAAGTTTTTTGCTGTGGGGACATAACGGAAATGATGATTCTTTTGGAGCATCTTATACTCCTGGTACCTTTACTCCTCGGGCGGATACTTCGCATATGAATAGAATTTGAAAGTAAAAGAAACGTACTATAGGAACTGTAATAGTACATGGCCCCAACTCCGCCCTCTATCTATTGGTTTTTAAAGGTGGAACTACCGATTTTTCAACGGAGCTTATTCAAGAGAGCCTTGACCAACGATGGGTACGGAAATATGGTGGCTACTACGATTTTACCGATGGACAGTTTTTACCTTCGGACAAGATGCCAAGGCACCAGGCTGTGTTAGTACTTAACTTGGTGCCGGGCTCAAAGCTGATGCTGGTGTAACGGCTACATTGGGAGCAGCAAGCCAGTGGGAATGACTTTAGCGGTTTGGGTAATAATGTTTCGCTAATCCACAGCAAGCAATCAACCAACTTTAGAGCAAGGGCAATTTAATTTCAACCCAGGTTTAAAATTTGATTCTAAATTATTGGTAGATGCCGATGGTGTATTAGGCCCTAATAGCACTGCTCATGATGGGGCTTCGGTATTCATAGTCAATCGTGAAATTACTCGTACCGCCTCTCGGCCTGTTTGGCAAATAGCCTCACCTGGTTTGTGGGTATGGAAGCTCCTTGGAGCACAGTGGGCTTTGACTAAGCGCAGAACTTATCACTCTGGCCCATCAGGGGTTTCTGTAGGAAGTACAAATATATTTAGCGGTACCTCACGCCAAACGCCTACTCAGCTACAAAGCGTTAAAGTAAACCACAAGCAGGTGGACTCAAACGCTGGACTTGCTACCTATACCAGTACAGGAGATGCACTTGGTATCGGTGGTAGATCCAATAACACTGAAAAGTATAATGGCCATATTGCGGAGGTTATCATTTATACAAAAGGCTTACTAGCTACAGGCTAAACTTCAAGTGAACTCCTACTTAGCCTTAAAATATGGCATCACGCTTGACCAAACAACGACCACTAATTATTTGTCAGGAACAGGGAGTACTATTTGGACAGCTGGCGGAGGCTATGACAATTCTATTGCAGGTATCGGTCGGGAAGACTGCCAAGACCTGCACCAAAAACAGGTCTGCAGTCTGGTTAATACGGCGCAAAATAGGGCGGTATCAGGGAAATCAAACGGCAGGTTTGCCTACTACCAATGCTGCCAATACAGGTACGCTTACCAACGAAGTCATACGATTTGGGGCAGCAATGGTGCCGCCACTACTTATGTGCCTCAAAGTGCCACCATTTACAACATGATGGCTCGCCGTTGAAAGTGTAGCCAGCACGGTAGGTTTGGTAACAATCGAAGCCAAAGACCCAACGGCTGAATATCTTGTAATAGACACTGACGGGCGATGGCAACTTCCGCCACAGGCACGCTTACTGGTATTAAATTAGTATCGGGCTTGGCTACCTACGATTTCAAGACCAATGATTATTTCACTTTTGGCAAAGTAGCTTGTACCGTAAGTAGCACCATTACGTGCACAGCGGGAAGCCCACTCAATTTGCCTAACCATATTCTATCTTTTCCAGCGGGTGGAACCTGGTCGGAATTAAGTAGTAGTGGGGTAAGTCTTTCTAATCCTAATTCTGTTGATTTTTCAAGTGTTCCTAATGGCGATTATACATTCAAATATCAGTCGCCAGGACCAGAATGTTATTTTGTGCAGGTTCAGAAACTTTCTACTATTCCAGCGCCAGCTATCGACAACATTACTGTCTGTGAAGGAGCAGATGTGACCATCAATGTACCCTTATTTAACATTGCACAGAAAGAACTGTTCTATACTTCTTTCGATGGCCCATTGGCGTATATTGCCAAAGGTCAATGCACTGGTGCAGCAATTGGTACATGTCCCACCAACAATGTGTCTATTCTTACGACAGAGGGCTTGACAATCACAGGTAACTTTGCTACCTTTAAAAGAAGTTCTGATTGGTATAAGAAGATATGCAGGAGAACTTCAATTTATGGATGTAAACAGCGAGTTTTGCGTGCAGACGGCTACAAAATCAATTGCACCAGGGGATAAAGCCACGATTTCGGTTACTCTTCGACGATCTTATGGATATATGGAAGCCGATGATTATATTCGGATTTATAGTATCATAAATTATAGAAACCTTAAAAAGAATACAAAGGTCAAATCAGTGCTATCAATCAAACCTTCCAAAAACGGGTATCACAGGTAGTACTATTGCCCTTAAAGTGTGTGTGAAGAGTGGAGATGGTATGTATGGTATTGGTGGTTTTGATGGACCATTGGAGCAGTTCTCTATCAGCGACATGAAAATAGTGGTTACTCCCTCTTTGCCCACTTACACGTTTTATGATGCTAATCCAGGTGCTGGTCCTGCCAATATTTTGGGAACAGGAAATAGCTATACTCCTACTACAACACCTGCCAATAGCCCACAAACGGTTTGGGTAACTTGTACAGTAAATGGCTGTGAAAGTGTAGCAAAGCCTGTTGTGATTACCGTATCGCCAAATACCCAAGCCATGATGGATGGTTCTATTGCCTATTACTGTCCAAGTGGTCCTGGAGCCAATGGGATATTAAACTTAGAAAATTATGTTATTAACTTCCAACCGGGAGGACTATGGACTGACTTGGATGCCTCTGGAGTAGATTTGGGCAATCCGTCTGCTGTAGATTTTACGGGGAAAGCTAATGGTGTTTATCAGTTCTCGTATAATCTGGCGGGTTCTGCGCCATGTCCAGGTGAGTCTGTTTTGGTGATGGTCTCTATTGGCGAAGCAGCCGACGACCCTATTGTTGAGAATATTACAGGTTGTGAAGGCACACCCACGGCTATTGTTCTTCCAGTGCCTATGGCAGGGCAGCAAGTACCTTTCAATGCTACTTTTGATGGAGCCACTACTTACATAGCCCAAGGGCAATGTACAGGTACTGGAATAGCGTCTTGTCCTACAAACAATGAAACAATACTTATTGGGGAAGGATTGACGCTGGCTGGGGATTTCTCAAGTTTGAAACGTTCTTCTGACTACATCCGTAGAATTGGAGGTGAAATCCAATTTCATGATGTTAATAGTGAATTTTGCCTAACAAGTTCAGAGATCATCATTAACAGTGGAAAACAAGCTTCTATTTCAGTTAGCTTGCGTCGTTCTGGTGGCTTCATGGAAGCTGATGATTACATTCGAATTTATAGCATCATTGATGGTGTCGAAACCTTAGAGAAAGAATATGCTGGACAGATTAGCGCAAGCAATATAACTTTCCAAAAAACGGGTATTACAGGTAATACGATCGCTCTCAAAGTATGTGTCAAAAATGGAGATGGGATGAGCGGTATAGGGGGGACTGATGGACCAATAGAAAGCTTCGCCATCAGCGATATGAAAGTGGTGGTTACTCCACCTCTACCCACTTACAAATTTTACAATGCAAATCCTAATGCAGGTCCTGCTACAGAATTAGCCACAGGTTTTAGTTATGACCCAGCAACTACGGCTGCAACCAGCCCTCAAACAATATGGGTGAAATACTTTGCTAATGGTTGTGAAAGTAATGCTGTTCCAGTAATCATTACGATTTCTCCCAACCCTTTACAAGAGATGGATGGCTCTATTGCGCATTATTGTTCAGGAGGGCCAGGGGCGAATCCTGTAATTAATCTAACAGAGTTTGTATTAAATTACCAAGCAGGTGGAACATGGACTGACAATGATGCTTCAGGTGTCAGTTTGAGTAACTCCACAGCTGTCGATTTTACAGGAAAAGCGGCTGGACTTTATCATTTCACTTATACAATAGCAGGGACACCTCCCTGTAGCAATCGATCGGTAACCATTGTTGTTTCTATAGGAGATGCAGCAGAAGAAATACCTGTATTGTCGGCCACTACTGCCGCCAACAGTTGCCCTACAGAAACAGTCAACTTAGATGCCTTGGTTACAAGTACAACACCAGTAGGCTCTACCCTCGTATGGAGTACAGATAGTGATGCAAGTGATGGCTTGAGTAGCACAGTAAGTACACCTACTGCCCTTGCTACAAGTGGAACATATTATGCCTATTATATTGCTAATGGATGTGTAACCACCCCAAGTCAAGCTGTAACAGTTACAATTACTTCATGCAATGGTAGTTTTGTCTTTAACTGTAGTCCAACCCCAGTAGCGATACAGGTACTTTTGTGGCCAATAACTCAGGAGGCTAAATCCAATGATAGTAATACCAATGACGGCAGCAACAGCTGGCTCAGTAACTATCACTGTGTCAGGAGCAGGTTTTACAGGCTCCTGATGACAGTTTTGACAGCAGCTCAAACCAATGTAACAGTACCTATTACTTATGATGGACAGGTGTAGCAGGGTCAAGAACTTTGACAGTAACCTCCGCACAGGCAACCGGTAGTTGCTCAGCAACGGCCAATGTAAATAGTAGTATAGACACCGACGGCGATGGAGTGATAGATGCAATAGACCAAGACGACGACGGGGATGGTATTTTAGATAGTGTGGAAGAAGCGGCATGTAGCCCATCGTCGGCGAGTTGCGACACAGATGGAGATGGTGTTCCGAATTCTCTCGACCTCGACAGTGACAATGACGGCATCAACGACGTGGTAGAGGCAGGTTTGGCCGATGCCAATGGCGATGGGATTGCCGATGGGGTAGTGAATCCTTCTACGGGAGCTGTACCAGGTGCGGTGAGTGCGATCGGTGCTTTGGGCGACAAAGACAGCGACGGCAAGCGCGATCCTTACGATGCGTTGGATGGGACGACCCCCGATGGCGTGAGTGCAGGCTTACCTGCGAGTATCTTTGATCCTACGACAGGACAGGTGATCTGCCTTAGCAACTGCGACCCTGACGGCGATGGTATCTTAACCCCTGTTGATGGTGGCTCCTACTGTTCGAGGCGATGCACCCATAGTTTCAAGTTGTGTGACATTTGATTTGAAAGTCCTATTAGAAGGGCCTTATGATGTAACTACGGGCAAAATGAGTACAATGCTCAATCAACGTGGCTTGCTCCCTGGTCAAACTCACGTAGGGGTGTTCGGTGTTGATACCTGCCGGGCAACCTTACAATGTAGCTCCTTGGAATTATACAGGTATGGAAGGAAAACCAAGCATTGTGTATGCAAATACTGTAGTTGATTGGGTATTGGTATCATTACGAACTGATTCCTTAAATGTTAGCTCTACAGTATTGCGTAAAGCAGCTTTGTTACATAATGATGGGCATATTTCCTTTGTTGAGCCTTGTTACAATCTACCAACAGGCAACTACTTTATCGTCATTGAACATCGCAATCATATGGGCGTAATGTCAAGTAAGAGAAGTGTACAAGGAAACTTACTTTCTTTCGACTTCACACTACAAGATAGTTATGTTATTGATAATCCACCCTCTTTTGGCCAAATCCAAGTAGATGGTAAGTGGATGATGCATGCAGCAGACGGTAAGAAGGATACTTCACCGATAACTATGACATCAACTTTGTAATGACTCTCAGTTGTGGAAAAGCGAAAGTGGTTTCTTTGACAGATACCTGTATGGAGACTTCAACATGGATGCCGACGTAAACTTCTTAGATAGTGTAATCTGGAAGAAAAACAATGGGCGTTATTCTGTAGTACCGCGTTAATTCTGTTCACAAGCCCACTTGATCTCCAAGTGGGCTTAAACATCTAAAAATCATGCAAAAGCTATTTTTTACTTTCACAATTTATGTAGTGGCTTTGGGTTATGGATTTGCTCAATCCTCTTTTTTCAATGCGCGTTTATCACTTCAAAAGATAGATTGCAATAGAGAATTAGTTCAATTAGAGGTTCAAATTGCTCAGTTAGTCAGCAGAATAACTCTATCTTGGTGATGCTAATTTTCGGTTTGGATATGATGGGCGACTTTTCCAAAACCCTATTATTATAAAACAAACTAATTTTAGTAATGAAGCCATGAATGGGGAGGAATATGGGTTACAAAACTTGAATGGTTCTATGGCAAATACTTCCCCAAGGCTTACTCTCTTAATGTTTTTTATAACAGGTGTAGGTAAAAGCCTCAAAAAGTAACGACCGAATGGATAAGCATAGCCACACTACAATTTGATTTAGCACATACAAATATCAATTCAACCTCTCAAATGGTTTGGTACACACCTCAAACTTTCCCTAAATCGGGGTTGTCAGAGGTAATGACGACTGGCAATGAGTTTCAACTAAAGTCAGTTAATTCTGGGGTTTTCAATAACCTAACTTTTCCAATAATTACTGAAGCCTGTCCTAATTTGAAGTCGAATTTGCCTTCTGAGTCATCAGTAGTAACTAAACCACCTACTACAAATACATCTAAGCCAGGTTCACAGCCAGTAGGTAATATACCAGATGTCAATGGAAAAAGCACTACCTCTGTGGCAGACGAAGATTTAATTATTCCAGATGGATTTTCACCTAATGGAGATGGAGTTAATGACATTTTTGTTTTGCAAAATAAGAGAGGTATCAAAATAAGCCTGCAAATCCACAACGTAATGGAGGATTGGTATATAGCAATCCTGACTAAGTAAAAAATGATTGGAATGGTATGCTGGACGATGGAAAAAGAATTCTTGATGGTACTTATTTTTATATCATTAAATCCAGTGATGGGCAAATCTTTCAAAAGGCCCTGACCATAGCAAGATAAATTTTTAATGCAACAACTTAAACGAAGGAATCCTTATTGATTTTATCGGTAAGGATTTTTTACTTGTTAAATTTGGAATAATCTATTACCTTTGCAGCTCAATTGTACGATGAATGATTAATGAGGGACCCACTTCCCTTTTTGTTGGCAAAAATGACTTAAAGGAAAAATCGTTGATTTGCTTTCAACACTTTTGGAAGAAGACAAATACTCTATTGTAGAAGTAAATGTTTCGCCCTCCAAAATCAGACAGAAAATACCCATACGGTGCTGATAGATAGCGATGCTGGTATCAGCATTGATGAATGTGCAGATTTGAGTAGAGAGCTGTCAGATATGATTGAAAAACAGGAGCTTATACTCAATGCTTACACGCTTGAAGTATCCTCTCCTGGAGTTGATTATTCGTTGTCTATGCCACGTCAATACACAAAAAATATTGGACGAACATTAAGAGTGATTTTAAAAGATGGAGTCGAAAAAAAAGGAAAATTGGTTTCTGCCACAGAGTTAGGATTCGTACTATTAGAAGAATTAAAAAAGAAGAAAAAAGACCAAATACCTACCGAGTTAAATATAAACTATGCCAATGTTGCTAAAGCAGAGGTACAAATAAAATTTTGAATGAATTACAATAACCATCAACTGTAAACTGTAAACTGTAAATTACAAACATGGATAGTGTAGTCTTAATAGAGTCGTTTTCTGAGTTTGCTCGCTCCAAAAACATAGATCGCCCCACGATTATCAAAGTGTTGGAGGAAGTTTTTCGCACAATGATTCGTAAAAAATATGGGACAGATAGCAATTTTGACGTGATTATCAATCCAGATACTGGCGATTTGGAAATGTGGCGTACTCGTGAGATTGTAGATGATAATTCCGAAGATATTTGGGAGTTAGATAAAATACCTTTGAGTGAGGCACGTAAAATTCAGGACGATTTTGAAGAAGGTGAAGAAGTAGCGGAAGAAGTTAAACTTGAGGACTTTGGTCGCCGTATGGTACAGACTGCCCGCCAAACACTTATTCAGAAAATCAAAGATTTGGAAAAAGAGCTCCTCTATTTCAAATACAAAGATATGGTTGGGGATCTTCTCAATGTGGAGGTGTATCAAACACTCAAAAATGAGATTATTTGTTTAGATTCAGAAGGAAACGAACTGGTACTTCCTAAACAAGAACAGATTTTTAAAGACAAATACCGCAAAGGTGATCCTGTAAAAGTGGTGATTCATAAAGTAGAATTAAACAACGGAACACCTCGTATAACGCTTTCTCGGACATCACCTGTATTTTTGGAAAGACTTTTTGAAACAGAAATCCCCGAAATATACGATGGGCTTATCAACATTCGTAAAATTGTCAGAGAGCCTGGCGAACGCGCCAAAGTTGCCGTAGAATCGTACGACGATAGAATAGACCCCGTTGGGGCTTGCGTAGGTATGAAAGGCTCACGCATCCATACCATAGTAAGAGAGCTCAACAATGAGAATATTGACGTTATTAATTATACTGAAAATCTTGAATTGCTTATTCAACGCGCATTAAGCCCTGCCAAAATTACCTCTATGGTAATAGACAGAGAAAACAAGAGAGTGGCAGTATACTTAAAACCTGATCAAGTTTCTTTGGCTATTGGAAAAGGTGGGCAAAACATCAAGTTAGCAGGCCGCTTGGTAAATATGGAGATTGATGTATTCCGTGATGTAGAAGGGCAAGAAGATGAAGAAGATGTTGATTTGAGCGAATTTACGGATGAAATCGACGAATGGATGATTGAAGAATTTCGTAAAATTGGTTTGGATACGGCCAAACAAGTGATAAGTATTAGTAAGGAAGAACTCATACGTCGTACAGATTTGGAAGAAGAAACAGTAGAAGAAATTTTAGAAATTTTACGCAAAGAGTTTGAATAGACTGCATAAGTAGTTTCTAAAAGTCAATTTCTATCCAATTTTTGATGGTAGTTGGACATATAGATAAATAGAGTTGATAAATAAATCTGTATCTTTGGACTCGATTTTAAGGGTTTTTCCAAAATAACGAATAACCAATAACCCGTACTTAGGTACGAACATTTCCAATATGTCGGAAGAAAAAAGTATGCGCCTTAGCCAAGCGGCTCGAATGCTCAACCGTAACCACGTTTCGGTTGCGGGTATTTTAGCAGAAAATGGTTATAAGGTGGACACAAATCCAAATACAAAGTTAAATGCGGAACAACTTGAATTTTTAGCAAAAGAATTCAAAGTCGATGCATTGTTGGGTGGAAGTACGCCCAAAAAAGAAGAAATTTCTGTACCTCAATCGAATACTGAAGATAGCCCCGTGTTATATTTCGTAGTCAAGAGCCAGTGTCTCCCAGTGCCAAGCCTATTGTAAAAGAAACACCTTCCTGAAAAACAGGTAGATAAAGAACTGAGCGTGTTGAAACACCCTCATTAGGTTTGAAAATAGTGGGAAAAATAGATTTAGATGCACTAAAAGTAATACCTGCGCCAGTTGAAGCAATTCAAGCGGAGGCAGCAAAAGAGAAAAAGGAAGATCCAGTAGTAATGCACCAAAAGAAGCGACGGCTGAGGTGGCATCAATCATTGAACCTAAACCTGTTGTGGTATCCCAACCAGAGACCAAGGTTGTAGAAGAGGTATCTAAGGTTGAAGTTCCTGTAGAAGAATTTAAGCCTATAGAAAACCCTCAACAATACTAATAACAGAAAGGAAGTCCTGAAGGAGGTGAATGAAAAACCTAAAGTAGTCTCTAATACCGAATCGGTAGTTTCTACAACTATTATTGATACTGAAGAGAAATTGAGTGTCAAAGAAACATCAACCAGAGAGGAAACTAAATCAGAAGAAGAAGCTAAGCCAGCTCATTTTGTAAAAAATAAAAAGACACAGCCAACGACTCCTCAAGCATCACTCCAGAGAGATAAAACCGAAAAATATAAAGAAGAGGAACAAACTGAGCCAGAAATTAAACCTTTACTTATTGAAGCTAAAGCTGATCCATTAAAAGACTAACGATTTTAGAAAAAATTGAGTTACCTTCTGAACGTCGCAATAATGAGGGGGAAACAATAAAGATAAAGATAAGAAAAGGAAAAAGAAAGCGTTCGTAAGGGAGAAAAAGTAAATGAAAAACGTTCTTTCTAATAGAGGGTCAAGAACAGGGGATAAAGCTTCTGGAGCTTCTCGTGAGGGGGCAAAATCCAATACTAATGAAAACTCGGCCACGCCTACAGGAAATCGTGTAGCTCCTGCCCAGAATACGAATCCTAAAAAAGGAGCTTCAACAAGCGCTGGAGGTAAAAAAGCGGCTCATAGCGGGCGCAAAGATCGCAAAGATGAGATTACCGATAAAGAAGTTGCTGAATCAATCAAAGCTACTAACGCTCGCTTGAGTGGAGGAACAAGAGGTAAAAACTTTGGGTCAGATAAGCGGCGTGAGCGCCGCCGCGAACGTGCAGAAGCAGAAGAAGGACGCTTAATGCAAGAGCAGGAAGATGCAAAGGTGCTCAAAGTAGCCGAATTTATTTCAGCCAATGAACTTGCTTCTTTGATGGATGTATCTGTGCAAGAAGTCATTTCTGTATGTTTAAGTATGGGGATGTTTGTATCTATCAATCAACGTTTGGATGCCGAAAGCATCACACTCATTGCTGATGAATTTGACTATGAAGTTACTTTTATCTCTGCTGAAGAAGAAATTCAAGGAGATGTAGTGGTAGAAGAAGATGCTGAAGAAGACTTAGTAGAAAGAGCACCTATTGTCACCATCATGGGCCACGTTGACCACGGTAAAACATCATTACTTGACTATATCCGTCGTACACGTGTGGCAGCAGGTGAAGCAGGAGGTATTACCCAGCACATAGGAGCCTATAGCGTTCAGACAGAAACTGGCCGTCGAATTGCATTCTTAGATACACCTGGTCACGAAGCCTTTACCGCCATGCGTGCGAGAGGTGCTAAAGTAACTGATGTAGTTATTATCGTTATCGCTGCGGATGATGCTATCATGCCTCAAACGCGTGAGGCTATCAACCATGCCCAGAATGCAGGTGTACCTATCGTATTTGCTTTTAGTAAGATAGATAAAGCAGGCGCTAACACGGAGAAAATCCGGGAAGGGCTGGCTAATATGAATATTCTTGTAGAAGAATGGGGTGGAAAATACCAAACCCAAGAAATATCATCTAAATCAGGAGAAGGTATTCTTGATTTGCTTGAAAAAGTAGTACTTGAAGCTGATTTGTTAGAACTAAAGCCAATCCAAATCGTAGAGCGTCTGGTACTGTAATTGAAGCATCTTTGGATAAAGGCCGGGGTATTTAGCGACAATCTTAGTAGAAACAGGTACATTAAGAGTAGGGGATACCATGCTTGGGGCACATTATGGGCGTGTAAAGCCATGTTTGATGCTACGGGTACTCGCCTCAAAGAAGCAGGACCTTCTACCCCTGTGCAGCTTTTGGGACTCAACGGTGCACCGCAAGCAGGCGATAAGTTCAATGTCATGGAAAATGAGCGCGAAGCACGTGATATCGCCAACAAGCGCGAGCAAATCATGCGCGAGCAAACCATTCGTACACGCAGACATATTACTTTGGAGGAAATTGGCCGTAGAAAAGCCATTGGTACGTTCAAAGAATTGAACATCATCATCAAAGGCGACGTAGATGGCTCGGTAGAGGCATTGTCGGATTCGTTGCTTAAACTTTCGACTGAGGAAGTACAGGTCAATATTATTAATAAGGCTGTAGGGCAGATTGCAGAATCGGACGTCAATTTAGCTATTGCTTCTGATGCGATTGTTATAGGATTCCAAGTAAGGCCTTCTACCAATGCCAAGAAATTGGCCGAACAAGAACAGATTGAAATTAGGCTGTATTCTATTATTTATGATGCTATCAATGAGGTAAAAGATGCCATGCTGGGTATGTTAGAGCCAACCATGGAAGAGGTAATCGTTGGAAATGCCGAAGTAAGAGAAGTATTTAAAATCAGTAAAATAGGTACAGTTGCGGGATCTTACGTCACAGATGGTGTTATTAAACGAAATAATAAAGTACGCGTTATCCGTGATTTCATTGTGGTCCATGAAGGCGAAATTTCACAACTCAAGCGTTTCAAGGATGATGTTAATGAAGTAAAATCTGGCTTTGAATTTGGTTTGAGTATCAAAGGGTTAAATGATATTCTCATAGGAGATATTATTGAAAGCTTTGAAATGAAAGAAGTAAAGCGAACCCTTTAATAGATTATAGACTTTTACAAACAGGCTTTTGGAAACTCCAAAAGCCTGTTTGTATTTTAGGGATATGAAAGTAGAAAACAATAATAGAATTGTTATATTTGCCTTTGTTTAATCCTAATCCGTGGAAGAAATTCATTCAAATATTGTCCATAGTATGCCACAACGCCCTCCTTGGCGTAATGTAATGCTACTCTTAGGGTTGGTGCTGTTGGGGATGTCATTAGGAAATTTAATGGGTATGGTAGCCATTTTGGCACTTTCCATGAATCATGGAGGGATGCGAATGGAGGACATAGCTCAAATGCTTCAAATACCTCAGCAATACCCTAATGCTTGGTGGTATTTAATGCTCCTACAATCCATATCACATATTTTTACTTTTCTGGTTCCAGGTTTAATCTACTGGAAATGGTCTGAGCAACATCGTATCGAAGCCTTTGTAAAAAGGCCATTGCCCTCTTATTTGATTTTAGCCATTTCTTTGTTGATTGTATTGGTATTTATGCCCTTCAACAGCTGGGTTATTGAATGGAACAGTACATTACACTTGCCTCAAGGTTTGCAGCGTATAGAAGATTGGATGCTTGCCAAAGAGACAGAATTATCTACTATCACCCAATTTATGACCAACTATACTTCATGGCCAAAGTTGATAGTGGCATTGGTAGTAATGGCAGTTATACCCTCTATTGGAGAAGAAGTATTGTTTAGAGGAATCATACAGCGCAAAATCTTCCATAAAATTGGAGATATGCATGTAGCTATTTGGACATCTGCAACTTTGTTTAGTGCTATTCATTTGCAGTTCTATGGATTTGTGCCCAGATTGTTCTTGGGAGCAATGTTTGGGTACATGTATGCTTGGACTCGTAATTTGTGGACACCTATTTTTGCCCATTTTGTGAATAATGCAACAACTGTAGTCATTGTTTATTTATCACATCGAGGTATCATCGCTATTGATATTGAAGAATCAGCATCTTCTGTATCTTGGATGGGGGCCTTATTTTCGTTTTTATTGACAGCTTTACTACTCTTCAATTTAAAAATAATTTCCCACCGTAGTCCTTTACTTAAAGATGGCACCTAAAAATTGGGAAAAAGTATTTGAAACTACTTTTCAGCATCAAGCCGAGATTACACGTGATTATTTAGAACAACAAGAAATTCCAACAGTTGTTATTAATAAAAAAGACAGTAGCTATCATTTTGGTAGGTTTGAGTTGTATGTTCCGTGAAAGATGCTATCATTGTTGTAAACAATCGTAGCAAATGAAATTCCTTTGAATAACTTCAGTCCAATCTTCAACAACGTATTATTGCTGCACTGCTTGGTGTAGGTATTATTCTGTCTGCTATTTTGTGAGAAGGACTGGACTTTTCTTTTGCTATTTTGTGCTATTAGTGTCTTGACTCAATTGGAATTTTACAAACTGCTGGGTGTTGACGGAAATTTACCACCACCTATTATGGTACTTTGTGTGGCGTATTTATTAATATACTCACTTTTTTGATCGAGAAAGAACTGATAGACTTCCATAATTACTTCTTAATCAGCCCATTGGTAACAATGATATTTTTTATTAAACTATATAAAAAGAAAGATTTAAAGCCATTTCAAAATATAGCCTTTACTTTTGGGTATTATTTATGTGGCTATTCCTTTTTCTCTTCTGAGTGTCTTAGCCATGAGAGGAGGGAATTATAATTATGAAATCGTACTTGGGTGCTTATTTTTGCTTTGGGCTACAGATATAGGAGCTATTTTGCAGGTACTATTTTTGACGAAGAAAACTATTTGAACGAGTATCCCCAAAAATCATGGGAAGGTGCAGCAGGAGGAGCATTACTGGCTGCCATTGTCGCTTTTGTACTAGGCATTTATTTCAAAACACACCGTCCTTGGGAATGGTACTGCATTGGCGCATTAATTGTAGTAGCAGGTACGTTAGGCGACCTGGTAGAATCGCTCTTTAAAAGAAGTATTGCTATCAAAGATTCTGGAAGCGCCATTCCAGGACATGGGGGGTTTTTAGATAGATTCGATGGGTTGCTCCTTTCCACTCCTTTTATTGTGACATTTGTTAAAATTTTTTCCTAATCAGTAACGTTTAACTTATAGACACCATTACGCTTATTTTAACTGTCAATCATGCAACAAAAATACATATACAGACTTTTTGCTTTGGTGTTTACAATGTTTTTAATGACATGGATTTCGCAAGAAGGAAAAGCCCAAGGCCAAGTTAAAAGTATTATGTTTACGGGGCGAGTTGTGGGAGTAAAAGGAACACAGACTCTTGGTAAAACTTATATACTGATTCCTCGTGCTGGTAGAGGTACATTGGCCGATGATGCTGGCTACTTTGCCCTGCCGGTCTTTCCTGGAGATAGCATTGTGTTTAGCTATTTAGGATACCAAAAACAATACCATATCATTCCTAAACGTCATATGGAGGAGTCTTATTCGGCTATTATTTTGATGAAAGAGGATGTCAAAACCTTAGCAGAGGTAAAAGTATATCCGTATGCTACCGAAGAAGATTTTAAGAAGGCATTTATTGCCATGAAACTGCCTGATGAGTTTGAACGAGAGAATCTCGAAAAAAATACTCGTCAAGAATTATTGATGCAGATGGCCGCTGCTACGCCCATGAGCGCACAAGGTAATTATCGTAGTTTTATGGATCAGCAGATTTTTGGTCGAGAAAATGCCGCCAATAGAAGTTTTACTACGACTATGCCATTTTTAAACCCCTTTGCGTGGGCTAACTTCATCAAATCCGTCAAAAATGGCGATTTGAAAAAGAAAGAATACCGAGATATTCTCAATCAAGCACCACGGGAAAACATATCTCGCCAAGACATTTTGAAGAAATAACATCTTATTTATTAAGACACTCGAACTAATTCTACAAAATCGAAGGCCACAGCATGTTTTTCGTCGGCAGCATGATGAACCCTACCTATTTCTTGCCATTCCTCTTTATCAGGTAGTTCAAAATAGGCATCTCCTTCAAACTTGGCTTGCACTTCAGTCAGGTAAAGCTTATCGGCCATAAAAAGCGAGACACGATAAATCTCTGCCCCGCCAATGACAAATGCTTCTTCTGTACCTGTTTGGCGGGCAGCTTCAATGGCTTCTTCTAATGAATGGGTCGTTATCACGCCTTCAAACTGCCAACTTCTATCTCTGGTAATGACAATCGAAGTACGGTTGGGCAGGGGCTTGCCAATAGAGGCAAAAGTTTTACGCCCCATGATAATAGGATGGCCCGTAGTGAGGCGTTTAAATTGCTTCAAATCATCAGGCAAGTGCCAAATCAATTGATTATCTCGACCAATCACGCCATTTTGAGCTGCAGCTACAATCAGCGAAAGTTGCATAATAGATTAAGGTTTCGGTGCAGATTTAGCTCCCAAAGAATTAATCCAAGCGGCTATCTTGAGGGCTTCATCGCGTGGTACTTGGGGCATAGGTGCCATAGGGGTGGCATAATCTGGCCAGTTTTGTGGTTTTGGGTTGTAGATGAGTTCTACGATTTTTTCGTTGCTGTATTTACGCTTAGCTACTTCAGTATAAGCTGGTCCCACTTGGCGTTTATTCACGGCATGGCAAGCTAAGCAAGTATTCTTGGCCAACAAAGGCTGTATTTCCTCAAAAGTAGGAGCTTTCCCAATAGTTTTAGATGTATTTACTTTAGGGTTGGCTGCTTTAGACACAGGTTTTACTTCCGATTTTGTACTGACTTCCGAAATTTTGAGCTTTTCGCCATCAGGAATGTTATTGAGCGTATAAAAAGCCGTAGGATGGACCAACGACCAATACAAACCCGCTGAACGCAGCCCCTCCAATTTGATTTCGTGCAAATAATTTTGGCGAAGGTTATCTACTACAATACGTGCTTTGAGGCCATCTTCCGATACTTTTACGCCCTTCACTGCACATTTGGCTTCATTGACCGTGGGGCTACCATACACGGGATGGTATTTGTAGGTAAAACTACGCACAGCGTAAGAAGTCAAATTTTCAGCTGACTTTTTGTCAACAGGTAGCGTAAATTCTACCTCAAAGCCATCGGGCATGGCACGTACAGCCTTCATTTCAAAAGGTGTTTTGCCATTCCATACGAGTCGTTGTAAGCCTTGGTTGGCATCGCCCGCCGAACCCCACCCACGGTTGGTTTCTCCTATATACATTGAGCTGCCGTCGTTGGCCCAGGCCATCCGCAACACCCCCGATTGAAAACCCGAACGGAAATCAAAGGCTGCCCCTTGATACTCACCCTTCACTTTTTCTAAAAATACACGCATGATTTTGCTTTGTCCTTGGTCGCCCACAAAAAGCTGACCACTAAAAGGCCCAAAGCTACCATTGGTTTTGATCGGTGATGATTTCGGCATTAGAAATACCCAAAATGCCATGAGGAAGCCATACGGCAGGAAGTTGAGTTTCTGCAAGAATTTCTTCTTTAAATCGGCTAAGGTAATAAACGATTCATTCTGAATATTTTCAGGCTTTACCGCATTGCCATCTTTATTGCGTGTGCGGCGTGGATCTACAGTGGCATACAATTGCTCTTGGGTGAGTTTGATGGGCGAATTGGGCAATGTATTGCTCCATTTTAAGCCTGCAGGATGTCCCATAAAGGCCCCTTTCTTGGCGTGCCAAATACCTCCCGAGCCAATCCAATCTCCTTGGTTGTCATCATAAAACAACTCTCCATCCACCATGCCCAAGCCGCAAGGTGAGCGTACGCCTGTAGCCCACGGTTCCATTTGGCCATCGGGGGTGATTTTAAAAATCCAACCACGTAGCGGACGGCGGCTTTCGCCTGCCCACCATTCTTCATCGCCAAAGGCGACATTGCCCGACACAAAATACGAGCCATCGGGTGCAATTTTAGGGCCGAAACTGTACTCGTGATAATGCGACGAAATAGGCCATGCATAGATGGTTTCGTAGCTGTCGGCCTTACCGTCGTGGTCTTTATCGGTAAGTTTGGTCAGTTCGCCACGTTGGGCACAAATTAGTGAGCCGTTTTGATAGACTAAACCTAATATCTCGTGTAACCCCGATGCAAACTTGCGGAAATAAGGTTTTGTTCCACTGGGGTTTTCAATCATCCATACATCGCCACGGCGTGTCGAAACGGCCAAACGACCATCAGGCAAAACCGTCATGCCACCTACCTCGAGCAAAATCCCCTCTGGTACGGGTGGTGTAACAATCTTATAAAAATCTTCTTCAGAGGGCGATTCTTGCGCAAGCGCGAGGCCAAAGCTCAAAACAAATGTTGCGACAAAAGTATAGATCCGATTGCTCATCTTTATTCTAATGCTAAAATATGCTGTAATATTACTTCAAAGTCTATTAATACATTCTCACCGTATAATTTTTCGCTGAAAGATTTGGTTTCGGGCGTTTGATTGGGGCGAAAAATATAAGTTTGTTGTTCGCTCATGGATACCAACCAACCTAAACGTACACCATTTGCCAGCCACTTTGTCAATTTCTTTTTCAAATCTTCCAAATTGTCAGTGTCAGACTCCAACTCTAATACAAAGTCAGGGGCCATGTAGGGAAAAGATTTTCTTTCTGCTGTTGTTAGTTTTGCCCAACGGTCTTTATGAATCCAAGCTACATCTGGCGCACGCATAGACTTATCAGCCAAGAAAAAGCCCCCATTAGAATCAATCACTTTGCCTGCTTTGGTACGGCGATTCCAGATAACAAACTCGCCATTAAGTTCACTATTGTTTGAACTCGTTAGTAGATGTGTTGGCGACCTATTGATGAAAATTTGCCCCCATTCATCGCGTTCTATCTGCAAATCAGGATTGGAGAGGCAAAAGGCCACCAATTCTTCGTCAGTGAACTCTTCGCGGGTAGGGATATGTAGTGGAATAATCATAGCGCGTGGGAGATTCTCTAATAAGTTGAGCAAATATAGCGAATGATTACCTATTTTTGCCTCATGCTTGCACTTAAATACCTTCTAAAAGCTCCTTACTCCTTACTTCGCTCGGCTCAAGGCCGCACTTTGTTGTGGTTGTTTTGGCAATATGGTGGTAAGCGGCGGTATCAACCTACACACGTATCGTTTGGTCGTTATCGCTTGGAAGTACCTGACTGCTTTTCGTGGCTATGGCAGTATGAAGAAATTTATGTAGAAGAATTTTACAAATTCAAAACACCCAATCCTACGCCCCTTATTTACGATTGTGGGGCCAATGTGGGCATGAGCATTTTGTATTTCAAAGAGTTATATCCTAATGCAACGATTAAAGCCTTTGAAGCCGAGCCTACTATTGCGGCATATCTTCGTAAAAACCTTATCAACAATCCTATTGAGGGGGTAGAAATCATCGAAAAAGCTGTATGGATAAACAATGAAGGCGTGTGGTTTGGTGAAGGCCAAGCTGACGATGCTTCTATCTATGGACAAGGGCAAAAAAAGTTGATTCCGTCTCTGCGCTTACGTGATGAATTGGCCAAAGAGCCCTTGGTTGATTTTTTGAAGATAGATATCGAAGGGGCAGAAATAGAGGTACTGCCCGATTGTACTGAAATACTTGACCGTGTGCAACATCTTTTTGTAGAATTTCATGCTTACATTGATGAGCCGCAAGCCTTGGCAAAAGTCATAGAGGTAATTGAACAAGCTGGGTTTAGGTATTATATTGATACCAATCAGCACCGCAAAGCGCCCTTTGTCAATCGTCGCTATCGCAACAATAAAGTCATGGATTTGCAACTGAATATTTCGGCTTGGCGCGAAAAATAACTTTCTCTTAATCTAACTTTCATGGAAACAGCCCCCATTGTTTTATTCTGTTTCAATCGTCCCGAGCATCTTAAAAAGACCATAGAAGCCCTTCAGCAAAACCTTTTGGCGGCTCAATCGGATTTATACATCTATGCCGATGGTGCTCGACATGAGCGAGATGAAGCCAAAGTGAATGCGGTGCGTCAATACATCAGAACCATCACAGGGTTCAAAAAAATTGAGATTATAGAAAGAACCCAGAACTGGGGGTTGGCTGAATCGGTGATTGCAGGTGTCACAGAAATCGTGGCGAAATATGGACGAGTGATTGTCATGGAAGATGATTTGGTTTGCACCAATGATTACCTTGACTTTATGAATCAAGCATTGAATAAATACAAACAGGAGTCTACTATTTTTTCTGTTTCTGGCTACTTGTTTCCTATTGATGTTCCCAAAAATTACCAACCCGAACTTTGCTTACTCCCGCGTGCTTCCTCATGGGGTTGGGGAACTTGGTACGACCGCTGGCAGAAAGCCGATTTTAATGTGTCTGATTTTGAGCAGTTTATGCAAGATGAAACGGCTAAGAAGGATTTTATGAAAGGGGGTGAAGATTTATTGCCCATGCTTGTCAAACAGCGTTTGGGTATGATAGATTCTTGGGCGGTACGTTGGTGTTATACGCATTTTAAAAATCAGGCCTATTGCCTGTATCCTATTCGCTCTAAAATACAAAGTACGGGCATTGATGGGGCAGGGACAAATGTACGCTATACCCATCGTTTCAAGACCATTATTTCTGATAAAATGCCTGTTATGGCTGAAATAGAGCAGTTAAAAGCCAATGAATATCTTCAAAAAAGTTTGCAAAAATTTTTCCAATTAACTCCTCAGCGACGGCTCATTAATTATTTCAAAGTATTTAGAAGATGGCAGAAAAGCACCTAAAAGTCGTTCATGTCAGTACCTATCCTACTTTTGGTGGGGCAGCTATTGCTGCTTTACGACTGCATAATGCCTTGCTTTCGGAAGGGGCCGAATCAGCAATGTTGGTGCAGCAAATAGAGCGCGAAGAGGCTAAGGTGGTAGGTTTTGCTACTGATTTTTGGGCAAGGAAGTGGGCTTTTGTGCGTTTTGCCGCAGAACGCCTCTATTTTGCATTGCAGGCCAAGAATAAAGAAGTTCACTTTCATTTTTCACCCCTCTGGACAGGTGTAAATATAAGTTCTCATCCACTTATTCAAGCCGCCGATGTGATTCATTTACATTGGATTAATTTTGGATTTTTGTCTTTGAAATCGTTAGAACAACTGTTTTCATTGGGCAAGCCTGTTGTATGGACCATGCACGATATGTCCACTTTCACGGGTGGCTGTCATTATAGCCGCCACTGCGACCACTACCTTAGTCATTGTCATCATTGCCCTTATTTACGCCAACCTACTGCCCAAGATTTGTCTTTTCGGGTGTTTGGCCAAAAAAAGAAATTATTTAAAAATGCCAACCTCACTTTAGTTTCTCCGAGTGAATGGCTGGCACAGTTGGCGCAAAGGGCCGTTTCTACCCAACACCTCAAAACATTTGCTATTCCCAATTTGATAGATACCAATGCTTTTCAGCCTGCCGATAAGCAGGAAGCAAAAAAAAAATGGGGATTAAATATTAAAAAAAAATGGCTACTTTTTGCAGGAGTCAATACCCA
Source organism: Spirosomataceae bacterium (assembly GCA_041392315.1). Taxonomy (GTDB): domain Bacteria; phylum Bacteroidota; class Bacteroidia; order Cytophagales; family Spirosomataceae; genus Runella. The sequence goes on along the minus strand of JAWKMH010000004.1, from coordinate 345,198 downwards.
AGATCCACGCAAAGGATTTGCTTATTTCAAAGAGGCTACGCATTTATTGAGTGATAAAAAAGAAGATTGGGGCATCGTGGTTTTTGGCAAAACACAGCCCAAAGATACAGAAAACTTAGGCTTGGAAGTAATATCTTTGGGCAGCATTGCTGCCCAAAAGGTAATAGGTGTTTATCAAGCTGCCGATGTGATGGTCGTACCCTCGTTGGAAGACAATTATCCCAATACAGTCATTGAGGCTATGGCTTGCGGTACGCCCGTGGTGGGTTTTCACACAGGCGGTATTTCTGAGCAGATTATACACCTAAAAACAGGCTATGTTGCCGATTTGTATTCTTCTACCGATTTGGCCAAAGGAATTCAATTTGTGTTGGACAACCCAGATTATGAACAATTAAGTAGAGCGAATCGCACACTCATCGAAAACAGAAATGCCGTTGGTGTTGTTACCAAAAAAATGATAGATTTGTATAAAACCTTTTTCCCCAAATGAAAAAACTATCCTTGCTTCTATGGCTATGCTACACCACGATTACAGTAGCTCAAACCTCATTTTCTGTATCGTTTTCCAATGCCAAAGGCGCAACCTTTGATGGGCGACTCTTGTTGTTTTTGGCCAAAGACAACAAAACAGAACCTCGCTTTCAAGTAAGTGATGATGCGGATACACAACTACTATTTGGGCAAAATGTAGATAATTGGGCGACAGGTAAGGCTACAGTGATGGGCAATGCAGCATTTGGCTATCCCATCAAGACCTTGGCCAATGTTCCTGCGGGTGAATACTGGGTACAAGTGTTATTGCACAAATATGAAACTTTTAAATTAAAAACAGGCCATACCGTAAAGCTACCTATGGATAGGGGAGAAGGCCAAAACTACCGTACTGCTCCAGGAAATCTGTATTCTAAGCCTTTCAAAATCAAGTTTGACCCCAAAGGAAAAGAAGTGGTAAAAATCGTACTTGACCAAGAAAATCCTCTTTTGCCCGAACCCAAAGACACCAAGTACATCAAGCACATCAAAATTCAGAGCAAGCTACTGACCGAGTTTTGGGGAAGACCGATGTATTTGGGGGCGCACGTACTGCTACCCGAGGGGTTTGATCAACACCCTGAGGCTAAATATCCGATTTGTATCAATCACGGTCATTTCCCCGCCGACTTTGATGGCTTCAAAGAGACTCCACCGCCTGCCGATATGGACACCACCGACTACATTGCTCGGTTTAATATCTATGGCTACAAAAAATATGTGTGGCAAGAGGCGTATAATTTCTACAAACAATGGACAAGCAAAGATTTTCCACGTATGTTGATTGTTGAGATTCAGCACGCTACGCCTTACTACGACGACTCTTACGCTGTCAATTCGGCCAATATGGGGCCATATGGTGATGCCATCACTTACGAACTTATTCCCGAAATAGAAAAGCGATTTCGGGGTTTGGGACAAGGCTGGGCGCGGTTTTTGTATGGTGGCAGCACAGGCGGCTGGGAGGCACTGGCAGCGCAAGTTTTTATCCCGATGAGTACAATGGCTGCTTTGCCGCTTGCCCCGACCCCATTACCTTTGAGGCTTATACCGTAGTGAATATCTACAAAGATGAAAATGCGTATTATTTGCCAAGTAATTTTAAAAAAACACCCCGTCCAGGTATGAGAAATTATTTGGGACAAGTAAAGTGTACCATTGAAGAAATCAATCAGCGCGAACTGGCCATCGGTGATAATTCTCGTTCAGGCGACCAATGGGATATTTGGCAAGCTACCTACTCGCCCATGGATGTCAGTGGCTACCCTAAGCCGATTTGGGACAAAGAAACAGGTAAAATAGACCATGAAGTAGCCAAATACTGGTCAGAAAATTATGACTTGATGCACATTCTGAAACGCCAGTGGGCTACGGTAGGAAAAAATTGCAAGGCAAAATCCATATTTATTGTGGCGATATGGACAATTATTATCTCAATAATGCGGTCTATTTGATGGAAGATTACCTAAAAACGACCAAAAATCCACACTACGATGGTGAGGTAAAATATGGAGACCGCTTTGAGCACTGCTGGAATGGCGACCCCAACGTCCCTAACTATGTGTCGCGATTACGCTACAACACCATGTATGTCCCTAAAATCTTGAAGCGTATCGAAGCTGCTGCGCCCGCAGGAGCTGATTTGAAAAGTTGGCGATATTGAGTTTAAGGCTTGATAGATGGGGTTATTATTTCCAAGACCACTTTATTCAAAATTTCGTGCGTTCCTTCAAAAATAGTAAGGGTTATATTTTTGGCAGATTTTTGATAAAGAATGGCTCTGTCACCTAACATTTTAGGTGTACTTGGGGTAGAGAAAGTTTGTGTTTTGAGCATCACAGAAGCATCATCTTTTGATACATATTTTGTTAAATCTTTCTCATTAGCATCGGTCAATAGTTTGTTGTAGAAACGGATAGAGTGTGAAATCGGCACAGAACCCGTGTAACCGTCGTGAATGCCTGCATAGATTTGCAGTAAGCTTTTTTTACGCTTTCTTAGAGGAGTGTTCCAAAATAGAGGCGAACGTTCCTGGGCTTTTTGTTCATCCAACGTATCGTTTGCTCCAATACATTGGAGGATTTCGGCGGCATATTTATTTTTTCGTTCCACTGATTCGGAATACCATGTCGTTAAATCTGAAATAGAAGCCCAAGCCGAAAAAGAGGCTATTTTATGGCGTGATTTCATAAACATAGCTAAAGTCGCATAACCGCCGCCACTCACGCCTGCTACGTAAATACGCTTAGGGTCAATATTCATATTTTTCAAGGCCCAATCAATTGCTTCGTCAATATCTGAAATCACAAACGCACTGCAACAGGCTTTGGTATGATTGTTTACACCTCTAAAATTGGGGAGAATATAATTCCAGTTTTTGGCGGATGCTTCATCGCCCAAGATTTCCTTTTGAGAATCGACGGTATTGCTCCATGAATGGAGCTCCACGACCAACGGCTGAGGTTTCGAGTGGTTGGTTTTTACATAGTAAAAGTGCTGAGTATAGCCATCCAAAGAAGAGGTGATACTGTCTTTTTTGAGGAAATTTTCTGCACGTTGCCAACTACTTGGGTTTTGTCCGAAGGTAAAAATGGTCAATAGGCATAAAATGCCAGTGAGTATTTGCTTTTTCATATTTAAGGGTGAGAAGTAAAAAATACCTACAATGCAAAGAACCACTGACAAAACGATTGCCAAAATGGAAATTTATGGAAGTTCAGAACAGAATAATGATACAACAATAAGATGAATAATGCCAGTGCAAAAACATTCCAACGTTTGTGCGATTGCCAGTCCCAAATACAAAGGCTTATCAGCATTAAGTCGGCCAAAAGAAAGCCTGCTAACGGAACAATGGGAGTACCTTCGATGGTAGGGAAGTAGGGTAATATATTGGGAAAGTGAATACTAATGATACGATCGGTGATGGGTGTAAACATCGGAAAGATTGTACACACCATGAACCTGGCGTGAATAGTTGCTTCTTTTTTGTAATAAATGGCCAATCCATATAGCCATAAAAAGGCAATGAGTGCATTGATTACAAGGGCGATAAAGAAAAAGTCTAAAGTTCCTAAGGCTTGGCTTTTATCTATTCTGAACTTGAGTAAATCCAACGTTGTAAAGACTACCAAGGGGACTATCAAATAAGAGGACTTACCAATTTGCTTATGTAAGGCTTTATTTTTGATTCGAATAAGGTAGGCTTGCGTGACCAACATGACGCACCAAAGTATCAACGAAATGCCGTGAGTGTGCATGCGATAATTTTCTTGCTCTAATAGCTTGGTAAAATAGGTAAGCCAAAATCCGAAAGTCATGAGCAGAAAAAATCCAAGGAAATAGAGATAACTCTTCTGAAATAAGGTGCGTTCCAGTTTCATTTTGGTAAGTTATTTTTGAGGATAGGCGGCACTCTATGTTTTGTTCCTTGCTCATAGGCATAAAGTAGTTTTATCAAAGTAGGCTCTGCGTACATTCTACCTAAAAACTGAATGCCTGCGGGGAGATTTCCCAAAGAGAATCCCATCGGTACTGTAAATGCGGGCTGACCTGTGTGTGGAGAAATCACTTGGCTATTGTCGCCCTTATATTCCACCCGTTTCGTTTGGTCACTATAAGTATCGGTTCGGGCAGGTTTGTTGTTCCATGTTGGGTACACAATAGCATCCAATTGTAATTCGTCCATTTTGTCTTCAATGGCTTTCCGAAAAGCTATTCTACGAGCATCGTTATAGGTATCAGGGCAATTGGGGTTTCCGCCAGTAAGATTAGCTATTACCCGCGCTTCCGCAGATTTTGACTTCGAACCAATTCTTATGATGTCTTCGAGTGTTTTTATAGTATCATTTTTGACATACTTGGCCAAATAACTCTCTATGTCTCCTCTAAAATTAGAACACCATAAGTCTTTTCGAAGATTGGCAAAATCTGAGATAGTGCATGGATCAACAATGGTAGCGCCCATGGCTTTCATATCTAAAAGGGCTTTTTCAAACAAGGCTTTCACCTCAGGGTCGGGATTGACTTCGCTGAGTTCTCTCAATACGCCTATTTTCGCTCCTTGTAATCCGTTTTTTTGAAGAAATTGCGTGTAGTTAGTAGGTATTTTCCCTTTAGAATATTGAGTCAAAGGGTCATTGGAATCATAGCCTACCATGATTTCGAGTACGCGAGTGGCATCTTCTACAGTTCTGCACATGGGGCCTACCACATCTGTTCGGAGGTTGAGCGGAACAATATCGGCACGGCTAATCAAGCCCAGTGTAGTTCTGAATCCTACCAATGAGCAGTGAGAAGAAGGGCCACGAATCGAATTGCCCGTGTCTGTGCCTAAACCAATTGTGGCAAAGTTGGCTGCAATCGAAGCCCCCGTTCCTCCACTTGAGCCTGCGGGTACATGGGCTATATTATACGGATTGAGCGTTGCCTCGTTGGTAGAACTATAAGAATGCCAAGGTGTAAAAGCCCATTCGGCCATGTTGGATTTGGCAATGACGATAGCACCCGCTTTGACCAATTTGTCGATGACGAAGGCATCGGCATCAGGCACAAAATCTTTCAACGCCAACGCCCCGGCCGTGGTAGCAAGTCCTTTAGTATTGATATTGTCTTTGACAATCAACGGAATACCGTGAAGGGGTCGCAGCACTTTGGTTCTTTTGTATTCATCGTCCAAGGCTTTGGCTATCGCCATCGCTTGTGGGTTGATAGTGGTGATTGAGTTGATTTGTTTGTCAAATTGATTGATGCGCTCCAAATAAGCCATTACCAATTGTTGGCTTGTGAAAGTGCCTTTTTTGTAAGCAGTGTGAATTTGAGCAATGGTCAGTTCTTCCACGTTGATAGGCTCACTGACAGTGGTGCGAAAGCCAACGGTGCTCAACAGCAGGGCGATGGCGATGGTTAGGGATAGAGTTTTGTTCATTTGGGTTTAAGGTTGATGCGTGTCAATGGTCTGTTGTTATACTGTTGTAGTGCTGTTGGGTGTTTCCACCCGACAGTTTTTCGGCTTTAAAAATATTCCTGATAATGAGTTACTTCCAATGCCCGTTGTTGATCCAACTCATAATACATGGCACTCGAATAAGGATATAATTCAGGCTGAGTTACTAAATTCCAGTGTTCTTGGAGAGGATTATTGTGTATATACAATAGTTTGCTTTCTATCATCTCTTTACTTTTGATAAACACATCATCAAAGCGGTCTTGCCATAACTTAAACATTTGTTCCCGGTGTTCATATCTTAGTTTTTCGAGCAAACCCAACCGACCTTCTGATTCTACTAAACGCCGTATTTCGCCCGATGTGAACTTCTGGGCCGCCAGTCCGATTAAAGTCTCTCATTAAATTACTCAGTTGATTTTTCTTTTTAAAATAAATGAGCAGATGCAAATGATTGGGCATGAGGACATAGCCCAAATAATCGGCTTCATATTTTTCACCTACAAACCTCAGACTCTCTATTAAAATAGTAAAATAAGTGTCATTAATAAATACATGAAGCCAGTCTTTGCAGGTGGTAGTCACAAAGAAACATTCTTCATTTAAATATAGATTTCTGTGTCTTAGTCCCATTGTTTTAAGGATTAATTATCTATCCAAAGAGTTGCTTTCGCCAGAAGACTGTCAGGTGGAAACACCTGACAGCAAATGAATACTGTTCTGTTGGGTGTTTCTACCCAACAGTTTTTCAGGACTATTTCAGCAACAGTGTTAATTCTTTTTCTTTCACGGTCAGCAACCCTGCTTTGGGCAGCCTTTTGGTCATTTTTCGCCAATTCGGTTCTTTGGCATAGATGGCTTGCAGCATCAAGGCGGCTTTTTGTACGTTGCCGCCGTTGGCCAACGTGATGGCAGTCCAATATTGCATTTCCAGGTTTTTTGGAAACATTTTCATAGCCGCTCCGTATTCCTGCATGGCCAAGGTCATGTTGTTGTTTTCAATGGCCAAATCACCGTTGTTCATGTGCTCGTAAGCACGATGGGTTTTTAATAACCGCTCCATTTCGGCCAACGGGTCAGCGTGGTCGTCCACGCGTAAATCCACCAAATGGTTTTCGTCCCACGGTTTGCCCGTTGCTTCTCCTTTCACCACCAAAATAGCGGCTGATTGCTTTCCTCGAATATCACCACCGACCTTTTGAGCGGCTTTCAAAGCCTCCAAAACGCGCTCTGCCAAAGGCAATTGGGCGTTGGATTCAAACGATTTTGCCATCGACGAGGGGACTTCATCGGTCAGCATCATGTTGGATTGCACGGCGTAGTTTTTCCCTTTCAAATCGCTCGCAAAATCCACGCAGTTTTTGCCCGTAAAATTGGCAACATTCCCTTTGGTATCCACAATACCGACTTGCCGAACTTCCTTGCCTGTATCGTCAGACAGAAGAATATCCAACGCCTGCTGGGCCGTTTTCCTTCTTTCAACAACGCCAACCCTCTCATTCCGAACGATTTGTTGGTAAAAGACTGGGTAGCCACCGCCCCGACTCCCGCTTCGGCCCAAGAAACCGAAGTGCCGACACTGAACCAATGACTCTGTACGCCAACGGCGATTTCGCCCGTTTTTTCATCACGGGCCACAATCGAGAACGTATGTGCTAAGCCATTGTCTTTTTTAAAGAATTGGGCGTTGGCTTGGCTGAACGCGATTGATAAAAAGATACAGAGCAGGAAATATTTTTTCATTTTGAAGTAAATTTTAAAGATTCCTTTCTAATTCTTTCTTCTCTTTTTAGCAGAAATTCCCTCTTCTTCTATTTCGACAATCAACTCTACTTCTACTGCGATATTTCTGGGCAAAGCCGACATTCCCACCGCCGAACGAGCGTGTTTGCCTTTTTCACCAAATACTTCTACCATCAAATCCGAGAAACCATTGATTACCTTGGGTTGCTCGGTGAACGTGTCTATGCACTGCACCATGCCCAATACTTTCACGATGCGTTTTACCCGACGCAAATCGCCCAGTTCTTTTTTCAGCACCGCTATTTGGGCAATGGCTACCGAGCGGGCTGCTTTTTGCCCTTCTTCCACCGTTAAATCTCTACCCACCTTGCCCGTTATCGGGTTCCCATTGGTATCGCTTGGCCCTGTACCCGACAAAAAAAGCAAATTCCCTGTCCTGACGGCAGGCACATAGTTGGCAATAGGCGCTTTCACCACGGGAAGTTCGATGTTCAAGGCTTTGAGTTTTTCCTCGGGGGTTTGTGCCGTTGTTTGAAGGGCGAATGAAAAGGCAATAAGAAAGAAAGGGAGTACTTTTTTCATTTTTAAAAATTGGTTTTTGTTAAAAATAGCGAAAAATTTGGTACATAAGCATTTATAGTTCGGGTCAGTAAGCCAAGCAACTTGGATGGCTTTGTAGCCTTTTTTGTCTTATGATTGATAAACATATTTACCGCAAAATGTTGTTAGGGAAAACATCAACAATAGCATCATACGAAACCGTTACCAAATTCTTGAAGACGAAATTTTAATGTCGGCATATTTCCATGCTTCATCAAATTGTTTTTTTGTCTCATTGTATTTTTGGGTACTGCCAAGTTTTTCATAAACATTCATTAACCCTTTTAAGGCCCATCCGTTTTTAGGATAATTCTTCAAATCTTTTTCATATACTTTTTGAGCTTCTTGAATTTTTTCAGCGTCAATCAATACAGCCCCCAAATGATGGCGAACCGAAAAGAACCAATCAGGCGGTTCATTATAATTAAGGGCATCCTCCATTTTGGTGGCTTCCTGCAAGAATGAAATCGCTGCGGCATATTTTTTCTCTTTGGCATTGATTTCTCCCTCCAAGGTTTTTGAAGCAATCAGACATAAATCAAAAACACTGTTGATTCCCCAAATAGTTAAGGCTTTGAGGGTTGTATCTGTCATAATGGCTTTCATTTCGGCAAGGTGTTTCTTTGCCTCAGCAGTTTTGCTTTGCGATAATAGGGCCATCCCCTGCGCATAATGCCAAATCAATGATGGGTATTTAAGTCCTTTTTCAGGAGCTGGCGAACGGCGTATTTCGTCCCATAAACCGAGTTTTACTGCTACATACCACGGAATGGTATAGTAATGCTGTAAAGTAGCCCATCCGGATTCTTGAAACAGTTTTTTATGGGCATGAGCAGCGGTAGCCTTGGCTCCTTCCAGTGCATTTTTAGTTTCGCCGCAAAGCGTAGCACAAGCTGCTATGAAATGATAATTGTGCGGATAATACGCCAGTGGATATACGCCCTGTGCATGACATGCTTCGGTGTATAAGCTATCTACCAGAACAGCTTTTGATTGGCAACCACCCCGTCATGATACCGACCTATTCGTATGTAAGTATGCGAAGGCATGTGAACCAAATGACCCGACCCTGGTACTAAATCAAGAAGCAGGTCCGCACTCGGTACGGATTTTTCGGCGTGAGGCGACATCTCGACAGCATGAATGTAAAAATGATTGAGGCCAACATGTCGTGGATTTATTTTCAATCCTTTTTCAAGCACCCTTAGAATTTCGGGTGTCCAAGATTGAATCTCTCCGTCTTTTTTGTACAAGTTCCAAGGGTGTAAATCCATCAGCGACTCAGCAAAAAGCGAAGCAATGGTCACATCATCCGAATATTTTTTATAGACTTTTCGCATGGCAATGGCAAACGACGAATCAAGCACCGAACGAGCCACTGTTGTATCGTTGGTATAACGGTATGTCAAGGCTTCAATCAAATCTTTTTCTTTTGGGGTGGATGCTACCGAAAACGATTTTGCTTTTTGTACCGCATTGTATGCCCTTGTAAAATTATCGGGTTCCATTCCTCCGTTGTAATTAGGTCCCAACACGTATGCAAACCCCACCAACACATCGCACAAGTTGAATCCAATCGAGCTGCTTCATAAAATGATCTGGCTGCTTCGGCATGATTAAAACCGAATGACAATATTAACCCTTGGTCAAAATATTGCTGCGCTTCAGTATTTTTGGTAGAAACCAGATAATGCAATCCTGTCAAACCGCTGAGTAGGGGCGCTTTTTTGCTTGAGGAATACCATAACTTGTCGGTTGTTTCGGGGGCACAGGTAGGAATTTGTGTTGAGTTTGGTAGATTGGCTTCTTGTTTGTTTTCATTTTTTTGCTTGCACGAACACAAAATGATTCCAAACCAAAGAACGTAAATGAGTTTGTTCATGATGAGAAGTAGTTAAGGTTACTATTTAAGGATTGATCATCCCTGCTTCAGAAACTAGCGTCAACAAGGCTACCTGAATGGCTTTATAGCCCTCATCGTCATACCACCATTCATTGAGGGCATGGGCATTACCCCCTTTCCCTCCACGTCCCAAAGTCACGGCAGGAATTCCTTTGGCAATCGGCGTATTGGAATTGGTAGAACCGCGACCTACTTTGGGGGAAGCACCGAAATAAGCAATGGAAGCCATAGCACGCTGAATAAGGGGTAGATTTTCGGGTAGTTCGCCCGAAGGACGGTCGCCGATTTTTTTGATTTCCACCGTCAATGCAGGCCCCATGCGTTTCATGGCATTGTGTTCCTGTAAAGCTTGCTGAACCGATGCTTTTAAAAGCGAGTCCACTAAGTGGAGGTTTTCTGGGATTTCGGAGCGCATATCTACTTCCATCCAAGATTCAAACGCAATGGAGTTGACCGACGTACCGCCGCCAATCCTGCCTACATTGTAGCTGGTACGTGCGCCAGAGCGGGTGAATTTATCAGCCGATTTTGAGAAATAATGGATAGCGGAACCCAAGGCATGTTGGGGATTGGCCAATCCAAATGCGCCCCAAGAATGTCCACCAGGACCTTTGAAGGTAACACGGTACCGATAAGACCCCAAGCCCATTGTTCTTAAATAATCCATTCCTCCGCCGTCAATAGCAATCCAAGCGTCAATGTGAGGGCTTTGGTCAGTGAATAAGTATTTTACACCTCGGAGATCGCCGAGGCCCTCTTCGCCGACAGAGCCGATAAACAATACATCGGCTTCCGTTTCTACTTTAGCTTCCTCTAAGGCCCTTAATACCGATAGCACCATTACCAATGCCCGTGTATCATCGCCAACCCCTGGTGCAAACAACGTGTCTCCTTTTATTTTTACTTTTACATCGGTTTCGAGTGGAAATACTGTATCCAAATGCGCATCAAAGGCGATGGTACGCGAGCGTTTTTTACCTTTTCGGAGTCCGATGATATTGCCTACCTTATCAGTCCAGACAGAATCTGCCCCTGCTTCTTTGAGCATGGCCGCGAAACGCTCGCCCCGTTTGGTTTCCATAAACGGCGGGGCAGGAATTTCGGTAAGCATAATGAGTTCATCCCGATTGCGTTTGTTTTGGGCAAGAATCGATTGAAAAGCTTTTTGTATTTCGATGTTTTTGGATAACTGTTCTACTTCTTTTAGATAGGAAGTTTCTATTTTGCCATTCCGTCCAGGTTCTTCCTCTTGGGCAGAAGCGGTAGTAATGAAGAGAGTAAAATAGAGAAAAAATAAGAAGAAAGGACAGTCTTTTTTTAGATTCAACATATTGATTGTTATTAGTTTATAAGAAGACTTTATTTTTTTTAACCTTGTCGAATTTGTCTTCATTTTTAGCTTATAAAACATCTCATTGGTTCGTTTCCACTGTTCATATTGTTTTTTCTACGTTTAAAGTTATTCGATTTCCTCAAGATACGCTAATCTGCCAAATTTGTATCATCAATAACAAACGACAACAGGGAAGCCGAAAACTGAATAGAGTAGGCAATACAATCAAAAGTCATTTTAAAGATTATAAATTATGAAAAAGCAAATTTCAAAAATCAGCCTGAAAACCGACAAAATTGTAACATTGTCAAAAAATGAAGCACAATCTGTAATGGGTGCTGTACCTGTAAAAACCCTTTCCTGCCAAGTAGGTCGTTGCTGGCCAAATGGATAGCTTCTGAAATTCGATTTGTTGCTGGTCACAAAACCAGCAACAAATCGAATAACAAAAAATTACAGTAAAAATGGCAACAAGGGTATAGTTTGGTTGACCTTTAGCTACCACATACCTCCCTTATTGATTGCGTCTGCTGTTACCGATGAAAAGGATAGTTTTGGAATCGTGTATTTTGTAATTCTCCGCTACTTCTTTGAGCAACTTCTCAAAATACTACCCTCATACCGCATACGACTTGTTTTAGGTGTGTTGTCAGGTGTTGCTATCTGACAATACAAAACCTCCTAATTGACAAACACAACCCCTTTTTCTTTGGCCATTTGGTTGATACGCAGGAGGTTGCTTTGGATAGAGTTTTTGAGTTTTAGCAGTTCTTCATCCACTATTTGTGTTAGCTTTTCTCGTACTTGCTCGCCCTGTTGGGTGGGGCGGTAGTCGCCTTGGGCTTGCTCTACCATCAAGTGTGCGAGGCGGTTATTGAGCTTGATGCCGTAATTAATGGGGTCTTGAACACTGCTATTTTTGGTTTGGTGAATATCGTTTTCGATGTTTTTAAGCTCTTCTTCAAACTTTTTGATGGCTTCGTTAATATCTTTGTTTTTGTCATCGCTCCCCATTTTGTTTTTTAAATACGCCCAATCCTCCTTGATTTTTCGGATGTTGATGATACCTTCATTTGCCTCTGTTACTTTATTACGTACCTTAATTAAAAAGTCAAATTGGGCTTGGTAGTCTTCGGGAGTAATTTTCAAGCGAGGGTCTTTGAGAATCTCGAAGGGCTGTGTTTGGGCTTGCCCATTGACGGTGAGCCTTACTTGGTACTTGCCTGGGATGGCCTTAGGGCCCAGGTTGGGCGATCCATAAAAGACCATGCCTGGAAAAGTTTTATAACCTGGATAGCGCATGTCCCATACAAAACGCCCGCCCCCTACCTTAGCAGCGAGCTGATTAGCTTTTTCTTTGGCCTTATTGCTGAAAGTTTGGATGAGATTTCCATTGCTTTCCAAAATCTCTAATTTGACCTCTGCATTGGCCTCCATTTTCTTGATAAAATAGTGAATCATGACACCGTTGGGATGATTTTGGCCTTCCAGATCTTGGTTTCTTCTGTTACTTCCTGCCATGCGATAGGAGGGCATCGGTTGATACAAAACCACTTCCTTGGTTGCTAATTCGATGTTGAGTTGATGTAAAGGGGTGAGGTCATCAATGAGCCAAAAACTACGCCCGTGGGTAGCAGCGATGAGGTTATCGTTCTTAACGGCTAAATCATGGATAGGCACAGGCGGTAAGTTGAGTTGTAATTTCTGCCAGTTTTCACCGTCGTCAAAGGACACCCAAACGCCTTTTTCGGTGCTTGCATAGAGCAATCCTTTGCGTTTGGGGGTCGGCCCTAACCACCCGCACAAACTCGTCTTTAGAAATACCTTTGGTCATCAACTGCCAAGTTTTGCCATAATCGAGTGTTTTGTAAATATAGGGCGTATAATCGCCAAATTTATAAGAAGTAGCAGCAATATAAGCACCGCCTTTGACAAAAGGATTGACCTCTACGGCATTGACCATGTTGAACTTAGGTGACATCGGCGGTGTTACGTTTTTCCAGTTTTTACCGCTATCGGTAGTAACTTGCACAAACCCATCGTCCGAACCAGCCCAAATTTCACCTTCAGTATAAGGCGATTCGGTAGCGGCCAAAATATTGGCGTAATATTCTGCTCCTGTATTGTCTTGAGTAATAGGCCCACCCGACGATTGGATGGTTTGGGGTTCTCCTCTTGATAAGTCGGGGCTGATTACTTCCCAACTTTCGCCACCATTGTAGCTGACGTGTACGTAGTTGGAGCAAGCGTAGAGTTTTTTGGGATTGTGTGGACTAAAAAAAACAGGATAATTCTAATTGAAACGGTACTTCATAATCTCTGCTCCACCTCCTGCAGGTAGGTCAGGATAAACATTGGTAGAGCGTTCTTGACCCGTTTCGATGTCTTGCATGGTCATATAGCCTTTGTAATCACCCCCATAGACCACCTCGCTGTGGAGTGGGTCGGCGGCCAAATGTGCACTTTCTCCAATAGATAAGGCTGTCCAATCTTTGGCCGTAACGGCATTGCCGCCTGTACGATGCGGAATTCTCACACTCGAATTATCTTGTTGTGCGCCCTAAATACGGTAAGGGAAATGATTGTCGGTAGAAAATCGGTAAAACTGGGTAGTGGGTTGGTTGTGATAGGTTGTCCAATTGTTGCCACCATCGGTTGAAACCTGCGCACCGCCATCGTCGGCAATGACCATGCGTTTGTTGTTGTCGGGGTCAATCCAAAGGTCGTGGTGATCGCCATGCGGCGCGTTTTTCAGTTCAAAAGTTTTGCCCCCATCTTTCGAAATACCATAGCTGATGTTCATGACATAGACCATGTCTTCGTTCTGGGAGTCGGCATAAATACGGCAGTAGTACCAAGCCCGTTGCAGTAAGGCCCTATCTTGGTTGATTTTTGCCCAAGTTTTGCCAGCATCATCAGAGCGATATACTCCCCCTGCGTCTTTGTTTTCGATAATGGCCCATACACGATTGGAGTTTTTGGGAGAAACAGCTACGCCAATAATTCCATTGATGCCGCTCGGCATACCCGTTTTGTCAGAGAGATTTTCCCAAGTATCGCCTCCGTCGGTACTTTTCCAAAGTTTGGAGTCAGGCCCATCGCTGTCCATACGGTAGCCATTGCGCTTCACATGTACTGGCATATAGAATACGGGGGTTATTGGGGTCGAGTACCAAATCGGCCGCCCCTGCTTGGTCGTTGATATAAAGTATCTTTTTCCAAGTTTGGCCGCCGTCGGTACTGCGATAAACACCCCGCATTTCGTTGGGCTTCCACAGATTTTCCAAAGCCACCACATAGACCACATCGGCATTTTTGGGATGAATCCGAATACGAGAAATATGCTTTGAGTCTGTGAGGCCAATGTTTTTTCAAGTAGTGCCTGCATCGGTAGATTTCCATACGCCTGCTCCTGAAGCGACGTTGTTGCGGAGGGTCTGCTCGCCTTCTCCCACATAAATTACGTTGGGGTCGCTTTCGGCTACGGCCACCGCTCCAATCGTCCCCCCAAAATAGTTGTCGGTAATATTTCCCCAAGTTTGGCCGCCATCGGTAGTACGCCACACACCACCACCCACCGTGCCCATGTAGTATAAGTTAGGATTACCGCGCACGCCCGTAGCAGTGCACGACCGACCGCCCCTAAAAGGTCCCAACTCGCGCCATTGTAAGCCTTCATAGAGCGACGGCTCAAAGGCCAATGGAACACTTTTTTGTGCTTGAACTACGGATAAGTAACTGATAAAGAAGATGAAGGCCAAATAAAGGTAGCACTTTTTCATAATAGGGTTCGGTTTAGGTAAATGCTTTATTTTACGGTTGCATAAATCTAATAATATCTACCAATCAATCCTACAAAGGGCTATTTATTTGACGTTCAATGTTTGTAAAATACAATCCTTAAAACCGACTTTTGATTAGCTATTTTTTTGGAAGTAACGTTCAGTGTTAATGTTTGGCTTCCAAGTAGTGCTGTTTGAGTAAATCGTCCCCAAAATCATTTCCTTTTTGTCGTAATATAGCATGTATGTGGTTGCCATCATTTTGAAAGCCTACGTTATCGTACTCAATCAGGAAATCGGGTGCGTTGATAATATAATAATGAGGCTTATTGTTTTCGAGACTTCCTACCCAGGCAAAATATACTTTTTCGATACCCGTCTTGATGAGTTGGTCAAACAAGCGATGTGCTGTGGCATGCTCAAAATTGTGGATGTACTCTTGCAGCAACAATTTCAACATACTTTTTTGGTCGGCAGTAAATTCACTGGCTGCGATGCCATAATAAGAGGTGATCCGCTGACTGCTATTGGGGTGAGTGATAATGTCTTTGGGGACTTCTTGCTTTAAAATTGCTTTTGCTTGCTGGCCTTTGGAGAGCATATTGACGAGCATAAAGCCATAATCTTCTTCTTTACTCAAAACACGCAACCCAGCATATTTTGAAGATTTTACTTCTGGAGGGGTCTGTGCCTACAAAGAAGGGCGATACTGAAATATTTTTGCCTTTTACGGTCAAATTGAGTGCTAAATGATGCCCTCCAAAATCAAGCCCCCAAGGGTCTTTGTCTTGGGGTTTGCCCCAAATAGAAATAAAAAAATTGCCATGCGCCCATTTTAAATCCTGCATCTTTTTGAGCATTTGTTGATTGATTTTCCCCTCATCAAAAGCTTCTTGGTACAGTGTATTCAGAATATCATCTAAAGCCATGATGCTGGTGGTTTTGAGATAGCCTTTGTGAACTCAGTACAGCAGAAAGCACTCTATGGAAAGCAATGCGGCTTTTATCTGACAGCGATCCGTATTGGATTCCTGGCGAGGTACGAGGCCTATAGGTAAATTTGTCCACTTTTTGCGCAAGGTATCTTCAAAAATAAATGTAGTCTTTTTTAACTCATCTGGATTGAGGGTATTCAAAAACTGATTGACACTGTGGGTGATGGAAGCTGTGGATTGGGCAAATAGCGAAGTGGTAGAAACCAGTAAGCATAGCAATAGGATAAATGATTTCATGGATTCTAATTGTTTAGGAATGATTCTTTTAATCTTCTCAAAGGTAAACAAAAAGAACTTTATTTTACACGAACAATAGCCCGTCGAAAACTCGTTAAAGCAGGGCTGCCACTATCGGTTATTTCCAAAATAATGTGAAACAAAGTACCAGATTTAGCATCGTGGGGAATGTTAAAATAGCTATTCATTTTTTCTGTGTTTACCAGCGAAACTCGTCCTCCATAGTTGCCTGTTTCCCAGTAGTTCCACCATCGGTAGTGGAGCGCATGGCCATCGGGGTCGGAAGAACCTTTGGCCGATAATTTAATCTTCTGACCTGCCTGTGCGGCTATTTCTATGGGAGTCAATCCCCAGTCGTTATTGATAACAGCTTTGGGGGGGTGATTGGCATCGGCAAAACTCTTGACGCACCAATCCATACGACTGGCGAAATCATTTTGAAAATAAGACCTCCAGCGCGATACGCTCAAACGCTCATTCCATATTCCTGCTTGAAAATCAACGATGTCGGTGTAGAGCGTGTTTTTAAGTACTCTAAATCTTCCGCCAAAACCACCCCATTCAGGATGTTCGGGTATATTGAGACCATTGGGCAATAGCCCCAAGAAGGCGGGCGAATCGCCTTCCTTCATGCCTTTTTTACCTGCTGCATCGGCAGGGTAGAGTTTGCCTAAATCCCCATGGCTTTGAACTACATGATCCTGCACCCATTGATGTGAAGTGAGGCTTTCATCGCCTGTCATGTACATACCTCTGTAAGCCGAATATTCACGGATTTTGGGCGAATGAGGGTAACCATACTGAATAAAACCACTACTGATAAAAAATAGGTGAGGGAAGGTGTCTAAAATCCACCTTTCGTGTCCATCTTGGTTGCCGATAGCGTATATACGAAGTTTGGCAATGAAGGCCGTCAAGTCTGCTGATGAGCGTGTGTTTTTAATTTTCCAGAGTGCTTGGGCCAATTCGCGCTGCCCTCCCCAGATACTCACCCAAACAGGCCGTGGATCGGGCTTATCTACCTGCTGAATCAACCAGTCGGAAGCGGGCGTATCATGCCCTTCGCCTAATTCGTTCTGATGGCCATTACCTGCTTTGATCAATGAACGCAAATACATGGGCGAGGGGAATCCAACACTGTGTTTTGACAAGTTGGGATATACCTGAGCATAAGCAGTGAGTTGTTCTTCAATAAGTGTAGGTTTTGTATCTTGCCCGTGTTCTAAACGGCTTGTGGTGAGTAGTCCTTCTATATCGAGTTGGTCGGAATGAACCAAGAGGCGCACCAGACTTTGCTGGTCGTCGGGGTCGCCTCCTATATCGGTCATGACAATGAGTCTTGGCTTGGTTTGTGCCAAAGAAGAGGTGAAGTTTAGGCCAATAAATAGAAGAAAAAAAACGAAGTAAAAATTTTTCATTTGAAAATCCTTGAGAGAATATGATACAAAAAAAAGAAAAATACCGAAAAAATTACTGGCAGATTTGGCTTGTTCTTATAGGTTTAGGGGGCGGTTGTGCCGATCAAAAACAAACTGAGAAAACCAATCCTTATTTTTCGCTCACAGATACCACCTCATTGCGACTACCCAATAAAGTGTGGAAACAGGTACTGAACGATGGTATTTATACGGTTACACGCGAAGGCTCCACCGAAATGCCTTTCACTAATGCGTACCATGATTTTAAAGGAAAAGGGCAGTATCATTGTGCGGCTTGCGGAAATTTGTTGTTTTCCTCCATCCACAAATATGATAGCGGCACGGGCTGGCCAAGTTTTTGGCAACCTGCTCTCCCCAATCGCTTACTTTTTCAAAAAGATTACAGTAGGAGAGAAGAGCGTATAGAGGTGCTTTGTAGGCGATGCAGCGGGCATTTGGGACATTTGTTTTATGATGGCCCAGCACCTACGCATCAGCGGTATTGCATGAATTCGTTGGCACTGAAGTTTGTAGCAAATTCTTCCCATTTTGTCCCAGTAAAAAAGGACAAGAGGTAGTGATAGACATTTGCCTTTACCAAAAAAAGCCACTCCAAATGGAGCGGCTTTTTTCAACCAAGCTTCTCTAAACCTTCAAAATATTACACTTCCAAATTTTTTTCTTGTTTTGCTTTTGCCCCATTTCCGTTGGTGGTTGTGTTGGTGTCAACACCTACCATGATAGGTTCAGTAGCCAATTTGGTATAACGATCTTTCATGCCTAATCTATTTTTAAGCCGCTCGATGATGTAGTACATGGCAGGAACCATGATGAGGGTCAATAAGGTGCTGAACGACAAACCAAAAATAATGGTAAATGCTAATGAACCCCAAAAAACTGCACTAAAACCACCGATAAAGAACTGTGGGTCAAATTCTGTAAAGAGCGTAACAAAGTTAATGTTCATGCCAATTGCCAATGGCACCAAGCCCAAAATACAAGCCGAAGCGGTAAGTAATACTGGTGTAAGACGTGCTGCACCTGCCTCAATAAGAGCTTGTCTTACTGACATTCCTCTACCGCGCAATTCTTCCGTAAACTCGATGAGTAAGATACCATTTTTAATAACAATACCTGCCAAGGCAAATATTCCTACACCTGTCATGATGATAGACATGGTTTTGCCTGTAATCATGAAGCCTAATAATACCCCAATCAGACTAAAAAGTACAGTAAAGAAAATGATAAAAGGCTTACTGGTGGAGTTCAATTGTGTCACTAAAATCAAAAAGATTAACAAAATAGCTCCTAAAAACGCTACGCTCAAGAATTGCATCGATTTCATCTGCTCTTCTTGCTCACCACCTAAGCGCACGGCGTAGCCTTGCGGAATATCGATGCCATCTACTACCTCTTTTATTTGAGCGTTTACATCGTTGGCATTAAATCCTCCCAACACATCCGAAGACAGTGTCACAACGCGTTCTTGATCTTTGCGATTGATACCACTATAAGTAGTTGTATAGCGAATATTGGTCAAAGTACTCAATGGCACTTGGCGCAATACCCCGCCGAGATTCATGTCGCGATAAACGATGTTCATGCTCAATAGCTTCTCAATTTGCGCACGGTCGTCTTCTTTGAGGCGTACCATGATGGGATAATCGTCTTTGTCATCGCGGAATTTAGAAACTTCTGTTCCAAACAATGCCCCTCTAATTTGCAGGGCAATCTGTGCTGTGCTTATACCCTCGCGGGCTGCCTGCTCGCGGTCAATGTCAATGACAATTTCAGGCTTATTTAAAACCAAGTCAGATTTTAACTCTTCAATTCCCTGAACTCCAGCTTTGATAATGGCGTTCTTGACATTGGCAGTAAGATTGACCAACTGATCAAAATCCTCGCCAGCTACCTCAATCGTAACGGGTTTTCCTGTAGGGGGCCATTACTTTCTGGCTCGGCGGTCACTTGCGCACCAGAATGCCTTTTACTTTTTCACGCACTTTGGCCAAAACATCGGCAGTAGAAATGCCATAATGAATACGCCCTCTACGGTTTTAAATGCCACCGTGATTTTCCCTTTATTGGGAACGACCGTGCGGTCGGGATTGAAAGGGTCGCCAGCGTTGATACCAATGTTGGTGATGACTGATGCTACAATCGGGCTGTCTTTTCCAATGACACTATATACGCGATCTTCGAGGGTTTTCATGACCTCATTGGTCTTGGCGGCATCGGTACCTTGCGGCATCACACAATAAACATATACAAAATCAGGATCGCCCGATGGGAAAAATACAGATTTGGGCTGTACAATGCCTGTTAGGACAATTGTTCCGATAAATAAGAAAATCACCCCTAAAAAAAGTATATAGGGTCTCGCTCCTGTGATCACCCACGAAATGAGCTTACGATAGCCATTTTTGAGGCGTGGGAATACATTTTCCTGAAAAGGAACAATAATATATGGCGTAAGTACATAGTGATTGAAAACATACAGCATGGTGATAAGAGCAAGTAGATTCCCTATACCAAAATTAATTAAGTAGCCTACTACCGATAGCCCTACCAGAAATAATAACGGTTTCAAAATGGCGCGAAAAGATTTATCTTCGTGGGCGTGTTCTTCTACGCGCTTCATAGAGGATGATGCAAAAACAGGGTTCATGACATATGCCACAAACAATGAGGCAAAAAGCGTGATGATGAGCGTGAGTGGCAAGAATTTCATAAACTCACCCACAATGCCTGGCCAGAATAGCAAAGGTAAAAAGGGTGCAATGGTAGTGAGCGTTCCTGTCAGTACAGGGACGAATACCTCGCCTGCTGCATATGAAATGGCTTGATTACGGCTCAGTTTTTTGTCTTCATTATAAACGCGGTGGGCGTTTTCGATGACTACGATGGCATCATCTACTACGATTCCAAGACCTAATAGAAAGGCGAATAACACGATGGTATTGAGGGTAAAAACAATGCCTGTTGCCCCTGCAATGACCGGAAAAAGTACAAAGGCTACCAAGGTGGAAAGCGGTACAGAAAGCCCTACAAAAATGGCATCTTGTACACCCATAAAAAACATCAATACCAAAACCACAAAGATAAAGCCCAAAATTACGGTGTTCAACAAGTCATTCAATTCCGTCTGTGTACGTACTGAACTATCGTTGGTAAGACTTACTTTAAGCCCATCAGGAAATTTAGTGTCTTCGTATTTTTTAAGGATAGTTTTGATTTGGTCGGAGGCTGAAATTAAGTTTTCGCCCCCGCGCTTAATGACGTTGAGGGTAATAACCGTCTTGCCATCCAGACGTGCATAGCTTTGTTTTTCGGCAAAACCATCCTTCACTTCGGCAAGTTCGCTTAGTTTCAAAGTAGCGCCTGTAGAAGAGCGAATAATAATATTGTTCAATTGATTGGGGTCTTTAAATTCACCCACTACGCGCAAATTCCGACGCACGTTGTCCACGTTCAGCTCTCCCCCTGAAATGTTGATGTTTTCGCCCTGAATGGCATTCTGAATTTCATAGAAAGAAACCCCTGCGGCTTGCATTTTGTATAAATCAAGATTGATTTGAATCTCGCGGTCGAGTGCCCCAACAATGTCCACACGAGTGATTTCGGGCAAAGATTCAATTTCATCTTTCAGTTGGTCGGCGTAGTCTTTCAGTTTTTTGAGTGAATAATTACCAGCAAGATTGATATTCATAATCGGAAACTCCGAAAAGTTTACCTCTTGTACCACAGGGTCTTGCTTACGGTCGGTTGGAAGATCCACCAACGCTTTATCAACGGCATCGGCTACACGCTGCTTAGCATCTTTTGCTAAAATCCCAGTCGTAAACTCTACGGTAATCAATGAAAAGTCTTGAATGGAATTTGACTTTATCTTGGTCACTCCACTGGCCGCTTTCAGTTGCTTTTCGATAGGCTTGGTAATGATCGTCTCAATATCTGAAGGGCTTGCACCAGGATAAATCGTCGAAACAATCACCGTAGGTACGGCAATCTCAGGAAACTGTTCTTTGGGCATCGTGAAATACACGTACAGCCCTGCCATTGATATAATGGCGGTAAAAAGATATACCGTGGTCTTATTTTCTAAACACCAGCGGGTAATTGCGAAGTCTTTTAAGGTTGTCATGGTTTTTATTGATGTTTGATAGTTGACTTTCGACATTTGACTCATTTTAAAAGTCATATATCAAATGTCGAAGGTCAATTTTAGAAACTTATAACCTGTCCATCTACTAAATCCTGATAACCTTCCGTGACGATTAAATCGCCTGCTTGAAGACCTTCCAAGATTTCGATTTCACCATTGTAGGCTACTCCCGTTTTTATTTTGCGTGCTTTGGCCACTTTTTTGTTGCCTTCGGTTTCGGCTACATAAACTACATCGCCTAATTCCGTGCTTTGGATGTAGTTTTGTTTGATAATCAGCGCATTGGCTTTATTGATGTCGGCAATGTTCAAGATAGACACCATATTGGGTTTAATATCGCTGCTGCTCGGAATGGACGCTTCAATTTTGAAAGTACGATTGGCAGGATTAACCAATTTACTAATAAAAGTAACACGGGCATTGATTTCTCGGTCAATATCAGGGAGTTTTACTTTGACGGCATCGCCCATACGAATGTTGCTAATGTAGGTATCAGGCACGTTGGCGGTGGCTTTGAGGCTACCCAAATTGACGATACTCGCCAGTGGCATGCCTGGTGCGGCAATTTCGCCCGTCTTGGCCATGACACGCTCTACCGCGCCACTGATAGGCGCATAAACATTGTACATATCTATTTGTGTATTCAATACAGCCAGGTTTTTCTCCAACGATTCTTTATTGTTCTTGGCCTGTAGATACTGAATTTCGGTACCTATTTTTTGATCCCAAAGGCTTTTTTGCTTTTCATACACCGTATTGGCCATAGTTCCATCTGTCTGCTGCTTGAGTGCCGCTATCTGGTCATGCAAGATGGCGTTGTCAATCTTAGCCAACAATTGGCCTGCTTTCTACACTTTGCCTCTTTCTTGACACATACACCGTGGTATAAGTGCCTGCCATGCGTGGGGTAGCGGTAGCGGTATTTTTGGTTTCGACGGTACCTTGTAGTTGGATAAAACTCTTGAAATTTTGGGCCTGTAAAGCCTCTGTTACCACAGGCAATACCTTCTCTGCGGCTTTCATGCTGGGGTCGGCTGCCTTGATTTCGGTCTCCAATTTTGTTATTTTCTCCGTTAAAGTTTTGGCCTCTGCCTTGAGCTTGGCCAAGGCTTCTTTCTTCTCAGCCAATGAATTGGGCTGTTTTTCGCCACCACAAGAAGTTACAAAAAGCGTGGCTGTCAATAAGATAAATAAATATGATGCTTTCATTAGAGTTGTGTGTTTTTAGTTCCGAGTTGTGAGTTCCGAGTTGTGAGTTCTAAGTTCCGAGTATCAAGACTTTGTCACCCTGACGTAGGAAGGGTCTGAGTACTAAGTGTTCACTCGCTACTCGGCACTAATTAATATTTAGTTTTCCTTTTGCTTTGTCTAAATCTACTTTTGCCAACAACAAATCATACAGGGAGGCAAAATAATTGGTTTGGGCTTCTTTCAAGGCCGATTCAGCATTGATGACCTCGATATTGGAACCTGTACCCGACTGGTATTTGATTTTTGATACCCTCACCACTTCCTGCGCCAAATCAAGGTTGCGTTTTTGGGTTTTGAGGGTTTCCAATCCATTGACGATGCTGATGTTAGCACTCCGAATTTGCAGGTCAATAGACTGCTCTACCAAGCCCATGCTCTGCTTGACTTTATCAACAGTAAACTTGGCCTGCTGGATTTTATATTTCTTAGCAAAACCATCGAAAATAGGCACATTGATGCTTAGGCCAATGTTGGCGTTGTTGAACCACGGAGAGCCAAATACATCGCCAAAAGCATTGCGACCTGTATTGTAGCCATAGCCTGCAAAGGCCACCACGGTAGGATAATAGCCGCGCTTGTTGTTTTCAACGTCCATTTGGGAGAGTTGCAAATTGTTTTTCAGGATGGAATAATCAATGCGCTGGTCATAGCTAAAATCGCTGCCATCGTCGGTCTTCACTTCTGCGGCAATGCGCGCTACGTCAGTATCGCCGATACGGTCGGTCAATAAGATTTGCTCGTCGAGCTTCATACCCATCTGAAATTTGAGCATGTAGTAGCTCAAGTCCACCAAATTTTGCACTTTGGTACGTTCTGTTTTGAGGTTATTGAGCGATACCTCTAAGCGATCTACATCTATTTTTTCCACAAAACCCTTGTCGTTCATCGTACGCATTTCGTTGGTTAGGCTGTCGAGGCGTTGAATGTTTAGATCCAGCACTTTGGCGCGTTCTTCGGCTATCAAGGTGCTGTAATAAGCTTTCGATACGTTTTCGGCTACCTGCACTTTAGATTGGGTAACATTCTTGACTGCCAGCTCACGGTAAGCCTGGGCAGCTTTCAGGCCCAATAGCCATTGGGCGTTGAAAAGTATTTGGTTGAGCTGTAAGGCGGCATTGCCCGAATACTTTACGCCAAATTGAACTGCAATAGGCGGGGCATCAGAGGGTGCATTTTGGTCAAAGAAAACTGCTGGTAAAAAAGCGCGTTGAATAATGAGGTTATCCATGATACTCAAAGAGCCATTGACCTGCGGAAGACCTACTGAGCGGATTTCACCAATGCGCGATTCGGCACTTTGGGCATCGGTTTGTGCGTTTTTTACACCGATGTTGTGCGTAGTGCCATACTGAATGGCTTCTTGTAGCGAATAACGCGTTTGGCTGTAGATTGGAAATAATGGCAATAATAGCATTACCAGTAATTTCCATTTGTGTTGAACTGTTTGCATAGAATTGGGAATTGATTTTTAAAATGATTAGCTGTTAATAGGTATTGTGATTGTTGAAATCTTTGTCATTCCGTCCCGAACGCTTTCGGGAGAGGAATCCATACGATACTAAAAGTTTAATGGATTGGCCATAGAACCCGAAAAAGCGGGGAGCGAAAGGCGTTTGTGTAAATAGTCTTCATATAGATTCAATCCTTGGGGGGTTACTATACCTCTGATGAAGTGATCGAGTAAGGACAATTGAATCTCTAAAGGATTGAATTGATTGACTGGGAAAATCTGGGGGTCAAATCCTAACTCTATTTCTTCATTGCGAAGCCTGGCAGTCACTTCTACGTTTAAGTCAGTTCTATAAAGTCCCATTTCGATGCCTTTGAGGAGGTTTTTGCGAATGATATTGAGAATAAAACCATTTTTAAATGCTGTAAATGAATTCCAAGCGCGAGGATAATATTTTTTTAAATCGAATATCATGGCAGGATTCATGCCTACCATTACTTGTCGCATCATTTCTGAAGTCATTACTACTTCTGCAATGGGATCGGGAGCTTCAGCTTGCATTCGTTCGGAATCTTGGCGTTCACAAATAAAATGCTCTTCTACTCCTGCATATACGATGGCATCTTTATCTGCAAAATGTTGGTAGATAGTTTTCTTAGAAATCCCCAACTCTCGTGCAATATCGTCCATGGACACACTTTTGATACCGTACCGAAAAAATAACCCCTGTGCTTTTTCTAAAATTCGTCCTCTCACTGTCTTTTTTGAACTTTTCAAAGATACGAACTAAGGAAACTTTTAAAAGGTTTCAAGTTTCTTTGGTTTTTTTGAAAATCAAACCCAGATTTATCTTTTATTGATGCTTCTAAGTAACCAGTTTACAAATAAAGCACTGCTCAGTGACAACAGTATGTCAGTAGTGTTTAAAAAATATTTTGTATTATTTAAAGAAAAAACTCAATCTAATCGTTATGAATCGAGGAAAAGGTATAAAAAATGAAGCCCAAAAGTAGTTTGCTACCTGATGCAAGACCATCAAAAGTGAGTGAAGTGGACAAAAAACGGGATAAAAGGAAGGATTTGCTTGATAAAAATAAAATGGCTTTTTTAGATTACTACAAAGTGTTAGAGTTCATCAAGAATTAAGTTCTCAGCCTTTATTTTGATATTTTCTTCTTCTACCAAGCGATTAATTTCTTTGATGACATCGAAGAAGATAACTTATTTTTCCAAAGGAATTTGTTCTCGCAACATGGTATTGAAAGAAATAACGCCTTCACGAGCAAACTCACGTTTGGCTTTGCCTTCGTCTGTCAGGAAAACTTTTACAAAACGTTTATCTATCTCATCGGTTTCGCGGCGTATCCAGCCCCGTTCTTCGAGCATTTTGAGGGTGCGCGTCAGGCTGCGCGGTTCCATACCGATAGACGGGCCAATTTTAGTAGCGGGTGTGCCATTGTCTATGTCAATATTGAGCAATACATAGCCTATGGCCATGGTCATATCGTAGCGGCGCGAGGCGTAGGTATTGTACATCCGGAGATGGCATGCCATGCCCTTGATATGAAAGTCAACGGTTTTCTCTTTTCTCATCTTGGGTTGGTATCAGTTCATACAAAGATAGAAGATAATCACAAAAAAGGTATGCCCGCATACTTTTTTTGTGAACCTACCCAAAAATATAGGTCATTTTATTTGAAGAGCGAAATCGTGGCAGGCTTGGCCGATCTTTTGAATATCTTCTGGAGTGTGCCAAGCACTGATGACGATGCGCGTGTTGGCCTTGTCGGTGGGTTTAGGGTAGGAAAAGCTGTAAATGAAAATACCGCGTTCTAACAGGAAGGTATAAAGGCTGTCGTGTTGGGTATAAAAAACGGGGTATCCTTCGGTAAAGCTAAAGAGCTGAAGGTTTTGAATGGTGCTGACAAATGTTTTGATGTTTGATTGCAGCCTTTGATAAGCGCTGGCATACAACAAACCCGCGTTGCAATAAGCGTAGAGGTGGTTGGGTGCTATGGGAGAGCAACCTCCAAAATAGGCGGAGTTACGGATACTTTGCAGGGTGTTGGTATCAGACAGAATCACACCACCAGGCAGCCCCATCGCTTTGGCCAAAGAAGCCGTAACGATAATACGTACGTTTGGGTGCTTTTCAATGCGGCTCATTATGCCTCGGCCTTCTATGCCTGTGATGCCTATTCCGTGCGAATCATCTATCAATACCACAAACTCAGATTCTGTCGAAAGAGGAATGTTGCTTATCCATTCAAAATCATACAGTTGGCCGCGTAGTGCATCTACCGAATTGGTAACCAAGCCTATTTTTGACTTTTTATCAGCGTTATTGAGTCGTTGAAGGGATTGAGTAACCCACGTTTCAAAGCTAATATGGGGTATTTCGACTTGGGGAAGATGCCAAACTGCTGGATGAACATCGGGCGAATAGAAGAAAGTAAAACTTTCGAGCATCAACTGCCGAATGGCGGCTTGTCCTGCCAACATGCCTGATGAAAGTGTCAGTGCTGCTTCTGCGCCTGTCCAAGCTGCTAATTTTCTTTCGACTTCTTCATAAATATCAAGCTGTAAATTGCCATTGCGTGAACTGCCATATACACTACCGTATCGGTGAATGCCTTCAAGAATAAGGTTTTGGAAATCGTTATTTTGGGGTAAACCCAAATACGCTGTTCCACTGAAATAGAGATATTCGCGCCCGTCTATCTCAACAGTTCGCCCTGGTAAGTGATTGATTTGGTAGAAATTGCCGATGTCCAAAAGGAATAAATTTGAGTATAATGTCGCTCCTGTTCCATTTTCATTGGCAAAGATAATCTTTCCAGTATCAAAAGTTACGCCTTTGGCAGGGTCGTTGGCAATGAGCAGTGTACCGTCCATGTCCACGTAGTCTAATAAGGGTAATAAGTGGGCAATGGCCGAGATACCCACACTACTTTCGTTCATACAGCCCACCATCGTTTTTAGACCCAATTTTTTGGCATTGGCTATCATACGGCGAGCAGGGGTAAGGCCACCGCACTTGGTTAGTTTGACGTTTACTCCATGAAAATAACCTGCACATTTGGCTACATCGGTTTCTATGATACAGCTTTCGTCGGCAATACACGGCAAGGCACTTTGGGCATACACTTGTTTCATGCCTTCCCAATCGTCGGCTTTGAGAGGTTGTTCTATAAATTCTACACCTAAGTCTTTTAGTTTGTGGCTGTATTCAATGGCCTGTGAGGCTGTCCAAGCACAGTTGGCATCTACCCTAAAAAGGGCCGATGTATGTCGGCGTAATTCATGTACAATGGCCAAATCGTCCTCTGTACCGAGTTTGATTTTATACAAAGGCCAAGGAAACTCCTTCATTTTGGCTACCATTTTTTCGATACTATCTATACCGATGGTGTAGTCTGTAATGGGGATATTTTCTGCCGATAAACCCCAAGCATCGTATAGTTTTTGACCCTGTTTTTTTGCCCATAAATCGTGGGTGGCTTCGTCGAGGGCACATTGGGCAAAAGGATTGTGCTGCAACAAAGGATGCAACAATTCCCAAAGTATCTCGGGGGTTTCTAATGTGTGGGTTTCAATGATAGATCGAATATTTTCTAATGCTTCTACCATGGTATCTATCGTAATACCGTAATATTTGTTGGAAGTGGCCTCGCCGAAACCGCTGTATTCGCCATCGCGAAGCTCTACAATCAAGGTAGGCTGCACATCGCGCGAGTCGTGGGCTATTGTAAAAGTGTGACGGAGACGTAGGTCGAAGCGGTGAAAAAACAACTGCACAGCACAAAAGAATTTGAGTAGTTAGTCAGGTGAAAAACCAGGCGGACATACAATACTATAAAAGGTATAACTCAATGTGATGGAGGTATAATAGTACATATCCTTGGTAGTAGGATTGCCCAAGTTGGTTTTTTGTGCAATGGGGACATTGTTGCCCAAGTTATCCAAATAATCAGTGAACAGTTTGCGCGTGCCAAATTCAAACTCAATACTCCAGGGGCGCTTAAATTCATACTTTATTCCTGCCCCAAATGGAATGTTCATTTGACTGGTTTTATATTCAGCCGTCTTGACTTGAGGCTTAAATTTAAAAAAACCAAGCCCTCCAAAAAGGTAAGGTGTCCAGTTTTTGTATTTGCGGGTTTGCTTATAATTCAGGAAGTTATATTCCATGATTAAATCGCCTTCGGTGATGCTATTGCGAAAAGACTGATTACGTGCTTGGTTAAAAGGATCGGACGAGCGGCTGTCTTTAGCACCCACCAGACCTATATTACCACCTACACGCAGCGAAACAGAGGGAGAAAAGTTGTAGCGAAAAAACGCATGCCCCCCAGGAAGGTAGTTGCGTGGGTTGAAAGAGGGAGCTAAGTCGCCTTTGTAATTGAACCCACCCAAGCCCGCTCCAATATTGATGCGCTGGGCGTAAGTTGTCAAAGAAAAAGCCCCCCAAAGGAAGCCTATCAATAAAATGGTTCGTTTACAATTCACAGTTTTGGGTTCCAAGTTTAGCGTTTTTGTCATGTCCGTCCGTCAGTCGGTTTCCAACGTTATATTTTCGTAAAAACACTATAATGTTTTAAAAATCTTTTTAGGCTAACTATTTGATAGTTAAATAATTACATATTTATATTTTATCACCCGAAAGGAAATAAGTGTTTTGCACATTCCTATTAAATACTTATTACTTATTGTCCATTCATAGAGTGCGAAATAACTATTTGGAATATATAAGTAACCTTCTTCAAAGCTTCAAATTTTGACGAAGATTTTATTCCACGAAGATATGTCATGGTCTATAACTTCAGTAAATTCTCAATTAACATTGTTAATTACAAAGAATGTTAATTTTGACAATATCTATAATAAAACAATTTGCTGTTAATCAAGTGATTACTTGCATTTGTTGCCACAAAAATATTATCAATTAAAAAGTACCTCATACTTACATGACACCATTTGTAGCTATTTTGAAAGTAGCTACTTTTGATTTTAGATAGTCATCCCCATTATAATAAATTAAATTAAGTTGATCTAAACATTGCATAGCGCTCCCAGACATAACGTTTACCCATCCTCCGCTAGACCACCTACGTGAAAGGGTATAGTATCCATTACTACCCCATATATTAAACTCATAATCAGTAATGTAATTATATTCACTGACATCGAAATCGCCAGCAGGAACACCACTGTTTTCTATCGATTTAAGGTTGCCGTAAAATTCTGGCCAATTTGTAAAATGATGCCAAGTACGAGTAGATGAACCACCATTAGATCCGTTAGTATTATATTCAAGATATGTGGCTCCCCCAGCAAACCAATATGTGTATGGTTTAGTTTGCGTTATCCTTAAATTCGATAATTTAATGGAATCTACATTTGATTGGGGAACTAAGTTTTCATTGTTATGGCATCCACTTAGGAGTAACGTAATGCCAATTGTTAATATTTGTTTTTTCATTATTTTTATGGTAGAATGTATATGAATATTTAAGTACCAAAACAAAAATACATTGCATTATTCGACCCCGTCGGGGTCGCGTATTTGTAGCGAATTGTTGACTATTAACATCTGACCCTGACGGGGTCAAACTGAAATAATATAAACTAAATTAGCTCAACTACTTATATGGATTAAACATTATATTGTTGTGGTTATTTCATAGGTGGGCATTTGATTTTACTCGGCAAAATATAGCTAATGGTAATACTGGAAAGTAGATAATGGTCAGGGCGAGTAGGGCTTCCTCTAAAATTTCCTTGGTCCCAGCCATCAAGTGGGATATCAGGCGTAGCAAAAGGGTTTATAGAAGGCTCATTGGGATTGACAATCCGTCTAACGGTTTCTGTCCGGTCTTTGCCAGTGCGGGCAGAAACTGGTTCTAACGTACGGTTGGACATCGCCCTTGCCAAATCGTTTTTCAGCACATCAGGGTTGGGGAAAAGACCACCTACATCATCCAAATAATCGGAACCCGTAAAACGAAATCCACCCTCTACACTAATATTCCATTGTTCATTGTATTTCCAAGTAAAGCCCATCCCTATTGGTATCGCATAGCTGACAAGCGAATAAGGTTTGGCATAGCCGGGTTGTCCTTGTCCCTCAGTACCAAGGGGTTGTAGGCTCACCCATTTATTGTCAAATGCAGGCGAATTAGGCGTTTTAGCTTTGGGATTATGAGCTATAAGCGCCAAGCCTCCGAAAATATAAGGGCTAAAGGCCGCCCGACGATTCGGGCTTCGCCCATCGCTACGCAGTTTATAAATACCTACTAAACTTAATTCCTTGACATCGTTGCGAAAATGAAGATTTCGGACATAAAAGGAAGGGAAAGGTTTTCCGCCACGATTATAAAATTCATCATCTCCTGCCAATCGCATCCAAGTTAATCCTAAACGAGCGGCCAAATGAGGAGTAAAATGGCGGGTATAGCTGCCATTGACATTCCAACGCATCATCTTAAAAAGGGTATTGACAGGACTACGATAGGGAGCCAGTTCTCCCAAATAACTGGATGTTCCCAAGCCAACATTGACGGTTGAATATTGTTCAAATAGCGTACGGCGACGGTTTTGGGCATCTGATGGATAGGCCAATAGCAGTGTTAGTAACAAAGTGCCGACAATTATCTTATATTTCATTCGCTTATACTGATTGATGCGTGACTTGTTCTTCAACGCAAAAATGAATCTTTTTATTGAACATTGGGACAAAAATCGCGCCACAAGATTAGTTTCGGGCATCTAATCCCCAATGCAATTTGGTGCGTAATGTCTTTATAAAGTTATCTTGATTGAATTTAACCAACCTTGCTTTGAATTTTTCTTTGCGTACTGTCAGTCCAATCATTTCATCGACAATCCTAAAGCGAGAGTCTAACGACACCAAGAAATTACTACTCCTACTCTCCACTTTAAAACTCAGTTCGCTACCGTCTGGAATAATCATGGGGCGTACATTGAGGTTATGTGGACTAATGGGAGTAATGATAAAGACATCGTTGGTAGGTAGCACTACAGGGCCACCACAGCTCAGAGAATAGCCTGTTGAACCCGTTGGGGTTGAAACGATGAGTCCATCTGACCAATAAGAATTGAGAAACTCGCCATCCAAATAAGCATGGATGGTAACCATTGAAGAAGTATCGGTCTTGGTGATGGTAAAATCATTGAGCGCAAAGTTGTACTCTTCAAATAAATCGGTATCGGATAATAAACTCACTAAGGTGCGATCTTCCAACTGAAACTGACCTGCAAAAAGTGCTTCTAAAGAGTCCTGAATCATATCAGGAGATACCGTAGCTAAAAAACCCAAACGGCCTGTGTTGATACCCAAAATGGGGATTTGGCGAGAGCGTGCTTGCATGACCGACTCAAGCAAAGTGCCGTCGCCACCAATGCTAAAAATAAAATCGGCATCTGGAGCACCGTGTGGATGAGGGTAGGTTTTTTCAGCATGAGGGTTTACCCCTACTTTGAGCAGAAAAGCATAGAAGGAGGCAGAAAAGGAAAAGTCAACCTGCCGTTTATGTAGAATGTCGAGCAGGGCCTGAACATCAGGCTGAGTGTCTTCCGTAAAACTACGTCCGTGAATGGCGATTTTCATTTTTATCGCTTTAAGAAGGAAAATGTGTTGGGACGCAAAGGTAAACGTTTAATTAGGTTTCTAAATAACGAAGCAATAAATCTAATCGTTGCCGATCAGGGCTTTGCAGAGCAGAGTTTCCAAATATACCTTCTATTACATACCCAAACCTTTCGAGGGTAGCTACCACTACCGAAACCTCTGTACGGTTGAGTTTGAGCGTAAGCGTGGCTTCATCCAACGAACCATATACTGTCCCTGTAAAATAACTACTGATGATTTTTACGTTATTAGATTCAATCAAGCGACTAATGTCGGCTAATGAATAATCTCGATTACTCATTTTTAAAATGATAATGGCTCCTGTTTCTTGTGTTCCCAACAAATGGGCGAATTTGGCCATCATATCACTCACTAAGATAGTACCTGCATATAATTGATCTTCGTCTAAGACGGGTACTGTATCTAATTGAAACTGATTGGCAAGGCTCATTACTTCATAAATGTGCTGAAATGAATGGGCGTGAATAGGCTCAGGAGGTAGGTAAAGTTCAGAAAGCAGTTTAGAATCATCGAAAAAGCTAAGCAAAGTATCTTCACTCAAAAGCCCTTTATAGATTTCGTCTTCGACCAATGCCAACTGCTTTATCCCATATTCATCCATTAAATCCACAGCCTGCCCCACTGAGTCGGAAGGCCTCAGAATAGGGGTAGTAGGATTAATCAATTCTTCCGCTAACATAATTGATGTGTAATTTTCCTGAAAACATAGAAAAGTTATTTTATGTTTCCAAAAATTAGAATGGATTTTGTTGATTTTGAGTCTAACTACATCTTCATAACGATAAATTCTACGCGGCGGTTGCGTTGGCGTTCGCTTTCGGAGTTACCTTTGGTAATGGGGCGGGTAGGTCCCAAGCCCTTGGCCTCAATCCGTGAGGAGTCAATTCCTTTTTCGATGAGATATTTCTTCACGGCATTGGCTCTATTGAGCGATAATTCCACATTTTTATCAAAATCTCCCAGATTATCGGTGTGGCCTTCTACTTGAATTTCCAACTGCGCGTTTTCGCGCATGAGTGCGGCCAATCGGTCCAATTCGGCAAAAGAGGCAGAGAGTAAATTGTATTTGCCTGTGTCAAAGTAAATATTCTTGAGCGCAATTGCCTCGCCTACAGCTACGGGATTAAGTACAATCTCTTCATTAGTTTCTTGTCCTGCTTTGAGTTGGGCCAAATCAAACGCACCACTGGCAGGAAAATAGCCTGGGGCTGTGGCGATATAGGCGTATTGATTACCTACCTCCAAATTGAGCTTGAATTTTCCCGACGTAGCCGTAAGTTGCATAGAATCAAGACCATTACCTTCATTGGGTACAACGTAATTGAGTTTGGCCGAGATGGGCTTTTTCGTTTTGGCATCAATGACCGAGCCGCGCACCGTTGCCAATTTGGAAACGGGTAGTACGGGTTCTACTTTTTGTTCGGTGGGTGTTGGGGTTTCAGCCACTACAGGAGGTTCCTGTTTTTTAGGTTCTACAGGAGGTTTAGGTTTGGTGCTCGGTTTGGGGTTGCGAATGTGCACGCCATAGTAGTTCCAAAATTTCTTTCTACCTACATCCTTGCCTTCATACATATCAAATACCTCAATACCAGCAGGTAGTCGCTCAAAATAGACTTTAAACTTGACTATATCTCCTGGATAAACTTCCCGTGTTTGAGGAGCTACAGGGATTCCTTCTGCTTTGATAAACCGAAACTTTCGACTGGCATTGCGCGGTTCATACAAACGGCAGTTGGGATCTACCTCTATGGTTTGATTATTGCGGATTTTACCACCAAAAAACAAATCTTCTAAACCACGTGTATTGCGTGCATTTTCAAAAACAAATGAAATGATGGTATAATCGCTTGTAAGTTCTACTTTGGTAATATTGACATCTGGCTGTGATTGCTCCTCTATGTAGGGACTCAATGTGGTTATCTTTTGGGCAAAAACTCCCGCAGAAAACAACAATAGCAGTACTCCCAAAAAGTATTGTAATCGTTTCATGGTCAGATAATATTCTATTTTTTACTCGCCCCAAATAACGACACCGTCTTAGAAAAAGTGCGATAGATTTGTTAAAAATCGTTAATGAGATTGATTTTCTAAGAAGTTGATTTTTTCTTGTAAAAGGCTAATTAATGCTTCTTTTGAAGCAATGACATCATTCAAACTTTTTTCTAAGGCTTGCCATACTCCTCTTTCTTTCTCAAAATTATTTTGGTTATAGATAACATCATTACCTACACTCCCGACTGAATTTAAGGGATTATGTTGCTTTATTTTATAGCCGTCAGTATTATCATCAATTAGGAGATTATTCATATCTGTTTCCAAAATGGTGGCAATTTTTTTTAGCATTTCTGCTTTTACTTTCACCTTATGGTTTTCGATTTTAAAATAGGCATTTTGAGATATTCCTAATGACTCGGCCATAAATTCTTGTGTATAGCCTTTTTGGTCTCTTACCTCTCTTATTCTTAGTGAAGTGTTCATTTTATATTTTTTGATAAATATAGCAAAATATACACAAATATAGCAAAATATATAGCAAAATAGAATAAATATATTACCATTTATCGCTTATCTTTCAGAAGATTATACATCAATTCTCAATTAGTCCTACTCCAATTATTTAAAAACCAAAAAGCAATGAAAAGACAATCTCTATTTTCGTTTTTTGCCATCATTTTGATTATGATGGGCTGTACTCAAGAGAAAATCTCTATTGAGAAACAAAATACTTCTTTATCATCGCCTGAAACTATTGAAGTTATCCAAGGGCGTTTGAAATTCTCCAATCATGAAGTTTTTTAGAACGCTACAAGAATTATCGAAGTCTAACCCTGACGATTAGAATTGAAATATAAGGGTTTTAAGTCAATGAGCAAGGCGTATAGAGATTTTGAAACTCAAAATAATACAGCAAATATTGACCCAACTACTTTAGGTATATACAAGAATGTTTACAAAATAAACGAAATAAATGGAGAAAAATTAATTGAAAAAGCGGTGGTTGGACCTATTCTTTCTACTATTCTTAACCATGATGGCCTTCTCCAAATAGGCGATAAAATTCTACGAATAAATGATGAGAAGGTCAAAATTGTGGCAGTCAAAGATATTGCTGAACTTGATAAGTCAAATTCTAAATTAGTAGAAGAACATTTCGTAGAGAAGATACCAGTAACACTTTCCAAGAAAAATGCAAGAGGTTCAGGATTAGATGACTGGGAGCAAAATGAGGTTGTTCAAGAATACCAACCAAGTGGATTAAGCAAAAGAAGGATTACAAGAAGATTGTGGGCATATAATTACTACATAGGTGTTATATTAGGTGGAGGGCCTCAGTATATGTATGAAACAGGAGCCATCTTAATTCACGAAAGAAAAAATTGGTGGGGTTGGGCAGTACTGATGCGGAAAGTTGGGCTCGTAGTGCAGGAAATTTCCAAGTGACATTGAACGCATCAGATTATTGGTATTTTGATTCATCATCTCAATCTGGTGGCTCAAGCTTTGGTGCTGCTGTTGCTAATCAATACTATGGCGGTGGTTTGAACGTTTATTGTTGGATAAGTTCCATTGAATGTGTAAAAAATGGTGGAGATGGTACTTACAATTCAGGGTTAATTAGTTTCAATGTGGGAATTTGAAAATTAAGTATATAAAAGGGATTATTTGCAAAAATTGTCAAAGAACCATAAAAGTTTAGTATCGAAAGGGGTGTTTTCGAAGAACTGTGTCAAAGGTATTTTTGCTATGTGATTTTCAATAGTTTACAAAACTTTGGCACAGTTTAAAAAATACTCCTGTCGGAAGTGATTACTCATTTCCGAATTTGATTTTTTAGATATGAGAAAACTCAGCCTTTTACTGTTTTTTTTTCTTTGCATACAAAACCACATGTTATTTTCTCAATACACCATTTCAGGGAAAGTTATTGAGTCTGAGAGTGGAGAAGCAATTGTTGGTGCAGTCATTTATTTATCTAATGGGGTTCAACGTGTAACAACCAATCAATATGGATATTTTATATTAACTACATCTTTGTCGAAAAATGAATTAGTATGCCGCTTCCCAACTTATGAGCCCTACTCAGATGAACTAAAGATTTTAAAAGATACTTCAATTATTATTAAACTTTCTCCAACCACATTACAAGAGGTAATTATTAAGGATGATGTTTCTAACCACCAAGTGGGCTTTTTAAATATTCCCGTCGCTCAACTAAAACGTTTGCCTATGCTTTTGGGCGAAGCTGATTTATTTAAAGCCCTTACTTTTACCCCAGGCATAATGGCAGGTCAAGAAGGAACTTCAGGTTTATATGTTCGTGGAAGCAGTCCAGACCAAAATTTGGTTTTACTTGATGAATCTCCAATTTATAATACTTCTCATGCTTTTGGTTTTTTATCCGTTTTTAATCCTGATGTGGTAAAAAATATTGATGTTTATAAGGGCGGTTTTCCCGCTCGTTATGGTGGTAGAATAGCATCAGTTATAGATATTACTATGAAGGAAGGAAATAACCAAAAAAAGAATACAGAGCTTTCTATCGGTGTTCTAAATTCACGTTTTCTTAAAGAAGGGCCGCTTGTAAAAGGTAAATCATCTTATCTTATAGCAGGGCGATTAATGCACACAGCTCTGTTGCAACTACCCAAAAATATAAAATTGGTTACAAAACAGCCTGTTCAAGATTTTGTAGGATTTTGGTTGTATGATTTGAATATAAAAGCAAATCACACTTTTAAAGACAAAAGTCAGCTATTTTTTAGTTTCTATTCTAATTATGACTTCTTTAAAAATGCAAGCCAAAACACCGATAGACTAAATATAAATGTATTAAAATGGGGTAGTATTACCTCGTCTTTAAGGTATAATAAAATACTTACTCCTCGTCTGTTTTTACATATAACCAGCACATATAGTCATTTTAGCTATCAGCTTTTAAATGAGGAAAATAAGAAGATAGAAGATGAACAGGTTATTAACCAAACCACGCTTAATAATTCTATAAGAGATTGGAGTTTTAAGTCGAACCTTGACTATTCTCTCAATGATAATTTTATATTTCGATTTGGAGCAATACACATATTTCATCGTTTTTTTCCAGGGCGCATTGATGCCATAAGAAATAACGTTCTATCAAACGTTGACTTAAATAATAATCAAGCTATTCCAACGAGTGAATCGGCATTTTATGTTGAAAATGAGTGGACTACGAAACCAGTGAAAGTTAATACTGGGCTGAGATACTCAATACTGGGCGTTAAAAATCAGAAATACACTAACTGGGAGCCTCGTATTTCTTTATCATTATCGGTTTCAGAAGTCCATAAACTCAAATTGGGTTACTCCGTAATGCAGCAATATATGCACCAACTTACATCTAACGGCGTAGGATTGCCTAATGACATTTGGGTGCCAGCTACCGACAAAGTCAAACCAGTCAATTCAGGACAAGCCGAGATAGGTTGGTATATGGACTTGGATTCAAAAAAGACATGGATATTATCAATAGAAAGTTATTTTAAAAAATGCAAAACTTGATAGAATACCAATATGGTTCTGACGTGATAGTAGATTATCAAAAGAACTGGCAAGATATAGTTATTACAGGTGTAGAAGGCAGGGCATTTGGTATTGAAACTATGATTCAAAAAAACGTAGTCATTGGGATGGTTGGGTAAGTTATACCTATGCGAAAAGTGAAAGAAAAACACCTGAAATAAATAACGGGTTATGGTTTGGTTCACGGTATGACCGTCGGCACAATGTAGCGGTTGTTGTCAATCATCAATTGACAAAGAAATGGAGCATAGCCAGTAATTGGGTATTTCAAACAGGTTTCCTATAACGTTACCTTCGGGGGCATATATTGATTTTTTTGGAACAGTTACACCTTTTTATACGGGTCGCAACCAAGGTAGAATGCCTAATTATCATCGCTTAGATTTGGGAGCTATTTTTAAATCTAAAAACCGAAAAGGAAGAGACTACGGTTGGAATATTGGTGTTTATAATGCTTACAATAGAAACAATCCTTTCTATTTGGAAGTAGTTAAAAATTTTAAAAAAGGGGGGAAAGGGGAGGTAGAGAATATTGATATTTTTAAGAGAGCCTTCTTTCCATTTTTACCTTATTTCTCTTATCAAATTCGCTATTGAAAATGAAAAACTATAGATACAGTTGGTGTATTTTATTGTTATTAGCGGTTGCTTGCAGGGATAATAGCAAGTTAAATCTGCCACCAAATTCAAATAAAATCGTACTAAATAGTTTACTAATAGCTCACAAGTCTCCCGAGGTTTATGTTGGTAAAACATGGAACATAACAGATTTTACACCTTCTAAAACTTATTATGAAGATGCAAAAGTTGAACTTTGGGAAAATGATATTCTTCTGGGCGCTTTAACACTTGAAGATAGTCTTTACAAACTTAAGAGTGTAAAATTAACTCCTTTGAAATCTTATATAATTCGTGTTAATGTTCCAAATGCAGGTCAAGTAGAAAGTAAGCCCGTTGTCGTTCCACCTGATATAGAACTTATTCAAATCACGTTAGATCCAAATATCAAATGGATAACACGTGAAATACTGATACAAGAACCTATATTAGTGGAAATGAATGTAAAAAATTTCCCTTATTCGAGCAATTATTTAGTTTCATCAGCTCATATAGTGAAAAATGGAGAAACAATAATTTTTAATACTATCACAACCGAGAATGTTGAAATTAGTGCTTCTAATTTAGATTTTAGTTCAAATAACTGTTATGCACTTTTTCCCGAGTTATCGGGCATGAAAGGAAAGCGTTCGATAGGTTACAATATGCAGTGCTTCTTGGAAAATACTAAAAAAATAGGCTTAGTTGTTGACAAGGTAGGCCAGTTAGGCTCTAACCGAATAAAAGGTGATTTTATTAAAGTTTCTCTTGCTATTTATTCATCAGAATATCTTCAGTTTGCCAAGGCAGCTCAAATTATAGAAGGTGCAGACAATGCATTTATAGAAACCAAACCTACTTATAGCAATATTATTGGTGGCATTGGGTTCGTTACAGCCATAAATCAAAAAGATACTACTTTGAGCCTTTAATACCCTTGTTTTTACCAATGATACTAAAATAATTGCAATGAGTCAATAGGTATTTAGATATTTGTCTAAATGTTTAATCAATGAACACTTTATTTCGTGCCCTCAACGACCCGACTCGGCGGCAGATTTTAGAACTTTTGCGTGAGGGTGACCTTACCGCAGGCGATATTGCCGACCAGTTTGCCATGTCTAAACCCAGCATTTCGCATCATTTAGATTTGCTCAAGCAGGCCGAGCTGGTTGATGCCGATAAGCGTGGACAATTTATTTATTATTCGCTCAATACCACTGTTTTAGACGAATTATTGACTTGGCTATTTACTTTCAAAAACCATGAAAAGACCCTCAATTACCTCATTTGGGCAGTTATTCTTGCCCCACTCCTTTACTTGGCAATGGTTTGGAATCAGTTGCCCGAAATCGTTCCTACGCACTTTTGGGCTCGAAGGAAAACCTGACGACTATGGTTCTAAATGGACGTTGTTGGTGTGACTCCCATTTCGATAGGCCTGTATCTACTATTGCATTTTTTACCCAAGTTGGACCCTAAACTGAAAAGCCAAAGTTTATCGGCACATTATCCCAAACTTATCTTGCTTATTGTTACTTTTTTGAGTGCGGTGCATGGCATGGTTATTTATTCGGCTGTTAGGCAAGTAGCTGGCGAAATCTTTATGAATTTGATTTTGATAGGCACTTTTTTGCTATTTGCAGGGCTGGGCAATTATCTCAATAATATCAAACCCAACTATTTTGTGGAGCATTCGTACGCCCTGGACGTTAGAGAGTGATACTGTATGGCGCAAAACCCACCAAAAAGCAGCAAAGCTGTTTTTATCATGGGTATTGTAGGCGCTTTGGTGGTAGTTTGGTTGCCTTTAGGTTGGAAAATAGTTTGGACATTGACCTTGGTTCTTGGGGCAAGCATTTGGGTAATGATGTATTCTTATCAGGTATATCGTAAAGAAAAATCAACACTTTTACTGTTCATTTTTAGTTTTTGCTTTGCTGCTACTGGCCATACGCAAATAGCCTATGAAGGCACATTAAACACGCTCAAATTTGGTTTGCAGACTGACATCAAGGCGCAGACAGCCCAAATTTATATTCCCGAGCAAGGGTTGTTTGACTACAAAATCCAATCACCTATTTTTAGAAATGACAGCCTGATTGCCACCATGAAAGCATTTGGAACGGTTTTGAATGGAAAATTGACAGAAACCAGTTTCTCTGGACAATGGAGACAAAACGGCTTCCCAGCTCCTGTTTCCTTGAAAAAAGTTGAAAAATTGTCTTTTTTAAACCGCCCACAGCGGCCACAAGAACCTTTCCCATACCAATCAGAAAATGTTACATTTACCAACGCTAACCAATCTATTACTTTTGGAGGTACGTTTACCTTCCCTCAAGACAAAGGCTTGTTTACAACGGTTATTCTCATTTCAGGTTCAGGCAGCAAGACCGCAACGAAACGCTTTTTGGTCATCAACCTTTTTGGGTCATAGCCGATCATCTCAGTCGTAATGGTTTTGCGGTGCTGCGCATAGATGACCGAGGCATAGGCGAAACCACGGGCGAATTGGGCACTTCAGCTGATTATGCCCAAGATATATTGGCTGCCATCAACTACCTCAAAATGCGAAAAGAAGTAAACCTCGAAAAATAGGACTCATTGGCCACAGTGAAGGAGGCATGATTGCACCGTTGGCAGCTATGCAAACCAAGGATGTAGCCTTTATGATAACTTTGGCGGGAGTAGGTGTGAGGGGAAGCGAGTTATTGCTTCAACAAAATGATGATGTTCTCAAACAAACAGGGGTGGGAGAGGAATATAGGAAATATTTTAGGGAGTTGAATCAGCGGGTTTATGACAAAATTGCCACCATGATGCCTAAAGATGATGTTTCGGATAGCTTGAGCAGTATTTTTGATCAATGGAAAGCCACATTACCCGAAGGCCGTTTAGGGCAAATGGGTTTTGCGGGCGAAATAGGAAAGAAAAAGTTTTTACAGACCTACAAACCACTTACAAGCCCTTGGTTTCGGTACTTTTTGGCCTATGATCCACAGCCTATTTTATCAAGAATCAAGATTCCCGTCTTAGCACTTAATGGTAGCAAAGATGCTCAGGTGGCTGCCCAGGCCAACCTAAAAGGATTTGAAAAAGGATTATTGGCCGCAAGGAAATAAGCACTTTAAAACCATTGAATTACCCGAATTAAACCATCTTTTTCAACATTGCCAAAAATGCACTATGGCCGAATATGGGCTACTGGAAGAAACCTTCTCAAAGAAGCGTTGATGGTAGTGACAGATTGGTTGAAAGGGCGGTGAAATAGTTAAAGTACTACACTGTTGAGAACTCAAAGATGAGTAAAGTTACTAATTGTCTAGTCTAACCACAAAGACATCACGAAGCCCCACTGTAGTGAGGATAGTGTTTCCAAAGGTGGTAGTACCTTCATAAGAACCCGTTACATAGACATTACTTGATCCATTTACCACTATGCCCATCCCAAAATCATCTCCCAGTCCCCTGGCTGAGCGAACCCATTGGAACAGGCCACTCCCGTTGTATTTGACTATAAAGATATCCCGAAGCCCCACTGAAGTGAAGGTAGTATTTCCAAAGGTAGCAGTGCCTTGATAAGAGCCCGTTACATAGACATTACCCGAACTATCTATAGTAATTCCTTCCCCGTAATCGCTACTTGTTCCTCCTGCCGACCTCACCCATTGAAGTAGTCCATTAATGTTATATTTAGCTATAAAGACATCAGCCTCCTCCTGCTGAAGCGAGAGTAGTTTCCCCAAAAAAAGCAGCACCATAATAGGAACCTGTTACATAGACATTACCCAATTCATCTACAGCAATATCCTTCCCAATATCAGAAATTGTTCCTCCTCCTGACTTTACCCACTGAATAGAGCCGCTGCTGTTATATTGTGCTACGAAGACATCCTCACTTCCTACCGAGGTCAAAATAGTACTTCCAAAGGTGGCAGTGCCTTGATAAGAACCTGTCACATAGACATTACTTGAACCATCTACGGCTATACTATATCCACTATCAAAACTTGCTCCTCCTACAGACCTCACCCACTGAATTAAACCGCTACTACTATATTGTGCTATAAATACATCATAACTCCCTACTGAGGTGAGCACTTTAGTACTCCCAAAGGTGGCAGTGTCTTGGTAAGAACCCGTCAGGTAGATGTTGCCCGATCCATCTACGGCAATACCATACCCTACATCAAAACTTGCTCCTCCCATCGACCTCACCCACTGAATAGAACCGCCGCTATTGTATTGTGCTACAAAGGAACATCAACACTCTCCCCTGTCGAGTTGAGAGTAAAACTTCCAAAAGTAGCAGTACCTTGATAAGAACCCGTTAGACAGACATTGCCCAATCCATCTACGGCTATGCTGTATCCGCTGTCAAAATATATCCCTCCTGCTGACTGTACCCATTGGAGTAAACCACTACTGCTGTATTTGGCAATAAAGAGATCATAACCCCCTACCGAATTGAGGACAGTACTCCCAAAATTAGCACTGCCTTGATAATAGCCAGTTACATATATATTGCCCAAGTCATCTAAAGCAACATCATATCCACTATCAAATCCTACACCCCCCTGCTGAGGTTATGGCGGTTATATTAGGGGTAATTTCCTCTTGAGTTTGGTAAGTACAAAGCCATTTCGTACCATTATAAACACGTAAGCAGCGAAAAGTAATATCGTATGCCATATCTCCTAATGCAGGATTGGGTAGAGCCAAAATTTCATCATATGCAATACGAGGATAGGTAGCTGGCAGGGTGGGGGTAATACCACTGGGTGTAATCGTTACGCTTTGGGAAAAAACAGATAAAGAGAAGAAGAAGAGTAGAGTGGATAGAAACGGGTATTTCATCTTAAATTTGAATGTTGAAAAATAAGGGATTTCAAAAATAATAAACTAAAGGTAAGTATTCGTTATGAAATTGTACATACTTTAAGTCTTTTTTTCAACATTGCCAAAAATGTACTATGGCCGAATATGGGCTACTGGAAGAAACCTTCTCAAAAGAAGCGTTGATGGTAGTGACAGATTGGTTGAAAGGGCGGTGAAATAGACACTTTTCAACTTTGACAAAGTTTCAAAACTTTGTCAAAGTCAGCTTAAAAACTGCTCCCAAAGTAGCTTCCCTGCCACCCCTAAAAATACAATACCAGTGACTACATTGATATAATGAATGATTCTGACAGTAAGTAGGTGCCGTAACCGATGGGCGTAAATAGACATGGCCGACTGCGTAGCAAAAACGCCTATCAGGCTCATACCAAAAAACAAAGTCATCTCGCTTAGGTTGTAGCGGCCTGTGGTGCGTAAATAAGCGGCTATAGCTGCCCAAGACATGAAATTGATAGGATTAAGGGCGTTGAGCGCCATGCCTTTCATAAAGTATTTCAAATAGGAACGTAAGCGATTATTTCGCCCTTCGGGTGCTTCGATGGGATGAATACTGGCTACTTTAAAAAAAATTTTTGATGCCCAAAATCGTTAAAAATACAATGCCAATACCCCCAATCCATTGATTGAAATGGTTGATTTGGAAGAAAGGAAGTGCCAAAAATAGCTGTAAAAACAAAAAAAGCGTCGCTTACTACCACACCAAGAGCTATCTGAACGCCACTGCGAGGGCCACGCTCTATGCTGGCTTGAATCAGAGCGAAAAAAACAGTTCCGAA
Organism: Spirosomataceae bacterium; assembly: GCA_041392315.1. Classification (GTDB taxonomy): domain Bacteria; phylum Bacteroidota; class Bacteroidia; order Cytophagales; family Spirosomataceae; genus Runella. Next base: position 301,339 of record JAWKMH010000004.1, on the reverse strand, counting down.
AGTGAGGCAGAGTAAGATGCCTGTAAATAGTCCGTACAAGGCGGCAAAAATCATATCAGCTTGGGTTGTCGAGGGCGCAAATTTAAGCGGATAACTCTCCTTTTAATAACTTTTAACAATCTTTCGACCTTTGCAAACGTCTAATGACTTACTTTTGCACGTAAAGTAGGTATTACATTGTTTCAGAAAAGACTTTATTTTTTGCACAAGGCAGCACAATGGCTGTTGAGAGTGGCCTTAGTTTTGGTCAGTTTTTGGGCTGTAGCTCAAAAGCCCATACCGACTAAGCCTATTTCAAGCATCACGACAAGCACACTGAAAAAAGCAACCCCGATTGTTCCTAAGTATGCAGGTACGCTTATCAATCCTGACAGCCTTCGTCGCGATAGCCTGGCCGCAGAGAGCGATTTGAAAAGTACCGTGGTGTATAGTTCTAAAGACTCAACGATTATGGATCCCACCGATCAGGTTGTCCATCTTTATGGACAAGCCAAGGTAACCTTTGGAGCCATTGTGCTGGAAGCCGATTACATTCGTCTCAATTGGAAAACCAATGAAGTCTATGCCCGTGGTAGCTATGATTCAACTTCTCAAAAATGGGTAGGGCAACCTATTTTTCAGGACAATGGCGAAAAATACGACACCAAAGAACTTCGCTATAATTTCAAAAGCAAAAAGGGGATTATCCAAGGGCTGATTACGCAGCAAGGCGATGGCAACATCAGAGGAACGAGCGTAAAAAAAGACGAAGAAGACAATATGTATGTTCGGGGGTCTATTTATACCACCTGCAACTTGGCCCAGCCTCATTTTCACATCGCAGCCAAGAAAATCAAAGTAATCCCCCAAAAACAAGTCATTTCGGGCCCTTTTAACTTGGTCATTGCCGATGTACCCTTGCCTATTGGTTTGCCTTTTGGTTTTTTTCCCGTTCCTAAAAAGAAAGAAATTGGTACATCGGGAGTCATTATGCCGCAATATGGCGAAGAACCCAATGGACGCGGTTATTACTTGCGCGATGGAGGCTACTACTTTGCCATCAGCGATAAAATTAATCTTAGCCTTACAGGACAAATTTACTCTAAAGGAAGCTGGGGTGTAGGCGTAGCAATGCCGTATGCTGTAAAATATCGTTTTAATGGAAACTTCAATCTGCGTTTTAACCGCAATGTGCAGGGAAATGAAATTAAGGTGCTCAACAAACCCCGCAATGACTTTAGCCTCAACTGGAGCCATACACCTGTTACACGCGGTACATCGAGTTTTGGTGCGTCGGTCAATTTAGGTAGTAATAGTTTTAATCAATTCAATGAGTTCAATACCAACAGGTACATTCAAAGCGTAGCAAGCTCTTCTATTCAATACAGCAAACAATTTGGGCAGTATGGACGTGCAGGGGCTAGTTTGCGGGTCAATCAACGCTTCCCAGATCGCTCCAAAGTAGATGCCGATGGCAATCAAATTGATCCAGGCGCATTGGATGCAGGCATAGATTTTAACTTTGGAATCAACCAAATTGCCCCCTTCGCACTTCGAGGAGGGACGGGTGCTTGGTATGAAAGTTTCCGTTTGGGCTTAGATTTTAATGGGGGGCTATCAGCCAACAATACCATTGTGTATGCCGATACATCGAGTGCAAGGTTAGGCTTCGTGTGGGCCAATCCTCCGACCAATATCACGCCCGAATCAGGTGCACCGACTACCTATTTCTTGAAAGGCGATAATTTGGCCGAATTTGCCAAAAATGCCCAATTTACAGGACGATTTTCTTTACCTATTTCTCTGCCTAATATCAAATTGGCTAAGTACATCAACATTACGCCTGGGATTTCACTCTCGGGTGAAACGTTCACTAAAAAATTTCAATACCAATACTTGGGCAACAACCAAGTGCAAGTGGATACGCTTCGTGGGCTTTATTTTGCCAACAACGTGTCGTTTAGTGCGAGTGTCAATACGCGTATTTATGGACTCTTCAATATACGTGGCAAACGCCTCGAAGCCATACGCCATACGCTCATTCCGTCGGCCAGTATCAGCTATGTGCCCGACCAATCCAACCTTTACGAAAAAACCAAAGTCAATGAGCGCGGAGATATTCGTTACCTCAATCGCTATCGAACCGTAGGTGGTAATCTGACTACTTCGGGGACATCAGCAGCGGCTATTTCTTGGAGTTTGAATAATCTTTTTGAAGCCAAGCTACGCCCCAAATCCGATACGTCGGGTAAGCAGTTTGAGAAAAAAAATATCCTCGACAACTTCAGTTTCAATGGTTCTTACAACCTCTTGGCCGATTCGCTCAAGATGTCGGATATTAGCTTTTCGACCAATGCGCAGTTATTCAAAGACTTAAACTTTAACCTTTCGGCCAATTTCGACCCCTACGCGTATATTAAAGACGCGCTATATGGCGAAGTGGGAAGAAAAATCAACCAGTTTGCCATTACCCAAAAACAAGGATTGGCTAAGCTCAACAACGTCAATATGGCACTTTCGACGCGCTTTGCGCCCAAAGGAGCCGATAAACCTAAAAAAGCCAATACACCCAATACCGAAGAGCAACAAAAAATGATCAATGCCAACCCGGATGCCTACATAGACTTTAATATTCCTTGGACGTTGAGTTTAAGCTACAATTTTGGATATAGCAAACAGGGTCTTTCCAAAGGAACTACCATTCAAACTTTGCGTATTAATGGCGACTTTAGTCTCACGCCCAAATGGAAATTTACATATGATACGGGTGTTGATGTAGTTGCCAAAGCACCTTCTATTACCAACATTGGTATCACCCGCGATTTACATTGTTGGGAAATGTCATTTAGCTGGACTCCTTTTGCTGGATCGGGTTTTAGAGCCAATAACTATAATTTTGAGATTCGTGCCAAATCTGCCCTCTTGCGTGACCTCAAACTCTCTCGTCGCCGCACTTTCTACGATCAAGGCGGCTTTAGGTAGTCTAACGTGCCATTTTGTCATAACTTCACCCTGTGGCAAGAAAATTTACACAACTGGAGCATTGGGAAAATTATGCCATAAATACTGTAAAAAATAGGATGAACAACGAAGAAACAATTCAAACAGAAGAGCAAATAGCTGAAGAGACCTCTAAAAATAACCAAAAAGCGGTAGAGCAAGAAATTATTGATGAAGTACCACAAGAAGTAGTAATACCAGAAATATCGGTTGTAGAGAAATTGGAAAGCGAACTCAGCGAGTTGAAAGACAAATACTTACGTTTATTTGCTGATTTTGAGAACTTTCGCCGCCGTACTGCCAAAGAAAAACTGGAATTGATAGGAACTGCCAACGAAGAACTCATGAAAGCAGTCTTGCCTGTGGTAGATGATTTTGAACGGGCTATGGGTTCTTTTGAAACTGTCACAGAGATAGCACCCCTTAAAGAAGGCGTAGGATTGATTTTTACGAAATTATCTAAAACCTTGGAAAGTAAAGGGCTAAAACAAATGGTATCTAAAGGAGAAGTTTTCAATGCCGACTTGCACGAATCTATCACGCAGTTTCCTGCACCTACCGAAGACCTCAAAGGGAAGGTAATTGACGAGGTTGAAAAAGGCTATTTTTTAAACGAAAAAGTGATTCGTTATGCAAAAGTAGTAGTAGGAAGTTGATAGTAAGCTGAATAAATAAAGAGTGAATGTGTAATCATTCACTTACTTACAAATAAATAGCATGGCACAAAAAAGAGATTATTATGAAATTCTTGGCGTGAGCAAAGGCGCGCTCGGAAGAGGAATTGAAAAAAGCCTATCGTAAGTTGGCTATCAAGTACCACCCCGACAAAAACCCCGACGACCCCACTGCCGAAGAAAAATTTAAGGAGGCAGCCGAAGCGTATGGCGTACTAAGTGATGCCGAAAAGCGTAAGCGCTACGACCAATACGGCCATGCAGGCATGGGAGGCAATGGCGGCTTTGGGGGAGGCCAAGGATTTGATATTAATGATATTTTCTCGCAGTTTGGCGATATTTTTGGTGATTCTTCCCTTTCGGTGATATGTTCGGCGGTGGTGGCGGCGGTGGCCGTCGTGTGCGTCGGTACTGACTTACGCATCAAACTCAAACTTGACCTGCGCGAAGTAGCAGAAGGAGCCGAAAAAAATCAAGGTAAAACGCTATGTGAGTTGTAATACTTGTGGAGGCAATGGTGCCAAAAATGGCACTTCGTCAAGACTTGCCACACTTGCAATGGCAATGGACAAGTCAGAAAGGTGGTCAGTACAATGCTTGGACAAATGGTATCAACCAGTACTTGTCCTACTTGTAATGGAGAAGGCAAAATCGTTAGTGAACGTTGTGATGTATGTGCTGGGGAAGGTCGTGTGCTGGAAGAAGATTTAATTAGTATCAAAATTCCTGGAGGAGTAGCTGATGGCATGCAGCTCTCCATGAGTGGTAAAGGCAATGTACCCCCACGCGGAGGCGTGGCAGGCGACCTGCTGATTTTGGTAGAGGAAGAAGAAGACGAACAGCTCAAACGTGATGGAAATAACTTGGTTTATGATCTTCACCTCAACTTTGTAGATGCAGCCCTTGGCACAACGGTAGAAGTACCAACCCTCGATGGCAAAGCCCGCGTTCCTATTGAAGCAGGGATACAAGGTGGAAAAATTTTACGCTTAAAAGGAAAAGGAATCAAAGAACTGAATGGCTACGGGCGTGGCGATCAGCTAATTCATATCAATATTTGGACTCCTAAGCAAGTAAGTGCAGAGGAAAGAAATATGCTTGAAAAACTTCGTACATCTCCTAATTTTCAGCCAAAACCTGGAAAGAATGAGAAAGGCTTTTTGATAAAATGAAAGATTTTTTCCATTAAAAATCAACACAACAATAGACAAAAACGGGTGGCTTTGGTCACCCGTTTTTGTCTATAAATGATTACCTTTGGCCTCTTTTAGACAAAGATAAATATTCAATGAATTAGAAAAATAGATAACTGTTTATGTTACAGCGTATTCAAACACTTTTTTTGGCTATTGTAGCAGTCGGGATGATAGGCATGATGGCTTTACCTATTTGGGATAAAATATCTTTAGATGCTACACAGTCAGCACATCTTACGGCCTTTCGCCTCATCCACCAGCAAGGTATTAGTTCGACCATTACCCCTGTTTGGTATTTAGCAGCTTTGGGAGCAATCGTTGCAGCAATCGCAATTTTTGCCATTTTTCAATACAAAAACCGGTTATTGCAGTCAGGTCTTTGTGCTGTGAATTCTATTCTGATGACCATCGTTATGGGTTTAATTATGTATTTTATTTTTGGTAAAGCCAAAGACTTTTTGATCCTACATCAGCCAATACAGGTGATTTTACTTTTGGATTTTATTCGCTTATTGTGGCGATGTTGGCCAACGTTTTGGCCAACCGTTTCATTCGACGGGATGAAAAATTTGTTCGTTCTCAAGAGCGAATGAGGTAAATAATAAGGCTACTTACCGTTATTTTTTATTCTCAAAAACATATATTTTTCCTGATAAAACTGCCATAACTATCTGAATTTAAGTGTAGTAGTGAAGGTGTTAGGTAGAGCGATACGAAAAAAGTATTTTTTTTGTTGAAAAAATGTTGCGGCAAATTTGAATATTTTTACTAATTTCAAATCTGGTTATTATTCCCTTCTGTTTTTATATTCAAAAAACAGAAAGGATGGTATTATTGATTGATTTTTAAATGTTTAACTCACAAAAAAAGCTATACAAAGTCCTGTAAATCAGGAAAGTAAATGCGATAAAATTTACACAAAATAGAGGATGATTCAGGTAGAAACAGGCTTACAGCATACGCTTAAAGAGCGACTCAAGGAGATTTTTGGTTATAGTCAGTTTAGGGGAGAGCAAGAAGCTATCATCAATAGCATTATGGCTGGTAATAACACTTTCGTTATTATGCCAACAGGTGCTGGAAAGTCGCTCTGCTATCAATTGCCCGCTATCACTACAGATGGTGTGGCTATTGTCATCTCCCCTTTGATTGCATTAATGAAAAATCAAGTAGATCAACTCAATGCTTTTGGGATTAATGCACAGTTCTTAAATTCTACGCTCAACAAAGCAGAGATTAATAAAGTAAAGAAAGATGCTTTAGATGGCTCACTCAAACTACTTTATATTGCTCCAGAATCTTTAACAAAAGAAGAAAATCTTGATTTTTTACAACGTACCAAAATATCATTTGTCGCTGTAGATGAAGCCCATTGTATTTCAGAATGGGGGCATGACTTTCGACCTGAATATCGTCGAATAAGAGGGATTATCGATGATATTAATCCTCAATTACCCGTTATTGCTCTCACAGCTACAGCCACCCCTAAGGTACAACAAGATATTGTGAAAAACCTCCATATGGAGGAAGCTGCGCTCTATAAGTCGTCGTTCAATCGTAAAAACTTATACTACGAGATTCGACCCAAACTGGGTGACGTAAAAAAACAGCTCATTAAATACATTAAAAACAATAAAGGAAATCGGGGATTATCTATTGTTTAAGCCGTAAAACGGTCGAAGAAGTAGCCAATTTGCTCTCTGTCAATGATATTAAGGCTCTTCCTTACCATGCTGGCCTAGATAGTCAGACCCGTATGAGCAACCAAGATGCTTTTTTGAATGAGGAAGCAGATGTCATTGTCGCTACTATTGCCTTTGGAATGGGGATTGACAAACCAGATGTCCGTTTTGTGATTCACTATGATGTACCTAAGTCGCTCGAAGGTTATTATCAAGAAACTGGTCGTGCTGGGCGCGATGGTTTAGAAGGAAATTGTGTAATGTTTTATAGCATAGATGATATCCAAAAATTAGAGAAATTCAATAAAGATAAGTCTGTTACCGAACGTGATAATGCGCGTCATTTGCTTAATGAAATGGTAGCTTATGCCAACCTCGGGGCATGTCGGCGACGCCAGCTACTGAGTTACTTTGGAGAATACATGGAGAAGGATTGTGGTTTTTGCGACAACTGCATGAAGCCTACTCCGAAAATAAAAGTGCAAGACGAAGCGGTATTGGTTTTAAAAGCGATTCAACAAACCGACCAGCGTTTTGATGGAGATCATATTGCAGACATCATCACTGCTACTGAAAATATTTACGTGACCAGTTATGAACATAATAAACTGGAAATGTATGGTGCTGGGAAATACAAAGACAACGGCGAAGATGAATCAGAAGAGAATGGAGTAGAGTTTTGGCGTTCGATGATTCGCCAATTGGTGATATTGGGCTATTTACAAAAAGATCCTGAAAACTTCGGTGTGCTGAAATTAAGTGAGAAAGGTATTAAATACATCAATGACCCTTATCCAGTTACTATTTCAAAAAACCATACTTTTGATGAAAATGAAATGCAGAAGGCCAATGAAGATGAAGATGCATCAGATGTAGCACCCGCAGGTGGGGGCAACGCCTATGACGATGCACTATTAGGACTTCTAAAAGCACTTCGTAAAAAACTGGCCAAGGAGCGAAATCTCCCTCCGTATGTTATTTTTCAAGACCCTTCGTTGGAAGAAATGGCAACAACTTATCCTACTACAAGCCAGGAAATGGCCCAAATCAATGGAGTAGGAATGGGGAAAGTGTCAAAATTTGGACGACCATTTATTGATTTGATTACGAGATATGTTGAGGAAAATGAAATCGAAACAGCCAAAGATGTAGTTGTAAAATCTGCGGCGAACAAATCAAAAGTTAAGATATTTATTATTCAGCAAATAGACCGAAAAGTGGATTTGGATGAGATTGCTGAGTCGAAAGGCTTGGCGATGGACGAACTCATTGAAGAAATAGAGCATATCTGCTATTCGGGTACTAAATTGAATTTGGATTACTATATCAATCAAATCATGGATCGCGATAGACAACAAGATATTTATGAATATTTTATGACTGCGGAAACAGATAGTATCAAAGTTGCGTTAGATGATTTGAGCGAGGAAGATGTAAGTGAGGATGAACTTCGTTTGATGCGCATTAAGTTTTTATCAGAAGTCGCCAATTAAAGAATCCATATCCACAGTTTGTAGTAATGAGTTAGTAGTTTTTTTATTAAAATTAAAGCTACTAACTGGATGTATGTAAAAAACCGTAAACCCTCAAAATGAACATATTAATTCTTGGTTCGGGTGGGCGAGAGCACGCATTCGCTTGGAAAATAGCCCAAAGCCCCCACTGTAACGAATTGTACGTAGCCCCTGGCAATGCGGGTACAGCCCAAGTAGCTACTAATCTACCTATTAGTTTTAATGATTTTGAAAAAATTGAGAAGGCAATCGCTGATTTAGAAATAAAATTATTGATTGTAGGGCCAGAAGAACCACTCGTCAATGGAATTGTTGATTTCTTACAAGCCCGTCCTGGCCTTTCTAAACTAAGAATCGTTGGACCTAATCAAATGGGTGCACAATTAGAAGGTAGTAAAGACTTTTCAAAAAATTTCATGCTAAAATACGGAGTGCCCACAGCAGCTTCTCGTACTTTTATATCTGATACAATAGAAGAAGGGTTTGCTTATCTCGACACACACACTCTTCCTGTGGTACTAAAGGCAGATGGTTTAGCAGCAGGAAAAGGTGTAATCATTGCAGAAACAGTGGAAGAAGCCAAAATAGCGATGAATGACATGCTCATAGAGGCAAAATTTGGTGTGGCAGGAAATAAAGTCGTTGTGGAACAGTTCTTAAAAGGAATAGAATTATCACTTTTTGTTTTATCTGATGGAGTCAATTATAAAATCTTACCAGAAGCCAAAGACTACAAGAGAATAGGAGAAAAAGATACAGGGCTTAATACGGGTGGGATGGGAGCTGTATCGCCAGTAGCATTTGCCGACGAAAATTTCTTGCGAAAGGTGGAGCAAAAGATAGTAAAACCTACACTCGCAGGCTTACAAGCAGAAGGAATTCGCTATGTGGGCTTTATATTTATTGGACTAATGAATGTAAAAGGTGAGCCATATGTTATTGAATACAATGCACGTATGGGCGACCCCGAAACGGAGGTAGTTTTACCACGTATTCAGTCCGATTTGGTTACATTGCTGCTGGCAGCTGCCGACCAAAAACTAATGGATATTGACTTTGTGATTTCTCCACAGACGGCTGTCACAACAGTGCTGGTGTCGGGGGCTATCCTGATGTTTACGAAAAAGGTAAAAAAATTAGAGATGTAGAAAAGCAGAAGAAGTGGTGGTTTTCCATGCAGGAACAACCACCAATGAAATAGGTGAAATACTTACCAACGGCGGGCGAGTACTGGCATTAACCGCACTCGCTAATTCGCTCGAAGGGCGGTTAATAAATCGCAAAAAGCGGCAGCAGCTGTACAATTCGAGGGAAAGTATTATCGAAAAGATATTGGCGTAGATTTAATAAGATATAACGATTAGGAAATGGGTTGTAAATCATGCACAACAGGCGGATGCGGAACAGGAGGGCTGAATGGAAAAACGGCTGGTTGTCAAAATAACGGTGCTTGCAGCACAGGTGGCTGCAATAAAATGAATGTATTCGATTGGTTGAGTGATATGGATGTGCCGTTGATGAAACGCTTTGATGTGGTCGAAGTGAAATTTAAAGGCGGACGAAAAGATTATTTCAAAAATACCAACCAGTTAGACCTACATACAGGCGACTATGTCGTTTGTGAGATGTCGTCGGGTTATCATATAGGTGTTGTATCTCTACAAGGTGATTTGGTACGTTTGCAAATGACGAAAAAGAAAATAGCCAATGATGAGAATCTGAAAACTATTTATCGTATTGCAAATCAGCGCGATATGGAGAAACACGAGCAAAGCATTGCCCGCGATTTAACCACTATGTATCGTGCCCGCGAATTGGTCAAAGACATGAAAATCAACATGAAACTATCGGATGTTGAGTTTCAGTCGGACAATACTAAAGCAACTTTCTATTATTCAGCCGACGAGCGTGTGGATTTTCGAGAATTGATAAAAGTACTGGCAGGTGAATTTAAAGCGCGTATAGAAATGCGTCAAATTAGCCTTCGGCAGGAAGCAGGCCGCTTGGGAGGTTTAGGGGCTTGTGGACGGGAGCTGTGTTGTTCTACTTGGCTTACCGATTTTAAGAACATTACCACTTCGGCAGCCCGTTATCAGAATTTATCGCTTAATCCTACCAAACTTTCGGGGCAGTGTGGGCGACTGAAATGTTGCCTCAACTACGAACTCGAAACATATGTGATGCGCTCAAGGATATTCCGAATGTAGATGCACCCCTCCAAACCCAAAAAGGGAGAGCACACCTCCAAAAAACGGATATTTTTAAGAAAATTATGTGGTTTGGCTACGAAAACGATAGTGCTACATGGCATCCTATCAGTACAGAACAAGTGAATTTTATCCTGAAAATGAATGCCAAAGGCGAAAAACCCATGTCGTTAGAAGTACTGGATACCGAAGAAGTTGTATTAGCTTTACCAGCCCCCAGTATCAATAGCGATTTGGCCAAAATGGATAAGAAATACAGCAGTCGTGAGCAAGGAAGCAATAACCGCCGAAATAAAAAAGAAAAAAGGAGGGGAGGCAATGCAAATAATGTCAACAACCCCAATAACGCGGCTAATGTAACAGTTACGCCTAATGCGAATAACCCTTCTAAATCCTCCAGAAGTAAACACCCTTCCAGAACAGGGGCATCAAAAAATAAACCAATTTAAATTGAAATTTGTTGGGGGAGGAGTAGGTCTTAATCAAGACTTACTCCTCTTTGTTTATGCTAAACTTGTAAATGTTTCTATCTATGCAACCTGTATTTGTTTATACTGAGGCCAGCCCTAATCCAAATTCTATGAAGTTTTGTACTAAATTTTGAATTGGTACCCCAAGGGCTTTCATTTGATTATCCCGACATAGATTCAACCCAAGCAGAGGGAAAGTCGTCGCCATTAGCAAGCGATTTGTTTCAATTTCCGTTTGTTCAACGGGTATTCTTGGCTTCTAACTTTGTTACCCTCACCAAAGATGATACCACCGACTGGGGCGAGGTTATTTTAGATACTAAGCAATTTTTGAAGATATATTTTGAAGAAAATCACCCTGTTTTTGAGCAAAAAACAGTAGAAAGAAACACCACTATTGTGGATACGGATAGCCCAGCTATTCGCCAAATAAAAACGGTATTAGAAGACTACGTACGTCCTGCGGTAGAGTCTGACGGAGGAGTCATCTCGTTTCATTCTTTTGAAGAAGCCACTGGAACAGTCAAAGTGTTACTTCAAGGTTCTTGTAGTGGATGTCCTTCTTCTACGCTGACACTCAAAGCAGGTATTCAAAATCTTCTTACACAGATGGTGCCAGGAGTAAAAGAAGTAGTGGCAGAAGGCGTTTAGGCTTTTCTTCGTGCAATATTTATCCTATTTTTGAGTTTCTTTGTGTAAAATTTAGCTCAAATCCTTCTGATTCCACTATTGGGTGAGATTTAGAAGGTTCTGGCTTATCTATTTTATTGTCAAATCCTTGTTTTGGGTTGCAATAATCACAAAATGCCACAATGTGCCATGTTGAATGTTTTTAGAACTTTACTGGCTTTTAGCTGGATTGTCTTTTGTAGTTTTATTTTCAAGTCAGATGCCGAGGGGGGATCAAGGTAGTGGTCATTGATGCTGGCCATGGAGGGAAAGATTCTGGAACACGCGGGCGGATTTCTCGTGAAAAAGATGTTGTTCTTGATATTACTATGCGATTGGCTAAGAAAATCAAGACAGACATGCCTGATGTGAAAGTGATTTTAACCCGTGCTACTGATAAGTTTATAGAATTGGACGAACGGTCTAATATCGCCAATCGCCGCAAAGCAGATTTATTTATTTCTATTCATTGTAACTCTCTTCCTAAAAATAAGGTAAGCCCTGCTGGTACAGAAACCTTTGTGATGGGCCTTCATAAAACAGATGAAAACTTAGAGGTAGCCAAACGCGAAAATGCTGTTATTTTGTTGGAAAAAGACTATAAAGAAAAATATGAAGGCTTTAATCCCAACTCACCATTGGCCTATATCATGCTTGCCAACCGCCAAAATGCGTATATCGCCAGTAGTTTGAGTTTTGCAGGAAAAATTGAACGGCAATTTCAAAAATATGCCGATCGAAATAGCCGTGGCGTAAAGCAGGCAGGATTTATGGTGCTTTGGCAAACAGCCATGCCGAGTGTATTGATAGAAACAGGCTTTTTGAGTCATGCACAAGAAGAAAAATACCTCAATTCGGCTGATGGGCAAGATCAAATAGCTGAATCTATCTTTCGGGCTTTTAAGCAATACAAAGAAGAAGTAGAAGAAAATTAAACAAATATGACAATCTCTAAAGAAGTAAAAGTTGGATTGATGGCCATGTGACACTTACAATGCTCTATTTTGGATTCAATTTTTTGAAAGGGGCTGATTTTTTTTCAAGAAATTATAAATACTTTGTTGTTTTTGATAACGTAGGGTCTCTTCAAGCTTCCAATGCCATCAAACTCAATGGGGTGCAAGTAGGACAAGTAAAAAGTACATCACTACTTCAAGATAGAGGTAATAAGGTGTTGGTAACACTCGAAATTCAAAAGAATATCATTGTAACAAAGGGAACAAAAGCTATGCTTACCTCTGAATTGCTTGGAGGGAGTGCTTTAGTGCTTCAAATCGCCACAGGTACTGCCCAGCTTCAGCAGGGAGATACACTCATGGCCGATAGCGAAAAGGGAATTCAAGCATTACTTCAAGAACAAGCATTGCCAGTAGTAAAAAATGCAGATTCCTTGATTATCAATCTCAATCGTATTGTAAAGCAGTTTGACCAAACAGGGTATGTACTCAATAAAGTATTAACTACAGCTGATCAGACTGCCTTAGGATTGAATGCTACGATTGCTCAAAATCGCCAAGCCATTGCTGCTACACTTGCCAATGTCAATGCACTGTCGGCCTCGCTGATTGAAACAGAAAAAAGCTTTAAACCTATTTTAGGAAACCTTAAAACTACCACCGATTCGCTCAAAGCTCTCCAACTTGGCCAAACCTTAGCACAAGCCAATGCGGCTGTAGCCACGCTTCAGAAATCACTGACGGCGCTTGAGCAAGGTCAAGGAACAGCCGGTAAACTGCTCAAAGATCAAGCACTTTATGATAACATAAATCGCACAGTGGTGAGTGTCAATAAACTAATGACCAATTTTCGGGAGCACCCTAAGCGATACGTGAACGTTTCAATCTTTGGAAAGAAAGACAAAGGCCCTGCCGACAGCCCTGCTGATACGACCATGAAGTATTAGTCATGCAGACAGGCTATACTTTCTGAGTCAAAAACTTAGCTTTTACAAATTGCCAAACCATTGGCAAAACAGACAGGCCAATGATACCAAAGATGACTAATTCAAAGTTTTTCTTTACAAAAGGTAAATTGCCAAAAAAGTAGCCCAGCATGGTCAGGGAAGGAACCCAAAGCAATGCCCCGATAATACAAAAAACAATATACTTTGAGTAGTTCATACTTCCAGCACCCGCTACGAAAGGGGCTATGGTACGAACGATAGGGATAAAACGTGCCATAATGACGGTTTTGCCGCCATGTTTGGCATAAAACGCTTCTGTTTGTTCTAAATACTCCCGTTTAAAGAACAGAATCCTTTCTCGCTTTTTGATGGTATCGCCCAAAAACTTCCCTGTGAAATAATTGACGTTATCGCCCAATAAGGCAGCTAAAATCAATAATGGAATCACAATCCAGGTTTAGAGCCCCAGTGGAGGCGCCAGCGCGCCTGTAGCAAAGAGCAGCGAATCCCCAGGAAGTAGTGGCATCACCACCAAACCCGTTTCTGTAAAAACGATGAGAAATAGAATCAAATAAGTGAGTGTGCCGTATTCATTGATGATTTCGGCCAAATGTTTATCGGTGGAGAAAAAATCTAAAATTTGTGTGAATTTCCATGATTTAGCTATTCAGAAATAATGAGTATGTGCAAAAGAATAATTGGGAATAATCAAAAACGATTACTTATTCAATTTCCACCTTTTGCGTGTTTTTTCATTAAGAAAATGACCAAAAGTATCGCCCCTCAATCCCAGGCGGATTGTTTCGAGCGGAATGATTTCGTGAGGAGCGATATTGCCAAGGTTTACATTGTAATTGGACAAACCAAACTTGTTGCGCTTTTTGGGGGCTTCCCAGATAATATCTTTAGAAGGGATTTGGGTCAAAATTTCTTCTACTAAACCTTGCCTTACTTCGCCGCTGGAGCGAAAAAGTCCTACATTTCCTGCCTCTCGGGCTTCGCCTATTACTTTCCAAGCACCTGCATCTAACTCAGCTCGCATGAGCTGAATCCACATTTATAGGGAGGAATAATCTTGCTTTCATCTTTAGAGCCAACCTCTGACAGTACCTTCACTTGCTCGGCCAAGACTTTGATGAAATCACATTTGATTTCGGCAGGCATATCTACCGAGCCATCAGACACTTCAGCGTATTCTAAACCATATTCATCAATCAGGCGGCGATAATCTTCAAACTGATTGCGTACGACAAAGGCTTCAAAAGCGTACCCCCAAAATACACAGGGATACCAGCATTTTTATAGGCTGCAATTTGTCTTTGAGATTGGGTGTAACAAAAGACCCTTGTGAAAAGCCGAGTTTTACTATGTCAATATGAGGAGCTGACACTTCAAGCATATCGTCGATTTGTCGAAGACTAAGCCCTTTATCCATGACCATTGTCAGACCGTTTTGGCGTGGTTTTTCGGTACGGTCTGGTACCTGCGATAATTTATAATTCATACTTATTGGTTAGGTATGTCTTTGAGTGTGAAGCGCAAAATTAACGATTCCAAGCACAACCTACTAAGTTGAAAAAGCAGTTATGGATTATGAATCATGAATCAAAAATGTAAGTATCTGACTATCAAAAAATTATATTTTTGTTTGGCTGTATATTAAATCGCAATTATTTAGCTATGGGTGGTTAGCTATGGGTAGATAGGATTAAAAAAGAATAAAAATCGACTAAAGTAAATAGTGGGTACGGCCTACTGTATAGCACTAAATGACTACATTAGTTTAATAAATGGCAGGATACTTTGCTGGGTTAGCCTCGTGCATCACCCCATAAGCAGATTCAAAAATATCTTCTACGTTAGGCTTAGAAAAATAATCACCATCAGAACTATAAGCAGGCCGATGCGGCTTGGCAGAAATACATCGTGGTGCAGAATCGAGCCATCGATAGGCATTTTGAACATCTAATACCTGTTGCATCATATATCCTGTACCGCCTCCAGGCATATCTTCATCTGCAAAAATCACTCGATTAGTTTTTTTAATAGAGGATAAAATAGTAGCATCAATATCGAAAGGCAATAGGGTTTGGACATCTATAATCTCTACGCTAATGTCTGTCAAAGCCAGCTGTTCTGCCGCTTCCATGACAATACGGCACATTGACCCATAAGTCACGATGGTTATATCATTGCCTTCTCGCAGTATTTCAGGTTGGCCGAGCGGCACGCAAAACAGACCCAAGTTTTGCGGCATTCGTTCTTTAAGGCGGTAACCATTCAATGGTTCTACCATGAGGGCGGGGTCATCGCCACTCAGAAGAGTGTTGTACATCCCTGCGGCCTGAGTAAGGTTACGAGGTACACAAATATGTAATCCACGTAAACTATGAACAACGGATGCCATAGGAGAGCCAGAATGCCAAATACCCTCTAAACGATGGCCACGAGTTCGTACAATGAGGGGAGCTTTCTGGCCTCCTTTAGTACGATAGTGCAGTGAGGCCAAGTCGTCAGTCAATGTGGCAAGTGTATAAAAAACATAATCAAAATATTGAATTTCTACTATAGGTCGTAATCCCCTGATAGCCAGTCCAATTCCTTGTCCAATAATACTGGTTTCTCTGATGCCTGTATCAGTAATACGAAGTTCACCATATTTCTCTTGCAAACCTGCAAAACCTTGATTGACGTCACCAATTTTACCTACATCTTCTCCCAAGGCTACAAGACGAGGATTGTTATTAAAAAGTGCGTCAAAATTAGCCCTAACTATCTCTCTTCCATCTACCAAGGGGGCGTTATTATCGTAAGTAGCTGCAATAGGTGTTACATTTAATGGTGAATGAACGGATTCACTGTAGAGATGAGAACTAAAACGGTCGTGATTTAGGGCTATATTCTGTTGAAACCATTGCGACAATGCCTCTTGAGTTGGGTTAGATTCAAAGCGTAACAGGCGTAGGGCTTTGCGAACAGCCGCTGTATTATGTCGGTGCAATGGTACAATTTCTTTGCGAAGGTCAGTAGCTAACTGAAGTAACTGGCCAGTGAATTGGCTCTCATGCGCAGCAGCTTGTAAGAGATTTACTACCTCATTTTGTTCGTTTAAAATAGACTCGTTGTAAGCCTTCCAAGCTTGGTTACGCTCTTGGCGAATGAATTTTTTGGCTTCTTCTTCAATTTCTTCTAATTCATTTTGAGAGGCATAGCCATTGGTAAGAATCCAGTCCTTGAATTTTAGGTTACAGTCCCATTCTTGTTCCCAAGCCAATCTTTCTGCTGATTTGTAGCGAGTATGAGAGCCAGAGGTAGAATGACCTTGAGGTTGGGTAACTTCCTGTACGTGTACAAGTACAGGAATGTGCTGGTATCGGCATAAATCAGCGGCTTTTTGGTAGGTTTCTAATAAGCCCACATAGTCCCATGCCTTCACTGTGAAAATTTCTAAACCATTTCCTTCTTCTCCTCGCTGTAACCCTGCCATGGCTTCAGAAATGCTCCCCTTAGTGGTTTGGTATTCTACTGGGACAGAGATGCCGAAGCCATCGTCCCAAACAGACATAAGTAGAGGGACTTGCAATCACCTGCGGCATTCATAGTTTCCCAAAACATACCTTGAGAAGTAGAAGCATCTCCTATCGTACCAAAAGTAATTTCGTTGCCCTTCTGAGAAAAATCGGTCATTGGCCAAAGAGCTTCATTGTGCCGATAAAGCTTAGAGGCATATGCCAACCCTACCGAACGCGGGATTTGCCCCGCTGTAGGGGCTAAATCATTGATATGATTAAAAGTGCTGGTTTGAGGTAGCCATTGGCCTTGCGCATCTAAAAATCGCGTGGTGTAGTGGTTGTTCATTGAGCGACCGCCTGTATGCGGATCAAATGTTACATCAGCATGGCCATAGAGTTGCGAAAAATATTGTTGCCAAGTAAGATTGACAAGTGCTGCCACCACTGTCTGGTCACGATAATAACCCGAACGAAAATCGCCAGGGCGAAACACTCGTGCCATGGCGATTTGTGCTAATTCCTTACCATCACCAAAAATCCCAAATTTTGCTCTACCACCCATTACATCTTTTCTCCCCAACAAACTGGCTTGTCTGCTCTCTATTACCAAACGATAATCATTGAGGATATTTGAGCGCTTTAGCGCAATAAGGTCGGTGGCGAGTTCGTTTTCTATCACGTTTATCAATTACAAAGATTAACTATTAAAGTTTGTTGTTTTGGCAAGTAAATATACAATAAAACTAACGATGTTTCAAAATACAACTTTTTTCTGTTACTTTGTTAGAAATTTTTTGACAAATAGTGGTATTTGGCAAAACTTTTGTAGGAGTAATTAATGTTAAACAAGCAACCAAATTTTACAAAACTAAATTCTATAAAAAAATTATGAAAAAGGCTCTTTCACTTTTCGTAGCAGTTTTAATGTTTAGTGCAGTTAGCTTTGCACAAAAAGGCGTAGTTAAATTTGCCAAAAGCGAAAACGATTTTGGCAAAATTGAGCAAGGTAAACCTGTAAGCTACGTTTTTGAATTTACAAACACAGGTACAGATCCAGTTGTATTAGGAAATGTAGCGGCTTCATGTGGTTGTACAACTCCTGAGTGGACTCGTGAGCCTGTAATGCCTGGCAAAAAAGGTACTGTAAAAGCTACTTTCAATGCAGGTGTAATGGGGCCTTTCAATAAAACAGTAACGGTACCAAGCAATGCTGAGAACGGTACATTGTATCTTACCCTCAAAGGTGAAGTAATTGCCAATACAACTGCTACACCTGCAAAAAACGGAAACTAATTTTTAATTGAGCATAAACCTGTTCTTGGTTTCCTCATAGCAAAAAAGGCTTTGGCGCGGTGTCAAAGCCTTTTTTGTTAAATTGCCTTGATTTATAACCCACTATATATTAGATAATGTTGAGACTTATTTTCTTTTTGGCTTTTATTATCCTTTTTTCTTGCAATAATACGACGAGTCAACAACAAGCTCATACACTTCATAACGCCTTAGTAGACTGTGTTACTGACACTTCGCGTACGCCAGAGGAAGTAGCAAAACTAAAAAAAGACATTGAGGCTGATGAGAAATCGGCACGCTTAGATTCTTTATTTCAGCGTAAATTCAAATTGGAAAGATTCAATGGAAATGTACTTATAGCTCAAAAAGGAGTGATATTGTATCGAAATTCTTTTGGTTATGCTCAAGTTGAACGAAAAGATACTTTACGTTCGGAGTCGAAATTTCAATTAGCCTCACTTTCTAAAACATTTACTGCAGTAGCTATTCTCAAACTCTACGAAGAAGGTAAATTGAGTTTGGAAGATTCTGTTCAAAAATTTATTCCCGAACTTCCTTATTCAGGCATTAAAATAAAATCTCTGCTTGCACATCGCAGTGGTTTGCCCAACTATGCCTATATAGTAGGCGATAGTATTCGTAAGAGAAACCCATATCCTACCAACGAAGACATTGTGCGTTGGTATTGTGCTTTTAAGCCTAAGCTATACAATATTCCCAATAGTCATTTTAGTTATAGCAATACCAATTATGCTTTTTTGGCTACTATTGTCGAAAAGGTATCGGGGCAAGCCTTTGAAGATTATCTAAAGCAAATTATTTTCAAGCCTTTAGGGATGAAAAATACATGGTTAGTTACAAGTCGAAATGACTCATTGAATCAATTTCGGACAGTTGGCTATCAGTATAATCGCCGATTGGCAAAAGATAATTTTGATGACGTTGTAGGAGATAAGGGTGTTTACTCTACAATGGATGATATTTTTCGCTGGTATGCAGGTTTAAACGGAGGCTGTGTTTTGCGTCCCGAAACTATGAGGGAAGCCTTCACTCCGCGTAGTTTTGAACGGCATGGTATCAAAAATTATGGATATGGCTTTCGGATGCATGTCGATGAAGCTACTCGCCAGCCCAAATATGTCTATCATACGGGCTGGTGGAAAGGCTACAATACTTTGATGTGGTTTAGTCCTAAAGATAAATTCGTTATTATTCTTCTTAGCAATCGTTACAATCGAAGCATCTATCAAATCAAGCCTATTTTAGAAATTTTAGAAGGCAAAAATCAAGTTAACGAAGAGGTAGAAGAAGAAATATTTTAATTGATTTTTCTTTTCTTTCCTTGAAAATCTACTATCTCTATGGAAATTTCCTGTCCTGTTAAGGCGAGTTTTCGTACCGATTGCGATAAAAATGAACTTCCATAGTAAAGTTCTTGGCGATGTGTTTTGCCCTTTTTGGTTTGAATAAGAGCATAGGCATCATTGGGTTGTAAATTAATCCATTTGAAGGAAGAAGAAGATTGTCGGAATGTTTTTAAAGGTCCGCGGTTTTGGGTAGCTACCAATAGCCTACTCCCGTCTTTTCCACTGAGTTGAGCCAAACCTTTGGCATTTTGCGGCACGTAAAAACCCGTTTTATACTGATTAATGGGTAAGAAATTTCCTTTACCGTCGCCTTTCAATAATAAACCGTTTGAAGCATCATAACGGCCGCCACTGGTTTCATTGCCAAAATCATTGGCTACAAAAATCACATCTAAGTTTCCATCTAAGTCAAAATCTTCCACTACCATTCCGTTGATGGGGGCTATTTGGGCAAGGGCAGGAAGCACCCGGGTGTTGAAAGTACCCTTGCCTGTATTTTCAAGATAAAGAGAAGCGCACTCATTCACTTGTAGTTCTAAAGCGTTTTTTCGCTCTTTTTCTGTAAGAAGATTTTGGTAGGTAGCATTAGCAAAATCAGCATATTTCTGAAAGCGCATACGGGTTTGAATGACTTGCTTTATCAAATCTTCGCGACCATGGAATGGCACTTGGATAGGCTTATTTTGAGTATCGGGAAAATAATAAAAAGGAATAGCATCATAATTGCCATCTTGATTGAAATCACCTGCTATGATAGAAAAAAAGGATATTGAGCAGATGTTACAAGGGAATTTAATCCTAAATTCCTTGCGATATAGTTCATATCACCATCATGATCAAAATCGGCACCTACTACACTGCTCCAAAACCAGTAGTTGTTGACCAAGAGCCATTGATTATTTATATTTGCTATTTTTTAGAAAAGCAAGAGGGGCATCCATTCACCTGCTATGAGTAACCTAAATTCAACCGTCATTGTCAAAATCGGTCCAGAGGGCATCGCAGGCAAGGCCAATGTTTTGTAAATTCGGAGCAACTTGTGGCGTAACATTAACAAATTTTACCCCTTTATTGAGAGTCAGAGAGCCATCATTTCTTAAAATATAGCTACTTACAGCTTTGGGATATTTATCGGGTTCGACCCGCCCAGCCACAAATAAATCT
The DNA here is from genome assembly GCA_041392315.1 of Spirosomataceae bacterium. Classification (GTDB taxonomy): domain Bacteria; phylum Bacteroidota; class Bacteroidia; order Cytophagales; family Spirosomataceae; genus Runella. The sequence goes on along the minus strand of JAWKMH010000004.1, from coordinate 280,709 downwards.
AAATCACCATCGCGGTCGTAGTCGGCAGCGCGTACACAAGAAGTGCTTATCTTGATGGCGGGGAGTGCATCGGTGGCTAAGGAGAAATGTCCCTTCCCATCATTGAGATAGAGGCGGTCTTGATAAGCGGCATCATTGCTTGGGCGTTCATTGCCACCACTGGCAATATAGAGGTCGTTGTCGCCATCGCCATCAGCATCAAAAAACAGCGTTCCCATATCTTCTTGGACTTTATTTAAGCTGCCTTTGCCTGGCAATAAATCAGCAATAGTAAATTTACCATTGAGGTTCTGTAAGAAAAACGAACCTTTATGAAAGCGAGAACCTCCTACAAAAAAATCATCTAAACCATCGCCATTGATATCTGCTGCCGAAATAGCAGGTGGGTATTGGGACAGTTTGTGGGGCAATAATTTTTGAACGTTGAAATCAATATATTCTGGTTCTTGGTGCGTCCAGTGAATATTGAGCGAATCATTCCAATCTTCGAAAAGATATTTTGAATTTGGAACACTGGGTACAGATTTTTGATGAGCCTCTTTTTGTGATACATGGATAAGCCGATCAGATAGTACATTAAACAATATTTGCTGCTTGCCATTAGGCCAAGTTACCAACGCAGAGTCAATGTGAGTGTATTCTCCTAAGCCAAAATGGGCGATAGGTTCGACCGTTGAAAGATAGCCGCGATAGGGAGAATGTTCATAGATTTGAGTGAGACCATTGCCATAAAATAAGGTCATTTTTGTTCCTAATCCCAATACGTTTTTTTCACTTCCCTTAAATACCACGCGCAGATAATGTGCTTTTTCAGGCTGAGATTCTACTAAATTGTTGCGGTATACAAAGGCAGAGTCATTGATATTGTTCATCACCAAATCCAAATCACCATCGCGGTCTAAGTCAGCATAAACAGCCCCGTTAGAGAAAGAAGGTTTGTCCAATCCCCATTTTTCAGCTACATCACTAAAGGTTAAATCTCCGTTGTTTTTGAAGGCAAAATTGGGAATTTTTACTACAGGAATCTGACCTAATAAATAGTCCTTGGAAGCTACAGAATTACTTTGGTCGCGAAATTGAGCAAAATCTCGGTCTGTTATATCTCTTGGAAAGCCATTGGTGATAATGAGGTCGCGCAAACCATCATGGTCAAAATCAGCCAACATGGGAGTCCAGCTCCAGTCGGTTTGTGCTATATTAGCCATCAAGCTTATTTCTGCAAAAGTAGGGTCATTGGTATGAGGTTTATTGCCTGTATTGAGTTGCAAGGTATTCCTTACGTACTGGTGTATAAAGCCGAATAGGTCGTTGTTGAGATAGGTTTGATAGCTGTTTGGCCCCATGAGTTGCTTCTTACGTTGGTTGTTGTATGGCAACATATCTACCGCGACAATGTCCATCAATCCATCATTATTAATGTCAGCTACATCGTTGCCCATGGCCGAATTACTCGTATGTTTAAGGTATTCAGCAGCTTTATCGCTAAATCCGAGATGCTGGCCTGCTGCGTCGTGTTGATTGATATACAGCAAATCATCTGAAAGATAATCATTGGTAATATAAATATCTTTGAAACCATCTTGGTTGAAGTCACAAATGTTAATGCCCAAGCCATAGCCTTCAATGACAATTCCCTCTTCTTTAGATACATTAGTATAGGTGGGGTGTGCTGCACCTACCAACCAATCGCAACGATAGAGCCGGTCGGTAGTGGGAGAGGAGCCATCTTTTAATTTCTGATGATATTGATTAGGGTTGTTTTCGACTGTATTGGTCAGAACATATAAATCTAAATCCCCATCGTTGTCATAGTCAAAAAAGGCCGCGTTTATCGAATGTCCCTTGTCAGCAATGCCATATTCTGCGGCCATTTCTTTGAAAATAGGAATACCTTCTTTGTCATTTCCCTGATTGACATAGAGCAAATTGGCGCGTAAGGCTTCTTGGCCTTTGGTAGTGGCTGTAAGATAAATATCCATGCGGCCATCTGCATTAATATCTATTAAACTTACCCCCGAACACCAGCGACCCAGATTTGAAATACCCGATTTGTGGCTTGTATTTTTAAATTGTAGATTCCCTGTGTTGAGATAGAGGCTGCTATTTACTTGGTTTCCAGAGAACACTACATCTGGGAGGCTATCGCCATTCATATCTGCTACACCTACGCCACCACCGTTATAAACGTATTCAAAATCAATGATGTTGAGTGTATCGTTTTCTATAATACGATTTGAAAAGTCGATACCAGATTCATTGACAGATATTTTGGTAAAAAGAGGTTTCTCTTTGCAAGCGGTAAGTAAACCGATGATTACAAGAAGTAGGCATTTAAAATGAAGACGCATGGCAAGTAGCATAAAGATTTTATAGACTCAAAAATACACGTTTGATGTGATATACAGAACAAACATGAGTCTCCGAAGATTGGCATACGCAACAAGCAGTGTAAAGCGCGTTGGAGACGGCTATTTTAATCTGTAAATCGGTATCAGCGCGGTACCGATTGTCTATGGCACCAGTTTCTGAGAAAGTGAATCCAATGGCTCCAATCTCTCAATAACATCAGCAGAAAATCATAGACCAATGCGACAATAGCGAGTAATTTGAGCCTATTTTCCCAAACCAAATCCTTGGTGATTCCACCCCAATTCACTTTATTGACTAAATGCTTGTTCAATGTTCCAGGATGCATAAGAATGACACATTTCCCAAGCAAGTTTTCGTAGTAATAGCATGAAGTTAGCAGGCATAGGAGGTTGCAAGGTTTTTTTGTCCGTACAATTATGAGCCACAGAAGTTTATCTTTGAAATCTACGTAGACTTGTGTATAGGCGATAGGAGCTTACGAGCTTACGTTGGTTATCACGCAACATTTACCTCCTACCGCTTTGAAAGAGCGAGCCAACAAGTGAGTCTGTTTGGTTCTTTGGATGGCATAACAGGTGTGTTTTCTTCCAACGAACTAAAAGTCCTGTTTGAACTCATTCATCCATTCAATCGTCCAAGCATTGGCATAGCCTCGGTCTAAGACATGAAGCACACCACTTCCAATGGTTTTATGCAGTTTTTTGACATCCGAAAGATGATATTAGTTCCTACTTCCTGATATTTACCTGATGTCCACAACTCATTTGACAAACACTCGAGTTTGCCCCAAAGCCGTAAAAGGTAGCTGTCCAATGAAAGCCAGGTACACAAATGCTGAGTGGGCGGTTTATAGAAGCCCTTCTTATTTTGGTCAATCGTTTGCCTTTGCTGCTTTCCACACTGCATAAGCCTTCCAAAACCATGATTCACTTTTTCGACCTACTGTCGTCCCATAGCAGAGGACGTTGACCATTGATTGGACTGATTCGCTCACGACTTCGTTCAAAGAAAAAGTCATCAACCAATGTAAGACCATTTTTTACATGAAGTAAATTGCTGAGACGCTTCGTACCTGGAGCGTGCAAACCACAAATATAGCCTCCTAACTCGCTCAAAACAGCCCCATCCTGTTGTACGAAACACCAAAATTGCCATAAATAAGTCATAAAACGTACCCACTAAACGAGTATCAATCAGGGCATCTAAGCGAAGTGAAGTGGGTGAAGATACCAACGCCCCCGTTCTAAAATGAAGTCGGAAGCTCTTGACTTTGAAGCATTTTTCCTTGTTTTGTAGTATTGTTCTGAACATAAAAGACCTCCTTTGTTTTTGAGTTTGTAGTGACTCTCAAAATTACAAGGAGGTTCTTTTTTACCCTAAAGTTCGGGATGACTCATTTTTAATTATACATTTATTATGAAAAATTAAAGACTAATAGCCGGGATTTTGTTTAAGAATATCTGCCCCAACTAAGTCAATTTGACCTTGTGGAAGAGGAAGAATAGCATGTTTTGCCTCATATTTAGCTCCACCAAAAGCACCAGGTAGTAATACTTGATCATACTTTAGGTATTTATTGATGGCAGCAACATCCTCGCCCCAGCGTACTAAATCATAGAAGCGATACCCCTCCATGCCGAGTTCCATTCTTCTTTCAAAACGTACGGCACTTCTTGCAAACTCTTTAGTGGGGAAAGCATCATAAACTGCAATCTTGTAGTTGGCGGCAGGTTTGCCATCAAGCATTACATAGTCGGCTGCATTTGCAGCTCTACCCCTTACCATATTGGTGTATTCGAGCGCTTTGGCCAAAGTACCTACTTCAATTTCAGCCTCTGCCGCCATGAGCAGCACGTCTGCAAATCTGATGATGGTAACGTTGTAAGCATTATAGGTTTGGTGTCCCCATCCGCCTGTTTCAGTTAATCCTGCAGCTTTTTCGGCTTTAGTAAATAGGTATTTTTTGGGTGAGTAAGGGCCTGCATTAGGCTGATTACGAATCATACTAAAACCTGTATGCAATCCCCAATCTAAGAACGGAATGCCCCTGCGTCCTACTGTATGATCTAAACGAGGGTCAAGTGGACCACTATCTGGCACAAAAGATGTTTTATCTGGATCTTTTGGGTCAAAAGAGGGAATCCCCATGTCATTTTTAACTGCCTTTCCAGCGTCATTGTAGGAACCGTCCAACAAAGGGAGACCTTTAGCATCTGTGCGGAATGAATTAACAAACTCGAAAGTAGGCTGAAAAAAGCCACAGCAGGTACCAGGGTCAGTACCTTGGATAAAGTTCAATTGTAAATCAGAGTTAGCGTTGTTACCATTGCCTGATTTTACAGTAGCTTGCACAGCAAAGATTGATTCTGCGTTGTTGTCATTTGCAACACGGTAAAGATCAGAATATTTGGGTAGCAAAGCATATTTTTTGCCACCAGTTGTTTTGCCATTGGCAATAATTTGGTCGAATAATGTTTTTGCTTCCGAAAATTTCTTTTCATACATATACACTTTGGCTAAGTAGGATGCAGCAGCCCATTTGTTAGCACGACCTACTGAAGAAGAAGTTTCAGGCAAATCGGCAAAAGCAGCTTTGAAATCATCTTCAATTTTTGGCCACAAATCCACGTCGTTCTTTACCTTTTCGATTCCATTAGTAACATTCAAAGTTTCATCCACATATGGAACCATGTTGAAATTCCTTTTCAATTGGAAATAAAAATGCCCTCTTAAAAAACGCGCTTCAGCAGCCATTCTTTTAACATCTTCGGGCTTAGTATCTGACTGCGCCTCTTTTAAAAGTGCCAAAACAGCATTGGATCTTGAAACCCCTTCAAAATGACCCTGATAAGCTTCAGCTGGGAAGGGGAGAGAAGGGTTATACTGAAATGTTTGAATGGGATTAATATCCGAGAAATCGCCAGGGTCTGTCCCTTTATTAGCGTCTCCTCCTCTAATACTTCCCCAAACCCAGTTGGATGGCCCAGAAGCATAACTCCCCAAGCCACTCAATTGTGCATATGCTGAAATCAAACTTCCTTCTAATCCAGCTTTACTTGTGAGCTGGCCTTTAGACAGGGAACCAGTGGGGGCTACTTCTAAGAAGCTATCTTTACAAGCATATCCAGCGCCCAGAACGATGATGCAAGTAATTAAAACAGTTATTTTTTTCATTTGGATGAATGTTTTATATTAAAATCCTACGTTTAAACCAAAAGTAAATTGGCGAGTCATGGGGAAGTTACCCAAGTCCACTCCAAAGTTTGTGTCGGCAGCTCCTGCTACTTGAGGATCTAAACCACCGTATTTAGTGACTGTAAATAAGTTATTGACCGAACCGTGAACACGAAGTCTATTTAACTTCAACTTTTCTAATAACTTACCCGAGAAATTATAGGCCAATGAAAGATTTTGGAATCTTAAATAAGAGCCATCCTCTACATAAAAGCTGCTTGACTGAGAACCTGTACTAAAACCATCATTGGCCTCGAAGATAGGTATAGTAGCGCCTGTATTTTGGGGAGTCCAAGAGTCTTTTACTCTTTCAGAAATAGCAGATCCAGCAAAAAGAGGATAAAAATCTGTAAATCTTTTAGAAATATTAAAGATTTTGTTTCCGATAGAAGTATAGAAATAAGAAAGAAGTTCAAAGTTTTTGTAGTTCAATTTAAAGTTTAAACCACCTGTAAACTTAGGTACTGGACTTCCCAAATAAGTACGGTCATTGGCATCTATTTTATTATCACCATTGAGATCTTCATATCTAAAGCGACCTACACCCGCGCCATCTTGTGTGGGAGCGTTTTTGATTTCTTCCTGACTCTGGAATAAGCCTTTTACTTTATAACCATAGAAGGAAGATAATGAATAGCCCAATTGATTTCTAATAGGGTTTACACCTCTAAAGCCAGGATTAACATCTTGTAAGTAAGTAAGTCCGCCGCCAATAGAAGTAATTTCGTTTTTAAGAAAACTTCCCGTTACGTCGGCTTCAAAACGCAAGTCTTTGGTAATATTACCTCTTGTAATAACCTGAATATCTACTCCTTTGTTTACCATTGTTCCTACGTTTACAGAAGGTGGTGTAGCACCTCCTGCCGTTTGAGTAATAGGTAATCTATACAACAAATCTCTGGTATCTTTTTGCCATAAGTCAAAGATTATATCCAGTTTACCCTTCAAGAAAGTACCATCAAAACCGATATTTTTTGTGACACTGGTTTCCCACTTTGCAGCCTGGTTTCCAATTCTTGATTGTCTGAAACCATTCACTACACCAGCGTTTGTGCCATTGATGTCGTAGGCTGAATTAGCTACACTTTGTGCATAAAGATTGAATTGGTTGCCTGGATCTACGTTGTTAGAATTACCCATTGTACCATAACCTCCTCTGATTTTCAAATCAGAAATCCAGTGCAATTGTTTCATGAATGATTCGTCAGAAAGCCTCCATGCCGCCGATACAGCTGGGAAGATACCATATCTCGAGTCGGCACCAAAACGCGAAGAACCGTCGCGGCGTAATACTCCCGTTAAGATATATTTATCTTTGAAGTTATAGATAGCTCTACCAAAATAAGAGTTAAACGTGATACCATTGTCTTTGGTACTTTGCGCTGGATTTCTGATGTCCAAAGTAGAAATGGTAATATAGTCAGGGTCACCTGAGAATGGATTACGTCCATCAGCACTCAAGTTTTTACCAAATCCAGTATTAAGTGCTTCTTGGCCTACTAACAATTCAACGCCATGAACACCAAATTTTTTCTTATAATTAGCCGTATTTGTAAATGTCCATCCTAATCTAAAACCACCATTCTCGTTATAAGACCAGTTAACTCCTTTATTTTCTAAGGTTTCATAGATAGGACGACCATATCCCCAACCATAGAAATTGTTATAATTGGCACCAATCGAAGACCTTAATGTCAAATCTTTGATAGGGTCAAATTCAACATATAGATTTCCAGAAAGTAAAGCATTGAAGTTCTTATTAAGTTTACCATATTCTTGGTTAGCAACAGGGTTTGAACCTTGGCCAAAGCCCAATGCGGTAGTTCCTGCATAACCTCCAAACTCATCATAGACAGGGATGATGGTAGGTGATCTAAATGCACCTAATATATCATTTTCAGATTGTGAACTCCCTAATCCATCATTCCCACCTTGACGACCCAAGACTTGGAGAAAGGTAACCTGCATATTCTCTCCAACTCTAAGATTCTTCAGAATATCAAATTCTGTATTTACACGCATTCCAAATCGCTTGGCTCTTTGGCTGGGTAAGATACCTTGCTGATCTTGTGCGGATAAACCTACATAAAATCTGGAAGACTCCCCGCCTCCTTCAAAACCTAAGGTGTGTCGATGAATAGGCGCATATTGGGTCAGTTCTTTGTACCAGTCGGTACCTGCTTTGTTAGCTTTGATTACTTGATAAAAATCGCCGATGGTAGGGCCAGTAATGTTATATTTTTTTGCTTCTTCAGCCAAATTTACCGTTCCGATTACACCACTTTGATTACCAACCTTGAGGTAATCTGGGAGAATGGGGGTTGGGCCCGTGCCATATTGTGGATGCGAAAGGGGGGAACCAGAATTTTTGAGCGCAATCCAAGTCCAATCAGCTTGATCTTGAGGATTCATCATTTTTTGGCCTTTGCCTGGGTCGGTAATTCCAAAGACACCGTCATAGGTTACATTTAATTTCTTGGCCGATTTTTTACCTCTTTTAGTTGTATATACAATTACTCCATTAGCAGCTCTGGCACCATAAATAGAAGCAGCAGAAGCATCTTTCAATACAGTGGTAGATTCAATATCTTCAGGATTTAGAAAATTTACACTACCTACAGGATAGCCATCCACAATAATCAAAGGTTCATTTCCTCCAAAAGCACCAAACCCACGAATACGAACTTGGCTTCCTGAACCTGGTTGGCTGGTAGTTACAACGGTCAATCCTGCCACTCTACCTTGTAATTGTTGGTCAACACTTGAAGAAGGAACAGTTGTTAAGTCTTTGGTCTTAACAATCGAGACAGCACCTGTTGATTCGCGCCGCTTATCAACAGAATAACCTGTAACAATAACCTCCGACAACGAATTTACATCATCTTTTAAGCTAACGTTCACAACAGATTGATTACCTACCGCAATTTCTTGCGTTTCGTAACCAATAGCAGAAATCACTAACACAGGATTGGCCCCTGCAATGTTAATAGAAAAAGAACCAGTCGCATCTGCTGAAGTTCCTAATTTACTACCTTTAACTAAGATGGTTGCTCCTGGGACGGGGCCGTCAACAGAGGTAACCTTGCCCGAGACCTTGCGATCTTGGGCATGAGCGGGAGCTAATAAAAGGAGCAGTATTCCCATTAAAGCACCCATTAGAGTTTGATAGAACTTTGGTTTCATAAATAAGAAATAGGTTAAAAAGTAAATAAAAAATTAAAAAAATACAAATTAAGATAATACATTCTGATAGATTCCTATTGGCCGATTATACACAATAAGCCCACTTAATTTAATATAATACAAGTGAACAGGGACATACTGTTTGAATAAATGACTTATAGAACAATAGCAAATCTGCTATTTAAACTGGCAAACTACTTTCTTATGATGAGGGTGTGGAAGAGTACTGCTTTGATTATAGACTGTTACAAGGTACTATAGGGGCGAGTTAATAGTCATAGGTTAAGATAGAGGACTAATTAAAGTAAAATAAATGCTGTATTTTACTTCTTTTTCTATAATCGTACTTTCGACTTTAAGGCTTTCTTTATAATAAACCGCTCTGAGAAAATACGAAGCTATAAATAGATAGAAAAGAAGGTAAAGATTAATTTCATATTTTTGTTTGCATCATTTTGATACAAACTTATTGCACCTACTACAATATTCCAAATTTTTTCTTTATTTCGTACAAAATATTTATTTGCATCATTTTGATACAAACTTATTCTACAGACTACGATATTCCAAAACTTTTCTTTATTTCGTGCAAAAATAATTTTATGACTCCTACTCAAAGTATAAAAATCTTTTTGGACAAAGGACCGGCATATCTTTCCAGTGTTTCGGTCGATTGTGTAATTTTTGGGTTTCATGAAGGGCAATTGAAGGTGTTGCTCATGGAATTTAATAATACAAAGGCCTTTGCTTTGCTAGGAGGCTTTGTGTTTAAAAATGAAAGTACGGATGAGGCGGCTTCTCGAATTTTGCGAGAAAGAACAGGTGCTAATGATATTTATCTGGAGCAATTTTATACTTTTGGAGAACCCAATCGTGGCAATTGGGATGTTCATAAAGCTACTATGGCCGCACATGGCTTTCAATTAGAATCATCACATTGGCTTTTGCAGCGATTTATTACAATCGGATATTATGCTTTGGTTGATTTTTCTAAAGTAAAACCAACTCCTGATATTTTTGCGGATGTAGGAGATTGGTATGATATTGATCAAATACCTGACTTGATTCTTGACCACAACCAAATCATTGTTAAAGCCTTAGATACTTTACGGTTGGTGTTAGATTATAAATTGGTAGTTTTTAATCTACTATCGGACACATTTACTATGAATGAACTTCAAAGTCTATATGAAACTATTTTAGGTAAAAAACTACTTCGTGCTAATTTCCAACGTAAAATACTTAGTATGGATATTTTGGAGCGTGTGGAAAAGAAAATTACAGGGAAAGCTCATAAACCTCCCTTTGTGTATCGTATCAAACGTAATAAATAACTGCCTCAAACTATTAATTGAATTATTTGATTTGCCATTTTAGCTCAACTACTTTTTTATCAGTAGGTTCAACTTGCCGGTTGCTAATATCTGTGTCAAATAGGCGGTTAAGATTATTGCCTGCCAAGTCTTCTAAGCGGCTTTCTATTTGTAAAATATACGCCCCCCTTATCCAAGGATGAGTAGGAGTGAAGTAAACTTTCTTTTCTTTTTCCTGAATGCTTATCGTTCCTTCCACCTGATTGCCCTCATTGTTTATCACTTCAATTGTGTTTTGTAATAAAATGTAGTCCAATGATTCATTTAATGAGATAACAAGAGGTTTTTTACTATTTTTTTGTGGTGTTTTTATTTGCCAATTGTCCACTTTAGGACGATTAAGGTCGGGCATAGCAACGACGAATTTCTTGGTATAATTTTTTGTTAAAGTTGCCCCCATTTCATCGGGCCATTGATTAGAGATCACTAATTGGTATTGGTTTCCGTGGGTCAATGGTGTCCCCAACAATTTATTTGGTTGTAAATCGCGCTTGATTCTGCCGGGGTCGATCCATAGGGTCAGAATAGTCCTTTGTTTATTCCATAGTTCGGGCTGTAAATCTAAGAAGGTATGACGTAAAGTATCCCCTTGAATGTTTACTAAAGCAATATATTTTAATGATTGACCTTCTACCATTGATTGTGAAAAAACAAGGTAAAATTTTAATAAATTTTCGGGTAGAGTATCTTGCGAAGGATAGATACCGAGTAGAACAGGTATTTTAGGTGATTTTGGAATTTCTATTTGAGCAATAGGTTGATTGTCTACTAGAATTTCATAGCTTAGGCCATGTGTGAAAGGAATAAGTGGTCGAAAAATTACTTCTTCTTGAGTAAGTGTATAGTCGCCTAAGAGAGCAGATGACTGCTTGGATTTGGTCAATCTTACCTTTAGTCGGTCAGGCGATTATTTTTGAGTAATAGAGGGACTATAATGTAAAGGAATCGAAAGGCCAATAGGTTGGCCATTTTTCCATAAAATAGCTACTTTATTAGTAGAAGTATCTTGTTGATTTACACAACTAATCAAAAAGGGAATAACAAACAAAGGTAGTTGATAGATACACTGCCAACTACCTTGGATTTTTGAACTCATAAAGCGCGGTTATTGGACGTTCTGATGTCAAGATCGCCATTGGATCTGCGTTGCATAAAAACAAATTGCGTTTCATCCAACTTATCAAGCTGAAGGACATTAACCATCGGAAAGGATACATATGGAACACCCGCTGTGCTATAATTTTCTTTGATAGGTTCGCTTAAAGTACCTTGATAGGTTTCCATATCTTTGTACTTTACTTTCATAACGGGTCGGTCAGAATTGGCCATGATTAAAAAAGACTCATCCCCTTTTTTCATGGTAATCATATCCAAGGGACTATTGCCTGCACCAAACTCCGCAATCGTGCGCCCCTTGACATGGGTGCCAGCCTTTAAATCTTCTATAGGAAATAGCACAAGAGGGGTACAAGTATAGCTTGCCACCAAGTACTTCTTACCATTTAGGTTGGCTGTTGTGAAAGTTTTGATAGGTGCATTGGTTTCATACTGACCGTGTGCGGCATGATAAATCTCTAATGATGCTTGGTGTTGTGTACTGGTAAAAGGAAAAGAAATACTGCGGAAAGTAGAGCCAAATTCTTGGTTCGACAAGCCAGTAACCATTACTTTCCCATCGGTATAATTAAGGTCTGAAATAGCCCATACTCGCATTGGCCTCCCTCGCTGATCTTTGGCATCTTCGGCGGGCGCATTATTGAGAGATACAGAAGAAAATTTAACATTTTTCAAATTAACTGCTTGGAGATTATCATCCTCTATTTTGAATAAAATGGGTGTACTATTGGCTGCTTGCACAGCTACATATACTTTTTTAGAAACTGGATTGACAGCCAAATCCTGAATAGTAATGTTTTTGACCTCTGTACCAAGTAAGGCAGCCATTTTTTGGTCAATATTTTTCATTTCAATAGGCTTTGATTTGTCAATAAGCTCATTGTCTTTAGTATCAACTGCAAATACGGAAGCACTTTTTGAATCACCGATGAATAAAATGCCTTCGGGGCCGAAGGCCAGTGCATTCATAGACTGGATGGCAGGCGTACCTGTTTCAAAACCACTCGATAAGCTTGTAGAGTGATTGGTATATGCTACCAATAATACAACACATAGAACTACTGAGAGAGAAAGAAGTGTTTTTTTCATTGTAGTTTAGTTTTTGATTAACAAGTAGTTGCAATTTAGTTAAATTCCAGTTAAAAAAAACATATTACTTTTATGCCTGCGAATTTATTGTTTATCATTGTGGATTAAAACCATAAACGATGAAAGTTTTAATCGTAGAAGATGAGCCAAAATTGGCAGGATTTATTCAGAAAGGGTTGCAAGAGCAAGCTTGGGAGGTAGAGGTAGCATACGATGGCCAGATTGGGAGTAGCTTGGCGTTGTCGAATCACTATGATGTGATTGTGTTAGACGTAAATCTACCCAAAATCAATGGTTTTGAACTGGCTATGTTACTCAGAAAAGAAAATGTGAGGGTACCCATTTTGATGTTGACAGCTCTTGGTACACTTAACGATAAACTAGCAGGTTTTGAGGCAGGAGCCGATGATTATTTGGTTAAACCTTTTGAATTTCAAGAGCTAATTGTGCGACTTCGTGCATTACAAAAACGGGGTGCCGAAATACCTCAAACAGTTAATATACTCAAAATTGCTAACTTAGAATTAGATTTGAATGAAAGGGTTGCACGGCGAGATGGGAAACGCATAGACCTCACAGCCAAAGAATTTGGACTCTTAGAATATTTTATGCGCAATCGCGGACGGGTAGTGTCGCGGGTGGACATTGCCGAAAAAGTATGGGATATTCACTTCGATACAGGCACCAATACCATTGATGTATATGTCAATTTTCTGCGAAAAAAAATTGACCGAGATTTCTCCCAAAAGCTCATTCATACCGTGGTGGGTATGGGCTATATTATGAAAGAGGCATGAATATCCGCCTTCGATTGACACTCCTGTTCGCTGTTTTGGTAGCCTCTATTATGTTGGCTTTTTCGTGGTCGGTGTATTATAAGTACAACCAGTTTAGAGAACAAGAATTTAATCGCCACTTGCGTGAAAAGGCACTGACAACCGTGCGTCTCCTGGAAGATGTGGGGGGGATTACAGAAGAGCTACTCCATGCCATAGATCGTAACAACCTCACAACGATGTATAAAGAGGAAGTAACGATATACAATGCACAAAATCATATTGTTTATGATAGCGGTAATGAACCCTATCCCATTCAACTTGCGCTTCTCAAACAAGTACGTAATGGAAAAAACATCAATCTACAAATAGGCGAAACAGAGATAGTAGGTGTGCGCTATGTAGATAAAAGACAGCAGGTGCTGGTCGTAATAGCCTCTGCTATTGATAGTTATGGCTTTAGTAAATTGGAACGACTAAGAAACATCCTGATTACTGGCTGGGCGTTGAGTTTATTGTTGGTGCTATTAGCTGGGTGGCTATTTGCAGGAGATGCCCTAAGGCCTGTATCAGAGATTATTGAACAAGTCAAAAATATATCGGCTCGTAATATCCATGAACGCCTTACTACTGGGCGACAAAAGGACGAACTGGCACAATTAGCATCAACGTTCAACGATTTATTGGCACGACTGGAGGAGGCTTTCAATTCACAACGTAGTTTTGTTTCCCATGCCTCGCACGAATTGCGTACACCATTGACCATTATGTTGGGGCAATTGGATGTAGCCCTGCTCCAAAAACGAACGTCGGAGTCTTATCAAGACACCATCAAAGAAACCATAGAGGAGGTCAAAAAAATGCGTGATTTGGTCAATAGACTACTTGAACTGGCCCGATTCAATAGCGATATTTCTCAATTTAATTTTCGCTCGCTTCGGGTTGATGAATTACTCTGGCAAGCCCGCGAGATTGTAATTTCCCACCAGCCCGCTTATGATATTCAGATTGAGTTTGATGAGTTTCCAGAGGAGGAGTCTTCTTTAGAAATCCAAGGAGATATGGCTCTCTTACAAACCGCTTTTATGAATTTAATGGAAAATGGTTGTAAATACTCTGAGAATAATCATGTTAAAGTGAATCTGCATGTCCAAACCAATGGCATTAGAATTGCTTTTATTGATCAAGGTATCGGTATTTCAGAAGAGGATTTACCTCATATTTTCGAGCCTTTTTATCGAGCAGAAATAACTCAAAATCACAAGGGATACGGAGTAGGTTTAGCCTTGACCGAGCGCATCATAAAACTGCACAATGGCTTTATCAGGGTATCTTCTCAAGTGAATAAAGGAACACAATTTGTATTAATTTTGCCTTTCTAAAGTTCTTTTAATCTCCTTTTAATGTACAGTTAACGTCCTTTTAATAGCAACAATAGAGTTTTGTTATATAATTACCATCCGTTATTATGACAACGCCAGCCGCTATTTTCGACGAACATGCCATTCTCCATGAATTGAAGCATTTTTTACCTGCTCAAGCACCTCTTAAAGATTTTATTCATCATAACACCCTCCATGCTTTTCAATACCTAAAGTTTTTCAAAGGGATCCGTAAAGCATCTAATATGTTTGGCTACAAGGTATCTCTTACTTTGGAGGAATACCGCGACTTGTATCATCAGGAAAAAATAGCGCTTGAAGTGCTAAAAAAAATCATCGCCCAAAAAAAAGGAGAAATGCAGCTAAGTGCATGGATAGACAATAGCTTGCACAAATCTTATGAAAATGAGACTTTGCCTAGAATAGGGGCTGTACGGGCCAATTGGAAGCGGCATTACCAAATAGATTTAGATTCATTAGTGCATCCTATTCTCTTTCGCGTACTTTGCAGTTATTTGGATCAAGGCATTTCAATTTGGGGATTTCCAGTGCGTCAAAAAACTTTTTTGACTTCCTTGCGTGAAATGGAACGTAGTAGTATGGCAAGTTTTTTCAAAGGTAAACGTGCTAAACAATTGTTATTACATGATACTTGCGAAATCCAACATTTACTCAATATACTGATAGGCGACGAATCGCTTTTTAAGCAATATCTTTTTGATCAGCAGTTTGCACACCAAGGCTGGTCGGGAATGGTATCGGCTATTGAAGATCAGCCACAGACATTGCTCGACCAAAAGAAAATATCATTGCATGATCTCATTGTATTTGAATTACTCTTAGAAATTGATGCACTTGATGCTCATTTTGGCGACAAATGGATACCTCTTAAAAGTCGTATTACCAAGCCTCCCATAGATTTGTTTGCAGAAACGCCTGATAGTGAACTAAATGAGGTGTTGGCTATTTGGCAAGAAGCTTTTGAGTGGACTTACTATGATGGCGTATTGGCAGGTATTCAATCGAATGAAGTCAAAGAAAAGAAAAAGAACCAGAAAACTTTTCAGGCGTTATTTTGTATTGACGACCGCGAGTGTTCCTTCCGACGTTATTTGGAGCAATATGACTCAGCTTGCGAAACCTTTGGTACACCTGGTTTTTTTAGTACTGAATTTTTCTTCCAACCCGAAAACGGGAAGTTTTATACCAAAGTTTGCCCCGCACCTGTTACCCCCAAATACCTTATCAAAGAGGTAAACGCCCACAAAAAATTGCAGCGTGATGTGCATTTCACCAAACACGCACATTCGTTTTATAGTGGATGGCTCATTTCGCAAACCTTGGGTTTTTGGTCGGCAGTGCGGCTGTTTATGAATATCTTCCGTCCTACTATGAGTCCAGCTACGGCTTCTTCTTTTCGGCATATGGAAAAACACGCCAAGCTCACCATAGAATGTAAAAACCCCGATCATCAGGAGAATGGCTTACAAATAGGCTACACCATTGAAGAAATGGCCGCACGCGTAGAAGCTCAGCTCAAGAGTATTGGCTTGGTCAAAGATTTTGCGCCCATTGTATATGTAGTGGGGCATGGCTCAAGCAGCGTGAATAACCCACATTATGCGGCTTACGACTGTGGCGCTTGCTCGGGTAGGGCGGGTTCGGTCAATTCACGTGTGATCTGCTATATGGCCAATCATCCTAAAGTACGAGCCATATTGGCCGAAAAAGGTATCGTTATTCCCGAAACTACGCAATTTTTGGGTGGTTTACATGACACCACCCGCGACGAAGTACAGTTTTTTGACGAAGATTCACTTTCACTCCAAAACTTGGAAAATCATACCAAAAACGAAGTCATTTTTGCCAATGCCTTAGAGGCCAACGCCAAAGAACGCTCGCGGCGGTTTGCCTCTATCAATACCAAGCTGAAGGCTGAAAAAATACATGAAAAAATAAAGACCCGTTCGGTGTCGCTCTTTGAACCACGCCCAGAACTCAACCATGCTACCAATGCGCTATGTATTGTGGGAAGCAGAAATCTGACCAAGGGGTTATTTTTAGACCGTCGGGCATTTATGAACTCCTACGATTATCGTATTGACCCCGAAGGGCAGTATTTGTTCAATATTCTCAAAGCAGCTGCTCCAGTGTGTGGAGGTATCAATTTGGAGTACTATTTTTCTAAGAGTAGATAACCAAAAACTCGGTGCAGGTACCAAACTACCGCATAATGTGATGGGGCTTTTGGGGTAGCCAATGGCATTGATGGCGATTTGCGTCCAGGTTTACCGAGTCAAATGATAGAAATCCATGACCCTGTAAGATTGCTCATCATTGTAGAACATTTACCAGAAGTGGTTTTAAAAACGATACAACAGTCTCCAGAAACATATCAATGGTTTATGAATGAATGGGTCAATCTCGTAGTAATACACCCTATCACGAAGGCATTATATCGTTTCAATGACGGTGACTTTCAATTTTATCAGACGATTAGTCGAAAAGTGGGTACTGTATCAAATCTCACTACTTTGGTAGAAACTACTCAAGATAATGTTCCAGTAATGGTCATTGCATAAAAATCGTCACCTATTAAGTTAATCAAGGTTCATGGCTTCATTACTTCATTTCTTTGTTCTTTTTCCACTTTTAGGATTTATTATTAATGGCCTTATTCACCGAAAGCAAGAGACGCTTTTATCTCAAACGGCCTTCTTAACGGTAGGTCTGCACCTTTTGGGATCAATGGTATTTGCTCTTTTTTGGCTAAATAACGGTGCACCTACGCTCAATTTGAAAGATATTTCGTTGCTAAAAACTACTGACTATGAGTTTTTTATTGATTTTTGTTTTGATAAAATCACAGTAGTTTATCTTTTAGTAGGGGCCATCATTACTTTTCTGATAACCATTTATAGCCGCTACTACATGCACCGCGAAGAGGGCTATAAACGGTTTTTCAATACCATTTTATTTTTCTACTTGGGTTATAATATTACCATTTTTTCAGGCAATCTCGAAACCCTTTTTATCGGTTGGGAAATTTTAGGAATTTCTTCCTTTTTATTGATTGCCTTTTATCGCGACCGCTATTTGCCCGTCAAAAATGCCGTCAAAGTATTTTCTATCTATCGTATTGGAGATGTAGGGTTGATTTTGGCAATGTGGATGAGTCATCATCTTTGGCATGAGAATATCACTTTTTTGAAACTCAGTAATTATGAGATGGTACACGAACACCTCCAATCGCATAGTTTTATTGGTATTTTTATTTCAGTGATGCTCCTAATCGCAGCAGCAGCTAAGTCGGCACAACTGCCTTTCTCTTCATGGTTGCCACGCGCCATGGAGGGGCCAACACCCTCAAGCGCGATTTTCTATGGCTCATTATCAGTGCATTTGGGTGTTTTTATTTTATTACGGACTTTTCCTTTTTGGGAACAACAATTGTCGGTTCGTATTTTGATAGCAGTTGTTGGATTAGTAACTAGCATCATCGCTACAGGGATTGCACGGGTACAATCGTCGGTAAAGAGCCAAATTGCGTATGCTTCTATTGCTCAAATTGGGTTGATTTTTGTGGAAGTAGCTGCAGGTTTTGAAAATTTAGCCTTGTTTCACTTTGCAGGAAATGCCTTCTTACGAACCTACCAGTTGTTGGTGTCGCCATCGGTGGTAAGCTATCTGATTCGAGAGCAGTTCTACAATTTCTCTCCTCGCTTACGCTCTATTGAAGATATGTTTCCTAAAAAAATCGAATATACGCTTTATATGTTGAGTATCAAAGAATGGAATTTGGATGCGTTCATGTACCGCTATTTGTGGAATCCGATGAAGGCTGTGGGCAACAAACTTAATTTTCTGACTCTCCATCGTGTGTTGATTTTTTTTGTGCCCATCTATTGTTTTGGCTTATTTGCGCTTTACAATGAAGCCTCTATTCCAACCAATATCCACGCATATTTGCCCGTGTTTTTTTCGTTTATTGGCTTGCTAATGGTATTAAAATCATTTACTGAACGTAAAAAAACACGCATGAGCTGGGTGCTCATTATGCTAAACCACTTTTGGGTAGCACTCTCTATTTCGTTTAATGAACACTATAAATACACAGAGACTTTGTTGTATTTAAGCGGCATTGTACTGGCAGGCGGATTGGGCTTTGTACTGTTGAGTCGCTTAAAGTCTATTGAAAAAAACATTGACCTCCATCAGTTTCATGGACATTCGGCCAAGCATCCTAAAATAGCTTTTATTTTTTTACTTTGTTGCCTTGGTCTTTCAGGCTTTCCGATTACGCCCACTTTTATCGGTGAAGACTTGATTTTTAGCCATATTCACGAAAACCAGATCGTATTGGCTACCATCACATCGTTAAGTTTTATTTTAGATGGGTTGGCTATCATTCGTATTTATGCGCGGGTTTTTTTAGGGCCGCATGTTAAATCTATTTACGAAACTGCCTATCGGTCGTCTTAGTTGAGTTATCCCAAATCTTTACACAATACGCTCAAATTTGGTATTGGCGAAGGCTTGTTTTTAACCGCATTTTAATTTGTACTTAATGGGTGTTTAATGCTTGGGTAAGACCTTTGTAGCATAAAATGAAGGGAAAGACTACTTATTTTTATACTACAAATCCAATGACACCCATCAAAATCAAACTTCCTGCCGATGGCTTGGCGGGATTAAAAGAAAACTTCTCGACTGATGCTATTTCGGGCTTTATAGTCTTTCTTTTGGCATTGCCTCTTAGTTTAGGCATTGCCAAGGCTTCGGAATTTCCACCACTCATGGGGCTCATAACCGCCATTATCGGCGGCTTGGTCGTTAGTCTAATGATGGGGTCTCGTTTGACCATCAAAGGCCCTGCCGCAGGGCTTATTGTCATCGTAGCGGGGGCAGTGACCGACTTTGGCGGTGGCGAAACAGGCTGGCATCTGGCTTTGGGAGCGATGGTCGTCGCTGGTGTGATTCAGGTTTTATTTGGTGTGTTGAAAATGGGGAAATTAGCCGATTTTTTTCCTCTTTCGGCTATACATGGCATGTTGGCTGCGATTGGATTGATTATCATCGCCAAACAGATTCCTGTTTTGTTGGATGTAAACCCCGCCATGACCAAGGGTTTGGGGCCATTGGGATTACTGGGGTCAATTCCTAAATTTATCGCTAATCTCGACCCAAAAGCAACACTCATTGGAGTTATTAGCTTAGCAATCATGTTGGGTTGGCCTTATATCAGAAATAAGTACATCAAGATGATGCCTGCGCCATTGGTTGTTTTACTCATTGCCATTCCTGCCGAGCTTATTATGGATTTTCAACATACTGAACCTGCTTATGCGCTGGTACACATCGGAAATCTTTTAGAGAATATCAAGGTCAATGTAGATTTTGGAGGATTAGCTCAGACAGGTGTTTTTATCAAATATGTCGTCATGTTTGCACTGGTAGGCACATTAGAATCATTACTCACGGTAAAAGCCATTGATTTGTTGGACCCCTACAAAAGAAAATCAGACACGAACAAAGACCTCATTGCTGTAGGCGTAGGAAATACTTTAGCGGCTATTTTAGGTGGGTTGCCCATGATTTCAGAAGTAGCGCGTAGTTCTGCCAATGTAAACAATGGTGCCAAAACGCGATGGGCTAATTTCTTTCATGGATTTTTCATTTTAGTATTTGTCTTGTTGGCCTCGCATTTGATTGAATTGATTCCTAACACGGCTTTGGCAGCCATGCTGATTACGGTAGGCATCAAACTGGCCCATCCACGGGAGTTTATCCAAACATTTAAGATTGGTAAAGAGCAGTTGGGCATTTTTTTGGTCACTATTTTCTTGACAATGTATGAAGATTTACTGGTAGGTATTGCAGGGGGAATTTTATTGAAGATGGTTATTCATGTCATCAATGGAACGCCCATTAGCTCGTTTTTTAAAGCACCTACTATAGTGTCTTTTGAGGGAGATACCTACTTAGTTGAGATTGATAAAGCAGCTATTTTTTCTAATTTTTTGGGAATAAAGCGTAAACTGGAGGAAATTCCTGCAGGATTTAATATCATTATTGATTTAAAAAAGACTAAATTAGTAGATCACTCTGTGATGGAAAGCCTACATCATTTTCAACATGATTATGAAAATACAGGCGGGACGGTTTGGATAAAAGGCTTGGAGGAACATAAGCCTACCTCTGGCCACGAGTTTGCGGCACGTAAAAAAATGAAAGTGGGTTTGGCCTAAACTCATGCTGCAACGACACTTTTGTTTTGAAGAGCCATTCCAAATCTCAAAGATTCAGAATAGCTCTTTCCTACAATCGTGAATAAGTGTCTAAGTGGCAATCCAACTAAAATTATAAGCTAAGTTAGGTGTTTTAGTACGCTCGGCTACGCGGCGCAAACGTGCGGGTAAAGCCATGAGGTAGTCGCGGGCTTTTTCTCCAGCGTCATTAAGCCCTACTATTTTGTCAATGTTCCATTCGGCCAGCAGCGATTCCATGATTTCGATGTAATCGTGCGTGGTATATACACCAATTCGTTGTGCTGCATCTGAATAATGGCTAAATGTTTCGCTGAGCTTTACGCCTGTTTCCCTTAAAAAGTGCGCTGGCATCACAATTTTTTTGCGCATCATGTCTTCAAACGCCAACATCATTTCGGAGGCATCTACTTCAAAGATTTTTTCTACAAAAGATTTATAGGCTTTGGCATGTCGCATTTCATCTGCGGCTATCATCCCACACATTTTAGATAGCAGGTTGTTGCCACATTGCTTGGCCAAGGTGGCTGTGCGGCGGTGAGAAATATTGGTAGCCAGTTCTTGAAAAGAAGTATAAACAAAGTTGCGATAGGGGTCTGTACCTGTTTCGATGTCAAAACCATCGGCTATCAAATACTGTGTAGATACTTCCATGGCACGCATATTGATGCGACCAGAAAGGTATAGGTATTTGTTTAACAAATCGCCATGGCGATTTTCTTCTGCTGTCCAGGCGCGTATCCACCGTGTCCAGCTTTGTTGCGAATCTTGCTGGTTTACACCTTCTACGGTCATCAACCACGATTCATAGGTGGGCAGGGCTTCTTCGGTGATGGTATCACCTACCAAAACGGCCATATAATCATATGAAAGTTCGCGAGCCGCTTCTTGAAGTTGCTTCACTTCACTAAAAAAGTTTTCGCTGGAAGCATCAGGTAAAAAATCAGATGGTTGCCAAAGCTTTTCGATGGGTTTCAGAAATTCATCATAGATATTGTCAATCTTTTGTCCGATAAATTTCATTACCTCTATACGACTGGAAGGGAGTTGCATAAGATATAGTATCTAAATTGAGATATAGTATTTAAAAATGTGTCTGCTTTCCTAAAATTTTCCCGAAGGTAAAAGTTTTTTAGGAAAGTCTTAGCTTTGCTATTTAAGTAACAAGTTTATAAAAAGGGCATGTTTCATTAATTTTACCCCGTAAAACCTCGTTTATTGACTATGAAAAGAATCATTGATTATGTATTAAGTTGTATTTATCTGCTGTATTTCGGGCTTATCTTAGTTATATTTCATTTGGTTCAGGTGATATGTTTCAATGTTTTTGGTAGAAAAAACATCAGAAATCAGTCCACTATTTGAATGGTTTCCTTCTGTATGGTGCTTGGATTTTGGGAACTCGCCTGAGATTTTATGAAAAAGCTGAAATACCTACTGACCGACCTGTGATTTTTGTAGCCAATCATCAAAGTATGTTCGATATTATCGGTATGATATGGTTTCTACGTAAAAACTACCCTATTTTCGTCTCCAAAATTGAACTGGCAAAAGGAATACCCAGTATTTCTTATAATCTTCAAAAAAGTGGGTCGGCATTGATTGACCGCCAAGATGGAAAACAGGCCATTTTAGAAATAGCTAAACTGGGCAAGTTGATTGAAGAGACCAAATTTTCGGCAGCGATTTTTCCTGAAGGTACACGTTCTCGTACAGGCGAATTGAAACCCTTTGCAGTGGGGGGTAGCTATCTTAATAAAAAAAGCTCCAAGTGCGTTGGTGGTACCTATTGCGATTCAAAACACCGCAAAACTAAATCCAAAGGGTCTGTTTCCTTTGGTGAGTTTACAAAATTTATCTTGGACCGTTTTGGAAGGGATAGAGCCTAAAGGCAAAACGGCAGACGAGATAGTAGCACTGGCACGCCATGCCATTGAAAATAATTTATCCAATAAGTAAAAATGACATTATTTTTTTATTTCCTTTGCGAGCTTTACCACTTTAGATTAAAATGAGATTAAAATTAAATGAAAAACGAATTAAAAGATGACTACCCAATATTTTGGTAAAGATTTTAGTGCAGGAGTTTCTGTTTTTTTGGTCGCTTTGCCCTTGTGTTTGGGTATTGCCTTGGCCTCAGGTGCACCTCTTTTTCGGGTTTGTTGGCAGGTATTGTCGGTGGGCTTATTGTAACGGTATTTTCAGGGTCGGAGGTAAGCGTAAGTGGGCCCGCAGCAGGTTTAACAGTCATCGTCTTTGATAGTATTCAAAACTTAGGAGGATATTCTAATTTTTGGTGGCTGTTGTTTTAGCAGGAGCGATTCAGTTTTTACTGGGTTGGCTCAAGGCTGGTCGTTTAGGTAGTTTTGTGCCTTCAAGCGTAATCAACGGTATGTTGGTAGCCATTGGAATTGTGATTATTCTTAAACAAATTCCACATGCTTTTGGCTGGGATGCCGACTATGAAGGGGAGTTTGAATTTGCCCAAACCGACAACCAAAACACCTTCTCTGAAATTTGGGAAGCAATAGCCCATTTGAGCGGTGGGGCTATTATTATCAGTGTATGTTGTTTGGCTATTCTGATTATTTGGGAGAGGCAATCGAAAAAAGGCGTAGGGTTTTTCAGTATGATTCCTGGCGGCTTGGTCATTGTGGTAGTAGGCGTTTTGCTAAATCAAGCGTTTCATTGGTGGTTTCCTGACTTATACTTGGGAGAATCCAATAGTCATATGGTGCGAGTGCCCATTATTCGTACTTTAGATGATGCCAAAGCAGCTTTTAACTTTCCTACTTTTGAAGCGTTGTCTAATCCGAAGACGTATATTGCTGCCGTCAGTTTAGCGATTGTAGCCAGTATTGAATCATTATTGAGTTTGGGGCTGCTGATAAATTAGACCCCAAACGACGTGTTTCGTCTCCCAATCAAGAATTAAAAGCCCAAGGCATTGGCAATATGCTTTCTGGCCTTATCGGCGGTTTGCCCGTTACCTCTGTAGTGGTACGTACCTCTGCCAATGTCAATAGCGGGAGTCAAACCCGCCTTTCTTCATTTATTCACGGTGTCTTTTTGTTGTTGGCAGTAGCAGCTATTCCCACCGTTCTCAATCATATCCCGTTGGCTTGTTTAGCGGCATTGCTACTTTTTGTAGGCTACAAACTGGCAAGAATCGAGATTTTAAAAAGATGTTTAAAGAAGGCCAAGATCAGTTTGTGCCTTTTATTATCACCATTGTTGCTATTATTTTTACCGATTTACTCATTGGTATTGGCATAGGATTGGTAGTAGGTATTATTTATGTCATTTATACCAACAATCGCTCTGCTATTAGTACAGTCAGAGACAAAGGTGCTGTACTGATTTTATTCAAAAAAGATGTGTCTTTTTTGAATAAGGCCCGCTTGGTCGAAGTTTTAGACACCCTACGCCCTGGCGACTATGTGTTTATAGATGGTGTAAGGGCACAGTTTATAGACCATGACATTTACAGTACATTAGAAGATTTTAAGCTGAATGCCCATTTTAGGAATATTACCGTAGAATTTAAGGGAACTATCCGTCGTAAAGTTTCATACAGAAAAACAGATGCAATCGTACAAAAAACTCTTATTAGCGAATAAATCGTGGGCGGCTGAACAGCTCATGGTCGATGAAAATTATTTTGAACAACTCGCTGCTGACCAACACCCCGAGTTTCTGTGGATTGGCTGTGCCGACAGCCGCGTTCCAGCCAATGAGGTAACAGGTACCGCCCCTGGCGAACTATTTGTGCATCGAAATGTGGCCAACCTGGTGATTCATACCGATATGAATATGCTTAGTGTGTTGCAATACGCCGTGGAGGTGCTCAAAGTCAAGCATATTCTTGTGGTGGGACATTATGGCTGCGGTGGTGTAAAAGCCTCTATGACCAACAAAGATTTTGGCCTCATCAACAAGTGGTTGCGTAATATCAAAGAAGTCTATGAAAAACACGAAACCGAACTGACGGCTATTACAGATGAAGCCAAGCGTTTTGATAGATTAGTAGAATGTAATGTGCTGGAACAAGTGAAAAACCTGGCAAAAACCACCATTATCCAAAAAGCGTGGGCGCAAGGAGAATATCCACATCTGCACGGATGGGTTTTTGATCTCAAAACAGGATTGATTAATCCCATTGCTGAAATTTTATCAAATGCTGAGATTGACCCTATTTATCGCTACGACTTCGAGAAACAAGTAAAAATACAGGAAGATTTGAAAATGCAGATTAAGCGATAAAATAAATAGCCTCCTATTCAACTTTTCATCCAGAATGCTTGTTAAGTTTGGGTAACCCCCATTCTTAACAAGTAGATATGAAAAAAATACTCATTACACTTCTTCTTTTTAGCAGTTTTCTTGCTGTATTCTCTCAATCGTCGCTTACTAAAAGCACTTGGCGGGCTACCCTCATTCGCAACGGCTACGAGCTACCCTTTGGCTTGGAAATTAATCCCAAGCCCAATGGCAAATATGAGGTTTTTGCGCTCAATGGAGCCGAGCGATTGGCCTTAGACGATGCCTACTTTGAAGGTGATTCTCTTCATATTCCAATGGATTTGTTCGACTCCGACTTGGTGGTGAAGGTAAACAATAACAACATGACTGGTCATTGGAAAAAAGCTCGTAATGGTGTTTGGTACTCGGCCTTACCATTTAGTGCAACAAAGGGTGAAGTCTATCATTTTGCAAAAACGCCCCAAAAAACTACCCAGAATATAACGGGTAAGTATGCTACTTATTTTTACCGATCCGACGGGAAGGATTCTTCTTTTGCTGTGGGTGTTTTAGAACAAAAAGGGGCAAAATTAGCGGGTACTTTTCTCACACCTACAGGCGACTATCGCTATTTGGCGGGCGACGTTGTCGGTGATAGCCTTTTCTTGTCTTGCTTTGATGGATCACATGCTTTTTTGTTTCGGGCGGCCATATTACCCAATAAGCAACTTCGCGGTGGAATGTGGTCGGGGGTATCGGGTTTTCAGCCTTTTACGGCTACTCTCGACGACAAGGCGCAACTCCCCCCACCCACGGCATTGACTTTTTTAAAACCTGGCTACGAAAAAATTGACTTCAATTTTCCGCAACCCGATGGGAAGATGATTTCCTTGGCCGATGAGCGTTATAAAGGCAAAGTAGTGGTTTTACAAATATCAGGAACATGGTGCCCCAACTGCATGGATGAAACGCGCTTTTTGGCTCCTTGGTACACCAAAAACGCCTCGCGGGGCGTAGAAATTGTTGGTCTTTTCTTTGAGCGGTCGCCAGATATGAAAGTGTCGGGTCCCAAAATTGAGTTCATGAAAAAACGCTTTGACGTGCCTTATCCTGCTGTATTAGCGGGGGTGTATGATGCCAATGCGGGCCGCGCTTTGCCAGCACTCAATAAAATTTCGGGTTATCCGACTACCATTTTTATTGATAAAAAAGGTCATGTACGAGAAATACACACAGGTTTTTCTGGCCCAGGCACGGGCAAATACTACGATCAGTTTGTAGAAGAATTTAACCAGTTGATTAGCAAATTGCTCACCGAATAACTAATTTAATATAGAATTTACAAGGAGGTTTTCCAGATAGTGATGGAGTTCTTTTTTATATGACTCAAAAAGAAAAAATTCTGCTTTTTGTATTGGCGTGTTTGAATTTTACGCACATCGTTGATTTTATGATACTGATGCCACTGGGGCCGCAGCTCATGCGTTACTTTGAAATTTCGCCACAGGAGTTTGGTTTGTTGGTATCTGCTTACAGTTTCAGTGCGGCACTTTCTGGTTTTTTAGTGGCTTTTGTAGCAGATAATTTTCCGCGCAAGCACATTATCTTGGTGGCTTATACAGGCTTTGTGATAGGCACATTGGCTTGTGCTGTTGCCCCTACGTTCGGGCTACTAATGGCAGCACGCACTTTGGCAGGGCTGTTTGGAGGCGTATTAGGCGCACAGGTGATGTCGGCGGTGAGCGATGTGTTTGAGTATGAACGTCGTGCCAGTGCCATGGGCGTAGTGATGACAGCCTTCTCGGTGGCTTCAGTGGTGGGAGTACCTTTGGGTTTATATTTGGCCTCACTCTGGACTTGGCACGCGCCCTTTTGGTTTGTGGGTATATTGGGTATTGTTGTGATTGGGTTAATTGGGCAGTTCGTTCCTCGTTTAGATGGACATTTAGAAAATCAAGAGACGACCCAACGGCAACGTTTTGAGGTGATTACCAATATCTTGCGAGAACCCAACCAGCTCCGCGCTTTGTGGCTTACTACCACCATCATGCTCGGTCATTTCAGCATTATTCCTTTCATTGCGCCTTACCTTACGGCCAATACTGGTTTCAGCGAAAAAATCTCTACTTGATTTATGCCGTAGGAGGCGCACTCACACTTTTTTCGGCACCACAGGTAGGTAAACTCGCCGACAAAAGAGGTAAGTATCCCATTTATGTGGTTTTTGCACTCCTTTCGATGATTCCGATGTGGCTCATCACCAATATGAACACCAACTATATGCCTGCGGTTTTGGGTACTTCTGCTATTTTTTTTATTTTCTCCAACGGTCGACTCATTCCTACCCAAGCCATGACGGCCTCTGTGGTGTTGCCCAGAAATCGGGGTAGTTTTATGGCTATTAATACATCCCTCCAACTGCTTATGCAGTCGGTGGCAGTATATTTGGCAGGAGTAGTCATTCAGAAAACACCCGATGGTAAGTTACTCCATTATGATTGGGTGGGCTATGCTGCTATGGCGTTCATATTCGGCAGTATCTTTATCGCCAAGACCGTCAAACCTGTAGATGCGAAAACTAAACAAACGACATAGTTGTCGCTATTTTATCAATTTATTTACTATTTTGGTCGTTTGTTTAAACGATATGCTTTGTAGGTTGACCCCCGTATTAAAAACCTAAATGAAAACGAGAAAATACTTCCTCATTCATTGGCTTGTGGCTTTTTTATATATCCTTGCTTTGCATGGCCGAGCGCAGCAGCAAATATTGACAGGTCATGTAGCCGATGCCAAAACCAATGAACCCGTAGCGTTTGCGGTAGTGTATATCAATAACACCTCCATAGCCACTGAAACCAACGACATGGGGAAATATACCCTAAAAAACATTTTTAACCATGCGCAGGGGGGGAGTGTTGAGGTAGTAGTGTCGTCGCTGGGCTATACCACTGTTCGGCAAAAGATGGCCAGCAGCAAGGCTGATACGCTTACTTTCAATGTTGCCCTTCAAAGTGCTCCACAGGCTACTATCGCCGAGGTATCGGTAAAATGCAAGCGCGACCAACAGTGGGAGCGGCAGTATCGTAAATTTGAAGATGCCTTTTTGGGGACGAACAATAATGCCAAGAACGTCAAGGTTTTAAACCCTTGGGTCGTTGATTTTAGGGGCGATGCCAGCGAATTTACAGCTACTGCCCAAAAAACATTAGAAATTGAAAACAAAGCTTTGGGCTATAAAATCTTCTTTGAACTGCAACGCTTCTCGTTTTCGCAGATGCGCAACAATTTTGCGGGCATGGCACGATTTGAAGAGATGAAACTCTCCGATGAAAAACAAAAACGGAAAATAAGCCAACAACGTCAGGCCGCATATGAGGGTTCAGAGCGGCATTTTTTTAAGGCTTTGTCTCAAAATAACCTAAAAAAAGAAGGTTTTGTGGTTTATAGAGTAGATCCCAATTACCGAGAAAAAACGAGTTTTTCACACCTCAATCCACAGTTGGGTAAAAGGTTATTTCCTTTTAATGATACCGTAGCCGTCAGGCCAGGGCGTACACCTGCTTCCAAAGAGATCCTGATTCCGACTGAATTAGAGATTCTGAATATCAATAGTGTAAGTCGAGTGGGGTCTTACCAAGATGCGCCTTTTCCAGTGTCGTGGCTAAGTGTAAGAGGCGGCAAAGTAGAAGTAACTCATACAGGGCTGCTTTTTGATGCCCATCTTTGCGAATGGGCAGGCGATATTGCCCAACGGCGTATTGCCGATATGCTCCCCTTTGATTTTGAGCCCGCCCCTCTGGCTGAAAACGAAAATGCCAAACTGCTTTTGGCAAAAAACGCACCCCCACAAATTGTTTTTGAAACTGCCGCCGCCCCTATTGTAACTGTAAACCACCACAATCAAGGTGATAGTACAGTCTTTCAAATCCAAGTAAAAAAAACCGATGGTACACCGCTAAAAGGGCGATTAAGCGTAGCTATTGTAGAGAATATAGAAGTGGAAAAACAGGCCACAACCGACATCAAGTTGGTTGAAAAAACACCTGCTGATACCGCCACCTTCAAAGCGGATAAAAAATCAATTACACTCGAAGAGGTAAAAGTAAAAACAAGCCGCACTAAAAAAACGGCTCAATCAATGGTTGGGAAGATAGATTATTTGGTAGGAAACGAGCAATTAAAAGACATCAACTCGGGTAGTATCATTACGGCCATTCAGAGCAAAGTGCCTGGTTTAGAGGTCTATGAAACCATAGATGGAAGTGGCTTTACCAAAAGAGGTATCCGAATGAGAGGAGCCAATAATACCTTCCAACAAAAAGGGGCAGTTGAAGACGAACCCCTATTTTTGGTGGATGGTATCCCGTTCGGAACCTTGGAAAGCCTCAATAGTATTCCTGTCAGTGAAGTATGGCAAATTGAAGTCATCAAACGGGCTAATTCGCTTTTAGGATCGAGGGGCTATAATGGGGCGATTAATATCGTTACCAAACGTGCTATCAATCAGAGTGTTGCTTCTTCAAGTGGAGGCAATAATAAACTATTCTTTTGGCAGCCTTCTACTTGGTTATCTGCCCAAGGAGAAGCACAAGTACGATTTGCCTTGCCCAAAGGAATCAGGTACCTTGTTACTATCAATGGCATTACAACCGACAATCAGCCTTTTACCCACGAACTAAAAGTATATTGAATCTTGCTGGTAACAGCAATACTATAAGATTTAATAATCAGGCTGCACATCTATTTCTTTCTTGTAAATCAGATTAATCATGGTTTACTTTGAGGAAGAATCAACTAACCTTATAAAACCATGCATTTCTCATCCCAAAAGCTTGTATTCTATCTCTTTTTACAGTTTTTAATTGTTTCAATCCATGGTTTTGCTCAAACCAAAGAAAAAATAGTTGCCTCCGACCTCACACGTATCAAGCAACTGGGCAATGTGGTGATTTCGCCCGACGGCAAGCAAGCCCTCTATCTTGTCAATACCATAGAACCTGCCACAGAGGCAGTCGAATACGACTATAAACTGCATATTTGGCTGGCCGATATAGACGGCAAAACCCCACCTCGCCCCCTGACACGCGGTAATGAAAGTGCCAGTCAGTGTGTTTGGAACCCTGATGGAAAAAGTATTGCCTTTGTAAGAAGCATAAAGGGGAAATCGCAGATTTTTGTTATGCCGTTGGATGGCGGAGAGGCTTGGCAACTCACCGATTATAAGCATGGAGCATCCAATCCGCAGTTTTCGCCCGATGGTAAGCATATTTTGTTTTCAACCAACCTTACCTTCTCGGCTATGATGACCGATACCGTGCTGAATCCTACCAAAACAGGCCCTGTGTGGAGCATGGAAAAAGCAGGTTTTATGAAAAATGAATACCTCAAGAAAAACACCGCCAAGCCGAACCCTGACGGCACAATCGAAGAAATTAGGGCGTATTTGGACAAAGATGTAGAAGATAAAAAGGCCAAGGTCATCAACCGACTCAATTTTCAGGGCGAAGCCTCAGCAGGGCAGGAGTTGAGTTTTGGACATTTGATGCTGATAGAGGCCAAAGAAGGGGCAAAACCCACGCCACTCACCAAGGGTTTTTATAGCTATGGTGGAGCAGCTTGGTCGTACGATGGCAAGCAGATTTGGTTTTCGACCCGCGCTGATAGCCTCCTGCATCCCGACCGCGATGCCGAAAGCCGTATTTGTGTTATGAATACTGATGGCAGTGGCATACGCACTATATTGGTAGAAAAAGGCCGCACTTTTGGCCAACCTACTCCCTCGCCTGATGGGCAATGGTTGGCCTTTACCACTTCCAAAGCAGCCATTCAACCTGCCACCCTCGACCAAGGTCATCTGGGTTTTCTATCCCTAAAAATACCCAATGCCAAGTATAGTATCAATCCTTTCGACCGATCACCAGGCAATTTTAAATGGCTTACGCTGACCTTTCCCAAAGGTAAAAAAGGAGAAGTAGGCAAGGTGGACTATCTGTATTTTACGGCTTCTTCTAATGGGGGTGTACCCGTTTTTAGGGCTTCGCCTACTATTGACAAAGTAGAGCAACTCTCTGATTTTGAAAGTGGTGTTACCGACTTTGATGCAACAGCCAACGCCATTGTTTTTGCCAAAACGGAGGTTCAAAACCCTTCTGAACTCTATCGAGCCGATGTATTGATGAAGAATCCCCAAAAACTGTCATCGCACAACGACTGGGTGAGTCAGAAAAAATTGAGTGTGCCCGAAAAAAGGACGTTTACCAACGAAAAAGGCCAGACGATTGAGTATTGGCTGATGAAACCTACTTTCATGGAGGTAGGTAAAAAATACCCACTTTTGCTCAATATGCACGGTGGCCCTACGGCCATGTGGGGGCCAGGCGAGTCTTCGATGTGGCATGAATTTCAGTTTTTTTGCGCGCAAGGCTACGGCATGGTTTATGCCAATCCACGTGGCTCAGGGGGCTATGGCGTGGACTTTATGAAAGCTAACTACCGCGATTGGGGCACAGGCCCCGCTGCCGATGTGCTTCGTGCGTGTAGTGAAGCAACCAAAGAATCGTGGGCCGATACGGCACGCCAGGTCATTACGGGAGGGTCGTATGCAGGCTATCTGACGGCTTGGATTGTCGCCCACGACCATCGTTTCAAAGCGGCCTTCGCACAGCGAGGTGTGTATGATTTGACTACCTTTATGGGTGAGGGCAATGCTTGGCGGTTGGTGCCAGGGTATTTTGGCGGCTACCCTTGGGAGGCCGAAACAAAGGAGTCGTTGGAGGCCAATTCGCCTTATACTTTCATAGATAAAATTAAAACGCCACTGCTCATTAAACACGGTGAAAATGATCTTCGTACAGGTGTTATTCAAAGTGAAATGATGTATAAATCACTCAAAATCATGGGCAAAGAGGTTGAATATGTAAGAATGCCTGGGGCTACGCACGAACTCAGCCGCAGTGGCAACCCACGCCAGCGTATTGACCGTATGCTACGAATTTATGAGTTTTTTGAGCGATATGTGGGGAAGAAAATATAACTTCGACAATCAGGCCATTCAGTTGGCCTTTTTACCCAAAACAATACAGCCAAAAACAAATGACATCTAATTCTACCTCTCGTATTCAGCTCATTGATGGGCTTCGGGGCTTTGCTCTTTTAGGGATTATCTTAGCTCATTATGTGGGCTGGCATGCGGGTTGGTCGCTTCCGCCAGAGGTAGGAGCCCCTTTTCTAAAAGATACCTTGAGTCAAGTAGTAATGACCTTCGATGGTATTTTTATTACAGGCAAATTTTTTGCTTTCTTTTCATTTCTTTTTGGGGTGAGTTTTGGATTGATGTTGGTTCGCAACACTGAAAATAAAAGAAAGTTTTTGGCCCTGTTTGCTTGGCGAATAGCTCTTTTAGGCTTCATCGGTTTGGTACATCACTTGCATTGGAGAGGCGATATTTTAAGTATTTATGCCTTGGTTGGCTTCGGACTTCTGCTTTTTGTGAATGTGTTCGACCGAGTTGTGTTGATAGTGGCCATTTTATTGATTTTAAATTTGCCCACACGCTTACAAGATGCCTACATGACCCTCAATCATATAGATACAGGAACAATTTGGGGGAGTATTTTTGATGAAGCAGGCAACAAGCAGTACCTTCAACTGATTCGCAAAGGGGAATATTGGCCATTTTTGGAAGATAATTGGAATGCTTTTCCTAAAAAAATGAAATTCCAAGTATTGAGTGGGCGTATCTATATCACTTTTGGGTTCTTCCTTTTGGGTTTTTGGTTTTCCCGTAAAGGATTACTCCAACACTTTCAAGCACATCGTCTTTTCTTTCGTAAAACATTGATTTATAGTGCCTCTATCATAATCTCATTGATATTGGTGGCTGTTGGATTGCAAATAGCGGGCGTTTTCAACAACCAAACCCCACCCCCTATTTGGTTGAATACCCTGCTTGCTACCTTATACGATTTGCTTAATGCCAGTATGGTATTGTTTTATGTGGCAGGTATTTCCTTTTTGTTATCCAAAAAAAGCTGGCAGAAAATGCTCGAAGCGATGGCGGTTATCGGTAAAATGGCATTGACAAGCTATCTTACTCAAACCCTTGTTGGTTGGATTATTTTCTTCGGTTTTGGTTTTGATTTACTGGGCAGGGTGTCGCCGGCTGTTGGATATTTAATAGGAATTGGTGTATTTTTGGCACAGATTGTCTTTAGTAAATTTTGGCTAAATCGCTTTTATTATGGCCCTGTAGAGTGGGCTTGGCGGTCACTTACTTATTTTAAAGTGCAAGCCTTTTTGAAAAGATGATACCATAAAATTCATGCCATAGCTACTTAAAATTCATTAAATCAACTAAAATCCTTTTATAAAAATATGAACAATCGCCGCACATTTATCAAACAATTGGGCGCAGCCGCAGGAATGGCCGCTTTTACCCATGAACTTTTGGCCGTCGAACCCCAAAAGCTATGGTTTCAAATTTCGTTGGCCGAATGGTCGTTGCACAAAACGATTTTCAATGAGAAAAAACTGACAAACTTAGATTTTCCCGTTGTTGCACGTAAGGAATTTGGCATTGGCATTGTAGAGTATGTGGACCAAATGTTTAAAGACAAAGCCAAAGACACGGCTTACCTCAACGACCTACTTCAACGCTGCAAAGACAACGATGTAAAAAATCACCTCATTATGGTGGACACGGCGGGTAATTTGGGTGAAGCCGACCCTAAAAAGCGTATGGAAGCTGTAGAGAAGCATTATCAGTGGGTAGATTGTGCCAAGTATTTGGGCTGCAAAACCATTCGTGTCAATGCTCGTGGGCAAGGCACGCGCGACGAACAAGCCAAACAAGCCGCCGACGGCTTGGCCAAATTGAGCGAGTATGCAGCCAAGCAAAAAATCAATGTCATCGTAGAAAATCACGGGGGCAATTCTTCAGATGGCAAGTGGCTGGCGGATGTGATGAAGATGGTAAACATGAAAAACTGCGGCACCCTACCCGATTTAGGGAATTTTTGTATCGAATCTTCTTATGCCAATGGCAAATACTCCTGCAAGCAAGAATATGATCGCTATACAGGAACTACCGAGTTAATGCCATTTGCCAAAGGCGTAAGTGCCAAAACCAATGTATTTGACGATCAAGGCAACGAAGCCAATATTGACTATGTAAAAATGCTTAAAATTGTGAAATCGGCGGGTTTTCGGGGTATTATCGGCGTAGAATACGAAGGCCCGACCCTGTCTGAATACGAAGGCATCAAAGCTACCAAGAAGCTATTGGAACGTGTAGGTGCTATGGTATAACCATCAGGCCGTCGGTCGGTACTAACCGACTGACGGTTTGGTTAGAATGTCCACTAAAATTCAATAACCAATCCCAAGGCAGGGGTAAAACTAGCATCTTCGTTGGCCAAAATAAGCGGTATGGCATTGCTGCCATCCAATCGGAGGGCTTGGCCGTCGGTGGTTTTAAAGCCCGAGTTGTCGGCGGTACGTTCAAAGGTATATTGCGGGAAAGCAGGATTCGCAGTAAGCAGGGCATTCTGAAAATCAAGGAAGAAATCAATGGATGTTTTTTTATAGTTCCATTTTTTATCAATCCGAAAATCCACTCTACTAAATGGCCGCAGACGCTGGCTATTGAGGCGCGTAAAGTCTTCGGTACCAACGCCCGTAGTGAGGTAATTGCGGCGAGAGGCGGGCAAGTCAAAGGGCGTATAGGGCGCGCCTCCTTGGTAGAGCCACTTGAGACCCAGTTCCCAGCCTCTTTTAAATTTATAGCCTAATTGGGTAGAGAGCAAATTGCCCGTATCCCAAGCCGAAGAAATATAGCGGCCATCTCGGCCCGTAAATTCCGACTTAAAATGGGTGTAACTCAAGACACCAAAGAAATTTTTAGTCAGTTTTTGTTGCACAAAAAATTCAACGCCACGGCTTCGCCCTTGGCCAGTACTCACTACGGTTTCGTTGCCAATGGCCCCAAAATTGCCACCTTGGTTGGCCAAAGAAATGCCATCGCGTACCGACACAGGATAGTTGGCATATTGCTTGGCAAATCCTTCGAGTGTGATGCGTGTAGTAGGTGTAGGAATAAACTCCAAGCCCGCTACCCAATGGTCAGAACGAATGTATTTATTGGAGCGATTGACCAAGTTGCCATCTTGGCGATAGCCCAAAACCGTATAAATAGGAATTTTAAAATAACGGCCCACAGAGGCGTTTAGTCGCCATTTTTCACTTAGCTGATAGCTGGCAGACAATCGCGGACTCAGGGTTTCGAGGGGGTTGTTGCCCGTGGTTGTGAAAGAGTTCATGTCGGTGCGTAGGCCACCCGACAGCGACAGCCGGTCGTTGAGTAGCTTATGATTTACCTGCGCAAAAGCCCCATATTTAAAGAAATCTATGGCTGTATTGAAGGTGATATTAATACCTGGCTGTAAGACTTGCCCCTGTGGATTTCTGATTTCGCGACGCAGTACACTGAAAAAATCATTGTTGTATTTCACATACTGCAACACAGCCCCATAGCTGTATTCCCATTTGCCTACAAATTTATTGACATCTACCCGCAGTTTGTTCTCTATTTCTTGCGAAACGCTCTTCAAAGCACGTGCACTTTCGTCGCCTTCGCGGTTGTCTTCAAACCTATCCAAGCGGTTGTTGAACATATTTCGGCTTATGGCCACGTTCAAAAAACCGTTTTCCAAGAGTCGTTTTAAAGAAAAACCAGTTGTATAATTCCACTGGTTGATACTCGGATTGGAGCGAAGTATGTACTCTTTTTCGGGGCTACTTTCTTGCGGAACGGCAAAGGTAAACTCATCTATAGCCCCTACGCCAATGGCCGTTAGGGTCGTTTTTTTGTTCAGTTTATGGGTAACTTTATACTGAAAATCCCAGTAGTTGGGACGAATAGGAAGGTCAATGGCCTTAAACAAGAATTGCAAATAAGAGCGTCTGATAGAAGCCAAAAAGGTAGTATTCTTGGCGAGTGGCCCTTCCAATGTACCTGCTATTTCAGAAGAACTTACGCGCACGTTGCCCTGTATTCTTTCGGATTACCTTCACGTTGCCTGAATTGCAACACCGAAGAGAGCGCATTGTCGTAGCGGGCGTTGAAGCT
The DNA here is from genome assembly GCA_041392315.1 of Spirosomataceae bacterium. Classification (GTDB taxonomy): domain Bacteria; phylum Bacteroidota; class Bacteroidia; order Cytophagales; family Spirosomataceae; genus Runella. The sequence continues at coordinate 244,550 of JAWKMH010000004.1, read as the reverse complement.
ACTTGAGCTTAGGGTAGCATCTTCGATAAACGATACATTCAAAATCCCTGTGGGGCCGCCCGAACTGCCTTGCGTAGCAAAGTGATTGATAACAGGAATCTCAATACCATCCAAATAAAAAACATTTTCATTGGGCCCTCCACCTCTGATAACCAAATCGTTGCGAAAACCACCCACCGACCCCGCTGTGCCGCCTACACCTGGCAATACCTGAATCACCCTTGAAATGTCAAAGTTTCCTCCAGGATTATTTTTGATTTCTTCGGTCGTAAGTTTCTGAATAGAGTTGGGGGTTTCGGTAGAAGCCACAGAGATAGAACGGTTGAAAACCACCTTCGCCTCTTGTAGTTGTATGGCTTCCTCTTCGAGTTCAAAATTGATTTGCTGGGCATTGCCCGAAGTAAGCACTAAATTAAACTTACTCTCTGCTTTATAACCTACAAAGGTGGCTTTGAGGTTGTAGCTGCCCACTGGCAAGATAATCTTATACTTACCGTCTGTATCGGTCGTAACGCCCTGGGTAGTATTTTCTACTTGGACGGTTACACCAATAAGCGGTTCTTGGGTGCGTTTATCTTTGACTATGCCGAGGATAGTACCATTGTTTTGGGCAAATAATGTAGCGGAAATAAAGAAAAAAGTAATGGTGGTCAGTGCAAATTTCATGAATATACGTTAAAACAGTGTTGATGAAGAGACTAACACTACTTTTTGAAAATTGTTTAAAAAAAGAAGAGGTTTCGTCTGTGCAATTTCAACAAAAATGCAGCCACTGATAAACATAACTACTCCAAGTAAAAATACACTATTTAAGCAGGTTATTGGCTTCTATGAACATCTGACCCCGACGGGGTCAAACAGAATAATGCAAACTAAATAGACACAAGTACTTACCGCTTGATAAATTTTCTTAAAATTGGAAAGCTATAATTTGGAGGCAATTTTGCAAAATAATTATCTTAGGGTCATAATTCTTCTCTAATTGAACCCACTCCATGACTCGATACTTGATCGAGCCAAACACGCCAAAACCATGAAGAGATTTTGTTACGTCATAAAGTTTTGGTGGGGATTGATTTTCTTTCAACCAACAGACCTCCACGCCGCGCGGTATTTTGTGGCTACCAACGGCAACGATGTGGCTAACTCGGGAACAATCAACAGCCCTTGGCGTACTTTTCAACGAGCAGCCAATACCGCTTTGGCAGGAGATACGGTGTTTTTTCGAGCGGGGCAGTATTTTGAACGCCGAATTCAATTGCCCAATTCGGGTAATGCCGCTCAGTACATTACTTTCAAAAACTTTGCCAACGAGGCCGTTACTTTTGATGGTAGTGCACAGCGAGATAGTTTTTTGCTGATCAAGAATTGCGCTTACATAAGAGTCGTCGGTCTCCATTTTAGGAATTTGTTGGGCAATGATTCTTTTGGGGTTAGAATAAGGGGAACGTCACACCATATCGAACTACGAAAGTGCAGTATCACCAATCTTTATTTTTCTACCAATAGTGGAGTACCTCCTGATACTTCTGATAACACACACGGTATTTTTATAACAGGCGAATCCAGCACGGCTATGTATGCCATTACGGTAGATAGCTGTGAGATAAAGGACTGTCGAACGGGGCAAAGTGAGGCCATCACGGTAGTAGGCAACGTCAGGGATTTCAAAATTACCCACTGCCGAATCAATAATACTGGCAACATTGGAATAGTAGTGGCAGGTTTTTAGGGTTGGTGCAATTTTTATCAAGCACGCAGTGGTGTCGTACAGGATAATATCGTTGAGAACTGCCGCAGTTTAAAAGCCATTGCCGCTGGAATTTATGTGGATGGTGGTAAAAGTATCATCATAGAGCGGAATATTGTCCGTAATGGGCAGCGAGGGTTTCAAATAGGTTGTGAAAATCAAAGTTTTCTTACTTATGCTAAGGCTGATTCTGTGGTATTACGAAACAATATCGCTTACGGAAACTCACGAGGGGGAATAGGCTTAGGTACCATCAATCATCCTGCCAATCCTGCGAAAGTAACCAATTCGTGGGTATTGAACAACACCTGTTACAACAACTATGTTTCTCAAATAGAGTTTGGCAAAAAGGAAGACTTCGGCGAGCTAAACCTTGATTTTTCGGAGCACTGTGCCGTGCGTAACAATATTTTTGCTTCTTCAATCGCTGGGCGCGATAGGTTGATGAACAGCTATCCTTCAACACCCCCTGTCAACCTCAATATTGATTACAACTTTTGGTATGAAGCTACCAATGCCACTCCTTATTTTGTTTATGCTAATGCTGCTTATGTTGGGTTTGTGCATTATAAAAACAGTCTTGGAAAAGATGTAAACGGTCGTTTTGAAACTCCTTCTTTTTATAATGTGAGCAACAAATTTCGGTTAGGGGTCAGTTCTTTGGCCAATGAAGCGGGCGATAATACTCCTTTTTGGCTCACCGCAACAGGAGCAACAGATTTTGATTTCAAACCAAGGTTGAAGGGCATAAGAACCGAGCCAGGTGCTTATGAACAACACTGTATCAACGGACAGGTGATTTCTCAAAACATTGCCTCTGGGCCCCAAAAATTTGAATCGAATACCACCATAACCATTAGTAGCAAAATCAGTGCAAATACGCAGGTAGAATTGGATGCAGGTCAATCAATAACAATACAGCCGGGGTTTGAAGCCCCCAAAACCAGTACATTTAAAGCCTACATTGATGGTTGTGGAAACAAATAGAAAAAAATCTTGATGTGTAAGGTAGGTAAGTACGTTTGATGGTTATAGGCATTACTTATTCAAAACTTACCTCAAGAGATTGCTTTTTGTACCTATTACCAAGGGTATTTGTGTAAAGTAGGAGAACTGGCTTTTTTGTGGTGCAAGTGCCAATAAAAAAGCAGCTACGATTTAACGTAACTGCTTGATTATTAAGGCTCTCGAAGCTGGGCTCGAACCAGCGACCCTCTGATTAACAGTCAGATGCTCTAACCGACTGAGCTATTCGGAGGTATGACTGCCGTTTTTTTCTGATTAATTGTCAGATGCTCTAACCGACGGGCAAACGGCTTGTAAGCTATTTGGAAACTATATTTCCTTTATCGTTTCCGATTTTGGTGGTGCAAAAGTACGTTTTTTGAATATCCGATGCAAACATTTTTTCTAAAAATAATTTACATTAAAGCGACTTTACTCATTGTCAAAAGGTTATACCCGCTCCAAAATTAACTCCTTGATTCGCTGCGCATCACCTTTGGTAAAATTATTGATGACTATTTCGGGTCTTTGGCGTGGAATCACCCGAATGGTAGCGAAAAAAATACCGCTGTCAATTTCTACACCCGAGATATCGGTATAGAATACAAACTGCTCTGTGCCGCCAACTAATTTTTTCATTTTAAAACTTACACCTTTTTCGCTTAAATGGACCTCGTCTTGACGAATAGGGTCTTTGATCGGACTTGAATGGAATTTTTCGTTCATCGTAATTTTATTTTCGGTTCAGCCTACAGGCACGTATATTATTTTTTTAGTTTCAAAAAACGCTTCTTCAAAAAGTTCATACAGTTCAAAGGTGCGGTATTTGCGTTTGAGTTCGGCCATTTCTTCTTCCAAATCGCCTCCTTTCAATGCCAAAATACCATTGCGTAAGGGGTGAACGTGATTTCTGCTGATTTTAGTTCGTACCCATTCATACAGCGAGGCATAACGGGCTACGGCGCGTGTTACTACAAAATCATATTCGCCGTCGGCTTGTTGAGCACGCCCATGTTCGGCACGGACATTGGTTAAATTTAATGCTTTAGAAACTTCTTGTACTACTTTTATTTTTTTACCTATACTATCTATCAAGTGAAATTCGGCCTCCGGAAATAATATTGCCAGTGGAATCCCAGGGAAACCCCCACCTGTACCTACATCTAAAATGCTGGCAAATTCTTTAAATTGAACCACTTTAGCAATACTCAATGAGTGGAGCACATGGCGCTCATAGAGATTTTCTACATCTTGTCGAGATATAACATTGATTTGTGCATTCCAATACGCATACAACTCCCCTAATTGTCCAAATTGCGCTTTTTGATTAGGAGTGAGCTGCGGGAAATATTTTTCAATGAGCTGCATAGAGTAATAGTGATGATAATTTTATCTCCAAGTTATTTTTTTGCGTCTGTTGAACCACATCACAAAGGACATCATTAGGTAGTAAACAAACAAGACAAAATCCATGAATGGAATAACAAACCACCCTACCGAGCGATATAATTTTTGGGTAGCTAATCCTAATACAATCCACTGGGCTACTAAACGTAACAAAAATATACCACCTACTACAATCGTGAAATCGAGATAATGGGGAAACATAAATGCGCTCCAACTACTCAATCCTAAAAACAATAGCCAACTTAATACTTGGGTACCAGATAGTATAGCCAATCGTGTTTTGTGTGTCGTTTTATAATATTTACTTACTGATAAATGTCGTTTTTTCTGCCAGTACCACTCTCGCCAGGTTTTTTTAGGAATAGACACCATAAATGTATCTGGATCAAGACAAACAGCGGTGTTGCTGCTGTTGGCCACCTCATTCATCAGTAAGTCATCATCTCCCCCTGTAACTCGTAAGTGAGTATAAAAGCCTTTGTTTTCTAAGAATAAAGCTTTGCGGTACATTAGATTTCGACCTACACCCATATAGGGCTTGCCTGCTAAAGCCAAAGAAAGGTACTGAACAGCCACATAGAAAGTTTCGAAGCGAATCAAGCGATTGAGCATTCCAGCTCTTTTTTGATAGGGAGAAAAACCAATAACAATTTGTTTTTCATTGGTCAAATGCGACACCATTCCTTTTATCCATTGATCAGTAGCAGGGCGACAATCAGCATCTGTTAATAGAATGACATCGTATTTGGCATTTCTAACAGCGGTAGTAATAGCATATTTTTTGGGAGTAACATGCTCGTATTCGTTTTCAATATGCAAAAAACGGACTCTTTCCCATAGTTTTGCCTCTGTATCAGCGAAGGTTTCTGTACCGTCCCAAGATCGGTCGTTCATGACAATTACTTCGTAATGGCCATAATCTTGATCGTTGAGCATAGGAAGTAATTCCCGCAGATTGTTAATTTCGTTGTGGGCACATACCACCACTGTTACGCCAGGGAGTTTTGGAGGTATTTCCAGGTCTTGTTTAAAAAGTAACCGTCCAAATACAAATAAAATGTAATATAATTGTATCAAGACTACTGCACAAAGTAGTACTAAAAAAGTGCTGACAACAGGATGTAAAAACCAATCAGAGGAGTAAAGTAGCGCCATGTAATGTCAAAAAGTGCGCAAATATACATGGGGATTTTCGGATAAAACCATAAAAATTAGATAAACCGCTTATGGTCATTACTTTTGTAACTACTTTACAAAGTGAAGACGAAATCTAAAACCTAAAAATCCTACGATTAACTCAATAATGACCTTCGATATAATAGCTAAAGATTCGGAATCAAAGGCTCGTGCAGGGATAATTCATACCGATCACGGTAGCATCGAAACCCCCATTTTTATGCCTGTCGGGACGGCAGGAACTGTCAAAGCGGTACATCAACGAGAGTTGGAGGAGGATATCAAAGCGCAAATTATTTTGGGTAATACGTATCATTTGTATTTGCGGCCTGGGTTAAATATTTTAGAAAAAGCGGGAGGTTTACATGGATTCAATGGTTGGAGCAAACCCATTTTAACTGACAGTGGAGGCTATCAAGTTTACTCTTTGGCAGGTACAGGGCGGAAAATTTCGGAAGAGGGTGTGAAGTTCAAATCGCATATTGATGGTTCTACGCATGTTTTTACACCCGAAAACGTCATGGATATTCAGCGGAGTATCGGTGGCGATATTATCATGGCTTTTGATGAGTGTACCCCTTATCCTTGTGACTTTTCGTATGCTCGACAGTCTATGGACATGACCCACCGTTGGCTTGAACGCTGTTGCCAACGATTTGATACTACAGCATCAAAATATGATTATCAACAAACCTTGTTCCCGATTGTTCAGGGGAGTACTTACAAAGACTTGAGGAGACAGTCGGCAGAAGTGATAGCAAGTATGGAACGGGAAGGAAACGCAATAGGGGGGCTTTCGGTAGGGGAGCCTGCCGAGGATATGTACGAAATGACGGAACTGGTTTGTGATATACTCCCTCAAGACAAGCCTCGCTATTTGATGGGGGTAGGTACTCCTGCCAATATTCTGGAGAGTATTGCATTAGGAATTGACATGTTTGATTGCGTTCTTCCCACTCGAAATGCCCGGCATGGTATTTTATATACTACTCAAGGAATAATCAATATTCGCAATGAGAAATGGAAAGATGACTTTAGCCCAATAGATGAGCATTTGGGTGGTTATGTCAGTACATTTTATACAAAGGCTTATTTAAAACACTTGATAAAGTCAGAGGAAATATTGGGAGCGCAGATAGCGAGTATTCAGAACTTAACCTTCTATTTGTGGCTTGTACGTCAGGCACGTATCCAAATTATGATAGGTACTTTTAAACAATGGAAGATTGAAATTTTGAAAAAAATAACGCAGCGGCTTTGAAAGTAGCCAGAAAAGAATTTTCTTTAGACAGTGAAAACATTTTTGAATTAAGAATTGAATCTCTACTTTTGTTGGGGAATCTGGTCGTTAAAGATTATTTTTGCCCTATGCAAGAGTTGTAGATAATACAAAATGTATCCCCCTTATTCAATATCACAAAAAGGATAATTATGAAAAAAGTATTTTTGCTTATTACAGTCATGTTGGTTGGAGTATGCTTGCTTGACACACAAGCACAGTACAACCCCAAAGCACCTTACGAAGGACCTTACAAAATGAACACTTGGTCGTTGAGTGCCTATGTAGGTCCCAGCCAGTTTTATGGTGATTTACGTGAGTATGATTTTTGGCCTGTAGGTGGTAGCAATTTTGATACTCGCTCAGAACGCGGCACCATGCACGTTGGGTTATCTCTTGGGAAACAACTGACTTATCTTTTTGGAGCGAGATTGGATGTAGGAGGAGGAAATTTGAAAGGAATGAAGCGCCGTATTTATCAGTCTTATTTTAATGCTAATTATTTTCAAGCTGATATTTCAGGAACAGTTAATCTAAAAGGGTTACTTTTTGGCCCTACTAAAATGAAACGTTGGAAAATGGATGTATATGCAGGAGCAGGACAAGTTTGGTTCAGATCTACTGCGTATCAGCTTGGTACAGGACGTATTCAGCGCCGTTCGGATGATTCTCCAACACTGCGCAATGATATCACAAAGCTCAATCAGAAAGCATCGGCTTATACCCAAGAATGGGTACTACCAGTAGGCTTTACTACTTCATATGAATTGACTAAAAACTTAGATTTAGGAATAGATTTTCGTTTAAATAATGTTAATACAGAGAAACTGGATGCTACAGTGGGAGGAGACCCATCGGCTATCTATGATGGTGGAGAAGGTGGACGTTTATATCAGGGCGGTACACCCACCAGCTTTTTAGGAACTCCTAAGGGAAATTCTGCACTGGACAAATATGGCTTCTTTGCTGTAAGTCTAACCTATAAATTAGGTAAAAACCCATTGCGTGTGGAAAAGAAAATGGAAAATGGGCGTATGATTTCAATGCTCTGGATGCGGGTAAAGGTTTTTACTACTACGCTACACAGACCCTAAATTACTGGTAAAACCGCCGAAAATTCTTTCATTGGCCGAAATCGACTCCATTGCCAAAGCCAATAAACCCAAAGAAATTGACCCAAGACTACTAACCGATAGCGACAATGATGGTGTTTCAGACTATTTCGACAAAGAGCTTCAACACCCCTGCTGGAGCATCGTAACAGGAGCGGGTCAGAAGATTGATTTTGATAAATACGTGAAAGATGCCCCTTCCAGGAATGGCATGTTCAGAAATATTTGCTAATGTTCTGTTTGATACTGATAAAGCCATTATCAAACCTGAATTCTACGATTTGCTTAACAAAGTGGTAGAGTTAATGAACAAAACGTACCGTCGCCTCCAAATGGCTGGCCACGCTGATCGCCGCGCTTCTGATCGCTACAATGTGGCCTTTGTCAGAACGCCGTGGTCAATGCTGTGAAGCAATATTTGGTACAGGCAGGTCTGAAAGATCCCAACCGAATTGTAGTTGATGTATGCGATTCATTCAAACCCATCGCAGACAGCGGAACAGTAGAAGGTTTGAAGAAAAACCGTCGTGTAGAAATCAAGCTAATGCCTTAAATAATAAGGGTTGAATCAATGAAAAGACCTTGGCAAAAATGTCAAGGTCTTTTCATTTGGTACTCATCTCACTCATATAGTATATTTGCGGATCGATTAATAAAAAATGGTTCAACAGCTTCTCAAAAAAGAAAATCAAATAGCAGTCGTTGGCTTAGGCTATGTAGGACTTCCTATTGCATTAGAATTTGCCAAATATTTTCGGGTTATCGGTTTCGATATTAACGCTGAGCGGGTCGCTATGATGCAGCAAGGAAAAGACCCATCTCAAGAACTTGAACCTACCATTTTTACTGAAAAAGATATCCTTTTTACATCCAACCCTGAAGACCTCAAGCAGGCCAATTTATTCATTGTGGCAGTACCTACACCCGTAGATGACTATAAAGTGCCTGACCTAAAACCGTTGTTTGCTTCTCATACCATTGGAAAAGTACTCAAAAAGGTGACTACGTTGTTTATGAATCCACAGTGTATCCTGGTTGTACCGAAGAAGATTGCTTGCCTATTTTGGAAAAAGAATCAGGGCTAACTTTGGGTCGAGACTTTAAAATAGGTTATTCGCCCGAACGCATTAATCCAGGCGATAAGGAGCGTACCATTGATAAAATCCTCAAAATAGTGGCTGCTGGAAGCGATAGTGAAGCATTGGAGGAGATTGCTCAAGTATATGGAAAAATCATTTCGCAGGAATTTATAAGGCTCCAACCATCAAAGTAGCCGAAGCGGCTAAGGTCATTGAAAATACCCAACGCGCGATTTAAAATATTTCGCCTATGAATGAACTGGCTATTATCTTTGATCGTATGGGGATTGGATAACAAAGACGTGATAGAAGCAGCAGCAACCAAGTGGAATTTTATCAAACTTTCCCCAGGGCTTGTGGGGGCATTGTATAGGCATAGACCCCTACTACCTACTTTACAAATCAAAACAACTTGGATGACCCTCAAGTAATAAATAGTGGACGGCGTATTAATGACGGAATGTCTGCTTTCATCGCCAAACGACTGGTACAGATGCTCATCTCAAAAGGTAAAAGTCCCCAAAAGCGAAGGTATTGGTCATGGGACCATTTCAAAGAAAATGTATCTGACATTCGTAATTCTAAAGTCGCGGATTTAATAGAAGAATTGATGGGTTTTTCTATTAATGTAGATATTGTAGATGCTCATGCTTCTCCCAACGAAGTAGCGCACGAATATGGACTAACACTTTTAGAAACCTTCGGCGGCGTATGATGCTGTGGTAGTGTCGGTAGGCCATGACCACATAAATCCCTTTATTATTGCGTATTTTAAGTCTATTATGAACGGTAGCCCTATCTTGATGGATTTGAAAGGTATGTATAAAAATACGGATGAGGAAATAACTTATTGGAGGCTTCTAGATTTTAGTGCTGAATACCTTTACTAATCAACATTATCATTTATCAACTAAAGAATGTACGACTACTTAATTATCGGTGCGGGATTGTTCGGGAATGTGTGGGCGCATGAGGCTACTAAAAGAGGTAAAATGTTTGGTAATTGATCGCCGAAATCACATCGGAGGCAATACTTACTGCCAAAATATAGAGGGAATCGAATATACATCAGTATGGTGCCCATATTTTTCATACCAACGACAAGGGGAGATCTGGGATTATGTGAACTCATTTGTGAGTTCATCGATAACTGGCCCGCCCGTGGCCAATTACTATGGCGAATTGTATAATTTACCTTTCAATATGAATACTTTCTACCAAATGTGGAAAGTACGTACTCCAGAAGAAGCGCAAGCTAAAATTCGGGAACAAATAGCTGCTGCTAATATCAAAGACCCTCAAAATCTGGAAGAACAGGCTATTTCGTTAGAACGAGATATCTACGAAAAACTTATCAAAGGCTATACCGAAAAACAATGGGGACGCAAGTGCGTAGATTTACCTGCATTTATCATTAAAGATTACCTGTAAGGTTTACCTTCGACAATAATTATTTCAATGATCGCTACCAGGGCATTCCGATTGGTGGTTACAATAAATTGAACGAAGCCCTTTTGGAAGGAAGTGAGGTGCGTTTAGGGGTAGATTATTTCAAAAGTCGTCATGAATTGGATGCTTTAGCTGGGCAAATTGTTTATACAGGCCAATTAGATGAATATTATGATTTTAGATTAGGTTATTTAGAATACCGTAGCTTACGGTTTGATAACCAAGTACTTGACACTTCCAATCATCAAGGCAATGCAGTGGTTAACTATACCGATGCAGAGACACCTTTTACACGCATCATTGAACACAAACATTTTGAGTTTGGAACGCAAGAAAAGACAGTTATCACGCACGAATATCCCCAAGAATGGACACCTGGTCAAGAACCTTATTACCCTGTCAATGATGATAAAAACGATAAACTTTTGCGTGAATACCGAAAACTTGCCGAAAATGAAACAAATGTCATTTTTGGAGGGCGTTTGGCAGAATATCGCTACTATGATATGCACCAAGTGATTGGGTCGGCCTTAAAAAAAGTGCGCGTCCATTTTGGAGAATAAAAAATAAGAGTTATATTCGTATAACTCTTTGTGAAAGTATTGCTCGTCGTTCAGTTTTTTCTATAAAAAAATGAGAAGATGAGTTCGAAACGTCAAAAGCGTCTCAAATGCTGAATAAAGCAGGTTTCAAAGTAGTTTAAGTAAGTTAAATATTGACCTTTTAGGTAAGCTTGATTTTAGTTTCCTTAAAACTTTGATAGACCAAAGGTGCATATAAGTTGAAATTTACACAAAGAGCAAACGGGGCAGTTTTCTGTCCCGTTTTTTTGTGGCTTTTCTGCTACTTTAGCGTAAAGAAAAATTTGCCTTTTGTTTATTATTTCACCTCATCGGCCCAGTTAAAACGGTCGGTAGGGGAAAATTTCCAGGGGGCCTGACTGGTTTCTAAGTTATTGAACATGGCGTTCCAGGAGCCTGGGGCTTGGGCTTCATCCATGATTTTGTAGCGGCGTAGTTGGAGAATAATGTCTAAGGGGCTAATCAGAATCGGACACTCTTGTACGCAGGCGTTGCAAGTCGTACAGGCCAAAATTTCTTCTTCAGAAATATAATCCCCCAGTAAGCTTTTGCCATCTTCTTTGAATGTGCTTCCATTGGCAAGTATATTTTTGCCCACCTCTTCGAGGCGGTCGCGGGTGTCCATCATGATTTTTCGGGGCGATAGGGCTTTGCCTGTTAGGTTGGCTGGGCAAGCTGAAGTGCAACGTCCACATTCTGTACAAGAATAAGCGTCCATCAGGTTTTTCCAACTCAAGTCCGTTACGTCTTTTGCTCCAAATCGTCCTATTTCGGCAGGTGGCTCGTTGGTGTCAGGCTGCTCTATACCCAACATAATCTTTACTTCTTTGGTGATTTCGGGCATGTTGTGCATTTCACCTTTGGGTAGTAGGTTGGCAAAATAGGTGTTAGGAAAGGCCAAGAAAATGTGTAGATGCTTGGAGTAAGTTACATAAAGTGCAAATCCAAAAATTCCCAAGATATGCGCCCACCAAGCCACACGTTCTACTGCGACTAATGCCCCGTCAGAAAGTCCAGAAAAAACAGGTTGAAGAAAACTACTAAAGAAGAAACTACCCACGAGCTGATAATGCTCAGCCCCACGTTGTTGCAAAATGGCATCGGTGGCGTTCATGCTCAAGATGGCGAGCATCAATATAATTTCTATCAATAGAATCAAATTGCCGTCCAACTGTGCCCAGCCAATCATTTCACGGTGGCGGGCGGGTTGGAGTCTTTCTACTTTGGTAATGTTGCGCCGAATCAGGAAAACTACACATACCACAAGCACCCCCACGGCCAAAAACTCAAAGAAGTTGATAAGTAGTAAATAAAAACTACCCAATAGCGGTGCAAAAAGCCGATGGGTACCGAGTAGGCCATCCAATACAATCTCTAATACTTCAACATTGATCAACAAAAAACCTGCATAAATCACAAAGTGCATGAAGCCTACTATGGGGCGGTCAAACATTTTCTTTTGACCAAAGGCAATGCGTAGCATCGTAGAGAGGCGTTCGGAGGGCCTATCGGTGCGGTTTTCAGGCTTACCGAGTTGAATAGTTTTTTTGATAATATCAATGCGTTTGGCCATAAGCCACGCCGTAATACCCAATGCAAGGGCAAAAAGAAGTTGTTGTACTATCTGCATATCGGTTTTAAGTTAGTCTGCAAGCATACTGTTAGCAAATATCGGGAAAGATACTCTAACTCAAACAAAGTACATTATATTTGTTTGTCAATAGATAGAAATTTTGACTCTTCTATGACCTCAATTTGTTATCCCAAACAAGTAATGACTGCCGAAATTCTCAAAACATACCTGCGCCGTCTTACCAATCTTAGTACCCGCAACCGCTCTTTGTTACTTACGAGCCTCCCTTCAGAGCAATTTTTAGATTGGAAATCGTTGGATTTTGTAGAGAATCGCTCAGCATTTGACTTACTCAAAGAGGTAATTGCTCAGAAAAAAATACGAAGCTATGTGCAAAGCTCGATAGTCGCTCAGAGAAAGTAAATGACATCAGCAAACGCCTCCGTAAAATAGCCAACACAGAGCGATTTATAGAAGAAGAGCGAGGGTCAGGAAGATTTGTATGTGGCCTATCCTTTGTACGCGGAAAACTCATGGATGGGACGGTGATTCATGCTCCTTTGGCTTTTTTTCCTGTAACACTTGGTAATGATACAACCGGCAATGCCCACTGGTATCTCCAAAGACGTGCTGAGGCGGCATCACTCAATCGAAATTTTTTGCTGGCATATAGTCACTTCAATCAAGTCAAAATCGCAGGAAGAGTTGTTGGAGTTTAATCTTGATGAGTTGAGCCGTGATATGCTCGTTTTTCGTACCGAATTGTACGAATTGCTAAAAAACAGTGTTGTAGAAATCAATTTTAACCAAGATCTTTTCCAAGACCAACTGCAGTTTTTGAAGAAGTCAACAAAACCGATTTGGATTTGATTGAAAGAACGGGTGAATTGCGGCTGTATCCGGAGGCTGTTTTAGGGATATTCCCACAAGCAGGCAGTTACCTTGGACCTGACTACGAACAATTGATTCTTCAAAATGATTTTGTTATTGAAAATAACCCTCAATATCATGTTTCTGCACACACAAAACCGAAAGAAGCAACCACTTTTACAGTGTTCGAGCAAGATGCATCGCAAGAAGAAGCTTTGAGGCGTATTAAAATGGGTGAGTCGTTGGTGGTACAGGAGCCGCCAGGCACAGGCAAGTCGCAATTGATTGCCAATCTCATGTCCGATTTTTCGGCAAGAGGTAAGCGCGTACTGTTGGTTTGTCAAAGCGAGTGGCCTTGGATGTTGTTTATGAACGCCTACATCAAGTGGGTATGGATCCCTTTGTGGCGTTGGTGCATGATTTCAAAAACGACCGTGCCGAGTTATATCGGCAATTAGACGCGCAAATTGAGCATGTAGAAGCACACCAAAAGTTGAATTATGCGTTGGATGCGATTGTAATGGATCGTCGGTTTTTGCAAGTTAGCCGTTCTATTGAGCAGATAATGAGCGAATTACAGGGTTTTAAGACTGCTTTGTTTGGTACAACCGACTGTGGGCTTTCGCCCAAAGAACTGTACTTAACTTCTAAGCCGTCGCAGGCTTTTATGCCTTTACCACAGTTTCGAGATTTTTGTTTTGACGAAAAACTTTCACATTTCATTACCCGACTGAATCGCTACGAGCAATATGCTATTTATCTGTCAAGTACGCATCCTTGGCATGAGCGCGTATCGTTTGCCACAATCACCTTTCAAGAACTCCAAACTATCCACACAACCATCAATGAGGTAAAGGAAGAATTGACATTGATAGAACAAAAGACAAAAAAATGGTTGGGTCGATCTTTTGCCTTAGAGGATGTATTGAAAATTAATACCGAGAAAATAATTATCGACCAATGGCTTCAAGTCTTTGATGACGAGCAAGTTTGGGTGTTTTTAAGAAAATAAAGACAGGTTTTATCACAAAAGATAACGATCAAAGACTAAAGGAAATAAAGAAGCTTTCAGCCCAAAGAATGTTGGGTGAAGAAGTGACTTCTTCTGAACTTCTCGCTTTTGCTACGCGCCTTTCCGAACTTCTCAAAGCGCGCACCTCGGCTTTGAAATGGCTCTTTTATGGCGATAAAAAATACATCAAAACCATTGCAGATAAATACAGCTTGTCGTTAGAAATCAATGATTTATATCAACTCCAAGCCTATTTGCAGCATCGCCAAGGGTGGGAAGCGGCTATTCGGCCAATAGAAGAAGATTGGCGCATTGAACTACTTTCGGAGCGTTATAGTGTTTCGAAAAGTAATCTTGATGATTTTATGGAAGCTATTTCCAAAGCGCAAATAGCCCTTAACGCCCCCCATGTTGCGTTTTTATCCGTGCTCATTGAGCGTAGTCATGATTTTTCTTCTTTTCAAAAAAGTGTATATGAATTATTGGATTTTGCAATCAAACCCAGCAAAACTACCAGCTATGGCGACGTTATTTGGCACCTTCCCAAATCAATGCAGTTCATCAGAATTCTTCTTTTGCTACACATCTTCAGACGAGTTTACAACAAGATTTTGATTTGCTGACCGAGGCCGACAAGCTAAAAGAAGCTTTTCGAGGGACGAATTTGAAATTATTAGTGGATTATTAACCGAAAAATGGCCAAAAAACACAACTTGGGCAACCGTATTTCAGAACTCTCTTCGATTGGCTTGGGTGGCGTATTTAGAAGAAAAGTACCCCATTTTAAGGGCTGTTTCTTCCCTGAAAATGAATCAGTTGGAGGAAGAATTACAGGAAGCGATACTCGAAAAACAACGCCTTAACCGTGAGATATTATTGATGCAGCTGCGTGAGCAAACCTACAAAGAAGTGGCTTTTAATCGGCTTCAAAATCGTACCACTTACCGCGAACTACAGCATCAAGTTACCAAAAAGAAAAATTTGGCCTGTACGCAAGCTCATGGAGCATCATGCCGAAGAGGTTTTTCGGCTGATACCCTGTTGGTTGGCATCGCCCGAAACGATTTCGGCGGTATTTCCGCTTATGCCAGGGTTTTTTGATTTGGTGATTTTCGATGAGGCTTCGCAGTGCTATGCCGAGTATGGCATCCCTGCCATTTATCGCGGTCGGCAAACTGTCGTGGTGGGCGATAGCAAGCAGCTCACTCCCTTTGATTTGTATCGTATCAAGTACGAAGCCGATACTGAGGAAGAAACCCCCGCTTTAGAAGTGGCCTCTTTATTGGATTTGGCCAAGCAATACTGGCCTGAAGTCCAACTTCAAGGGCATTACCGTAGTCAATCATTGGCTTTGATTGATTTTTCTAATCAACACTTTTACAAAAATAAGCTACAACTGTTGCCCTATTTTAAAGTGGCCAATTCACTTGAACCTGCAATCTATTACGAGAAAGTAGAAGGTGTTTGGGAGAATAATCAGAATGAAGTGGAAGCAGATAAAATCGTGGAGCTTGTTCAACAACTCCAACAAAATTTTCCGATGGCCTCTTTGGGTATTGTTACGTTCAATCAACCTCAACAGCAACTCATAGCACAAAAGATAGCACTAATTGAAGAGCAAGGTACCCAAATAGCCTCGGCTTTATTTGTCAAAAACATAGAAAACGTGCAAGGCGATGAGCGCGACATCATTTTGTTTTCGGTGGGCTATGCGCCCGATATACGTGGGAAAATGAAAGCTCAATTTGGTAGTCTGAATGTCCAAGGGGGTGAAAATCGCTTGAATGTGGCTATTACGCGGGCACGCCAAAGAATAGTGGTGGTTACGAGTATCTTACCCCATCAGTTGCAAGTGGAGGATACTGCTCATGTTGGTCCCAAACTACTCAAGGCTTATCTATACTATGCGCTGGAGGTATCAGAGGGCATTTTCAAACCACAACCATTGATTTTAGAAAAAAAGTATTCTGATTGGTTTTTGAAAGAGCAACTCAAGCAAAAAAAAACTACCCAAGAACTCAAAGAAGAGTTGCCCTTCGCAGACCTGACTATTAAGGAAAATAATCGCTATACAGGTGTCATATTAACCGACGACGAACACTACCAACAGGCCATTTCGGTCAAAGAAGCACACGCTTATTTGCCGCTACAACTGCGTAACAAGGGCTGGTTTTTTGAACGAGTTTGGAGCCGTGAATGGTGGAGAAAACAATAAATTAACGATAGTTTAACATTTGTTTGTATAAATGCGCAATGCGGGTAGGATTGATTCCGAAACGAAAGAGAATGACGGCTACAAGGTTGGCAAGCTGAACTCGTAGCCAACTGTTGGTATCGTATTTTCGGGCTGAGACCAGCACAGACTTGGGAATGAGTTTGAATAAACTGCGGTTTTTTGCCCATAGCCGGCGTAGTAAATCGTACTCTTCCATGATGACGTAGTATTCGTCAAAACCACCGAGTTCGTCAAAAAGGACTTTACTAATAAAGAGCGTTTGGTCGCCCCCTCGAAAAGTAAGCAGATTGAAACGGGTAAAATAACTATTGATTTTAAGCATGAGCTTGGGCGAGTCAAACTGAAAACGATAGCAGCCTGAAAGGTAGCCTTCTTGAAAAGCCTGCTGTATATCTTCTACAAAAGAAGGCAAAACGCGGGTATCAGCATGGACAAAATAAAGTACATCGCCTGTGGCCAGTTTTGCACCATAATTCATTTGGGCAGCACGTCCTTTTTGGGGAGATTTTAATGCTATTACTCCTTTCTGTTGAGTTATTTCGATGGTTTTGTCGGTACTTTCACCATCTACTACAATGATTTCTTTCATGGTGTCGCCTCCATTTTTTTGTAATAAACCGATTAAAGCACCGATATTCTCTTGTTCGTTGAAAGTAGGAATTACAACAGAAATTTGCATATTTCAGGTGTCAATTTGAAATTTTAAAAACCAGACCTTAGACTATTACTTCTAAAAGGCTTCTCCGACGGTCAAGTAAAAGTTGCCACCATCGCTGCCAATGGCGTAGTCAAAGCGCAGGTTGAGGTGGTCGCGGCGGTTGGCCGTAAACCTGACCCCTGCTCCGTAGGCGTATTTGGGGTCATTGAAGCGCATAAAATCCTGCTGATTCCCCAATACAGCCGCCGAGCCAAACACGACCCTGCCCCAGCGTTTATAGATATCGAAACGAGTTTTCTGCTTGTGCCAGTAGGGTATTATCACGAAAGCGACCCTGATAATACCCCCTCATTCGTTTGCCCTCCTCCCAATTCAGAGAGCATATTGAAAGGCGTGTTACCCCAAGTAAAATTGCTGTAAAGATTGCCAACAAGCACGGTATGAGGGACAATGGCCTTGTAGCCTGAGACATCGGCATAGAGCCTATCAAAGCGCACATTGCCGCCCAACACGGAGGCGTTGTAGAAATATCCCAAGTCTGCTACCATTCCTTTGGAGGGAAAAAAAATCACATCACGTGTGTCATAAAAAGCACCCAAGCCCACACCTGAAGTGATACTACGCGGTGAGCCAGGTACTTGGTTGGAGGCAAAGGCCCCCAGCGTTTCGGTGTCGGTAATGCGATAGTCTTCGTATTGGTAGCGAAGCCCGAGGTAAAGGTGTGGTTTTACTTTTTTGAATGCGTTGATTTTAATACGCGGAAAATCAACACCATAGAGTTCTTTAGCCACAGGTTTGGTACCGATGCCGAAGTAATAGAAATTATAGCGATAAAACCCAATTTCGCCATTGAGGTAATATTGAGCATTTTTTAAGAAAACTTGGAACGGTAAGTAGTAGAGTGCTTGTTTCTCTTGCGTAAACACTATGCCCAAACTCACTTGTGATGGGCGAGCGTTGGCAGAATCGCTTTGAAACCGAAAAGTAGAGGTCAAAGCAGCACCGTAGGCCCATTTGGTTTCGGGAGTATAATAGACTACTGGAAAAGGTAGAATACTCCACCGTTTTTTTTGAGCAAAGCCTAAAGATATTTGTAAAAAGAATATAGAGAAAAAGAGTGTTTTCTTTATTTTAAACATATGAAATGTTTTTTTGATGTAAACAAAGCTAATCAAAATGCTATTTTGGGCATTTTGATTTTTTAAGTATAGATGATTAACGAACTCTCCTTAACCACCGCTATTCCTGTCATGAATGATTTGGGGAAACGGCGAATCCCTTTTTTATTTATCGTTGATTTTTTGCTCAATAGTGCAGTCGTTGTGCCGCTTTCTGAAATAAATGAATCTGAGCTTTTATACGATTTCAACAACTGTAGTAATTTTAAATTTGAAAATACTTTAGGGGCAGACTTTTATTTTGATAAATATCCTATCTCATTTGAAAATTACGAGTCAAAGCTAAATAAAATAATCAAGCAGCTCAAAAGAGGAGATTCGTTTCTTGCCAACCTATCGGTATGTACGAAAATAGAGACAAATTTGGATTTACTAACTATTTTTGCTGCGTGTCAAGCCAAATACAAACTTTACTATAAAGACCGATTTGTATGCTTTTCTCCAGAAACTTTTGTACAAGTAAGAGGCAATCGAATCGCCTCTTTTCCCATGAAAGGAACGATTGATGCTAATCTGCCAAGAGCCGCTGAGGTGATTTTATCAGATCAAAAAGAAGCTGCAGAACATGCTACCATTGTAGATTTAATCCGCAATGATTTAAGTATGATTGCTCAGAAAGTATGGGTGGCGCGTTACCGCTATTTAGATAGGATTGTTACAAATCAAAAAGCACTACTTCAAGTAAGTTCAGAAATAGCTGGGCAAATGCCTGACAATTGGCGAGAGACATTAGGAGACTGGCTCTTTCAACTACTCCCAGCAGGCTCAATAAGCGGTGCTCCCAAACACCGTACGTTGGAGATCATCAAAGAGGCTGAAAATTATGAACGGGGCTATTATACAGGAGTATCAGGGATTTTTGATGGAGAAAACTTAGACAGTGGTGTCTTGATTCGCTTTATTGAAAATACATCAGATGGATTGATTTTTAAAAGCGGGGGGCATTACAGCCCGTAGTAACGTACATTCAGAATATCAAGAAGTAATAGATAAAGTATATTTACCAATTGTCCATGAACCGTCCTCTCTTCATAGAAACACTACGCCTCCACAACGGGCAATGGTCTAACCTTCGTTTCATCATCAACGCCTGAATCATACCCGAAAAACGCATTTTGGAAAACAACCATT
The DNA here is from genome assembly GCA_041392315.1 of Spirosomataceae bacterium. GTDB lineage: Bacteria > Bacteroidota > Bacteroidia > Cytophagales > Spirosomataceae > Runella. The sequence goes on along the minus strand of JAWKMH010000004.1, from coordinate 225,054 downwards.
TTGGGACTTAGGCCAGCTCATTGTGGTGCCTGAAACCGCTAAAGGTGGTCTGTATAAATGCAGGGTCACATACAGCGAAGTGATAGAAAAAATAGAATTTGAGTCTTATGAGCCACGGGTTGTTCAAAGCCTTTGTTTGATTACTGACAATACGATTCAATACGACTTCAAATACCATAACCGGCAGCAACTGAACGCGCTTTTTAGTCAGCGTGGCGAAGCAGATGATGTCTTAATTGTACAAAATGATTTAATTACTGATACTTCGTATGCCAATATTGTTTTTTGGGAGGGAAGTCAGTGGCATACGCCCGTAGTTATTTGCTTGCTGGTACACAACGCGCTCGATTGTTGGAAGAAAAAAAAATAGTTGAAAAAACAATACGGGTACAAGATTTACCTAAGTATGCTCATGCCCGTATGATTAATTCTATGTTAGATTTTGAAACAACGCCTACTATTTCAATGAAAAATATTAGGTAACTTATCTCTTATTTAGGCACTGCTTGTTTTTTTATCTTTACCTTTTTAGTGGTAAACGGCACACAAATATCAGGGGGACAAATACACTCTTCTTCAATATAAACTGGACAGCAGTTTTTGTAGGACACTGCCCATCAGACACTTCTACTGAATAGGCCCCAATAGCCCCAACTTCAAGGGTTTGAGCGATAGCCCCCTCTATTTTAACACCGTCTTTGAACCATTGGTAGGTTTGATACCCTGTCGGTGCCGATACGATGACGGTGTCTCTTCTTTCGGTACAAATTTTTAGCGGTACGCTCACACAAGCGATATCATAATCATCCTCGGTCTTAATGCCGTTGTCTGGAGTAGAGTCTATGTCTTCACCTTTGGCTTTTACAATTTCAGCTTCGTTACATACTGAGCCACCAATAAATCCTCCACTATTATTGATAGTGAAAGTAAGTGTAAGCGAGTCTGTTTGCCCTGCATCCAAGGTTAAGGGTCCCCAAAGCCTTGTTTGTGGGTTATACTGCCCCTGCGATGCTACATACTGGCTATAGGAGAGATTAGTTGAAAATGTATCTTCTACATAAACGCTATCGGCTTGGCTGTTTCCTGTATTTTTGATGATAGTTTGAAAGAAACTTGGTCGCTAATTTGACGTTTACAATCGCCTATAAGTACTTTGGATAGTTCAAGATCAAAAGGTTCAATTATTTTGTCTTTCAGGATCAGACCAATGTCTTCATTATGGTCGTTTTCACTATTTTGCCCCGATTTTGGGCAATGACGACCACTGATGAGTCGCTGTTATAGCTGGCATCAGAGTTGCGCATGGCATTATGGTCAAGGTCATATCTTTGGTAGTAAGTGCCAAAGAATCTTTCAAAATAAATGCCGTTGGAATGGCATTGCCGCCACCACCACCTGCTTCCAAGTTCTCTAAAAAGCTGTACTTTACTGTTTGATTGGTGGACATTCTCACTTCATATTTATGATTTCTTTTTAATAATCCTCCTGCAACGTTAGAGTCATTGAAGTAATACTGTCCACCATTGGTAGTAGTGTCTCTTCCTACTTCTGCACCTGCTGCTTCCATATCGTGTAGGGTAAGAATCAAGTCATCTACCCCCAATTCGTTAGGGTCTTGTAAACCATTCTTATTTTGATCAAACCATACTCTATTGCCAATTTCTAAAGGCGCAGGGTCGCAAGCAGCAGTCAAGTCACCTACGCCCCCGACTTCCCAAGTGCACCCTCTTGTACAGAATAAAGTGCATAACTACGTTTACGTTTTCCTGTTTTGGTATCAAATACAATAAAACCAGTAGCTAAATATTGTTTATGAATAGGGTCAAACGCTGATGAAAATACTTCTGACAAGCCAGGGACTTTGAAGACACCTCCGTTGGTTAGTTCAGCGTGGCCAATTCCGTCTTCGCCATTAATCCAGTAATCGTCATAGAAAAATTCACCTCCACCTGGGCCTGCGTTTTTGTCATGAGCATTGGGAATTCCAGGGCCGCTGCTACCCACAGAAGTGTAATTTCCCGACACGCCATTGCTCTCCATGGTGAAGGTGCCATTAGCGTTGCGTTGTGCACGCAATAAATCACCACTCATAAAACCGTAGTAATTAAGTGTATCATCCTTGGCAATACCAGGTTGATTTTGGCCTGTTTGAAGACCTCCGCGGTCCATCATCCCGATAATCATAGAGCCATCATCGTCAAATTCAATATCTGATAAAATGGGCTGTGGATTCACTAAAAATGCACTCAGGGGGTCTGCAGCCCCCAATGGGTAGTTGCATTGTTTTGGGAAAACCTTACTCCAAGGTTTCCAGGTGTTGATGGTATCACATCCTTGGGTGTTGTCCAAAGGATCTCGCGTGTAGCCGAGTGGGAATTCAAGTGCCTTTTTGAATATATGGTCATTAAAACTAAGTTCATAAATAGCACCTTTTAAGTCTTCTTTTTTCTGAGAGGTTTCAGCTGTACACACTACTCCAATATATAATTTATTGCGGTAATATTTGAGTGCCCATGGTGCAAACTCGTTGTTGGAACAATTAGGATGAGGAATAGTATAGCTCTTGACCATGGCGGCCTCTTTAGAGGCGGGTACTGAAAGGGGTTTATTGGCCAAAAAACTATACAATTTTTTATCATATAGATTGATTAAGAATAATGTATCTTGAAACCGTGAGAGCTGCACACCTCCCATACCTACTTTACCCGCTAAATGAAAAGACAAAGAATCTCGACTTCTTGCGGTTTTAGATGCTGGAAGAATGTTTAGGTTGGTGATAGGGTCGATGTGGGGATCGGGACCAGTATCTATTCCCAGATTCTTAACATCGACAAAATCATGCACAGTATTGTCATTCAAATCGATGTAGTACATACCCCCAGTACCTAAAGGACCCAAGCCTACATGTCGCCTTACAATTGCACCTACCAACAGCCGTTTAGAGTCTCTTTGGTAAGAAGCAATCCAAGTAGAGCCTATGTCTTTGGCTTTTGCCACTTTTACCATAGAAAAATCATCCACCCCAGCCAGTCCTTGTGCATTATAGTCAAATAAAACAAAAGCGGGGTCTTCTCCTGCATCTCCTCCAGCCAATGGGTCACCCATTACATAGCAAGCTGTACCAATCTTAACCTCATTGTCTTTTGCACAGTATTCATCATCATTAGTAATGCCTAAAAAAACATTAGTGGCAGGAGCTTTGGCGAATTGAACCGACGTACCATTATTGACTCCCACAATACTGGGCGAAAATGTTTCAGGAAAATTACTGAATTCGATACGTACAGAACTATCTTTGGGTGCTTGTGCTATAGTGAAAGAATAGACTCCAGAAGTATCTGTGAAGGTAATAACAGGTGTAGTGTTTGCTCCTACAAACAATTGTACTTTGACACCTGCCACACCAGGCTCCGTTGGGTTACTATTGGTACGTTTGCCATTAGAGTCATAATCTATAAATACCGAACCACTTACTTGTGCTCGCGATGTAACAGAAATGCCAACCATCAAAATACAGAAGATTGATAGATTAACATACAAAGACATTCGCTTAAATATTAGCTGTAAAATCGTTCTCATTTTTGGGGATATATTTGTTGTTACTAAAATGGGTACTTTTCATGGTTTTAAGAGTAGGAGAAATTTGTTTATCTTATCCGACATATACTATATGCCAAATACCTTGCCACATTTTTATCGAAAACAAAAAAAAAGAAAGAAAAAAACAAAGCGAGCAGGGGTATTTCTTAAAATGCTGATAATCAATGAAATAAAAACCACAAAAACAGTTTATTTTTTTGAAAAAATTTGAGTGCTGATAAGTTTTTATCAACACTCAAACAATAATACAACTGAAATCGCCACCACAATAATAGTGCCAATATATTTATATCAATTAGGCAGAAGTAAGATGTAATCCCTTAAATATCTGCTCCTTTCTTCGCTTTGGGATAGATTTTGGATTAACCTCAATCATTTGATATATTATACGTTTAATCAATGCAAGGTACTTGCTTGCTTTGGGTTGATCAATGCCAAAAGAGAGAGCCAGTTGCTCCTGACGGATATCACCTTTTAAATAAATAAGTCCAAAAAGTAGGGCATCATTTGTGTCGTTGAAAATACTATTTTTGCGTTTGGATGCTTGCCGAGTGCGCGGTGTTCCATCGAGCGTAAAGTGAGTAAAATAATGATTCCATTTGTCTCTGAACAAAAGATGAAGAACCTCAAATTCCTGTCGCTTAAAACCAGTTAAGCGGCGTAACCTCGCATCATCAGTTTCGATGTCTTGGTACCGTTGTGTAAGTAAAGAAGGCATAATTTTAAAAAGGGGGTAAAGTAATTATTTGGCATAATCAGTATGTCAAATATCTTGCCACCCTAAAAAAAATCGCTGTGAAAGCATTATCTTGCGTCCTACTTTTGGTTTAAAGAACGTGCAAATCGCAAAAAACGAAGATTTTGATACTGAAGAGGTAACACTGTTTGTAGACTTGATTCTGCCTGTGCCTATTGCACATTTGTTTACTTATCGTGTTCCAAGAACGCTAAGCCCGTACCTCAAAAATGGTGCCAGAGTAGTAGTACCCTTCGGAAAAAATCGTGTAGTAACAGGTGTTGTTGCTAAAATACATACTACGCCTCCTTCACAATATCAGGCTAAATATATTGCCGAACTCCTTGACGATGAGCCTTTGATTACTCCCTATCAGATTAAGTTGTTCTATTGGATTGCTGATTATTACCTATGTACCGTTGGGGAGGTGCTTAATATTGCCCTGCCGTCAGGACTTAAAATTACAAGCCAATCTAAGATTCAGCCTAATCCTGATTTTGACTATTTTGACCTACTGACGCAAGAAGAGGCTGATTTGCTCGAGGAAATTAAAAAGTACGAGTCGCTTACTTACGAAGAAATAGGCAAGCGCGTAGGTGATCAAAATATTAATCATATCATTAAATCATTAATTGGTAAACGCGCCATTATATTATTTGAAGAAGTACGCGAAAAATATAAACCTAAAATTGAGAAAAGAATCAAGTTAAATGGGTTGTACGAAACCCGCGAAAACTTGATGGAGCTGATCCAGCAGCTCGAAAAAATGCCTAAACAACAAGAAATAGTGATGCGGTATGTGAGCCAAGTACCTATTCAAAACAACCCATATTCTAATCGATCTGGACTTGAAAAAAGTTATTTTAATCAAGATGAACAATTCTCAGACTCAGCCCTAAATACCCTTATAAAAAAGGGAGTGATTGAAGTTTTTGAAGTCAATGTTTCGCGTTTTGCTGAGGTAAAGGCTGATTTTGAAGGTAGTACCAATATTACGCTTACGACAGTTCAACAAAAGGCTTTCGACGAAATTATTGCTCTTTTTCAAGAAAAAGACACGGTTCTGCTTCATGGTATTACGGGTAGTGGCAAAACCGAAGTGTATATTAATTTGGCACAACAAGTACTGTCGAGTGGTTCGCAGGTGTTGTTTCTTTTGCCAGAAATTGCCCTTACTACCCAAATAGTAGTACGGCTCAAAAAGGTATTTGGCGACAAACTCGGTATTTATCATTCCAAATTTTCAGACAATGAGCGCGTAGAAGTATGGAAAGGCGTAGTTTCGGGGCAGTTTCAGCTCGTAGTTGGGGTACGGTCCGCCATTTTTCTGCCATTTGATAACCTCGGTCTTATCATTGTGGACGAAGAACACGAATCTTCCTACAAACAATATGACCCAGCACCGCGCTACCATGCTCGCGATGTAGCTATTGTAGCTGCCCAACATCAACACGCCAAGGTACTTTTAGGATCGGCTACACCTGCCTTGGAGTCATACTATCAAGCATTGAATGGACGCTATGGGTTGGTCAAACTCACCGAACGATTTGGAAAAGCTACCATGCCTGAATTTGTGCTGATAGACACTAAACAAGAACGAAAAAGTAAAAAGATGAAGTTCGAGTTTTCATCGGTGTTGATAGAACAACTCCGCGAAACCTTTGAGCGCAATGAGCAGAGCATCATTTTTCAAAATCGTCGGGGTTATTCTTCCTACCTGCAGTGCGAAGAGTGTATCTGGATTTGCGAGTGTGAAAACTGCGATGTGAGCCTCACTTATCATCAGAAAGCCGCCGAATTGCGCTGTCATTATTGCGGTCACACAGAAGAAGTGCCTCGCCTTTGTCCTGCTTGTGGCTCTCCTAAGGTTCGCACGATAGGTTTTGGTACAGAAAAATTGGAAGACCAACTCAAAATCTTTTTCCCTACCGCTCGTATTGCGCGTATGGATTTGGACACCACACGCGCCAAAAATGCCTATAAAGATATGATTGAAGATATTGAAAAAGGCAATATAGATATGCTGGTAGGAACACAAATGATAAGCAAAGGACTCGATTTTGAAAACGTAAGCATGGTAGGGGTATTTGATGCCGACCGAATGATTCATTTTCCTGACCTACGTTCTGCTGAACGGGCCTTTCAACTTATCGCACAAGTGAGCGGTCGTGCAGGCCGTCGTGCCGACCGAAAGGGCCGTGTTTTGATTCAGACAGGCAACCCGCAACAGAAAATTTTACAAAAAATTATTAATAACGATTACGAAGGTATGTACGCAGAAGAAATCACTGAACGTGAACGCTTTAAATACCCCCCTTTTACTCGACTTATTAAGCTGACAGTCAAGCATTTTGATAAAGACAGCTCGCAAAAAGCCGCACAAGAATTAGCCTTATTGCTAACCGAAAAACTGGGGACAGATAGGGTATTAGGCCCGCAACCACCACTCGTAGAACGCATCAGAAATCGGTATTTATTTGATATACTTGTCAAACTCGAGCGCGAAAAAGTTAATTTTAGGGCGGCAAAGACTTTTATACGAGAAAAAGTAATGGATATTATCACCGATAAAACACTCAAAGGGCTGATGTAACCATAGACGTAGATTGCCTCTAATTAAATCTATCAAAATCTAACCAACGATGATTAATAAAAAAACCAAGATTGTTGCGACAGTAGGCCCTGCTTCTGAAACTTCAGAGATGTTATATGCTTTGGCTCAAGCAGGTGTAAACGTATTTCGTTTAAATTTTTCTCATGGCTCGCATCCCGACCATTTGGAACGCATCCAACGCATTCGTCAAAACAACGAAAAATACGGATTGAGCATTGGTATATTACAAGATTTACAAGGGCCTAAAATTCGTATCGGCAATGTCGAAAATAAAGAAGGAGTTGCCATTACAGCAGGTCAAAAATTAGTTTTTACCAACGACGACATCATCGGTACTTCTGAACGCGTTAGTACGCCTTACAAAGGGATGTACCAAGATGTGAAAATGGGAGAAAGAATTTTGATGGACGATGGCAAATTGGAGGTAAAAGTAGTTGGTATAGAAGGTACTGATGTGGTTACAGAAGTGATCTACGACGGTATCTTAAAATCAAAAAAAGGGGTAAACTTGCCAAATACGAAGGTCTCAATGCCTTCTGTGACCGAAAAAGACTACGAAGATTTGGACTTTGGTTTGGCCAATGACGTAGATTGGGTAGCCTTATCATTTGTTCGTTATGCTTCTGATATACAAGAGGTCAAAGATTATATCAAAGCAAAAGGAAAGCACATTAGGTAGTGGCTAAAATTGAAAAACCCGAAGCCATCGAAAACATAGATGCCATCATCGAAGCCACTGATGCTATTATGGTGGCACGCGGAGATTTAGGTGTGGAGCTCCCTGCCGAAGAAGTACCCATGATTCAGAAAATGATTGTGGAAAAATGTAATATTGTTGAAGCCTGTCATCGTAGCTACCCAGATGCTCGAAAGCATGATTGAGGCACCGCGCCCTACACGTGCCGAAATCAATGATATTGCCAATTCTGTCTTGGACGGGGCTGATGCCGTGATGCTTAGTGCCGAAACAGCCTCAGGAAAATACCCCATTGAGGCTGTAAAAAGCATGGCACAAACTATTTATCAAGTAGAAACAACTGAGGCAAAGAAAACAGCCGATGATACGGAGATTTATTATAAATACCATGCCGCAGTAAATCATCGTCCTGGGCCCAATGTCATCAATGACAACGTAGTCATGAGTGCGTGCCGGGTTAGCCCGAGATACCCAAGCCAAAGCCATTATTGGCGTAACACGATCGGGCTATACAGCTGTTCGTATTTCTCATCATCGTCCCCAAGCCGATCTCTATGTTTTCACTAATAATCGCCAGTTGATGTGTGCCCTTGCTTTGTATTGGGGAGTAAAGACGGTTTATTATAATAGAGAGGGAGAAGAACTTTCTACAGATGAATTGATCGAGGACATCAAAAAGGTACTCGTTGAACGAGGTTCGTTACATACAGGCGATATTTTTGTCAATACTTTAAGTATGCCAGTGAGTCTTCATCGCAAAACCAATGCAGTGAAGTTGAGTTTGGTAGATTAACAAATCAACTCAATCTAAATCCCTTCTGCTATTTCTCAGAAAGGGATTTTTTGTTTTTACACAATCTTAGCTATGTCTTGATTGTATTAAACCACAAAAAGGCATTGAAAAAATCTAAAAAAGTAGCATTTTATTTGGATTATAAAAGGATACTTTATTTATTTGTAACGCAATTACGCAATTAGCGTAATTTCGCTAAAAGAAAAATTTTACTAAACTAAATGTTTAACAAAATAAATATTGTCGTGATTCTACTTGTGAGCACCTTAGAGGTGTGAGTGGAATCTGATTTGAACATCTTGAAGCCTCACTCACACCAAAAAGAGCGAGGCTTTTTTATACCCTAAATTTTTCCCAAAGACCAAGAAATTAGTAAGAAAACAATGTCAGAGCAACTCAACAAATTTAGCCGCACGCTTACGCAAGAAATAACCAATCCTGCTGCCAAAGCCATGCTTTATGCTGTAGGATTGACCCAAGAGGATATGCAAAAAGCCCAGATTGGGATTGCCAGCACGGGTTATGAAGGCAATAGCTGCAATATGCACCTCAACGGACTTTCGGTGCATGTCAAGAAAGGAATCCAAGAAAACGGCATGGTAGGACTTATTTTTCATACCATTGGAGTGTCTGACGGCATGACCAATGGTAACGACGGGATGAGCTACTCTTTACCTTCCCGCGATTTGATTGCTGACTCTATCGAAAATGTAGTAGGGGCACAGTGGTACGATGGCGTAATCGCTGTAGTAGGTTGTGATAAAAATATGCCTGGGGCTATGATGGCCATGGCACGGCTCAATCGTCCTGCTATGTTAGTGTATGGCGGTACTATTAAAACAGGTGAATACAAAGGCCAAAAATTAGACATTGTATCAGCTTTTGAAGCGTTGGGTAAAAAATTTGCAGGCACTATCTCCGACGAAGACTATGAAGGTGTTATTCAGAATGCTATTCCTGGTGCAGGGGCATGTGGAGGCATGTACACCGCCAACACCATGGCCAGTTCGATGGAGGCAATGGGGCTTACCTTACCCAACTCTTCCACTTATCCAGCTACGCACGAGGGCAAAAAAGCCGAGTGTCTTGCCATTGGTGCAGCAATGAAGAACCTATTAGAAAAAAATATTTGTCCACGCGACATTATGACCCGCCAAGCATTTGAAAATGCCATGACGGTAGTAATGGCATTAGGTGGATCAACCAATGCCGTATTGCACTATCTCGCTATTGCAAGAGCAGCTGATATTGCGTTTTCATTGAAAGATATTCAAGCTATTTCTGACCGTACACCCCTCATTGCTGATTTGAAACCTTCGGGCAAGTACTATATGGAAGATGTCTTGGCCATTGGCGGCTTGCCTGCTATTCTAAAATATCTATTACAGAATGGCCTGCTTCATGGCGAGTGTCTGACTATAACGGGTAAAACTTTGGCCGAAAACTTAGCCGATGCCCCTGATTTGAATTTTGAGACACAGAAAATTATTTATCCACTTTCAACGCCTCTCAAACCATCGGGCCACCTACAGATTTTGTATGGTAATTTGGCTACAGAAGGAGCTGTAGCAAAAATTACGGGTAAAGAAGGAGAACGTTTTGAGGGAATTGCCAAAGTCTGCGAACGAGAAGAAGAAGTAATAGAATATATAGCGAAAGGAGAAATAAAAGCAGGACATGTGGTAGTGATCAGGAATGAAGGCCCCAAAGGTGGCCCAGGAATGCCTGAAATGCTCAAACCGACCTCAGCCGTGATGGGGGCAGGCTTGGGTGATAAAATCGCGATGATTACTGATGGTCGTTTCTCAGGTGGTACCCACGGCTTTGTAGTAGGACACGTAACCCCTGAGGCTTACGAAGGTGGTACAATCGGGCTGGTAAAAGATGGTGACAAAATCACCATTGATGCCGTCAATAATGTATTACAACTGCATGTGTCAGATGACGAACTCGCCGAGCGTCGCCAATCTTGGGTAAAACCCGAACCTCCTTTCAAAAAAGGGACATTGGGTAAATACATCAGAAATGTAAAATCAGCCAGTGAAGGCTGTGTAACGGACGAGGCGTAAAAATACAATACAAACTTCAAAACCAACAAGGAAAATACGACCATGATTGCCCAACAGACAACAGACACCTTGGAGGAGAACCTTCCCCAAAATGGTATTGCCAAATTGAGCCAACCAGCTTTGATTTCGGGAGCACAAGCGCTGATGAAATCGCTTCTTGCCGAGGGGACAGAAGTCATCTTTGGCTATCCAGGGGGGGCTATTATGCCTACTTATGATGCTCTTTTTGACTATAATGACCAATTAGAACATATTTTAGTCAGACATGAGCAAGGGGCAGGCCATGCGGCTCAAGGCTATGCACGCACCAGCGGAAAAACAGGCGTTTGTTTGGTTACCTCTGGGCCAGGCGGAACTAACTTAATCACCCCCATTGCAGATGCCATCATTGACTGTACCCCTCTGTATGTATTGTAGGTCAGGTAAATCCAATTTGTTGGGTACAGATGCTTTTCAAGAAACGGATATGATTGGCGTTACTACGCCTGTGTGTAAATGGAACTACCAAATCACCAACCCTGATGAAGTTCCTGAAGTCATAGCCAAGGCGTTTTATATTGCCAATGCAGGCAAACCTGGCCCAGTGGTGATTGATTTTACCCGCGATGCTCAGGCTTCTGCTATGACTAAGCCTTATCAATACAAAAAAGTAGAAGGGCTACCTGGCTATAAACCACGTATTATTCCCAAAGCCGAACACGTAGAAAAAGCAGCTCATCTCATCAACAACGCCCAAAAACCCTATATTTTGTTTGGGCATGGCGTGTTGATTTCGGGAGCGATGGATGAACTCATACAATTTGCCGAAAAGACCGATATCCCTTGCGCCAGTACCCTTTTAGGGTTATCAGCCATGCCTATAAACCATCCCAATTATGTAGGATGGCTGGGTATGCACGGCAACTATGGCCCTAATGTGCTTACTACAGAAGCCGACTTAATCATTGCCATTGGCATGCGCTTTGATGACCGCGTTACGGGTGATGTAACCAAATATGTCAAACAAGCGAAGGTGATTCATATAGAAATAGATCCCTCAGAGATTGATAAAATCATCAAGGCCGACGCGCCAGTGGTAGGAGATGCCAAGGAAGTGCTGAAGGCGTTGTTGCCGTTGGTGAAATCCAATAACCACGCTACTTGGCGCAACGAATTTAGAAAGTACGATGCTATCGAAAATCAGAAAATTACACAGCGTGAATTGGCAGCGACTGGAGAAATTAAAATGGCTGAAGTGGTGGCAATGCTCTCCGAAAAAACAAAAGGAGAAGCCTGTATTGTAGCAGATGTAGGTCAGCATCAAATGATAGCAGCGCGGTATTATCAATTTAAAAATCCACATTCTTACATTGCGTCGGGTGGTTTGGGCACCATGGGATTTGCTATTCCCGCGGCTTTTGGAGCCAAGAAAGGAGCTCCAGAGCGCGACGTAATTGCTTTTATTGGCGATGGCTGCTTTCAAATGACTATCCAAGAGTTAGGAACTATTGCCCAAAGTGGTTTGGCGGTAAAATTGATTATCCTCAACAATGAATACCTTGGTATGGTAAGGCAATGGCAAGGGTTGTTTTTTGAGGGTCGTTATTCGTCTGCGGCACTCAAAAACCCCGGATTTTATCACTATTGGCAAAGGTTTTGGCATTACGGCATACCTGCTCGAAGCGCGAAAATTTGAGCGATTCTCTCGATACGTTTGTTAAAGTCTAACAAGCCTTATTTGCTGGAAGTAAAAGTAGAAAAAGAAGAAGATGTATTTCCAATGGTGGCCTCAGGTGCACCTGTATCAGCCATTAGACTCGATTAATTATGAAAACATACACAATTTGTATTTTCTCGGAAAATACCTTCGGTTTACTTAATAAAATAACCATCCTATTTACCCGCCGGAGAATTAATATTGAAAGCCTTACGGTATCCGAAACCGAGCGTAAAGGCGTATCGCGTTATACAATTACGATAAAACACGACAAACGCGATGAGATTGAAAAACTCGTTAAGCAAATTCGTAAAGTGATTGAGGTATTGGCCGTGTTTGGCTATTTAGATGATGAAATAGTTTATAACGAAATAGCCATGTTTAAAATCGCTACGCCAGTAGGAATAAAACCCTTGGACATCGAAACCATCAATAAAGTTTATAAAGCATGGGTCGTTTATTGGGGACTTGATTATGTAGTCATAGAAAAATCGGGGAGCGAGGAAGAAATTTTTGATTTTTTCAAATACATCAAATCTTATGGGATTTTAGAATTTGTGCGGTCAGGTCGAGTAGCTGTAGGCAAAGCTCCTAATGGCTTAGTCGAATTTCTTCCTGAAGAAGTTCATTGGGAGTATTACGTTTAAAAGTACTTTATTTGTAGTCCTTTAAAATCAACGTATGCCGCAATTGCAATCACTTGCTACTCCTTTTGAGTGGTTAGAAACCAAATTAGAAACGTTCTTTGACAGTAAATTCTGGCAATGGAGAGTATTATTCCTCTCTTTGGTCATTTCAGCAGGCACACTGCTGGTTTTTAATTCTATTTTGATTGACCGAGGTTTTAGGAGTCTTTATCAAGAAATGCGTCATCCAGGTTCGGTAGGCGGTCTTTTCTGGGACGATATTATCAAACAAGGTGCTGATCCGTTTACACCCAAGGCGTATGAAGCGGGCTCGCATGAAGCCAATCAGACTTTTCGTCTGACTGTTCCGTTGATAGCCAATGCTTTACACCTAAACGTAGCTACTCTATATCTGCTTCAGTTGTTGGTTGGATTGGTGTTCTTGTGGTTTGTAATCAAGATTGTAGAAGATATTCTGAAAAACCGTATCCTAACATTTTATTTTTTGACGGGTTTTACGGCCATTTATGCTGGGGCTAATTTTTATATTAATTGGTTGGGACATATTGACACTTTTCCCTTCCTATTTATGATTTTAGCCTTTTATTTCCGAAATCCGTTGCTGGTATTTTTATTTTCTCAGTTGGCTTTTTGGTGCGATGAGCGAGCTATTATCAATTCATCTTATTTAGGCTTGTTTTTATTGATACCTTTTTTAGATAATCTACAAAAACACCAAAACTTATATGGAAAACAGTACCCAATACTATTTGGGGGCTAATTATGAGTAGTATGGTTTATATAATGCTAAGAAAATGGTTAGAGATTTCATTTAATTTAAAGATAGGACATGATAACAGCCTGTCTATTCAATCTTTTTTGGAGTATTAGCATTTTTGGAGATAAAATTACAAGAGGATTTGAGGGGATGTGGCTGATGATAGGAGCAAGTTGGTTAGTTTTATGGCAATCTAAACAATACTGGAAATTGTTATTCTTTGTCATGGCATTAGGTATTACTCTGTTGATAGCTTTGTTGGTTGCCGATGGCACACGGGCATTATCCTTTGGTTTTATTTTTTTTTATTGCATTAAAAATTCTCAAGGATGCTATCCCAACCAAACAATTAAAATATCTACTTATTATCAGTGCTATTATTTCACTGATGTTACCAATGTCATTTCCATAAAATAGATTATGAATCAAGCGTATTACAAAGAGTACTATCATATTGAGCGTAAGCATTGGTGGTTTTTAGTTCGGAATCAAATCATTATGAGCTCTTTACAAAAACAACTAAAGGGTAAGCGTCAATTGAAAGTCTTGAATATTGGGATTGCTACGGGGCGTACCTCAGAGCTGTTGGCGGCGTTTGGAGAAGTAAAATCAGTAGAGTATGATCAAGCATGTTTTGAGTTTGTGAAAGAAACTCTACCAAACTTAGATTTAGTCCAAGGCTCAATACTTGAATTGCCTTTTGAGGATCAAACCTACGATTTGGTGTGTGCTTTAGATGTGATTGAACATGTAGAAGACCATCAGTTGGCCGTTCAAGAGATGCAACGTGTTTGCAAGCCCGATGGCTTAATTTGTGTAACTGTACCTGCATTTATGTTTTTATGGAACCAGCACGATGTGGTCAACCACCATATGCGTCGCTATAATAAAACTCTTTTAGAAAGCCTATTTCAAGCAACAGGCAAAATAGTATTTAGCAGTTATTTCAATTTTTGGTTATTTTTTCCCATTGCAGGATTTCGGCTATTGTCTCGATTATTACCATTACATCACCGTAAAGTAGAGGAGGCAGGGTCAGATTTTACGATTATGACTAATAGTTTATTTCAGAAAATATTTTACAGTATATTCTATACCGAAAACGTCCTGATAAAAAATGGAATTCGATTTCCTGTGGGCGTATCACTTTTATTAAGTTGGCAAAAAACTAAAATTTAGTATTGTATTACCCAAACAAACCAATCAATTCAATGGCACAAATTAATTTCGGCGGGAGCGTAGAAGAAGTAGTTACCCGCGAAGAATTTCCGCTTGAAAAAGCACGCGAAGTATTAGCAAATGAAACTATCGCTGTTATCGGATATGGCGTTCAAGGCCCAGGGCAAAGTCTCAATATGCGCGACAATGGCTTCAATGTCATCGTTGGGCAACGTAAAGGCAAAACTTACGGCAAAGCCGTAGCCGATGGCTGGGTGCCTGGCGAAACCCTCTTTGAAATCGAAGAAGCCCTCGAAAAAGGTACTATTATATGCTTCTTGCTCTCTGACGCAGCCCAAATCGAACTATGGCCAACCGTCAAAGCAGCCCTTGTTCCAGGTAAATCTTTGTATTTCTCGCATGGCTTTGGCGTAACCTATAAAGACCAAACGGGTATTGTTCCTCCTGCCGATGTGGACGTGTTCTTAGTAGCACCCAAAGGCTCTGGTACTTCGCTCCGTCGCTTGTTTGTAGAAGGAAAAGGTTTGAACTCTTCTTTTGCTGTCTATCAAGATGCCTCTGGCAATGCTCGTACGAAATGTATCGCCATGGGTATTGGCGTAGGCTCAGGCTATTTGTTTGAAACCGATTTTTATCGCGAAGTTACCTCCGACCTCACAGGCGAGCGTGGTACGTTGATGGGGGCAATCCAAGGTATTTTTGCCGCCCAATACGAAGTATTACGCGAAAATGGCCACTCACCTTCGGAAGCCTTCAACGAAACGGTAGAAGAACTGACACAATCGCTGATGCCACTCGTGGCCGAAAACGGCATGGATTGGATGTATGCCAACTGCTCTACCACGGCTCAACGTGGGGCATTAGATTGGTGGAAACCCTTCAAAGAGGCTACTAAGCCAGTTTTCCAAAATCTATACGATTCTGTAAAATCGGGCGAGCAAGCCAATATCTCTATTACCCGCAACTCTCAGTCTGATTACCGCGAAAAACTTGAGGTAGAACTCGCAGAACTACGCGACTCGGAAATGTGGCAAGCAGGCGCTGCCGTTCGCAGTTTGCGCCCTGAGCGAAATTAATAAATGCCAATCAGTCTTTTAGCGTACTTTCAAATATTCGCTTCGAAAGCTAATAGCTATTGTAAATGCCGACTGGACAAATAAAAAGAACTCAATGATAAAATCCCCCGACCTTGTAAATTCGGGGGATTTTTGTCATTACACTTTTATTCATCATCGATCATGAGTATTGCCTCAGAAAAACATAAAAAAGCCACCGATTGGCCAACGTTCGACAACATCTTGCAAGCTGCCGAGCGCATCCGCAAAGTAGTGAAACATACTGACTTGGAGTTAAACCTTAACTTTTCAGAGCGCTACGAGGCCAATATTTACTTCAAACGCGAAGATTTACAGGTCGTGCGGTCTTACAAAATCAGAGGGGCATACAACAAAATGGCGAGTCTTTCTACTGAAGCATTGGCCAAGGGCGTGGTGTGCGCGAGTGCGGGTAATCACGCCCAAGGAGTAGCGTATGCCTGCAATCACCTTCAAGTACGTGGAACGATTTTTATGCCCATACAAATTCGCCCAAAAGGTATGCGAAGCTCTTTGGCAAAGCATCAAATCAAAAGTGGAACTGGCAGGCGATACCTACGATGACGCTTACCATGCAGCCAAACATTTTTGCGATGCCCACGAAGCCACCTTCATTCATCCATTCGACGATGTACAAGTGATGGAAGGGCAGGGGACAGTCGGGTTGGAAATATTCCGCGATGCCGATTTTAAGATCGATTATCTCCTTTTTGCCATAGGCGGAGGCGGTCTGGCTTCGGGCGTAACAACGGTATTTAAACAACTAAGTCCAGCCACAAAACTCATTGGGGTAGAGCCCGTGGGGTCGCCTACGATGCACACCGCTATCAAAGAAGGCCATGTCGTAACACTCGGAAATATTGATAAATTTGTGGACGGGGCTGCTGTGAAACGTGCAGGATTGCATACGTTTGAGGTATGCCGCCAAAACTTGGATGATATCTTGCTGGTGCCAGAAGGCAAAGTTTGTTCTACTATCTTACAACTTTACAACGAAGAAGCCATTGTGGTAGAGCCAGCAGGGGCATTGACCGTAGCGGCATTGGACCAAATCAAAGATGAAATCAAAGGGAAAGATGTAGTACTGTTGATTGGTGGTGGCAACAACGACATTACCCGCACCGAAGAAATCAGCACTGATCGCTACTCTATGAAGGGCTCAAACATTATTTTATCATCCGTTTTCCACAACGCTCGGGTGCATTTAAGGAGTTTTTGAACGATGTCTTGGGCGACAATGACGACATCGTTCATTTTCAGTATTCCAAAAACAGCCCGCGAGCGTGGCCCCCGCTTTTGGTGGCATTGGAGCTGCACCACAAAGAAGATTTAGAGCCGCTACTATCGCGTATGAAAGCACACAACATGCAGTTTGAATACATCAACAACAAACCCGATTTGTTTGAGTTTTTGATACGACCTTCGATTTTAGAAAATACCGTCCGTGGCATCAATGCGGCCACCGAAGCCGAAAAAGCGGCTATCAACCAAGAGTTGAAAGATTTGTACGATACGTTGTCAGAGGATGATAAAAAAACCTTCAACGAACAGCTACAAGCTTTTTTGATGACCCAATACAAAACCATCGGCGACGACTACCAAGCCCTCAAAGACCGAGGGGCGTTTAATTAACCCATGCTCCGCGTTCCATCTTCTATCAGCACCGCGCAGTTTGAATCTTTGAAGATCCAAGACATGACCTTTGTGGCCTATCGCAGCGATGTGTATCCCGAACGCAACGAGATTTTTTTTGAGGAACACGCCGTGGTGGTGGTATTGGAGGGCGAGAAAATATTCAAATCTAATCATCAAGATTTACGTGTAAAAAAAGGACAAATTTTTTGTTTTTTCAACGTGGCTGCTATTCTATGAATGAGTCTATTGGGAGCGATTACCGAAGTTTGGTGTTTTTCTTCCACGAAAAGCTCATCAAAGAGTTTGTGAGTCAAAACCAAGCTTTATTTACAGCGATACATTCCTTCCAAGCGCAGCCTATTTTATCGCTCCAGTCGTCGGCTACTTTTGAGAAATTCATTGACTCTTTGCTTCCTTATTTTCATGCCAAAACCTCCTACCTCAACCAATTCCTTCGCCTCAAATTTCAAGAAATGCTGCTGCATTTGATGGAAATAGATACCTCAGGACAGCTTAAATCTATTTTATTGAATATCTACAAAGGCCAAAAAATAGACTTGGAGTATTTGATGAATAATTATTACCTTAAACCTCTCACTATCAGTGAACTTGCTTATTTGTCAGGAAGAAGTTTATCGGCATTTAAGCGCGATTTTGAGGAGGAGTTTCATACTTCACCAGCACTTTGGATCAAGCAAAAACGCTTAGAACAAGCCTCTTTTTTGCTCAAAAATGCACCCAAAAATGTAGCTGAAATAGCGGCTGAAATCGGCTATGAAAGTGTCTCTCATTTTATAAAATCATTCAAAGAAAAATACGGTTTTACGCCTAAAAAAGCCTATTGAGCCAAATTCGCTATTTTTTGAGCGTGTGGCGTTATCTACCATTCTAAATATTGGTGCAATTTTGTAGCCTTGGTGGCATACACCTAAAATCTACTTAAAAACAAGGATTATCCATTAGAAACAATAATAAAAACATGTCAAACAACCTTGTTCGACAAAGTGTGGGATGCGCACTGTTTGTCAAGAAAATCGAAGATGGCCCTGATGTCTTTCATTGACCGTCATTTTATCCACGAAGTTACGAACTCGCGGCCTTTTTGGGCTTGAGGCGCGTGGTGTAGGGGTACTATTCCCAGAGCGTACCTTCGCCACTGCCGATCATAATACCCTAACCATCAATCACCACTTGCCCGTAGCCGACCTGTTTTCGGCCAATCAGCTTAAAGCCCTCGAAACCAATGCTGTGCCAACACAGCATTTCGCATTGGGGCTTGGGCCACCACAAAACGGTATTGTGCACGTAGTAGGGCCAGAACACATCACATTACCTGGCATGACCATCGTTTGTGGCGATTCGCACACTTCTACACACGGTGCTTTTGGGGCCATTGCCTTTGGTATTGGCACGTCGGAGGTCGAAATGGTATTGGCTTCACAGTGTATTATGCAGCCTAAACCCAAGAAGATGCGCATTACCATCAATGGCCAACTCGGCAAAGGCGTGTTGCCCAAAGATGCGGTTTTATACATCATTTCGCAGATTTCGGCCAGTGGTGCTACGGGCTATTTTGTAGAATATGCAGGCGAAGTATTTGAAAATATGAGCATGGAAGGCCGTATGACAGTATGCAATATGAGCATTGAGATGGGTGCGCGAGGTGGCATGATTGCCCCCGACCAAACCACCTTTGATTATCTCTATGGCCGTGAGTTTTCACCCAAAGGTGAGGCTTGGAACAAAGCACTTACTCATTGGAAAACTCTCAAAACTGATGAAGGTGCGATTTTCGACTTAGAATACACTTATGATGCCGCCAATATCGAACCCCAAATCACCTATGGCACTAACCCAGGTTTGGGAACAGGCATAACGCAACAAGTACCTAAAGCAGCGCAATCGCTCGACGGTGCGGCTTCTTATACCAAATCGCTCAATTATATGGGCTTTGCAGAAGAAGATACCCTCATTGACAAACCCATTGACTATGTTTTCTTGGGTAGCTGTACCAATGGGCGTATCGAAGATTTTCGGGCGTTTGCTTCTATTGTCAAAGGGCGTAAAAAAGCTGATAACGTAACCGCTTGGCTCGTACCAGGCTCGCACATTGTAGAAGCACAAATCAAAGAAGAGGGTATTTTGGATATTCTGACAGAAGCAGGCTTTCAGTTGCGTCAGCCTGGCTGCTCGGCTTGCTTGGCCATGAACGATGACAAAATCCCTGCGGGTAAATATGCCGTCAGCACCTCCAACCGTAATTTTGAAGGTCGCCAAGGACCAGGGGCACGTACTTTATTGGCCAGCCCATTGGTAGCTGCCGCCGCTGCCGTAACGGGCAAAGTTACTGATCCAAGGGAGTTTTTGTAATGGGCGGTTTCAACTTTTGTAGGTTTCTCAAAGAAATAAAAATGAAAGCTCTATCATACCAATGAGAATGAATAGATGCTTTGTCGTACTGACTTATACTGACAATAGCTCTTTCATACATATCTAATGTACTTGATTTAGATGCCTCCTACGTCGGCATGACAAAAGTTTGGTATTGGCATGACAAAAGCGTGTTGTTAGCATGACAAGTATGATAGGTACAGAACTCGAATTAATATAAAAAAAATGGCTTACGATAAATTCACAACACTGACCAGCTCGGCTGTGCCGCTTCCATTAGAAAATGTGGACACCGACCAAATCATTCCTGCTCGCTTCTTGAAAGCTACTGAGCGCAAAGGCTTCGGCGACAACCTCTTCCGCGATTGGCGGTATAATCCTGACAGTACCCCCAAAGCTGATTTTGTATTGAATAACCCTCTCTACAGTGGCCAAATTTTGGTAGGAGGCCGCAATTTTGGGAGTGGTTCCAGTCGCGAACATGCTGCTTGGGCTATTTACGACTACGGTTTTCGCTGTGTGGTATCGAGCTTTTTTGCCGATATTTTCAAGAATAATTCTATCAATGTCGGTATCTTGCCCGTGCAGGTAAGTCCTGAATTTTTGGATAAAATATTCTTGGCGATAGAGAAAGACCCTCAGGCGCAGTTGGAAGTAAGTTTACCCAACCAAACCATCACGATTATGGCTACTGGAGAACAGGAGTCTTTTGCTATTAATAGTTACAAAAAAAATAACCTGATGAATGGCTACGATGATATTGACTATCTACGTGCTATGAAAGATGAAATAGGTGCTTTTGAAGCCGCACTCCCTTTTTAAGTTTTATGAGATATGTAGAAATCATGGATACGACCCTCCGCGATGGTGAACAAACCAGCGGGGTGTCGTTTTCGGCCTCCGAAAAACTGGCCCTGGCACAGCTATTGCTCACCGAAGTCAAAGCCGACCGCATTGAAGTAGCCTCGGCGCGTGTGTCGGAGGGGGAGCTGCGTGCGGTGCAGAAAATCACTGATTGGGCCAAAGAAAATGGTTTTTTGGACAAAGTAGAAGTATTGACTTTTGTAGATGGTGAAGCTTCTATCAACTGGATGCTCGAATCGGGTGCCAGGGTAATGAACCTGCTCACAAAAGGTTCGCTTAATCATTTGACTCACCAACTCAAAAAAACACCTGAGCAGCACTTTAAGGAAATACAACAGGTAATCGAGCTGGCACAATCGAAGGGGATTCAGTGCAATGTTTATCTCGAAGATTGGAGCAATGGCATGAGAAACTCGCCTGAGTACGTCTTTCAATTTTTAGATTTTCTCATAACTCAACCGATTTGGCGTATTCTTTTGCCCGATACATTGGGTGTACTCACACCTACCGAATCATATAGCTTTGTGAAGCAAATAGTGGGACGATATCCACATCAACACTTTGATTTTCACGCACATAATGACTATGATTTGGGCGTAGCCAATGTCATGGAGGCACTTCGGGCGGGAGCACATGGCTTACACCTCACGGTCAACGGCATGGGCGAACGTGCGGGCAATGCCCCACTGGCAAGCACAATCGCAGCCTTGAAAGACTTTATGCCTGAAATAAAAACAGGCATAGTAGAAGCGTCTTTATATAGTATCAGCAAAATCGTCGAAACTTTTTCAGGGCTTCGTATTCCTGCCAATAAACCTATCGTAGGCGATAATGTTTTTACTCAAACGGCAGGTATCCATGCCGATGGCGATAAGAAAAACAACCTCTATTTCAATGAGCTAATGCCCGAACGATTTGGTCGCAAAAGATCGTATGCCCTGGGAAAAACCTCAGGAAAAGCCAACATCGAAAACAATTTGGCAGAGTTGGGTATCAAACTTTCTGATAATGACCTCAAAAAAGTAACGCAGCGTATCATTGAGCTTGGCGACCGGAAGGAGGTAGTTACGCAAGAAGATTTACCTTATATTATTTCTGATGTTTTAGATACTGAAGCCATAGAGGCAAAAGTAGAAGTGTTGAACTATGTACTGACACATTCCAAAGATCTAAAACCTTCTGCTACACTCAAGGTGAAGATTTTGGAAGAAATCTTTGAAGAAAATGCCCAAGGCGATGGTCAGTACGATGCTTTTATGAATGCACTCAAAAAGATTTACGCGCTCAAAAACTTAGAATTACCTATCTTGACCGACTACGCTGTTAGAATCCCAACAGGAGGTAAAACCGATGCCCTTTGCGAAACAATCATCACGTGGGATATCAACGGTAAAGAGGTAAAAACACGTGGCCTTGACTCTGACCAAACGGTTTCGGCTATTCAAGCTACGCAAAAAATGTTGAACTTGATATAGTTGATTTGAAGGACACAAAGTATCACGGAGTGTATGGCACAGAGTATCACAGCATTAAATGACCTTTCTCAAATTATTTTGAGGCAAGCTTTTGATGTTCACTCTGCACTTGGGCCAGGGCTTTTAGAAAGTGCCTATAAAGAATGTTTAGCTTATCGTTTGCAAAAAAATGGCCTTTGGGTTGAGAAGGAAAAGCCAATGCCTTTGGTATTTGAAGAAATTCGACTGGATCAAGGGTATCGTTTGGATTTATTGGTAGAAAATAAAATTGTTGTTGAATTAAAATCAGTTGAATCAATCAATGAGTTACACATTGCACAGACTTTAACTTATTTAAAATTAGGTGGTTATAAATTAGGTATTTTGCTGAACTTCAATGTTAAAAGTTTGAAAGATGGCATCAAAAGACTCATTTTATAACTCAGTGAAACTCTGTGAAAAACTTTGTGTAACTCAGTGACCCCATTAAAAAAATGAAAAAACACATCTTAATCGTTCCCGGTGATGGTATCGGGCAAGAAGTTACCACCGTTGGTAAGCAAGTATTAGACCGTATCGCCGAAAAATTCGGCCACGAGTTCACGTATGACGAAGCCTTGATAGGCCACGTCGCCATCGAAGCCACAGGCGACCCCCTCCCTGAAGAGACCCTTACCAAAATGCGTGCCTCTGATGCTATTTTGTTTGGCGCGGTAGGCCATCCTAAGTACGATAACGACCCCTCGGCCAAAGTTCGTCCGGAGCAAGGGTTATTGAAAATGCGTAAAGAACTAGGTTTGTACGCCAATTTGCGCCCTATCAAACTATTTGATGAACTATTGGAAGCCTCCAGTATCAAGCCCGAAATCTTGCGTGGTGCCGATATACTTTTCTTTCGAGAACTAACTGGCGACGTTTATTTTGGCAAGCGCGAACGCCTTGATGATGGCAACACGGCTTATGACACGATGATTTACTCTAAGTACGAAGTAGAGCGCATAGCCCGCAAAGCTTTTGAGGCGGCCATGACAAGGGGCAAAAAACTCATGTCTGTCGATAAAGCCAATGTCTTGGAAAGTAGCCGTTTATGGCGAGAGGTAATTCAGAAATTAGCCCCCGAATACCCCGAAGTAACCGTAGAGCATCAGTTTATCGATGCGGCAGCCATGCTGCTCATCAAAAACCCAAGAACCTTCGACGTGGTCGTAACAGGTAATTTGTTTGGCGATATTTTGACCGATGAAGCCAGCCAAATTGCTGGCTCAATGGGTATGTTGGCCTCCGCCTCGGTAGGCGATAGTACGGGTGTGTATGAGCCTATCCACGGGTCGGCCCACGACATTACGGGCAAAGGCGTAGCCAATCCCTTGGCCTCGGTACTTTCAGCAGCGTTGCTATTAGATATTTCTTTTGGCCTCAAGCAAGAAGCCGAGGCCATCATTGCAGCTGTAGATGCCGTTTTGAAAGCAGGCTTCCGCACCCGAGATATTGCCAATAGCAGCACCCCCGCCGACAAAATCCTCGGTACCGAAGCTATGGGGGCAGAATTATTAAAGCACTTGTAAGGTCGTATTGATTTCAATCGGGCAGTCGGTCAGTTTTAAACTAGCCGACTGTTTTTGTAAATGTCCAAAGTTCTTATCAATCTTTGAAATAAAAAATGGTATAATCACAAAAGATCTTACTTAATATGACAATTCTAAAGGTAAATAAACAAACTAAAGATTAATATGATTATCAACTTATGTTTTATTTTAAACAACTTGCTAATATTATAGAACGATAAATCTTAGTGTAGAAAGACATGATAACAATCTGTAAGAATTGTACCAACTCATTTGAAGGTAATTTCTGTAATAATTGCGGACAGACAGCAAATACACATGAAATAAACTTTAAAAGTATAGTTCATGAAATACAACACAGTATTCTCCATATTGATAAAGGAATACTATATACTACAAAAGACCTATTTAAAAAACCAGGGCAAACAATCAGAGAATATTTGGATGGGAAAAGAGTCAAACATTTTAAACCATTTGCTTATGTTTTCATTTTATCTACTATTTATGCGTTACTGACTAAAATATCTCATAAATCTACTTTTTTAACTGATTTTTTAGATGGCTTTTACAATGGTACGACAGATGAGAAATCAAAAAGCGACATTGGCTTAATAGGAGATATTGTATTATGGATGTCCAATCATTATGCCTATTCAACTTTACTTATTATTCCAATTATTTCCTTTGCTTCCTATTTATGCTTTTTCAGGACAAAACACAATTACTTTCAACATTTAATCTTAAATTCATTTGTTGCTGGCCAGCGGACAGTAGTTTATTTATTAATCCTTCCATTCACTTATTTCATTGTAGATAAAGAAGTTAATGGAGCTGTTGATATCATCAAAGTCTCTTTAGGAATTTGTTTAACATTTTGGACCTATTATCAATTTTTCAATACGACAAAGCCGATTAAGAAGATTTTGTTGACAATTTTGACTTACTTAACAATGATTATTTTGTTTGTATTGTTGGTAATAATAATTGCCCTAATTTCAAAAGTGTGGTGATAAAAACTACCACTAATAAAATATTTGCAAAAGCAGCGCTTGAAAGAATAAACTTGAACATAAGAAAACACATTAAGTTTAGTTATCGGGTTGACACTTAGGCATTAAGCAAAAATATGTAACGTCAACTTCAGAATAGAATTGGGTAGAGTTGTACATTCAATGAATCACCTGCCTTTGCAACATCTCATAATTGGGCAAAAACCTATCGATGCAAGATTGGTTAAAAAACACTTTGAAGAAACCCCATCTGACTCTTGCTTGGTCATTGATAATGTTAGGGCTTTGTTCCATTCCCGGTAAGAATGTTCCCAATTTAGGTTGGGATAAGTTATACCATTTTGGCGCGTTTGGTATTTTTGGTGCACTTTGGTATTGGGTAAAACTAAAACCATTTTTGGTGATTTTGGGAGGAACGACCTTTGGTTTTTTTATCGAAATATGGCAGCATATTTTACCCATAGGACGCACTTTTGACCTCTACGACGGTCTTGCCGATACTATTGGTCTAATCGTAGCTGTACCAATAGCACATTGGGTTTGGAAAAAAACTTAGATTTAAGGTCAAGGAACTACTTTTTTTCATATCTTCACTATCCTAATCTTCGATAATTTTTGGCTACCTCATTCTATTTTATTGGGTTGATGAATTGCCTTAAAAGAGACTTCAGTAGAGGCCATTTCTTAAATCATAGATGATAGCAGAAGTGATTTTAATCGTATTTTTTGTAAATTCCATTTCAAAATTCATGTGCGATGAAATGTTTATTGGTTGTGGCTATTTATTTGTGCCAAACGATTACCTTATTAGCACAAGTAAAAATTAACGAGTTGATGGCATCAAATGCTACCACTTTAGCAGATAATGCAGGCGACTATTCAGATTGGATTGAATTATACAACTCAACAGATAATCCAATAGATTTGGCGGGGTATTATTTGACTGATAACTATGCCAATTTAACCAAGTTTCGATTTACTACCACCTTAGGGCAGGTAGTTGTGCCAGCCAAGGGGTATTTAATTGTATGGGCAAGTAGCGCAATAACCAAAGGGGTAAGGCATACTAATTTTTCACTTTCGGCAACAGGCGAGCAATTGGCACTGGTGATGGCCGATGGGGTTAGTGTCGTAGATAGTCTCTCCTTTGATGTACAGCGAAAAGATGTTTCCTTTGGCCGCTTGCCTGATGGAGGTAGTACTTTCAAATACTTTGCTTCTCCAACACCAAATATAAACAACTCGGCAATCAATAGCTTTGACGAATTACTTTCTTCTCCGCTTTTTTCGCAAGTAGGTGGTTTTTACAGTAATTCTTTTACACTTCATATTACTCACCCAGATACCGCCGTAACGATTTACTATACTACTGATGGCTCGATTCCGACTGCGGCTAATCTTACGCCACAAACCTACCAATACCAAAATACTTATCCAGATAGTAGTCGCATCAATGACTACCGCTCTTTTCTTTATGAGAGCTCTTTGTTAATTGAGAACCCTTCTGGTTTACCTAATAAAATCAGTAATATAGCCACTACCCACAGCGAAATTTTGGATTATTTGCCCACAGCACCCATAGAAAAAGGTAAGATAATAAGAGCTATTGCAACCAAATCAGGAGCATTATCAAGTGAGATTGTATCGAATTCTTACTTTTTTTCGCCCAGTGGATTGAACAAATATACACTGCCTGTGATTTCAGTTATGTCACAAGAAGATGGATTTTTTTCTTTTAATGATGGTATTTATGTGCCAGGTGTGGATTTTGAGCATTGGAGAATTGATAACCCAACAGAAATCCCTGATGAAGGAAGCCCCAGCAATTATAGGCGAGAAGGGAAAATAGCAGAACGAACGGCTCACTTTGAAATCATTGAGACCGATACCGTTGTTTACAAACAAGCGGTAGGAATTCGCATCAATGGGGGGTGGTCTCGTGCTTTTAGGGTCAAGTCATTACGATTATATGGCACAGATGAATACAACACTATTAGCTATCCTTTATTACCACAATTGCCTTATTCAGACTATAAAACAATGATTCTTAGAAATGCGGGTAATGACTACAGTGGAACCCTATTTCGAGATGCGCTTGTGCATGGATCAGTTGCCCACCTAAAAATAGACATTCAAGAATATAGACCCTCAATTCTTTTCTTGAATGGGGAATATTGGGGCATTCATAACATCCGGCAGCGACAAGACAAACACTATTACAGCCAAAAGTATGGTGTTAATAAAGATAGTTTGGATATCATAGGCGATGGAATAGAAGAGGGGAGTGATACTCTTTACCAATCCATGCTCAATTATATCCTTGACCATGATTTGGCAGACAGTACCCATTACAACTATGTCACTACCCAAATGGATGTAGAGAGTTTTATGGATTATCAAATCACAGAAATTTTCTACAATAACCAAGATTGGGGAGTTAATAATATCAAATATTGGCGACTGAAGACTCCATATAATACTTCTGCTCCTTATGGCCACGATGGGAAGTGGAGATGGAGTTTGTATGATGCAGATGCAACAATAAGTAATTGGACTGAGGACAGATTGGCAATAGCTTCAAGTTTCACTAATTGGGAGGATGCTGGCTTTTTATTAGGGAAACTACTTCAAAATCAAAATTTTAAATGTAAATTCATCAATAGATTTGCAGATTTAATAAACACTTGCTTTCTAACATCGCATCTAACCCAACTCATCCAAAATAAACGTGATGCAATCAGCAGAGATACCCGCCCATCTCAATCGTTGGAAAACATTACCAGATAGTTCGGCTTGGTTGGAACAACAATCAATCAATGTATCACTTTTTTTCAAGAAAGACCTGCTTACCAGCGACTACATATTCAAGACAAATTTGGCATAACTAACCAATTTGATATGACAATCAATGTTTCTAATGTTAATCATGGATATGTAAAAATTAACACCATCGATGTTTTACCTTCAACACCAGGAGTCGGCAGTGCGCCCTATCCTTGGACAGGCATTTACTTGGGTTAATATTCCTGTAAAACTCATTGCAAAAGCTAAAGCAGGCTATAAGTTTAAACATTGGCTATATAACTCTACTCAGCTTACAGATAGCATACAGGTGGTCAATAGTGATTCTTCCATGACATATATAGCCGTATTTGAATCTGCTGTTCTCTCAGAAAACCCAATCCCTAATGCAGCCATGCTTAATGCCTGCGGCTATGAATTTGTCAGTTGGCCCTCTACATCTGCAGCGGGTACATCGCCCAACCATCTGAAATTTGTTTATATGGAGGATTCAGACCCAGGTCTAAACTCAGCCATTGCAGGTTTTACTACTGGTGTCTATAATTTGACAAGTGCTACAAGAATAAAAGGGTTGGGTACTAATGGTGTCTCTTTTATTAATACTGGAAGTGGAAATACAGGCTACCCAGGGACAAAATTGGGAGGAGTATTACTTGCACTAAATACCGAAAATAAAAGCGATATAAAAGTAAAATGGACTGGTCGAACATTGGCCATAGGAGCCAGAGAATATGGTATTCGACTACAATATAGAATTGGAGATATTGTAAATTTTATAGATTTATTAAATGAAATGAATCAGGTGGTTGACTACAGTCGTGGTGCGGCAAATGATAGCACTCTATTTGAGGTAAAACTTCCAAATATACTTAATCAACCTTATATTCAGTTATTATGGCGATATTATCACAAGGCAGGAACAAGTGGTAATCGAGATGAACTGGGGTTGGATAATATTTTTATAGAAACAAAAAGAATATAACAGGTACAATAACTGCCAACCCTATCATAGAATCAGAGGGAATTATTCATGCCACTTCTATTATTGAAGCTACATCTAATACACTTCATGAAGCCAAAAAATACATTTTATTAAACCTTGGGTTTATCGTAAAACCCAGTGGTATTTAAAGTCCAAATCAAGGGGTGTCCATAATGTATTCTCACTGTATTTCTTTACCCAAGCCCTTCTTTTAAACTCTGAATGGCAGCGAAGGTTGCTTGGGTTGTATTCATAATTTCATCGAGCGGAATCAAGTGGTTCTCCACCTTCTTGAATACGCTGTATCAATGCCTCAAATCCGGGCTTTATGCCCTTTGTCTTGCCTTGTTTTAAGTGCTGAAAACCCCTGAAACCGTAGCCTTCCAACCTCCGAAAATTATCTAAGATCAAGGTTCTTCTTGCGAATACACTTCTACACGCTCTTTAGAATAGGCTTTATGGCTTAGGAGAAGTAATTAATGACCCTGTTGAGCCGTTTTCGTAACGTAGCAAAATACTGGCATTATCGGTGGTGCCATTGGATTGGGTCCCATGGCAGGCCTGTACATACAGCCACTACGCGGCTGCCCGTCAGAAGGTAATCAAATCAATAAAATGACAAGCTTCGCCCAAAATTCGACCCTCCTACGGCACGATCATGAACCCAAGAAGTGTAGCAGGAATAAAGCCCGCATTCATGGTAGCAATGACGTTCATCTCGGCACGTTGCCAATAGGGCTTTCATTTTTTTGGCATGAGGTGAAACTCGACGATTGAAACCTACTGTGAGTGTTAGGTTTTGACATGATTGTTGGGCATCATTTTCAAACTTTCGGAAAGTTCTTTTGAAATTCTTCCTCAAAATCGCCAAGGGTTTTTCTACAAATACGTGTTTCCCAGCCTTGAGTGATTTTTTACAAGACGAGCGTGTTGATGGTGGCGGGTGGTGATGACCACCAAATCAACCTCATCGTCTTTGAGTATCCTGGTAGTCTGTCGTGCTGCTGATGGCGATGTTATGTTTTTTGGCTAAGGCTGTTCCCGACAGACCATTACACTTGCTATATTTAATCGTCTTTCCTTTTAGGGTAGGCAATAGCGTCATTCGTAAAAAATTTCCTGCGCCAATGATGCCCACTACGCCCTTTCTACCACTAAAATCTGTATCCCGATAACGCACGGAAGTAGTCAAAGCGATTTTTTCGATAATGCAACAGTTGAGGCAATAGTCCCACCATTCATGTCATTATATATTTTTTGATACTTTAAAGTGGGACAATTCCCGTAATCAATGGTTTTACATCCAGCAAACCCGATTCGATGAGTTGTAGGATAGTCTGAAAGTTCCGATTTTCAGTCCATCGAACAAAAGGGCAGAGGATATAGTCTATGCCCTTTTGCTCATAATGGTCGTCGTAGCGGCCTGGGCCATAAGAACATGATACCTGAAAAGACAACTCTTTTCATAAAACTCTGCCCGACTCAAATGCAGCCCGATGACCCCGACCAATACGAGCGATACGCCCATATTGCGCGACATCCGCGCTGCTTGCGAAATGATGGTATCGTCTTTGGCTGAAGCTACAATAACCCCATCGGCTCCGATGCCATTGGTAAGTGCTTCCACCAATTTTACAGGGTCATCGCCTAAGCGTGATTGCAGGTGATGATGCCCTTTGGGCAGCGATTTGTAGTTTACTGTCCAAATCAATGCCTATAACACGGCAGCCATTGAGTCGCAGCAAGTCGGCTGTGAGTAGCCTAATCAAGCCCAGGCCAATGACTACTAAGGTTTCGCCTAAGGTAGGGTTCAGCAACCGAACCCCTTGCAAGCCTATAGAACCAATGACGGTAAAGGCGGCTTCATCGTCGGTTACTTTATTAGGAATTTTAGCTACCAGATTGCGCGGTACGCAAACCACCTCTGCATGGGTGCCGTTGGAGGCTACACGGTCGCCTATGCGAATGTCCGAAACCCCCTCACCGACGGCAATGACCTCTCCAGCATTACAATAACCGAGCGGTAGAGGCTGCTCAAGTTTGTTGAAGACGGTTTCGAGTGTAGGCATCAACCCATCTGATTTGATTTTATCCAACACCATTTTTACTTTGTCGGGCTGCTGGCGGGCTTTAGCAATCAAGTTGGCTTTCCCAAACTCCACCAACATCCGTTCTGTACCCAACGATACCAAACTTTTACGGGTTTGAATCAGCACCGCGCCATGTTTTACTTGGGGAGCAGGTACTTCTTCCAAAGTAGTTTGGCCATTTTTGAGATTTTGTATAAGTTGCTTCATAAGTTAGATTTACCGCCAAATTTACAAAGCATTTGAATTTTTAGTAGAAAACCTTCAAATTAGCCGCTTCAAAACTAAACCAAACCATTTATGAAGTCTTCTGTTCGTTTGCAATTAATGCTCATGATGTTTCTCCAATTCTTTGTATGGGGGGCATGGTATGGCCAAATGAGCGTCTATCTCGGCACTAAACTCAATGCCACAGGCGACCAAATTGGTAACGCCTATTTGGCTTTTTCGATTGCCATGATTATTTCACCTTTTATGGGAGCCATTGCCGACCGTTATTTTGCAGCTCAAAAGGTATTGGGTGTCCTCAATTTGATTGGGGCAGGCTTGCTATTTGTCATTACACAAATAACCGATGCGGGCAGTTTCTTTTGGGTAATTTTAGCTTATTGCCTTTGCTTTGCTCCTTGCATTGCACTCACAAGTTCCATTGCTATGAGACAAATGAATGCTCCTGAAAAAGACTTTCCTATCATTCGTGTCATGGGAACAGTGGCATGGATTGTGGTTACTAATCTTGTTGGTTTTTGGAATGTAGGCGACCAAGTAGCTATTTTTCAAATTTCAATGATTGCTTCCGTGGTCTTGGGATTGTTGGCTTTTACTTTACCTAATACTCCTCCCAAAGCTACTGGCCCTGTCAGTATTGGGCAAATCATTGGAAAGGATGCTTTTGTGCTATTTAAAGACCGTTCGTTTCTGATTTTCTTCATTGCTTCGGTGGCTATTTGTATTCCATTGTCATTTTATTATGCTTTTGCCAATCCCTCCTTGCGGGCTTCAGGCATGCAGTTTGTCGAAAACAAGATGTCGTTGGGTCAAGTATCAGAAGTAGTATTTATGTTATTAATACCTTTGGCATTCAGTCGTTTGGGGGTAAAGTGGATGCTGGCTGTTGGGTTGATAGCGTGGATTATACGCTTCCTCTTCTTTGGCTATGGCGATGCTGCCACCAGCGAATGGATGCTCTATGGGGCTATTTTGTTGCATGGCGTGTGTTTTGATTTTTTCTTTGTTACAGGCCAAATCTATACCGACACCAAGGCAGGTCCAAGTATCAAATCACAAGCGCAAGGATTGATTTCACTGGCTACGTATGGCCTCGGCATGGGTATAGGGTCGTGGTTGGGCGGGCAAGTCTTGGCTGCCAATACCAATGCCGAAAAGGTAACCAATTGGCTTGATGTATGGGTGGTTCCCGCGGGCATTGCAGTAGGGGTTTTGGTGTTATTTTTGGTGTTTTTTAATGAGAAATCAGAGATACAACCAGCAAAAATTTAAAATTGAAAGCGTTTATGGCTTATGTAAAGAGCGCGTTTTTCAACAAAACGCGCTCTTTACCTTCATAGATTTACTGCCTGTCAAACCAATAGTTAATGCAAATACTTTCCTACAATGTCAATGGCTTGCGAGCCGCTATGCGCAACGGTCTCATGGAGTGGTTATCAGTCCATGCGTTCGATGTTTTATGTTTCCAAGAAGTAAAAGCTACCATTGATCAAGTAGATTTAACCCCGTTTGAGCAACTTGGTTATCAGCTTGTGGGCTGGAATGCTGCTCAAAAAAAGGGCTATAGTGGCGTAGCCATTTTTTCGAGAATCTCTTCTAGTAAATGTGAAATGGGTTGTGGTATTGATTTGTATGATGCTGAAGGGCGTATCATAAAGGCTGATTTTGGGAGGGTAACCATTGTGAACGCTTATTTTCCTTCAGGCACAAGCGGCGAAGCACGGCAAGGAATCAAAATGTCATTTTTAGCTGATTTTCAGCAGTGGATTCACGCCCTACAACAAACTGGGCAAAGCCTTATTGTAGTAAGGAGATTACAAACATTGCCCACCAAGAAATAGATATACATGACCCCATTCGCAATAAAAACACGACGGGATTCCTGCCCGAAGAAAGAGCATGGATGAGTCAGTGGTTTGCCAGTGGCTTTACAGACGCTTATCGCTATGACAATCCTCATTTAGTAGAATATAGTTGGTGGAGTTATCGAGCGGGAGCACGTAGCAATAACAAAGGCTGGCGCATTGATTATCAGTCGGTCAGTAATGATTTAGTACCTCAAATTAAATCTTGTCGCCATTTAGTAGATGCAATTCATTCAGACCATTGCCCTGTCTATTTAGAATTGACTTTTTAGGGTATTAAACAGGTATTTTTCGTAATTTTGGCCTATATTTACCGAGTTAACGAAACCATAGCAACAATTTTGGATTTTTAAAAAACGTTAATGGATGAAAAAAAAGTTTTATGGCGACATTTCATTACAACTATCCAAAACAAGCTTATTAGGCTTCACCACATAAAATGAAATACTTACCTATTTTTTTTGCATTTTTTCTCATGCAGACATTGGCTTTGGCTCAAAAAGGTAAAGCCGTGGCTGAAAATGATGCCCAAAAAGCCCAACGTTTTGAGTTAGAATCATTGCTTGCCGAGGGTATGAAATTTGCCAGTATGGAAGAATATATGCGTGCCGATAGTATATTGAGGATTGCGCTCAAAGTCGATCCTACTATTGCAGCCATCAACCATGAGTTGGCACGTACATTGCTCAAGCGCGAGCGCTTGGATGAAGCGGCCATTTACGCACAGAAAGCGGCTCAAATTGACCCTAAAAACAAATTCTATACCGTACAACTGGGCGAAATCTATACCCAGCAAAGAAAATATGGCAAAGCTGCCGACTTATACAAAAGCATTATACGCCAAGATACTGAAAATGCAGAATACGGCCTTGAACTGGCTGCTGTTTATATTTTGGATGAAAAATACGAAGAAGCCCTCAAAGCTTACGATGAAGTGGAGCGTTCGTTGGGGATAGACGAGGATTTGATTCACCAAAAACAACGCCTTTACCTAAAACTTGACAAAATCAATAAAGCCATTGAAGAAGCCCAAAAGCTAATTAACGCCGAGCCTACAGAGGCACAATATGTAGTAGAGTTGGCGCAGCTGATGATGATGGCCAAGCGTCCCAAAGAGGCCAAAGAACAATTGGAAAAAGCCCTAAAAATAAATCCCGAACAAGGAGAAGCGCGGGTGATGCTGGCCGAAATCTACCGCCAGAATGGAGATGCTGAAGCTGCTGATAAACAAATGGGACAAATGTTTAACAACCCCAATGCCGATATTGATACCAAGATGCAGGCTTTGATGGGGTTATTGCGTGATGCCAAAGATGATGCTACTCGCCAAGAAGTACTCAGTCGAGCTGCTGAAATAGTCAAAGCACACCCCAAAGATATGAGGGCGTATGTAGTCTATGCCGATCTATTGGTAAAAGCGGGTCGTAAGTCTGATGCGCGCGATGCATACGTGCGTGCTACCCATATCAATCCTTCGATGTATGAAGTATGGGCCGCGGTGTTGCAGTTAGACTCTGACTTGAATCAGTTAGATAGTGTTATTGTTCATTCTGATCAAGCCTTAGAAAACTTCCTAATCAAGGGCTTTTTTGGTATTCCAATGGCTCTGCGCACCTCGTTAAACGCCACTATCAGCAAGCCGTAGATGCACTCGAAGAAGCCCAAAAATTGACTTCCGAAAGTAAAGAGTTGCAAGTGGGTATTCTTGCCCAGTTGGGCGATGCTTACCACGGCTTGGGGCAGCATGATAAATCGGACGAATCTTATGAGGCATCACTCAAAATCGAACCTAATAGCGACCATGTACTCAACAACTATAGCTATTTTTTGTCTTTAAGAAAAGAAAAACTTGACCGTGCCAAAGAAATGGCTGCCAGCGTAGTAGCACGCAACCCCGATAACGCCACTTACTTAGATACCTACGCTTGGGTATTGTATGTAATGAAGGATTACAAGGCGGCACGCCAATATTTAGAAAAGGCTATTGCGGCAAACAAAGGGGTAAGTGGTACTATCGTAGAGCATTATGGAGATGTATTGTACCAGTTGGGCGAACGTGAAAAAGCCATTGAGCAGTGGAAAAGAGCCAAAACAATGGGAGAAAATAGCGAACAAATTGATAAAAAAATTGCCACTGGGCAATTGATAGAACAGTAAAACGGCAATGAGCCATTAGCAGATAGTACATGAAAATTAATTTGTCGTTTAGTCTTGGTTTATTTTTAATTATTCTTTTTGCGGCTTGCCATCGGCAACGTCAAAAAAGTGGAATAAAGCCTGTAAAAGATAGCTTAATCGTAAACATTGACACCTTAGCCTCTATTCCTCAAAGAGATTCTATCACTTCAATCAGTACGGAACCTGAAGAAATAAAAATAAAAGTAGAAGATGTAGATTTTGAATATCTCACAGCGAAATCAAAAATTTCTTTTAAAAGTAAAGAACAAGATATTGACAATGCTAATGTTAGTATCAGAATGAAAAAAGATAGCGTTTTATGGCTCCAAGTAGTGGTAGGTCCTATAGAAGTAATGCGTGGCTTAATCACACGCGACTCTATTAGAATAGTTGATCGCTACAATAAGGCCTATTATTTATATGATTTTACAACGCTTAGTAAGCAATTTAATTTTCAGCTTAGCTTTGACTTAATTCAATCTATCTTGGTGGGTAATATGCCCATTCCTAAAACCAACGGTCAACGTTTCCGCAAGGAAAAAGACTTTTTCATGTTGCGTCAAGAAGAAGGGAAAATATCAATAGAAAATTATATTGGTGAGCAAAATCGTCGCCTCAAAAAACTGATGGTCACAGAACAGCCTACTAAAAACTCTTTAACACTTGATTATGAGGATTTTACGCAGCTTAATAATTATCTATTTCCTTATACAAGTTTGATACAATTAGATTACGAATCAAAAGAAGATAAACTGCGCTATCAAACCGTTTTCAAAATCAAGCATCAAAAAGTAGAGTTGAGTGAAAAACCACTTACATTCCCCTTTGGTATTCCCTCTAAATTTGAAAGGAAATGAGCGCATTCAAATTAAAAACTTAGCGAGTATTAGCGCCTTAGTGCTTAAAAATATATGAAAGTAGTGGATCGAATTAGTTTTCTGTTGGTTGTTATAATAGCATTGCTTTTAGGAAGTAATGTTACACTATATGCCCAAAAAAGTCGTCAGCAGTTGGAGAAAGAAAAACAAGATAATCTTGATAGACTCAAGCAACTGCAAGGGATATTGAAGCAAACATCAGAACAAAAACGTGCAAGTTTGGGGCAATTGAAGGCTATTAAGCAGCAAATAAGCGCCCAGAATCGCAAAATTGAACTCATTAACGATGATTTAGAGCTAATGAATTCGGAGTTGACAGAGCTCCAAAAAGCTAAGGTCGAATTGGACGTTGATTTAGAAAAACTACGCGAGGAGTACGGAAAAATGATTTATAATTCTGCCAAACGCAATAATAGTTTGAGCGAATTAACATTCCTTTTCTCTGCCCCTACCTTTAACCAATTATTGATTCGCTATAAATACCTGAAACAATACACCGATGAACGTAAAAAACAGGTAGAGCAAATGAAAAAGGTGCAATCTTTGATGATTGCTAAGTCGCAAAGTATCTCAAACAAGAAAAAAGACCAAGAAAATGCGCTGCAAACGCGCATTGCTGAAAGTAAAAACTTGGAGCAACTCAAAGGTGAAAAAGATAAGGTAGTCAAAGAATTAAGTGGGCGAGAAAAAGAGATAAGCGCAGAAGTAGCTGAGGTAAGAAGAGCCAACAAACAGTTGGAAAATGCCCTAACACGCATTATTCAGCGCGAAATCGAAGAACGCCGCGAACGTGCCCGCCTCGCTGCTCGCGAAAAAGCTGCCAAAGAAAAAGCTGCCCGCGAGGCTGCAGCCAAGGCCGCAGAAAAAAATAATACAGAAATAATAGCAGAGAAAAAGCCCGACATCAAGGAAGAAACTAATAAAGAAGAACTCAATGCTGAGGGGATGAACGAAGAAGAGGTGAGTTTGGCCTCCTCTTTTGCTGCTTCGCGGGGGCGGTTGCCATGGCCAGTGCCTGGCTTTATTTCAGATGGATTTGGTACCAAAGAGGTGCTTAAAAATGTGTATCAAGAAAATCAAGGTGTTGATATTCAGACCAGTGCTGGATCTTCTGTAAAAACTGTTTATGATGGTGTGGTGATGGATGTGACCAACATGGGCGTAATGAAAAACGTAGTCTTTGTTCAACATGGCGACTTTTATACCGTTTATGCCAAATTAAAAAATGTCAATGTGCGCCCAGGACAAAAACTAAAAGCACGTGACACTATCGGTGTAGTAGCTACAGATACAGATGGTGTTTCGGAAGTCAATTTTCAAATTTGGAAAAATACCAGTAAACTAAATCCAGAGCCGTGGCTACGGCCTAAATAGTGTAGATGAGACCCCCATCTTACTATTCATGACCCAAAACTATGTCAACCCAGCTATCATCTATCGAAATAAAGCGTATCACAACGCATATCATCCAAGAGATGAAAAATAGAGGCGAAAAAATTTCAGCCCTGACGGCATACGATTACTCTATGGCCAAAATCGTTGATTCGGCAGGAATAGACATTATTTTGGTAGGAGATTCTGCCTCCAATGTCATTGCTGGCCATGAAACTACGCTTCCTATTACCCTCGATCAAATGATCTACCATGCACAAGCAGTGGTGAGAGCGGTAAAACGAGCTTTTGTGGTCGTGGACTTGCCCTTTGGCTCTTATCAAGGCAATTCACGCGCTGCTTTAGATTCGGCTATTCGGATTATGAAAGAATCGGGTGCTCATGCCGTGAAATTGGAGGGAGGGTTAGAAATTAAGGAATCTATCACACGAATTTTGAGCGCAGGTGTGCCTGTCATGGGGCATTTGGGACTTACCCCACAATCCATTTATAAATTTGGAACTTATACTGTACGAGCTAAAGAGGAAACAGAAGCCGAGAAGTTGCTCCAAGATGCTCAGATGCTTGACGAAATAGGTTGCTTTGGGACAGTGCTTGAAAAAATACCCGCATCACTTACCAAAAAAGTTTCTGAAAGTATTCGTATTCCAACCATTGGTATTGGAGCAGGTCCTCATGCTGATGGGCAAATATTGGTGTTGCATGATTTATTGGGTTTAACCAAAGAATTTAAACCCCGCTTCTTACGCCGCTATGCCGACCTGCACAGTATGATGACAGATGCAGTAAGTAACTATGTAAAAGATGTGAAAGCCAACGACTTTCCTAATGAGAAGGAATCTTACTGACAGCCCTCTTGTTAAGTCTTTTGATTACTTAATTTTTTAGTGTTACAATCAATCAGTCGAATGCCGAAACCATTTCATATTGTATATGAGGATAATCACCTCATCATTGTCAGTAAAGCTGGAGGAGTGCTCGTTCAAGGCGATGCCACAGGAGACACCCCTTGCTCGATTTAGTCAAAAATTATATCAAAGATAAATACCAAAAACCAGGAGAGGTCTTTCTTGGAACCGTCCATCGGATTGACCGCCCTGTAAGTGGATTGGTGGTTTTTGCACGTACTTCCAAAGCCCTGGAGCGTATGAGCGAAATTTTTCGTAAACGAGATGTGCAAAAGACTTATTGGGCAGTAGTACGCCGCAAGCCCCTAAAAAACAAGATAAACTTACTCATTGGCTCATTAAAGATGAAATGCGTAATGTAGTGAAAGCCTACGATTATGCAGCTCCTAATGCCCAAAAAGCCGAACTTACTTACCGAGTGCTGGGAGAAATCAATAAACATTATTTGTTGGAAGTAACGCCTATTACAGGCCGCCCACATCAAATTCGTGTACAATTGGCGGAAATGGGCTGTCCCATTCGAGGAGATATAAAGTACGGGTCGCCCAAGCCTAATTCTGACGGAAATATTAATTTACATGCGCGAAGGCTATTTTTTACACATCCAGTCAAAAAAGAGCCTATTTTATGCCGAGCAGCTTTACCCAATGATCCTTTTTGGGAAGAATTTTTAGAGTTAGATCCCGAAGAAATAGGGCCAGAGCATCTGGCATTTTTACATGAATAATCAGAGAGCTTTTGGGTCATTGGCAGTTGGCAATTCACCACACATAGTTGATGAGTACTTGAACTCTATACAACATAACTAAGATGTCGAACTGGTTCATTTTGAACAGTAACTACAATGACTTGGATTGAAAAATTAAAAATACGGTGGGGAGTAAAAAACGGCTGGCAAGTAATGGTTATCTTGTTGGTATTTGCTTGCACAGGATTTACAGTGATGTACACCAAGCGGTGGATGGTGCAGCTGCTTGACATTCAAAACAATTGGCTTATTTGGCTGTTCAACATACTAGTTATACTACCTCTCTACCAAGTCATTTTGCTAATGTATGGGTGGATATTTGGACAGTATCGTTTTTTTTGGAATTTTGAAAAAAAAATGTTTAAGCGCTTGGGAAGCCTTTTTTCCTCTTCAAAACTCTAACTCAGAAGACTCTACTTTCGGCTCAATGGTCGAAACATCTGTCCACATTTGTTGTGCCATTTGCTCTACTGTATTTATAATGCCCTGAAAAGCTCCGAAAAGAATACACAGTGGTAATATGATAGGAAGAAATATAAGCCACTGGAAAGCTAAATGTAGGTTAGGTTTTTTCATTTTTATAGGTTATTAATAGTGAACAAACTATTTGGAAACAAGTGGTTTAGACTTATATAAACCACTTCATCAAACAGCGTGCCAAAATTGTTTTATGGGGTAAAAAACTTAAGAGTTCAATTAAAATTATATCAGTAAAGTTAAAATATTTATTTTTATAATGATAAAACAAATAAATTTTTCTATTTGTTTTTATGTCTTTTTTGTTGAGATAAATAAACTTTTAGTAAACGATTTTAAACTATTATTTTGTTGTCTATTTTTGAAAGATTGTACCTCAATATGCAAGATATAATCCGCTTACTTCCCGATGCCATAGCTAACCAGATTGCAGCTGGGGAAGTAGTACAACGCCCTGCGTCTGTTGTAAAAGAACTACTCGAAAACGCCATCGATGCAAAGGCAAAGAATATTCAGGTAATTATTCGTGATGCGGGGCGTACATTGATTCAGGTGATTGATGATGGCATTGGTATGTCGGAAACAGACGCTCGGATGAGTTTTGAGCGTCATGCTACCTCCAAGATTCGACATGCAGATGATCTCTTTCGGATACGAACCATGGGCTTTAGGGGAGAAGCTTTAGCTTCTATTGCGGCAGTAGCTCAGTAGAGATGCGTACGCGCCGCACTGCCGATGAGATTGGCATACTGCTACGGGTAGAAGGATCTGAGCTAAAATCGCAAGAATCGGTAGCATGTTTGCCAGGGACTAATATCTTGGTCAAAAATTTATTTTTTAATGTACCTGCACGGCGTAATTTTTTGAAAACTAATTCGGTAGAAATGCGTCATATTTTAGATGAATTTCAGCGTGTAGCTTTGGCACATCCCGAAACCACGCTTTCGCTCTACCACAATGATACAGAAGTTTATAACTTGTATGGGGTAAACTTAGCCGACGGATTGTGGATATGTTTGGCAAAACTTACCGCGAAAACATCATTGTTTGTCAAGAAGAAACACCCTATATTACCGTCAAAGGTTATATTGGGAAGCCAGATTTTGCTCGAAAGACACGTGGTGAACAGTTTTCTTTGTCAATGAGCGATTTGTCAAACACAGTTATTTACACCATGCAGTATTATCAGCTTATGAAGGAACGATTGCTGAGGGAGTCATCCTTTTTATGTATTAAATTTAGACATAGACCCTTCTCATATTGACATCAATATTCATCCTACTAAAACAGAAATAAAGTTTGATGATGAGCGCTCGGTATATGCACTGCTCATGGCGGCTGTTCGGAAGTCTATCAGTGTCAATCACCTTTCTCATTCTATTGATTTTGATGCCAACGTTAATTTCTTGTCTTCGCCATCCAGCTCACCTTTACATCCTGAATCCAAGTCTGTATTACCTACTTGGGATACACCCAATGTGCCACCACCTCATCCTGGACCTCGTCGAGAAGAATCAAACTTAGCCAATTGGGAGAAGCTATTTGAGGGCTTTCAGAAGCCACAGATAGAAGTTTCACCGTCCCGATTAGATTGGGGTGAAGAAGAAAATAGAAGAGAGCCTCAGCCTCCTACTTTGGGTAGTAGAGTCAATCAGGTAAGCATAGGAGAGGAAGAAGAGATAAAAAATCGCCGCTTGGCAGTACAAATTCAGTATCGTTATGTGGTTTCTGCAGTTAAATCAGGGATGATGCTAATAGATCAGCGAGCCGCCTACGAGCGTGTTTTATATGACCGTTATCTAAAACAGTTAGATACACGCAATGCCACCTCACAGCAGCTTTTATTTCCTTTAACCGTGCGTTTGTCGATAGCCGATATGCCTTTGGTGTTGGAAATGCGTGAGGAAATATTGGCCTTGGGCTTTGATTTTGACGCTTTAGGGCCAGATACACTCATTGTGCGAAGTTTACCCTCTGAATTGCCGATTGAGGAAGCACAGCGAATTTTTGAAGAATTGACTGAACAATTGCGACAAAACTATGCTGATATTCAGCTCAACCGTACCGAAACTACTGCACGGGTATTAGCTCGACGTTTTGCCCCCCGTTATTTAACCCGACTCTCCTCTGATGAAATGGAGCGACTTATCAATCAGCTTTTTGTGTCCTCCAATCCCAACTTTACACCCACTGGCGAACCCATTTTCGTTGTTTTGTCGTTAGAGAAAATAGCCACTTTATTCAAATAAGCCCAAAATTGTATGTTTAATATCACGCCCGTAGTTCGCAATTTGCTCATTGCCAATGTATTTGTTTATTTTTTGCAATCTATGATGCCCCTATTTGTAGATTGGTTTGCCTTACATCCCATTTTAGGACCCAGTTTTAAACCACATCAATTTATCACTTATATGTTCTTGCATGGAGGTTTTGGGCATTTGTTTAGCAATATGTTGGGGTTATTTTTCTTCGGCCCTTTGTTAGAGCAACATGTATTGGGCCCAAAACGGTTTATGATTTTTTATTTTGTAACTGGCATTGGTGCGGGATTTCTGTATGCGGCTATCAATTATTATGAAATGTATGAACTTAAAAGTGCCGCCGATTTGTATGTCCAGTACCCATCTCCCGATGCTTTTTTAGATTTTATAACGCGATTTGCTCCCGAAACGAAACGCGCAGCTTTTGATTTTTTGAATAATTTCGAGGATCAACCTAAAAATATGACCTACCTAAAAGAAAGTGTCGGGTTTGTCAGAGATATGTACGAGCAACGTCTTAATATACCCATGTTAGGTGCTTCGGGGGCGGTGTTTGGTATCATTGCAGCCTTCGGGCTTATTT
Source organism: Spirosomataceae bacterium (assembly GCA_041392315.1). GTDB lineage: Bacteria > Bacteroidota > Bacteroidia > Cytophagales > Spirosomataceae > Runella. The sequence continues at coordinate 182,864 of JAWKMH010000004.1, read as the reverse complement.
TTCCCAATATGGAAATGATGTTGCTCTTTTTCCCTGTACCTATCAAGGCCAAATACTTTGTTACTTTCTATGCTTTGTATGAACTATATGCAGGTGTTCATATCAAAGATTCAGGCGTAGCGCACTTTGCACATCTTGGAGGCATGATTTTTGCGTATATTTTACTACGGTTTTGGCGAATTGGTCGAATGCACTAATTTGTAACTCTGTATCTTTTTGTTTAATTTTCAGTCAGAAAAGAAGTTTTAAGATAGTAAATGTTGATTTTAATTTGAACTGATAAAGCGATGAGCAGCATTTTCGACGATATTAGAGGGGAGTTTACAAAAACCAATAATGCGGTCATTAAACTCATTTTGCTTAATGTGTTTGTATTTATAGTAGTGATTACGCTCTACATTGTACTTACTTTAAGCGAAAATCCCACCTATTATCAATGGGTAATGGAGCAATTGAGCCTTGCAGCTGATATCAACGTGGCCAAATACAAGCCATGGACATTACTCACTAATTTTTTTATACACCAAGGGCCGTTTCATATTTTCTTTAATATGCTTTCACTTTACTGGTTTGGAAGAGTAATAGAAGAGTATATTGGTAGTCGGAGACTTGTGGCACTTTTTATCTTAGGAGGTTTAGCAGGTGGGGTACTGTTTTTAGGCATGTATAACTTGCTCCCTTATTTTCAAAGAGAACTAAATACCAGTTTGATTGGTGCGTCAGGAGCGGTGTTTGCCGTTATTTTGGGAGCAGCTACTTTACTCCCCGATTATACTTTTTTCGTCATCTTACTCGGCCCTATTCGGCTCAAATACATTGCGGCCTTTTGTATTATTATCTCTATGGCGCAATTAGTAGGAGCCAATGCTGGTGGTAATTTAGCCCATTTGGCAGGAGCAATGCTAGGGTTTGCGTTTATAAAAGCCCTTAAAAATGGTAATGATTGGGGTAAACCTATTTATGCGATAGGAGAGTTTTTTCAAAAAGTTACTGATCACAAACCCCATGTAAATATACCTCAACGCGCCCGTGCTACCACTACCACTACTAATCGCCGTTATGCCTCTACTACAGAAAATACACCCGTAGAAGCCCCTAATCAAGATGAAATTGATGCCATTTTAGATAAAATATCAAAGTCGGGATATGAAAGTTTAAGCCGTGAAGAAAAACAAAAACTCTACAAGGCCAGTCAACAATAATATTTGTTTCGCTATAAAGTTTATAACTTTGTCAAACACTTTTATCAACAAGAGAGTTATATAACTACTTTGAATCAAGCCATTAGATGATGCTCATTACCCCAGGTCAACTCCTCTCTCAAATCGAGACCCCCGATGATCTCCGTCGTTTAGATACCGCGCAACTTCCGCAAGTTTCCCAAGAACTACGTCAGTATATCATTGATTTGGTATCAGTTTATGGGGGACATTTCGGGGCGAGTTTGGGCGTAGTAGAACTTACAGTAGCTTTACACTATGTGTTTAATACGCCCCAAGACCAGTTGGTGTGGGATGTAGGCCACCAAGCATATGGCCATAAAATATTGACAGGAAGACGAGATAACTTCCATACCAATCGCCTCTATGGCGGGTTGTCGGGCTTTCCTAAACGCAAAGAAAGTAAATACGATGCCTTCGGTGTTGGACATTCTTCTACGTCTATTTCAGCGGCTTTGGGGATGGCCGTAGGCGCACAGCTAAAAGGGGCTGAAAATCAACATTCTATCGCTGTTATTGGCGATGGTGCCATGACGGGCGGCATGGCTTTTGAGGCCATGAATCATGCTGGAGGACTCAAAAATACCAATATGCTTATCATCTTGAATGATAATTGTATGAGTATTGACCCCAACGTAGGGGCATTAAAAGAATACTTGACCGATATTACTACCTCACACACTTATAACCGCGTAAAAGAAGAAGTATGGAATTTGTTGGGGAAAATGAGTCACTTCGGTAAAAGTGCACGTGAGGTGGTAGCACGTGTAGAAGATGGCCTAAAGACCACATTACTTCGGCAAAGCAATTTATTCGAGTCGCTTAATTTACGCTATTTTGGGCCGATTGATGGCCATGATGTAGATCATTTGGTGCATGTTCTCAATGATTTGAAAGCCATTCCAGGTCCTAAGTTACTTCATTGTGTCACGGTCAAAGGAAAGGGTTTTGCGCCTGCCGAAAAAGACCAAACAAAATGGCATGCTCCTGGCAAGTTTGATAAAATAACAGGCGAAATTTTTAAGAAAATACCTGATAAGCCTCAACCCCCCAAATACCAAGATGTTTTTGGGAATACATTGGTGGAGTTGGCCCAGCAAAATCCTAAAATCGTAGGCGTAACTCCTGCCATGCCGTCGGGTTCTTCAATGAATATCATGATGAAAGCCATGCCTGATCGTGCCTTTGATGTAGGTATTGCTGAGCAACATGCTGTAACCTTCTCGGCAGGAATGGCTACGCAAGGGGCAGTGGTGTTTTGTAATATATACAGTACGTTTATGCAGCGTGCATACGATCAAGTGGTTCACGATGTGTGCATTCAAGAGTTACCTGTGGTATTTTGCCTTGACCGCGCTGGCTTTGCGGGTGCCGACGGCCCCACGCACCATGGCGCATATGATATCGCTTACATGCGTTGTATTCCCAATATGATTGTGGCCTCCCCCATGAATGAGCAGGAACTTCGGAATCTGATGTTTACTGCGCAACTACCCGAAACACAACAAGGTAAATATGCCTTTACGATTCGTTATCCGCGGGGGGAGGGTGTGATGCCGCAATGGAAAACACCCTTTGAAAAAATTGAAATAGGAAAAGGTCGAAAAGTACGAAATGGTGAAGACTTGGCTATTTTGACCATTGGCCCCATTGGGAACTACGCTGTAAAATCGTGTGAGATTCTTGAAAAAGAAGGGATTAGCGCCGCGCACTATGATATGCGTTTTGCGAAGCCCTTAGACGAAGCCCTGCTACACGAAGTTTTTCAAAAGTTTGACCGCATCATCACCGTAGAAGATGGCTGTATCCAAGGAGGCATGGGAAGTGCTGTACTGGAGTTTATGGCTGACTATGGCTACACAGCCAAACTAAAACGCCTCGGTATTCCTGATCGTATTGTAGAGCATGGCGAGCAAATCGAACTCCACCGCGAATGTAGCTTCGACCCTGTGGGTATTGCTAAGGCAGCCAAAGAGATACTAAAGACATCTGTATTGATTTGATTTCCTATTTTTAAGCCTTTAGCCATTTGTCAAACCAATCAAACGCTTCGGTTTGCATGGCTTTGTCAAATTTGTGCAGCCCTGGATAATAAGAGCATTTGTAATGAGTGGCAGCATTAGCCTTTTGATATACTTCGCCCAAGATTTTATCGGCAGCCTTCATTTCGGGTAAGGTATAAAGTTGATCTTCGGAGTCGTTTAGCACCAACGTAGGCAATGGCGCACGCAATCCGAGTATTTCCGGAAAGTCCAACTCATTGGGCAAAAGCGGCACGTAGGTCATCCATGTATGGGTGTAAGATTTGTGCAAGGCGAAGTCTTTCCAAGTAGTCATAAAGCCTACACAGACGGCGCACTTGATGCGCGCGTCTAAACCACCCATAAAAACAGTTCTCATACCCCCGCCAGATAGTCCTCCACAGCCTATTCGATTGGCATCTACATCTTTGCGTGCGCACAACACATCCAAAGCTTTTTGGTCTTCGGCAAAAAACACTGCAGGCCAAGTGGTGCCTGCACTAAAAAGCGATTTGGCCATGATGTGTTCATGGTCACTCGCCCATTCGTTATAGGCTTTGATATTTTCCGAGTTTTCGGGGTTTTGGTCAGTCAATCCTTGGCGTTGTTTGGCGGGTACATCCTGCAACCATACCCTGCGGCTGGCAAAGGGAAAAGCATCAGATACCAAAACGACATAACCTCTTTTGGCGACTTCATTGGCCCAAGCAAGCCCCTCATAATAATGGGCTTGATGTTCTTGCATTAACGGGTGTTGCGCATCGGATGTCTTCGTAATTTTTCGTGTGCCAAAATATTTGTTTCCACCATGGTCGTGAAAAGCTAAAATGCCAGGTAGAGGAGTAGTGGCATTGGCAGGTTTTAGAAGAATAGCTTCGGTAGGTCGTCCGTAGGGAAGTTGCCAAGTCAATTCTTCGATGTGTAAACCGTCATAAACATACTGTTTCTTGACTGTTACGGTGGGTAGGCCACCTATGTCGGGAATCCCCAATCTTTCTACCAACTTAGTTCTTGCGACCTTTTTCCATTGAGCAAGGTTGTTCCATTCTTTACGCCTAAAAGAAAAAGAAGGTAGTTGTTTCTCCATAAGAGATACAGCCCATGGACCATAAGGCCCAATAAGGCTTTGATTTTCTTCAATAGTTTCTGGCGACATATTAGGTGGTAAATTAGACTGTAAAAAAGGAGGGAGTGGGTTATCTCCAAGTGCAGCAAGCCCTATTAAACCACTCGTTTTTAAGAATTTTCTGCGATTTTTCACCAGGTCGAAAGTTTAAATTTGTGAATACCAAGAAAACCTACTGCACCTATGACAGGTTAAATATTGGTCAATAATTTACTAGCTTCATTATCCAAATAAACTTGGCAATGTGTGTGTTCTCTCAAGATACTGGCTGGGAAGAGGTTGCTTATTTCTCCTTCCAAACAGTTTTTAACCGCCTGTGCTTTGCGTTCATCAGGTACGGTACAAACAATATGCTTTGATTTCATAATCTGCCGCACCGACATACTGATGGCTTGCGTAGGTACGGCCTCCAAAGATTCAAACCAACCCTCGTTCCATTGCTGCTTACGGCAAGGCTCATCTAAATGAACCACAATATAAGGCTGCTCGGTATCAAAATCTGCTGGAGGATCATTGAAAGCTAAGTGCCCATTTTCACCAATACCCACCAGAGCCACATCTATCGGGTGCTTTTGAATGAGATTACCTAAGCGTTCACATTCTGTTTCGGGGTCTGTTTCCCCATCAATAAGGTGACTGGCCCTGAAGGTCACTTTGTCAATAAATCGCTCTTTGAGGTATTTGCGAAAACTGGCTGGATGCGCTAAGGGCAACCCGATATATTCATCTAAATGAAACATGGTTACTTGACTCCAATCAATGGCCGATTCAGACAACTGATTAAGTACACCAAACTGACTGGTGCCTGTGGCTAAAATGATGTTGGCACTACCGTTTTTTCGATGGCTGCTGTTATTATTTCTGCGGCTGCTTTACCGGCAGCTATGCCCATTTGGGTACTATTTTCAAAAATTTTTATGGTCATTATTTTTTTGGTTTATTTTAGTGTTGCCTCCATTTTTCATTGAAATGTCTATGGGCGTATTTGTTTTCCAAGCTCCTGCTGTAAAATCAGGAATATCTATGGAGTTAGAACGATTCGTGACTGACTTTTCACTCAGTGGCCCTATGGCACTCCACGAAGCGGCATCATAGACATCTTGATCTAAGGGCAGACCATTTCTTGAACAGTCTATTAATCGCCAATCCATCAGAAAATCCATACCTCCATGCCCCGCCTACTTGCTTGGCCAATTCACCTATCCTTTTTACAATTTCTGGCTGGTATTTGTCTTCTAATACCCTCATCTCTGTTTTCTGAAATCCAATCATGCCCCGTTGAGATGCGCCCTGGGAGGGGTATTTTGGGCAGTAGCTTTGTGCCACTCACCAAATGAATCGAGAGTAGGGACGAGGTGAGGTAACATCATGCTGTAACATAATAGTTTTTGCCCTTTTGGGTGCGAATGGTGGTAGTATTCATATTTCCTCGAAAAGTTTTATCGGCAAACTCCCCAAAATCAGTATCGGTTTTAGCCAGTTCTTTGGCTTTGGCTCCAACATAAAATCATTACTCGAAACAGAAACTAAATAGTCCATTTTATCGCCTCGGTTGATATCTAAGATTTGACAAATAGGCCCTAAGCCATGCGTTGGGTACAAATTTCCTTTTCGGACGTTTTCTCTCAAGCGCCACAAATTATATCGTTTGTTTTTGTCGAAAAAAGATTCATAAATATCATGAATATACGCACCCTCTACATGTACTACTTCACCAAAGAAACCTTGACGGGCCATGTTGAGCGTAAGCAATTCAAAGAAATCGTAACAACAATTTTCGAGCATCATGCAGTGCTTGCGTGTGCGTTCGGAGGTTGCTACCAATTTCCAACAGTCTTCAATGGTAGTAGCGGCAGGAATCTCAACGGCAACGTGTTTGCCCTGCTCCATGGCATACAACGCCATGGGCGCGTGCAAAGCCCAAGGCGTGCAGATATACACTAAGTCAATATCGGGGCGTTCGCATAGTTTTTCCATTCGTCTTTGTCGCCTGCATATATGGTAGGCGTATGGGTAGTGCCTTCCAACTTTTTTTGAGCAGCGGTCCTTTTCTCAGAACGGATGTCTCAAAGCGCTTTTACTTGCACATTTTCTAAATAAATGATTCTATCCAATGCACCAGTGCCTCTATTGCCCAAGCCAATATAGCCAATCCTGACAATGTCTATTTTGGGGCAGCATAGCCACACATATTGAATTGTTGGGTAGGCAATTTAAATCTTTTAAGTTGGTAAAACCTCCTCCTGCTACCCCTATACTTGCTATTTTGATAAACTCTCTTTTGTTCATAAAAACTAATGAAAGAAGACTCTCTATTCAAGATAATAAAATGTACTTTTTACTTAGTACGCTTAAGATATGTTTATAGACTATTATTGATTACGCTTATGGATAAATCGAAAATTTTAGTATTTTTACCAAAATCCTTATAAAATTCGGATTTTTTAGCGTGTTTTCTCACATCTTTTGAATTTTCCTATTTTGTGGCAAATTAAGTTAATGAGGTAATAAACTACCAATCATCCTGTCAATTCATCTAAAAATACCAGCTGTTCACTCAACCTAAAGCATCCTTCTCCATCTTCAAACTATCTTTATGAGCAAATTTAAACAACAACTTTTTATTGTTAGTGGGTATTGGTCACTTTGGCTGCCCTTGCTACAGTTTTAGACAAATATGAAATTATTAACCTTAGCGATGGCCTTTTAATTAGCCTGCGTTGGTTGGCATTAATGGGCCTTGTCGTGCATGCTTTTGTAAAACAAAACCTGACTACTTCCATTTTGGTAGCGATGCTTGTGGGCACAGAGATAGGCTATGATTTTCCAGAAATAGCCCAAAACTTGAAATTTTTGCGAAAAATCTTCCTGCAAATGATCAAGACCATCATTGCCCCTTTGCTCTTTGCCACCTTAGTAGCAGGTATTGCGGGTCATTCTGACCTCAAACAAGTGGGGCGTATGGGATGGAAATCTTTGTTGTATTTTGAAGTTGTTACGACCATTGCCCTTTTCATTGGGTTGTTTTTTGCCAATTGGTTTCAGCCTGGAGCGGGTATTCAACCACCTCAAAACCTGACAGACGAACTGCCTAAAGTGGCCCAGCAAAATTGGCAGGATATTATTGTTCATGCTTTTCCTGAAAACATCGCTAAGTCTATAGCCGAAGGGCAAGTGCTTCAAATTGTGGTCTTTAGTATTTTGTTTGGTATCAGTTTGGCGATGCTGCCCGAAGAGAAGAAAAAGAAGATGGTGAGCGGTATCGAAACATTGGCCGAGGTCATGTTTAAATTTACCAAATTAGTGATGCTTTTTGCCCCGATTGGTGTGGGAGCGGCCATTGCCGAGACCGTTGGCCATATGGGTATTGATGTTCTCAAAAATTTGGCAATGCTCTTGGCCACGCTCTATTGTGCTTTGTTGGCGTTCTTGCTCTTAGTGCTTGTGCCTGTGGCTTTATTTACTAAAATTCCTGTGTTGAAATTTGCCAAACAAATATCCGAGCCTGTTTCAATTGCTTTTGCTACTACGAGTTCGGAATCGGCACTACCCAAAGCCATGGAGCAGATGGAAAAATTTGGCGTACCACGCCAGATCGTATCGTTTGTGATGCCCACAGGTTATAGCTTCAACCTTGATGGCTCGACGCTCTACTTGGCCTTGGCCACTATCTTTGTAGCTCAGGCTTCAGGAGTAGATTTTCCGATTGGACAGCAAATCACCATGGTATTGCTACTGATGCTGACCAGTAAGGGAGTAGCAGGAATCCCTCGTGCTACCTTGGTGATTTTGCTGGGAGCAGTAGCCAATTTTGGTCTTCCTGAATGGCCCGTATTGCTCATTATGGGAATTGATGAACTGATGGATATGGCCCGTACCTCGGTCAATGTGATTGGTAACTGCTTGGCTACCGCCGTGATTGGACGTTGGGAAGGTGAACTCGACGATGCAAAAATGCACGCTTCAGACCAAGTAGAAACAGCTCAAAATTAGGCTTTTAATCGCGTCTTTTCCAAAAGACTATGCGGTATGATTTTTTCTTAAACCAATTTTTTAACTAAACCCTTTTACTCAAATGGAACAAAACCTCCCTCTCGAAAAAGAAATTGCTGACATTTTTGCCAAATTTCCCCCATTCCCGGACAATGTAAAGGAAATCCTCGTGAAAATTGCCCCCTATCTATGTATATTGGGTGTCGTTTTTGGTGGGTTAGCTTTATTAGCGGTTGTAGGAGTGGGTGTAGGTGTTTCTGCTATAGGTGCCGCTGCCTATGGTGGCATGGGCGTTTATTGGGTTTCCATGGCTATTTTGGCCATCATGGTGGTATTAGAGGCACTTGCTATATCTCCCTTAATGAAACGTCAAAAAAAAGGATGGAATAATCTTTACTACGTTTTCTTATTGAGTTTAGTCAATGGTGTGGTAGGTATGTTTGGGTATGGAGGGATAGTAAGCGGGATTATAAGTATTGCCCTTACTTTTGGTATTGGTGGTTGGATTTTATTCCAAACACGCGAAAAATACGTTTGAGATTAGTTTAAAACTATACAATAAAAATGAGTCATCCCGAACTTTAGGGTAAAAAAGAACCTCCTTGTAATTTTGAGAGTCACTACAAACTCAAAAACAAGGAGGTCTTTTTATGTTCAGAACAATACTACAAAACAAGGAGAAAAATGCTTCAAAGTCAAGAGCTTCCGACTTCATTTTAGAACGGGGGCGTTGGTATCTTCACCCACTTCAACTTCGCTTAGATGCCCTGATTGATACTCGTTTAGTGGGTACATTTTATGACTTATTTATGGCAATTTTGGTGTTTCGTCACAACAGGATGGGGCTGTTATTGAGCGAGTTAGGAGGCTATATTTGTGGTTTAGCACACGCTCCAGCAGGTACGAAGCGTCTCAGCAATTTACTTCGATGTAAAAAATGGTCTTCCACATTGGTTGATGACTTTTTCTTTGAACGAAGTCGTGAGCGAATCAAGTCCTTACAATCCAATGGTCAACGTCGGCACCCATTACAAGGCTTTCAAAAGCCAAATCATCTACTCCCGATAAGATTTTGTAGCGATCGCCCAATTCGTTGATGATGTCGGTCATGTACCGGATATCGCCTGATGATTCCTTCATAGATTCAAAGTGTGCGTTTTGAGCCAAATCTTTGAACATCGAAATCGTAAAGAAGGTCTTATAGGCAATCGGGTTATTATAAATCATGACGGGTAAATCGGTCGCGTCGGCTACTGTATGCATAAAATGGAGCGTTTCGCGGTCGTCTGATGGATAGCGCATCGGAGGCAGTAACATAAAACCTTCCGCCCCAGTTTTTTCGGCTTCTTTGGCAAAATCAATGGCCACTCGCGTACTATTTTCGGCAATACAAATCACCAAAGGCACACGCCCCCCGATGGTTTCTTTGGCTGTGCCAAGGAGGGTGATTTTTTCTTCAAAGCTCAAGGTGCTATTTTCACCCAATGAGCCACAAATGATAATACCATGCACACCCGCTTTGATTTGCTCATCAATGTTGAATGAAAATGTCTTTAAATCAAGGCTTTCATCTTCAAAAAAATTAGTGGTTACGGCGGGATATACGCCTATCCAATTGGGTTTCATTGTTTGATTATTTAAGGTTTTCTACTTCCATTTTCTGCACACAAAATTAGAAGATACTCTTTTCTTAAACTACCCGTTCATTCGCCAGTTTTGATACTATTTTATTTGAAAATACCCGCTAAAACTACAAAAACTGTTAAATGGATACAACTATGGCTTTTCTTAATTTATCTTTTTAAGATAATCACGAGGTGGCATTTCCATGATTTGTTTAAACTGCCGATTGAAGTTAGATAAATTGGCATAGCCACAGGCATATGCTATTTGGCTGATACTTTGTGTAGAATCTCTCAGCAGTCGGCAAGCACGTTCTATACGCACCTCATTGAGCAATTGTGAGAATGTTTTGCGGGTATGCACCCGTAAAAATCGACAAAAAGCTTGAGGAGTGAGATGGGCTATATTTGATACGTCTTCTAAAGAAATATCTTTATCGTAGTGGGTCAAAATAAAAGTGAATACTTTTTCCAAACGTTGATGATCAATGGGCTTACTGGGCTGCTTATAGGCAGTCACTGAGAGGCGTTCAGAGTATGGAGAAACTGCGAGCGTATCGAGTATTTTTAGCAGGGTGATGAGTTGTTCAAAGGGGCGTTGTTGGTTTACTTTTTCAAACTCTTCAATTAAGCCATTAGATGTATTACATCGCAGCCTAATACCGTAAGATGCTTCACGAAGAAAAGTGGAGATATGGAGTAATTCGGGAGATTTTATAAAAAAATCACCGAAATCGTTTTCTTTGAAAAAAGAATAGGCTATTACTTCATTGATTGGTTTCCTATCCCCTAAGTTGGTATCATTGAGCATTACATGCGGAACATTCATACCTAAAAGCACTAAATCATATGGCTGAAAGCGGTCTATGCAATCACCTACTATCAATGTTCCGCTGCCTTCTTTAATCAAAGTAAGTTGAAACTCAGGATGAAAATGAAAATTTTGGTAAAAGTGCTTTCCATGATCTACTTGTACTCGAAATGAGCGGTCATTTACAGTAGGGACACGAAAAAGGAGTGCTTTCATTTTCAAAAATAATAAGTAGCTAAAACGGGTTGATGATCGGAGGTATGAGGCTCGTACAATACTTGATAGTCTATAATTTTGAGCTTGCTTTCTTTATGTGTCCAAAAATAATCAATCCTTTTGCCGCTGCCAGGATAGGTAGCACCATCGGTATTTTGACCTGCGTCGTTCCAATATTTCGTGATAGCTTCGAGGGTATGGTCTTCTGACTCAGCATTGAAATCGCCCCTAAAATAACAGGATGCAGGCTATTTTGAGGTATTCGTTGATAACGGCTGCTTGCAAACCGCGATTGAGCGGCGACCGATTGTCTAAATGTGTATTACAAAATCGCACATATTTACTATCAGAAAAGGCCACCGACACACAACCTAAAATACGTGGTTCAGTAGTATCTGGATTGGGTAATTTAAGCTGTTGAACACTCTCTATGTCATGCTTGGACAAAATCCCTAAGCCATATTTGCCTCCTTGAAAATCAATAGCCTTGAAAAAAACTTCGTTATAGCCCGACAACATAGACAAGATACGCATCTGATTCAATTTTCCTGACCTTACTACGCCGCTGTCTATCTCTTGTAGTGCTACAAAATCGGGTTGGTATTTTTTCAAAAGCTCTACCACACGCAATAAATTGGTTTTACCATCATTATTTACTCCATGACGGATGTTATAAGTCATTACTTTTACCGTAAGTGACTTAGATTTTACTTTTGGTTTTTGTGCTTGGCAGCAAAAACCATATAATCAAACGATTACCAAATAAAAACTATATTTGAGAATATTCACAGACCTAAAAAAATCATTAACTTATTCAACAAAAATAATATTTCCAAGATGAAAAAGTACCTTATTTGCACTTATTTACTTCTTTTTTCCACCTTTTATCAAGCCATTGCTCAAACACGAAAAAGCGATAGTCTGTTCTATCAGCCCTTTGAAACCATACATCTCAAGCCCATTGTCATAGGTGCTAATGGTCGTTACTATTATGGAGGGCAGCGGCTACGGAGCAGTTACTCGTTGGAGATTCCCTTTGCTGACTTGAATGACGACCAAGTAAATCGTTATTTCAAAAATTCAAGAACGATTCGTACGCTGGGGTCAGTGGTGGCTGCTCTGCCAACTATTTATTTTTTGATAGCAGGCCGAAATAGTGGTATAAGCCGCCAAACTTTTTGGACTACTTACTTTGCTTCTATTGGGGTCTCGTTGGCTTCAAATCTGGTCGCTAACGGGCAAATGCGTAAGGCTGTCAATACCTATAATCTTCGATTGGCACGCCCAAGGGTGGGGCTTTCTGTGCAAGAGACGGCAAACAATAGACTTGTAGTAGGCTTGTCAATGAGGGTAGGTGTGGGGCGTTGACAATTAAATTATGTCCTTACAAACTTCTCTTGCTGCGCTACATATAAGCCAGCAATCACCAGAGCTGTCCCAACAAATGTATGCCAAGACAACGGTTCATGGAGTAGAATAGAAGAAAAAGTAAACCCAAAAATAGGACATAGAAATAGCCAAAGTGACAGCTTTGATGGTATCTTGACAAGTAAATAAAACCATAATTGCAATGAGACAATAGAAACAGGGGACGATTAGCCAAAATACTGATAACCAAAATGTTGTGTTAAGTTGTGAATGTTGCCAATCAGAAAAATAAAGGGTAAAAGGTAATAACATCACTCCTCCCAACAATACTTGCCAGCCATTGATAACCAAGGCTGGCAAACGCCATTCGATTTTGGCATAATACACACTTGCAGTAGAAACAGACACAATACCTGCCATCAATATAAGCAAACCCTGTGGAGTAGCGTAGCTATTTTGTAACAAAGGCCAAGTAGCCAAGGCTGCTCCCGATAATCCCAACACCACGCCAATAGCCTCCCACAGTTTGAGGGTTCGTTGGAGCCATAGAGCCGACAGTACAATCACAAACAGTGGCCCAGTGGCAGTAGAAAGGCTACCTATGCCTGCGGCTACGTCGCGCATCGCAATCACAAAGGCACTGAGATATAGGGTTGTATTTAGGAGCGAAAACAGCAAAAGCTGCCGCCATTCGCGCCCACGTGGCAAAGGGCTTTTGCTTGGAAAGAAACCATGAGAGAAAAGTAACATCAAGCCGCCCGCTACCAAAAAACGCACATTGGCCAAAATGAGCGGATCCGCAGAGCGAATCCCAAATTTGGTAGCTGCCGAAGCCGAGGCCCATAGCGCAGCAAAAAAAATTCCGATAGTTTTATTTTTTAGACCTTGATTCAAGAAAGTTGGTAGATTAGTAAGTTGATTCTATGGGCAGTTTTCTTTTTGCTTTTTGGTGGCTTCTTCATCCCCCAAAGCAGCACCCTTTTTCCACATAGTGCAGGCTTTCTCTTTCTGATTGGTAACAAACAATGCTTCACCTAACCACCAATGAATCTGAGCGGTGGCGGCATTGAGGGTATATGCTTTTTGTAAGGCATTGAGTGCCGCTGTATTTTGCCCTTTTTTTAGTAAATAGATGCCCCAATTTCGATGGGCATAACTATTTTCAGGGTTTTTATATAACGATTTTTCAAACAGCATTTTTGCTTCCTCCAATTGCCCCATCAACAAAAAAATGTAGCCTTTGTTGTTGAGGTAAATAGCACTGACAGGGTCGAAGTCTAACGCACGATTCACCATTTTGAGGGCTTCCTCCAATTGGTTTTTGCTGGCAAAAAGTAATGCTAAATTATTGTAAGCCAATTGTTGCTGCCCATCCAATTTCAGCGCGTTTTCAAAATCAACTTGGGCGTTCTCAAAGTTTCTCTTTTCAAAATACACCACACCCCGATTCACCAAGGCCTGCACATTTTTGGGGTAAAGCGAAAGCGAACGATCATATTCGGCCAACGCTTGGTCATAAAAGCCTTGTCCAAATTTCAAATCTCCCCATTTTAAGTAGTAATTACTTGAGTCCTGGTACGATTTCCTAATTTTTTCTAAATCAGCAGCAGCATTATTAAAATTTTGTTTATCAATCAATACCCCTGCTCGATTAAAATAAGCTTGATCAAACTTTGGGTCGATCTCTATGGCTTTATTAAAGTCTTCTACAGCTTTTTCGGTTTCTCCCAATCTTAAATAAGCAATGCCTCGATTACTGTGAGCATCGGCAAAATCATTCATTTTCAATAGTGCTTCATCGTAGTATCGGATGGCTTGTAAATACTCCTTCTTGGCTAATTCGAGGTTGCCTTTTAAAAAGAACTGCCCTGCTTCACTTTGATTTTGATCAGAACAAGCAAATATTACCCCGCCTAAAAAAAGGTACAGAGTAAGCTTGGCTATGCAGGAAAACTTTTGAATATATGTTAGCACTTTATCGTGGATTTGATTCAATATAGTCAGCAATAAACAATGCAAAGATACAGGCTTCTTATCATCTTTCTCTGAAAACCTTTAGTTGTTTTCTGGGAAAATAGAATTTGAAAATAGGGAAAAATCAAATGCAATATTTGTTTTCAATAGACTGTTTATCAAGTGATTTATGGTTTTGTTTTTCGATAAAAAAGAAACCATATTGTGATTAAATTTGTTTTCTGATGTAGTGCTATTATATCAAAGTAACACCAAAAGCCATAGGAAACTAACACACAAAACAACTTGATTATAGTCGATACAAGAATGGCGTAAGTCTATTCCTGCTCAAGTATTTTTAAACCATTTTCGGGCGATAGACTACCATATTCGACATACAGCACCCATCAAAGAAATAAGCCAATTGCCTATGTTGCGAAGTTTTAGACCCAAGCAAGAAGAAGGACGTTTGGAAACAACGAAAAAATGGCTTCTCAATGCGTGGAATGTAGAGTATACACTTCGTAGTACGGCAGCTAATCCCGACGAAAATTATCAAAAACATGCCCTCCACTGGACTTTTCCTCAAGCCTATTATAGCGTATTATATAGTGCCAAAGCGTTGTTGTCCATCCAAGGCATCAATGTGTCTATCGAGGTAGTGATTGGGCAAATCATTAACCGATATGTTGTAAAAGGATGGTATCCTGCTTTAGTTAGCTTTTATGCCGATGGTCCTTGGGGGCATTATACACTTCACAACTTGGTAGATACCGATCAGCAAGCACTTTTACAGCCTATCGACACACCCAAGCAAGCAGAAGCACATATTGCTCAATTTTTGAAAACTACTCGTAACCTTCGTGCACGGGCTTTTCGTCAACGACTACAAGCGAATCCAACCAAAGCACTCAGGACAAAGTCAGGAAAAGTTTTGGCAAAATTTGGTATTCATCATTGGGAAGAGGTAGCCAAAGGAATGGGTGTAACTACCTATTTCGATATGTTAGCTCGTTTGAAAGTATCAGGAAATCAACGAGAGTTAGAGCGTTTTGTAGAAGCAGATATTAATGTGCCGCAGTTTCATCAATCATTGGTCACTATCGTAAAATATTTCAACTTAGTGCATGAATGTTATGTGGTCAAAGCAATAGGCATAAACCGATACCAGCAATGGATAGAGGAGTTGCCTGAATATTTACGAGAAGGGTTTATGAAACAACGATTAGAACAGGGGATTCGCCCTGTATTTGAATCGCTGAAAACGCGCTCGTTCATACAATAATATTTACCCTAATAGGGGTTTATTATCGGGAATAAACCCCTGTTGGTATTTTGTGTAATTTAAAAAACATCATCATCGTCATCCTCATCGTCGTCAGGGCCAGAAAACATGCTGCCAAGCAAATCTTTGAAATTGAGCCCCGTATCCAAGGCTTGTTTACCAATCAGCGAAAACTCAGCCATGCCATGGAGGGCAAACTCCATCATAAAGAGTTTTTCTTCTCGGCTTAACCCACGGTGAAAATCATCTACCAAATCATCGAGCCCTTCGATGGTGCGCAGTCGCGCTTCGTACTCGCGGTTGGTGAGGTTGCTCAATATATCCATTTCATTTTCACCAAACCAGTCTTGCACTTTTTGAAAGGGATTGCGGGCATTTTTTTTCTTTTTGAGGGTTTCTGGGTCAGGAAAATAATGCAAGAATTGAGTTCTGATGGCTTTCCCAATGAGATTCTGGGCCACAATCACAGGGCCTTCTACCTCGCCTTCATAAACCAGCTCTACTTTACCACAAATAGCTGGTACAACACCATAGAGGTCAGACAACCGTACATAGGTTTCTTTTTCGTTGTTGAGTAACACACGTCGTTCGGCGGCGGAGAGCAGATTTTCGTAGGCGGCAATGGTTAGACGGGCTGAAACGCCACTTTTGGAATCCACGTACTCGCTTTCGCGTGCTTCAAAAGCAATTTGTTCGATTAAGTCTTTGATTATCTCGTTGGTTTTGACCATGCCTTTTTGCTCGGTCTTGACCATCGCTTCTTGCATCGTAATCTTCTTGCCTGTTGCTAATGACTTGGGATAATGCGTTACAATCTGACTATCAATGCGGTCTTTCAAAGGCGTAACAATGCTCCCACGGTTAGTATGATCTTCGGGATTGGCCGTAAATACAAACTGAATGTCCAGCGGTAGTCGTAGTTTAAAGCCCCTGATTTGAATATCACCTTCTTGCAAAATATTGAAAAGAGAAACTTGAATACGGGCCTGTAAGTCGGGTAACTCATTGATAACGAATATGCTACGGTGAGAGCGAGGAATAAGCCCAAAGTGGATAACACGCTCGTCGGAATAAGGCAATTTGAGCGTAGCGGCTTTGATGGGATCTACGTCGCCGATAAGGTCGGCTACGGATACATCGGGGGTAGCCAACTTTTCGGTGTATCTTTCGGCACGGTGCACCCAAGTAATGGGCGTTTCTTCGCCTTTTTCAGCCACCAAATCACGTGCAAAGCGCGACAAGGGCTGCATGGGGTCATCGTTGAGTTCTGAACCTGCCACAATCGGCATGTATTCGTCCAGCAGATTGACCATTAATCGAGCAATACGTGTTTTGGCTTGCCCACGGAGCCCCAACAAGTTGATATGGTGCATAGACAAAATGGCCCGTTCTACATCGGGAATAACGGTATCTTCGTAGCCCCAAATACCTGGAAAGACCGATTCTTTGGCACGGAGTTTATCAATAAGATTGTCGCGTAGTTCTTGTTTAATGGTCTTAGATTGATAACCTGCGGCTTTCAGTTCGCCAAGGGTGTGGATTTGGAGAAGTTGCTTGGACTTCAAATCGCGGTAAGCCATAAAATAGGAGATTGGTTTGTTTAGATTTTAAAATAACAGCCTGCTTAAATGAATAGTTTGGTACAACGCTCTTTAAATCGCTACAAATAAGTTTACTTTTTACTTTCTTTGTGAGAGGATGGGTAAATCTCAGCACAGGTATATTCAGAATGTCTAAACAATTCACTTATTTTCAAATTAATCAATTTTTACATTGTCTTCAAAAACTTTTTTCTGTATTGATGCCCATACTTGCGGCAATCCCGTTCGGTTGGTGGCGGGTGGCGGCCCTATTTTAGAAGGTCGCAACATGAGTGAAAAACGACAGCATTTCTTGCGCGAATATGATTGGATTCGTAAAGGACTAATGTTTGAACCACGGGGCCACGACATGATGTCGGGTAGTATTTTATATCCTCCACACAACCCAGAAAATGATGTAGCTGTGCTGTTTATTGAAACAAGTGGCTGCTTACCTATGTGTGGCCATGGTACAATAGGCACCATCACGATAGCGATAGAACATGGCCTGATTCAGCCCAAAACACCTGGCATAGTGCGTATGGAAGCTCCAGCAGGTTTGGTACTGATTAGTTACGAGCAAGTAGGCAACAAAGTAAAATGGGTAAAATTGGTCAATGTACCTTCTTATCTTGCTGCCGAAGGTATAGAAGCCGAATGTCCAGAGTTGGGTATGCTCAAAATGGACGTAGCATATGGAGGAAATTTTTATGCCATCGTGGACGTACAAGAAAATTTCCCTGGCCTGGAGCATTTTAAAGCCGAGCAGCTCATTGGTTGGGCGCGGACTTTACGCCAACGCATCAATGAAAAATATACATTTGTTCATCCCAATGACCCCACTATCAATGGCTTGAGCCATATCGAATGGACAGGCGCTGTGATAGACTCTACCTCGTCGGCTCGCAATGCCGTTTTCTATGGCGACAAAGCCATTGACCGTTCACCCTGCGGTACGGGTACCTCGGCACGAATGGCACAATGGGCAGCAAAAGGTAAACTCAAAAAAGGGGACACTTTTGTACACGAAAGCATCATAGGTAGTAAATTCATTGGCACAGTAGAAGATTATGCCAAAGTAGGTGACTATGAAGCGATTGTTCCAGGCATACAAGGGTGGGCCAAAGTGTATGGCCTAAATACCATCACCATAGACGACCAAGATGACCCCTACGCGCATGGTTTTCAAGTAATATAAACTGTAGGCCGTATGCTTCATGATTCAATGAATTTACCGTCATTACTTACGGCCTACAACCTATTGCTTATTCAGGTGTTACATATGCCGCTGTGATTCCCCCATCCACAACAAACTCTGTTCCTGTTACATATGTTGATTCGTCTGAAGCCAAATAAAGTACAGCATAAGCCATTTCTTTGGCCTCACCAAAGCGCCCCATCGGAACGTGGACTAATCGACGTTGCTTTTTCTCATCGGTGTTCAAAAATTTCATTAATAATTCTGTCCGCAATGGGCCAGGACATAGGGCATTGACACGGATATTTTCGCGGGCATGAATCACTGCCAGCTCGCGGCTCATCGAAAGAACAGCCCCTTTTGAAGCCGTGTAGGCTATCTGTGGAGTAGCTGCACCTAATAGGGCTACAAAAGAAGCAGTGTTGATGATGCTACCACCTCCTGCCCGACGTAGTGCGGGAATGGCATATTTACATCCAAAAAACACTCCTTTGACATTGACATTCATGGTCAAATCCCAAACAGATTCTTCAGTCAGACAGCATTGTCATCGTCAGAGTGCATAATGCCCGCATTGTTGAAAATGATGTTGAGCTTTCCATAGCTTTTTCAGCCGTTGCTATCATATTTTCGCAATCGGCGGCTTTGGAAACATCGGCACGGACATAAATGGCTTGGCCACCTTTTTCAGTAATCTCATCAGCAAGGGCAATGCCCGCCGAATCGTTTACGTCGGCCAATACAACAGCACAACCTTCTTGGACAAACAATAGGGCTGTTTCGCGGCCTATGCCGCTACTTCCGCCCGTAATAAGGGCTACTTTGTCTTTTAATCGCATTTGTTATAATTTTAAGTTTTAATAAATGAAGAATAGATATACAGAAAATGGATAGAAGAAAAGTGGAAACGCAGGAATAAGAAATGGAAAAATAGGGGTAATTTTGATTCTAAATTTTCCTATTCCCTTTTCCACCATTTAGTCAAAGTCTCATAGAAGGTGGAATCATACCCATAAAAGCTTTATAAACTTTCACAGCCCCTTCGGGGGCAGGATGGTTGGGGTCGCCCCATATTACTTTGTGTTCTTTCTTGCCTATTTTATAAATGATAAAATAAGAGGTCTTGCTTTTATGTTGGAAGTCGATTTTGTCAAAACCAATATCTTTTAGCGATTTGAAAGCCGTTTCTATATTTTTCTCGCTTTGTTCTCCCAATACTTCAAATTCTTTGGCGATATTCATACGGCGATAAATACCCCCGTCGTCGAGTAATCGGTATTCTTTTTCCAAACCTCCAATAGTTTGGCCTACAATCATTTGCCTTCCACTAAATGTCAAAGGGTGTTTAGAAACAGCATAGGGGGTAGGTTTGATTGGATTTTCTTGGGCGTAACTTTTGAAAAATCCGACTATTAAAATGTATAAGAATAATCTCATTTTTGCTTTGTTTTTGAAAGATAGTCGCAAAAGCCTATTTTCTTATGATAGTTCAAATAGGGTATTAGTATGCAAACAATTTTTATCTTCTTAGACTAAAATCATATCGTTGGTCAATAACTCTTTTTAAAATGCCAAGTTGCCCACAGTGGTACATGGTATGTTTTATATTCCAATCTAAGGCTTCAAACTTAGTTTGTGCAATGGGATGGGGCGTTGATGTGGGTACTAATTTTTCATTAAATTCTGTAACAGATAGTGTTTTTATTATACTTAGAGATTTTTCTTGAACAATTGCTAAATGATTTCTTAGCGTTATAGGAGACGCTTTATTAATGGCATTTTCAGGTAATCCATCAGTAAAAAAGGTATTATATTCCTTGAGTGGGATTTTTTGTAAAATATCCATTTGGTGTCCAATAATCACCATTACTGAATGATAATAGTGACTTACTATTAAATGTCCTACTTGCCAACTTACCGTTGTCTCGATGACTTTGGGCATTAAATCCCATTTGTCAAAAGGAATTGAATGAATGAGTTTGTTTGTCCAATCGTATGCGTCTTTGGTTTGTTTACTTATGGTTTCAATTTCAGTCATTCTATTAAAGATATTTTTTCACTATGTAATTTTTATATAACCTTTAATTCCTCTAAAGTTAACCAAGACATTAAGCCTGGGCCAATTTCGAGTGCTGCTTCGTCTATATCAAAAGTAGGCGTATGCACCCCCGAAACAATTCCACGGGCTTCGTTTCGTGTGCCGAGGCGATAAAAACAAGCGTCGGTTACCTGCGAGTAAAAGGCAAAATCTTCACCTGCCAGCCACAAATCTAAATCTATTACATTTTCTGCGCCCATATAGGCTATCGCAGCTGTTTTGGCGCGACGAGTAAGCTCAGGATGATTTTTTAAAAAAGGGTAGCCTTTCCGCACTTCCACCTCACAGGTTCCGCCCATGGCTTCGGCCAGCCCTTGGCTATTTTAGTGATACGTCGCTTGAAGCCTCTTCGGCGCCATTCCTCGTCCATACATCGAAAAGTACCTTCAATGGTTACTTCGTTAGGAATGACGTTGGTCACGCCGTTTGCTATCACTCTTCCAAATGACAATACCGACGGGGCAGCAGGTTTTCGGTTACGGCTTATAACTTGTTGCATGGCTACAATGATATGTGAGTGCTATTAGAACAGGGTCAATGAGTGTATCAGGTATACCCCATGCCCTCCCTTGCCTTTAACGGTTAAGTACAGCTCATCGGTACTGGCCATATACATTCCTTCTCGAAACCGATTTTTCCCACAGGAATATTGGGAGCAATGTGCTGTCCTAAAATACTGGCAGGTTGGGGTTTATTGACACCTCCTGGATCATCAAAGATGCACCTCCCGGTATTTTTTCTTCTCCTGGTTGAAATATCAATTTGACTGAACCCTCAAATTCTTCACGAAGTTCGTTTAAAATCCGCGCTGTACCAAGTAGAGAAGAAGTATGGACATCATGCCCACAGGCGTGCATACCAAGATTTTGCGATTTGTAAGCTACATCATTTGCTTCTAAAATCGGTAAAGCGTCCATATCAGCACGCAGCTACCAACGGCTCTTTGGGTTTTTACCTTCTATCAAAGCTACTACTCCCGTATTGGCTACGCCCTCCTGTGGTGTAATTCCTATGGCTTTCAACTCATTGGCCACAAATCGAGCTATTGTATTCCTCAAAAGACAACTCAGGATGGGTATGGAGATAGCGACGATTGGCTACTGTATCGGTATGTAGCTTTTGGAGAGGGCCTGAATTTTTTTCTAACATGCCTATTGTTAATAATTTTAAAACCTAAACTTTGGCAAAGTTCAAAACTTTGTCAAAGTTTGCACTATGAAAATAGGACTTTTTTTTGGGTCGTTCAATCCCATTCATATTGGACATTTAATTATTGCCAACACCATGGCTACTGCTACCGATTTAGAACAAGTTTGGTTTGTAGTTTCGCCCCAAAATCCGTTTAAAAAAAATAAAAGCTTACTACACGAGTTTGACCGCCTCGATATGGTAGAAAAATCCATTGCCGATAACGCCAAGCTAAAAGCTACTGATATTGAATTTTCAATGCCTAAACCAAGCTATACCATTGATACACTTGTGAGGCTACAAGAGAAATTTCCACAACATACCTTCAAACTAATCATAGGTGAGGATAACTTAGAACAATTTAAAAATTGGAAGAATTATCAGGCTATTTTGATTACTATGGTTTGTATGTATATCCGCGTCCCCATGCAGGCTCATGCGTTTTCAAACCATGATGCTGTGAAATTTATCCCAGCCCCTTTGTTGGATATTTCGGCTACTTATATTAGGGACTGTATCAAACACAACCGCGCTATTCGCTATATGGTGCCAGAGGTGGTAGAAGAAATGATTTCAAGGAAGAAATTTTATATTTGACAATCTCCTTTGAATACATTACTTGCAGCGATTTTGAACCAAACTTCTCAAAAAAATGTCAGAGATTGCAGAAAAAGTAAAGAAAATTATCGTTGACAAATTGGGCGTTGACGAGCAGAAGTGACCGAAGAAGCCAGTTTTACCAACGACCTTGGAGCTGACTCGCTCGATACAGCAGAATTGATCATGGAATTTGAAAAAGAATTCAATGTATCAATTCCAGACGACCAAGCCGAGCATATTGGCACAGTAGGTCAAGCGGTTAAATATCTGAGGAAAACGTTAAGTAAGCAAAGTTTTTAATTTACAGATCCATTTTATGATTCTAAAACGAGTGGTAGTGACAGGCATGGGTGCTTTAACACCCATCGGAAATACCTTATCGGAATATAAAGAAGGGTTATTCAGAGGAATCAGCGGTGCTGGCCCCATTACCCGTTTTGATGCAACCAAGTTCAAAACCCGCTTTGCTTGCGAGGTAAAAGGGCTTGATATGGCTCAGTTTATTCCCGTCAAGAAGCACGAAAATGGATCTTTTACACAATTTGCCGTCGTCGTTGGCGAAGAAGCTCGTAAAAGACAGTGGCCTCGATCTTGAAAAAGTGAACCTCCGGACCGTGCAGGTGTTATTTGGGGTCAGGTATTGGTGGCTTAAAACTTTGAAGAAGAGGTACTCAGTTTTGGACAAGGTGATGGAACACCATGTTTCAATCCTTTCTTTATTCCTAAAATGATTGCTGATAGTGCTTCGGGCATTCTTTTTGATGCGCTTAGGTTTTCGTGGACCTACATATGTGACCGTATCGGCTTGTGCTTCTTCTAATAATGCGCTTATTGATGCTTTCAATTACATTCGTCTTGGTAAAATAGACTTCTGCTTGTCGGGGGGCTCGGAGGCGGCTGTTACGCAAGCAGGTGTGGGAGGATTCAACTCGTTGAAAGCACTTTCTGAACGTAATGATGACTATCTCACTGCCTCGCGCCCATATGACAAAGACCGTGACGGATTTGTGCTGGGCGAAGGAGGAGCTGGGATCATCTTGGAAGAATATGAACATGCCAAAGCACGTGGTGCGAAGATTTATGCTGAAATGATAGGTGGTGGGATGTCTTCAGATGCGTATCATATCACAGCCCCCCATCCTGATGGAATCGGTGCTTATTTATGTATGAAAAATGCCTTAGAAGATGCTGAAATAGCGCCCGATAATGTGGACTATATCAATACACACGGTACTTCAACACCTATTGGCGATCCTCAAGAAATTAAAGCCATTGAGCGGCTTTTTGGCGAACATGCCTACAAGCTCAATATCAGCTCAACCAAATCAATGATTGGGCATTTGCTGGGTGGAGCAGGTGCAGTAGAAGCCGTTGCATCTATTTTTGCCCTTCAAGAACAAATGATTCCCCCCACTATCAATCACTTTACAGAAGACCCAGACTTCGACTCACGCCTCAACTTGACTTTCAATAAGGCACAGTCTCGTTCTGTTAATATTGTTTTAAGTAATACTTTCGGTTTCGGAGGCCATAATACATGTGTTATCTTTCGAAAATTTGAAGAATAAAATTTGTCTCCATTGCCTACAGTACTAAACCCCATCATTGATTTTTTTAAACCGGGCAATATGTCCGCAGAGAAAAAATTTAAGAAGGCTGTAGAGTTAATCATTGGTACCAAACCTTCCAATATTGAGGTTTATCAGCTTGCATTTCGTCATACTTCAGCTTCTAAAGAAACGACCGTAAAGGGCTTTCGTGAATCCAACGAACGCCTCGAATATCTTGGGGATTCCGTACTGGGAATGGTGATTGCCGAATATCTTTTTAAAAAATTCCCCTACAAAGATGAAGGATTCTTGACCGAAATTCGTTCGCGGATTGTCAATCGAGAAACCCTCAATGGGATTGCCCGTAAAATTGGCCTCGACCGCCTAATTGAATTCGACGGTGGCCGACGTGGTGTATCGCACAATTCTTCCATGTACGGCGATGCCCTCGAAGCCCTTGTGGGAGCTATCTACTTAGACAAGGGATTTCGCTTTACACGTAAATTTATTACCAAAGAACTCCTTACGCACTACGATTTAGACGCACTCATCAACAATAACGCTAACTTCAAAAGCCGCCTCATCGAATGGGCACAGCGCGAAGGCAAAGAAGTGCGATTTGAAATTGTACAAGAAAATGGCAGCCGTCATTTTCGAGAGTTTATCTCTCAAGTAACCCTCGATGGCGAAGTTTTTGCCAAAGGTAATGGCTATTCTAAGAAAAAAGCTGAACAGTCAGCTGCAGAAAAAGCCTGCGAACAGTTGGAGTTAAATAATAAATGAGCGCATGCCACATCTCATTAAGATTTACTGCTTTTCTGCCAGTTGCTTGACAGCCTCAATGTATTTTTGCATGGCATCCTCCTTGGCAATTCCCTTGGCCGAGGCCCAAGCGTCCCATTTAGCGCGACCCACCATGTCAAACATACCTGGGCGTTTACCCGTTGCATCTCCCTCAGTTGCCTGTTTATAGAGTTTATAAAGCGTCAATTTGTCTTCATTAGTACCTTTGGTAAAAGCCTTGGCAGTGGTAATTGCCTCTTGAAATGTCTTTGTTAAATCCATGTTTTTATTCGTTTGGGAAGTTCATTTGCTGCTAAAATTACTAAAAGATTCTTTGAAGCAAAACCTATTCTCTATTTTGCTTCATCAGTAAAATCCATCTAAATTTATCTTCATAAAGTAAACTTCTCCTATCCATGATTTTATGAAATACTTTTTTGCTTTTTTGTTTTTAACTTGCTTTGCCCTTGTGGCCTTTCAGACAAAGCAACCTACCCATCCAATAGCCGATAAAAAGCCTAATATCCTCTGGATTTCGTGCGAAGATATGAGCTTACATTTGGGTTGTTATGGTAATAACCTTGTTAAGACCCCTAACCTCGACCGTCTCGCAGCACAAGGTACGCGCTATACCAATGTGTTTACTACAGCAGGCGTGTGTGCGCCTTGTCGCTCAGCGATTATCACAGGCATGTATCAGCAATCTATCGGTACTCAAAATATGCGCACACTCGCTGCCTCAGCAGCAGTGGGGGCAGAGGCTTATCCAGCTGGTTTTAAGGGCTATTCAGCCGTCATCCCCGAGCAAGTCAAATGTTTTTCAGAATATTTGAGAATTGCTGGGTATTATTGCACCAATAACTCTAAAGAGGATTATCAATTTATAGCACCTCCTACGGCCTGGGACGAAAGTAGCAACAAAGCCCATTGGCGCAATCGTGCCGATAAGAATCAACCGTTTTTCGCTATCTTTAATTTTACTACTACGCACGAGTCGCAGGTATGGGCGCGGGCCAAAGAACCGCTGTTGGTTAATCCAGAAGAGGTAGAAGTGCCCCCCTACTATCCCGATACCAAAGAGGTAAGATTAGACATAGCTCGACATTTATCCAATGTAATGGTCATGGACAAACAAGCAGGCGAGATTTTAGCACAACTCAAAGAAGATGGTTTGGAAGAAAATACCATCGTTTTTTTCTTTTCCGACCATGGCGATGGCTTGCCGTTTGTGAAACGTGAAATTACCCAACGTGGTTTGCGCGTACCGTTTATTGTCAAAAACCCCTTTGATAGTAAGCAAAATATAGTTGATAATCAAATAATTAGCTTTGTTGACTTAGCACCAACGGTAATTTCTTTAGCAGGTGTAACCATTCCCAAATATATGCAAGGACAGGCTTTTTTGGGCAATCAAAAAGCGGCTACACCACGTCAATACGCCTTTGCTGCCCGCGATCGCATGGACTCCGAATACGACCGTGTGCGCTCCGTACATGATGGGCGTATGCAGTATTTACGCAACTATATGCCCGAAAAGCCTTATTACCAAAACATCCGCTACCGACTCCAACAACCAGGCATGGCTTCTATTCTCAGATTGAAAGAAGAAGGCAAACTCAATGAAATCCAAATGAGATGGTTTAATTCGCCTAAGCCCAAAGAAGAACTCTATGATTGCGAATTAGACCCTTATCAGTTTCATAATTTGGCTGAAATGCCCCAATACCAAGCTAAACTCGCCCAAATGCGACAAGTATATGACGAATGGATTGCTAAGGTAGGCGACATGGCCGCTGAACCTGAAATGGACATGGTGCGCAGTTGGTGGAATGGGAAAAACGAACCGCCTACTACCGAAAAGCCCAAAGTAGCCACCAAATCCTCCAAAATTATTTTATCTTGCGCCACCAAAGGGGCTTCTATTGGGTATAAAAAACACTGGAAAGACCCAAGCTGGCAGGTAGCGACAAAGCCCATTTCTTATTCAAAGGGCGATTCAATTTATGTAATTGCCCATCGAATAGGGTACAATAAAAGTGAAATCGTAGCCACTCAAGTACAGTAAACAATCAATTGATTATTTGAAAATAAACCCACGTTCAACCCCAAAACTATGTCAAAAACCCAAGTAGGTGTTGTAGGGCTTGGCTTTATCGGCCCTGCACATATCGAAGCCCTGCGCCGATTGCCCGATGTTGAAGTAGCAGGTATTGCCGATTTTTCGGCAGAAATCGCCCAAGCACGCGCCCAAGCACTCGGTACAGGTGCATACGATTCGTTCGACGACTTGCTCCGCGACGACTCCATCGAGTGCGTGCATATCTGCACTCCCAATTTCTTGCATTATGAACAATCCAAAAAAGCACTCTTGGCAGGCAAGAATGTAGTTTGTGAAAAGCCATTGGCTACCGATATTCGCGAAGCCGAAGAACTGGTAGAGCTGGCCGATAAACTGGGCTTAGTCAATGCAGTGCACTTCAATTTGCGCTATTATCCGCTCATTCGCCAGATGAAAACCATGCGCGAAAAAGGAGAACTTGGTGAAATCTATTCGGTGCAAGGTAGCTATTTGCAAGACTGGCTTTTCTTGCCTACCGACTACAACTGGCGACTGGAGCCCTCCCAATCGGGCGATTCGCGGGCAGTGGCCGATATTGGTTCACACCTATTCGACCTCGTCGAGTACATCACTGGCCTACACATCACCGAGGTCATGGCTGATTTTAATACCGTACACAAAACCCGAATGAAGCCCAAAAAGGCCATTGCTACTTACTCGGGTAAGATGCTACAACCCTCTGACTATGAGGAAGTACCTATCACCACCGAAGATTTTGCTTCAATTTTATACCGTTTTGACAACGGCAATACAGGTGTAGCTACGGTAAGTCAAGTATCGGCAGGACGCAAAAACCGCTGTACGCTCGAAATTAGTGGGGCCAAAGAAACCTACAACTGGTGTTCGGAATCTCCCAACGAAATGTGGATTGGCCGCCGCGAAGGGGCCAACCAATCGCTCATGCGCGACCCCGCCCTTGCCCACGAGGAAGCCCGCGCCTTGATGACCTTTCCAGGCGGCCACAACGAAGGATTCCCTGATACTTCTAAGCAGCTTTTCAAAGAAGTATATGCCGCCATTCGCAACGGCAAACCCGAGAAACCAACGTACCCCATCTTCTCCGACGGCCTACGCGAATTGAACCTCTGCGACAAGATTGTGCAGAGCAGCAGAGAACGGCGGTGGGTACAAATTTGATAATAATTCTGTAATTTTACGGAGAAAATAGTAACTTTACATCGTACTGCTATTGCGCTTAATACACTATATCAAGGTGTTAGAGTCAGTAGCAGTACGATTTTGTTTAATATCCTGTTAATATAGATTAACAGAAAATTTTAAATTATGCTTCATCAAATCAAAATTGCCATTCTCGACCTAAACAACGGCCATACCAACGAAGGGATGCGTTGTATCAGAAGTATTGCAGGTCGTTTTTTGGCAGAAGAAGGAATAGAAGGGAATTATGACGTATTTGAAGTGCGTCAAAAAGAGAAATTCCCGATTTGAGTTACGATATTTATCTCTCATCGGGTGGCCCAGGCAATCCGCAGTTTGTAGGAGAAGATTGGGAAAAACCGTTTACGATGCTTTTAGACCAAATTTGGGACTACAACCGCCAGCCACATCATCCACGCAAAAAATACCTATTTTTGATTTGCCATTCATTTCAAATGGCCTGCTTGCATTGGAAAATAGGTCAAGTAACCAAACGTCGTTCTACTTCTTTCGGTATTTTTCCGATGTCTAAAACCCATTTTGGCCTTAGTGAGCCTTTTTTTGATGGGCTGCCCAACCCTTTTTATGCTGTTGATTCTCGTGATTTTCAGGTGATTGAGCCTGACTTACACCAATTGGAGAGAATAGGGGCTACCATTCTCTGTATCGAAAAAGAACGCCCTCATGTAGCGCATTTGGAGCGAGCCATCATGGCTATACGATTCTCCCGCGAGATTTTTGGAACGCAGTTTCACCCCGAAGCCGATGCAGAAGGAATGTTGCGTCATTTTCAAAAGAAGAAAAAAGAGAGGTAATTATCAAAAACCATGGACAAGCCAAATACGACGATATGCTTGCTCACCTTCAAGACCCCGACAAGATCAACCTGACAGAATCGGTGATAATCCCTACCTTCTTAGGCAGGCCGCCGAACAGCTCTTGGCAGTGGAGTTGGTATAAAACGACTTAATTGCTATCTTGTTGGCTTAAAATAGCTAACAAATGATACCTTCTATACGTCAAATCTATAACGCTGCTTTTAGCGAAGAAAAATACGATGCCTTCATAGATGCTATTCATGCCGATTGGCCTGGGCAGCTGGATTTTCGGGTAGCCGAAACGCCCGTTTTTGTGCCTAAAATACTCAAAGAGCGGCTTTTTGAGGCTTGCGAATCTTTCATAGATGTTATGGTAGGTACTCACTTTAAAGTTCAAACCCAACAGGCTATTCCTGCCAGCCAAAATGTACCTAATGAGAACAACCATAGCTCCTTTCTCGCCATAGATTTTGCTATCTGTAAAGATGAAAAGGGCGATTTTATGCCTCAATTGATAGAATTACAAGGCTTCCCATCGGTTTTTGCTTTTCAAAGCTACGTTACCGAACAATTTCGAAAGCATTTCCCGATACCAGCAGCGTTGAGTAATTATTTTAGTGGAGTTATCACTCAAACCGAATATATCGAGAAGCTAAGATCAGTGATTGTAGGAGATGAAAACCCTGAAAATGTCATTCTTTTAGAAATTTATCCAGAAACCCAAAAAACCCGCATTGATTTTACCGTTACAGAAGCCTACTTGGGGGTAAAAGCTGTTTGTTATACCAAAATCAAGAAAGAAGGCCGGCAACTCTATTACGAAAAAGAAGGCAAAAAAATAGCTATCAAGCGAATCTATAACCGATTGATATTCGATGATTTGACCAATTTTCCAGATCTTCAAACGGAGTTTAACTTTACCGATGAGGTGGACGTAACTTGGGTAGGGCATCCCAATTGGTTTTTTCGTATCAGCAAATACACTTTACCCTTTCTTCAATCGCCCTACGTTCCCGAAACACGCTTTGTGAGCGAATACAACGGCGATTTTCCAAAAGATTTGGAGAACTATGTCCTCAAGCCGCTCTTTTCGTTTGCAGGGGGAGGTGTAAAAATCCATGTCGAACACAAAGATATAGTCGAAATAGCCGACCCTGAAAACTGGATTTTGCAACGAAAAGTCAATTATGAGCCCGTCATTGAAGCACCCGATGGGTTGGTCAAATGCGAGATTAGGATGTTGTATGTGTGGGAAGATAATGCCCCGCGTCCGCAGCTACTTACCAGCCTGAGCCGCCTAAGCCGTGGCGAAATGATTGGGGTGCGCTTCAATAAAGACTTTACTTGGGTGGGGGGGAGTACTTGTTTTTACGAATGATGATAGGTAGAAGTAGTTCATTATATCCCCCATTTTAAGGGATTAATATTTTGCTTTTTTTTGCAATTGCATTATTTTCGCATAGTTTCATTATATTTCATCCACACCAAAAACCAGTTTATAATGAAAAAACAACAAACAATACAGACAATATACCTAAAAAAGGGTGATTTTTTGCATTGGTCTTCTTCCCAAATTTGTTTTTCTGTCACTACAAAAACCTATTCATATATGGGGGGTAGCGATCTATTTTAGCCTAACTAATCACATTTACTTCTTTTGTCTAACAAACCTTTTTTCTTAGTTCAGAAAATTATCTATCTTTTGCAATACTATCTTTTTTATTCGAAATTTGAATACCTATCCATTTTTATATATCCATTTTTTTACAATTCTAATCAAACTAAATTTTTATGAGAAAATTACTACAATGTAGCCTGTTGATGGCTATGTGTTTGTTTGTGCTCTCGGTAAGGGCACAAGACAGGGAGGTAACAGGAAAAGTTATCTCGTCGGAAGATGGCAGTCAAATGCCTGGAGTTTCTATTGCTGTGAAAGGAACCTCAAAAGGTACCAATTCAGATGCCGAAGGTAATTATCGACTTTCAGTTCCTGAGAATGCCACATTAGTATTTAGTTTTGTAGGCTTTGCGCTTCTCGAAGAAAAAGTAAATGGACGTTCGGTCATCAATGTACAACTAAAAGCTGAGGCAAGAAACCTGAGCGAAATCGTTGTCACTGGTTATGGCTCACAAATCAAACGTGAGCTGACGGGAAATATCGCCAAAATTCGTCCTTCAGATATTCAAGATATGCCCGTAAATACTTTTGACCAAGCTATACAAGGAAAAGCGGCTGGGGTGCAAGTCAATGCGGGATCGTCAAAGTTAGGACAAGCAATTCAGGTGCGTGTTCGGGGTAATTCGTCGGTATCAGCCTCTAACCAGCCCCTTTATGTATTAGATGGGATTCCTGTAACCACCCAAAACTTGAGTAACAACGGCGGTGCTACCAATCCATTGGCTGACATCAACCCCAAGATATTGAGTCTATCGAAGTATTGAAAGATGCCTCTGCAGCAGCGATTTATGGCTCACGAGCCGCCAATGGCGTAGTGCTTATCACAACTAAACGTGGGAAATCGGGTCGTACCAATATTAACTTTGGCTATCAGTTTGGTTCAAGTAAGCCTACCAAACAAGTAAAATTCTTGAACACAGAGCAGTATTTGAAACTATACCGTCAGGCAGCGGCCAACTCTGACCGTATTGATGGGATTGACCCTAAATCCCCAGATTCTTATACTGCCTACATGGAAGATTTTTTCAAACACAAAGTTTGGGGACCTTTGGTACGCCCAATCAAGCTGATACCGACTGGGGTGGTTTGGCTTACCAGAAAGCCCCTATGAACCAGTATGACTTAAATATTAGCGGTGGGAATGACAAAACTTCATTTTTTGTATCAGGCCAAATGCTTGACCAAAAGGGGATTTTGATTGGTAACGCCCTCAACCGTATGTCGGGGCGTATCAACCTTGACCAAAAGGTGTCAGATAAGTTTAGAATAGGAATCAATATGAGTATGGCGCGTACGCTAAACAATCGCCTTTCTGGAGACCGCCAATTTGATAATCCTATACAGATGGTAGCACTCCCTCCTATGACCCCTCAAAACGACCCCGAAACTGGCCTTCCAGTAGGAACTCCTCCAGGCGACCTTTCGATTCCAGTGTATTATAACCCGCTGATTAACATCGGAAACGCTTATTACAATACCACAGTCAATCGTAGTATTAGTAGTGTGTATGGACAGTTGGAGATTGTCAAAGGCTTGAATTTTCGCTCTGAATTGGGCGTAGATGTGTTGAACCAACAGGAAGAATCATATTATAATAGCAAGACTCAGCGGAACTTTGGATCACCTAACGGTTTTGGGGAAAATGCCTTTACCCGTGTCGAAAACTATAACACCAACAACTACTTTACTTACAATAACGCCTTTGGCAAACATACCATTGATGGTACATTGGGGATGTCTTATCAGCAATCACAAGAGAAATTTAATCTTACGCAAGGGCAAGATTTCCCTTCAGATGCTTACCGGATGATTGCCAGTGCGGCCCGTAAAACCGATGGTAATTCTACCGAGACTAATTTCCGTTTTTTGTCGTATTTTGCCCGTGCCAACTATAAATTCAATGATCGTTATTTATTGAGTTTGAGTGCTCGTATAGATGGTTCATCCCGTTTCGGTCGTGATAGTCGCTATGGTTTTTTCCCAGCTGCTGCAGCAGGTTGGGTGCTTTCGGAAGAGAGTTTCTTGCAAAATAATCCAGTGATTAGTTTCTTAAAACTTCGTGCAAGCTATGGACGCACCGGTAACGCTGAAATCGGCAACTTCCCTCAGTTGGGCTTGTTTACAGGAGATGCCGCCTACGCAGGTTTAGCTGGGCAGCGGCCGTCGCAGTTGGCCAATCCCGCCCTCCGTTGGGAAACGTCCGATCAGATGGATATTGGACTTGATTTTGGCCTTTTAAACAACCGTATCAGTGGTGAAATTGATTATTATAACAAACAAACCACGGGGCTTTTGTTGAACGTAAACGTACCAGGCACAACAGGTTTTACAACTCAAGTGAAAAACGTAGGTAAATTGGAAAACAAAGGAATTGAATTGGTGCTGAATACTGAGAACTTGGTAGGTGCTTTTAAATGGAAAACCAGCTTCAACGTAGCAGCCAACCGTAACAAAATCACCGACTTACAAGGGCAAATTATCGAGGCAGGTCTAAACAACATGAGCCGTGCCGTCGAAGGTGAACCATTAGGGACCTTCTTCACTGCCGAATACGCTGGTGTTGACCCTGCCAATGGCGATGCCCTTTGGTACAAAAATACCCAAAATGCAGATGGCTCTTTGGATCGTACCACAACCAATACTTATAACCAAGCGCAGCGCGTAGTCGTAGGAAACCCACAGCCCAAATTGATAGGTGGTTTGACTAATACATTTAGTTATAAAGGCTTTGATTTGAGTGTTTTCTTTAACGGAGTATTTGGCAATAAAATCAACTTCTACGGGGTGGGTCGCTTCTCTTCTGCCAATGCACGTTTTGAAGACAACCAAACAGCCGATCAAATTGATTCTTGGACCAAGGAAAATCCCAGCGCTAAATTTCCAGAGGCACGTTTGTTCTTCAACAACGGAGCGCAGCCTTCAAGCCGTTTTATTCAAGATGGTTCATTTGTGCGTTTGCGTAACGTAACACTTTCTTATAGTTTGCCTAAATCATTGTTGAATAAAGTTAAAGTCAACAGTGTACGTTTGTTTCTGACAGGTCAAAACCTACTTACTTTTACCAAATATACAGGTTGGGATCCTGAAGTAAATGCCGACGATATTGTGACTAATATTGCTCAAGGATACGATTTCTATACAGCTCCTCAAGCAAGAACCATCACAGGAGGTATCAATATTGGCTTTTAATTTTTTTTTTAACACTTTGATTATCAAAAAGATGAATATATATATCAAAAACATTGTATTAGCTGGGTCGGTAGTGCTGTTAGGTACTGCTTGCGATAGCCGGTTGGACGTACAGCCAACGCAGAGTATTAATGAATCAGCAGCGTTGGCAACTGAGCAAGATGTGAATGTGACGTTAGTAGGTGCATTTGATGGAATAAGTAGTACCAACTTATTCGGAGGAGCTTTCCAATACGCTGGCGAACTCCTCGGCGACGACCGTGAGGTGGTGTTTGGAGGTACATTTACTACCCTCGATGAGCTTTGGCGTAAAACTATCACTACGGGTAATGCCCAAACGACCGCGACTTGGACCAGTGCTTATAATACCATCAACCGTGCCAATAACGTATTGGGGGCGTTGGATAAAGTAACTGCCGCCAACAAAGGCACCGTAGAAGGACAAGCGCGGTTGATTAGAGGCGCAGTTTATTTCGAGTTAGTAAAACTGTTTGCCAAAACGTGGGGAGATGGAGATAATACTACTAACCCAGGCGTACCTCTTGTATTAAACCCAACAAGAGCGGTTACAGATGATGATTATAAAGCCCGCAATAGCGTGGCAGAAGTGTATGCCCAAATAATAGACGACTTGACAAAAGCCGAACAACTGGCAAAGTTACCTGCGGCTGCTGCTTTTTTGTCGAGGGTATATTTGATGCAAGGCAATTACGCATTGGCACGGGATGCCGCCAACCGTGTCATTGCCAGCGGTGAGTATGAGTTGGAAGCTGATTTTGCCAATGCTTTTGTAGATGACAATGCGGAAACTATTTTTAGCATAGTAGTCACTGACCAAGATGGTTCTAATGCCATGAATACTTACTACGCTTCATCATTAAACCAAGGTCGGGGCGATATTCGTGTCCAATCAAAACACTTGGCCTTGTACGAAGCGAGTGATATTCGTGGTAAATTTTTCAACACAAGTAATGCGGGTACACGCACGTTTACCAGTAAATTTAACGACCGCTTTGGAGATGTACCCGTGGTTCGTTTGGCCGAGATGTATCTAACGCGTGCAGAAGCCAACTTCCGATTGGGAACGACCGTGGGAGCAGCCCCTCTCGCCGATGTCAATTTGATTCGTACCCGTGCAGGCGTGTCTGCCCTTACAACCCTTACACTGGCTGCCGTCTTGAAAGAGCGTAAATTGGAACTTGCCTTTGAAGGGCAGCAAGTCCACGATATTAAACGTACCAAAGGTATAGTAGGCACTACAGCTTATAATGCCAATAACTTAGTTCTTCCTATTCCACAACGTGAAATAGATACTAACAAGAAATTAGTACAAAACCAGGGATACTAAACAAAAATAGCTATCAAGCAGCAAAATGCCGAGTAGAGTTTGAAAACCTCGTTAGCTTAGGTTAGCGAGGTTTTTTTTATAAATTTCGCTTTGATTTTTCTAATATCACCATGACCAATCGCCAACAACTCTTCTACCATTACCTCGCCCAAACCTCCGATTTTCCATTGGCTTTGGACATTGACCGAGCCGAAGGAGTTTATCTGTATGGGCAAGAGGGGAAACGCTATACCGACATGATTTCGGGCATTGCCGTTAGCAACGTAGGGCACCGGCATTCAAAAGTACTCGAAGCTATTCAAAATCAATTAGATAAGTACCTGCATTTGATGGTGTATGGCGAATACATCGAAACACCGCAGATTTTACTGGCGCAAGCACTTGTTAAAACATTGCCAGTATTAAATCTCGACAACGTTTATTTCACCAACTCTGGTGCGGAAGCTGTAGAAGGGGCCATGAAATTGGCCAAACGATTTACAGGACGCAAAGAATTTGTGGCTTGCTACAACGCTTATCATGGCAGTACGCAGGGGGCTTTGAGTTTGTCGGGAGCCGAATTTTTTAAAAATAACTATAGACCACTTTTGCCAGGCGTGAAGCATATTAATCATGGCAAAATCGAGGATTTAGAGAAAATATCTTGTCGAACAGCCGCAGTTATCATCGAAGTGATTGCTGGCGAAGCGGGTGTGCGTGTGCCTGAGGTGGCGTATCACCAAGCCCTCCGCAAACGCTGCGATGAAGTAGGCGCATTGCTGATTTATGACGAAATTCAAACAGGCTTTGGGCGTACTGGCACTTTTTGGGCTTTTGAGCAATTTGAGGCCGCTCCCGATATATTACTTTGTGCCAAAGGCATGGGAGGAGGTATGCCCATAGGGGCATTTATTGCTTCTCAAGAAATGATGGCCGTTTTTAAGAATAACCCTATTTTGGGGCATATTACTACCTTTGGAGGACATCCCGTAAGTTGTGCGGCTTCATTGGCTACATTACAAATAGTGGAAGAAACTTTGTCGTCCCGTACAGAATTATCCATTCAGGAAAAAGGAGATTTGATAAAACAGCTATTGCGACACCCCAAAATCAAAGAGATACGAGGGCGAGGATTGATGTTGGCGGTAGAATTTGAATCATTTGAGGTCTTAAAACCCATTATTGACCGTGCTATCAAAAAGGGAGTTATTACAGACTGGTTTTTGTTTTGTGATAATTCGATGAGACTGGCCCCTCCTTTGGTGATTTCCGAGAGAGAAATTCACGAGGCCTGCCAAGTAATTTTAGAAGCAATAGATTGACAAATTTTGATACCTTTGTAGCGTTCAATCTTCTTTTAAATCTACCAGTTTATCGAAACAGACAAAGGTCTGTACCAAAAATCAAATGGATACCCGATTTTATGGAGTGGGCGTGGCTTTGGTCACCCCCTTCGACACCAACCATGACATTGACTACCCCGCGCTCAAAAGATTGCTTGATTTTGTAAGCGAAGGAGGTGTAAATTACCTTGTTGTGCAGGGTACAACGGGCGAAACTTCTACAACTACGGCGCAAGAAAAACTCGATTTATTGAAGTTTGTTCAGGCAAATAATCCTAAAAAATTACCCATCGTGTATGGATTGGGGGGAAATAATACCCGTGCTGTATTAGAAACTTTCAAGCAAACTGATTTGACGGGCGTGGATGCGGTTTTGTCGGTTTGTCCTTACTACAATAAACCCTCTCAGCGAGGCTTGATTGCGCACTTTACAGCGATTGCCGACGTAAGCCCTGTGCCTGTATTCCTCTATAATGTACCAGGACGTACGGTCGTAAATATGAAAGTGGAGACCATTGTCGAATTGGCAAAACATCCTAATATCATTGGTGTCAAGGACGCTTGTGCCAATTTTGACCAGTACATGGCTTTGGCAGATGCTTGTCCCAAAGATTTTCTATTAGTTTCGGGTGATGATAACCACGTAACACCCATGATAAGCATAGGTTGGAAGGGAGTTATCTCGGTCATTGCCAATGCTTTCCCTAAAGAGTTTACAGAAATGACTTGGCACGCCTTAGAGGGGCGTATGGAAGAAGCAGCAGCAATCCAATATCGTTTCTTAGACATGGACGGGCCACTGTATGCCGAATCCAATCCTGTGGGTATCAAAACCTGCTTAGAAATTAAGGGCATTTGTGGCAGTGATGTTCGTCTGCCGCTTGTCAAAGCCTCCGAGGAATTAGGTGTGAAGTTGAAGGAAATTATGACACTTGAAGGGCTTTTGTAGGCCTCGTTAAAAGGACACCATGAAACTAAGAGTACCAAATTCAGAAGTTCAAGAATTGCTCTCTGGTAAAAAATATAGTTACCCTAAATATGCAACTCAAATCATGAACTTAGCCAATCAAAATGCACAAGGGACGAGGGCTAAAGTTGTAGGGCAAATGAGTGATTTAATTCAAGAATTTGAAGGAACAGCATTATCTGAATGGGAAAAATGGTATTTAGAAAGTCATCCAGACGCTATTGAAAATGTAACTGAAAAGATTTTTGCAATGGTAACATTGTTTAAGGATGCCATTCTAAAAATTGACAAAGAAATTGTTCGTGAATGGATAGAAGAGCTTGTGGTTGTAAAAACATTGTCTGGGTTAAAATTTTAGGAAGCGATTTTGAAAAAATTGTCCCTTCATTTGAAAAAACCTTACGGGCTTGCTAATCCAAATGAAGAAAGTAAAGGGATAGAGGTTTTATTGGCGATAAACCAGTAAGTATTAAGCCAATGACCTATAAAACTAAGATGGGTTTGAATGAAGTTATCAATGTTTCAATTGTATTTTACGATAAGAAAAAAGTGAAATCGTTTTAGAGTTTGATGAAACAGAATTTTGATTAATTAGATGCCCTGCTGAAAATAAATGTGGTGTTGCCAGTGAAGAGGTAATTGAGTCTGTTCTCTAAAAACTAAAAGTCAAATAAGGTCATTTCTCCAATTTTAAATTTTTTGAAAGTAAACGCAACGTTTTGGGGTTTTGCAGTGCCATAAGTTGCCACTAATTCAGAGGTTATTCTTTTCACGGAGGTTACAAAATTCAATTTAATGACAGTCTCCTGATTTGTCATTACGGGGAGTTTTAAATTATCGTTGTAATGCTTAATGTCTCCTTTTTTTAATGTCAGCATTTCTTTCGGTGATAAAGTTGATATGCTGGTCAATTCGATTTTGAATGATTGAATTGAAAAATGAAATAGGCGTTGATTCTATGTTGTCAATAATAATATCCAAAAACAAGGGGTCAATTTCATAACCGACACTATTTCTGTTAGATGCAATTGCGGCCAAAGAGGTAGTTCCTGTTCCTAAAAATGGGTCCAATAATCGTGTCGCTTTGCACCGAGTACATGTTGATAAGTCTGTAAGGCAATTCAAAAGGATAGGCTGCACTCCTTTTCTTGTTTCGGAGTTGTCAATTTTTTGTTTAGTTCCTTTTAAATCCCAAAGGTCTGAAAACCAAACATTTCTTTCTTCCCAGAAGAAAGAGCTTTCCTTTCTTTTTAGTTTATCACTTTCAGTTTCGAATTGCCTTTTACCACCTTTTCTGAAAATCAAAATCCATTCGTGTTCTAAAGTTACATACGCACCAGAAGGCCAGCATACCCGAACCCATAAATTTGTGGGGGCATTGGTCTGTTTTCTCCAAATGATGTTTGGTAAGTTTGGAACACCTAATTTTTGAAATGCTGAAATAATTCTTGAATGGCTTGGATAGAGTGCAAATTGACCATTGACGGTTCTCGTTGCATCACCTATATTTATACAAGCAAATCCACCTGGTATTAAAACTCGCTCCACTTCTGCCCAAACTTTATCGAGTTCTACGTGCATCAGTTCAAAGGCTTTTGCACCGTCGTTTTTGTCTAAGGCAGTTTGAATTTCAGGGTTTTGTTTTGCCATAATTTCATCCCACATTTCAATCATGGGATAAGGAGGCGACGTTACAACAAGTCCAATGGAATTGTCTTTTAGTTGCGCCATCTTTTGAGCCGCGCCAATCACTATCGAATGTGTTGTGGATGCTATTTCCATTCTTATATACAGTTCAAAAAAGTCACTTTCGCCCAATAATACAAAACAAACCTTCCGAAACAGGGCCGCCTTTAGATTTGTATGATTGAACAAAACCAAGAAACTGGTAAGTTTGCTTTCCAGTTGTTGAGCAGGATATAGGCACTTTAAGGGGCCGCCTTCGGGTAGAACCCATCACGGGATTGAATCCTGTATCCTGTGTTTATCCAAACATAAAATAGAAGTCTGGGTAAAACCCATTAGCCAAGGTGATTATGAAGGATAAATCTCAACAACAGTCCGTAAAAATACACAAACTCTTAACATCACTCATAATGGAAACACAGTATTTTATCGGTATTGACATCTCCAAAGAAAGTTTGAATTGGGCTGTTTGCAGTGCCAATAAGATTATTCTGGAACAGGTTTCAGGCAATGACATAAAGAGCATAACCAAAACGGTACTGAGCATACAGCGAGAGTTGAAGTTCAAGATTCCATCTGCCGTTTTTTGCATGGAACACACGCATTTATCACACTCGCTTACTAAAATACTTACAAAGTCGGGAAAGCATCAATTTGGCTGAAGTCAGGCAGTCAAATCAAGTATTCAATGGGCGATGTAAGGGGCAAAAACGACATCGTTGATGCTCAACGCATCGCTCGTTATGCTACAAAATCGTGATGAAATCAAGCTTTATGTCCCTCCCAGAGCCATTATTGACCAATTGGACAATCTACTTGACATTCGTGACAGATTGGTCAAAGTGCGCCAAATTTGTTTGACAGCTTTGAATGAGCAGAATCTTGTAGAGGCCAACAAAACTCTATCAAAAGACACTAAAAAATAACTCCGCTCATACGCTTAAGGAGTCGGAAACAGATTTAGAATCACTTGAAAAACAAATCAAAGAACTCATTGATTCTGATCCACATCTCAAATCACTTTTTGAAAATATCACCTCAATTCGGAGTAGGTATTGTCACTGCGGCTAAATGTATTGTCATTACTGACGAATTTAAAAAGTTCGACAATGCTAAACAATTGGCCTGCCATGCGGGTGGTACCCTTTGAAAATTCTTCGGGTACCAGCTTACAATCAAGACCCAAGGTTAGTAAAAGCTCACAAAGGAATCAAAGCCACTTTATCTAATTGTGTTATGTCTGCCATGAAATAACACTCATTTTAAGGCGTATTATGAGCGTAAACTCAAGGAAGGAAAAAATAAGTTTTATTGTCTTCAATGCCATGAAAAACAAACTGGTTAGGCTTATTTTTTCTTTAGCCAAGCAGGGCAAAAAATATGACGAAAATTATACATATTCCCTTGTTTGAATCCATAGAAATCCCGTGCGGTTATAATCTTTCGGAAGGTAAACTAAAATACTAAGGCAACATAAACACCGCGTTAGAAAACAACAGCTTGCCGTTGTACCAAAAACCTCTGAAGAGTGGGTCATTGGCTATATAGACAATTTTACCGCGTCCCATGTCTTCTACACCATAAAAGAGTGCGTTTTGGAGTTTTTCTTTTACATTTTTACCTGTAAAGCCTGCTACATATCCTTCCTTTTCTTTCTTCAAATAACCCACATTCCATCCATCTTTGAGGAGGTCGTAGTTGTAGGTATTATTGACCAATGCAAAAAAATAATCAGGGAAACCAAAAGCCAAGGGGTGGGTATTATCCAACTTTATTTTATAAATACTACCTGGGGTATCGTCTGATACGGATTCGCGTTCGCGGTTGGCATAGATTTTCAGGCTGTCGGTTGCTACCTTTTTGTCGGTTTTCTTGCTATCGTCTTTTTTATTTTTGAGGGCAAAACCTTCTTTATCAGCCAATAAACCAGTAGCGTTTTCCATTAATATTAAACGACCGCCTCCCCTTACCCATTCACGGATGGCAGGTAACTGGCTTTCACGTAGTATATTACTACCAAAAGACGCTGGGACAATCAGCACATCCAATTTAGTGAAAGGAATACCCCCACCCCGACTATTAGGGTCAATCATCGTTACAGGATATTTGAGTTCTTGGTCAAAATACGTCCACAATTCACCGACAGCGGTGGGAGAAGTACCTTCTCCTGCCACGATCCCTACCCGCGGGGTAGTTTTGAGATTATACACATAATCCGACCCAAAATCTGAACCCTTGGTGGCTCCTCCTCCTTCAGTTGGAGTGAGGACTACGCCCAATTGGGAAGCTTCGGTTTGGACAATTTTATCAAAAGCATCCCCTAAGCCTTCATTGCCTGCACGGGTAATGATAAGCGTACCAGGGTTGTATGATTTACCCCCAATTTCAAAAGGCTTTTCTGCTGCCCTCACGCGTACTTT
This sequence comes from Spirosomataceae bacterium, assembly GCA_041392315.1. Taxonomy (GTDB): domain Bacteria; phylum Bacteroidota; class Bacteroidia; order Cytophagales; family Spirosomataceae; genus Runella. Next base: position 141,547 of record JAWKMH010000004.1, on the reverse strand, counting down.
TTGTTTGGAAATAGCAGCCAAAAACTTCGCATCTTCTGCCGATTTCCATGGTACTAAATAGGCGTAAGGTTTATTTGTCATGCTTGGGGTAGCTATTTTTGTACCCGCTGGCTGTCCACTACCGCTTATTTTTTCTTTCAATCCATATGTCTTTGTACCATATGCCAAAGGAACACACCAAGAAGTAATATCATAGGTAATAGAGTCTTCGAGCATAGGCTTGGTTTCAAACAGAATCTTCAATAAATTCGATTTGGGCTGATACGCACTGATGACCAAGTCGCCTGCTTCTGTTTTGAAAGATTCATCCTTCTGAGCCAAATAATTGTAGCCTGTGTAAGATTTGGTATCTGTGGCATAACCATATCGGATTTGATTTTTGTCCAACAGTTCTTTCAGGGCTTTAACGCGCCCCTCATCACCCACTGTTTTGATGATATATGACTTAAAGGCCCCGATGGGATTATTTTGATTGCGGTCGTAGAATTTGATGAATTCCTCCACCACTTTGGCAGAACGATCGGCGATAGCCTCCATCGTAGCGATGCTTGCCGCTGCAACGTGTGCCACACGGTTGGTAAGGCGCAGGGTGTCGCCTTCTTCGGGGCGGTCGTAGGCCAAACCCGCTATGCCACTTCCGCCTTGCTCAAAGGTCATCGCAATGGCCCCATTGTAGGTAGGCCATGTATCGCCATAGCTTGGATAGAGCAAATCGAAACGCTCATGGCTGTAATAAAGCCAGTTGTTTCTATCAAAATAGCGTTTGTTGTAGTTGCCTACTACTTCCTGCATTTCGCGCTGCCATTGGGTAATATCCTCATGATAAGGCTTGGCCGAAGGGGCAAAGTAGTAGGGGCTGTTGGGACCCATTTCGTGAAAATCGCCATGGACATGGGGCATCCATTTGTGGTATTCTACCAAAAGCTGGCGCGTGATTTCTTGTGTTTGCCAAGCCCAATCGCGGTTGGGATCGACCAAATAGTGTGTCCAGCGTCCGCCGGGCCACGGCTCAGCATGTTCCCAAGCTGAAGGATTGGCATTGGGAGATGCACCTACTTTTTGGTTATACCAGTTTACATAGCGATCGTGTCCGTCAGGATTCAAACATGGGGCAATGACTACCACTGCATTTTTTAAGATTTTCTCCGAAACAGCACCTCCTGTGAGTAGTTCATGCAAAATCTTTGGATAAGCGGCGGCATTGGTCGCTTCGTTGCCGTGCACGTTATAACTCATCCAAATGATAGCTGGACGGGTTTTGCTGGTAGGCTGCCCAGTCATCATACCGATACTTTTGAGGTGGTCGGTACGAATTTGCTCTATATTACGCATATTTTCTTCTGAACTAACGATCATCATTATCAACGGTCGTTTTTCATAAGTTTGCCCATAGCTCATTACTTTTACCTTACTGGGTACTTGTTGGGCAGCATGTTCAGCATATTGATACAAACGATGGGTAGGCACAAATTGCTCGCCTGGGGCGAAGCCAAAAAATTGAGTAGGAGATTGTAGTTGGGCAAAAGTCTGATAGGTTAGGAATAATCCCAAAAAGAGTAGCAAGCGTTTTTGCATATAAGTTGATGTAAGTATAGGAAAATGGTTAAAATTGAACCTCTAAAATAAACAAAGTTTTCCATTACCCTAAATTTAATGGATAAGCACGAAAGAAAAAGCGATAAAAATGCTTTTGGTGATAAACTTAGAGTTATTAAGTCAAGAAAACCCACTTAAAATCAAATCAAAACTGTATGAATACACGTCGTGATTTTCTTCGCAAGGTAGGTGGCTCTTCGCTGGCCTTATCAATGGCCTCGGTTGGTGCAGCAGCAACCGAGACAGCGGCCTTCGCTGCCGATAAGCAACTCCGTGTAGCCTTGGTAGGTTTGGGGAGCTATGCCGAGAGAGTAGCTACTGCCATGAAAGATTGTAAGATGGCCAAACTCGTAGCAGGCGTAACAGGTACACCTGCCAAAGTGGACAAATGGGTGAATAAGTTTGGGCTTGACAAAGCCAATTTCTACAATTATCAGAACTTTGAAGACCTCAAAAACAACCCCAACATAGATGTGGTTTATATCACGCTGCCCAATTCCATGCACTACGAGTATGTGCTGAGAGCTGCCAAAATAGGCAAACATGTCATTTGCGAAAAACCTGTAAGTCTCAACGCGAAACAAGCTGAGGAAATGATAGCTGCTTGCAAAAAAGCCAATGTTCGGTTTTTGGTGGGTTATCGAATGCACTTTGAACCTCACACACGTGAACTGATACGAATGCGAGAAGCGGGCGAACTGGGTAAAATTATGCACGTCAATGCCTATTTTGGCTTCAAAAGTGGCGATCCCAATCAATGGCGACTCAAAAAAGCACTGGCTGGCGGTGGTGCATTGATGGATGTGGGTATTTACTGTATCAATGCGGCTCGTTATGCCACAGGAGAAGAACCTATTTGGATTTCGGCAGAAGAAAGTAAAACGGATTTTGTGAAATTTAAGGAGGTGGATGAAACCATCACTTGGCAAATGGGCTTTCCGAGTGGTGTCATTGCTTCCTGTGCTACTACTTACAACTTCAATAATTTTGAGCGACTCTATGTGGTGGGTGAGAAGGGGTTTGTCGAATTAAATCCTGCTTACGGCTATGGCCCTATCAAAGGCCGTACTCATAAGGGAGAAATGAGTTGGGATACCTCCAAAATGCACCAAACTTGGCAAATGGATGGCATGGCTGATGCCATCTTGAACGGAAAATCAGACTTTAATGCCACTGGTGATGAAGCACTCAAAGATATGAAAGTAATTGATGCCGTCTATAAATCTATTGCGGCTAATGGAAAAAAAGTAATGATAGGATAATGACTTTAATCGTAAAATCTAAAATAGTGATGCTTAAAAAAACATATTTTTTATGTGCAACAGCCGTAGCGACTGCTGCTATTTTAATGAGTTTCAGTGCTTCTAAAAATAATACCAAGCAGGCCAATACGCCCAAAAATGTCATTTTTATATTAGCCGATGACCATCGCTACGATGCCATGGGTTTTATGAACAAGTTTTCTGGCCTAAAAACACCCCACTTAGATCAAATGGCTGCCGAAGGAATACACCTGCAAAATGCCTTTGTAAGTACGGCTCTTTGTTCACCCAGTCGGGCAAGTATATTGTCGGGACAATATGCCCATACGCACCAAGTAGTAGATAATTCTGCGCCACTACCCAAAGGAACGAAGTTTTTTCCTTCTTATCTCCAAAAAGCAGGTTATAAAACCGCTTTTTTAGGTAAGTGGCACATGGGCGATGGCGATGATGCTCCTCAACCTGGGTTTGACTATTGGCTGAGTTTTAAGGGGCAAGGTGTCTATTATAACCCGACTTTTAATATCAACGGTAAGCAAGTGAAACATCCCGAAGAAGGAGCCTATACCACCGATCTGCTCACCGATTATGCCCTTGAGTGGATGGGGAAGCAAGACAAGAAAAAGCCTTTTTTTTTGTATCTTTCTCATAAAGCCGTTCATGCTGATTTTCAGCCTGCGCCACGGCATAAGGGCATCTATAAAGATATGCCCATCCAATACCCCGCTTCTATGTACTTAACTAAGAGTGATACAAGTAAAATATGGGGAACCAATACCAAGGATCCCGAAACAGGCGAGGTGAAAGCCAACCTCAACGATATGCCCGAGTGGGTTAAAAAACAACGGTATAGCTGGCATGGAGTAGATTACCTCTATCATGGTACTATCAGCTTCAACGACTTTTATCGCCAATACTGCGAAACGCTCCTTGGTGTGGATGAAAGTGTAGGGCGCGTAATGAAATACTTGGAAGACAACGGACTGGCCGAAAATACCTTGGTGATTTACATGGGCGACAATGGCTTTAGTTTTGGCGAACATGGCCTCATAGACAAACGACATGCTTATGAAGAGTCTATGCGTGTGCCGATGTTGGTACGCTGCCCCTCCATTGTCAAGCCACAAACCAAACTGACCAATGTGATTCAGAATATTGATGTGGCACCTACCATTTTGGCTTACGCAGGCGTGCCTACGCCAACCCAAATGCAAGGGAAATCATTCTTGCCACTCTTGAAAGGCCAAAAAATAGACTGGAAAGACCGTGCTTTTTATGAGTATTTTTGGGAATATGCCTTTCCCCAAACACCTACTATTTTTGCCGTAAGAACAGACCGCTACAAGTATATCTTCAATCATGGCGTATGGAACGCCAACGAATTGTATGACTTGCAAGCCGACCCCATGGAAATGAATAACCTCATCAGAAGCCCAGAGCACCAGGCTATTGCCAAAGACCTCCGCGACCAAGTGTGGACTTGGTTGGAAAGTTCAAATGGTCTTCAAATTCCATTGAAAAGAATCAATCAAAAACGGGGAGATCATATCTTTAAAGGAACGTACTGAAACCACCCGTCAGTCGGTTTTGCGTGGCTTTATCTCAACCGACCGACGGGTTGCTAAAATCTAACCAAAACACCTTTTTTATGCTTCTTTTTCGCTCCAAACTTGGCCTTTATTTGAGCTTAGTGGTGCTGTCTTTCGTTGCCCAAGCGCAACAAAAACAGCCCAACATCTTGTTTTGTATCGCAGATGATTGGGGCAAACATGCGGGCGTTTATGGCGATAAGGTCATCCATGTTCCTACTTTTGATCACATAGCCCAAGGGGGCGTACTTTTTACAAACGCCTATTGTGGTTCACCCTCTTGCACACCCTCGCGTGCTACCGTGCTGACAGGCCGCTACCCACATCAAAACGAAGAAAGTGGTAATCTATGGAGTACGCTCCAAACCAAACTTCCCAATTTTGCGATGCTCCTTGCCCAAGAGGGCTATCATGTTGGGTTACAAGGCAAAGGTTGGGGGCCAGGCGATTTTACGGTAGGAGGTTATGAACACAACCCTGCTGGGAAAAACTACAAAAACTTTGATGCGTTTTTGGCGAAACGTACAGACAAACAACCCTTTTTCTTTTGGTTTGGAAGCAACGACCCACATCGGCCATATCAAAAAGGTACAGGAAAAGCAGTGGGAATGAATCCTGATGAAGTCAAAGTGCCCAAAGACTTTCCCGATACGCCTGAAGTGCGTAACGATATTTTAGACTACTACTACGAAGTGCAGCGTTTCGACCGTGAAGTGGGTGAATTAATCAAAAAATTGGAATCAATAGGCGAACTCGAAAATACGCTGATTGTGATTACCTCCGACAATGGGATGCCTTTCCCACGTGCCAAAGCCAATTTGTACGATGCGGGCACCAATCTTCCCTTGGCTATTTATTGGAAGGGGCATATACAACCCCAACGAACTGGTACTTTTATGAGCTTTGCCGACTTTGCACCTACTTTTTTGGAAACAGCTTCGCTGGCTGTTCCAAAAGAAATGACAGGCAAAAGTCTATGGCCGCTATTAAATCAGACAACAAAAGTACATCGAAACGAGGTTTTTTTGGAACGAGAACGCCATGCAGCTGTGCGCCCCGACAACCACAGCTATCCTATGCGGGCAGTGCGTACCAAAGATTTTTTATACATCCAAAACCTTGAGCATGATAGATGGCCCGCAGGCGATCCCTTTGGCCAAAGTGCCCCACGCCGCTATGGCGATGTGGACGACGGCCCTACCAAGTCAGTGATTTTGGGAGATACCCTCCAATATGCTTCGCATTATCAGTTGGCCTTTGCCAAACGCCCTGCAGAAGAGCTGTATGATTTACGAAAAGATCCTAACCAGCATTTGAATGTGGCTACCCAAAAAGCCTATCAAAAAGTAAAAAAGCAGCTGGAAGCGCAACTCACTACTTGGCGTAAAAACACCCAAGACCCACGAGCAGAAGGAAAAGTTCCCTTTGAAACATACCCCTACTATGGCAATGGGTCTGCTAAGAAATAGCCCTACTTTTTCTTATTGACTTCAAATAAGTATTTTTTGAGGCGTTCTTCTACTTCGGAGGCAGGAATACTACTAAAGATTTGACCTTCAATGGCCAAAGAAATGCGACCTGTCTCTTCAGAAACAACAATGACTGCAGCATCAGTGACTTCACTCATGCCAAGAGCGGCACGGTGGCGAAAGCCTAAGTTGCCAAAATCGTCGGTATCAGATACAGGCAAAATACAACGGGCGGCTTTAATACGCCCATCGGCTACAATCACGCCACCATCGTTCATGGGGCTGTATTGATTGAATAACGACAAAAAAAGGCGTTTAGAAAGAACACTATCTATTTCTTCACCAGTTTGCAGGTATTTGTCTAATTCATCATTTTTTTTCAATACCAGCAATCCGCCTGTGAAATCAGAAGACATAGCACGAATAGCCTCAATGATAGGCTTTAATTCATTGATTTTGTCGGTGGGCGTAGCTTGACGAAAAAAACGACCAATGAGGCGGTTGTTGGCGAAGGCAGTAGATTTGCCAACAAATAACAAAAAGCGACGGATTTCTTGCTGGAAAATCACAATCAATGCCACTGCACCTACACCCATAAAATATTCTAAAATTTTGGTGAGGAGCTCAAGACCTATGGCCCTGACAATGAGATAAAAAAGATATATCAGTAAATAGCCCAGAAATACCCTGCTCGCTAAACTTCCTCGTACCAAATAATAAATCTGATACAATAAAAAAGCCACTAAGAGAATATCTAATATATCTACCCAAGATATTTCTAAAAAACCGATTTGGAACCCTAAAAGCATTGATTTATGTCAATTAAGAATACGCTTCACTCTTAACTTTGAACTACAAACTCGGAACTCACATCTCCTTCTTGGCACTAAAATAACCACGTACGACGGTAAATGTAGTAATTCCTAAAAAGAAAATGATGATATAATGAACATAATCGATAATCCATGGAAATTTTTCGCCAAAATAATAGCCACCTCCCGTTAATCCAAATATCCAAAAAGCAGCACCCAACACATTATAAATCATAAAACCAAGCCATCTCATTTTGACTAAACCTGCTAAAATAGGGGCAAAAGTGCGTACCACAGGCAAAAAACGGCTGATAACAAGGGTGCGACTACCGTATTTGTCAAAATATTTTCGAGTAGTTTCGATGTGTTGTTTTTTGAAAAACAGCGAATCGGGACGATTTTCGATGCGATCACCAAAAAAACGACCTGTCAAATAACCCGTCAATGAACCCAATACGGCAGCCCCAAAGAGGCAGCCCAGCAAAAGGAAAATAGGAACATCCAAAATTTTGAGTGCACAAAACACGCCTGCCAGAAAGACGAGGTAATCGCCAGGAAGAAAAAAAGCAAAAAATAGCCCATTTTCAGCAAAAATAATGAGGGTAATCAACACCAAGCCACCTGTGCGGATGATTTCTTCGGAGTTGAGAAGGTACTGAAAAAAATCAATGATTGAATCCATGTCCAAAATTACATAACTACTCACTCAATTCTAACCAACGCATTTCTTTTTCTTCCAGTTCTGTCGTAATTCTTTCAATCTCTCTGGCCCAGTCTGCTAATTCTTGATGTGAGCTGCTACCGCCGTTGAGTTTTTCTACGAAAGTGGCTTTCAGTATCTCGTATTCGGCAATTGCCTTTTCTAAAGTTTCCAACTCCTTTTGTTCCTTAAAAGAAAGTTTGCGTTTCAAGCTCTCCCGCCCCGATGGGGTACTTAATTCGTCATTGGCTTTACCGACATTTGTCATACTCACCGAAGAGTTTGTCTTAATGACAGAGGAGATATCTAAAGCCGCAGATTGCCGATAGTCGGTATAATTACCCGGGAAGTCGCGGATGTGGCCATTTTCTTCAAACACAAAAAGATGATCTACTAATCTATCCAAAAAGTAGCGGTCGTGCGAAACGATGACCAAGCAGCCTGGGAAATTCATCAAAAATTCTTCCAGTACATTAAGTGTCGTAATGTCGAGGTCGTTGGTGGGCTCATCAAGAATCAAAAAATTGGGTTCTTGCATCATCACACGCAAGAGTTGAAGGCGGCGTTTTTCGCCTCCGCTGAGTTTTTCAATGAATGTTCCCTGCTTATGAGGTGGAAACAGAAACGCATTCAAATACTGCGAAGCTGTTACGGTTTGGCCCGTACCCAATCGAATTACCTCTGCCACATCCTTGACCCAATCTACGACGCGTTGTCCACTTTTATAGTCCAGATCTGATTGTGTGTAATATCCAAACTGCACCGTATCGCCACGGACTACTTGCCCATTGTCGGGGCGAAGCTGGCCGGTTATCATATTGAGCAGTGTGGACTTTCCTGCCCCATTGGGACCTACAATTCCAATACGGTCGCCTTTTTTGAAGGTATAAAGAAAATTATGGACAATCTGCCTATCACCATAGCGTTTGCCAATGCTCTGCAATTCAACAATTTTACTTCCCAGCCGCGTGGACTTGATGTTGAGTTCTATCTGGTTGTCAAACTTGCGCTGGTGGGCTTTTTCTTTGGTATCTTCAAAGGCATCTACGCGGTATTTTGCTTTGGTGCCACGTGCTTTGGGCTGCCTACGAATCCAGTCCAATTCTTTACGATAGAGATTGCGGGCTTTGTCAATTTCGGAGGCTTCTACGGCTTCGCGCTCGGCTTTCTTCTCCAAAAAATAAGCATAATTTCCTTTGTAGGTATAAAGTGTGCTATTATCTAATTCTACAATGACATTGCAAACAGTATCCAAAAAATAACGATCGTGGGTAACGAGTAATAGCGTAGTATTTTGGGTATTGAGATAGTTTTCGAGCCATTCTACCATGCTCAAATCGAGGTGGTTGGTAGGCTCATCAAGAATTAATAAATCGGGCGTTTCGATAAGGATTTTGGCCAAAGCTACTCGCTTGCGCTGCCCACCCGACAATGTACCAATCGTGGCGTTTACCTCTTGAATACCGAGTTTCCCCAAAATCTCCTTGACCCGTGCCTCAAAATCCCAAGCTTGGAGTGCGTCCATCTGTTCCAAGGTGCTCATCAGTTTGTCGTTGTCGCCATTAGCCAGTGCATGTTCGTATTCTTTCACTACTTGCGCTGTGGGGTTGTCGCCCGAAAAGAGCACTTCCATCACAGGAAGCTCATTGGCAAAGTCGGGGGCTTGATCAAGATAACCTACTCGGATATCTTTTCTGATACTGACACTGCCTTCTTCGGGAGGAGTAATGCCCGCCAAGATAGTCATTAGCGTAGTTTTTCCTGTGCCATTAGCTCCAATCAGTGCTACTTTGTCGCCTCGACTGAGGCCCAGGGTTACGTTTCTAAAAAGCCAAGTTTCACCAAACGACTTGGCGATATTTTCTGCGGAGAGGTAATTCATACTGCAAAGGTAGCGGTTAGTTATCCATTGTACGAAACTTTGAGGGTATATATCATTCATTTTAGTATTTTTCGAAATGCTATTACTTTCAATAGTGGTTTCGATTGCCTAAAAATATAACCTTAATCTACTGACTATGCAAAAAATACTTTTGTTGTGCTTTATACTTCTGTTTGTTTATGGGGCAATGGCTCAAACGACTACCGACAATCGCAACTACCCCGCACCTGTTACATTTACCAATGAGCAGGATCACGACAATATGAAGCAACAGTTGGGTATCAGGGTATTAAGACCTGGCCCAAGTGGCAATGAATCTGCCCCCAATCATGCCAATTATGACGAATCACTGGCCAACCCTTGCCCCAACCTTCCTGAAATTCTTACGTTGAAAAATGGCAAAAAGGTTACTACGTCAGAGCAATGGTGGAATCAACGCCGACCAGAGATTATCGAAGATGCAGAAAGAGAATTGTATGGACGTATTCCGAAAAATGTGCCAAAGGTGACTTGGACAGTAAAAATTACTGACAGAGAATTTGTGGGCCGTACCCCTGCTATCGCCAAGCAATTGATTGGCCATGTGGACAATAGCGATTACCCGCTTATCAATGTAGATATCAACATGATATTGGTAGTGCCGACCAATGTAAAAGGCCCCGTGCCTGTTTTGATGATGTTTGGTCGGCCAAGCTTCCCTGCTCCAGCACAGCCAAGCCCCGAACATATGGAAAAAATCAATGCAGCGTTCAAAGAAATGATGATTAAGAATGACCCTTCTTTGAAAGCTATTTTTGACCAATATCCTGCTTATTCGCCCATTACAAGGCTTCCTGCCCCTAATTTCTTTGCACCGCCACCCGCAGGGGATTTGCCTTCCACAGAGCAGCTTTTGGCAGCGGGTTGGGGCTATTGCACCATCGACCCAGCCAGTATTCAAGCCGATAATCATGCAGGAATTACGAGAGGAATCATAGGGTTGGTCAATAAAGGGCAGCCCAGAAGTCCCGAAGATTGGGGCGCTTTACGGGCCTGGGCTTGGGGGGCTGCACGGGGGTTAGATTACTTAGAAACCGAACCTTTGGTGAATGCCAAGCAAGTGGGTATCGAAGGGGTTTCTCGCTATGGCAAAGCAGCATTGGTTACATTGGCATTTGAGCAGCGTTTTGCAGTGGGACTGATAGGCTCTTCGGGCAAGGGCGGCACCACGCTGCACCGCAGGGTGTTTGGCGAAGCTGTGGAAAGTTTGGCAGGAGGGGAGAACTATTGGATGTGTGGGAATTATATGAAATATGGGGCAGAAGAAGCGACTTTTGGTCGAAAAACAGGCTGTGATTTGACCATAGACTCTCACCAGATGCTGGCACTCTGTGCGCCAAGACTTACCTTTGTAAGCTATGGAATTCCCGAAAAGGGCGATGCCAAATGGCTCGACCAAAAAGGGAGTTTTATGGCTACAGTAGCTGCTGGAAGTGCCTTTAAATTGCTGGGAGCAAAAGACCTGGGGCTTTCTAATGACTACCTAAAAGAAGAAATGCCTCCTTATAATACAGACCTATTAGAGGGGCATTTGGCTTGGCGACAACACGACGGTGGTCACACGGATTTTCCAAATATGAAGCACTTTATTGCTTGGGCAAACAAGTTTTTGAAATACCAGAAATGAAATCAGCTTGAGTCAAGTGGTTTCAGCTATAAATCTCTCTTTTAAATGCTCATAAAACGATTTTCGGTCTATGTAATGCCCGATTAAACTGGCTATCATGGCTGCCAAAAGCAAATAGAAAATAGCTGAATGTCGATCGGTCATTTCTAATACTAAAATCGCTGAAGTAAATGGAGAACGGGTTACACCCGTTAAATAGCCTACCATACTCACCAAAATTATCAAGTTATAATTGGCTTGTGCAACTTGTAGTATTTCGGCAATAAGTGCGCCCAATGCTGCTCCTGCACTGAGCGAGGTAGCAAAAATACCCCCAGCTCCGCCACATAAATAACACAAAATAGGTCCTACAAATCGCCCCCCAAACTCGTACCAATGTACTTGTTTTTCAGAAGAAAATAGCAGACGATTCATGAGCGTTTTACCGCTGCCTCCCGTGCCTTCTCCTGTAAAATACAACAAGGTGGCAAATAATAACCCCAACCCAACGACAAAGAAGATTTGGCGCACTTGCCCTAAAAAATAGCGATTGCGCCACTCGGTCAAGGCCAATAAGAGCTTAGCTAAGTAAGCTCCTGCCCAGCCTGAAACAGCTCCTGCAATCATCACTACCCACACAAAAGAGTAGCCAACAGGGGTAATTTTGGGGAAACCCAAATACAGATATGGCCCCAGCAATGCTTGTGCAGTCATCCCCGCGATAATGACCGAAGCAAAAACAGCCGTACGAAAACGAGTTATATGTGTTTTGGTGAGTTCTTCTACCACAAATACAATCCCACCCAAGGGCGTATTGAAAGCTGCTGCCAAGCCCGACGCACCACCCGTTACGAGCATAATTCGCCGCGAAATGGGTGGCCAAAAATCAGGTAAAGTTCGATTGATAAATCGAAAAATGGAAGCAGAAATTTGCAGGGTGGGACCTTCACGCCCAATAGCACCATGTCCCAATAGCAAACTTAAACTACTCAAAATTTTGACTAATGCAATACGAAGCCCCAAAAGTTTATCTACTTGAAGGTCGCTACGTGGATTGGCCAATTCTATAGAAGCCATGAGTTGTGGAATTCCGCTGCCACGTGCTGTAGGGGCAAATCGCTGCACCAACCACCAAGAAAGTAAAAAGGCACAAGGAATAAACAAAAAACTTAAAAACGGATGCTGGCTTGTGAGAGAAGCGCCCCATTTTTCAAAAATGGAAAATAATTTTTCATATCCCACAGCGACGAAACCTGTAATCAAAGAAGCTATCCAAAACGGGAGAGTACGTAGGGTAGCTTCACCGATTTCTTTGCGTACTATTTTTTGTCGAAGCCAAAAGTAAAATTCAATGGTTTTTTGGGTAATCCAAGTGATTTTTTGATGCATCGTTTACTAATAAGAGATATGCCAGGATAGAAATACAACGTTAAGAAAATAACATTCTTGCCAAAAACAGCCTCAAGTTAGTAATTGTAAGCGGTTGTCAGTGTTAAAATGCTTATATACTTACCTTTCGGATGAAAAAGATTTACAGCAAATATATTTTCAAAACATGGGAGTTTTATCCGAGAAATCACTTTAGGGATTGTAAAAACAAAAACCTTTAATCACTATGAATCGTCGCACTTTTATACAGAATACGGCTGTTGGTACTACGGCTACCTTGTTTTCGCCTTATGGCATTGCTGCGCCTCGCGCTACTAAATACCGCACAGCACTCATTGGTACTGGCTGGTGGGGTATGAATATCCTAAGGGCTGCTATGGCCGCTGGACAATCGAAAGTAGTGGCGATGTGTGATGTAGATCAAAGCCAAATAGGTAAAGCAGCTGATGAAGTAGAAAAACTAAGCGGGGATAAGCCCAAACGTTATAGTGATTTTAGGGAATTATTGGCCAAAGAAAAACCTGAAATAGTCATTGTAGCTACACCCGACCACTGGCATCCTCTTATTTGCATCGCAGCAGTGCAGGCAGGGGCGCATGTGTATGTAGAAAAACCCATCAGCCATACCATCAACGAAGGAAAGGCCATGGTAGCTGCCGCCCGAAAGCATGGAAGAATTGTACAGGTAGGTACACACCGCAGGGTATCACCCCATAACATTTCAGGGATGGAGTTTTTAAAATCGGGTAAAGCAGGGAAAATTGGCATGGTACGTACTTTTGTCAATTATGGAGGAGGTGCAGGGCAAGTAACCCCCGACAGCGAAGCCCCCCAAGGGCTCGACTGGGACATGTGGTGTGGACCCGCCCCGTTGCGACCTTTCAATGCCAAAATACATCCACGTGGTTTCCGTCAGTTTCTGGACTATGCCAATGGCCAATTAGGTGATTGGGGCATTCATTGGCTTGATCAAGTATTGTGGTGGACCGAAGAAAAATACCCTCGGAAAGTTTTCTCAACAGGTGGAAGGGCCATTAAGACCGACAATACCGATGCCCCCGACCACCAAGTGGTGGCATACGAGTTTGAGTCTTTTACTGCCACTTGGGAGCACCGACAATTTGCAGGAAATAATGCCGAAAAAACCCACCCGCAGCAAGCCGTAGGTTGCTATTTCTATGGCACAGAAGGAACGTTCCATATGGGCTGGCTCGATGGTTGGACTTTTTATCCTGTGGACTCCAAAAAGCCCATCATTCATCAAGATGCCCAACTCGATATGCCCGATAGCCAGAACATTGCCGCGCTATGGGCCGATTTCTTGACATCCATTGAAAAAAAACGCCCTTCTGTTTGCGATATTGAAATAGGCTATCGTTCTACCAACATGGCCTTGCTGGGCATGTTGTCGTTGAAAGCAGGCAGGAGTGTAGAATGGGATGGTGAAAAGGGAATCATCAAAAATGATCCTGAAGCCAATCAACTCCTCGAAAGGCCCTATCGGAAGGGTTGGGAATACCCTAAGTAGCCGTAGAGTTCATCATAATGAATAAGCTCCTCCTCCTTACTTGCCCCTGCTGAGAGTAAGTTTTACGTTTCCTATTTTTACACATTATGTAGCCTAACTTTAAAATAAGGTGATTGCGCTCTTGGTGGGTGCAGAGGCGGTTCTTTTTCCTTTCTATCCCTAAAATCGGTGTTTTATCCCAAAAATTTTGAGTGCGTTGGCCCTGGCTGTAAGTTTGTTGCAACAGTATGCAGAGAACAAAAATCTGCCTCGTCGTAATCAATTTTTAACACAAACAAGCTTCGATGGAGTTACGCAAATTATCATGAAAAAATCTCTTTTATCTTCATTTTTAATATTGGCTATGGTAACAGCCAGCAGTTTGCTATTTGTTAATTGCACAGGCGCTGATGGTGCCGTAGGCCCCCTGGCCCTGCTGGCCCAACGAGTGCGACTGGCGTCGCTGGTCCTGCTGGCCAAACTGGTAATGCCAATGTGATTCAGTTTTCGTTTGCCGCCAGGACATGACCAAATACAGTAGTAGATAATCAACAAAATTTTATTCTTCCTAATATTACGCCAACTGTGCTTAATAGCAGTGGATATTTCGCTTATGTTGGTCTTTCAAATAATGTTAGTACAACAGACTGGTTTAAAGTTCCTGGAATTATTGCAAGTGGAGCAACTCGGAATTTTGGAGAATATAGTTCGTGGTCAACAACTCAAGGCACAGTATCAGGCGTTATTATTCGTCGTGAATCACTTGGTACTTCGGTGCAATGACAGCCACTGTTCGTATTATCATAATCCCTGCCAACGATCTACGCAACGGACGTAAAGCGGCTGTTGATTTCAATGATTACAACGCCGTGAAAGAGTATTATGGCTTAAAGGATTGATAAGAAAGCATCCTCAAAAGCAACAAATCTAAAATGTTGCTTTTGGGGTGCTTAAACTATTCGGTGGTAGTGCAAATATAAGGCAGATAATAAGGCTGATTTACCAAATCAAATCCTATTGAAGCCTTATATTTGCATACCTTACCTCTCCAGTCATGTGTTGACGAAATACGTTTTCTAACAAATATAAACCCTTAAAACGATGTCAGAAACATTAACACCCCCTATTGCCCCCACTGATGCTTCAATGACTACTTTAGCGGGGTCATTTTTCTCTATCAAAGCAGCGAATAAAGCCATTTTGCTGCAACCACCATTGCTATTGCCCGAACACGACGACAGCACTGGCGATGACGTGATCAGCAACCTGAGGCAAGTCAATGACGCTTTACAAAAAGCACAGGCACATGCTACTCATTGGCAAACCGATGTGAGCATCAATGTCCAGAACCAACTTCAACAAATTGTAGTACAAGCCGACTTTAGTTCAAGTATAGGCGAGCCGTTAGAAGAGGTAGTGAGTCGCCTCCAAACCATGAGCAAAGACAACCTATCGAGTATCAGAAGTACACTCGATGAAATTCATGACTATGCCGAAGCACTGGCAGATAACATCAATGACATTTTGTATGGCTCAGGGAAAACAATAGCCGATTATACTGGCGATGATTATCCTACACATACGATATATGGCTCATACAAACAATTGGGCGAATACCAAAAGGCCATTACGGACGATCACAACAATTTTAGTGACTATTTGAACAAATTACTCAGCGACGATAAAGGAATTGACGAAGAAATAAAACCTAAATAGCAATATCGAATCGTATAGACAAGCCATATCCAATGACCAAATCATGATTGCCGGAGGCTCAGCAGCCATTGTTACAGGGGTAGTATTGGTAGTTGTGGGGGTTTTGTTGGTACCCGAATCAGGCGCAGTGGGCGTAGGGATAGCAGTAGTAGGCGTGGCGGCTATTGCTGGAGGTGCCGCCGCCGATATTTATGGAATTGTTGATCTTGTGAAAAAAGAAGACAAAATTGTTGCTGCCAAGCGTCGTATTCAAGAACTTGACTCTGACAAGGCCGCTATGATTTCTATTAAAGATGGTTCGCAAGGAATGGTTGACCATACCGCATCTATATACAAGGCACTTGACCAAATTGTTACCAATTGGCAACAAATGCAAAATGATGTACAAAACACCATGACTGCCATCAGGAGTATAGATGACCCGACTGGACTATTGCAAAAATGGATCGTAGCAGCGCAAGGGGCAGATGCGAAAATGAGTCCATCGGCCATGTATAATATTCTACAAGCAAAATTAGTAGCACCGGGCAATAGTTGGGCCGATGCAGCACAAAAAGCAACTGCTTTGCTCAATGGGCTTGCCAATTCAGTAGAAAAAACCCTTCCAGCCAATACAGTGATTACCCAAGATACCATCAATGCTGCAGCAGTGAATAGAGCTGCATAATCCCCGTTTTATGAACTTAGGATACGCTGTCGAATTGATTGTAGCAGGGATATCGGGGCATAGCCAAAATTTGAGTGGACATTCGGGCTCGTTAGCCAGAACCATTTCGTTGGTGGATTCTGAAGTAAAAACCATTCAGTCCATTCCTGACGCACCCAACGACCTGCCGAATGCAACGCAGGTAAACCAAGCCATTCACAACTACCACGATGCGGTGAATGGTTGGGAAGCTGCACGAAACAAACTGACCAATACGCTTACCCTGATAAGTGAACTTTCAAAAGGTGCCAGTATGATTGATGTTATCCCCGATCCTTTGCTCACAGTTGATAACATCAAGATGGGCTTAGGCATAGCACTCGACACCGTAAACCAGCTCAACAAACAAATACAAAACGCCTTGGCGGATATTCAGCAACTCGAGAACACAGTCGATGCCAGCTATCGGGACAACGCTACCGCACTTCAAGGAACTTCAGATGAAGTAAGCCGGCAAGAGCAGCAGTTAAACGACCAAGTGCAAAGTCTTAAAAACCAAATTGAAGACATGGATTCTGCAAAATCAATCTTTTTGGGCGTGCTCACCTGTGGTATTCACACCATAGCAAACATAAACGATATTCAAAATCAAATTGCAGACTGCCAAGAGAAAGAGGTAAAACTTCATTACTATAGGCAATTGTATGATCAGGCCAATTCGATGATCTTGTCCTGCTCGGGGGCTATTAAAACTGCTTCCATATCGCTATCAAACATCAGTACAGTATTGCAACAGTATATCAATGAGTTTGATGATATGCGTTCCTCCAACAGCCAATCTTTGGTCGTTATGAAAGCCTATTTAAAAACTTTCAAAAACGAAGCCCTCAGAGCAGGCGAAGAGATTTCTAATGCTTTAAACTAAACTTGTATGAAGAATAATTCGACACTTCTCGTGCCAAGCCTTGGCCAAACTCAGCCATTGATTGAGTATTGCAACCAACTAATGGCCTCTGAAAATACTGCCTTAGGCGCTATAAGTATCTTAGAGATGCAGCCAAGTTTTGAAGGCAAGTTATTTCCAACGCTTCCCAACTACCAAGAGAATTTAGTGAGGTTATGTCATGAAATAAAATCGTTGAGTGGCGCTACCTTGGCCAATAGTTATTTGTCGGGGCTTCAATTGATAGCCGATGAAGTTGTTCAGCTTTTGGGTACGCTTCGTGAGCCTGCAATGGTTTTAGACCAAGAACCCGACAGCGTAGTCTCGGCCGATTTCACGGCGGTTCTTGATGATTTTTCCGAATCGTTATTAAATTTTGACCCTAATAGTTCTTCACCTTTGATTAAACTTGAAAAAGATACAACCCTTTTTAAAGACAGCTTAGATAACATAAAAACAGAGGTAACGTATATCAAGTCCACCTTGGCGAGTTTAGACAATCAGGAAGTATTAGAGGCTAACTTGACCAAGATAAGTTCGCTCAAACAAGACTTAGACGACCTCAATACAGAGATAGCAAAAGGTGCCACCACCAAAGTTTTTGATTGTGTTGCTCTTGGGCTCGCCACTGGTGCCTGTTTTGTTGGGCCAGAGTTGGAGGCAGGCATGATTGTCGGTGCAGTAGTGGGTATTATTGGCGAAGGCGGCAATGTCTCTGATTACATAGACGAGCAGCAAGAATCATTTGACACCCAAGAAAAACTTGTTGCTACTCTTATAGAGGCAGTATTAAAGGCCGAAAAAATGGCTGTCGAATACGGTATGTTGGGTATCGCCAATGCTTCAGCGCTGTCGCTCGATAAAAACTTATCGAGTCAGTTAGCTACCGCTCAAGACATACTTGATATTTTGAAATACTGGAAAATAGATATTGACGCATTATCAAACAAAATCGGTCTTAATAACCCCGAAGGGTATTTCGTCAGTCAGGTTACAAGCGGCATCGACTATTGGACAAAGGTCAGAAATGTTTGCAATAAAAATTTAGATATTCTTGCCAATTGTAGGTTTTTACAATAATTGCCCCTAAAAGGCTTATCTTTAAAATCTTAGAAAATAAGGAAAGGCGTTAAAATTTTTGGTAAAAGAGCCTTGAGATGAGCGAAATGTCTTACAGCAATGAAAATTGGGAGATTTTGTATATTCACACTTTGTTTGGGCATGAATCATGAAATTGATATTCAAATTAATAGGTTCTATTCTAATCTTAGCCACCACCTTCGGATTAGGACAACCTCTTAGCTTAAGTACAAATGAAGTAGATAGATTGACACTAAAACTGAAGGTGGTTACAGCAGATACAAGCAGGGTTATTGATTTATGGCGATTGGCAAGGTATCATACCATGACTGACCCTCGCCAAGCCATCAATTATGCCAATGAGGCCATCTTGCTCGCACAAAAACTCGATTATACCTATGGTAAATTGGTTTCTTTACAGGCACTGAGTTTTGTCACAACCATTACGGGCGACTGGCAAAAAGGGATGCAAACGGCCTATGAAGGGATGCAAATAAGTCAAGCAAAATACCCATCTTTAGAGCTCGTATTCTATAATTTGATAGCACTCGTTTACGAAAAACAACAGAATAGCAAAAATCGGTTAGAATGGCTATTAAAAGCCTATCATCATCCTCAAATCGAATTACTTCCAAATAATGGAAAATGGTTGATTTACCATAATATTGGAGAAGTGTATGAGACCATGAATGTATTGGATTCAGCCATGTATTTTTCAAAAATCATAGACACAAATTGCCGAAAACTAAACATACCGATAGAGGTTTCGTATGCCAATGCAATTATGGGAAGAGTAGAAAAAAAAAGAAAAAACTACCCACAGGCACTGAAATACCTAAAAATTGCGACCAATCTTTCTAATAGCAATGGCAATCCATTTTTAGAATCGGAGCAGTCGGTTGATTTGGCAAGTGTTTTTTATCTAATGAATCAGCCAGATTCGGCTATTTATTATGCCGAAAAAGCCTTAAATGGTGGTCAAAAATTTAAAAACTTAGTGCTTACTTCGGCTGCGGCAAAACTTTTAGCCGACATTTATGAACATAAGAATCCGTCAAAAGCAATCACTTATTGGAAAATTTTGAATGTTTCTAATGATAGCCTTTATACCGCTGCCAGAATTGTTCAAACTCAAAACATTGTAAATGCCGAACAACAACGTATCCGAGATTTACGAGAAGCCAAAAAAGAATACGATTATACCATTAGACAGAATACACTTATCGTATTTCTTGTTTTTTTTGGTTTTGTGTCATTAGTCTTGATACGCAACAACCGTCAGAAACAAAAAGTCAATCGTATTTTAATAGATAAGAATAAAGAAATAAATCTTCAAAAGACTAAGATTGAAAAAAACATCGAACAAAAACAAATTCTTTTGTCTGAATTACAACATCGAGTAAAAAACAATTTGCAGTATGTTATTAGCCTATTAGAAATTCAAAAAGATCGGTTAATTTTAGTAATATAGATGATTTGATCAGAAACAACCAAAACAGGATTCATTCGATTGCTCTACTTCATAAAAAACTTAATATTGATGAAAGCGTAAGCGATGTGGATTTGAAAAGATACATAAGTGAACTTTCACAACTCGTTAAAGACTCTTATAATACGGCTAATAAAAATGTTAATTTATATATAACTTGTAAAGTAGAATCTCTATCCATTTCAAAGGCACTACCTGTCGGTTTGATTGTTGTAGAGCTGGTCAGCAATAGTATGAAACACGCATTTGACAAGCAGTCAAATGGTATTATTAATATTGAGGTGACAAAAGATGAAAAAAACAATAGGAATAAACTGCATTATGTTGATAATGGTGTAGGGTTTGACTTCAATAAAACAGATTTTAAAGGACTTGGTGTAGAAATCATGAAAGGATTAATAGACCAACTCAATGCCACCCACAGAAACACGCAAAAGCAAAGGTTTTGAGCTAATTATTTATTTTAAATAGCTTTCTTTATGAATGAAAAAGTTATCCTGCTGGTAGAAGACGATTATTTGAATAGAAGATTATCTAAAAAAATTCTTATAGAAAATGGCTATCAGGTTTTAGAAGCAAAAAATGCGGATGAAGCGATGGTGATTCTTGATAAAGAATGGGTTGACCTTGCTATCCTCGATATCAATCTTGGCGATGGAGAAATGGATGGGATTAGCCTTGGAAACCTCATTCAAAACAAGCGGCAAGTTCCGTTTACTTATTTGACTGCCTACGAAAACGCCAAAGTTATCAGTGAGGCTGTTGCCACTTCGCCCTATTCTTACCTCACAAAACCTTTTAAAAATAGTGATTTGATAGCATCGGTCGAGATTGCAATAATTAAGTCTTCCAAAGAAGAGAAACAAAAGACTACTATTTGGGTAAAAGATGGGGAATATAAAGTAGAGCTTGATACCGAAGAAATCAATCATATTGAATCTGAAGGAAATTATGTAATATTTTACACCGATCAAAAAAAATATAAATGCCGTTCGACTATCCTTCAAATTATAGAATCACTACCTGAGGCTTCATTTGTGCAAACCCACCGAGCTTTTATTGTCAATAAAAACAAAATCGAAAAGTTTAATTCAAAAAATGTTATTGTACAAAATATAAAAATCCCTATTTCTAAAAGCTACCTATGTAATCTTCAAACAGATAAATTTTAGCATAGATTTGAGGATTATAGTGATTTACATTTCCCCTTCTACCCCCAGCCCAAACAGCGCAAAATCGTATTTGACGGGGTCGTTGGGGTCAAGTAATTTGAGGTTTTCTGTAAGTTCGAGGGCCGTTTGCCAGTCGGTAGTAGGGCGTTGAATCAAGCCCAGTTTCCTCGCTACCCTGTCCACATGCACATCGCAGGGGCAAATGAGTTGGGCAGGAGAAATATGCTTCCATAACCCAAAGTCCACGCCTTTGTCGTCTTTTCTCACCATCCAGCGCAAAAACATATTGAGCCGCTTGCACGACGATTTTCGGAGAGGTGTGGCAATGTGCTTGCGGGTGCGTTCAGGAAAATCATCCAAACTAAAAAACAAATCATGGAACGATACCAGCCCCTTTTCTATGTGGGGATCATCGACTGTTAAGGCCATGGCAAAGGCTGTTTCTAAGGAATCGTGTCTTTGGTAGTGAGTCTTGAAAAACTCAATAAAATAGAGCGTATCTGTGGCATTGAAGGTACGGTGCTTGAAGTTTAAGAAGCGTTTTAAGTCGGTTTCTTGGTGGTTTTTGATAAAATCGTAAGGCGCACCGTCCATGAGCCGAATCAATTCATTACATTTGTTGATGATGGTTTTGCGTTGCCCCCAAGCCAAGATTGCCGCCCACAAACCCATGATTTCGATGTCTTGTAGGCGCGAAAATTGATGCGGAATACTGATAGGGTCGTTGGGGATAAAATCAGGGTGATTGTATTGGGCTACTTTTTGATCGAGGTTGGGCTACTTGGCGATTCATTTAATTTTTTTCCTCCATTCAAAAGCCAAACCAACCCTTTTGAAAGCCCCGAAAACAAACGCACCACACCCGTAAAAGCGACCGTAAAGACCGAAATGATGGGGTAAAATAGCGTAAAAGCCACACTCCAAATACGGTAGCCGAGGGTATTCTTGATTTGTTCGCGTTGCTGGCGGCGAGAAGACATACACACAGTTGTTTTGTTAAAAACTAAACCCCAAAAATAGTACTTTGGTTCGATGCAAGAAACTCCTAATTGGAAGAAATACGTTTGGGAACTCTTTTGATGAGATAAAACAGTTGAATGGTCATGCCGCCCGAAAGAGTTAATTTTCGATTGTAGATTTGATTATAGACACGCACACCTGAACCAGGCAAATAAGCTACGTTAGGGGTGCCAATGTCTGAAAACATCATCACACTTCGCGCTGCCAATCGCACTTCTACATGTCTCAAAGCGTATAGCTCATGCCTCACCGTAAAATCGGTGGCTATTCCTAAGCCCCTATCTTCGGGAATGGATGTAGTATAATCGGGAAAATATTGCCCCTTTATTTCAATTTGGCCTGTTACCTTGGCTTGAGTTAGGGTTAAGTTATACCCCCAGAAACTCTTCGCATGGTGGTGATACTGACCATGAGAACTCACGACCTACTTTAAGATAATAGCCTTGGATGTTCTGCCGTAACCTTTGTTGGTATAAATGCTCCATAGCGGCATAACCCAGCCCAATATTCCATAAGGTCCCAGGCTTAGGAGTACTCACCTGTCCATACAATTCTATGATGCGAGGGTGGTAGAAATTGGAGGTTTGAGGATAGCTCGAAGCTACACTATATCTGTAAAGAATTTCAAAAGGTAAGTTCTTGAAAACATCTACCCCTACAGCGCGTAGCCGATAAGTGCTATCTTGTGCATTTGTACTGCAAGCTATTATCATCAAACCAAAGAGAAAGAAAGATTTCATAGATTGATAAGGATTGAGATTCCTCCGCCACCCGAATAACCGATTGATTTGACTATGCTGTAATAACTTGCGTAAGAAACATATGCGTTCTTGAAGGTAGAAATAAACTCTCGCTCTGCAGTAGGTCTCTCCAAATCCAAGACAGAACCGCAACGTTTGCTGGCCACATAGATTGTCTTTCGATAAAAGATGGTTAAAGTATCTATCCTATCAGATTGTTCAAAAATATAGGTAGTGTAGTTTTGGTTTAGATTGAGAAGGCATTGCTAAATCGCCATAAACACCGCGCCTTGAAGAAGGTTCTACCCCTTCTAAAGGTATCTCCTTATTATACCCAAAGCCTTGATCTTTGTAAAAATGGGGCGTTTGGTTTCTGGATAAAACTTAATGGAAAGTGTAGGCTCGGCAGTAACGCCACATTCTTCCTCGCAACCGCTGAATAGCAAGGAGATAATAGCACATAGAAGAAAAGTGTTTTTCATGGCTTGATAAATTTTGATTAAATTCATCGAAATACCCGATAGCCTCCAAATTAAATTTTTGTTGCTTTCTCGTCTTCTTTTTTCATCAATAGCATACCTACCATCATCACTAAGGCCGTCAGGAGGATGATTTGAATGATGAGCGATTTATTGACCAGCGGGATGGTTTGTTCGGAAGGAATACTCAAAAAAAGCAAAATCGTAATCAAACCACGGGGGCTACAAAAGCCAAAGGTGAAAGTTCAATGTGGTAAAATCTCAATAATAATGCCCTGACAATAAAAATATTGACCACAATACCCACTGCCCAAGCCAAAGTAGTAAGGTTCAAGATTTCGGAGGTTTCCATCAAAAACCCAAAAAGTAAGAAAAACAGAACCCTAATGACAAATGTAGCCTCAATAGTGATTTCTTTGAATTTTTTTACTTCTCCATTGAGTACATCGGGCTTGAGAATTTCGATGAGTCGAAAGCGTTTGAGTTCGTCGAGATTGCCTAAAAACAGCCCAAAAATCAAGATAAAAATGAGCGAAGGCAGATGATAAATTTTGGACACATTATAGACCAAAATAACCAGCAGAATAATGGGTGCAAATTTTATTTGGTGGTCAATTTTGCTTAGAAGATAAGAGAGCCCACCCGTAGCTACAAAGGAAATGACGATAATGGCTACCAATTCACCTGTAAAATAAATGACCGAATCGAAGCCAAAAGTAGTGTTGAGTGCCACGAAATTAAAAAAACTACCCCAAGAATATCCGAAAGGCTACTCTCATAAATCACGAATTCTTTTTGGTGTTTGGATAGATTCTGTACACTTGGAATGGCGATTGCACTACTAATCACACACAACGGTATGGCATTGGTAATGCTTTGTTTGAAGCTCACATTGTCCCAGTAACTAAAGGCTGCTGCGATGGCAAACGACAAAAGCAACATGGGTAACGATGCCATCACAAAAGACTGTTGAATAAGGGGGAATTTAGAAACATTGAGTTCTAACTCTAAGGCTCCCTCCAATACGATGAGAATCAAGCCGATAGTACCTAAAATAGGTAGCACAGCATTAAGATTTGGAATATGCAAGTGAGTAGCCAAAGAGAGTTGCTTGACCAACCAGCCCAACAATAACAAAAAAACCACCGTCGGAATTTTGGTTTTGGAGGAGGTAATATCAAAAATATAGGCAAAGAGAATCAATACACACAATGTAATGATGATAGTGGTTGTCATGCGGGTTGGTTGAGAGCTAAATTTCCACAATACTAACAAAGCCGCTGATAAAAAACAAAGGGTCAGGCAAGCTGCCCGACCCTTGGATTATCTTTTTGCAGAGAATCTTAGAGGTTAAATCCAAAAGAATAGACATCCTCAGGATAGTCAAGATAAAGCCCTTCCATTTGTACTTTTGAGCCTTTTTTATCTGCAAGAGCTGCTTTGAGGTCTTTGACAGATTTGATGGCTTTATCATTTACTTTGGTGATGATAAAGCCTTCTTCTACGCCAATACGTGCCAATTTACCCGCTTCCATGGCATTGACTTTAACCCCGCCACTAATGTTGAAGCGTTGCAAACGCTGAATTTCGCGGGAATTTAGATCACCAAATTGTGCACCAAGAGAGCTCATAGCTACATCGGCCTCTTCGGTTTTGATGATGTCTTTGCCACCTTCACGATTGCGGAGTGTTACGTTATAATCTTTGACACTGCCATTGCGGTTTACAGTAAGGGTAACGCTTTCACCAGGGCGTTTGCGGGCTACCAACTCACGGAACTTAGGGTCAGAGTCCACTTCTACACCGTCCACCTTTGTAATCACATCGCCTACTTTTAGGCCCGCATCTTTGGCCGCGCTGCTACCTTCGCCAAAGCCCTGCACATAAATACCTGTGGCTACTTTCACATCGTACTGGTCGGCTTTTTTGCTATCCAACTCTTCAGGAATAATACCAATATAACCACGCTGAACGCCTCCAAATTTAATAATGTCGCTCGATACTTTTTTGACCAAACTCGATGGCACAGCAAAGGCATAGCCTGCGTAGCTTCCTGTGGGGCTTGCAATGGCCGTATTGATACCTACCAATTCGCCTTTAAGATTGACCAATGCCCCGCCCGAATTGCCTGGATTGACCACCGCATCAGTTTGTATGAATGATTCTAAAGGGCTGTCTGTGGGTTGGTTCCCGCGGCTGTTGCGTTGAGCAAGAATCCCAATACCACGTCCTTTGGCACTTACGATGCCTGCCGTGACAGTGGACTCCAAGTTGAAGGGATTTCCTACGGCCACTACCCACTCACCTACTTTGATGGCATCGGAGTTGCCGAAAGTGAGCGAGGGCAGGTCTTTAGCAGGAATTTGAATCACAGCAATATCCGTAGAGGGATCGGTACCTATTACTTTGGCTTTATAGGTACGTTTATTAGACATCACCACCTCTAATTCTTCTGCCCCTTCTACCACGTGGTTGTTGGTCACAATGAAGCCATCAGGACTGACAATGACCCCAGAGCCCGACGATTCTTGCTTTTGAGGTCCACCGCGACGCATGCCAAACTCTTCCCCAAAAAAATCAAAGATATCCATGCCCCGTTGTTGTTGCTGCTGCCGCGTAGAGGAGGCTTTGATGTGGACTACTGCAGGGGTCGAGACCTCTGCCGCGTAGGTAAAATCAGCGGCTGCTCCTGGAGCACCTCCCGAGGTAAAACGCGCCATAGCAGGTGTTTCTGCTTCTTTAAAAATAACATCTCTCGTGTCGTCGAGGCCACCGAGCAATTTGATACTTCCTACCGTAACAACACTCGATATAAGACCTACCAATGCCAAGGATTTCCAGTTCTGACTCATGTTTTTATGTTTTGGTTTTGGTTTTTAAAATTAATTTTATTTTCAGGCTTTTTGTACAAACAAATGCATCGGGATAACGCAAACTAACGCGAGATTGGTGCATTACATTTTTATTTTTAACAATAATTAACGCTTCATTGTTTGCTACTGTTATAGTGTTAAAATAATAATGCAAGCCTTGATAGGCTGTCAAAATGTCACCCAATTTACGCAATTATGTGATAGCACAGAAAAAGTCGCTGACGATTTTTATGTTATCTTTGCGGCAGCATTCAATTTTTGAGAAAAAATGGCACGTATTGTAGCAATAGATTATGGAACAAAGCGCACAGGAATAGCCGTAACCGATGTTTTGCAAATCATTGCGACGGCTTTAGAAACAGTACGTACCCACGAATTGATAGATTTTTTGAAACGCTACGCCACCACCGAAAACATCGAATCGTTTGTAGTAGGCATGCCTCGAAATTTAGACAATACCGATACCAATAATACACACTTAGTAAAAGGATTTATAAAGACATTAAAAAAGAACTTCCCAGAAGTGTCTGTATTTGAGCATGATGAAAGATTTACAAGCAAAATAGCATTGCAAAGCATGATCATGATGGGTTCAAAAAAAAGTGACCGCCGCGACAAAGCCAATATTGACAAAATGAGTGCCACTATTATTTTACAATCTTATTTGGAATCAAAACGATGATATTTCCCATAGTAGCCTACGGCGACCCCGTGTTAAGAAAAGTAGCACGCCCTATTGAAAAAGATGAACTCAATCTCCCCGAATTGGTAGAGAACATGTACCAAACCATGTATGATTCGTCGGGTATTGGCTTAGCCGCTCCGCAGGTAGGTCAAAGTATTCGACTGTTTGTGGTCGATGGTACGCCGCTCAACGAAGATGAGGAAGAAGAGGATAAAGACCCCAGTTTGGAGGGTTTTAAAAAAGTATTTATTAATCCACAAATTTTAGAAGAAAAAGGCGACGAATGGGCCTTTGAGGAGGGTTGCCTAAGTATTCCGGGTATCAGGGCTGATGTGTATCGGCCTGAAAAAATCAAAATCAAGTACCGCGATTTGGACTGGAACGAGCATGTCGAAGAATACGACAACATGGCCGCTCGTATCATTCAGCATGAATACGACCACTTAGAAGGGAAATTGTTTACAGACTATTTGCCGATGCTCAAGCGGCAGATGCTCAAGAAAAAACTAGCCGATATTACCAAAGGGGCAGTAAAAGTAGATTACAAAATGCGCTTTCCTAAATAATCAAGCCAATGCAAGACCTTCGTAAAAAAGCCAAAAATGTGTTGTTTATTGACATCGAAACGGTGTCGGTCAAGTCTTCTTTTGATCTTTTGGACGAACGAATGCAAGAGCAATGGGAACGCAAAGCCGCCAATATCCGCAACGACGACCACCTTGCGGCCTTCGATTTGTTTTATCGTCGTGCGGCTATTTATGCCGAGTTTGGTAAAATTATTTGCATTGGGGTAGGTGCTATCTATTGGAACAATACCGATGAGGAGCCACGTTTCAAAGTAAAATCAATCGCAGGCGACGACGAACAAGCAATTTTACGAGAATTTAAAGAATTGGTGGAGAAATACCCCCAAAATCAGTTGGTGCTTTGTGCACACAATGGCAAAGAGTTCGACTTCCCCTACCTCTGCCGCCGTATGTTGGTCAATGGTATTACATTGCCCGAATCGCTTCAACTTTCGGGTAAAAAACCCTGGGAAATCCTCCACCAAGATACCCTCGATATGTGGCGTTTTGGTGATTATAAAAGCTTTGCCCAGTTAGATTTGCTGGCGGCCTTGTTTGGAATTCCGAGCAGCAAATCAGACATCAGCGGCGAAGATGTTACGCGGGTCTATTATGCCGAGAAAGACTTAGATCGCATCAGCCGTTATTGTAAAGAAGACGTAGTGGTATTGGCGCAGCTATGGCTGCGGCTGAATCAATATGATACAATTGCGCCTGGGCTGATTGTGAGGGCTGATTAAACGATGCTTTAAAAATTCATCTTTACTAAAAGTAGTGTTTGGACTCTAAGTTTGCTTTATTTGGAAAATATTTTGAATGACCCAACCCAAATAAACATGAAAAAAACTTTCCTTCTGATGGGTATAGCTGCTGTAACTATGACCCAGTTGCACGCCCAACGCACCCTTATCTATTGTGGTAAATTGATTGATGGCTTGGCTGATGCCGCCCAAGACCAAATGACCATTGTTGTAGAAAAAAACCGCATTGTGGCCGTGGACAAAGGCTACACCAAAGGTCAAAGTACTGACAAGGTGATTGACCTCAAAAACAAAACGGTATTGCCAGGCTTGACGGATATGCACGTGCATATTGAGAGTGAAACCAGCCGCGACCAATTTGCCAAGCGAGTTAGTTATACCCCTGCCGATATTGCCTTTGAAGCTCAAAAATATGCCTACATCAACCTCATGGCGGGCTTCACGGCCGTGCGTGATTTGGGTGGCAGTGGGGTTAATATCTCCCTAGCAATGCCATCAACAAAGGCTTGGTAGCAGGGCCACGTATTTTTACGGCAGGCCAAACCCTCGCCACCACGGGTGGCCACAGGCGATCCTACCAACGGATTGGGCAATCACTTTACAGTACCCGAAAAAATGATTGATGGCGTGGTGGATTCGCCCGAAGCGGGGCGTAAAGCTGTGCGACAACGTTATAAAGACGGGGTGGATTGCATCAAAATAACAGCTACAGGTGGGGGTCTTGAGTATTGCGAAGAGTGGTAAAGCCCCCCAATTTACTGACGATGAGGTGTCGGCCATTGTCGCTACTGCCAAAGATTATGGTTTTCATGTGGCTGCTCATGCCCACGGAGCCGAGGGCATGAAGCGTGCGTTACGCGCAGGTGTAACCACCATCGAACATGGTAGCTATATGGATGATGAAGCCATTGCGCTTTTCAAAAAAATGGGGGCTTACTATGTACCCACCATCATTGCGGGAAAATCGGCAGCCGATTCGGCCAAAATCATTGGCTATTTTCACCCATTTGTGCGCGCCAAAGCACTGGAAATTGGCCCCTTGATCCAGAAAACATTCGAAAAAGCCTACAAGGCAGGAGTCAAAATTGCCTTCGGAACGGATGCGGGCGTGTTTGCGCACGGCAAGAATGCTAAAGAATTTGAATACATGACCGAAGTAGGAATGTCTGCTATGGAGGCCATCAAGTCGGCCACCATCATACCCGCTCAAATCTTGGGGAAGAAGCTACATGGGTAGCATTAGCAAAGGAAAATATGCCGATATTATCGCTACTGACGAAAATCCACTACAAAATATCAAAACACTTCAGCAGGTGGTCTTTGTGATGAAAGACGGTGTGGTCATAAAATAAGATGGCGTAGTCATAAAATAACGCTTCTTTGTAAGCATCAGTCGATTTGGACAAAAAAAATCAAATTGACTGATGCTTATTTTTTCGTATATTCTAAAACCACAAACACACTTTATTAGTTTGAAGTGTGTAACTAATAAAATAAGCATTGAAAAAAGTAGTCGTTATAGGGGCGGGTTTCGCGGGGCTTTCTGCTGCTACACGCCTCGCTGATAAGGGTTTTGAAGTAACTATTTTGGAAAAAAATAGCACCGCTGGTGGTCGTGCTCGTGTGTTTGAAGCCCAAGGGTTCAAGTTTGACATGGGCCCCAGCTGGTATTGGATGCCCGATGTTTTTGAAAGGTATTTTGGTGAATTCGGTAAAAAGCCTTCCGATTATTATGACTTAGTGCGTCTTGACCCTTCTTATAACGTTATATTTTCCTCAACCGATGCTGTACCTATCCCTGCGGGTATCGAGAAGTTAAAACAACTTTTTGAAAGTATAGAGATTGGAAGTGGTGCACGTTTAGAGGATTTTTTACAACAAGCAGCCTACAAATATGAGGTGGGTATGAATAAATTTGTATGGAAGCCCAGCCGTAGTATTCTGGAATTTGTGAGTCTAAAACTTCTCTATGATTTGGGTCGTATGGACGTATTGCAGACTTTTGCAGGACATATACGTAAATATTTCACTGATTCAAAACTCCTCCAACTGATGGAGTTCCCGATATTGTTTTTGGGGGCTACCCCCGAAAATACCCCTGCCATGTATAGCCTGATGAACTATGCCGAAATGACGATGGGTACTTGGTATCCGATGGGCGGTATGCATGAAATCGTAAAAGGAATGGTAGCCTTGGCCGAAGAAAAAGGAGTGAAAATTTTGTTGGAACAAAACGTAAAAAAAATAGACATTGCCAACGGGCACTTGGCCAAAAAAGTGATTACAGACAAAGGAGTATTTGAAGTCGATGTGGTAGTGGCTGGGGCCGATTATCATCATGTAGATACCCAACTTTTGGGTGAGTATCGCAATTATTCAGATAACTACTGGGACAAACGTACCTTGGCCCCTTCTTCATTGCTGTATTATTTGGGTGTGAATAAACGAGTTGCTAAATTATTACACCATAATTTGTTTTTTGATGAGGATTTTAAGCAACATGCCTTTGAAATTTATACTCAACCCCAGTGGCCCAGTAAGCCGCTGTTTTATGTGTCAGCACCGTCGAAAACCGACCCCAGCGTAGCACCTGAAGGCTGCGAAAATATTTTTATCTTGATTCCCGTTGCTCCTAATTTAGAAGATGACAGCGATCAAATCCGAGAGCAATATTTTAACGTAGTTATGAATAGATTGGAAACTTATGTAGGCGAAGAAATTCGTCCGCACATTGTCTATAGACGCATGTATGCGCATCGTGATTTTCAATCAGATTATAATGCTTTTAAGGGAAACGCCTATGGTCTGGCCAATACATTATTGCAAACGGCTTTTTTGAAACCAACGCTTAAAAACAAAATAGTAAGCAATGTGTTTTATACAGGGCAGCTCACTGTACCAGGACCAGGTGTACCGCCGTCATTAATTTCGGGTTTGGTAGTAGCTGATGAGGTCATCAAAGAATTTAAGTAAGAAACACGCTCGGATATGATGCAATTATTCAATCAAACGGCCATGGAATGTAGCAAGCTCATCACAGAGCGATACAGTACGTCGTTTACATTGGGTATCAAAACCTTAGATACAAAATTTCATTTACCTATTTATTCCATCTATGGCTTTGTGCGTTTTGCCGATGAGATTGTAGATACTTTTCATCACTTCGATAAGCCGTTTTTATTAGATAAATTTCGTCAAGATACTTACGAAGCCATCGAACAAGGTATTAGTCTGAACCCTGTATTGCAGTCTTTTCAGTTGGTGGTCAATGAATATAAGATTGACCGCCCACTCATTGATGCTTTTTTGCATAGCATGGAAATGGATTTGTTGCCGCAAGATTATACCGAAAATCTTTACGAAGAATATATCTATGGATCGGCAGAAGTAGTGGGTCTGATGTGCTTGCGGGTATTTTGTGAAGGAAATCAGGGGATGTACGACCACCTCAAAGAGGGCGCAAGACGCTTGGGAGCGGCCTTTCAGAAAGTAAATTTCTTGCGCGATTTAAAAAGTGATTTTGTAGAACGGGGGCGCGTATATTTCCCTGATGTGGATTTCAAGTTGTTTTCTAAAGAAGCCAAGATACAAATAGAAGCAGACATTCAGGCAGATTTTGACGCTGCCAATGAGGCCATACAACAACTTCCCCGCAGCGCACGCATGGGTGTACATTTGGCATATATCTATTATTTGACCTTGTTCAATAAAATCAAAGCTACGCCTGCTGCTCGTATCCAAGAAGAGCGGATCCGTGTCCCTAACTATCAGAAAATGGCATTACTCGCCAAAACTTATCTACAGTTTCGGCTGTCAGGGGTATAAGTTTTTCCAACAAAAAAGCCTCGAATTTCGAGGCTTTTTTGTTGGAAAAGACTAGTATCCTGAGTTCTGTGTCAAAGTAGCTTTGCCGTCTTTGGCACTGTTAAGTATTTCTTGTGCAGGAATGGGGAAATATTCGTGCTTTCCTTTCGCAAAACGTGCGCCTTTGAGGTAAGTACGTTTGTTTTGTTCTACATCTAAGTAAGCGTTTATGGTTTGGTCAGCGATACCCCAGCGTACCAAATCAAAAAAACGGTGGCCTTCCATAGCAAACTCTAAGCGCGACTCAAAACGAACGGCATCGCGGGCAATGCTTTTGTCAGTCCAAGGAGCGTTATACAATCCTATCACATAGTTGCCAGCAGCGATACCATCGGCAAGTTTTACAAAACCATTTGGATTGGCGGCACGTGCCCTGATTTGATTGACCAATGCACGGGCTTTGTTCAAATCGCCAATTTCTACTTCACATTCCGCTAACCATAGCAATACATGCGATAGACGAACCATGCGGTAGTTGTTGGCATTTTGGCGGGGGTTGCCGCTCCAAGTCAAACTTCCATTTTCTGATTTATAAGGCGATTGTTTCTTCGGAGAAAAGTTGCGGCGTATGCGCGGTCGCGGACATACTGCGGATTGTGGATGCCCCAGTCTAAGTAAGGCACACCATCGCGGCCTACCGTCCAGTCCAAACGAGGGTCTAAGTTGCCTGTAAATGCCTGTGAGTTATCGCTTGGCACATCTACTTGGTTGAAAGTAGTAAGCAACGGTAGCCCGTTAGCATCTGTCTTGAAGGCGTTGACCAAGTTTTGAGAGGGCTGAAAAAAGCCACAGCAGGTAGTCAGTGCGCCGCCTCCATATGGATAGTTGAGGGTGTGGCCACGATTTCCATTATTGGAGATAGCGGCACCGTCATTGACCGAAAACTGAACTTCAAAAATTGACTCCGAATTATTGTTGGTAGCAGCACGATGATTATCGTGGTAGCTTGCAACGATTTTGAATCCACCATTATTGACTATATCGTCCAAAATAGTCTTTGCTTGTGCATATTTAGCTTGGACCATGTAAGCTTTGGCCAATAGGGCACCTGCCGCCCATTTGGTGGCACGTCCTGGCGCGCCTGTCCAGCGATTGGGAAGATTTTTGTAGGCAAAATCCAAATCAGCCTCTATTTTTGGCCAAATTTCCTCCGTATTGGGTACTTTGGTGGAATTGGCATCACTCGATATGTATGTTTTATCATCAATGTAAGGGACATTCTTGAACACCTTACGTGCTTCAAAATGGTAGTGCCCGCGTAAAAAACGTGCTTGCGCTATTACCGTATTTTTTTCGACATCACTCATATCAGATACTTTAGCTACTAATTGTACCACATCGTTGGAACGAGCAATACCATCATAAACGGCTCTCCATTTACCCCGGAAATGTACCAAGTCAGAAGTATGACCGAAAGCTTCAATTACTGATATTTCGGGTTGGTCTCCTGCATTACTTCCTTTATAGGCATCGTCCGAAGCTACTGAACCATAGACCCAGTTATCTGCTGAACCCTGCCAGTCGGCAAATGCAGAGCCAACATTGGTTTGAACACCGTCAAGTAAAGAATAGGCACCTGTCAACACTAAGTCCACACCAGCACGGTTAGTAAGATTGCCCTCGCTTAATACACCCAAGGGCTGCACTTCTAAAAAATTATCACTGCAAGAGGTAAGACCTACCCCTACCATCACTGCTATTGTAAAAAATATCTTTTTCATTTTATGTTCAAGATTTTAGATTAAAAACTAATACTTAAGCCTACGTTAGTAGAACGGAAAGCAGGATAAGCGCCCTCGTCTACACCAATCTGACGGTCAGAACCTGAACTGTAATTACGTAAGTTAATTTCTGGATCTAAGCCTTCGTATTTGGTCAATGTTAGCCAGTTTTGGCCTTGTAGATAGATACTGGCAGTAGAAAGCCCTACTTTCTTCAAAATGGCTGAAGGAATTGTGTAGGTTAGTTGGATGTTTTTCAAACGGAAATAGGAACCATCTTCTAAGTAATAGGTAGATGGGTTTGAGCTAATTACGTCGTTAGAACGAGGAATGGGTAATTGGGCATCAGTCATGCCAGGCCGCCACGATTTTTCAAACATACGCAGGCTACGGTTGCCACCAAAAGTGGGGAAGTCGGTCCAATAGCGTACATAATTGAAGATTTGATTGCCCTGCACTCCCTGCCCGAAGATATCTAAGCGAAAATCCTTGTAGCCCAAACTCAAATTAACCCCATACATAAAATCAGGGTGAGGATTGCCAATGATGGTACGATCAGCTGCATTGATTACTCCGTCGTTGTTTATATCGCGGTATTTGAAAGCACCTGCTTTGTTGTAAGGGTTGGTGGCCTTGGCTGCATCGGTATTGCTTACAAACTGCGCTGCATGAGCGCGCCCTTCAGCATCTGTTTGGAATATCCCATCTATCTGATAGCCAAAGAAAGAGGACAACGGATAACCTGCCTGTGTTACGCTCATAGGAGCGAGGCGTGTGGTGAATCCGAAATACTGGGTATTAGGATCGCCAGTAGTTTTGACGACCGTATTACGGTAGGTAGAAAAATTACCACCGATTGAGTAAGTAAAATCTCCCTTTTTGTCGGCATAGTTGAGGCTTAATTCTATCCCCTTGTTGGTCATCTCCCCAATATTTTGGAATGGGTTGGCTGCTACCCCTTGTGTAAACTGTACTTCCACAGGAAAGAGCATGTCGGTAGTGCGGCGGTTAAACCAGTCGAAACCAAAGTCTAACTTATTGTTGAACAGGCGTGCATCAAAGCCTATATTGGTCGAAGTAGTAGTTTCCCATTTGGCGTTGGCATTGCCAAATTGCCCGAGTTCGTAGCCAGGCAAAGAAGAAGTATTGGCTCCTTGTAGGTCATAAAATGAAGATTCGGGCGAGGTGGCAAAGGTCGAGAAGGCATTGTAGTTACCAATCTCTTGGTTTCCAGTCTGTCCTACACCTATACGGGCTTTGGCAAAATTGAGCCAAGAGAGTCCTTTCATAAACGATTCGTTGCTTAAAATCCAGCCTGCACTAACAGCGGGGAAGATGGCTGTGCGGAACTGCGGTGCAAAGCGCGACGAACGGTCGCGGCGGAGGGTAGCATCCAATAAATATTTGTCGTCAAAGGCGTAGTTGAGTTTCACAAACTCCGAGGCCAAACGCCACTCAGCACCACTACCTGCATTGGTAATACCAGAGCGACCAGCTCCTAAATAACGGTTAGAGATATCATCTACGGCAAAGCCACTACGTTCTGCCTGGAAGAATTCAAAATAGCTCTTGATAGATTCTGTTCCTAAGATGGCGTTGATGCGGTGTTTATCGCCCAAGGCTTTGCTATAAGTCAGGGTGTTGTACCAAGTCCAGGTATATTCGTAGTTGTTAAAGGTGCCTAACGTATTGTTTCCTACTGGCTCGGGTGACTCGGGATCATTGGCGCGGTAGTTGCGTAGATTAAAGAGATTATAATCAACCCCAAATTGTGTACGTGCCGTTAGGTCTTTCAAAATATCTACTTCGGCGTAGGCATTGCCAAAGATGCGCATTTCTTTTCTTTTATTGTCTTTATTACGAAAAAGCTCTGCTACAGGGCTTCTTGAGTTGTCCAAAACGGTAGGTGAACCCGCAAAATAGCCTTTGATATCATAGACGGGCGTAATGGGCGGCACACGATAAGCAAATGAAATGGGGTTGCTTTCTGACTGATTTCCATTGGGTTGGCCTATTTGTTCGCCATATGCCAGTTGAAAGTTTTCGCCTACTCGTACCCGTTTATTTACATTAAATTCGGTATTGGCGCGTAGCGAATATCGCTTATAGCTTGTAAGATCCATGATGCCCTGTTGATTGAAGTAGTTGAGAGACATGGCGTAGCGTGCTTGTTCTGTCGCTCCTGATACTCCCAGCTGGTGATTTTGAATAGGAGCACTACGAAATATTTCATCAAACCAGTTGGTCCCTGTTTTATTTGCTTTGGTGATGAGATTCTTAGGAATTACACTGTAGGTGCTTTCATCTACCGACCCAGCGGTTGCCCCCACAGGAAAGATATATTCGGGAATGATGGGTGTAGGACACGTCCGCCAAACATCGGGATATTAGGGTAAACGATTTTGGTAGGATCAGAAATTTTACCGTCCACCAATAGATTGGGATTTTCGGCATTGATACGCGACTCCCACAGCAATTTTGCGTATTGGTCGGTATTGAGCAAATCTAAAAACTTAATGGCTTTCTGATTACCCCAATAGGTATCGTAGGTCAATTTTGGTTTGCCTCCTTTTCCCTTTTTGGTCGTAATAATCACAACACCATTGGCTGCACGAGAACCATAAATAGAGGCTGCTGAGGCATCTTTCAAGACCTGCATAGACTCTATATCATTGAGATTGAGGGTGTTGAGATTTCCTTTGGTAGGTGTGCCATCTACGATATAGAGCGGTGAGTTGTCGTTGATAGTACCAAAACCACGGATACGTACCATCACACCGCCGCCTGGCGAGTTGTCGTTTCCTACATTTACCCCAGCCACGCGGCCTTGGATAGCCGAGGCGATATTAGGGGCAGGTACAGACAATGCCTGCTGCATATCAACCGTTGCCACTGCGCCTGTAATATCTTTTTTTGCTTGAGAGCCGTAGCCCGTTACAACCACTTCAGAGAGCGTTTTGGTATCTGCCTTGAGTGCTACTTCGATGTTGCTACGACTTCCAATTGCTATCTCTTGAGTAGTGTAGCCAATGTAAGAAACCACCAGCGTACCTCCATTGGTGGGAGCATTGAGGGTAAACCTTCCTTCTGAGTCGGTAGTAGCACCTGTGTTTGTACCTTTGATAAGTACATTTACACCTGGTAGTGCATTGTTGTCCGCTGCATCTGTTACGCGGCCTGTGAGGCGGTTTTGTGCCCATGTTGTAAGCACACTAAGCCATAATAGCACAGCTAAGTAGAATTGTTTTTTCATAAAATAGATAGATAATAAAGTGAATAAAAAACTAATAAGAGCTTTAAAAAACGAAGATATGACAAAAAAATAAAATAATTATATTTAGTTTTTTTATAAAAAAAAATAGGAAACTAAGGTTGTGTTTAGTTACTATTTTTAATTTAACAATTAAACAAAAAAAGCCATGACAGAGCTGTCATGGCTTTTTTGTGATTAATAGACAAGTGCCTAATCTTCAGCAGATTCAACTACCCCACTGCTGGGTGCTTTAATGATTCCACGCTCAGAATTTCGGATAAAATTCACTATTTCATCGCGTTCTAAAGTGGGTCGTAGTTCTATTTCAATTTGTTCTAACGCTTCGCTATTATTTAGCCCTTTCAAATAAAGATAACGATACACTTCCTGAATGTCGGCAATCTGCTCATTGGTAAAACCCCGACGACGTAGCCCAATGGAATTAACCCCTGCATAGGAGAGGGGCTCGCGGGCAGCTTTGGTATAAGGAGGCACATCTTTCCGAACCAAAGACCCGCCTGAAACCATGGCGTGTTGGCCGATTTTTACCCATTGGTGTACAGAGCTCGATCCGCCTATGATAGCCCAATCGCCCAAATGCACATGCCCTCCAAGTTGCACATTATTGACAATGATGCAATGGTTGCCAATGCGACAGTCGTGAGCTACATGTGCGTAGGCCATGATAAGGCAATGACTACCGATTTCAGTTTTTTGGTGTTCTTCTGTACCTCGACTAATAGTGGCATACTCACGAACAATCGTCTCATCGCCAATGAAAGTCAAGGTATATTCGCCATTAAATTTTAAATCTTGGGGAGTAGAAGAGATTACCGCGCCAGAATAGATTTTGCAGTTTTTCCCAATTCTTGCCCCCTCATTGATAACAGCATGTGAACCAATCCACGTACCTTCGTCAATTTCTACATCTTTATGGATGATGGCAAAAGGCTCTACGACGACATTGGGGGCGATTTTCGCCTCTGGATGAATATATGCTAATGGTTGAATCATTTTTTTCTTACAAGGCTTGCGGTCATGTCTGCTTCGCACACGAGCTGGCCAGCTACATAGCCTGCTCCATGCATTTTTACGATGCCACGTTTGATGGGTGCAGTAAATTCACACTTAAATATGACAGTATCGCCAGGGACTATATTGCGTCGAAAGCGACAATTCTCAATGGCTGCCAAGAATGGCCAATAGTTTTCAGGATCAGGTTGACTACTAAGAGCTAAAATAGCGCCTGTTTGAGCCATGGCTTCCATCTGTAAAACACCGGGCATCACAGGATTGTTTGGAAAGTGACCAATAAAGAAAGGTTCATTCATAGTCACATTTTTGAGTCCTGCTACGCTGTTTTCATCCATATATACGATTTTATCAATCATTAAGAATGGATAACGATGCGGGAGCAATTCACAAATTCGCTTCAAGTCCATGACGGGGGCAGCTTTGGGGTCATATTGAGGTACAGCACTTTTGGCCGACTCCATCATTTTCTTGATTTTTTTGGCTAAAGCCACGTTGGCGGCATGGCCTGGGCGTGCGGCCAAAATTTGAGCTTTAATCGGGCGGCCTACCAATGCCAAATCTCCCAATACGTCGAGGAGTTTGTGGCGAGCCATCTCATTAGGATAATGTAATTCCAAATTATTAAGAATACCAACCGACTTATTGACCCCGATTTTGGGCTTGTTCAGCAATTGCGATAGATAATCCAATTCGCCTTCTTCTACTTCTCTGTCCACAATCACGATGGCGTTGGTCAAATCGCCTCCTTTGATCAGATTGGCCTTGTAGAGTGCTTCCAGTTCGTGTAAAAAACAAAAAGTTCGGCAAGAGGCGATTTCTCTGGAGAAAGTGGTAAGGTCATTAAGCGAGGCATGTTGGCTACTAATGACCTGCGAGTTATAGTCCACCATGACCGTAAGACGATAGTCGTTGAGGGGCAGTGCCACCATTTCAATATTTTTATCGCCATGGATATACCTGATAGGTTCAGGAATTTCGAAGTAATTGCGCGAAGCATTTTGTTCTATGATTCCTGCTTCTTTGATAGCTTCTACAAATTTAATCGAACTGCCATCCATAATGGGCGGCTCGGGACCATCGAGTTGTATCAGTACATTGTCAATCTGCAAACCAACCAAAGCGGCCAATGTATGCTCAACGGTATAGACACGCGCGCCATTTTGCTCTAAGGTTGTTCCACGAGAGATGTCCACCACATTGTCCACATCGGCATCGATGACGGGTTGCCCTTCCAAATCGATTCGTTGGAATTTGTAACCATGATTGATAGAAGCAGGGAGCAAGGTCATGGTAGCTATCACACCAGTATGAAGCCCTATGCCTGATACTGATACTGCTTTTTCGATGGTTTGTTGTTTAATGTTCAACATTCCTATGATTTTTCTTCTTGGTTTTGTTTTTCTAATGCTTGTACTCTTTTTTCTAAGAGAGGCAGTTTACGAAATATAGCTGACGAGCGCAAGCTATCTTTGACTTCTATGGCAGGTGTTCCATTGAGCGACAGACCCTCTTGCTGCCAAGTGCGTGTTACGCCTGCTTGTCCGCCCACCTTTGTACCATTAGGCACATTGATATGCCCAGCAAAACCTGCCTGGCCTCCAATTACACAGTTTTCGCCAATTTTGGTTGAGCCTGCTACTCCTACTTGGGCCGCAATCACCGTATTTTTTCCAATTTCCACATTGTGTGCAATTTGTACTAAGTTGTCTATCTTCACCCCTTGCCGAATAATGGTAGAACCCATGGTAGCACAATCGATGGTTGAGCCTGCTCCTATGCTTACGCGATCTTCAATAACAACGTTGCCCAATTGTGGAATGGTTTGATAACTCCCATCTAATTGAGGTGCAAAGCCAAAGCCATCGCTACCAATCACTGCATTGGCAAAAAAAGTACAATCGTTGCCAATCACGGTATTATTATAAATTTTTACGCCTGAGTGAATAGTTACGTTATTTCCAACTTGAACGTTATCTCCTATATATGCTTGTGGATAAATCTTGACATTATTACCTATTTTACAATTTACACCTATGTATGCAAATGCTCCGAGATAGAGATTTTCGCCTACAAGCGTACCTTCACTGAGTACAGAAGGATGTTCGATTCCTTGTTTTTGGCCTTTGATAAACTGCTCATACTGTTGCAAAAGCTGTGTAAAGGCGGTGTAAGCATTTTCGACCCGAATCAAGGTTGTTGCAATGGCTTTTTTTGGCTCAAAACGCCTATCTACAATCACTGCCGTGGCAGCGGTAGTGTATAAGTAAGGCTCATATTTGGTGTTCGATAAGAAAGAAATAGTACCAGGCTTGCCCTCTTCAATCTTCGACAACTGGCTGATTATCAGGTTTTCATTGCCTTCTATTTCGCCTCCGAGCAGTCTGGCTATCTGCTTGATGGTAAATTCCATGCGGTCGTATTTAAGGTTGCAAAGTTAGGGGTTTCATCCAACAAACATAATACTTTCGGACAATATTACTGAGTGCCTTAATTGTCGGTAAATCAGAAGCATTGGCAATGTCTCTTACTGTGCCGTCTTTCATTTTGATAAAGATGTTTTCTTTACTCGAAACATATGCAGCATTACTTGCTTCTCCCAATACCAAAAAATAGTTGTGCCAGCTATCTGAAATGTCTTGGTCGCGTAACTCTTGATGAAGTATTTCAAGTTGATTTTGTTGAAAAGGTTGTTCCAAAAACTGAATTTTGTACAATTTTCTGTTCAATAACCTTTGGCAAATGGTAGAAAGAACAAAGTCGCTGTGTGTAGCCCAGTTTTTGAGGCAACTCCACACATCGTAGTCGTCTATTTGAGTGAAAGCCTGTAGATAATTTGGGTTTTTCTCGAATTGCTTTAGCGTTATGCTGTCGGCTAAAAATAACCCAAAGGCGGCAGGTGAAAAAACGATTTCTCCATCGGTGATTAACTCGCGTGCTCTTTTGATAGCTTGAATGAGCATTACTTCGCCACAAATCGACGTTTTATGAAGATACACTTGCCAGTACATCAGCCGGCGGGCATTTAGAAAGTTTTCAATGCTTAATACCCCTTTTGACTCTATCACCAACTGGTCATTAACCACATCAAACATTTTGATAATACGCTCTGTACCAATGGCTCCTTCGGCTACGCCTGTAAAAAAACAGTCTCGGTTGAGGTAGTCCATTCTGTCCATATCCAACTGGCTGGAAATGAGTTGATGAAAAAACTGTCGTGGATAAGTCCCCTCAAACATCTGAATGGCTACATCTAACCGCCCATCCATTTGACGATTAAGTTCTTTCATCAATTGTAATGAAATATACTCGTGGGGTACGTCGGATAAAATAGTTTTTTCTAAGACATGAGAAAAAGGCCCATGACCTATATCATGTAGCAAAATAGCTATCTGTGCTGCTTCCCATTCAGTATCCCAAATCAAGTGGCCTTTGGCGCGGAGTGTATGGAGGGCTTGCGCCATGAGGTGCATAGCACCCAGTGCATGATGAAAACGTGTGTGTAATGCTCCTGGATAAACCAACTCTGCCATTCCCAACTGCCTAATGCGCCTCAATCGCTGGAAGTAGGGATGTTCTATGAGATCAAAAACCAAATCGGTGGGAACATTGATGAAGCCATAAACAGGGTCATTAAAGATCTTACGCTTGTTCACAGAAAACCATTTATTTGGGAAACCTATTTTTTGGATGCAATTTCGTGAAAATTTAATGCTAATACCTAATGAAATACCTCTATGTAGTAATGATGGGGCTATTTTTTACCCCCAATTTTGCCCAAAAAAAATCAAAAAAAGACCATTTGATTACGATTTTTACGCGATATGGAGAGATGAAGGCCATTCTTTATGAACAAACACCCTTGCACAAAACTCAATTTTTAAAACTGACTGAAAGCCACTTTTACGATAGTCTGTTGTTTCATCGTATTATTCAGGGTTTTATGATTCAAGGAGGTGACCCCAATTCTAAGAGGGCAACCCCTAATGCAAGATTGGGCAGTGGTGGAGGAGAACTGGAACAAATCCCCGCGGAGTTTCGCCCCGAATTGTTTCATAAAAAAGGAGTCATTGCAGCAGCTCGTACTAACAACGCTGAAAAAAAATCATCGGCTTGTCAGTTTTATATCGTGCAGGGCAAAATTCATGACGATGCCTCGCTCGATGCCCAACTCAAACGCCTTGAAGGTGCAAGGATGCCTACTGCTACCCAACGCGAAGTATATAAAACCCTCGGTGGCGCACCGCACTTGGATGGCAATTATACTGTTTTTGGCGAAGTAATCAGCGGGCTATCGGTGATAGATAGCATCGCTTCGCAACCCCGTAATGCCGCTGACCGACCTCTGAAAGATATTCAGATGCAGATGAAAGTAGAAACTCTGAAAAAGAAAAAAATAACAAAACGCTATGGGTATCGCTTTGATTAGAGTAAGTTTTTCTAAAATATTTGCATTAACCTTCTCCATTTGTCGTGATTTTCGCGAGGGGTTTGTTAAATTTGCCCAAATACCACTGAATCTGTTTGCATAACCTTTATAACCAATGCCAAAAATCTTAATAGTAGATGACGAAAAAGCAATCCGTGCGGCCTTGCGCGATATTTTGGAATATGAAGATTATGAAGTCGAGGAAGCCAAAGATGGAGAAGAAGG
Source organism: Spirosomataceae bacterium (assembly GCA_041392315.1). Classification (GTDB taxonomy): domain Bacteria; phylum Bacteroidota; class Bacteroidia; order Cytophagales; family Spirosomataceae; genus Runella. Next base: position 99,002 of record JAWKMH010000004.1, on the reverse strand, counting down.
GCTGAATATGATTCTCAACAACTACTATGACGTAGCCCTTTGCGACATTAGGATGCCTAAATTGGAAGGCTTAGAAGTTTTGTTAAAGGCAGGAGAGGCAGGCCGAATTACTCAATTTATCATGATTTCGGCTTTTGGTAGTGTAGATGTGGCCGTAGAAGCAACCAAGAGAGGGGCATATGATTTCATTACGAAGCCTACCGATCTAAATCGCCTACTGGTATCGGTTCGCAATGCCATCGAAAAAGCCAAGCTGTTGTCAGAAACCGTTGATTTGAAAAAGCGTATTTACAAAATCAACGAAATAGTGGGGGAGTCAGAGCCGATTCGTAAAGTTAAAGAAACCATTAGTCGTGTAGCGCCTACCGAAGCCAGAGTACTTATTACAGGAGCCAATGGCTCAGGAAAGGAGATGGTCGCCAAGCAAATCCATGAACGTAGCAACCGTGCCAATCGCCCTTTGGTAGAGGTAAACTGTGCCGCCATACCAGGAGAATTGATTGAAAGTGAGCTATTTGGCTATGAGAAAGGGGCTTTTACGGGGGCAATGAAACAACGTATTGGCAAGTTTGAACAAGCTGACGGAGGTACGCTTTTCTTAGATGAAATCGGTGACATGAGCCTATCTGCTCAAGCCAAGGTATTGCGGGCTTTACAAGAAAACAAAATTACGCGGGTAGGCGGAGATAAAGAAATTAAAATCAATGTACGGGTCATTGCTGCGACCAATAAAGATCTTAAAAGAGAAATTATAGAGGGCGGCTTTCGAGAAGACTTGTACCATCGCCTCAGTGTCATTCCCATCCACGTACCTCCTTTGGCCGAACGCCGCGAGGACGTGGGCTTATTGGCTGAAAAATTCTTGCAAGATATTTCGGAAGATTATGGCAATGTAAGTAAAAAAATTACCAAAGAAGCGATTGAACATCTCAAGTCGCTACCTTGGACAGGTAACGTCCGAGAGCTTCGCAATGTCGTTGAACGATTGGTCATCATGTGTGGCGATGAAATCGGAGTGGAAGATGTACGTTTTTATGCAAGTTTTGGAAGTTGAAAAAGGCTCATAGCCAGTTATATGCAAGCAAATTTTGAGAAATCGCCCGATAGGCTCATCCCTGCCGTTGTGCAAGACCACGAAACGGGTAAAGTGCTGATGGTAGGTTATATGAATGAGGTCTCATTGGCCAAAACAAAAGCCGAAAAAATAGTGACTTTTTTTAGTCGTAGTAAGCAACGGCTATGGACCAAGGGCGAAACTTCTGGTAACTTCTTGCACGTCAAGGAAATAATTATAGATTGCGATCAAGATACGATTTTGATCAAAGCACAGCCCGACGGCCCTACTTGCCATACAGGGGCGGATACGTGTTTTATGGAAAAGAATGAAGGGAAAGCGTCTTTTCTGAATTATCTCCAAAAAGACATCATTCGCGATAGAAAAAACAACCCCTCTGATACGTCTTATACCAGTAGCCTTTTCAAAAAGGGAGTCAATAAAATTGCCCAAAAGGTGGGAGAGGAGGCTATCGAACTGGTGATTGAAGCTAAAGATAGCAACGACGAACTTTTCAAGGGCGAAGCCGCTGATTTATTGTTCCATTATCTTATTTTGCTCGAGCAGCGCAATCTTGACTTAGACGACATCGTCGAAGTACTTCAAAAAAGACATCAAAAATGATTAATAAGTATCTCTTTAACAAAATTTTAAAACTTTCTTAAAGAGATACGCATCACTCGTCTATCAAACGTCTTGTGATGGGCTGATAGCTATCTATGCGGCGGTCACGGAGGTAAGGCCAAGTAGTACGATAATATTCAGTTCTATCTAAATCTAATTCAACTACTTTTGTTTCTTCTTGGTCGTGAGAGGCCAAATATAGGAGGCTACCAAACGGATTCGCAACAAATGATCCGCCCCAAAACTGCTGGTCAGCTTCACGCCCTACTCGATTGACCGATACGACATACACCCCGTTGGCGACCGAATGGCTTCGCTGAATGGTCTGCCAAGCGTTATACTGTTCTTGGTTAATGCTGGTATCTTGTTCGTTGGTATCCCAACCAATGGCAGTAGGATAGAACAAAATCTCTGCCCCCATCAAACTCGTGATGCGTGCTGCTTCGGGATACCACTGATCCCAACAAATCAATATCCCTAATTTGCCAAATCGGGTATTGAAAACTTTATAGCCCAAATCGCCAGGGGTAAAATAAAACTTCTCGTAGTAACCTGGGTCGTCAGGGATGTGCATTTTACGATATTTACCGAGATAACTGCCATCGGCATCGAGTACAGCGGTGGTATTATGATATAGCCCTGGCGCCCGTTTTTCAAACAAAGAAGCAATGATAACAATGCCGAGTTCTTTTGCCAAGCTACCGAAAAGGTCGGTAGTAGGGCCTGGAATGGCTTCGCCAAGGTTAAATTGGCGTGATCTTCTACATCACAAAAATACAAAGACTTGAACAACTCCTGCAAACATACAATCTGTGCACCTTGGGCTGCTGCTTCGCGGGTTTTCAAAATAGCTTTTTCTATGTTCCGTGCCACATCGGCAGTACACGACATTTGTACCAACCCTACCTTTACCTTTCGCATATACGTCTGTTTTTTTGTGCAAAGGTAAATATTTACAAAACGTAAACCTTTCAAATCTCAAAGATTAGGAAGGTTTTGAATAACGAAAATAAGAAAATTTAAAATGCAAAAATCATGTCCAACCTTCGCGGTATTGCCTTTTGACAAACGCATTGGCGGCATCGAAGTTGGTAATTTTCATATTTTGCCCGTCCCAGAGTAATTTTTTACGTCCTGTAAATTTGCCGTTTTCACGTACCAAATAGCTCCTGACTGCTAAATTTCCCATCAATACAATTTCTGTCAATGGTCCTGATTCGGCAAAAGAAGAACTCGTGTAAGTACCATAGCCTGCTTTACAAGCTTTGACCCACTGCTGCTGATGCCCTTCGGTATCGCCTTCTACTAAAGGACGAGTAGGATTGGGAAATTTAGTATCTTGCAATTGTCCTTTGATGAATAGCTTTGGGTTATTGCCAAACAATTCACAAGCTATAATGCCTTTAGTGCCAATAAATAGGACTCCGCCATCGCGGCTGGCGAAGATTTTTTCATAATCACACCCTTCTGGTATTTTGGGGCGAATGCCCCCGTCGTACCAAGAAAGGCTTAATTCGGGGTATTTTTTTGAACTTGTATTGGGGAATTTCATGTGGACAGATGTCGCTTGAGGACCAATGTCCTCAAAAAAGGATTCCTTAAAAAAATCGCTATAGACTGAACTGGCTGAACATTCTACTGAGGTTGGGTATCCCAATTTTAAAGTTCTGAAAGGTACATCCATAAAATGACAGCCCATATCGCCCAATGCTCCTGTACCAAAATCCCAAAAGCCACGCCAACGAGTAGGCATATAAGCCTCGTGGTATTCGCGAAAAGGGGCTGTGCCGAGCCATAAATCCCAATCTACTTCGGCAGGAATAGGCATAGTTTCATTTTTGTCTTTAGGCGATTTGATACCCTGCGGCCATACGGGGCGGTCAGTCCAAACTTCTACAGTATGAACTTCTCCAATCATACCAGATTGTATAATGGCCTCGGTTTGGCGTGTACCTTTACCGCTGCTACCTTGGTTGCCCATTTGGGTAACGAGCTTTTTCTCAGCTGCCAGTCTAGTAAGCATACGTGCCTCCCAGATATCATGCGTCAGCGGTTTTTCGAGATAAATATGCTTACCCAATTGCATGGCTGCACTTCCAATAACATAGTGCATATGGTCGGGGGTTGTTATAATGACCCCATCAATGTTGTCGGCTTCTTTTTCCAAGAGTTTGCGGTAATCTTTATAATAATTTGCTTTTGGAAATTGCTCTCTGAACTTAGCCGACTGGCGATCATCGACATCACACAAAGCGACAATATTATCAGAACCTTTGTTGTAAGCGAGAGGAATATTTACTCGGGCTTTGCCACCGCAACCTACAGCAGCCATGTTTAACTTGTCGCTGGGTGGAATAAAGCCTTTGCCTAACACGTGGCGCGGTACAATCATAAAACTCGCTGCTGCCAATGTGCCACCTTTCAAAAAATCTCGGCGCAATAGTGTATTCTTATGGTCTTTTTTCATAGATAGAGTGTAATGGGCTAAATTATTTTAAAATAAGGAATTATTTTAGACGATTTACTGCCTATCAGCCAAGCTCCTAAAAGGTTTTTTTTAAAGCAGGAAAGTACAGGCTAAAGGTAGAAAAGATTTTGAAGTACCTTTGACGAGTTGAGTCTAAACCTATCAAACATGAATTTAACTTCTCTTACTGAACAACTTGATACTGTTGAAGAATACGAACGCGAAAGGGTGTCAGCCAATGCACTCAAAGACTGGCGCGGGTTTCTGGGGCTTTATGCAGGGGAGCATACCGCTGGTACTGAATTTGTGATTGGGCCATTGTTTGTAGCGCATGGTGCCAGCGCAGGCGATTTGTTGAGTGGTCTTTTGGTTGGCAATCTGCTCGCAGTCTTGAGTTGGGCTTTTATGTGTGCACCTATTGCGGTAAAAGAGCGTATTACACTCTATTTCAAATTAGAAAAAATCTGCGGGCCGTCTTTGTCAAAAATCTATAATCTGGTCAATGGCTTGATGTTTTGCTTTTTGGCGGGTTCTATGATTACAGTATCTGCCACAGCGGTAGGTATTCCTTTTGACTTGCCTTTACCAACCCTTAATGATGTTTATCCCAATAGCGTTACTTGGGTTGTCATTGTGTTGATTGTCGGGTTGGTCACTACTTTGGTGGCTATGTTGGGCTACAACCTCATTTCTCATGTGGCCAATTTGGCTGCCCCTTGGATGTTTTTGGTGTTTTTAGCAGCGGCTATTGCTGTGCTGCCTGAGTTAGGGGTTCATTCAATGTCAGATTTTTGGGAGGTGGCCAATGCTAAAATTTGGACGGGTGTCCCTTTAGATGGACAATCTAAATTTACTTTTTGGCATGTTGTATTTTTTACTTGGTTTTGCAATATGGCTATGCACATCGGTATGGCCGATATGAGCGTATTGCGTTATGCCAATAGCTGGAAAGCAGGTTTTGGTTCGGCCTCAGGTATGTTTTTGGGTCACTATATCGCGTGGGTGGCTTCAGGTATTTTATATGCTATTTTCTTACAAAATGCCGCCAATAAACTGGCCTTCTCTCCTGGCCCCGTGGCATTTTATGCCGCAGGGCTGGCGGGCGTTGTTTGTGTCATCATAGCAGGTTGGACCACTGCCAATCCCACTATCTATCGGGCAGGATTAGCTTTGCAGTCGTTGTCGCCTAAATGGAAAACTTGGAAAGTAACGCTCATCGTAGGGGCTATAACCACAATGACGGCCATTTTTCCTGCTTTTGTGATGAATCTGCTGGACTTGGTAGCTATTTCTGGTTTACTGCTGATGCCTATGGGGGCTGTGATTTTCTCGGATGTCTATATTTTACCTAAACTAAATTTAGTGACAGAAAAAGCCGCAAAGGAAGGATTAAAGGTCAATTGGGCGGCGGGGTTTCGTGGGTTTTGACGCTTGTTATTTGTGTGGTGCTTAATAAGTCTTTCGGTATTGATGTATTTTTCTTGGGGTTGCCCGGCTGGTTTATTGCCGTTGGGTTGTATGTTGGACTGAGTAAAATTTTGAAATAAATATGAATAAATTCATTTGGTATATCCTTGGTGCAACAGGGCTTGGGTTGACAATTGTTCCTGCTATTTTGGTATTCAACGGCATGATAACTCCCGACACTCACAAAAACTACATGATTGCAGGTATGCTGATTTGGTTTATATCGGCCACGAAGCTAATTAAACGGTGATTATTTGTGGCTTATAATCACTCACATTGATTACTTCATCACAAAAATCATATTCTGCTCCAATATTGGAGCAGATAAGCACGATTTGCTGTTTATTGAGTTTCTGTACTTCTTCTAAATACCAAGCAGTCCATTTAGCATCGAGGTTGGAGGTAGGTTCATCGAGCATGACCAAAGGCACATCTGAGTAAAAAGCTAAGGCTAATTTGAGGCGCTGCTTCATGCCCGATGAGAAATACTTGATGACTTTTTGTCGAGAACTGCTCAGTTCCAGCGATTCAATAATAGCTGCTTTAGAAGTTGTTTTTTTGAAAGATTTAAACCCCTCTGAAAGTCTAATAGTTCTGTTAGCGTAAACTCCTCAATTAATTCGAGGTAAGGAGCAGCTATCACTAATTGTTGGTACCATTTATCCTCTTCGATGATTTTTTCACCGATACTATATATTATTTTCCTTCAGTGAGTGTATTATGTTCGAAATCACCTGGGAAGAGTGGACTTACCACTTCCGTTGGGGCCAACAAAAGTATAGCTCTTCCCTGTTTTCAATTCAGTACTAAAATCTTTAAAAATCCACTCTTCGGTTGAATCTTTTGCCGAGTTGGTCTATGCTTATTTTCATCCAAAAGTGTTAAAATAGAAACTTTGGCAAAAGTTCTGAAACTTTGCCAAAGTTCGTACTACTATGCCAACCATTGTTTGAACAAGGCCAAATCTTTTTTCATAGCTACGATCAATACATCCTCGCTAATGCTCAATTTTTTAGCTCCACTTTCTGCCCCGCCGAGAGGGTACTCGTAGTGCATAGTGATAGGCACTTGGAATTTTTTTTGTTTCAGTAGTTCCATGTATTTGGGCCAATTAATAACCCCTTCTCCCAATGGGCAACCTTCTTTACCCCATTTTCCATTTTTTTTAATCCAGAAGAAATCTTTGATGGCAATGGATTGTATATGTGGTGAAATCAATTGGAAACCCACCTCCCAAGAGCCAAATGCTTCTGCTGTGGCATGGTTGATGTCGTACTGCGCACCTACCAAGGTAGGCTGTATGTGTTGAAGTTGCTGGTGCAAATCCCAGATAGGCGAACCAAAATAACTACCCAGTGATTTTGGTAATGGGCAGTCAGTCCATATTTTGGTTGAGTTGGGCTACTCCTTTCATCTTTTTGGCTACCGATTTGGTTTGAGTTACAATGTCCTCTTTTACATTGTAGGGATACCAACCCATGCGATAGTGCTTGATGCCAAGCGATTGCGCTGTTTTGAGGATACGCTCTGTTTGGGAATTGCCCTCTAAGATGGCGGTTACCATTAATGGCACCTCAAGGCCATGTTTTTTGAAAGCGGCAACTGCCTTAGCCAAATCCTCTTCTACACGCTCGGGCAATACATGACCTCCAGGGCGCACAGTAAGGTCAATACCATCAAAACCGATTCCTTTGATGGTCTTTGCCAAGAGCTCATAGTCTTCAATCCACTGAAACATTTTAGAAAATACATAAATCTTTTGCTGATAGGCAGCAAGAGGCTCGGCCTGAAGTACATGCTGTACCAAAGTACTGCCTACAAGGGTAGTTCCGATAAATCGACGACGGTTCATTTTTAGTGCTGAGTTTTAGTTTTGAGTACCTTGTCACCATGACGTAGGAAGGGTCTAAGTACTGAGTGGTAAGTATTTATTTAATATATCGACCGCTCATAGCAGCCAGCCTAACCAAATATTTTTCTAATATAAGCTATATTTTGTGTATACGACTCATCCACTGTTTTCCTTTGGGAACAGCCCCTCTAAATGTACCCAACCTTTGTATTTTATTTCTTGAAGCAACTGTTTGATGCGGGGCCAATCTATGGAGCCTTGTCCCAACAAAAAATCGTTTTCTTTGAGGTGTACTTCACAAATCAATTTACGTTTTCCCAGCAGCGGGATTTCAGTGTAAGGGTCGTGGCCTGCATCGGCGGCGTTGCGTGGGTCGTAATATACCTGCACATTGGGCGAACCTACCGCATCAATAATTTCGAGGTGTTCTTTGGCACTTAAATAGGACTCTATGGCGAGAATAATTCTTTCCTTTTCTGCCTTAGGAGCTAATTGTTTCAAACGCTCAATAACCACTTTTTTCCTGTAATATCATCACGCAAATCGCCTTTAGAAAAAAAGCCAACAACACCACTTTTACGCCCAATGCTTTGGCGGCATCAATGCTGCCATGACCCATTCCACCGTTTTAGCTTCTGATTTGAGAGGGGTGCTATTCAACTCGCCAATGGCCAAACTCGCTATTCTGACCACCTGTACGAGCCGATGCGTCTTTCATAGCCTGCTGGTTTTTCGGGTTTTAATAAGTAGGCTTCGTCTTTCTTAGAGTTATAACTCAGTTGAACACCATCAATCCTATTTTTTTGGCAAAATCAAACACTTCTGGATTACAAGCCCGCCGAAGTGACCAATCGCAAGCTCCCAAAGGGTATCGTTTTTCTTGTTTACCTCGTAGGCTTTGGCAAAGATATCAGGTGATATGCCTAAAATCGATAGAAAGGATAGATTGAAAAGTGCCTCGCGACGTTTCATTTCTTGGAATGTATGTTTTTGTTTTAAAACATCGTTTTATTGGAAAAATACTGTTTAAAGGTTATTTTTACTGAAAAAAGAAGACCACATCTTAAACATATCGATAGTTCTAAACACCCAAGAGTGTGATTTCGGAATGTTAAGACACTTGCTGCATGAGCCAACGAACCACAACGAGTTTTTGATACCAAGATAGAGTTTTTGAAAGGAGTGGGGCCTTCTCGGGCAACGACACTCAACAAAGAACTTAGTATCTTCACCTATGGCGATTTGATACAGTATTATCCTTTTCGCCACGAAGACCGTACTACTTTTCAGCGAATTGTCGATCTAAACGACAATATGACCGCCGCCCAGTTGAAAGGCAGAATTCGTGGAATGATTGTCGTAGGTGAAGGCCACAAACGCCGCCTGACGGTAGAATTTACTGATGGTACGGGCGTAGTCGAATTTGTGTATTTTCAGGCCATAGAATGGCATCTCAAACACCTCAAAGAGGGCGGTGAGTATATTGTGTATGGTAAGCCGCAACGCTACGGGCAGCGGTTTAATTTTAGTCATCCCGACATTGAAACCATTACGCCAGAGAATGAACAGGGAGGGTATTATCAGCCGATTTATAACTTGACCGAAACCCTCCGAAAAAAATACTTAGACAGCCGTTTCTTGAGTAAAATTATGCGTGTATTGCTCGAACAAGCCATGCCCCATATCAGAGAAACGCTCCCTTTAGCCTTAGTTCAAAGATTTAGATGCTCTCTAAAGCCGATGCTTTATGGCATATTCATTTGCCAGAGAGTGAAGAGTGGCTCAAACATGCCATTCGGCGGCTGAAATTTGAAGAGCTTTTTATAATCAACTACGCCTTCTCAAAAACAAACTCCTTCAAAAACAGGAGTACTCTGGGCAAATTTTTAATAACTTAGACTTACTCCGCGATTTTTATGCTAATCATTTACCTTTTGATTTGACCAATGCCCAAAAACAAGTATTGCATGAGATTCACGACGATTTTAAAACAGGCCGCCAGATGAATCGCCTGCTGCAAGGCGATGTGGGCAGTGGCAAAACCATTGTGGCGTTTATTGCCATGCTCATGGCCATAGATAGCGGAGCCCAAGCCTGTATCATGGCCCCCACCGAAATTTTAGCCGACCAACATTACCGAGGCTTGCAGCCTTTTTGCGAAGCTTTGGGAGTGAATATTACCTTGCTGACAGGCTCCACAACCAAGAAAGGACGTAGAATTTTGCTCCCTGGCTTGGCCGATGGTAGTATTCAGATTGCGGTAGGCACACATGCCCTACTTGAAGATACAGTACAGTTTAAAAATTTGGGTCTGTGTGTCATTGACGAGCAGCACCGCTTTGGGGTGGCCCAGCGTGCCAAAATGTGGGGTAAAAATGAAGAAATTCATCCACATATTTTGGTCATGACGGCCACGCCCATTCCACGTACTTTGGCTATGACACTCTACGGTGATTTGGATTTGAGCGTCATTGATGAACTTCCTGCTGGCCGAAAACCCATTAAAACTGAGCATTTTTACGAGTCTAAAAGGTTGTTGTTGAATGGAAAATTAAAAGAAGAAATTCGTAAAGGACGGCAAGTGTATGTGGTCTATCCGCTCATTGAGGAGTCAGAAAAATTGGACTACAAAAACCTGACCGAAGGTTTTGAAAGTATTACCCGAGCTTTTCCCGAATACCACGTCAGCATGGTGCATGGCAAGTTGTTTCCTTACGAAAAAGACTTTGAAATGCAGCGGTTTGTGAAAGGCGAAACCCAAATCATGGTGGCAACAACCGTGATTGAGGTAGGTGTAAATGTGCCTAATGCCACTGTGATGGTCATTGAAAGTGCAGAACGTTTTGGCTTATCGCAGTTGCATCAGTTGCGGGGACGCGTAGGGCGCGGGGCCGACCAAAGCTACTGCTTTTTGATGACCGACGTAAAACTAAGTAAAGACACCCGTGTTAGGATAGAAACCCTCTGCCAAACCAACAATGGCTTTGAGATAGCCGATGTGGACTTAAAACTACGTGGCCCTGGTGATTTGACAGGTACGCAGCAAAGCGGCCTGATGGATCTACTCTTGGCCGATTTGGCCAAAGATGGAGCTATTTTGAAGGCTGCCCGCGAAGCTGCTGATGCCATTCTCCATGCCGATCCCGACTTGGTATTGCCCCAACATGAGCCTATTCGCTCGCATATAGATTCGCTGCGCAAAGAAGAATCTAACTGGAGTCGGATTAGTTGAGTTAAAGTGATTAGTTTTAAACTGCTACATTCAAGTTAATAAATCCATAAAATTTTCTTTTTTTTTCCACTCACAACACTGCCATACTTGCACTTACATTTGCAGAAAAGTTGTTTAAAGTTTAAATGAATGATAGATTACCTTACTGGCCTCAACGAACCCCAAGCCCAAGCCGTTACGCACGGCGAAGGACCTCTGATGATTATTGCGGGAGCGGGTTCGGGCAAAACACGTGTATTGACTTTTAGAATAGCCCATTTGATAGAAAATGGGGTAGATCCCTTTCGGATTTTGTCTTTGACTTTTACCAACAAGGCCGCAGGCGAAATGCGTGAGCGTATCGAAAAGGTAATCGGCTACGAGGCGCGTAATATATGGATGGGTACTTTCCATGCTGTTTTTGCTAAGATACTCCGTATCGAAGCCAAGTTTTTGGGCTATACCTCCGATTTTTCTATTTATGATACCGACGATTCCAAGTCATTGATAAAGAGTATCGTCAAAGAACTTAACCTTGACGATAAAACTTATAAACCCAACGTAGTCTTTAATCGTATTTCAGGGGCAAAAAACAACCTCATTTCTGCCGACGATTACCTGGCCAACAAACTCTTTCGGGCCGATGATGAAGCAGCCAAGCTCCCCGAAATAGGCCGTTTGTATAAAGCATACAGTACGCGCTGTTTTCAGGCCAATGCCATGGATTTCGACGATTTGCTGTTCAATACCAACGTCCTGTTTCGCGATTTTCCCGAAGTATTAAATAAATACCAACACAAGTTTCGCTATGTACTGGTAGATGAGTTTCAAGATACTAATGTAGCCCAGTACTTGATTACCAAGAAATTGGCAGCAGTACATCGCAATATCGCCGTTGTGGGCGACGATGCCCAAAGTATCTATGCTTTTCGTGGAGCCAATATTCAAAATATACTCAATTTCGAGAAGGATTTTCCCGAAGTACGGGTCGTAAAGCTGGAACAAAACTACCGTTCTACCCAAACCATTGTCAATGCAGCCAACTCCGTTATAGCACGTAACAAAGCTCAATTAAAGAAAAAAGTCTTTACGGCCAATGAGGAAGGAACGCTCATAGAAGTCGTCAAAGCCAAGTCTGACAATGAAGAAGGCCGCCTGATTTCGACGGCTATCTTTGAAGAGAAAGTAAACAAAGGGCTTCGTAATACCGACTTTGCAGTGCTGTATCGTACCAATGCGCAATCGCGGGCCTTTGAAGAAGCCCTACGACGGCTCAATATCAAGTACCGCATTGTGGGGGGGCTGTCGTTTTATCAACGCCGCGAAATCAAAGATTTGCTGGCCTATTTGCGATTTGTGGTCAATCAAAATGATGAGGAGGCCTTTAAGCGCATCATCAATCTACCCAAACGCGGCATCGGCGATACCACCGTGGCTAAGATTACCGTTACGGCTGCCGAAAACCAAGTGCCTGTGTGGGAAGTGGTTGCTAATATCGGTAAGTATATTTCAGGTCGAGCTACGTTACCCATCGAAAGCTTTGCCATGCTCATCAAGAGTTTTAAACTGCTTATCGAAGAAGGCAAAGATGCTTATGCGGTCGCAGCCCATGTAGCCAAAACCTCAGGGATTTTGAAAGAACTCTACGAAGATAAAACAGTAGAAGGTCTAAGTCGCTATGAAAATGTACAAGAACTCTTAAATGCTATCAAAGAGTTTGTGGACAATGCCGAAAACGAAGACAAAACCATCAGTGCTTTTCTTCAAACGGTGTCGCTATTGACCAATGCCGACGAGACTGACAATGACGGCGACAATGACCGCGTAACATTGATGACTATTCACGGGGCCAAGGGATTGGAGTTCAAGAATGTATATGTGGTAGGGCTGGAAGAAGGGCTTTTCCCAAGTCAAATGATGCTCGAAAAACGCGAAGATTTGGAAGAAGAACGACGACTTTTCTATGTAGCCATCACACGGGCCGAAACCAAACTGACGTTTTCGTATGCCGAAAGTCGTTATAATTGGGGCCGATTGAATATGTGTGAACCAAGTAGATTTCTTTATGAAGTGGATCAACGCTTCTTGAGTATGTCTGGCAGCCGCCGTTCGGGTAGTTTCGACGATACGCGAAGTAGTGCAGAGTCATCTTCAATAAGTTTTATAAGAAAAAGTCATCAGCCGGCAGTTAGCAGTCGACAGTCAGTAGGTGGCAATAGTACGCCCAATCCAAAAATATCTTCGCCCCCTTTGGAAGCCAGAATGGCTAAGGGAGGACTTGATAGCGAGCCTTTTGTACCGATGGACACCTCTTCTTTGGTAGAGGGCAATCGGGTAGAACACCCGAAATTTGGAAAAGGGACTGTGAAGAAAATGGATATCAACGGCAACGACCGTAAAGCCACCATTTCCTTTGATGTAGCAGGAGAAAAAACCCTGCTGTTGAGTTTTGCGAAACTGCGGATTTTAAGATAAATTGCTAAAAAAGAAACTCAAAGACATGGAAACAGTAGCTGAAAAATTATTGACAGCAGACGAATATTTTACCTTGGAAGCCAAGTCGGAGGTACGCCACGAATATTATGATGGAGAATTAATCGAAATGCCAGGAGAAACCACCACCGCCAACCTAATAGCAGGTAATCTTTACGTTTTACTACATATCTTATTCAAAAAAATGCCTTACTTGGTGTTTACACACGATGTAAAACTCATGGTTTATCGCGACAAAATCTACCGTTATCCCGACTTGGTAGTGATTCATGCTATGGGCGATCATAAAAAATATGTTACAGACCCCCTTTTGATTGTGGAGGTATTATCGGAAGGAACAGAAGACGTGGACAGAGAGAAAAAACGTTTGGAGTATTTTGGATTGGCAACCCTCCAATATTACGTGATGGTTCACCAAGATACACCCATTGTAGAATTGTATAGCCGTAGTGGGAAAAGCTGGCAGTATGATTTTTATACAGCACTGACAGATACCCTCTCCCTTCTCTTTTTTGAGGCTGAAATCGCCCTTACAGATATTTTTGAAGGAATTAGTTTTGAGAAAAAGGAAGATGCAGAGAAACGCCTATCGCAAGGCTAATTTGATGAGTTGCTCCACCGTGATTTGGTCTCCTTCGCGTTTGAGGATTACGTCCACGCTTTTTTCTGCCGTAGGTTTTGGGATACCGAGCATCGTCAAGGCTGCGATAGCTTCGTTGCGTACTTGACTGTTGGCTCCTAAGAAAATGGATGGTTGTACGCCTACGAGCCCTTCTTTTTTGATCTTATCCTTCAAATCAATAATAACCCGTTGGGCAGTTTTACCACCAATACCTTTGATAGTCTGAATGAGTTTTACGTCTTCATTGACAATCGCCTGTTTGATTTCACTGGCTGAGAGCGAGGACAGCATGATTAGCGCTGTAGCCGAACCAACGCCCGATACACTCACTAAATCTAAAAACAGCGTTTTTTCTGTCAACTCTGAAAACCCATAGAGCACATGGGCATCTTCACGGATTTGCTGGTAAATATGGATTTTGCAGGTATCGCCTATGTTGGGTAATGCCCCGAAAGTTTGTAATGACACCTTTACTTCATAACCAACCCCGCCTACATCCATGATAATGAAGGCGGGGTCTTTATGAGCCAATTTACCTTGTAGATAAGCTATCATTTTTGCGACCAATAATCCACCACTAATACCTTGTCGAGATAAGGCCCCACTACTTTGCCAAACGCCTTGTGGTCGGGGTGGGGGAGGTAAATGGCACGGCCTTCTTCCGAATCGAACGTGAGCAAAAAACAATGGGTAAAACCTTGCGCCAGTCCTTCGGGGCTATTGTTAGTCCCCCATTCAAAGCCTTTTATTTCTTTGATTTGAGTAGGGAGTTTACGGAAAGCATCTTCTACCATTTTGGTTTGTTCGGTAGTAGTGCCATCCTTGAATTTAAACATTACCACATGGCGAAGCACTTTATCTGATTTTTTTTGGGCCATAGCACCGAAAACGAATAGAGTTAAAACAAAAGCAAGCAGCTTGATTTTCATATGAGAAGAAAAATTAATAATATGGAGTCGAGAATGTGGATAAACCCTAACCTGAGCAATGCAAACATTCCCCACTTTCATCTTTGACACTCCGTTCAAACTCACCCAATTGCTCTTTTAACTCTAAAATTTCATCTTCTACTTCGCAACGATCAAAGAGCGATAGTTCGCCCGATTCGATTTGTTTTTCGAGGGTTTTGAGTTTCACGCGCATTTGAGAAACATCCATGAGTGTTAATTCTGTTGCCATTTTTGTGGGGGTAAGTAGTGAATAGATGTTTAGAGTAAATCTTGAAATGCTTAAAAAAGTTCGATGCTATGACTTTTCTACTATACGATTCTATATGGAATTTGTTAAAAAATGTCCTCAAAGATACTTCATGTAAGTTGCCAAATCCTTGTCACCACGTCCAGAGAGATTAATTACAACTGTTTCATTAGGTTTTGCCTTCAAATAAGGCAAAACGGCTAAAGCATGGGCACTTTCGAGGGCTGGAATGATGCCTTCGAGCTTAGAAAGCTCCATGGCCGCTACCAACGACTCGTCGTCAGTAATAGCATAAAACTCAGCACGGTGGCTGTGGTGTAGATGTGCGTGCAAAGGGCCAATACCTGGATAATCTAAGCCTGCCGAAATAGAGTAAGGTTCTACCACTTGCCCATCTTCGGTTTGCATCAAAATACTCTTACTACCATGCAATACGCCCATTTTACCCAAAAATGTAGTAGCTGCCGACATGCCCGTTGTGATGCCATGACCACCTGCTTCGGCGGCAATAAGTTGAACAGCTTCGTCATCCAAGAAATGATAAAATGCACCTGCAGCATTGGAGCCGCCCCCTACGCAAGCAATGACATAATTAGGAAGTTCTGAGCCTGTTTTTTCCAAAAGTTGCTTTTTGATTTCTTCTGAAATCACCGACTGAAAGCGTGCCACCATATCTGGATAAGGGTGAGGGCCTACCACCGAGCCGATGATATAATGTGTGTCAGTCGGATTGTTGATCCAATGGCGCATGGCTTCGTTAGTGGCATCTTTGAGGGTTTTAGAGCCGCTCATGGCAGGCCGTACTTCTGCCCCCAACATACGCATACGAGCTACATTAGGTGCTTGTCGCTGAATATCTATCTCGCCCATATAAACGATACATTCCATGCCCATCAAGGCACAAACGGTAGCTGTAGCTACCCCATGCTGCCCTGCGCCTGTTTCGGCTACAATCTTTTGTTTACCAAGGCGTTTGGCCATCAAAATCTGCCCAATGGTATTGTTTACCTTGTGCGCTCCTGTATGACAAAGGTCTTCTCGCTTGAGATAAATAGTAGTGTTGTACTTATCAGAAAGACGTTGTGCTAAATAAAGCGGTGTGGGCCGCCCGACATAATCACGCAATAGATAATGAAACTCTTCCTGAAAATCAGGCTGAGTCATGATTTGCAGGTAGTTTTGGCGTAGTTCTTCCACATTTGGATAGAGCATTTCGGGAATATATGCTCCCCCAAATTGGCCATAATAGCCACGCTCGCTGACCTGATAAGGTGAATTGAGTAAGGTCGTTTCCATTGGGTTATTCCGTAAAAATTAATTGATAATGCTTGAAGCTGTAAGTTTTGGACTGACTGCTGTTTACCGACAGTCAATTTACAATTCTACTTCTTCTGCAGGCCGTACAAGTGTTATTAACTGCTGAATTTTTTCGATGTCTTTGAGCGCAGGTGCTTTTTCAAACTTACTGTTTATGTCTAATCCATAGATATTGAGTCCAAGTTCGGAAATGTGTTCAATATTTTCTAAAGAAAGCCCTCCGCTCAAGAAATAGGGTTTGTCGTTGTCATAGTCACGCAAAATTTCCCAATCAAAAACCACTCCATTGCCACCTGGAGAAGTACCTTTGGCATCAAAAAGAAAAAATCGCAGTGGGGTTTGTAATTATTCAAACTCCAAAAATTAAAAGAAGCATCAATTGAAAATGCTTTGATGACATTCACGCCACGGCTTTTGAGATTACGACAAAAATCGGGGGTTTCTTGTCCATGAAGTTGCACATATTGCAAATCATATTTTCTTACATTTTTAAGATATAGTCAGGGTTGGAATTGACAAATACTCCTACCTTTTTAGTTGGCTTGGGAATATTTTTGACGAATTTTTCGTCTAAAAACTCATCTACGAAACGAGGAGATTGATCATAAAAAATGAATCCGATAAAATCGGGTTTCAATGCTATCAGTTGGGTCAAATTAGCTTTGTCACGCATTCCACATACTTTAATTTTCATCATAGGGGTAAAAGGTTTTTGGTAGTTTAATTTTCAAATTGTCTCATTTCATTGGCTATTTCTTCAAGAGCTAAAGCAGGATTTGAAGTTTGCATAAATGTTTCCCCAATTAAGAACCCTTGATAACCAGCAATACGCAATTTTTGGATAGTTTGTACATCTTTTAGGCCACTTTCTGATATTTTGACCAAATGTTTGGGAATCAATTGGGATAATTCCAAAGACGTTTCGATGTCAGTCACAAAGGTCTTTAAATTACGGTTATTGACTCCTACCATATCAACAAAGTCACACAAGCTTTGTTCTAATTCTTCCCGATTATGAACTTCAAGTAGAACTTCCAACCCTAAATCGTGTGCTTTTTGACCTAAGCACCTTACTTCGTTGGGCGTTAGGCAGGCAGCAATCAGCAGAATAACATCGGCACCGAGGGCTTTGGCTTCCCAAAGCTGGTATTCGTCAATCATAAAATCTTTACGAAGTATGGGCGTAGTGGGGTTTGCAGCACGTGCTTTGCTAAAGTCTTCAAAAGTGCCTCCGAAAAATTCGGTATCGGTCAACACCGACAACCCACTTGCGCCTGCGCGTACATATCCTTCTGTAACTATTTCGGGCAGCACTTGATCGTTGATGATGCCTTTAGAAGGTGATTTTCTTTTAAATTCTGAAATAATACCCGTTGCATCGTTGGCTTGCAATGCTTTTTTGAGTGAGAGCGTTGAGCGGCCAAAAAGGGGCGCATTTTCAAGTTGGTAAATGCTTGTTTTGGCTTTTGCTTCAGCTACTTCGGTGCGTTTGTGGGCTACTATTTTATCTAAAATGTTCATCTTTAAGATTCAAATATTTTACTGACACTAATTTCGAGCCCAGGCAATATACTTGAAGTAATGATGTCATCTTCTGTATAAGGCCGTAGGCCGATGTATTTGTGGTCGTCATTGAGTACGTAAACGAAAATCGCGTTGTCGTTAGGCTCTACCAACCAATATTCTTTTACCCCATTTTCTTCATAGACTTCAAACTTATCGCTCATTTCTTTTTTGGTATTGCCAGGCGACAAAATCTCAATGATTAAATCAGGTGCACCGAGGCAGCCTCGGTCGTCGAGTTTGTCAAGGTCACAAATCACACAAATATCGGGCTGAACGACCGTATAAATTTGGTTGTCGTTGCGTTTTTTGCTTTTTGGAGGAGCGAGCCGTACATCAAAAGGAGCAGCATACATTTCACAATGTTTATCAACTAAATAGTTGGCAATGGGTAAAGATAACTTTCCCGATATTTTCTGATGCCTTCTTGCTGGAGCAGGCGACATATTGAAAATTTTGCCTTTGATAAGCTCAAGACGCTCCTCAAAAGTCCACTTTAGGTAGTCGGCATAGGTATAAGTACCATTGAGGTCTAAATCTTCAAATGTAAGTGCGCTCATATCAATCCTCAATTAATTTTTTAAAACAAGCCAATGCTTTCTTACTTTCCAACGACTCTCGGGCAGTGGCTACGGCATCGGTCAGCGACAAGGATGGATTGGCCGCGTATAAGGCCAAGCCTGCGTTGGCCAGTACGGCTTGCTTTTGGGCTTGAGTGGCCTCATCGTTCAGTACATTCTTAAAAATCTGCGCCGACTCTTCCAATGTATTCCCACCCGATAGTTGCACTGATGACAGTACATCTAAGCCAAGATGATGGGGCGATAAAATTTGCTCGTGTTGAGCGGTTGTTATCTTGAAATCACCTGTCAAGGATACTTCATCGTAGCCATCGAGCGCATGAACAACTAAATATCGATGGTCTGACTGCTGGTAAAGATAGGCATACAATCTGGAAAGTTCAAGGCTAAAGACTCCTACGAGTTGTTTTTTTGGAAAACTTGGGTTGGTCAGCGGTCCCAGCATATTGAAGAAGGTTTTGATGCCCAATTCTTTCCGGATTGGAGCCACGTATTTCATGGCAGGATGAAACAGCGGTGCATGTAAATAGCAGATGCCTGCGGTTTCGATTTTGCGCTGCAAATAGTCTTTATCGTTGGTGAAACGGATTCCCAAGTACTCCAATACGGTAGAAGAGCCCACGGCACTCGAAACGCCGTGATTGCCGTGTTTGGCTACGCGCTGGCCAGTGCCTGCGACCACAAAGGCAGCAAGGGTCGAGATATTGAAGGTATCTTTGCCGTCGCCTCCAGTGCCGCATACGTCCATGGGATCAAAGGCAGCTAAATCAATGGGTATGCACATTTCGAGCATGGCTCGACGAAAACCGCCCAATTCTTCTACAGTAATACCACGCAGCGCAAAAACAGTCAGAAAACTGGCTATTTGAACGGGGTTGTATTCACCTCTACCAATGCCCAACAAGGTTTGATATGCCGTGGCTTGGTCGAGGGTTTGATGATTGAGTAGATAATTTAAAGTCGCTTTCATTCTTATTTATTTCTAATTGCTGCCAGTATCTCTGATGCGCCCTCATGGCGCAACTGCTGGGCCAATGTTTGGCCTATTTGGTGGGGCTGTGTGGCTGGCCCAGTAATTGTATGTTTGAGCAGTTGCGCTCCATCCAAACTCACTACGCCGCCTGTGAGATTGAGAACATCGTTTTCTAAAGTTGCCAATCCAAACACAGGTACGCTACACCCCCCCTCTAATTGCTTCAAAAAGGCACGCTCAGCCAGAAGACACGTTTCGGTTTCGGGGTGGTTGAGTAAGGTTTTTATCTGTTCCTTTTTTTCCTGAGAAAGTGTGTTACTACATTCAATGGCCACACTTCCTTGGCCAACGGCAGGTGTAAACTCTTCTAATGACAATGCTTGTGCAATGAGGGAATCATATTCCATGCGATGAACGCCCGCATATGCCAACAAAATAGCATCGCATTGGCCTTCTTCGAGTTTGCGCAGGCGGGTTTGGAGATTGCCGCGCATGTCTATTGTGCGGATATGTGGGTAAAAGTGCTTTAGCAATGCCACGCGGCGCGTAGAAGAAGTGCCCACCACGATGTTTTCTTTTTGAAGTGAAATGCCTGACTGAAAACTCACGAGTACGTCATTGACACTCTCTCGTTCGGTGAACGCAATGAGTTGTAGATCAGCATCGAGGGCTGATTGTAAATCTTTGGCACTATGTACGGCAATGTCAATGCGCCCATCGCGGAGCTGATCTTCTAACTCTTGCGTAAATACGCCTTTGCTACCGATTTTGGAAAGTGAGCGGTCTAAGATTTGGTCGCCTTTGGTGTCTATCAGTACAATTTCGGTCGAGAGGCCACCTGCTTTTAGTGCATTTTCAACATAATAGGCCTGCCAAAGAGCCAATTTACTGCCACGTGTTCCTATTTTTATGTGCATCAATCTTGATTTGATAGTTTACTTTTCAAACTTTCCGTTGCTTCGGCTTTCAGCAAGGCTTTGTCAATGGGTACCACGCCTACGTGCTCGCACACCAAGCCGCCGCCCAAATTAGACAACTCAGCTACCACGCGGGGGGCAAGACCTAATGCCACAGCGCAGGCAGCGATACTGATGACGGTGTCGCCCGCGCCCGACACGTCGGCATTTCACCTTTCATGAGCAGCCAAACGATGAGTTTGGTTGTCGAAATCTATATAAACGCCTCTTTCGGATAGGGTTACAAATATCCCTTTTGCCTCAAGTGTTTGGCGTAGTTGTGTTACTATGGCTTGGAGTTCTGCTTCATTTTTTACGTCAAAATCCACTTTCAAACCTTCTTTGAGTTCTTTCAAATTGGGTTTAAAAAGTGTTACATTTTGATAGGCCAAAAAATTGCGTTTTTTCGGATCTACCACCGTTGGAATATTCAGTTGATTGGCAAAAGCAGTAATTTCCTTGATAACACGCGGACAAAGTACGCCTTTGTCATAGTCCTGAAATAACACCACTTGGCAATTGGGAATGAATGCTTTGACTTTTTCAATCAATTGCGTCTGTTCTTCTTCAGTGATGGTTTTGTCGGTTTCGGTATCTATCCTTACGATTTGCTGAGAGCC
This sequence comes from Spirosomataceae bacterium, assembly GCA_041392315.1. Taxonomy (GTDB): domain Bacteria; phylum Bacteroidota; class Bacteroidia; order Cytophagales; family Spirosomataceae; genus Runella. Next base: position 78,005 of record JAWKMH010000004.1, on the reverse strand, counting down.
TGCTATGACACGCTCTTTGATGGTCGTAATACGGCTATCGCTTTGGATAACACCCTCGGTATCCAAACCACGTTTTTCTAATTCCTTCAATAGGTTTTTACCCTCATTATCAGCCCCAATCACCGAGCAAATCAGGGGCGTAGCCCCCAAAGCGTGGATATTTAAAATCACATTGCCTGCCCCTCCTAAGCGATATTCGCGGCGCTGAGCTACCAACACAGGTACGGGGGCTTCGGGCGATATACGATCTACCTTTCCCCACGTGTAAGCATCTAACATCACATCGCCTACAACCAGCACACGCAAGCCATCGAAGGCGTCAAATATTTGTTCAACAGTCATATTTTTGCAATGGGCGAATGGAGTTTTTATTGACCAAGCCAATTTTGCAGCATTTGTTTGCCGTGTTCGGTCAGTACCGACTCAGGATGAAACTGCACGCCGCATACATCGTAGGTCTTGTGGCGTAAAGCCATTACTTGGCCGTGTTCGTCTATGGCTGTAATAGTCATCGTGTCAGGAACGGTCTCGCCTACAACCGTCCAAGAATGATAGCGGCCTACCTGAAATGAACTCGGTAAACCCTGAAACAGACGTTCATTGGGGTCAGTAACAATGGCTTTGTCGCTGATGCCGTGCAGTACGTCGGTCATGTTGTTGAGGCTTGCCCCAAACACCTCGCCAATGCCCTGGTGCCCTAAACACACACCCATAATGCTTTTAGTGGGGGCATATTGCTGAATCAACGCCTGCATAATACCCGCCTCCGACGGAATCCCTGGCCCTGGCGAAAGCAAGATTTTGTCGTATTGAGCTACTTCTTCAAGCAAGATTTTATCGTTGCGATGTACTTCTACGTTGTCGTTGAGCTCGCGTAAGATATAAACGAGGTTATAAACGAAAGAATCGTAGTTGTCGAGAACCAGAATTTTCATGTCAAAAATGTATTTTTCGCAAAAGTACCGATTTCCCGTTGTCTGTCAAACCTTCCGTTGGAGATAACTGTCGTAGTCGGGTACGCCATTGTCGTAGGCTTCGTACATCAGGGGCGAGGTAAGCAGAAAATCGGCAGTGGTGCGGTTGCAAGCCATAGGGATATTCCAAACTACCCCCAAGCGTAGCAGGGCCTTGATGTCGGGGTCGTGGGGTTGGGCAGCCATAGGGTCCCAAAAGAAAATCAATACATCGAGTTTTTCTTCGGCAATCATGGCCCCTATTTGTTGGTCGCCGCCGAGAGGGCCGCTCAATAGCCGTGTAACGTTACATCGAGCTTCTTCAATAAGCCGCCCTGTGGTGCCGGTACCAAAAAGTTGATGGCGGGTCAGTGTTGTTTTATTATAGACCGCCCATTCGATGAGTTCGGCTTTTTTGTTGTCGTGGGCTACGAGCGCAATGCGCTTACGGGCAGGAGTAGTTTGACGAGGGGGCATGGTTTATGGACGATTCAATTTATCTTCCAAAAAGGTAATGTGTTTATCTTTTTCAGTAATGATACGTTCATACAACTCAATGATTTTCTTCAAATCGCTTTGCTCTATATTGACACCGTTGCCATGATTCTCTTGAATAGAACTATATACGGTTACACCATGCAGTTCTCGTATTACTTCTTCGGGAGTTTTGTTGAGTGCCACGACAAGTTTGGGAATCATGTCCATCTCTATTTTACGTTTATGGCTTTCCATTCTATTGATAATAGAAGTACACACACCCATTTTGATTGCCAATGATTCTTGGGTATGCCCTGCTTTTTCACGCAATTTCCGAAAATTTGCTGAGTAATCTGTCATTTGTGAAAGTTGTTTGCTAAAACAGCATCTTTTTGTTCTAAAACAGCAACAAGTTATGCTATTTTAGAACAGGAGTCAAGCGCATTTTACAATACTTTTGACTCTTAGTAGACTGTTTAAAAATGCTAAATATTTTTTACTTAAAAAAGCAGTTGTAATCTACACTAATGTCAATGTATAGTGGTGTAAAGTACAATTTAAGCATAAGTCCTAATCATATTACTATCAAGGTCCAAACACTAATTCTCATTCTCAGGTATCAGATGACATTAAAGCTATGTTTCACACCCATCCAATTGAGTCTGGATATGAGTGGGATAATCCAAGTGATATTGATAAGCAAAATGCAGGTCAATATTCAGAAATTGCTCATTATATCGTCCATACTAACAGTATAATAAAATTTAATGCCTCTGGTGAAACGAATAGAAAAAATAGCTGGAGAAATGATTGTGGAGGAACAAGTAATTTTGTTAATTAGCTTCAGCAAAAGCCATCTTATTTCTAAATGTATGTATCGAATAATGATATTTTTATTTTTTGTATCTTATTTTCACTCCTTTAGCGTGGCTCAAATTTGTGAGAAAATACAGATTAAAGACCCTATTCTTATTGATGCGATTGGTGAGTTTATGATTAGTTGTAGTAAAGCCAATAATATGTACAAAGATATGGGAGGAGTCTTTGAAATGTATATTTATCCAGATAGTGGAAAAGAGGAAAAAAGAATCGAACTAGTTGCAAGACTGGAAGATCGTTTTAAAGACAATCCTCCAAGAAAATACGCATACCTTTGGGGAAAGATAATTTTAGTTTACGAGTATGATTCAAATAATAAGTTACCTCAAAATAACTTAACTAAAGAGCAATTAAATACGCTATTAGATGAGGTAGGTGACAGGGTATTTGTTGCACAAAATCGATTTGGAAGATGGGTGGAGAAATATAATGAAGATGGAAGCCTGAAATCACGAAGCTTTCAAAGGCAGGTACGAATGGGAGGTTCCCCCTTTAATATTACGCTTTTAATCAATAAAAAGACAGGCGAAGTGAAGAAGCTAAAGTCTGTTTAAAGAAAATATGATTGGAAAAACGATTGAGCAATACAATTGAGAGTAATCACTAAATTCGTCAGTTGATTTCCCGTTGTGCGTACGCACAACGGGAGGAGGCGAGGTAGCATGATTTATATTTCAACATGATTAGAAGCTAAAACCCAATCTTCCCTTTTCTTGACTGATTGTTTTTACCTTCAAAATAAACTTTGAGGTCTTCCAATTCTTTCTCAAACCCACCCGACAAAATCGGGAATCGGCACCACGAACGGGGGTCGAGGTTGTAGTCGTCGAGATGGAAGCTGGGAGCATATCTCTCGCGTTTCCATTGGTTGCGGCTCCAGAGTTTGAAAAAACGTGCTACCCAAGTGTAGAGCATTTCGCGGCTGTATTGGTTGGTAAATCGTACTTCCATGTATTTGAAACAGTCCACGGGGGCTTTTTTGTCGCGTATGGCTACTTCTTCTATGGCATCCAAGACTTCGTAGGGCATGAGGTCTTTCTCGTCGGTTTGCATTTTGTCTTTGGGGCGAAGCTCGGCGGTGGGCTGGAGATTGTTTACTTTTTTCAAACCCTCAATCTTGATGTTATGCCCTTTGACATGGCAGCCTATGGTTTCGAGCCATACCAACCACTGCCGTAGCCAATGCTTGTCAATGCCTGCAATGGGGCTGATACTGCCTGCCGTGTCGCCGTCCATGGTGCAATAGCCCACTGCCGCTTCGGAGCGGTTGGAGGTCGAGAGCAGCAAGTGATTATGTATATTGGTCAAAAGCCACACGCTTGGCGCACGTACCCGTGCCTGTATGTTTTGGAGCGGAATGTCGTCTTGCGCCCAAGTTAAATCGCGGCCTATTTGTTCTTCTATCAAGCCTTTATAAGTTTCTACCAAGCCATTGATATGGATGTTGTAAAAAGTAGCACCCATAGATTTTGCCAAACTTTCTGCCGACTCGTAGGTGTCATTAGAACTATTTTCGGTACCTTGGTAAATGCTGTGGATGAGCTGTTGGGCAATGCCTTCGAGGGTAGTTTCACTTTGGATTTTTGGATGTAGCCCAGCTTTTGTTTAAATACGTCTAATCCGATGCTTTCTTCAGCCAGTCGGATCATCAACCCGCACAAAGCCACGCAAGCGCAAGAATCAGCCCCTCCTGATAACGAAACCGTAAAGCCCTGCGAACGCGATTTGCGAAGGTAATCAAACAGCCCCAAGCATACCGCCCGTGCAAATTCTTCTTCTTTCAAATAACCTTCGCGCTCAAAGGCTTCTAAGGCTGCTACTTGATAGGCAGGTGCAATGGCTGGCCAAGTAAAAGTGCTGAGTACTTTCCAGTTACCCGCAGGAATGGGTGATTTGATTTGCGCTTGGGCAAGCTGTGTGATTTCGGTATCAATCACCGCTGAGGTAAGGTAATAATCGGCATAACCAAAACGCGGACTGGAAGCCAGTAGTGTGCCATTGGAAGCAATCATAGCATCGCCATCAAAAATCAATCGGCCCGATTCATTGCCCAGTAAATTGGTGTAAACATAGCTGCATGTAAAGGCGCGTGAGCCGTCAATGACCAACTGCTCGCGGGTCATGAACTTATGAAACGCAAACGGGCTGGCACTGGGATTGAGGATAATGTCCACGCCACGGTCAAAGTGGGTACGTCCAGGGCGTTGGGCTACCCAGGCATCTTCACAAATCTCAAATCCTATGCGCACGCCCGACAGGTCAAAAACTAAGTCGCCGATAGGATAGGAGAAATCACCCATTTTCACTTCTTCGCGCAGGCCCGCAGGCCAACGGTGAAACCAGCGGTCTTCATAAAAAAGGCCATTGTTGGGCAGATGCTGCTTACAAACAAACCCTAAAATATGTTTGTTGGAGATAAAGCAAGCCGTATTATAAAGTTTATGGTTGAACCGCAGGGGGCAGGCCCACACACACCGATAGCCCCGAGGTATGAGGTACAATCTCCAGTAGGCTTTCTATGGCTTGGGCCGTGGTATTGGGGCTATAAAAAGCGTCTTCGCAGGTGTAGCCTGTAATACAAAGTTCGGGCAGGCACAAAAGGCTTATGTTTTGTTTGCGCGCTTCTTCAATGGCCGAGATGATGAGTTGCTGGTTTTGTTCCCAAGCCAAAGGAGTGGTGTTGATGGTGCCAGCGGCAACTTTGATGAGGGTCATAGATGAGGTGATTTATGGGTGGGTGTTAGATGCTTTCTTATTTACAAACGCAAGCACGGCTTCATAACCCGCTATTAGTTGAACTTTGAGCGATTCTGTCAATGCCTCGGCAGCTATTTTTTTCTTTGCTACTTCCAAAATCGTAATTTGCTTCAAAAATGAGGCTACTTGTTTATCTGTTTGGCCGCTTTCTTCAATGTGCCAGCCTGCTGTTTGTAACATTTCCCAAGTGTCTGCCTGTTTGTTACCGCAAAATACAATCGCACCACCCGCACAGACCGAACTCATGGCCTTGGAGGGTACGGCAATGTGTGTCCATTTATTCAGCAAACTTACCAAATGCACATCTATGTAATGCAACTGACTTCTGGGGATATTGGGAAGGATTGTTACACCTTTCTTTCCATGGGCAGCCTTTATTACTTCAACAGATTTTGTGCCATAAAGTGCCAAGACCAAGTGCTGTTTTTCGGGGTTGAGATGGTTTAAAAATGAAAGTAAGAATTGTGAGGAGTGCGCATCGCCCAAATTGCCTGCATAACCAAAATAAATTTTATCTTCTTTTCGCCATTCAGGAACGGCTTCGTCGCGGGGTTGATTGAGCAACACACCGCAGGGAATAACCGTTGTAGGGAGGCTTTTTTTATAATTGTCTTGAAGATAGTTGGCTTGATTAGGACCTAAAGAAAAGAGTTGAGACGGAGCAAAATGGTAGGTTGTCCCTCGTATCAACTGATACAGCGGGTTTGTTTTTTTGATGAGGCCATCGGCAGCGAATCCTTCTGGAAATAGATCCATGGACCACAACGCCCAGCGTACCCCAAAGAGTGGCAGCAGCCAAGAAGCCCAAAAGGGTAGGAGAGGGGGGCTGGTCATACACAACACCGGACCGCGACGTACGCGCAAGGTTTTGAGTATTAGAAAAAGCCCATCAAAAAAGCCTGCCATTAACTTTAATATTCCCTTCTGACCTTTATAAATCGTTGATATAGAGAAAGTCTTGCCAATGGGTTGGCGTGTTTGTCCACCGCCTAAATCAGCGCGTTTTACATGCACGATGCGTACTTCTACGCCATGTTTTTCTATTAAATATTTGGCCAAGTCCCAAGCCGACTCACCCGTAATGCCAGGATTGGGGGGATAATGCCGATTGACGATAGTAAGGTGTTTTTGAGCCATTTGACCGTACATAAAGGCCGCAAAGTAGCAAAAGTTTTACGATTTTGTCTGTCTTTTGCGTTGAATCAGGCAACCTACGGCCTTTGTATGGGGCTTAGTGATGGGGATACTATTTTTTAGAGCTTCTAACGCGTCTCTTAGGTAAAATTCAGTGGTTTTAGGACGGTTCTTTCCTAACTCATAAAACTGATTGTCAATAGCTCCTCGATATACTTCTTGGCCATTTTGGTCAAACAGAATGACCTCGGGTGTTACTTTGGCATTGTACTGCTCTACCAAGAGATGTTGGCGGTCTATGCGGTAGGGTATATTGAAATCATATTCACGGTTGAATGCTCTTACCTCTCGTTTTTTGAGGGATTGGGTAGGAAAAACAGCCTTAAACGCAACGGATTGGCCATATTTCTCGTACATTTCTTGCAAACGCTTTGAAGATTTTTGACAGATGGGACATTCGGGGTCAAGAAAAACAACCAAGTTGGCTTGGCCAAACCCCTCTAAAATGCTGAATGAGAGTAGAATAAATAAAATGAATTTAGAATACATTTGCCCTGATTTTTCTGAAAAATATACTTACTCGATGCTTGACTTTCGGAAACTTTTGAACTTTCGGAAAGTTCGCTAAAACAATCGGCTTTGCGTTTCGTTTCTAAATTTACAAATAATTTGGCGAAATACGCCCTAACCCAAATTTTTTATCTAAATTTTCGCCTTAAAAATAGCTACATGAATCCCTCTTTACGAAACTGCTTTCTATTCATTGCCTTTTTCTGCTTTTTTCAGGGAATGGCATGGGCTCAAACCCGCACCATTACGGGAAAAGTAACCTCTGCTACCGATGGACAGCCGCTCCCTGGTGTAAACATTACTCTGAAAGGAGCCACAGCGGGTGCAGTGTCTGATGGGGAGGGCAATTATCGGGTGAATGTTCCTGCTGGCAAAGCTACCTTGGTATATTCGTTTGTGGGGATGTTGCCCCAAGAAATAGTGGTAAGTAGTCGTACAACGATCAATGTAGAACTCACCGAAAGCCCCAATCAACTCAATGAAGTAGTCGTAACAGGTTATACCACTACGCAGCAAAAAGATGTGATTAGTGCCATGACAACCGTAAAGGGTGATAAGCTCAAAAACTTACCCGCGCCGAGCATAGATCAAGCCTTGCAAGGGCAAGCGGCAGGAGTGCGAGTGGCTGCTTCGTCAGGTACACCAGGTGGGGGCGTAAAGGTGGTAATTCGGGGCAATACCTCTATCAATGCTTCCAACCGCCCTTTAATGATCATTGATGGGATTCCTGTGGCCGATGGCGCTACCTCTCAATTTGGGTATGGTGGCCAGCAAGACAACTCATTGGCCGCCTTCAACACCAGCGATATAGAGTCTATCCAAGTGCTGAAAGATGCGTCGGCCAAGGCCATTTATGGGGCACGCGGGGCCAATGGTGTGGTGCTTATCACAACCAAACGAGGCAAAAATGGCCAAAAAACCAATATCTCGATGGATGTGCAGCGGGGTACCACAGAGATAGTCAGAAAGATAGATTTTTTGGAATCGAGCGAATTGCTTGATTTACAGCGCGAAGCTATTGCCAACTACAACCTCAAACAAACCAATTTTGCCGACATTATCGACCCCGATGCCCGTGGACTTATCAAGGGCGTAACCGATGCTGTCAATACCAATTGGGTGGACGAAGTACTCCGCAAGGGTATTTATCAGCAGTATCAGCTTTCTACTTCGGGGGCAACGACCGTACGCGCTTTTACCTCAGCGGAAGCTACCGCGATGAAGAGGGCGTACAGCTCAACAACCGCTTTCAACGCTACACAGGCTCGTTTAATTTGGATCATAAAGCCACCCCCAGGCTCTCTTTTGGGCTTAACATGAGCCTTGGAAGTACCAAAACCGCCGTGTGTTTAGTGATAATGCGGTTGATGGCGTGTATGGGTCGGCTTTGCGCAGTTTGCCTTTTTTATGCACCCTATAATGAACAAGGGCAATTATATACACCCAATGATCCCAACTACCAAGGGTTTCCAAACCAAAATCCCGTAGCAGAAGCGCTTTTGCCACGTCAAATTACCTACGGTATCAAAGTCTTAGGCGGGGTCAATGCTGAGTATGCTTTCTTACCCAATCTACGCTTGCGTACCAAGTTTAGCATAGATTATAATGGCTCACAAGAAGACACCTATAATCCCACAGGTACATTTTTTGGAAGCCTGCCTTCTATTGGAAGTCAAGGTTATGGGGCGTTTGCTGCGGCTTCTTTTGCTACTTTTTTAAATTCAACAGTACTCACCTACAATACTTCTATTGGGGAAAACCACCACATTAGTGCCTTGGCAGGTGGGGAATTATTGCGTTCACAAAATCGAAGCACCAACGTACAAGGGCGCATCTTTCCGCGCGATGAATTCACTTATATCAACTCAGCAGGAGTAGTAGATGCGGGAGGATCTTTTTATGCTCAAAACGGCTTAGTGTCAGGCTTTGCTGAAGTTAAGTATGATTTTAAAAACAAATATCTACTCGGTGTTACAGCCCGCTATGATGGGTCTTCTCGGTTCGGAAAAAGCCGTCAGTTTGGTTTCTTCCCATCGGCCTCTTTAGGCTGGCGGCTCAAAGAAGAGGGCTTTTAAGGGATGTTGATTTTATAGAAGATCTCAAACTACGCGGTAGCTATGGTTTTACGGGGAATGAGCGCATCGGCAACTTTCAGTACTTAGGCACTTGGGGGGCAACGACCTACAATGGATCGGCAGGGGTAGGTCCTGGCAGCCTTAGTAACCCAACTTTGCAATGGGAGCGTACTCGCGAAGCAAACATCGGTTTAGATGTAGCCTTCTGGGGAGGGCGACTTAGTTTCACGGCTGAAGTGTATGACAATTTGACCGACGCACTGCTTTTTGCCGAGCCGCTACCCGCCACTACGGGATTTGGCGCTTTGCAAGGAAATATTGGTAGTATTGCCAATCGAGGATTTGAATTTACGCTGCGATCAGTCAATTTTGATGGGGCCTTTCGCTGGAGTACCGATCTCAATGTGTCGCGTAATGACAACAAGGTCGTTTCTTTGGCTTCTGAACAACCTTTATTCCGAGGATTTACAGCAGCGGGTGTGGGAGCTACTAATGTCATCAAACCAGGAGAGCCATTAGGAACATTTTGGGGGCTTAAATACTTGGGTGTTGATGTAGCTACAGGCGATGCTCTCTACGAAGATTTTAATGGTGATGGCAAAATCAATACAGATGATGCCCAAGTTATTGGCAATGCACAACCGCTACTCATTGGTGGATTGACTAATACTTTTTCATGGAAAGGGATAGATGTAAGTGTATTTGTGCAGGGTTCTCTGGGAAATAAAGTATTGAATTATGGCAATTCTTTCTTACTCAACCCTGGTACAGACTTACGCGTAAATCAAACACGTGCTGCTTTGCGTCGCTGGCAGAAACCTGGTGACATAACCGATGTGCCTCGCTATGAATATAATAATACATTCAATAGCCTTTCGAGTAGCCGACTGTTGGAAGATGGTTCGTATCTACGCCTTAAAAATGTAGCCGTAGGCTATACCCTTCCATCGAAGTGGTCGAGCAAAGTAAAATTAGGAAATGTGCGTATTTATGGAACGGCTACTAATCTATGGACATTGACTCGTTACACAGGTGCCGATCCAGAAGTAAGCACCCTTGATGGGTCAACGACCGCTCAGGGTATTGATTTCTTTACTTTGCCTCAAGTAAAAACCTTGATTGTGGGCCTCAACGTTAATTTCTAAAGATAATTCAAGAAGAGATATGAAATCTTTCAAATACATCCTATTCGTTACAATCACCTTAGCGGCTTGCAATACTGTTGTGTTAGATCCTCCGCCTGTAGATTTGCTGGTGGACGACATTGTTTTTACCAGATCTAGCGATTTACCTTCGGTACGTGTAGGATTGTATAACGCAGCCCGTTCACTCGGAAGCCCAACTGTTCAAGCAGGCGACTTCACAGCCGATCATATCATTCATTTAGGCACTTTTACCGATTATCGAGAGTTTGGTACTAAGCAAATCACGCCCGCCAATGGGGTGGTAGGTGCCTTATGGAGTTCGGTGTTTAGAACGGTTTATTTAGCCAATTTTATCTTAGAACGCCTCCCTACCATCAGTGGTGTAAAAGAAGCCGAAGCCAAGGCATTGACTGCCGAAGCCAAGTTTTTGCGCGGGTATGCCAATTTTATTGGGGCTTATAGTTTTGGAGGCATCCCCAAAGTAATTACTACTACACTGGCTACCAACCGTACCATAACCCGCGCTTCTAAAGACGATATTTTGGCTTCAGTATTGGAAGACTATGAAGCCGCTCTAAAAGACTTGCCTGATGGAGACCCCCAATCGCGCAATGTTTATGCAGGCTATGCCACCAAAAATGCAGCCCGGCAGCATTGGCGCGCTATTTTCTCTACAAAAAAGATTGGGCACAGGCCGAAAGTTATGCTACCCTATTAATCAATTCACCCAACTACAAACTCGTTACTTATAATGAAGTTGTAAAATCAGACTTTAACCAAGAAGCTATTTTTGAATTTGGCTATACACTCAATGATTACAGTGGCGACCTCAACAATTATTTCATTGGTCGTCGTGAAGTGGTGCCTTCTAACCAAGTAATATTGGCGTTGACATCGCGAGAGTCAGGAAATCGAAGTCAAACAATTTTGTTTGAATTTGATAAACAAAAGGAAGTGACAACGGCTGGTCGTTAGAAAAATATGGTACTGCCGATTCTAATAATCGCAATTTTGTTATTTTTCGATTGGGAGAAATGTACCTAATTCGGGCAGAAGCACGGGCACAGCAGGGTAAAATCACAGGAACTGCTGGGGCAATAGCCGACATCAACGCCCTCCGAACCCGTGCAAGTACAGGCTTGACTGGCACAAACGTTCCACCACAACTTACGACGGCTACCCAAACAGAAATGCTCAACATCATCGAACGCGAACGGGTCTATGAGTTGGCTTTTGAAGGTCATCGCTGGTATGATTTGGTACGCACCAATAGGGCGCAGGCAGTCATGTCGGCCTTCTCTCCCAACTGGAACGTCAAATATGAACTATGGCCTATTCCACAATCGGAAATTCAACGTAATCCGTCTTTGGTAGGCCAGCAAAACCCTGGTTATTAAAAAGTCAGTATGAAGCCAAAAATATGATAGGTATCAACGAAAAAAACATGAGACATATTCTTCAACAAATCAATTTGAATAAGACTATAACCGCCTTTTTTATCCTCTTGATAGGCGTATGGCTGGCGGCTTGCGAAGAAGAGCGCATTATCTATGGAGGCCCTGCGTTTGTCCGTTTTAATGATTCTACGTTAAGCCAAAAAGAAAGTGTTTCTAAGGCTGTCAAAATCAAAATACACAATGGAGGCAAGATATTAGAAGAATCCATCAATGTTAGTTATACCATTGGGGGCACTGCCCGCGAAGGCCGCGATTATCGTATTGAAGGTACTAAGGGTACGGTGATTATTCCAGCACGCCAAAGTTTCGGAGAAATTACCTTGTATCTGATCAACAATGCCAACAATATCATCGAATCGAGCACTATCGAGTTTAACCTCACAGCTGCTAAGCCTGCCGACAAGGTACAGGTAGGTTTTGGTAAAAGTGGACTGGGCAATAAAATGACTTTCACCATCAGAGATGCTTGTATCATGGAAGGCATTTATACAGGGCAACTACCCGTCAATGCTACGCAAGCCTTTCAGTTGGCAGACATTGAAATTTTTAGTGCCGACTGTAAACGCTACACGGTTTCTAATATCAACGTAGGTTTATTAGGTTTCCCCCAATTTTTTAACTGGGACAGCCCCGTAGGCTTCGAAGCTGAACGCCCCACCATTGATTTTATAGACAATGGCAACAATACACTAACTATTCCGCAACAAATTGTACCGCAGTTTGGCTCAGGTTATGACACTGTTTCGGGAACGGGGGCTATCAATCCTGTAAATAAACGCATTACGCTCAATCTCCGAATGAAGATTTATAAATTAAGCAATAGAAAAGATAGCACAGTAGTCATACCCCTTACTTATATACCTCAGTAAAATCATTCTATCATAATGATTTGGTGGGTAATCCCTTTGGAGATTAAATGCATGAAATAAAGTTTTTTTAAAACGAAAATACAATGAATAGGCCATTTATCAATCAGGGTTTGAAGTTGCTTGCTAAGCCTTTAAAACCACTCAAAATCTACTTAAAAGCCACTTTATTACTCTTGGTAGCCAATAGCTGCTCTGAAAAATTTGAGCCTACACCTTTTACCTATTCTCAATTATTGACAGGCAAAGAGAAAAAAACTTGGGTGCTCAGTTCGGTAACTATCGTGGATCAGAAAGATCCGTTTGATTTGGCTGGAAGCGACGTACTACGGCCTTGCCAATTAGACGACCAGTTTGTATTTTATGCTAATGAAGAAAAAAAATTAGAATATGCCAATGGTCCCACTAAGTGTAGCACCACCGAGCCTGAAATCCTCATTACAGATGTATGGCAATTGACTACGGCTAATGCAACCCTTGAAATGGGTATTCCACGGCTTTTTGGTGGTTTTAAACTTCCTTTTATTGTTAAATCGCTCACCGAGACCTCTATGACATTGGAATACTATTTTGGTGATATAGACGCCAGTTATCGTTTTAAGTTTACCTCCAGTGGGAAATAGCCAATATATTTTGTTGCAATTGCCCCATTTGCTCATTTATAAATTAACAAAGCCTTCGCCTTTATGTTAAAATAGTTGTACGGTTTGTGGTCAGTATATTACTGATTTTTCGGGGTTGTTGTATGAGCAACGATCACCGAACCTTGTGCCTACCATGAAATGGACAGTTTGATGCGCTTGCGTAATCCCCAAGAAGGTTCTTTGGGTGATTTTGAACGCGATTTGCAACGCCGTATGGTTGAGCTTAAGGCTAAAATGGCTGCAGGGCGAGGCATGGCAGAGGTGATTACCATTCCAGTAGTAGTACACGTAGTGCATAATGGAGAAGCTGTAGGCGTAGGTCGCAATATCAGCCAAGCACAGGTACTTTCTCAAATAGAAACGCTCAATGAAGACTTTCGCCGCCGTGCAGGAACTAACGGCTTCAATAACGACCCACGCGGAGCCGATATAGAAATAGAGTTTTGTTTGGCACAGCTCAACCCCCAAGGTCAACGAATGACCGAGCCGGGCATTGATCGCATCAATGGCAACCGAACAGGATGGCTACAAGCCGATATTGAAGGCTCACTGAAGCCTACTACTTCATGGGACCCCAATAAATATTACAATATTTGGGTGTTAGATTTTACTGGAGCGAGTGATAACCTGCTCGGGTATGCCCAATTTCCAAGTAGTTCCAATTTAGCAGGTATTCCTGGTGGTGGTGGTGCTGCCAGTACCGATGGTGTGGTGGTTACTTATACCAGTTTCGGAAATGCCCAAAAAGGGTCTTTCCCGGTGATGAGAGCTCCCTATAATTTAGGGAGAACATTGACCCACGAAACAGGCCATTGGCTTGGGTTACGTCATATATGGGGCGATGCTGCCTGTGGCGATGATTTTTGTGCCGATACCCCTACCCAAGCCTCCGAAAGTCGTGGTTGTCAAAAAGGACGGATTAGTTGTGGCGGAGCTAACATGGTCGAAAACTACATGGATTATTCTGACGATGCCTGCTTTAATATTTTCACTAATGATCAAAAGACAAGAATAAGGACGGTGATGGCAGTAAGTCCACGGCGGGCAAGTTTGCTGACTTCCAATGTATGTGGACAGGTTGTTGTAGGTAAGCCTATTCCTAACTTTGAAGCCCAAAATCGTACCGTGCTATTGGGTGGCCAAGTGAGTTTTACTGACCTCTCCACGGGCTTTCCCACGGCTTGGCAATGGGAGTTTGAAGGAGGCGATCCAACTACTTCTACCGAACAAAATCCTAAAGTTGTTTATAATACCCCAGGCAAATTTAAAGTAACACTCACGGTGTCTAACTCCTCTGGAATATCCTCTCCTGCCGTCAAATCGCAATATATCGAAGTCGTCAATGCAGGGCTTTGCGCAACCGCCACCAATTTTGTGGGGACAGGCGCAGTCGTTCGAAATCCCAATGGTACAGGCTATGTAGCAGGCCAAAATAGCCGTCGAACACAAGCCGTGGCTGAACTGTTTGAGAATCCGCTGGGTTATACCAATCTACGTGGTGCGTCCATTAAGTTTGGTGTGGCCAAATCAAACCTCAATACCAATACAGAAGCCCTGGTGCGTGTGAAAGTCTGGAACGCGCGTGGTTTTCAAGGTGGGCCAGGGCAAGAACTGACTACCAAGGAAATCCCGCTTCGACGTATCATAGAGGATGTCAGAAACAACCGCCCCACTACCGTTGTGTTTAACCAAAATATAGATTTGCTGCGCCAAATCAACGTGGCCTACCTCATTGGCGTTGAGTTTGATTATGTGGCAGGAGATACCATTGCCCTAACCACTACCCGCGACGGCGAAGCACTAAGTGCTACCTCATGGGAACGCAACAGCAGTGGTAGCTGGGATCGCTACATCGTCAGAACGGGTCTGAACGTAGCCCATGCCATTACTGCCCAAGTAGGCATGAAGCCTTCAGTACAAATCGAAGCCTCGGCACAGTTTATCAATCCTGGCGAGGCAGTCATACTTCAAGGTCGTGGCGCGGGGGTGATCAGTTGGTCGCCTCCCGAAGGTTTGAGCAGTACACTCGGGCCGCAAGTTACGGCGCGGCCTACACGTAACCTTACCTATTCGGTAAAAGGCTCTGGAACAGACGTATGTATAGATTCTGCCAGTGTTACTATTTATGTAAGAAATGTACAAATTCTATCCAATGAAACCTTACCTGAAAAAGACGTAGCATTAAGCCCCAACCCAACCGATAATCAGGTAGAAGTAAGTTTTACTAATGGCCTTCGTGGTAAAGTAAACCTACGACTCAGAAGCATGACAAGACAAAATATGGCGGGGCGAATTTGACAAAAATAGCGATGCCTTTAGCCAAACTATCAATGTCCGTACTTATCCAGCAGGGTCGTATTTTATTGATATTCAGATAGGGGGATATGCCGACCGAAAACGGTTGGTCAAATTTTAAGAAAAATGCCTGCCGTCCTATTTTATCGGAAAAACCTAACGGAAGCACAAAGAAATCTTCGACAGCTCCAAAAAACCTTGGATAGAAGCGAAAGCGACCGTATCAGTTTTATGTTGGAATTGATGGCTATTTCGATAAGATTAAACCAAAAAACTTCTTTAACATCAGGAAATAAAAGAGGTATTTTAAACGCTAAATCGGCCATTGAAGTGGACTTATTTCAACAAGATATTATCAACTTTTTCAAAGCGTTGTTTGCCAATGAATGTCGTTTCCTGATAGTCGGGGGTTTGCTGTCAATGCCCATGGGTTTAGCCGTGCTACAGGCGATTTGGACTTGTGGATAGAGGATACTCCCACCAATCGCCAGCGGCTCGTGACGCAGCCCAAGCCTGTGAAGTGGCGGGTGCCTCCCACTTATTGACCATGGAATTTGTACCAGGATGGTCAGGTTTTGCTTTAGAAAGTGGCTTTGAAATAGAATTGATGAGCTATATTGCTGGCTTTAAAGCCACTGATTTTGATACCTGTTATCAGCAAGCTAAAGTAGTTGTTTTTGAAGGAATCCCCTTGTATATATTGCCACTCGACGACCTCATCAAAGCCAAAGAGGCTGTCAATCGAAATAAAGATCAAGAAGATATCCGACAATTAAACGAAATTCGTAAGTTATCTTTATAGCTTTATAACCTCTCAAATGCTCAATTATCTCAAAAATTCTTTTCGGCGTAAAATAGCCCGCCGCTTTACCAAAGAATACCCAACGGTTGTTACTCATTATGAATTTGAAAAAGAGGGGAACATTGATTTTGCCGAATGGACGAATCCTTTGACAAGCCCCTCTGGTTTAAAACAAGAAACCATTGACTTCTTTCGCAAATTTATCAAAGAAGGCGATTTGGTTATAGATATTGGGGCCAATATCGGCGACACCACCGTTCCGATGGCTCTTGCTGCTGGAAAAACAGGCTTGGCACTTGGGTTTGATCCTAATCCGTACGTTTATAAAGTATTGGCCGAAAATGCCAAACTCAACCCCCAAAAACTCAATATTGATCCCCTTTGCTATGCCATTTCGGTGCAGGAAGAGGAATTCTATTTTATTTCTTCAGAAGCCTCCTTTGCCAATGGAGGAATTTCGCCTACCAAAGAAAGCAGCCACGGAAAGTTTATTCATACCGAAAAAATCAAAGGCGTGCAATTGAAACGCTTCTTAGAACAAAACTATGCCGAATGGCTCCCAACTTTCTTTATCAAAGTAGATACTGAAGGCTATGATAAAGAACCCCAAAATCTATTGCTGATTTAATTACCACTTATAAGCCCATTGTAGTGGCCGAAAGTTTTGGCAAAAGTAGTAATGGTTTAAAATAGAACTGTTTGAGGTAATTACCCAACCAGGCTATGAGGTGTTTTATTTTGAAGATTTTGATACAACTGCCCAAATTATCCCTATCAAAACCAAGGAAGAAATGACCCAACATGGTCATAATTAACGTTTATGCGCTGCCTATTCAATAACTTATTGTTATGACCTATTCATTGTTGTTAGCCACGCTCAATGACCTTGTAATTAATAGAAGGTAAAAGCCTATCATAAGAAGGGGATAAAAATCCCTTTTTCTAATTGTTAATAAAAATATAAAACCGATAGATTTTAAGGAGTATGTCAATTCATTTCACCCCCAATATCAGCGAGGCTGCACAGCGAGATATAATAGAATTAGAGAATACAAAATTAGCTTTTACTTGGTGAGGGTTCGAGGAGGCTTCGAAAGTTTCGCTTGGCGCGAGGGGTATATGGACAACGTCAAGCGGGTGTCCAAAATGATTCGAATAAAATTGCCTTATGGGCGTAGACCGCCATTCAATTGGTGCGTATTGCCGATTGCTCAGATAGGATATGCCATCGGCGAACCTCCACGCCACCACGCGCCAAGATATTCAGCTTCATTTTGTAAAATGGCCGATTCGCCCGCTTTGTGGGCTGATTTGAAGATGCATTACCTCCGCGAAGCCTGTGGTAATACAGTCAGAATGTAACAGCTTCTGGCCCGTGCGGGTATTGATCCCGACGAGTTCTTTTCATGTAACGCTTCATGCTCAGGCTATTTTTGAGTATTTTCTTCGCAATCCAATTGCCAAGACATGGGTCGAAAATTTAAATTGCCGTTTCAGTCATCCGAGAAAGACTCGCATACGCCTTTATGCACGATGTGGGATTGATTCCGAAACCCAAACATCGGAAAATGGAAACCATCAGGGTTTTAGAGTGCTCGTGGGAGGCGGATTGGGTGCGCAACCCATTCCTAAGTACAAACTGCCCATGAATTTCTTGGAAGAAGAAAAGGTTATTCTTTCATCGAAGCCGTGATTCGGGTATTTTGACCGCTATGGCGAGCGTACGTACAAAGCCCGTACGCTGAAGTTTTTGATGGCCGATATAGGCTTGGAGTATTCTTGGCACTGGTGGAGGAAGAAAGAGTAGCTTTGAATAGTAGCGAGTTCTGGGTTCCGAGTTCCGAGTTTGGAGTACCGAGTTCCGAGTTTGGATCGAGTTTGAGTTTGAAGCTCCGAGAGTGAGAGTATGTTATTTGGTTGAAAACCAATGTGTTTGAGCAGAAACAAACAGGCTGGTATGCCGTTCAGTTGCGTGTACTGCTGGGCGATATGCACCTTTCCACAGCGTAAATTGGCCGAAATAGTACGTCAGTGAGGTTGCCGATGACATTCGCGTAACGGTCAATCAGGGCTATCTGCTTCGCTTTGTGAAGGCCGAAGATTTGCCTATTACATGAAAAATTACATGAATTGGGCTTGGCAAACCCTGGTTTTGATACCACAGCCGACATTACGACCTGCCCAGGTACAGATACGTGCAACTTGGCGATTTCGAGTAGTTATGGCATTACGCGGGTGTTGGAAGACATGATGAAGGCCGAGTTTCCTGATATTATTTACAACAACGACATCAAAATCGTAATCAGCGGCTGCATGAATGGCTGTGGTCAGCATAGTGCCGCCAATATTGGCTTTCATGGGAGTTCTATTAAAAATGGAAAATTAGTCACTCCTGCGCTTTCCAGGTAGCTGCTGGGAGAGGTTTTACCGGAAAGTCGAAGGCACTGAGGGCGACAAGGTTATTAAACTACCTACCAAGTTAGAGGACCCCAATGCCCTACAGACTTCTATTGCAAGACTACGAAGCCAACGCTTACGAAGGCGAATATTACAACGATTATTACCTACGCCAAGCAACAAATATTTTTATGCCTACTCAAACCTTGGCCGATTTGACAACCGTTGTGGACAGCGACTTATCGATTGGGATCATGACGGTCATTTAAAACCGAAATTGAGTAGGGAGTGTGCCAGTGTCTTGATTGATTTGGTAGGCACTACCCTCATAGAAGCCCAAGAAAAACTCGAATGGGCTACTGAAAACCTAACAAAGAGCGTGGGCCGATGCCATTTATCGATGAAGCTTACAACGTCTTTGTAACAGGTGCAAAAGCACTACTGATTGAGAGAGGGAGTCTCAACTAATACCCAATATGGTATCATCAAAGACTGACGAACACTTCAACACGTATTTTTCTGACATTTTCGCCTTCAAAAAGAAGCTCCTCTCTGGGATCATTCAAAGAATTAGTATTCAGTATCAATAAAATGAGCCAAATGAAGCATTTGCCCTGTTTTCGTTGAAAATGCACGTTTATTTTTGAAAAAGTTGCCGATATTCGTCAGACCCAATTGGCAGAAGAAGGGGAACCTACTTTTAGAATTGCGGCGTTTGGAAAAGATAGTTAGATCCACAAAATAATGAAAGTTACATTAATAGGTGCAGGGCCTGGCGACCCTGATTTGCTCACCCTCAAAGGCTTGAAAGCACTTCAAATAGCTGATGTGGTGTTGCACGATGCGCTAGTACCGATTTGTTGACTACTGCAAGCCCAACTGCGTGATTGTGAATGTAGGCAAACGTTTTGCTCAGCACAGCTGCAACTAAGAGACAATCAATCACCTGATAGTAGAATATGCCCAACAATACCCCCAAGTAGTAAGACTCAAAGGAGGTGATCCCTTTATCTTTGGGCGTGGCTATGAAGAATTAGAATTTGCCCAACGCCACGGGATAGAAGTAGAAGTAATACCGGGTATTTCGAGTAGCTATGCAGTACCTGCCTTGTAGGAATCCCGCTCACAACACGTGGCATTGTTTAGAAAGTTTTTGGGTAGTGACAGGTACTACCAAAGACCACAATTTATCCAATGACATCGCATTAGCAGCCCAATCTTCAGCCACGGTAGTGGTATTGATGGGGATGCACAAACTGCCCGAAATCGTTGAAACTTTTGCTCAGGGAAAAAATGGTTTCGCTAAAAATATTCAAAATGGAACACGCACCGACGAAAAATAGTGTCAGGGAAAATAGATAATATTCTACAATTAGTACAGGCGGAGGGAATTGGCTCGCCCGCCATCATCGTGATAGGTAAAGTAGCAGCACTTGCCGAAAAGTAAAACAAATCCCCCATTTAATTGAATTTTAACCCACCCTCCATACTTTCGATTAACAAGGTGATTTTTGGAACTAATCCTTCAAAAGTTCACCTTTTGTAGGTAGTATTCGATAAAACATATTTTCACCAATTACTTTGAAAACCCTCAAACACGATCCCTACGCTGCTCTGCGTTATCCTGAATTTGTCCTCTTAATTACAGCCACAAATTTCATTACGGCCCATTATGATTCAGGAAGTGGTCATTGGCTACGAACTTTACAAACAAACCCACGACCCGCTTTCGCTGGGTTTTATCAGCTTGGCGAAGCATTACCTTATATTTCTGTCGCATTGTTTGGGGGGCATTATGCCGACCGTAAAGACAAACGTACCATGATGCAAATCAGCCAAAGT
This sequence comes from Spirosomataceae bacterium, assembly GCA_041392315.1. GTDB lineage: Bacteria > Bacteroidota > Bacteroidia > Cytophagales > Spirosomataceae > Runella. The sequence goes on along the minus strand of JAWKMH010000004.1, from coordinate 57,712 downwards.
GTGATTTTGTGTTGCTCTTTGGGGCTATTGTGGTTGATGTCTTACAACCTGAGCGAACTACCCCGACTACCTTACTATTGGCAATCTATGGCCTTTTGACGGTCATTGGTTTTGCCAAAGGGTTTTACTCTCCCGCGTCGTCGTCACTCAAAGCGTTTTTTTGACTCCGCGCGAAGTCTATTCCAATGCCGCTACTTGGAGTAGTACTTTTTGGCAAGTAGGGGCTATTGCAGGGGCTGGCATTGCGGGGTTTTTATACGCTTATATTGGGCTTACCAACACACTTTGGGTAGTGGTAGGGCTGTTTGCAGTTACACAACTCATGCTGGCTATGATTACCAAAAAACCCATTCCAGACAGGGGCGATTCACAGACCAATCTGCTGCAAAGTATCAAAGAGGGGATTAAGTTTGTTTATGAAAAAAAAATCTTGCTTTATTCTATTTCGCTCGACCTCGCCGCTGTGCTTTTTGGAGGGGTAATCGCTATCTTGCCTGTTTTTGCGGAAGATATCCTCAAAGTGGGGGCTGAAGGGCTGGTCGTATTGCGTGCTGCCCCCTCCGTAGGGGCTGTTTTGACTATATTTATGACCGCTTACCTCACGCCCACTCACCATGCACGGCGTAATATGCTCATAGCTGTGGCGGGTTTTGGCGTAGCCACATTGGTTTTTGCGGTTTCTACTCACTTTTGGCTCTCGGTATTGATGTTGTTTTTGACGGGGGCTTTTGATGCTATCAGCGTCGTGATTCGCCAAACGATTTTGCAGGTAGTGCCTCCCGACAATATGCGTGGGCGGGTGATTGCCGTCAATAGTGTTTTTGTGAGTTCTTCCAACGAAATCGGGGCTTTTGAATCGGGTGTGGCAGCCAAACTCTTCGGTACTGTACCTTCGGTACTGATGGGTGGTGGCTTAACGATGGTGATTGTGACTTGGGTGTGGCTCAAGTCAAAAGATTTATTTGGAATAAAACTTACTTGATCATTCTTTTAAACAATTCGCTTCATAATGAAGTTACCTACCTGAATATTCCAAAAAAATAGAAAAGGTGAGTGACCGCCCCGCAAATACTACTCTTAAACTCCATCCAAGGCTATCGCCCGAAGACTATTATATTGACCCTACCACGGGTTTTTTGGTATTTACCGAAGTATATCACCAAAAACGTGGCTACTGCTGCAAGAGCGGCTGCCGGCATTGCCCTTACGGGTTTTTGAAGGGGAAGCATTAGGAGATTCAGACTGAAATTATAACTTTTTAATAGTATTCGTCCAAAGAAATCGAATAGAGTAGACAATTGATGAGGCAAATGATTCATATTTCCGAGGATGAACTCAGTTTTTCTTGGTCGAACGATTACTAAAACTTTTAAACGACAAGAAACTATCAGCCATCCTGGGGCTATTCCAAATGAAATTTTTTTCATCAATAAAGGACTTATCCGGGTGTTTATAACTGACCCTCAAGGAACAGAACACACCATCCATTTTGCCTTAGAAAATCAGTTTATTGCCGACTATGCTAACTTTATACAAAAACAAGCATCGCAATGTAGCTTACAGTCCCTTGAAGAAACACAAGTAGTTGTTTTTGCCGCGTTCTGCCATTGAATGGGGCTATAAGAACTTGACCGAAGGGCAAAATGGGCCGACTCATTGCCGAATTTTACTTCATTATCAAGATAATCGCATCAAAAATTTATATGTAAGAACGCCAAAGCAGCGTTATGATAACATTACAGGAGTGTTCCCAAATATTCATCATCGAGTGCCACAACATCTGATAGCTTCCTATCTTGGCATTACTTCTGTGCATTTGAGTAGACTAAAAAAAGCAGCAATCGAGAAACATAAACATTTGTTATCGTTTAACAAAGAACCTCTGCCGACCTTTGCCATCAAAAAGATAGGTTATGGCACGGTCACTCATTTTCAGTTTTTTCTTCCTTTTATTGATAAAGTCTTATTCACAGACAGGAAAACTTATTGTACTTGTACAAGACATTAATGCCGCCAAAGGTGGCGAACTCTCCACTAGATTTTCCTGAAGAAAACTTCCTAAAGTTGGAAAACAGCTTTTTTTTTTTTTTTTGGGCAACGAGGCCACAATCACTACAGACAATGCAGATTGTTTTGAAAAAGTACCTGTGGGGAACTTACAGGGGGTGGTTTCGTTTCAGGATATTGACAGAGATAAAAAATTGAAGACAAATTGGGTGGGCTTTCCCATTGAGCCCATAGGGTTTTCAAGAGATGCTAAAATCAAGTTTGGTCCACCCGATTTTAATGATGCAAAGATTACAATAGAAGCAAACAAAACTTTAAACCTTACAATCACGCTAAAATGATCACCTTTTTAGAACGTCTCGAAGAACGAAACGAAACGCTGTTTTACTTTGGATTGATTTGCTTCTTATTATCGCTTTTGTGTCTCCATTTTATCAAAAACAACCCATACACAAGTATATGGTGTTAGTGCTTGGTATAAACCGTTCAAATTTGCTGTTTCTCTTGGTATTTATTCTTGGACAATGGCTTGGTATTGTTATTATTTACCCTCTTTCAATAGCCATCTTTTCAATTGGACAGTTGTGCTATTGTGGAGTTTCGAGATATTACATTGCCTTACAAGCAAGCAAAGGCCAACTTTCGCACTATAATTTGAGTACCCCTGTTTATTCGGTTTTATATGGGTTGATGGCATCGGCAGCGACTATTGTTACCTTATATGTCTGCCATATTGGGTTTTTTATTTTTCAAAAACGATTTTCCGCATCTGCCCTATCACTACCTGCGGTAATGATTAGGAATCATTCTTTTGTGGTATTTTCCTTTGAAGGTTTTGCCATGGGTTCAAGGCTTAATCATAGTGTTGGGGCATTAAATGACAACTCAAAGGGTTGATTATTGGCTGGAGCAAAACGGTTGGTGATTTAAGAGTCGCACACTTTATAGGCATGCACGCCTTGCAAATACTTCCTCTACTTTCATTTTATATAGCAAAAAGCATGAGGCTAACTTTTTTCATCGCCGTTTTATATTTATTGCTCTCGGTCTACATTGTTTCAAGCACTATGAGAACTTTTTGAAAATGAATCACACAAAAATAAATATTCAATCATGAAAAAACAAGGCTCAAAAACCAATTATGGGTGAATGTTTTCATTGTAACAGGGGGATCGTCGGGTATAGGGTTCGAATTGGCAAACCAGTTGGCCGATGTAGGTTTTAATCTTATTATCCATGCAAGGCATTTAGAAAAATTACAAGAGGCTGGAAGCAAGATTAAAATCAATATCGAATGTTGAAATCAAACAGTAGCATCTGATGTTTCAGAAAGCGAAGGAATAAACGCAATCATTCGAGCAACACAAGGGAATGTGGGCCCGTTAATTGTTTCGGCAGGTTATGGTACTTCTGGAATATCTACTGATAATTGTTACATACAGAACTCAATATGTTGCGGGTAAATAGCGAAGCATTACTCTCATTGACCCATTATTACAGCCAACAATTCCAGCAACAAAACGTGGTGGAATCATTTTAATGAGTTCGATGGTGGTTTTCAAGGAACGCCTTTGCTGCAAACTACGTTGCGACAAAGGCGTATGTACAGACATTGGCAGAAGGACTGGCCGTAGAACTAAACCGTATAATGTTGATGTTTTGGCAGCTGCACCAGGCCTGTTGAAAGTAACTTTGGTCAGAGAGCCAATATGAAATGACGATGTCGCTTACCCTTCACAAGTAGGGGTACCCATTTTGCAAGCCTTAGGACGTAAAACAACGGTACTGCCAGGGCTACTGACAAAAATCTTGGTCTATTCATTACAGACAGTACCAAGATGGGGCAAGGTAAAAATTATGAGTAAGGTAATGGGGGGGATGACCGAACATCAACGAAAAGGATGATTACTCCACCAATCGCCTCAACTCATTCATTTGAGCAAGGCTTCAGTGGGCGATAGGTATTGAAGACTACTACATTGCCCCCGCCACAGGTTTTTTGGTGTTCACGGAGGTTTACTATAAAAAGCGTGGCTACTGCTGCAAGGCGGGTGCCGGCATTGCCTCTTTGGGTTTTTGAAGGGGAAAGGTTAATCAACCAATATACTTTGCACTTTTATAGCATCAGTCAATCGTCGAAGGTTCTTTATCTGCTGGTGATTCAAAGACCAACCTCCCAAAGACTCTTCAAACAACTGATAACTCCATGCTTTTACTTTAAAATCTAACGTTTGAGTTTATCCTCAAAACGCTTTATTTCTGCTTCTTCTGCCTTATCTTGGGCTATTTGAGTGCACAGAAGTAGGTATTCTGTCAATAATTTTTCTTCAGGTTTGAAGCTCACTTGATCAAGACCATAGAGGTACTCAAATGCTTTATCGGGCTGTTCGTTCATCAGATAAACCTCCGCAGCACTGAGTTGTACCATATCGGTGGTGCATTGCGAACCATTTCATATACATGCCAATGGCCTTGTCGAAGGCTGCTCCCGCTTTTGCCCTTAGTGGCGCTATATCGTTTGTGCCAGACACCAAGCCTCCCCCATAGATTGGGGCCAAATACCTTGTATTCTCCTACCAATTGCTCATAATCTTTTGATTGCACTAAGACTGTCTCCCCAACTGCCACTTGGCTTGTGCCCTCTAAAATCAATTGTCCATGATGTCGAGGACTGATATAAGGTTGCTTATTAACGGCCTTTGTATTTTTTCTGAATTGCTCATCTTCTAACTTAGCTTTCTTAATTACAATATTCAAACTATCAATAGCGCGACCATATTGACGGGTATGGAAATAGTACCGTCCCCATATTTCTGCTGTATTGAACCCTACCTTTTCATCTATTCGAGCCACTTCATGTATTGCACAAAGAGGGGAATATCTCCCGTGGTCAATTTTTTATAAGCCCGATTGAGATAAGCCCTGCCATTGCTTTGGCTGTTGGAAACGGCTTCGAGTAGTCATTCCACTTCCTCCGCTATCACAGAAGTCTTTTGCTCATAATCAAGAGAAGTATTCATTCAATTTTAGAGGGTAATTTTATTGGTCATCAAAACAAGGCGGTGGTATTGCTTTTCGATAGAAACCATTCAGAAAGCTACATGCTGAATTTGATTTTGGGATAAATCTAACCTTGTATTTGAGTGTTTTTCCAACCCTTTAGAAGTAGTATCTATAAGACAATTCGACAAGTTGACCATTGCTTTAGGATGTTGGAGTGCTTGCACGAATGACCAAAGAGAAGTCTTCTCCCAATTGGGATTGTTGGATAACCGTAATTGTTGAGCTTTACAAAGTTGGCAAGAGAAGGTGGCAAAGTACGAAATTTATTATCATACCTAACGGGCTGACTCTGGAGGTGTTTCTCCTTTGAGTACATATTTTGACCTTAAAAATTTTTGATTAGCTAAGAACAAATAGGTTAATTGTGTGCATTGACCAAGGGAACAGGGAGGCTTTCCAACAAACAGTTACAACTTGAAGTTATTGAGGCTATCACAATTACCTAAAGTTTCAGGCAAAATCTTGATGGGATTATGTGCCCCAAATTCCAAATACTTTAGCCGTTTCAGTTGCCCCATGGAAGCTGGCAATACCCCAATTTGATTATTGAAAATGCAAGATTTTGCAAATTACTCATCTCTCCTATTTTACTGGGAAGTTCGGTGAGTTGATTAGAAGAAAGTTGTAGATTGGTTAATTGTCGGAGCTTGTTGATTCCATTTGGAAGTGCGCTGACTTGATTGTTATCGATACTAACATATTTCAATTGAGAGGAATGAACGTACCGTCAGGTAGTTCTTTACAAAAGTTATTGGCGATGTTGAGGGTCTCCAGTTTGGTAAGTTTACTATGCTTTTTTGGAAGTGAAGTCAAGCGATTGTTCTGGACTATCAATGCTTTTTAGGTTTCCCAATTGGGACAAATCAGGCAATTGGGTCAGTTGGTTGAAAGAAAGATTCAGGTTTCTAAAGCCCTTAAATTTTCAATATTTTTTGGGTGTAATTTCACCCAAACATTGCTCAAATACAAAAACTGTAAATTGGGAGAAGTAATGCTTCAGGAACAGATGTCCAATAGGTTTTCCGAAGTGAGTCTGTATATAAATTATAAGCGATAGGTGTTTTAAGGTGGGCAATTCGAGCGATTGAGTGGAGGAGACAGGAATCCAACAATCAGAAATAAAAAGTTTCTCTAATTTGGAGCGTTTATTGATATTTTCAAACAACGCCGTTGTATTAGTAATTTTACTGCCCGTTGTACTAAAGACCTGCAAAGAAGTACTTATGTCCTTGAGGTGTTCGCCGTCAAAACTAAATCTATTGATTTGAAGTGATTTTAACGAAGTAAGCCCCAACAAAATAGGCTGAATGTCTTGTAAATTTGGTAGAGGGATAAATAGTCGGATTGTGCAGATACATTGAGGTATTCGAGCATAGATAACTCATTGAACCATGTAGGGAACACCATGGTAGGAGAAAGCAACACAGTCAATGATTTGAGTTGCTGACAAGAACGAATGGCATCAGGAAAAGCACTGGCATTATTGCGTGGAAAGGAAATATTTAATACTTCGGAGGTTTTTTAAATGAGGCAACGTTGCCCAAAGCCATCGGCATTGATATTTTCTAAATTCATCAACTGAACTCCTCTAAGTTGGGTCAATCTTGAAAAACTCTTAGGCAAATAAAAGAATTTACCCTCTAAAGAGGCATAATAATTTACATTTAAATAGTGCAAATGAGGCAGTTTTACTGTTCTTCAAATGTTGTAGATAGTTCTGCCGAATCAGTCTGATAAGATAGTGTTACCTCTTCTACGTCTTGAAATACCTCAAGCGATTTACCCATTCCACCACCTTTAGATGTTAATAGCAATGACTTAACGGGTTTCCTGCCTTTATTTGTACTAATGCAGCATCATAAATTTGGACACCAAAATTTAGTTTTTTTTTGGTAGGGGTCTTCCGTTCTTGAGAAAACACCACTTGAAACGAGCCATAAGAGAGTAAGAATTATGTTTTTTCATAGCAAGGATTTAATCTACCAACCTTCTCAACTCATTGAGTTTGAGCAAGGCTTTGATGGGCGATAAGGTATTCACGTCTAAGGCTTTGAGTTTAGATTTTAGTTCTTCTGCACGCGGGTCTTGGGGTTCAAAGATGCTCATTTGGTAGTTTACTTTAGGCATTTCTTTTACTGCTTTATCGGTTTCTTGCTTGCGGTGGCTTTGTTCTAAGGTATGCAAAATATCGTTGGCTCGTAGCACAATTTCCTGCGGCATACCCGCCATTTGTGCCACGTGGATTCCGAAGCTATGTTCGCTGCCACCTTCTTTGAGTTTACGCAAAAAGATGACTTTATTACCCATTTCTTTCACGGCCACATTGTAGTTTTTGACCCGTGGAAAATCTTCGGCCAACTGATTGAGTTCGTGGTAGTGCGTAGCAAAGAGCGTTTTGGCGCGGTGGCGGGGGTGGTTGTGCAAAAACTCGGCGATACTCCACGCAATGCTTACCCCGTCGTAGGTGCTGGTGCCACGCCCGATTTCGTCCATCAATACCAAACTCCGTTCGCTTAGGTTGTTGAGAATACTGGCCGTTTCGGTCATTTCCACCATGAAGGTACTTTCGCCACGGCTCAGGTTGTCGGAAGCACCTACACGCGTAAAAATCTTGTCCACCAAGCCAATTTCGGCTTCGGTAGCAGGCACAAAACTACCCATTTGGGCCATCAGTACAATGAGGGCCGTCTGGCGCAAAAGAGCCGATTTACCCGCCATATTGGGGCCAGTAATGATGATGATTTGCTGGGTTTCGTCGTCCAAAAACAAATCGTTGGGCACGTAGCTTTCACCTAAGGGAAGTTGCTGCTCAATGACCGGGTGCCGTCCTTCTTTGATATGCAGCAATTTGCTATCGGTAATGGTGGGGCGGTGATAATTGTTTTTCTTGGCTACCACCGCAAAAGAAGCCAGCGCATCCAGTATAGACACTACGCGGGCATCTTGTTGAATAGCCGTTACGTAGTCGTTGGCAGCCAAGACCAAATCATTGAAAATACGCGCTTCTATGACCGATATTTTCTCCTCGGCACTCAATATTTTGTCTTCATATTCTTTCAATTCGGGGGTAATGTACCGCTCGGCATTGACGAGGGTTTGCTTCCGAATCCAATCAGAGGGTACACGGCTTTTGTGGGCGTTGGTTACTTCCAAATAATAGCCAAACACTTTATTGTAGGCGATTTTAAGCGAAGTAATGCCTGTGCGTTCGATTTCGCGGTTTTGAATCTGAATCAGATAATCCTTGCCTGAAAAAGCCAAGGCGTGGAGTTTATCTAACTCTGTATCTACCCCCGATTTTATCATGCCGCCTTGGTTGGTTACAACAGGCGGATCTTCGCGGAGTTCTTTTCTATTTTTTCCAGCAAAAACTCACAGGCATTGAGCTGGTCGGTGTATCTTGCGCAAAACGCCATGAACCCCACCCCCAGTCCCTACTCCTGTGGGAGGTGTCTCCTCCCTACTGGGGAGGGGTGGGGAGGGGTTAGCACCTCTACTATCGGCTTTCAGATATGTCCCAACGATTTTTTAAGCTGCAGCATTTCTCGCGGGCTGATACGCCTCACAGCTACTTTAGAGATGAGTCGTTCCAAATCGCCAATTTGCTTGAGGTGGTGGGTGAGTTTTTCCAATAATTCCTCATTCTGTAAAAACAGCTCTACTGCTTGGAGGTGCGTTCTTCGATCGGGGTTTTGTCTTTGAGCGGCAAGACCAGCCATTTGCGCAGCAAACGGGCGCCCATGGGCGTAACGGTTTGGTCGAGAATTTGAATCAGTGGTACACCGCCTTCTTGTTGGGCAAAGACCAGTTCAAGATTACGAATGGTGAAGCGGTCGAGCCACACATATTTCTCTTCATCTAAGCGCGTGAGGCGCGTAATGTGCTGAATATCGCGATGCTCGGTATCGGCCAAATAGCGCAAGATGACCCCCGCCGCTACCACGCCTTCGGTCAGATTTTCTACGCCAAAACCCTTGAGCTGATGTGGTTTGAAGTGTTTAATCAGTAGTTCATAACCAAACTCATGCGTAAAGCCCAGTCGTCGAAAGAAAGTATGGAATTTGTCGCCAAAAAACTCGGTAAATTCTTGGCGATGTTTCTTACAATACAATACCTCCGAAGGGGCAAAACTTTGGAGTAGCTTTTCGATATAATCTTGTTGCCTTGGGTGGTAAGGAAACTCGCCTGTCGAAACATCCAATAGGGCAATGCCAAACACGTTTTGTTTGCCAAAATGCACAGCAGCCAAATAGTTATTTCTTTTACCTCCAGCACATTGTCGTTGAACGACACCCCAGGTGTAACGAGTTCTGTTACGCCCCGTCAGGCCAATGCCTTAGCGACGGCGGGGTCTTCGAGTTGGTCGCAGATAGCTACACGCTCACCCGCCCGAACGAGTTTGGGCAAGTAGTTATCGAGCGAATGATGCGGAAAACCTGCTAATTTCATGCGCACTGCCATTGTTGTTGCGGCGAGTCAGTACAATACCCAAAATCCGACTGGCTCGAATGGCATCCTCTCCAGCGGTCTTCATAAAAATTCGCTCACCCGAAAGAGTAGCATCGCTCCAGGATATTTTGATTTGATTTGATTATACCATTGATTGAGTGGCGTTTCTTTGGCTTTGGGCGGTTCAGTGGCGTTTTTTGCAGTTCGGGCCATTTGTAGTAGTTCCAAGTTATAGTTCCGAGTAGTTTTGAATCTAAACACCGCAAAACAAAGGAAAGCCTTTGCTCCTCATGTCTTTGCGTGGTTAGTTTTTTTAGTACTCAAGTCGCAAAAATAGGAAAAATATCAAGGAATTTGCCCCATTAGCACAGGTAATTGCGCTATACAAAATACTTATAAAGAATAATCCTACTTACAAACAAGAGACCATGAACCTCAAACCCGACGTACTTTTTCTCCAGCAATCATTGATAGCGTTGTCATTACCAATGTTTTCCACATCATTGAAAGATGTACCTGTTCGCGTCATTACAAAAGGGCCTCTTCATTATCATTGGTTTGGCTACTATGACAAAATGGCAGTTTGATCCATGGGTAGGTATGTATTGGGCATGGAGGTTGATTTTGAAACACCGCTCGCCCACTGAAAAAGATATAGTAAAAATCGGTATGGTTGGATTTAGAGGACATGCTGGACGACCCTTGGTCAAAGCCAAGCTTGGGGTGGGCAGCAGGGCTGTATGTTGCAGTGGGTTCCTCAATCTACCACCGAAATCATCTGGAACGACCGTATGGACAATCGGTTTGGTGAGTCATAGAATATCAAAACTGAAAAAACGAACCTTACCCAAGGCCATCGCTTAGTCCTGATGGCAAATGGGCCATTGGTACCGAGTTTTCGCGTATCCAAGACCTCCGCCCTGGCTATGGCTATACAGGCGTTCCAGACCCTTATTTTGCGACCAAAGCCCCCAAAGACATTGGGCTCTACAAAATGGATTTACAAACGGGCAAAACACAGCTTTTGTTTTCTTTGGAAGAGTTGGCCGCGATACCCCACCAAGGCCAATCGGTGGCCGACAATTTCCATTGGTTTAATCATTTGTTGGTCAATAACGATGGCAGTAGATTCACCTTTTTGCACCGCTGGCGCAATGTGCGCGAAGAACGCGCCGTCATGGCACGCACCCACTTTGTTACCCGTATGTTTACGGCCGATGCTGACGGCAAAAACCTGTACTGCATAGACCCTTCGGGCTTTACGTCGCATTTTGTATGGAAAGACCCACGCACCATTTGTGCTTATACCCAACCCACAGGGCAGCAGACGGGCTTTTATTTGTTGGAAGATTTTACGGGAAAATATACACGACTTGGGGTCAATAAAATGAAGGTAAATGGCCACCAAACCTATTTACCCACGGGGAATGGCACCGACTGGATATTAAACGATAACTACGCCAGCGGACAGGATCGCTTGCAAACACCCTACCTGTATCATGTACCAACCGACAGACGAATAGACTTGGGTAGTTTTTATGCACCCCCCGAATACGTGGCAGAATGGCGCTGCGACTTACACCCTCGTTTTAGTCCCGATGGCACCAAGGTCTGTATTGACTCTACCCACGGAGGTAATGGGCGGCAGATGTATTTGTTGGATATTTCGGAGGTGATTAAATCGTAATGTTTAAAATAGAACACAATCACATATCATTATTAAGATGAAAACATTCTTTTTAGCTTTAGGTCTTATTGTTTCTTTACATACATGGGCGCAACTGCCCGATTTGAAAGGTAAAAAAATACATTTATACCTGCTCGTGGGGCAGTCGAACATGGCGGGTCGTGGCAAAGTAGAAGAAACCGACCGCACGCCTCAACCGCGTATTTGGATGCTCAATAAGTCCGATGAATGGGGGCCAGCCATTGCGCCTTTGCATTTCGATAAGCCTGCTGCGGGTGTTGGGCCAGGGTTGCCTTTTGCGCAAATCATGGCCGAAGCCGACACCAATGTCATCATCGGGCTGATACCTGCGGCTGCAGGAGGTTCGGCGATAGACGCTTGGCAACCAGGCGGCTACCACGACCAAACCAAAAGTTATCCATACGACGAGGCCATTCGTCGCGCCAAAATCGCTTTACAATCGGGAACTTTAAAAGGGATTTTATGGCACCAAGGTGAGAGTGATAGTAAGCCCGAATTGGTAGCTGGCTATACCGCCAAACTAAAAATACTCATTCAACGCTTTCGAAAAGAATTATCCGCACGAAAAGTGCCTTTTGTAGTTGGTACATTAGGCGATTTTTTTGTAAATCGAATACCCGAAGCCAAAGAAATTAACGCACAATTGCGGGCATTGCCCCAAAAAGTCCGCCATACGGCTTGTGTAGAAGCTACGGGCTTGGTTGATTTAGGTGACAAGACCCACTTCGATACGGCTTCAGCCCATGAATTGGGTCGCCGTTATGCCGAAGCCATGAAAGGACTGCAAAATAAGCAGTAAATTGTACCCTCATTGCGCTTTACGCTATGAATCATACTTACTTTATACCAATGAAAAAGCCAATTATTTTACGGAGTTTTGTCGTTGTTTTTGCCATTATAAGCACTCAAACCATTGCCCAGAAGAAAATTTATACTTTTCCAGTAGGCGTACAGGCCTACACCTATCGCGCCAGTTTTCCAAAAGACGTTGCTGCTACACTCGATACCATCCAATCGTTGGGTATTACCGAATTAGAAGGCGGCGCACCTAAAGGCATTAGCCCCGAAGAATTTCGGAAAATGTGTGAATTGCGCGGTATCAAAATCCCTGCAACGGGTGGAGGCTATGAGCAACTCCTCAAAGACCCCGTAGAGGCAGCCAAAACAGCCAAAACCCTGGGGGCAAATCCTACCTGATGTGCGCCTGGATTCCGCACAAAGTCAAGGAGGTTTTACGTTTGAAGAAGCCAGCAAAGCCGTAGCCGACTTTCAATACCATCGGCAAAGCAATTCAAAGAAAATGGGATTACTTTCTGCTACCACATTCATGGCTATGAGTTTCAGCCTTACCAAGAGGGTACACTCTTTGATTATATCGTCAAAAATACCAATCCCGACTATGTTTCTTTTGAGTTGGATGTCATGTGGGCTTTTCATGGAGGGGCAGATCCAGAGGGACTGCTCAAAAAATATGGTAAACGTTTCAAACTCCTACACCTCAAAGACCTTAAAAAAGGCGTAAAAGGCGACCTAACGGGCGGTACACCCCTGACCAACGATGTGGTGTTGGGAACGGGCCAAATTGACCTCCCAACATCATCAAAACCGCTAAAAACTCGGTATCAAACACTATTTTATAGAAGATGAAAGCCCTACTTGGTACCAGCAGGTACCGCAAAGTATTGCTTATTTGAAAATTTATAATGGGTAATTATTCTCCTTATTATTGCTAACTTTCGATAAGATTTTCTTTCATCGAGGATTTTTTTGTGAGCTATTATTTTTTGGTACAAAGTCTTTAAAAAACTGACCGATATGTGTCTTCCCAAAAAACTTTCCTCGGTATTTTTAGGTATTTATCGCCTTGAAAGCATATACCCAGAGCGATATCAAAGCTACTTACCTAGTGTTGTGAGTATAAAAGCAATCCCGTTACGGATATACTCCAACCCTCGGCCGAGTTGGGAATTGACTTCGGCTGGGTTGGGGTAGTCAATACCAAACGGGCTATCAAATTTCTTGGTAGCTTCTTCAATGGCGTTGTTGGAAGAAGGAAAAGCAGATTTGTGGGGACACCAAAAAAGTTTTGGGCGATGCTACTGCTCAAATTGAGTACGGAGGCAAACCCACCGTATCATGACAGGTATGTTACTGGAAAGTCCGTAGTTGGGATAAGAAAAACGTACCAGGGCCTTGGAGCGATGCTGCCTTTTGGGAAATGGGCTTGCTACAAAAAAATAGCTGGAAGGCCGAATTCATAGGAATAAATCTAAATCACCTCGGCAAAGGCAAGAATACCATTTGCCACCTGCTCCTTTTGTTCGCAAAGAGATAGAGATAAAAACACCTGTCAAAAAAGCACGGCTCTATGTCTGGCATTGGGTTTGTATGAGTTTCAGATGAATGGCAGGAAAGATAAGGAAAGATTACTTGTCCCCAGGCTGGTTCGACTACAACAAATGGCTTTATTATCAGGTATTTGATGTAACAAAAAGAACTTAGACCTGGCAAAAACGCCTTGGGTTCTATGCTTTCGTATGGCTGGTACATAGGCTATTTAGGTTATGCACTATTGGTCAAAAACCCTGTGGTTAAAAATTTCTACGGCGATGTGCCTGCACTAAAAGCCCAATTGAAATTGAATATGCCAATGGTCAAAAGGAAACAATTGCTACCATTGCAATACTTGGAAAACCAACTATATGGCCCTATTGTGGAATCTGATATTTTGAACGGAGGAGTGTATGACGTGCTACAAAGAACTAACGGGTTGGAACCAACCCAATTTTAATGATGCTACTTGGAAAAAAGCGACAATCGTGCCGACAAACCAGAACGACAGCTACAAGTATATATGGGTAATCTGTGCAAGTGACCTTGCTTACTCCTAAAGAAATCAAGCAGATAGGTACTGAAAGCTATTTAGTAAATATGGAGCAAAACTTTGCTGGCCTTATCAAAATCAGGCTCAAGGCCGCCAAAGGCGATTCCATCCTTTTCAGGTTTGGCGAAATGCTTTACCCCGATGGTAAACTCATGACCGAAAATCTCTCTGCAAGCCGTGGAACTGATTTGTACATTGCCGAGCGACCCTGACGGAGAAATCTATGAGCCGAGATTTACCTATCATGGTTTCCAATATGTGCAGATAGAAGGCTTAAAATATACACCCACTTCAGCAGATAAGGGGAATCGTGCTGTCGTCGGCTACGCCCAAAGCCAGGACATTTGAAACCGATAACGCCTTTGTGAATCAATTGTATCATAACATCATCTGGACACAGCAGTCCAACTATTTAGGAAGGCCACTGACTGCCCTCCAGCGCGACGAACGCTTGGGCTGGACGGGCGATGCACAGGCGTATGTAAAAAGTGCCGCTTTCAATGACATCGCTGCTTTTGGTACCAAATGGATGGTTGATTTGAATGATGCCCAATTGACTAATGGCGCGTATCCCTTGTACGCGCCTGCTCCATCGGTACGTGCCACCGATACCTATTCTCCAGGCTGGATGGAAGCGGGCATCATTTACCCGTATCAGTTATTTAGATCATATAATGATATCAAAGTCATTAAAAAAAATCATTGGCCTGAAATGCAGCGATTTATGCAGTTTTTAGAAGCCAAAAGTAAAGGAGAATATGTTTTCAAAGAAACGGCCTTTGCCGAAGTGAATCCTAAAGGAGGCTTTGGCGATTGGCTAAGTGTGGGCAAAAAAACACCGCCTGATATGCTGGCCTGTATTATGCCTATTCGGCTCAATTGATGCAAGAGATGGCCACAGCCATTGGCGACCAACAACAAGCAGCTCATTTCAAAGAGGTGTTTACCAAAATCAAAGCCGCTTTTCGGAAACATTATACCAATGCTGAAGGTAAATTTATCTGCAATGCCGCTGCATACGGTGATGGCAAAGGCTATGTAGATGGAAACATGGGCTTTGAAGGTCATACCCAAACGGCCTACGCCAACCTTTATTTTTCATGAATTTGCTCGACAGTACCCATACCTAAAAGCTGCCAAATGGCTGAATGAGCTGGTCGTAAAAAATGGCAATAAATTAACGACAGGCTTTTTGGGCGTTCGTCCGATATTGCCCGCTCTCTCGGCTGCTGGCTACAGCGAAACGGCCTATCAATTACTTTTCCAAAGAATATCCTTCTTGGGGATTTGAGATTGCCAATGGAGCCAATACCATTTGGGAGCGCTGGAATAGTTTCACACCGAAGGCGGCTTTCCTGCAGGTATGAACTCCTTCAATCATTATGCTTTTGGCTCGATTTGCGAGTGGATGTTTGAAAACATGGCTGGTATCAAAGAAACAACGCCTGGCTTCAAGACTTTCTTGGTTCAGCCCGAATGGATGACTGCCAATATCAACTCGCTGAAAGCCACTCATCGCTCTATCAATGGAACGATTGGTTTGGCTTGGCAAAAAAAAGGAGATATTATCACCATCACCGTTGAAGTGCCTATCAATACCACAGCGACGATTTGCCTCCCACCTGCTCCCATCAATGCTATTTTTCTCAATGGAAGAGTACTGACTACCGCTGCCGTCAAAGCCAAAGCCATCGGTTTTCGCGAACAAAATACCGTAACAGTAGGTTCTGGAAAATACGTCCTTACGTTCAAAAAATCAGCTCTGTCGGGGTTTTGATTCTGCAAACGCTCTTCTGGACTGATAATAAGGACTAATCACTATTCATAGTTTGTCTTTCAATAAAAGCACCTTTTACTAATCGAAGGTGCTTTTATTGTTAATAAATATATAAATAGTTCTATTTTTATTCTATAAATTTAACTATTTGAAGAATTTTTAAAATAGTTTAGGGTTTTTGTTGCGTTGATTGACTATACAACATGACCGCTTCCTAACTATGAAGTACCAACAATTAAGTGATCAACAACTGGTAGAATTTCTCAAAAGTGACGAACCCGCTGCTTTTGAAGAAATTTATAACCGCTATTGGTACAAATTGCTGGGAGTGGCCTATAAAGAAACAGGAACACGAGAGGAAGCAGAAGAATTGGTGCAAGATTTATTTGAAACGATTTGGCATAAACGCCACGTGAATATGATTCGGCATTTGAGTTCTTACTTGGTGGTTTCGATAAAGCACCTATCTATCAACTACATAAAATCGCAGATTACACAACGGAAATTTCAAGAATACTTGATTTATACTGAGATAAGAGAGTCGTATGCCACCGATGAGAGAGTCCAATTTGCTGATTTATCGAAAGCGGTAGATGAGGCGATGAAAAAACTACCCGAAAAGAGTGTAGAGGTTTTTAAATTAAGTCGCTTTGAAAACCAATCTGTAAAGGCCATTGCACTCCAATTGAATTTATCTGAAAAGGCTGTTGAATACCACATCACCAAATCATTGAAGGTATTAAAAGAACAATTAAAAGCCTATCACTCCGACAATTAATATCCACACTATTTCTTCATAACAAATAAAAAAATGAACCAATACGAATTTAATCAATTGTTAGAAAAATACCTCGCGGGCGAATGTAGTCCCGATGAGGAAAAAATGATTGAAGATTGGCAATATAATGTTCTTACTGATAGCCGATTAGCGATGGAAGAACAAGAACAAAAAATGGTAAGAAAACGCTTGTGGCGGAAAATCCAACAAAAAACAGTAGCTACAAAGGTAGGGTCGTTTACACATCACTCGTTCGGATGGCTGAGGTGGGTTGCGGCAGCCTCTATCGTGTTGGTAGTGGGTAGTTTTTGGTTGAAAATGCAATCAACATCTTCAAATACGCTGAATATTAACAAAGTAAGTCAAACGCCGCATGGAATAGAAGTGAGAAATACAGCATCTAACCCTCGACAAATTCAACTGGAAGATGGCAGCGTAGTGATTTTGAAAGCCAATAGTAGCGTGACTTACCCCGAACATTTTGGCAAACAAAGCCGAAGCGTTTTTCTAAAAGGAGAGGCTTTTTTTAATGTAAAGCGCGACCCAACTAAACCTTTTATTGTTCACACAGGCGAATTAGTAACAGAGGTATTGGGAACAAGTTTTACGATAAAATCCTACGAAGAGGCACAATCCATAGAAGTGTTGGTAGCCACTGGAAGGGTATCTGTTTATGAAAACTCCAATAAAGCTACCCAACACCGTAATGGGATGATTTTGACTCCCAATCAGCAAATCATCTTTGATAAAGCCTCTCGGAAACTCACCCCAAGCATTGTTGAAAAACCCGTAGTGATTCAGCCTCCTGCTAGTCCGATTCTGTTTGTTTTTGAAGAAGCTCGCCTGCCTGAGGTACTTAAAAAATTAGAAAATGCTTATGGTCTTGAGATAGTCATTGAAAATGAAGCATTGAACGAGTGCATTTTTACAGCAGATTTGAATGAACTCCCACTTAAAACACAACTGGATCTGATTTGTAAATCGGTCAATGCCTCTTATGAACAACGCGGCACAAGTATATTTATCAACGGAGAAGGATGTAAGTAAATAAAAAAGCCGACAATGTTGCGAGCATTATCGGCTTAAAGTTCCGCTACCGAATTGTGGTTCGGTTGGGTGAAGCTGTATGAGGCACATACAGCCCATCTTTGCGGGTAGTTTTTGCCTTATCAAACCAAAAACAAGTTAAAATTATGCAAAAAAATGTACGAACCAAAGTGTTCCTGCTTAAAGCAATGAGAATGACGGTTACCCAATTGATGTTACTGGTCAGTTTCTGCGGTTTGGCCAGCGCACGAGACAGCAAAGCCCAGGAAGTGCTTAATGCAACGGTATCGCTCAAAATCGAAGCCGTTGAGATTAGAAAGGTATTTGGCCAAATCGAAAAACAAGCAGATGTGAAGTTTGTGTATAGCCCCAATACGATTCGGTCTAATCAAAAAGTGTCATTGGCTACTACCAACAAACTTTCGGAGGTATTGAAAGAACTCTTGACCCCATTAGATATTTCGTATGAAGTAGTCGGTACAAGGATTTTATTACGCAAAAAAATAGCGGAAAAAGCTTCCTCCTTAGAAGAACGGGAGTCTCCAATGTCTGTATTGGAACCGCAAGAACAAATTGTCAAAGGGAAAATAACCGATGCCGAACATGGTGAAGGGCTCCCTGGTGTGAGTATTTTACTCAAAGGAACACAAAAAGGAACTACCACCAACCCAAGCGGTGAGTTTTCAATCGCTGTTCCAGACGAAAAGGCTGTGTTGGTTTTTAGTTTTGTAGGCTATGAACCACAGGAAATCGTGGTGGGAAATCGTACCCTATTGAATGTGAGTCTCAAAGCCGACACCAAGGCACTGGGCGAGGTAGTAGTGGTGGGGTATGGTACACAACGAGCCAAGGACGTAACAGGGGCAGTGGCCACTATCAACCAAGCCACTATTAAGTTTGCCTGTGGCTACCAGCAGATCAAAAAATGATTGGGCAAGTAGCAGGTGTACAAATTCAGCAATTATCGGACAGCTGGCGCAGGAGCATCCGTGCGGATGCGCAGAGTGGCTCACTTGGAGCGGGCAATGAACCCTTGTACGTCGTAGATGGGATGCCTCTATTCGGCTGGTTTGAGCCAAAACTTTAATCCGCTGACCTTGATCAATCCAAATGATATAGAGTCAATCTCCATATTAAGATGCTTCTTCTACAGCTATTTATGGATCGCGCGGGGCCAATGGAGTCATTATGATTACGACTAAAAAAGAGGCAGTATAATCGGATGCAAGTGAACGTGTCTTCTATGAGAGGAGTACAGCAAGTGCCACAACGAGGAAGACCCAACTTAATGAATCAACAGGAATTTGTGGATTTACAACGAAATAAAATCAATATCGCTGTACTAAGAGCAGAAAATAGAGCAGCTACCACGAGCGATTATCCCTTAGAATATCAAGATATAAGTAAACTGGTAGGCGATGGCACCGATTGGTACGATTTATTGCTACAAACGGCTCCTATTCAAGATCATACCATCAGTATTCAAAAGAACACAGATTCAAAAATAAATTTTAGTTTAGGGTATTTCAAACAAGACGGAGTTTTGAAATACACTGGTTTGGACAGGTATAGTGCCAATCTCGGTATCGAATCAACGATTGGGCGGCATATTACGGTGGGAGCGTCTATTCAACCGACGTTTATTACTCAAAATCGTACCAATACCAATGCCAACCGAGAGGATGTGATTGGGGTAGCCAACTGGGCCAACCCAGTCATGAAACCATATGATGCCAACGGAAACCTTATTCCATATATCGTTTCTCCTCAAAGTAAATATCATTCAGCTTGGAGCTTTGCCAATCCACTTTTTGTGTTGAGAGAAACTACGCAAAGAAGCAACAGCAATTTCAAAACCTTGGCTCGGCCTATCTGGAGTGGGATATTTTACCAGACCTAAAGTTTAAATCATCGCTCAATACCATTTGGGCTACTTCAAAATTTAATCAGTTTGTGCCCAGTACGGTAGGAGGCTCTAACAGACCTCCTGTGGCAGGTACGGCAAGTTCGGCCAATTCGAGGGCTGATAATTTCAACTGGTTGATAGAAAATACACTCAATTACAACAAGAATTTTGGCAAACATCGCATCAATGCTTTGGTAGGATATACCACCCAAAAAAATAAGACCAATACCATTAACTTAAACGCTTCGCCATATGCCAACGACTTGATTCAGACCATCAATGCAGCACAAGCTGTGGCTACTTGGGGGTGAAGGCGTAGAAGAATGGAGTATCATTTCTTACTTGGGGCGTGTCAATTACTCCTTTAATGATAAGTATTTATTGACGGCTACTTTCCGTTCCGATGGTTCTTCAAGATTTGGTATCAACAATCGCTATGCTACTTTTCCTTCTGTGGCAGCGGCCTGGCGTTTGTCAGATGAGCCTTTTCTAAAAAACAATAAAGTCATAAGCAGCCTCAAATTGAGGGCAAGTTATGGCCAAAGTGGCAACAATAATATCGGTAATTACTCCCATTTAGCTTCCATTAGCCGGTGCTTATATCTTTGGTAATACACAAGTAACAGCCTCATATGTGGGTTTATCCAATCCCAATTTGACTTGGGGAGGAATTAAGAGCAATTGGATGCAGGAATTGATGCAGAGTTTTTCAATAATCGTATTTCACTGGTGGTAGATTTATACAATCGTGAAAGTAAAAATATGCTGCTCAATGATGTGATTCCAGCCATTACTGGTTTAATTCTCAAATTGTAAACAAAGGAAATGTAAGAAATAGAGGTGTTGAGTTATCACTAAGGAGCATCGCCTATTGTAGGTAAATTCAATTGGGATTTAAACTTTAATATTGCTTTCAATCGCAATAAGGTGCTATCGCTCAACGAAAATGGCGACAGAATTTTGTCAGGCAACAACGATAATAACCCCACGCACGTTACGGTAGTCGGTAAACCTATCGGGCAATTCTTTGGGTTCATTATGGAAGGGGTTTATACAGCTAAAGATTTGGAAGACCCCAATCTGATAAAAACAACCCAGGTATATGAAGGAAACCCCAAATACAAAGATGTAAATGGAGATGGCATCATCAGCGACTTTTTAGATTATACCATCATTGGTAATCCACATCCTAAATTTATTTTTGGCTTTTCTAACAATTTTTCCTATAAAAAATTCACATTAGGAGTTGTCGTCAATGGTCAAAATGGAGGGCAAGTGATGAATGGCTTACGCCAGACCACCGACAACCTCCAAGGTTTTTTTAATGTGAGCAGAGAGTTTGTGAATCGCTGGAGAAGCACCGACAATCCAGGCGACGGAATGTTATACGGCGTTCCTAAATTAACCCCAAGTTGGGGCCACCGTGTCAATACGCGTTGGGTCGAAGATGCCTCTTATCTGCGCATCTCCAATGTATCGTTAGGATACACGCTACCAGAAGGGTTAATCAAGAAAACTGGTTTTATCAATAGTTGCCGCCTCTATGTTACGGCTCAAAACTTAGTGATGTTTACGCGTTACAAAGGGGCTAACCCAGAGGCGCAATCACGAAATATTGACAATACGCTCTCTCCAGGGTTTGATATTTCGTCTTATCCGCTTTCGCGTACTACTTCAGTTGGTCTTAATCTCTCTTTTTAAAAAGCTTTTACCATGAAAAAAATCATATATCTATTCGTTTTCTTGTTGCTTTCGAGTTGTTCAAACAGCTTTTTGGAAATCTACCCCAAAACTACCCTCAATGAAGGCAACTTTTATCAAACAGAAGTACAGCTAATCCTATTGGCCAATGGCTGCTATATTCCCATGCGCGATTATGAAAAAGACCCGCATTGGGTTTTGGCTGAATTGATTTCTGACAATGCCAGTTTTCAATATAATACCAGAACAGGGGAGGCTTCCAGAGGAATCATAGATCAGTTTATTTTGGTGTCAAACAATGTCGCTTACTCCAATTTTTGGAACCTATCTTACAATGGAATTACACGTACCAATAAATTATTGAGCGAATTAGACAGGCCTGGCGTGACGTGGTCAAAGGAGTCTTTCAAAGACCGTTGCGCGGGCGAAGCGCTATTTTTGAGAGCTTTGTATTATTTTAACTTAGTGCGTCAATTTGGGGGTGTCCCGCTGGTACTATTACCGATTACTTCACAAGAGGCTGTCAGTGTAAAACGAGCCACTGAAGCCCAAGTGTATGATAATATTATCGACGATTTGAAACAAGCCGCCAGCCGTTTTGCCAAAGCCAAAGAGGTAGAAGAAAATGGTCGTGCCAATGAGATAGCAAGTCAAGCCTTGCTGGGTAAAGTTTATCTTACATTGGGTAAATATGCAGAAGCCGAGCAAGTACTAAAAACCGTGATTTCTTCTGGAAAAAATGCGCTTGTAACCGAATATGCCGATTTGTTTAACCCTGCCAAAAAAGATACTAAAGAAACTATATTTGCTATTCAGTATGCTGAAAATAGTGCAGAGCTTGCCAATAGGTTTATCTTTTTGTTTGCTCCGCATACGTCGGGAGGAGCCGTAACTACGCGTCCCAATATCAACATCGTAGGAGCAGGATGGAATCAGCCTACCGACGACCTCATCAACGCTTTTGAAGTAGGCGATAAACGCAAAAGCGTATCCATCGGCTTTTGGAATGGGCTTGATTGGGACAACAAGGTACGCCCTATTCCTTATTGTGCCAAATACAAAGCCCCTATCTCAGCCCCTGACGACCGCTGTGGCGACAATCTACCCATATTGCGGTATTCCGATGTGCTGCTCATGTATGCCGAAGTACTCAATGAACTGAATCGTACAGGCGAAGCAATCCCATATATACAGCAGGTACGCAACAGAGCAGGACTTACTGCACCCATTACTTCTTTGACCAAAGAAGCTTTAAAAACACTCATTGCCAAGGAACGTCAGGTAGAGTTTTGTTTTGAAAACCAGCGTTGGTATGACCTCAAGCGTACAGGCAAAGCCATTGAAGTAATGACCGCACATGGACTTCGTGAAAGAGCTCAAAAGTCTTATCTCTATCCAGAATCATACGCCCTGACAGCCAGTAAACTACTGGCCCCCATTCCAGTCAATGAGGTTTCTATCAACAAGCTGACACAAAATCCGGGCTATTAACAGTAGCGTAGTTTTTTAAGTGTCTTTTTTGTGAAAAACAATGTAACAGATGAAGAATAAACATCTTTTTTTACTAATACTGGGGTTTTATTGCGCTTTCAATACCGCCCTGCTGGCTCAAAAATCGCCCGTTAAAAAACCCAATATTCTGTATATTTTGGTAGATCAGTGGCGGGCGCAGGCCACAGGCTATGCGGGTGATAAAAACGTGTATTGCCCTACCCTCGATCGCCTGGCGGGCGAGAGTATCAATGTCAAAAATGCGATTTCGGGTACGCCCGTTTGCTCACCTCACCGCGCTTCGCTCATGACAGGCCAGTACCCGCTTACTCATGGTGTTTTTATGAACGACGTGCTGCTCGATACCAATCAAACAACCATGGCTAAAGTCTATAAAAGTCAAGGCTATGCCACAGGCTTTGTGGGTAAATGGCATATTGACGGCCACGGGCGCAATAGCTACATTCCGCCCACACGCCGCCAAGGGTTTGGGTATTGGAGAGGCAATGAATGTACCCACGACTACAACAACTCGCCCTATTATGCGGGCGATTCCAACAAAAAACTGATTTGGAAGGGTTATGATGTCATTGCCCAAACCGAAGATGTGTGCAATTATGTAAAAACCCAAGCCAAAGAACCCAATCCTTTTTTACTCTTCATTTCTATAGGCAGCCCGCATGACCCTTACCAAACCGCGCCTGAGCAGTACAAAAAAATGTTTGCCGATAAAGAAATTATCATCAATGAAAATGTACCCGTAGAAAAACGCGAAAAGGTAAAAAATGACCTAAGAGGCTATTATGCACACATTGCGGCTATTGACGATTGTATCGGAAAGATGTGGCAAACCTTGAAAGATTTGGGCATTGAAGATAATACCATCATCGTTTTTTCTGCCGACCACGGCGATTTATTGGGCGCACACGGCTCTTGGAACAAACAACAACCCTATGAGGAAAGCATTCGTGTGCCGTTTTTGATTCATTATCCCGCTGTTTTTGGTAAAACAGGGAAAGTATCAGAGGCGTTGCTCAACTCACCCGACATTATGCCTACCTTGTTGGGTTTGAGCAATATAGCCATTCCTACTTCGGTAGAAGGTGTTGATTTTTCGGGCGTATTGAAAGGCACAAAAAAAGACAATGTGAAACAAACGCTCATTTCATGCGCACAGCCTTTTGGGCAATGGACACGGAAGATGGGCGGAAAAGAATACCGAGGCGTAGTAACACACCAATACACCTATACCCGAGATTTGAACGGGCCTTGGTTGCTGTTCGACAATCTCAAAGACCCCTTGCAACTCAATAACCTTATCAATCAGCCTACGTATGCAAAGGTGCAAAAGCAATTGGACGTAGCCTTAAAATCAGAACTACGCAAACGCAAAGACGAGTTTAGACCAGGGATGGAATACATCAAAAAATGGAACTATTTGGTGGACGAAACCGAAACCGTGCCTTACCGAACCGTTAATTATGAAGGGGAAGCCTATTGTGGGTGAGGGTATAATCAAAATGTGTACCTTTAACTCTTCATTAACAAACCCTAAAAATGCCTACTTTTTTTTCGATTACTCCTACCTGCTTGTTTTTGTTTGGTTGCTATGCGCCTTGGCCCAAAAGCCTACTGGCGATTATTTTCCACCAGCCCATCAATGGACTCAGAAAACTCCCGCTGCGTTGGGCTTGAATCCTACCAAAATCCAAGAAGCCATCGCTTTTGCCAAAGCAGCAAGGTCTAAAAACCCAAGAAGCATGGAGCAGTCGCATTATCAGAGTTTTGGGAAAGAGCCATACGGGTTTGCCGTTGGTCCTTTCAATGACCGTGGCGACCAAACAGGTGTTATTGTTTACAAGGGCTATATCATAGCGAAATGGGGCGAGCCGTCGCTGTGATATTACCGCATAGCGTCACCAAAAGTTTTTTGTCGAGCGTCGTGGGATTGGCCGTGGACAAAGGCTTGATTAAGAGTGTAAACGATACAGTGGCCTCCTACATTCCCCCCATCGAACTGTACGACCAGCCTGTACAGCGGCCTGCCGATGATTTTGGCAAGCCTGAACTACTGGATTTGTTTGCTACACCTCACAACCGCCGTATTACTTGGGATAATATGCTGCGCCAAACCTCTGATTGGGAAGGCACATTGTGGGGCAAGCCTGATTGGGCCGACCGCCCTGATAAAGAACCTGCTACTTGGCTTACACGCACTCGAAATGCCCCAGGAAGCGTATATGAGTACAACGACGTTCGGGTCAATGCCTTGGCGTTGGCGGCTACCAGCGTGTGGCGTAAACCACTGCCACAAGTGTTGAAAGAAAATATCATGGACAAGATAGGTGCTTCCAACACCTGGCGTTGGACAGGCTATCGTAATTCATGGATTGTCTTAGACGGCCAGCCAGTACAATCGGTCAGTGGTGGTGGGCATTGGGGTGGGGGGATGTTTATCAATGCCTACGACATGGCCCGATTTGGATTATTGACCCTCCACCGAGGCAATTGGAATGGGCAGCAGCTACTTTCAGAACAATGGGTAAAGCAAGCCACTACACCCACTCCTGCCCAGCCTACCTACGGCTATATGAATTGGTTTTTGAATACTGGCCAAAAACCCCTACCCAGTGCCCCCGCCAATGTGTATTATCATGTAGGCAACGGTACTAATGTCGTCTATGTAGATCCCGACCATGAATTAGTGATGGTGGTGCGGTGGATTGAAAATAGCGCCTTAGATGGGATTGTCAAAAGAGTGCTGGAAGCCTTTACACCAGCAGTGCCAGATACCGAAATATTTTTAGCGGATTTCAATCAGAAAAATGGAAAGGTAGTGGTCAAAAACCCTATAAATATCACCAAAAGAGCAGGTTATGATAACCAACCAGCTTTTACTCCTGATGGTACTCAACTACTTTATACGCAACAAGCAGATGGTCAAACGGATATTTGGAGCTATCATTTGGCAAAAAAAACAAATCGGCCACTTACGCAAACCCCCGAAAGTGAATATTCAGCCACGGTTATGCCCGACGGCAGGCATTTTTCGGTGATTCGGGTAGAAGCCGATCAAACGCAGCGGCTTTGGCAGTTTGATTTGGCCACGGGTAAAAACCCTTCCCTAATTTTGACAGACCTCAAACCCGTGGGCTATCATCGTTGGTTTGGGAGCGATTCTTTGGTGTTGTTTGTGTTGGGACAGCCCAATACCTTGCAACTCGCCCTCGTTTCTACCCAAAAAAGCCAGACCATTACGAACCATATTGGCCGCTCGTTGCACCAAATCCCGAATCAAAAGGCAGTGAGTTTTATTCATAAAATTTCACCAGACCAATGGCAAGTAGAGCGTTTGGATATGAACACTTTGCAAACCACAAAGCTCATCGAAACCCTCAGACGTCGAAGATTATTGCATGGACTGCCGATGGCACATTGCTGATGGCCAAAGGAGCGATATTGTATCAATGGAACCCTGCTGTGGACAAAGATTGGCAAATGATAGCCGATTGGAGCAGCTTGGGTATCAAGCAGATTACTCGATTGGCCATCCATCCAAAAAACAATAAGCTGGCCTTTGTGGGTCAGTAAAAGAAAACTCGCATCAAAGCTGTACGCCAAATCGTTTGCCCAATTCTTCCAACGACTGCACAACGGGCGGTAACAAATCTAAGCCATTTTTGCGTCGCTCGGCTTCTATTTCGCGTTCGGGATCGCCAGGGATAAGTACTTTTTTGCCTTCTATGGCCTGCGCTGCTCGAAAGCGTCGAATCCAAATATCCATATTGGCTTTAAATTCATCGGCAGGGCGAAAGCCGTCAATGCGCATCGCACCCAAAAAATGGCCTGTACCTTTGCCTACACCCTCGGCAGCAGCCATAAAACCCGCCGTGGCAAAAGGCGGCACCCACGGGCCGTAGTTAGCCCCCGACAATACGCCCGAAAAAATATCAACAATGGCTCCCAAACCGTAGCCTTTGTGGCTACCATGCTCGCGATCGGAGCCTAAAGGGAGCAGAGCACCTCCGTTTTTGATAGGATTGGCATCGGTCGTCATTTCCCCAGTGGCATCTTGCGCCCAACCGAGCGGGGCAGGGAGGTTTTTGCGCTGAAGAATTTCAAACTTTCCGTATGCTGCTGCCGTACTGGCAAAATCAGCCACAAAGGCAGGCTCTTCTTGGGCAGGCACAGCCACTGCAATAGGGTTTGTGCCGAGCATTTTTTCCAACGAAAACGTAGGAGCAACCAATGGCGCGGCGTTGGTCATGGCCATGCCAATCATGTCATGTGCCAAGGCCAGCATGGCATGGTAGCCTGCTATACCAAAATGATTGGAGTTTTGAACCGAAATCCAGCCCGAACCTACACGATTGGCTTTTTCGATGGCTATTTGCATGGCTTTGGGAGCCACCACCAAGCCCACGCCCGCATCGCCATCCACAACGGCCGTGCTGGGTGTTTCATGCACAATCCTAAGTAGGGGCGTAGGGTTGAGCCGTCCGTGGTCGTAGAGCCGTACATAGCCGGCCAAGCGCGCAATGCCGTGCGAGTCCACCCCGCGCAAATCGGCAGAGAGTAGGGTAGTGGCAGCCAATTGGGCATCGGTTTC
Source organism: Spirosomataceae bacterium (assembly GCA_041392315.1). Lineage (GTDB taxonomy): Bacteria > Bacteroidota > Bacteroidia > Cytophagales > Spirosomataceae > Runella. The sequence goes on along the minus strand of JAWKMH010000004.1, from coordinate 30,292 downwards.
AGAAAAACCGATGCTTTGAAAAATATGTTGTGTGAAGATTTGGAGTTGCTGGACAGAAAACATGATAAATTTATTGTGGAAGGGGGTATTTTCGACGGATATCGTTGATTAAAAACTTTTTTTGAGCCGTAAAACTTTCAGGATGGAGTTGTACAAACAGCGATTGCCATTCTTGAAAGCGCTCGGCTTCTTGCTGACGAAAGGCTTCGAGGTTTATTTTTTTACTGAAAAGGTATTCGTCGAAGGTCATAGCAGTGAATCTTGTGCTTCTTCAAAATCGTTGTGCATCTGCTGAAACCGCTGAAAGATGGTTTTTAGAAATGCTTCGTTCGTGAAAATTTTTCTTACATCGGCCTCATTGCCTACAAAATCCAACTCACTCAATTTATAGATTTGCTCATATAGGCCTGCCTCTACTTTGACAATGTACTTGCCATTCCAAGTATAGAGGGCTATTTTATAATGCTCACCCGAGGCGATGTCGTCAATATAGCGCATGATAAAAAAGTCGAAAAAGTTTTACTACTATTCTGCACAATTTTCTTTCCTTCTTGTATCCAGAATACTCCATATTTTCCAGCCGGTTGCTGTTTTGACGAGCCGAAAGGTATTGACTCCGCAGTGGCTAAAGTTGCCTTTGTAGTAAAATTGATAGGGAGTCCATGCCGTAGCCATATCGCCATCTATACGAATCTCGATGCGACTGAGGCGTTCGTCGAGGTCGCCTGGGGTAGCTTTGGCAATGCTTTTCAGAAAACCGTCAAAAATCTGATTTGACAGTTACTTCACCATTGGGTTTTTTGACGATGCTTTCGAGTTTTTGCTCCTTCCAGGATGGCAGCTCTTACAAGCGAAGAGTCGCTGGTGCGCATCCTTGAAAAGCTGCTCAATGGGTTGTTTCATTTACTTCTTCGGTGGTTTGTGCCATTGCAGGGCTTATCACCCAAAAAAGCACAACAAAAACGAGGTAATTGTTTTTTCATATACCAGTAAAAAGTTGGAACAAAAAAAGCGACGCTTCTGACAACGTCGCTTCATGTATATTAGAGAATAAAAGCCTAATTGGTGGCTGGAGCCGCTACTGCTGTTTCGGGTGTAGCAGCACCAAACATCTTTTCGCGAATGGCATTGGTACGAGCTTCCAACTCAGGCTTGGCAGTATATTTAATTTTGGTTTGGCGAGCCGCCGAATCGGGATGAACGCCATAAACGTACTCATCGCCAGCACGCAAGTCGGGTTGGTCTATGTTATTATTCTTTTGATACTTACAAGAAGCCAAAGAAACTACCAGTAATAAAGCACTTATTTTCAAAAAGTTACGTTTCATTTTGAGATTCGTTTATCAATTTTGTACAAAAATAGGGTGCAAATTTGAATTTGCCAACGTTTCTGTGTTTGTTTTGCAAAAATAATAAACGATACCTTGCCTTTGGTTGTTCTCAATCAGATGGCTTCTATCGACTATTTATTTTTATAGCGGGTGGCCGCTGTAATTTTCAAATTTTCAAATTATCTCATATTTAATGTCTTCACAATTAGATAAACTCACCCCGCGCCAAATAGTCGCAGAATTAGACAAGTATATCATTGGGCAGCACGATGCCAAACTACAACGTGGCCATTGCCCTACGCAATCGCTGGCGACGCATGAACAGCACGCCCGAAATGCAAAAAGAAATTATCCCCAATAATATCTTGATGATTGGGGCTACGGGTGTGGGAAAAACCGAAATAGCACGCCGCTTGGCTAAAATTGCCGATGCTCCTTTTATCAGTAGAAGCCTCTAAGTTTACGGGAAGTGGGCTATGTGGGGCGCGATGTAGAAAGCATGGTGCGCGATTTGGTGGAGCAGTCAGTCAATATGGTCAAAACTGCCAAGAAAGAAGAGGTACAACAAAAAGCACAGGAAATCGTCGAAGACACATCATTTTGGATGTACTCATCCGCCTATATACAGCAATGAAAGCCCAGCAGTAGGTTTTGAGAAAGACGACGAAGAGCCAAAGCCAGTAGCCTCCATATCAAGAGCAACGAACGCACCCGCCAACGTTTTAGAGAAAAACTACGTGCAGGCGAGCTCGAAAACCGCAAGATAGAGATAGATATGCAGTCGTCGTCGGCTCCCAATATTGGTGTGATGGGTGGGCCTATTGACGATGTTTCGATGATGAATCTGCAAGAAATGCTGGGCAATATGATGCCCAAACGCAGCAAAAAGCGTAAAATGACCATCGCCGATGCCCGCAAGGTGCTCTTGGAGGAAGAAGCCGCCAAGCTCATTGACATGGACGAAGTGAAGGAGGAGGCCATTCTGAAAGCGGAAGATTTAGGCATTATTTTCATTGACGAGATTGATAAAATCGCCAATTCCAATGGCAAAGGCGGTGGCCCCGATGTAAGCCGTGAAGGCGTGCAACGCGATTTGCTACCCATTGTAGAAGGCTCAACAGTAAATACAAAATACGGCCCTATCAAAACCGACCATATCTTATTTGTAGCGGCAGGGGCGTTTCATGTGTCCAAGCCCTCTGATTTGATTCCAGAATTGCAGGGGCGTTTCCCAATTCGAGTGGAGTTGCAAAGTTTGACCGAAGACGATTTTTATTTAATTCTCAAAGAACCACGCAACTCGCTCACACGCCAATATACCGCCATGATGCAGGCCGAAGAAGTAGGACTCGCTTTCCAAGATGAAGCCCTGCGCGAAATTGCTAAACTGGCTTTTACCATCAATACCGAAGTAGAAAACATAGGCGCGCGCCGCCTGCAAACGGTGATGAGTACGCTCCTCAACGATTTTATGTTTGATATTCCCGATGTCATTGGTGCCAATGCGCACGTGGTCATCACGCGTGAATTGGTGCAGGAGCGTTTGGCTAACTTGGTCAAAAACAGAGATTTGAGCCAGTATATTTTGTAGAAAAGAACTCTATAACTAACTTATACGCTATAATAAAGATTCATAAAGACAGGTTTCAGAATACCACTCAAGAACATTTTAGGGGATTTTTAGCTTTGAATTGACGACTTAGCTAAACTAAATTTTGTAAGACCCGTCATTTTTGTTGTTCGCTTAAGAAAAATAAACCTTATACATAGGTGACCCCACAAAAAAGACCAGCTTATCTAAAGCTGACACGCAAGTCAGCTTGCACGATAGCCGTTGGACAGGTATCCTTACGCACAAGACCTTGTTTGTCTGTTATTTAAAAAATGCTCAAACAAATTCTTGAAAAATATGCTATTTCTCAGCTTTATCCTCCCTTGGTTGTTCTATTCGAAGCAATGCCTCCAATTTGGCTATACGGCTTTCTACTGCTTTTAAGGCATCAATCTCTTTTTGTAGTTTCTCGTTCGCTGCTTGTAGTTGCCTTGTTCGTTCTTCCAAAATGCGGTTTAATGCTTCATTCTCTTTCTGTAATTTCTGAGTTCTTTCTTCCAAGGCTTTAATGGCAGCAAAGCTAACCCCATCAAAATCTGCAGTGGCAATAAGGGTATCGCAGCCAACTGTTCCAAAAGGGTCTTTTCCGAAGTAGTGATAAAAGTCTTGAGCCATTACCCCCCAGTGTCGGTTATTTTGCCTTTCTGTATCTCCTTTGTAGTTCCAAGTACCCACCCGCATAGCTGCTACGCTATTGAGTATTTTTTCACCACTGGCAGGAATAAAGTTCTCTTTCTTTGTACTATCTGAAATACTACTCCAAGAGTTAGATTTATTGGTCATAAACACACCATATTTGGTGGCATTACTTAAGTCGCTTTCTGTGTAAAGTGTATATCCATTATCAAAGCGTGCAAGAAACCTGTCACTAATATCGGCAACCAAAGTATCACCACCCTCCCCTTCATTTGGGCCAATAAAATCTCCTATAACAAAACTTCCCTGCTTTCCATTTGTGGTAGCTCTTGTTCCCATTGCTGTAGAATATCCACCAGATGCTGTCGTATAATTTCCTATAGAGAAAGAAACAGCGCCAGATGCAGTAGCACGATTGCCAATGGCGGTTGAAGTACCTCCAGATGCAACTGATAAAAGCCCCATAGCAATAGCATTAAGGTTTCTTGCTTGAGTGGATTGACCCATGGCGGTGGAATATAGACCTGATGCAATGGTAAATGCCCCTAAGGCGGTAGAATAAAGCCCAGAGGCGGTTGTCGAAACACCTAATGCAGTTGTATGGGCTGCTGTTGCCTTATTGTTAAGCCCTGTAGCAAAAGAGAAAAGACCTATGGAATCTCTATCCCATGCCTTTGAACCATCAGAAACCGTCCCTGCTCTAAATGCAGACCTTGATGGAATCCACATCAACCGAGTCCCATCTCCACTTTTTGGAGCAGTAGGGGGATTTGTAATATCAGTTGAAAATATTGTTAGGCCAGTTGGGTTTTCGCTCCAAAATCCGCCATTTACTGTTTTTGCTCCACCACTTGTCGATTCCCAAAGGACAAATTTTGGTAATTCATACCATGCCCCATTATATCGTAACCAATAATCTCTTGTTTCTGTATCAAATACCATTGTTCCTTCGATTGGGTTAATTAATCCAAGACGTTGGGCTGTAGTCATACGTGGCAGTACCGTGCCAGGGGTAATGGTGGTGCTTTGGGAAAAAGCCGCAGAAATTACGGTAAGGAAAAGTAAAGTAAAGGCTAAATATTTCATGGTTTAAGGGTTTTTAATAGAAAAAATAGAAAGCTGTACTTGAATATAAAATCCGACTTTTAAAAAGTCAAGGAAAAAGGTAGGGTTTTATTACTTTCCAGTCCGTTAAAAATCTGGAGAGGAGAAGAGATTAAAAACTTTAGGTAAGGGAAATTAGTAGTTAGACTAAGTAATCTTATCATTACAAATGTTTGTAACCAAATGTGCATAGGGATTCAAGACGTACCAAAAGATAAGTTAAGTAAAGATTTCTATTAGTAAAATGGTATCGACCTTCGAGATTACTATTACTCAGCGGTGGTATATGATACATTGCTGAACCATGAATGCTCCTGTTTATCAGAAATGAATAGCTTATCGTTCAAAAATTTTATTTTATTCATCAGCATCTTTGGTACAATGGGATCATGGGCTTGATTCCTTGTTTTAAAGTTAGAAAATTTATTTGGATTTACTTTGCAAAGTCGTTTAGAAATGTCTGTTTTAGAGGTGGTTTGGAAGGTTTGAGTGAGGTGTTACCTTCCGCCATTAATGTGCTTATTGCTGCTTTAAGTGCTTTTTGTGCATCATATCGTAAACCCCAATCATGGCATATCACGCGGTCGGTAGAAGAAAAAAAGCGAGCAGAGCGGCTTTCCGTTTCAGGAGAATAACTTGAAACGAAGATAGGTGGTGTGGCGTTGAGGTCTAATCAGCTCTGCTGATAACGCTATCAGAAAAAAAATAATTGTAGCAGTGCAGCCGTCAGTCGGGTTGAGAGGAGTCTGTTTCAACCTGACCGACGGTTTTCAGTAGGTTTTACAAACTTCTTTCAATGCCGTATTCTAAACCACGCAATTCGGCCAAGCCACGCAAACGCCCAATAGCCGTGTAGCCAGGGTTGGTTTTCTTGGTGGCGTTGAGGTCGTCGAGCATTTTGTGTCCATGGTCGGGTCGGAAGGGCATTCGGGTATCGAATCTCCCTTCTGCTATTCTTCTTTTTTGCTCCATAATGAGTGCTTTCATCACCCCATACATGTCCACATTGCCTTCTAAGTGGTTGGCTTCATGAAAGTTGCCCTCTTCGTCGCGCTGGGTAGCGCGTAGGTGAATGAAGTGAATACGGTCACCGAGGCGTTGGGCCATACCTACCAAATCGTTGTCGGCGCGTACGCCATAGCTCCCTGTACAAAAGCAGAGGCCATTGGCGGGCATATCGGCAGCAGCCAACAACGCCTTGGCGTCGGCTTCGGTGCTTACCACCCGTGGAAGCCCCAATATCGGAAACGGGGGGTCGTCGGGGTGAATCGAGAGTCGAATACCTGCCTCTTGGGCCACTGGAACGATGGCCCTCAGGAAAGCGTATAGGTTTTCGCGGAGTTCTTTATCACCAATGTGGTTGTAGGTAGTGAGTACTTCTCGAAATTGATCTACGGTATAGCTTTCTTCTGAGCCAGGCAGCCCCGCAATGATATTACGCACCAGCCGATTGACATCTGCTTCTGTGGCTTGGTCTATCCATTGTTTGGCTTTTTTCTTTTGGGCTTCGTTATAATGATTGTCTGCGCTCTGTCTTTTTAAGATGAATAGTTCAAAGGCGGCAAATTCGGTTACATCAAAGCGCAAGCCCGTGGAGCCATCGGGCATGGGTGCGTCTAAGTCGGTGCGGGTCCAATCGAGGATAGGCATAAAATTGTAACAAACCGTATCAATACCACAAGCGGCCAAGTTGATGAGCGATTCTTGGTAGTTTTGGATGTACTGTTTATAATTGCCGCTGGCTTTTTTGATGTCTTCATGCACAGGCACGCTTTCTACCACCGACCAGCTTAGTCCTGTGGCTTCGATGATTGATTTTCGGACTTCGATGGCTTCTTTGGTCCATACTTGTCCATTGGGTATTTGGTGCAAAGCCGATACTACGCCTGTTGCACCTGCTTGCTTGATGTCTGTTAGGCTAACGGGGTCATTGGGGCCAAACCAGCGCCATGTTTGTTCTAATGCCATTGTGAAGGTTAAAATAAAAGTGAATTAGTGTATTTTTTATTTACAAGATGGGCGTGTAAAAAAAATACCGATACAAAAGCCTTTGTTTTTACACTAACATAATAAGAGGCCGCTTTTCCATAGAGAAAGCGGCCTCTTGATTGAGGTAAAATCGTTGTTCAACTACTTTTTATTCCCAAAAAACAAAGTAACATAACCAGAGGTGAATAAACTGCGATTGTCAGCAAAGGGAATAATAATGGGAGCTTTACCAAACAGTTCACCCAAAAAACCTACCTCCACACCCGTCAGATTGGTACGGAAAGCGCTTAGTTCGATGGCAAAACCGACTTTAGCATTGACACCAGGGATAATCTTTGATTCTCCCAATCCTTGGAGAATATTACCCGAACCTAAGATATTGCCTGGATCCGTATGTTTCAAAGGGTCATACGCTTCGGTGCGTACCACCCCTGGGCGCACTTGGTACTGAATAAAATAAGGCTTTAGAATTCCTAATGAAGCCCCTACGGCAAAAATCCCACTGATAGAAATTCCTTCGTCGTTGCTTCGGTTAGAAAACACAATCTGCCGCCCATATTGAGGACGTAGGGAAAATAAATAATTTTGCTTGCCAGGAGTAAAACGGCCTGTGTTGCTTGTTTGTGAAAGCTCTTTGGGATGCCGAATATTAACGATTTCAAGCCCTAAGTACCTATATTGGCGACGACCAAAAAGTTCGTTATCAAGGCGTTTGGCGTGCCCAAATACAAAACCACCCAAAATGCCTGAATTGGTATTGGTCGTTACACCATAGGTAGTAATAGTGGCGTAGTCTTCCTCCTCTTCTTCCAAGTTTTTCTTGGTGCGTGTTTGCTGACTCCAAGCAGATTCAGCCAATAATAAGAGTGTCAAAAATATCGGGGTAAGTGATTTCATCTGGCGTAATATAAAAATTTATCTAAATTAGAAACAATGAATGTGAAAGTCAAGTCCATGTACGTTAATTATCTCAAAAAAGTTGCGGCTTTCTCACAAGAAATAAACTATTTTGGAAGTTCTAAGGTTTGCAAAATTTAAACAAATCGTAATTTTTTAGTCAAAAAAATCTAACAATAACCTATAAACGTTCTTTTATGCCAACCATTCAAACTACCTATCTTGGCGATTTGCGCACCCAAGCTACTCATTTGCAGTCAGGTACAAAAATTATCACCGATGCACCTACCGACAATAATGGAAAAGGGGAGGCGTTTTCTCCTACTGATTTGGTAGCAGCAGCATTAGGTAGCTGCATGATGACTATCATGGGCATTGTAGCCAACCGCGATGCCATTGACTTGAAAGGCTCGCAGATGGAAATAACCAAGGTAATGTCGGCAGAACCTCCACGAAAAATTGCTAAAATAGAAATAAAACTGAAAATGTTGACAGACCGCGAGTTGAAGGAGGTCGAACAAAATAAACTCATCAAAGCTGCTTATACTTGCCCTGTGGCGCTGAGCCTTCATGCTGATATTGAGCAGCTTATTTCGTTTGAGTGGGTAGTAGATAAATAAGTGTCATGTTAAATAAGAAACTTCATTTTTTATTAGGATTGAGTCTATTGTCTTTTTGCGCCATAGATTTAACCCAAGCGATTTTTGCTGAAAAAATAAAATTAGAGAAAGGAGCAACCAAGGCCGCGACGGCCATTGTCTTAGCCAAAAGCTTTTTGGGTAACGACTACGTGGCTCATACGCTCGAACACACACCTGAAAAATTGGTATGCAACCTCAAAGAGTTTGATTGCTATACATTTGTGGAGTCGGTATTAGCCATGACCACCACGCACTACCACGCCAAAACCTACCTTCAGTTTCAGATGAACCTCCGTCAGATGCGTTATCGAGAAGGGGTTATTGATGGCTATGGCTCGCGGCTGCATTATTTTTTGGAATGGAAACAACAAGGCGAAACCAAGGGGCTATTTACCGACATAACGTCACAGTTGGGTGGGAGCAAAATTCAGCCTACCATCCATTTTATGTCGTCGCATCGCGCTTTGTATCCTGCTTTGGAAGAGGAAGCGGCTTTTCAAATGGTTCAGGCGGTTGAGAAAAAACTGAGCGATACCCCTTGGTTTTTTATTCCTAAAGAAAAAAGTGGCTGCTATAGAAGGCGAGCTGCAAGAAGGCGATATCATCGGTATTACTTCGGGCATAGCAGGGCTCGATTTTAACCATGAAGGGTTTGTTACTAAAAAACAAGGCCGCGCTTACTTATTACATGCTTCTTCAGAACTGAAAAAGGTAGTGATTGCCACCGAGCCGCTGGCCGATTATCTCCAAAGAATTAAAAAACACAGCGGCATAGTGGTATTGAGAATAAAAGAATAGCCTAAAACCAGCCTTCCGTAGCAGGGGTGCTTTCCAATTTTCTCTCTAAAGCATCGGGCAGGCGGGCAAAAAAATCAATGCCCGTTTTGCGCTCTATCTCATCTACACTCACGACAAAACTGCTAAGGCGCTGATTCGTAAATTCATTGCTGATCAAAAAACCAATCATTCGGGGCTTGTCGTCAGTCAGGCATAGAACAACCTTGTAATACTGCTCGGGTACAGCCACTTGGTTGTATTTGCCAATGGTAGGTAGGCCAGGTTTTAAGACAGGTCCCGTAACGATATAGAGCGTGCCGTCGCGTTTGGCCCATTGTCGTATTTTTTGCTCTAAGTCGTTCCAAATGCCCCTATTAAACACCCCCAACTGTGGACTCATGTTGCTCATATAGAAAGTTTCATCTTTGTCGTCGGGCGAGATATTAAAATCGCCAGCAGGGGCTAAATGCCCACGGTCATAGCCCGAGCGCGTGTAGTCGGCAGGCGTAGCCGAGCCTGTTTTTACGAGCGGGTCGGGTATGAATTTACTTCCTTCGCGTGAGAGATAGCTGTTGGCCTCGTCGGCGGTGAGTATATGAGCCACCCAGTCGGCTTGTTCATACTGCTCGCGGTAGCGGAGCGTGATACGCCGATGGCGCACAATCTGGTCGTTGGAGCCAATGGCTGGTAGATTAAAGTCTTTGTATTTGGTGAAATCCTTGATACTACCTACTGAGGTAGGCGAAGAGGCAGGCTCAGAAGTTGAGGGCTTATTGATACCCATTTTTTCCAACAATGTACGATTATCTTCTTCTTTTTTAGGCGAACTATCGCGTGTATCGGTGGCAATGTCGGTGGTGCGGTCATCTTCAGCAGTACTACTGGGTTCGGGGTTTCGGTAAGGGTTTTCTTCGCTTTCCTCTATTTTTCGGTCATAGATAAACACGCTTTTGACATCTTTCCAAAAAGCGACCAACGGTTTGGTACGCCCTCGATAATGTAATATCAAGCCAATAGCAACGAAAAAAAACAATAAAAATAAGGTGTTACTCAGTCGAAATCCTTTTCTGTGCATCCTAATAGTTAATTTGTATATTTTTATTTGGAACGTAAAGAACGTACTTGAAGGTTGAAGTACAAGCTACTTTTTTTAATCAATAAAAATAATTGCCCCATCATTTCAATAAAAAGAGGTGCTTCAGCAATTTATATGACAACATCTTGATTGCAAGAAATCAACGCTATACAGCGTGCCTTCGGTTTTGAGAAACCGAAGAGGGTTTTATATTATTTTAGATAGTTTCCAAGCTAAAATAATCACAAAAGCGACATTGTTATTAGGAATTGATGAGATTATTCCGTATATTGGAACTTCTGCTTTAATAGCTTTCAAGCAAGATATAACATTTTGTAACTCTTTTTTAGGGTTCTGTAAGGGAATAATAATGCTTCTTTTTGGGCTTTTCAATTCTTTCGTAATGAGCTACTAATCGAGCTTATTTAGCTCATAAATTAATCTTGATTTTGCTACTAATGAAAGCTATTTACGCAATAATTCTGCTTTAACTTATTGTTTTTACTAAAATATAACCCTTTCATTTATGTCAAGAAACCTATCCAAATCGCAACAACTTTTGAAAGAAGAAAAAATATCGTCGCCAATGGAGTGGGCGTATTCAATACAGCTACTGTCAAAGAAGCCAAAGGGGCTACAATCATAGATGTAGATGGAAAAGAATGGGTTGATTTTGCAGGAGGGATAGGCGTAGTGAATGCAGGCCATTGCCCCGATGCTGTGGTGGCAGCCATACAAGCCCAAGCCGCCAAATACATCCATACCAGTTTCAATGTGGTTACATATGAACCTTATATCGAGCTGTGCGAAGAACTCACGAAACTATTACCACATGGCCCACAAACCAAAGCGATGCTGGTATGCACAGGAGCAGAAGCCGTAGAAAACGCCATTAAAATAGCACGCCAAGCTACAGGCCGCCAGGCTGTATTGTGCTATACCGATGCCTACCATGGCCGTACTATGATGGCCATGACCCTCACCAGTAAGATAGACTACAAAATCAATTGCGGACCTTTTTCGCCAGAGGTATATCGACTTCCTTTCCCTAACTTTTACAGCTACGGAGGACGCCTTACGCTCGACGAATTTGTGGATGTAGAACTTAAAAGATTGCACGAGAGCGGTCGTAATTTGATTGACCCCAAAAACCTTGCAGCAGTGATTATAGAGCCTGTTCAGGGAGAGGGGGCTTCAATCCCGTTCCTCAAAAATACATGGAAGGTTTACGCGCTTTCTGCGATAAGCACGGCATCATGCTTATCTTAGACGAAGTACAAAGCGGCTTTGGCAGAACAGGCAAATGGGCGGCATGGCAAAACTATCACATCACCCCCGATATTAGTACTTACGCTAAGTCAATGGGATCGGGTATGCCTATTGCGGCTGTGCTGGGTCGTGCGGAGGTCATGGATGCTGCCGCACCTGGTACTATTGGTGGTACCTACATTGGCAATCCCGTTTGCTGTGCGGCCGCTTTGGCCACTATTGAGTTGATGAAAGAAGAGAACCTCAATGTACGTGGGGCTGAAATAGGAGCAATGATGCTGGAACGGTTTAGCAACCTCAAAAGCACCTACCCACAGATTGGCGACGTAAGGGGCCTTGGGGCGATGATTGGCATTGAGTTTGTAAAAAATGGCGACGCCACCCAGCCCGACGGCGACTTGTGCGGGCGGATTGTGAAAGGCTGTGCCGAGCAGGGATTGGTGCTACTCAGCGCAGGTACCCACAAAAACGTCATCAGGGTATTGTCGCCACTTACTATCTCTGACGAGCTACTTGAAAAGGGCTTGGCCATCTTAGAGGCACAAATTATGAAGGAAGTAGGGGCGTAACATACCCAAAAATCAAGAAACTCACTTACCCAACATCCCTCGAACCTTAACCCCTAACCCAAACCCCAAAGCAATAGTATGAGGCCATTTGCCATCGCAGGAATACAAATGAAAATATCCGCTTCTCATTCCAATGTAGAAATGATGAAGCACAAGATTGACCTGACCATGGGTTTATACCCTTCGGTGCAGTTGGTGATGTTTAGCGAGCTTTGTGCCTACGGTTCGCTGACTTATAATGCCGTAGAAATGCCTTGTCATTTTGAAAGAGAAATGCAGGCAATGGCCAAAAAACACGGAATTTGGCTGCTTCCAGGGTCTATTTTTGAAAGATTCGGCAGTCATATTTACAATACCGCAACGGTCATCAATCCAGAAGGCGAGATTGTGGCACGTTATCGCAAAATGTTTCCTTTTTATCCATATGAAGTGGGGGTATCGCCAGGCAGTGAGTTTTGTATTTTCGACATCCCCCAAGTGGGTCGCTTTGGTGTCAGCATCTGTTACGATATGTGGTTTCCCGAAACAGTCCGGACCCTCTCTGTGATGGGGGCCGAAGTCATCTTACATCCTACCATGACAGGCACGATGGATCGCGACATAGAACTGTCTATTTCGCAAACCATGGCAGCGGTCAATCAGTGTTATTTTTTTGATATAAACGGACTCGATAGTGGCGGCATTGGCAAATCTATCGTTTGTGGTCCTGATGGGCGAGTTTTGTATCAAGCTGGCACCACCGAAGAAATCATGCCCGTCGAAATCAACATGGAGAAAGTAAAACGGAGCAGAGAGTTTGGGGTTTTACGCCTCGGACAGCCACTCAAAAGTTTTCGCGATCACGCAGGGCTATTTTCTATTTACCAAAAAGAAGCCGACCGATCCTACCTCCATACCTTAGGGCCGCTTCGCAAACCTACCCGATTAGATATGCACTGACGAGGCCCATTCAGACTACATAGAACCCATTAAAATCCACAAAAACCTTTAAACCCCAAAACTATGAAAAAACCAATCAGTGCTCCTTACTATAACATCGGCCAACTACGGGTTGATCGCTGGAACGAACTAAAAAATAGCGCAACTGGACTCTCCCATTGTGAAAAAAATACCGACGAAGAAAAGAGATTAAGGAAAACAATGGTTGAGCATCTCCACGAACTTGAAGGCATAGAGTCTTATTTTTCGTTTCCAGGACTATCGCGCTTGGCCCATCTCCAAACAGCCCTCAAACGACAAGAATATACCGCTTTGGCCAATAAAGTGGCCGAAATTACACGAATTTTGGTGGGAAATAGTACCCATAGCACCTACACTACGATAGACACCGACCTAGAAGAATTAGAGAAAAGTGCCCCCGCCGAAGAGGCAAGAAAAACTCATTTTGATGTCATGATTGTAGAAGATATATCGGAAGAAGAAGAAAAAAGACTCCGACATGAACTCAACGCCTTACGCGATTCCAGCGATACCTTTAGCTATGGGGTAGTAGTGCAGCGTTCGTACCAAGATGCCATGATTGCGCTGCTCTTCAACCACAACATTCAGGCTGTGATGATACGTTATGCACCGCCTTACCATTCAAACAATATCACCCCACTCATTGCACCCTACATCCAAAACGCCCTAACGCCCGATTTGTCTTCAAAACCTGAAGTAGAGTTAGGTCCTATTTTGGGGAAAATGATTAAACGTCTTCGCCCCGAATTGGATATCTATTATTTGACAGACACTTCTCTTGCCGATTTGAAAGACAGTACCCTCACGAGTTTTAGGCGTATTTTTTATCATCGCGAAGACCTCCAAGAACTGCATCTGACAATTATTAGAGGTATTAAAGAGCGATTTGCTACGCCGTTTTTCTCGGCTTTGGTGGACTATAGCCAAAAGCCAACAGGCGTTTTTCATGCCATGCCTATCTCCAGAGGAAATTCGGTTTTTAAATCAAAATGGATCAAAGACTTTGGCGATTTTTATGGCCGCAACTTGTTTTTGGCCGAAACCTCGGCTACAACGGGTGGGCTGGACTCTTTACTTCAGCCCACAGGCCCGCTCAAGAAAGCACAAGAAATGGCCCGTGATGCCTATGGCTCGCAGCACACCTATTTTGTAACCAACGGCACCTCCACGGCCAACAAGATTGTGATGCAAGCCTTGGTAAGCCCTGGTGATGTCGTACTTATTGATAGAGATTGCCACAAATCGCATCATTATGGCTTGGTATTGGGGGGAGGATGTCCTGTTTATTTGGATTCGTACCCCATCCAGGAATATTCGATGTATGGTGCCGTACCATTGGCCGAAATCAAAGAAAAACTAGTAGAACTCAAAGAGGCGGGTCGGCTCGATAAAGTAAAAATGCTCCTGCTCACCAATTGTACTTTCGATGGCTTGGTTTATAATGTAGAGCGGGTCATGCAAGAAGTGCTGGCCATCAAGCCCGATATGATATTTCTGTGGGACGAAGCGTGGTTTGCCTTTGCAGGTTTTACTTATACCTACAAGCAGCGTACAGGTATGTTTACGGCCCAAAAACTACACCAAAAAGACAATAGCAAAAAGTACAGAAAAGAATATGAAATATACATGAATACCTTGGCAGAGGGCGAAACACCCCTGCTGCCCGACCCCGACAAGGTGCGTATTCGGGTGTATGCTACCCAAAGTACCCACAAAACCCTCAGTAGTTTTCGACAAGGCTCGATGATTCATATTTGGGACGAAGATTTTCGTCGAAAAAGCGAAAGTACCTTTTTGGAAGCTTATATGACCCATACCTCTACTTCGCCTAACTACCAGATGCTGGCCTCGCTCGATGTAGGTAGGCGGCAAGTGCAGTTTGAAGGCTACGAACTGGTAGAAAAAAGCATCGAATTGGCCATGGTACTACGGGCCAAAGTGAATAATACGCCACAATTGAGTAAATATTTTGATGTATTGACCGTCCACGACATTATTCCTGACCAATACCGCCAAACAGGCTTGAAGGAATATTATGACAAAAAATCGGGCTGGAACCGCATGGAAGAGGCTTGGGCGCAAGATGAGTTTGTGCTTGATCCTACCAAAATTACCCTGCATATTGGTAGAACAGGCGTAGATGGCGATACATTCAAGAATAAGTATCTGATGGATAAATTCAACATCCAAATCAATAAAACTTCGCGCAATTCGGTCTTGTTTATGACCAATATCGGTACTACACGCGGTAGCGTTACTTACTTGACCAACGCTTTACTACAAATTGCCGATGAGTTGGATGCCGAGAGGGCGGCGCTCAATGCCCGCGAAGCCGAGATTCATCAGCAGCAGATTGATTCACTCACCAAAGCATTTCCACCCCTACCCGACTTTAGCCATTTCCATCCTTCTTTTCAGGTGGTGGCGGGCGTGCCGGGCGGTAATATGAGAAAGGCGTATTTTGCGGCCTACCACGAAGATAATTACGAATATATTCCGCTCAATGAATGTTTGCCTGCCTTGGAAGAAGGGCGCGTGCTGGTGGCGTCTTCTTTTGTCATTCCCTATCCGCCAGGGTTTCCAGTGCTTGTGCCAGGCCAAGTCGTGAGCCACGAAATCATTGCGTTTCTTTTGGCTCTTGATGTATCCGAAATACACGGCTATCGCGCAGATTTAGGATTGAGGGTATTCAAAGCCAGTGTATTGCACAGCCATCACTCCTCCCCAAAATCAACAAAAGCACCTCTCAAAGAAAGAGAGGCTGTGCTTGTTTAATCAATTCATTAATCAATTAATAACCCAAAAATCATGACCACAACAATTGCTCCCAGTGCGCCAAAAACAAATGCTATCAATAGTAAAACTACCACCAAGAAGCCCTCTTTAAATGGCATTGCCGACATAAGACGTTTTTTCCTCAAAAATGAAGTGCCTATTTATTTTATCAGTGCCACCAATTTCAACTTGCTTGGGGCCGACGAATGGATAAAAGGCTTTAAATACATTTCTTATATCGAATGTTTCGACGGGCTGCATCCCAATGTATTCTCGCCCAAAGAAGAGATTCCACACGATGAGTTTACGAGCATTGAAGATATTAATGTCTATTTGCTTCAACACCCCGAAGTGCAAAACTACCTGAAAGTCAGAAAAAAAGGAGATGCCAATGGAAAAGCCATGTTTCTGATGTTTGATGAGCGTGTCGAGGAATTGGCTAAAAAACAAGGCTTAGACATTATGTTTCCGACTTCCAAGATGCGTACCTTCATGGATAACAAAGTAAACACCAATCGTTTGGCCGAAAAGGCAGGCGTACCCTGTGTGCCGTATGTGTTGTCGAAAGTAGAAAATTATGCCCATTTGAAGAAAGTCGCCAAAAAATTGGGAAATGACTTGGTCATTCAGACCCCCTTTGGCGATTCGGGACACACCACTTTTTTTATTTCCAACGAAGAAGAATTTAAAAAACACGAACAAGAAATCGTGGCGGAAGCCGAAGTAAAAATCATGAAACGCATCAACTGCCGTGGGGCGGCCATCGAAGCCTGCGTTACAAAACAAGGCACTATCGTTGCTCCTTTGATGACCGAATTGGTCGGTTTCAAAGAACTCACCCCTTACAAAGGTGGTTGGTGTGGCAATGAAATTTTCCCCAATGCCTTTACGCCAGCCCTGCGCGAAAAAGCCCGAAAATATACCCAACTCTTTGGCGACCAACTGCGTAAAGAAAATTACAAAGGCTACTTTGAACTTGATTTCTTGATTGACCAAGACAATGGAGAAATCTACCTTGGCGAACTCAATCCGCGTGTAACTGGCGCAAGTTCTATCACCAACCATGCTGTGTTTGCCCTAGCCGATGCCCCGCTGTTTGTGTTCCATATTTTAGAATGGATGGACATAGACTTTACGCTCGATATAGAAGACCTCAATGCACGTTGGGCCGAGCAAGAAAATATAGACGATTGGAGCCAACTCATCATCAAGCATACCAAAGACACCATCGAGTATGTAACCCAAGCACCAAGGTCGGGTATTTGGAAAATGTTTGACAACGGACATATTCAGTTTGACCGCATGGATACCCACCGACGCGCTGTAGAATCAGAAAACGAGGCTTTTTTCTTGCGTATTACCCGCGAGGGAGATTACCTTTACGAAGGTGCAGATATGGGGATTTTGGTAGCAAGAGGCCGCATGATGACCAAAGACTTCCAACTCACCGACCGCGCAAAAAAATGGATAGAAGCGATTCATTCAAAATACACCAGCAACCTGATCGAAGACAAAACCGAACAACCCTTACTTATTGGTAGTTTAACGAAGTAACACAAATCTATGGAATTTCAATCCATCAACCCCTACAATCAGCAGGTAGTAGCTACCCACCAAGCACAGACCGATGCCGAGTTGTTTGATACATTAGAAAATGCCCAAGTGGCTTTTGAAGAGTGGCGTAAAGTCCCTGTTCAAGAAAGAGCCAATCTGATGTTTAAGGCAGGGCAAGTATTGCGCGAAAATGTGGATGAATATGCCCAAATGATTACGCTCGAAATGGGTAAGCCCATCGTGGAATCGCGGGCAGAGGTCAATAAATGCGCTTGGGTATGTGATTATTACGCCGAGCATACCGCCCAATTTTTGGCTGACGAAGTCATCCCAACCGATGCCCAAAAGAGTTTTGTACGCCACGAACCCATCGGGCCAGTGTGGGCCATCATGCCCTGGAATTTTCCGTTTTGGCAGGTTTTTAGGTTTGCCGCCCCTATACTCATGGCAGGCAATACCGCCCTCCTCAAGCATGCAGCCAACGTATTTGGCTGCGCCAAACAAATAGAAAACGTCTTTTTGAAGGCGGGTTTTCCTAAGGGCGTTTTTCAAAACCTCTTTGTAGATCACGATAAAACCGAGGCGATCATTGCTCACAAGGCCGTCAAGGCGGTTACGCTCACAGGCAGCGAAAGAGCTGGCGCGACGGTAGCCGCTTTGGCAGGGCGTTACCTTAAAAAATCACTCTTGGAGTTGGGGGGGAGCAATGCTTTTATCGTATGGCCAGATGCCGACTTGGACAAAGCCGTGCAAACGGCCATAACTGCGCGTATGATGAACGCTGGGCAGAGCTGCATTGCGGCCAAACGCTTCATCTTAGTAGAAGAAATTTACGATGAGTTTGTAGCAAAATTTACCGCTGCCGTGAAGCAACTCAAATCGGGCGACCCCATGGACGAAACCACCCAAATAGGTACACTGGCGCGAAAGGATTTGGCCGACCAACTCCAACGACAAGTGCAGCTATCGCTTCAGCAAGGGGCTGCCCTGCTGTGGGGGGGCTATCAAAAAAACGCTTACCATGAACCTACTATTTTGGGCAATATAAAACCTGGAATGCCCGCTTTTGACCAAGAAACCTTTGGACCATTGGCGGCCATGATTCGTGCCAAAGACATAGAAGAAGCCTTTGAATTGGCCGAAATGTCTAACTATGGGCTGGGCGCAACCATCTGCACCACCAACATCGAAAAGGCCGTAGCCATGGCCGATAGAGTGAGCGACGGCGCTTATTTTATCAACGAACTGGTGAAGTCTGACCCTCGCCTGCCGTTTGGTGGTACAAAACTATCAGGTTATGGCCGTGAATTGGCCAAAGAGGGCATGATGGAGTTCATCAATCGTAAAACGGTTTATGTCAAATAGATTTTGATTGGTAGCACATATCCTTGCTATTTACTTTAATTTTGCCTTTGGTTGTTATCAATCAAAGGCATTTTTTATTTGAAAACTCATAACCGTTGGCTGTGTCTTCACAGCCAACTTCAAACTTTAAAGGAACGTGCAACAACCTCATATCATCGTCGTAGGTGGCGGAGCTGCAGGCTTTATGGGAGCCATCACTGCCGCCGAAACATTCAAGGAGGCAAGAGTTACTATTTTGGAAAAAAACCGAACCGTACTCAACAAGGTGCGTATTTCGGGCGGTGGGCGTTGCAATGTTACCAATGCGGCACCTACTATTCCCGAATTGGTCAAAGGCTACCCACGTGGAGGTAAGTTTTTGCGACCTTTGTTTGAGGTTTTCAATAACCAGCATACGATAGCATGGTTTGAAAGCCGAGGCGTATTGCTCAAAACCGAACCCGACGGGCGCGTATTTCCTACAACCAACGATTCGGAAACCATCATAGCCTGTTTATTAAAAGCCGCACAAGCGGCAGGCGTTATTGTTCAAACCAGCACTGGTGTTACCCAAATAAACCCTACTGAAGTAGGTTTTGAAATCACTACCCACTCGGGTGAAACCCTGTATGCTGACCGTGTATTGGTAACTTCGGGCGGACACCCGCAGTTGTCGGGCTACGACTGGCTCTCGCGATTGGGCATAGAAATTTCTCCGCCTGTGCCTTCTTTGTTTACCTTCAACATCCCCGACTCGCCTCTCAAAGAGCTGATGGGCGTATCGGTGGCTACGGCAGGGGTAAAAATGGCTGGAAGTAAGTTGGCAGAGGCTGGTCCTTTGCTTTTCACGCATTGGGGACTAAGTG
This sequence comes from Spirosomataceae bacterium, assembly GCA_041392315.1. GTDB lineage: Bacteria > Bacteroidota > Bacteroidia > Cytophagales > Spirosomataceae > Runella. Next base: position 10,893 of record JAWKMH010000004.1, on the reverse strand, counting down.
GCCCTGCGGTATTGAGGCTGTCTGCTTGGGGCGCACGCGAACTCTCTGACCGAAATTACACCTTTGTTTCTTTGGTCAATTTTACCAACCAAAAACCAACCGAAATTTTCAAACAACTAACTGATTTTCAGCGCGACTCATTTTGGCGTTTGAAATTCATTCCAACCCAAGCTCCTTTTGGGCTTCCTCAACGACTTTGGAAGCAATTGGTCGCCTTAGCTCATATTCCCGATACGATGCGGTGGGGCGATATGCCCCAAAAACCTCCATCGTTTGGTAGAACACCTAACCAATTTTCAGCTGGCAGTACAAGGCAAAACTACTTTCAAAGAGGAGTTTGTTACCTGCGGGGGCGTACAGCTTGATGGTCTTCATGCCAAAACCATGGAAAGTCGCCAAGTACGGGCCTTTTTTTCGCGGGCGAAATACTCGATATAGACGGCATTACGGGTGGCTACAACTTCCAAGCCGCTTGGACAACGGGTTTTGTCGCAGGAAGTAATTTAGGGGTGTTTAAATTCCTAATAGCCAATGTACTACCATTAACTAAATAGGATTAGGTGGGTTGCAATAAATTTAGCAAATTCGCCTTAGCAAATCATATTCTTGATTACTTATTTTATGGCAATTCGTTGGTACTTAGGGGTGCTTTTGTGGGGGATAGGCTTTGGCTTGATGGCCCAAAACAAAATGGTAGATAGCTTGCGCCAATGGTTGGCTGTACACCCTACTCAAGATAGTATGCGGGTTGTTAATCTGCATCGCTTGGCTTATCGGCTTTCAGAGATAGACCAAGCCGCTGCTTGGCGGTATGCTAATGAAGCCAATGATTTGGCTAAAAAACTCAATAATCGAGTCAATTTAGGTCAAAGTTTCATCAATTATGCCATATTAGAGTCGCAAGAGGGCAACTATGCCCAAGGACAGGAATATTACCTGAAGGCCTTGCGGCTATTTGAACAAAGAGGGTGGGAGCGTGGTGTGGCGATTTGCTTAAACAACATCGCCGAAAACTATAAAACAATGGGGCAAGTGGACAAAGCCCTCGAATATACCTTTCGTGCGTTGGAATTGAACAAAAAAAACGATGAAAAACGCGGAATAGCTGTTAATCATGAACAAATAGGAGAATTATATCGTCGAAAAGGGCGTTTTGAGGAGTCACTAAAGTTCCTTAGAACGGGTATCTCTTTTGCCAAAGAAGCAGATCAGAACTACCTCATCTTACCCCAAATACTACTAAGTATTGCCCGAAATCATAACGACCGTAGAGATTTTTCAATGGCACTTTATTATTTAGAACAAGCCACCAATCAAAGCGAACAGCACGGCGAAAAATTACTTCAAATTCAATGCTATGAAGAAATGGCAAGAACCTATCGAATGCAACAAAAATATGATAAGGCCAAAGGATATTTACAAAAAGCCTATCAAATTGCCCAAGTGTTTGGGTCGGTAGTAGAGCGTGCCAACTTGAATAAACAACTTGCCCAACTGGCCGAAATGCAAGGCGATTTTTCGAGCTCTTTAGCTCATTTTAAAGCTTTTAAGGTATTGAGCGATTCCATAGAACAAAAAAAGAACGTAGTGCGGGCAGAATTGATAGAACTCAAACATACTGCCTATGAAAAAGACAAAGAAAATTTGCGCCTCAAACAAATCAAATTGGCGCAGGAAGCCGAGTTGCGTCAGCAAGCGATATGGATTGTTTCCTTGGCGGTGCTGGTGGTTTTGTTGTTAGGAATCATGGGGTATGCATTTTATAGAAATCGCCTTAAACACATAGAAGACGCGCAAAAAATCCAAGCCGCTACCATCCGTCAAATGCAGATTTCAGATAAAATTAGAAGCCAGATTGCACGCGATTTGCACGACGATTTGGGCGCAACACTCAGCGGTGTAGCCATGCTAAGCCAGGCAGCCAAGCGACAAGTAGATGAAAACGATGTGCAACTCAAAGAACTGTTGGATCTCATAGCGTAAACTCACAACGAACGGTATCTACTATTCGAGATATTATATGGACCACCCGCCCTATGAACGACAACCTAGAGAGCATCATTCATAAATGAAAATATTTGCTTCTGAACTCTTGAATCCCAAGGGTATTTCCTACGAATTTAGTGTATCTGATCAATTGAAGGGGTATAAGCTACCCTCCAACCAGCAATATAATTTTTATCTAATTTTTAAAGAGGCTATCAACATTGCTAAGTATGCCGATGCCAAACATGTTTGCATTACTATTTTTTTATAGAAAATAGCCAACTGTGCTTGTCGATTAAAGACGATGGCGTTGGGTTTGAAAAAGATAAAAGGTAAAAAGTGCGGAGTAATGGGTTGTTTAACATGGAAAAACGAGTGGAAGAACTCTGAAACGGCTCACTGAACTTGCGTTCAGAAATAGGCAAAGGTACTACCGTGTCTTTTACATTGCCATTGGCTGTGTAAACTTAGAACTTTGTCAAAGTTGGTAAATTGGTTATTAATACAAAATTTCAAAAAGTGTCCATTCCTCTTTTTCAGCAGTCATTATTACTGTCAATCAAAGAAAAAAAATAGCCAAAACTATCCAAGCACTCAAAGCTATTACTGACGATATCGTGGTGATAGACTCGGGAAGTACCGACCCTTACCCGAAGGTAGCCTGAGCAGCAGGGGCTACTGTCATTGAACATCCCTGGGCAGGCTATGCAGCCCAAAAAATTGGGGCAATGCTTGGGCAAAACACGACTGGATTTTATCGGTGGACGACGACGAGGTGGTCAGCTCGAATTGGCCCATAGTATTCGAAGAAAGCCTTTGCTTCTCTGACCAATAAAGAAGATACTTTCGAGCTTACCTTTTCGTACCATATTTTGTGGAAAACACATTCGTTTTGGGGGATGGAATCCAGAATCTCATGTTCGGATTTTCAATAAAACCAGAATCCAATGGAATACCGATGCTGTACACGAAGGGCTGACAATCAAGCCCGAACATCGCATCAAAGAATTGAAAGGATATGTCTATCACTATACAGTAGATACACCCGCACAATTTGCTGCCAAAACAGACCGCTATAGTACCCTTTTTGCCGAAAAAGGTATCAAATTAGGCAAAAAAGCAAACTTTATTAAAATTTACCTAAGTCCTATTTTTCGATTTTTAGTCGAGTATGTGTTTAAATTAGGTTTTTTAGATGGTTATTTTGGCTGGTTTATTGCCAAAGAAAATGCGCGTTATACTTATTTAAAATACCGAAAACTTAATCAGAAAATAAACATCCAAAAGCCATAAACTTTTACCGTAAAGTAGGTTTTGGTAGATTTTAAAGGGCCTAATACCTAATAGTTGTATTTTTGGCTAAAAGAATTTTCAACATTAATCTTTACAAGAATATGAAAACAACCTTCAATCTCCTCATAGGGCTTTTTATTTCTTTCTCGGTATTTGCCCAAATAGCCAATGACAACACCTTGAGTGTGCAGATAGACGGTAAAGAATACAAAACAGCTCCTCGTCGTATCAACATCGGGGCAATGTGGTACATCACGGCCAATGCGGTCAAACCCGACAAATCGCTGCGGTTTTGGTTTATTACTTTTGAAGGAAAACAAATTCCAGGCCCTGGGTTATACAAAATTGTGGACGAAGACTACCCCGTCAAACGCAAAACGCAGGAAGAACTTTTGGAAAATGGCAAATACAAAGGGCTGGCCTTTGCCCGCTATGCCGAAGAAACCCGCACACCGCGCATGGAGTTTCATTTGGGCAAATCGCGCCGCGACAATGGAGGAGAAGTAGAAATCACCAGTTCGACCGACAAAGCCCTCGAAGGGAAATTTAGCGCGGTGCTCGACGGCACTTACTGGAAAGAACGTACCTCCTCGACGGTGCTTGGGGGAATAGGCCGCCTCAAGAGCAAAATGGAAGACAAGATTATCACCAGTGCCACAGGCTATGACTCCGATATTGACCCCGAAAAGTGGGACTATAAAAAGCAAGATAAAACCGATGAAATTGTTCTGAAAGAAGGTGCTTTCAAATTGATACTGGCGAAAGAAGAAAAATAAATCTCGATTTACTATCTTTGCGGCCAATTTCAACCTTATCGAGGTCAATACTTTGATAAGGTTTATTTTTATAAGTCTGTATGCAACTCAACAACCATCAATACCAAATCCAGTCTATTCCAGTCATTGACATCGCTCAACAGTTCGGAACACCTTTGTATGTCTATGATGCTGACAAAATCACGGAAAAAATCAATCAATTGCGAGGCGTATTTCCAGCCATTGACCTCAAAATAAAATTTGCTTGCAAAGCCCTTACCAATATTTCTATTCTGAAGTTGATGCGCCTCAATGGCGTAGAAATAGACGTGGTTTCGCCCCAAGAATTGCAGCTGGCACTCCATGCAGGCTATGAAGGAAAGCAAGTGACTTTTACCCCAAGCGGTGTGTCTTTTGACGAAATCGAAACAGCGGTAGCTGCTGGAGTCATGGTCAATCTGGATAATCTTGTCGTGCTCGAAAAATTTGGCCAGCAATATGGTAACTCCAAGCCTTGCATGATTCGTATCAAGCCCAATGTAGCGGCAGGAGGCAACGCCAAAATCATGACCGCCCACGAAGGCTCAAAATTTGGCATTGATATTCGCCAAAAGGCTGATATACTGCGTATTGTCAAAAAGTATAATATCAATGTAGTAGGGCTGCATCAGCACACGGGTTCTGACATCAAAGAAGCCGATGCTTTTGTTCGGGCCGCCGATGTTATCTTTGGCTTTGCCGCCGATTTCCCCAATCTCCAAATCATTGACCTCGGGGGTGGCTTCAAAGTAGCTTACAAAGAAGGTGATGCCACCACTGATATGCAAAATTTGGGTAAGCAACTCAGCGAAGCTTTTTTAGGATTGAGCCAAAAAATGGGTCGTAAGCTCCAACTTTGGTTTGAGCCAGGTAAATTTTTGGTGAGCGAAGCAGGGATATTATTGGTTAATGCCAATGTGGTGAAAGTGTCGCCCAATCGAACATTTGTAGGGTGTAAACTCAGGGCTGAATCACTTGATCAGACCCATGATGTGAAATGCCTATCATCATATTGTGAATGTCCAGCCCCCGAAACTACCCAAACGCAAACCTACGATGTGGTGGGGTATATTTGCGAAACAGATACCTTTGCCAAAGACAGGGTATTGAATGAAGTGCGTGAAAATGACACCTTGGCACTGCTCAATGCTGGGGCGTATGGTTTTACGATGAGTAGCACTACAATAGCCGTTTTCGCCCCGCCGAAGTGATGATTTATAAAGGAAAAGCCCATTTAATCCGCCAAAGAGAAACCATGGAAGATATATTAAAAAATCAGGTGTTGGTAAGTTTGGCAACAACTACCAATCACTCATTCTAACTCACTCAATCACAAATTTAAAACAATGGGACGCGCATTTTTTGAGTACCGAAAACGAAGTAAACTAAAACGCTGGGGCATGATGGCCAGGTTTTCACCCACGTATAGAGCAGACATCGTCATGGCCGTAAAAGCAGGAGAACCCCGACCCCCAAAATAACTCGCGGCTTAGGGCGCTTATCCAAAATGCCAAGGCGAGCCAATATGCCCAAAGACAATGTAGAAAGAGCCATCAAACAGGCCATTTCAAAGAACAAAAGAAGAATTATAAAGAATTGGTGTATGAGGGGCAAAGGGCCGCATGGGGTGGCTATTTTGATAGAAGCCACCTACCGACAATACTAACCGCACAGTGGCCAATATCCTTAGTTATTTCAACAAAACGGGCGGTAGTTTAGGGGTATCGGGTATGTTAGATTTCTTGTTTGATCGTAAATGTGTCTTTAAAATAGCTAACAGAAGGGGTCGATTTAGAAGAGCTTGAGTTTGAATTGATAGATTTTGGTGCGGAGAAGTATTTATAGATGAAGAAACCAACGGGATTAATATTTATGGTGAGTTTACTGCTTTTGGCTCCATTCAGAAGGCATTGAGAGAAAAACTTGAACATCAGTGCAAGAGTTTACTCATTCTGCCCACCAGACTGAGAACTTACTGAAGAGCAAATAGCCGAGGTGGATAAGCTACTCGAACGCCTCGAAGAAGATGACGACATACAAAATGTTTATACCAATATGAAGTAAAAAAATAGAGATTCCAAATCTTAACTGGCGGCGACGTTTCGCAAGATCTGGAATCTCTCTCGAATATCTAAATCTCTATCCCAATCTGCCGCATCAACGCGGTGGCATTGAACTCGCGGCAGATACCCGATTGAAGGCGGTAATCAAAGTGAAGCTGGCCTTCTGAGAAAAGTAGAATAAAAACTAAAATTATGGACAAAATCGTGTTGGGTTTCCATTTGACCCAATTCGAGGTCGTGAGTAAAAACAAAACCAGAGGCATTGCGTTGGTGTAGCTGACGAATCAACGCCTCTGCCCCACGGTGGCGGTCAGCAGCGGGTTAGTACCTTTGAGAATTTCATCTAAAAAATAAAAAATAGGCACACCCTTTTGAGCAGATAGTTGCAGCAAAGATTTGCAAGCGCTTCGGTTCGGCATAAGAAAGACGATGTGTTTTCTTCCAACGAGTCTTGGGTACGCATACTGGTAAATAGCCGCACCAAAGAGCAAGAAAACGAGTCGGCACATACCACCGACCCCGCCAAAGCCAATACAGTATTGACACCCAACGTGCGTAAAAAGGTGCTTTTCCCCGACATATTTGAGCCCGTAATGATGGCTGTTTGACCTACTTGATGGAGTTCAAAACTATTACAAACGCGTTTTTCTCCGATCAATGGATGGCCTACGGCTGTAGCCTTAAGGAAAAATCAGCAGGCATCACCTCAGCAAGGGATAAGAAGGGTTAGCAAATGCAAAAGCCCCGATAAGCTGCCCTGAGCTTCCCATTTCGCCAAGCGTGTTGAGCCAAATTTTGAGTGATGTTGGTGGGCCTTTTTTCCAATCTTCAAGCTGGGTCATCCATTGCAAATCCCATAGCGTTGGCAAACCAACAGCCAGCATAAAGTAAGGGTTTAACCTAAAATTGAGATTTTCAGTGATACGCGCCAAGGTACTGATGCTTTGCGAAACGGGTGCGGCGTACCTTTCAACGATTTTGTAAATATGGCGCAATTTGGCAGCCTTGAAGGGTGAGATTCAATCTTTTCTAATAAAACGGCGTAAGCCTTGAGCGTAGCTACAATCGTTTGCGATTTTTCGGCATAGTCTTTTACCGAAGCATTGAGTTTTTCCCAAAAGATAAGCCCCATGAAAGCCATCAGAAATGTCTCTAGCCCAAGGTACAAAGCCATAAAGGCAGCGACAATACATCCAATACTGAAAATAGAAAACCAACGGAATTTTCTCCAACGATTTACTGCTTGATTATCGCCTGCTTGTAGCCAATGGTACAAGAAGTCAGTTGGCGCGGCAATTTGCTTTCAATACGGGCGACAGCTTCAAAAGACTGCCGCCAATCGAGCAAAAGGAGCGAGTTCGACAATGGCCGCTTGTCTGGCACTGATTTCAATAGGGTCGGCAGGTGTAAAAGCCAGTCGAATAGGTTTTTCATCCTTTGAAACGTGTGAGCGCGATTGAGCAAACCGAGAAAAGAATGAGAACCAAAAATATCAAATCACCTGCATAAGCATGGCTTTTGGGAGCCGAATGTGCTTCCTGTTTCGGACCGAGAAAACTTTAAGTTAAGCCGTTCTATTTCTTCTTTATTAATACGCACCAATGCCCGACACAACGCAAGCTGATAGGCAGCTCTCTGGTGTTTTTTTAAAATCACTAAAAGACAAGACCTAAAAACCAATACTTAGTGCCAATGAAAAATAAGAAGTATATAAAAACCAACTACTTAAAATGGTAGCTACAAAAATAACAAGGCGTGTAATAGAAAGCCGATTATAGCGATTTTTGAAAAAAAACGACCTGTTCTTGAAAATCGGTTTGACGTTAGTGAAAGTTGTTGTCAAAGCTAGGGAATAATGTGAAAATAAGGTACTATTGTTTATTAATAGTATAGAAGAAATTTGAGGTTGTCATGCAAACGTAGAATTATCTCAGGTTGTTTATGAATGCCTCCTACGTCGGCATGACAAATTGATATTTTATTGAAAGCTCATCTTTAATTAAGTGAAAACATCGGCAGTTTGATAGCGGTGGCGGTATTATTGAACATCAATTCGGTAATATGGGGGTGCATGTAGTCCAATGAGTGGAAACTCCGAAATGATTTCCATCACATCAAATTCATTCTCAGCCTTGACAATACACCACAACTTAGAACGGTCGAGAATAGGGAATAAGCCGTAATCTTCCCCGCTTCCATCAATTGATTAATTTTAAGACGTTGGCGTGGTACTTTTGCGATAAAATCCTCTGGCAAATCGTCAGAAGGATGAATTCGACCATAAATTGACTCATAGTAGGCGATTTGTGTTGATAGGAAGAAAACAGACTTCGTTCTCAAATGGTTCGGGAAGTTGTGTTTTACGACTTTCCCACCTACTGTGAGGATAAAGGAAGACGGAGGTTTGAAGCTGGAACAAGGGGTAAGTAAGCAAAGAGACACTAAATCACTCATTCATCATTCATCATTCACAACTAAATCATGCCTACACCCAAAGAGCCAATGAATCGCACACGATTATGACCGAAATGGTGCTGCCCAATGATACCATGCAGCAACCTCATGGGGGAGCGACTGCTCCACTGGATGGATATTTATTTTTGCGGCTCATTACTGCCCAAAAACACGCCAATAGGATTGTTGTAACGGCCTCAGTAGACAATGTGTCGTTTGCTGAACCTATTAAGCTCGGCAATATCGTTACTTTTGAAGCACAAGTAACCAGGGCCTTTACCTCTTCGATGGAAGTTCATATCAAAGTAAGTGCTCAAAACCTATCGGCAGGGGAGAAAGCTGTACATACCAATTCGGCTTTTTATACTTTTGTGGCCGTGGACCAAAGTGGGCGGCCTATTGAGGTAGCACCTGTGATTGCCGAAACCGAAGAAGAAAAAGAATTGTTTGCCAGTGCTTTGCGCCGTCGTCAGCTTCGGTTGGTATTGGCAGGTAGAATGAAGCCTCAAGAAGCCACCGAATTACGGGCGTTGTTTGGGAATTAGTGGAAAGTACGGCTTAGGGAAGTACTTCTGCCGAAATACCACGCCGGCAAATCTCTTGCCGCATAGGTACAAGCTCTTCCCAAGTACCGTTTTTTACGCGACATTTCCCCTTGTAGTGAATAATAATAGTGCATTGCTCGGCTTGCTCAGGGGTGTGCTCGCATACATCCATCAATGTATCTATTACATGGTCGAAAGTATTTACGTCATCATTAAATACGACAAGGTTGTGTAATGCTTTTTCTACAACCTCTTCTTTGATTTCCTCAATGACATCAATTTCGGGCATTTCAAACAACTGCATCGTATCGCTTAGGAGAATGTGAATGAATAGATGTGCAAAATTAAGAAAATACTGATAGGTTTGCAAAATAGAACATGTATTCAACCTATTCAAAAAGCTTCTTTATGAGTCCATTTATAGCCCTGACTATTCTACTAATCTATTTCGCAGTTTTAATAACGATTTCAATTTATACTTCCAAAGGAGCTGATACCAACACCTTTTTTACGGCCAATAAGCAGTCGCCATGGTTTTTAGTAGCCTTTTCAATGATTGGTACTTCGTTGTCGGGGGTTACTTTTATTTCTGTGCCTGGGGCTGTGGGTAATATTCAATTCTCTTATTTTCAGGTAGTTTTAGGCTATATTTTGGGTTATTTATTCATCGGTACTGTGTTGATGCCGCTCTATTATCGGCTCAATCTGATTTCTATTTATAGCTATTTGGAGCAGCGTTTTGGCTTTTGGTCTTACAAAACAGGCTCGGCCTTTTTCTTGCTCTCGCGTACACTTGGCTCGGCAGTACGCTTGTATGTAGCGGCACAGGTCTTACAGTTGGCTATGTTTAATGGCCTGGGAATCCCTTTTGAAATTTCAGTATTAATTACCATCGCGCTGATATGGATTTATACTTTCAAAGGGGGTATCAAAACCATCATTGTTACAGATACCCTCCAGACTACTTTTTTGGTAACAGCCGTTGCACTAACAATTTATTTGGTTTCGCAAGAACTCAACTTTTCATTTGGAGGAATGATTTCGGCAGTTGCCGACAGCAACTACTCACGTATTTTCTTCTTCAACGACCCCAACGACAACAAATATTTTTGGAAGCAGTTTCTTTCGGGGGCTTTTATTGCCATTACCATGACAGGTATGGATCAAGACCTGATGCAAAAAAACCTGACTTGTAAGAACATCGGTGAAGCACAAAAGAATATGTTTTGGTTTACGATTACTCTCACCTTTGTCAATCTGATGTTTATGAGTTTGGGGGTGTTATTGTATTTTTATGCACAAAGTAAAAATATTACTGTTCCAGCCCGTACCGACGATTTGTACCCCATGCTGGCACTCAATCATTTTGGAGTGCACGAAGGTACAGCGGGCTTGTTGGTAGCCATTACGTTTCTGATAGGAATCACAGCCGCTACTTATGCTAGCTCAGACTCGGCACTCACGGCCTTAACGACGGCTTTCTGCATAGATTTTATGAATGTAGCCAACAAACCCGAAGCCGAGCGTGCTCGTATCAAACATTGGGTACACATTGGATTTTCAGTCTTGTTTTATTTAGTAATCATCGCTTTCAAACAACTCAATAGCAAGGAAGTAATCACAGCTATTTTCGATATTGCAGGCTATACTTATGGGCCACTACTTGGCTTGTTTGCCTTCGGGCTCTACACCAAACGGCCTATCAATGATCGGCTTACACCTTTGGTTTGTGTTGCCGCACCGATTTTCACCTATATA
>JAWKMH010000038.1:0-1516 GCA_041392315.1 Spirosomataceae bacterium | reverse complement strand
TTGTCTCACTACCCGTTGAATCTACCACAAAAGGATGGGCATAAGCTGATGTTTGATACAACAGACTCAAAAAAAGCAAACAAATTCCAACGCGCGTAATCATGGTAATGACAAATTTAATACAACTAATTCTGATAAGTGGTTTAGATATACGATACAACGGTCATTATATAAGCACCCAGCAAAGAGTTCAGTATTAATGTTCGAATCAATGAGTTCGTGCCATAATACTATCTTCGACGAATTCACTACCAATATAAAATGGGATAAAGTATTAGCGTTAGTGGGGTAAAGATACTGAAAAAACAATATATGATTCGTAATTTCCCCATATTTTATAGCCTTTTGCGGCATTTTACCTGTTTTCTCTTCTATGAATTGGCTTAAAGTAGCAAAATAGGGACTTGATGTTTGGTGTAAAATAGGACAACGCCAATCAGCTGGAATGGCTATTTCCGAGAAAATATCTGCGGAGGTGGCTTGGCCGTTTTGGAGTAAACAAAAGTTGAACTGTTGTAAAAGAGGCCTGTCTGTGCGTAATATTCTTACAATTTTTCCATCGGTACTTTCAAATTTGCAATCTTTCAATGACCAATTAATTGTGCCTGAGAACGCATCAACAGCCAAAAGTTCTTTAGGCATAGGTTGCTCTTGACTTGTATATGTATGAAATAGAAGGGTCCCTGCATAAAAGCCAATTAGGCTTGTCCACCACGAGGCATTGGGCAAGTGATGTTGCCATAGCTTTTGGGAAGTTTGAGTATCAACAACACACCATTCAACTTTTGTTTGGCTGCGAAGTTCAATGGCCAATAACTGCCGAGTTGCTGTTTCTGCAAAAGTATCCGCCATTACACGCCAAATGGGCAAATCAAAGTCAAATCGTTGTTGGGCTATCATCACAAACTAATAGATGGGAATTCGGTGGGAAAGAAAAGCCCAAAATAATGCTAAGAACGCAACAAGCCCTATAGCCAAAGAAAGACTGTATGTGGTAGAAAGCAATCCTATAAGAGCTGGCCCAGCCATAAAGCCAATTAAACTAAAAGTGTTCATAGTAGCCAGTCCAGCTCCTTGTGCCATACCTGGTGTACGTGCAGCACTACCATATAAAATAGGGGCACCACAAGAAACACCAGCCCCTACTAACCCGAAACCAATGATAGCACTCAATGTAAAGGGTATTAAAACAGCTAATAAAATTCCAGCAGCCGCTATTAAACCACCCATGACCAATATTTTTCTGGTTCCATAGGTTGGAATAAGTGAATCTCCTATAAAACGCCCCATAGCCATGAAAAAAGCATATGCTGCAAATCCCCAACCAATAAAAAAGTCATTGGCCTGTACTACCTCGCGTAGGTAAACAGCCGTCCAGTCAGACATGGTGCCTTCGGTAACATTGGTGCATATAGAAACGACAATCATCCCTACTAAAACGCGATTGGGCCAAGCAAATTTGGCTTGCTGTTTATTGGAAGAAAATTCTTCAGGAATCAGCATAATGGAAGGCCGA
>JAWKMH010000037.1:0-1579 GCA_041392315.1 Spirosomataceae bacterium | reverse complement strand
GCCATTGTCGTTGGCACTAAAATAAGTAATTTTTGATTTGTTTGTACCCAGTGTAACATCATATTCTTTGTCGCGGGTAATGCCCATCACCAAAAAACGTTTGGCATAACTTACCCCCGATTTACCATCCAAATAGGTGAGATTAAATACCTTACGTTCATCATTTTTCTTAAAGACAGATACATAAAGGATGTCTTTACCCACAAAAACTTTATCGGCTACCCTGACGACCTTGTATTTACCATCTCTTCTAAAAACAATGATGTCGTCAATGTCTGAGCAGTCCATTACGTATTCATCTTTTTTCAATCCATAGCCAATAAAGCCCAGTTCTCGATTGACGTATAGTTTTTGATTGGCGGCGGCTACGACTGTGGCGGCAATGGTGTTAAAAGAACGTATTTCTGTTTTGCGCTCACGGCCTTTGCCATATTTTTTGAGTAAGTCTTTGTAATAATTGATGGCATAGCGCGTCAAGTGGGCCAAATGATCTTCTACTTCGGTCAGCTCGGCTTCCAGCTTGCGCATGGCTTCGTCGGCTTTGAAAGCATCAAATTTGGAGATACGCTTGATACGAATTTCGGTAAGACGGACGATATCTTCGTCGGTAATTTCGCGGTAGAAATCGGCTTTAAAAGGCATCAAGCCCTCGTCAATTACCCGAATGACAGCTTCAAAAGATTCACATTCTTCGATGTCTCGATAAATCCTATTTTCAATAAATATTTTTTCTAACGAACTGTGTAGTAGCTTTTCTTTCAACTCAAAACGGCGAATTTCCAACTCTCGCTTGAGCAAATGAACTGTTTGGTCATTGCAGGTTTTGAGGATATGCGAAACGGTTACGAAATTTGGTTTTTCATCAAAAATAACGCACGCATTGGGCGAAATACTCACCTCACAATCGGTGAAGGCATACAAGGCATCAATGGTAATATCGGGCGAGACCCCTGGGGCCAAATGTACGACTATCTCCACCTCTTTGGCTGTCAGGTCTTCTACGGCTTGCATGCCCCGTTCGGGCTTTTTAATTTTTATTTTGCCTTCTTCACTGGCCTTAATAATGGAGTCTTTGATGGAGGTAGTCGTTGTACCAAAAGGAATATCTCGAATGACGAGTGTTTTTTTGTCTAATTCTTCGATTTTGGCACGTACCCTAATTTTTCCACCACGTAAGCCGTCATTGTAGTTGGAAACGTCCACATAGCCACCTGTTGGAAAGTCTGGATAAAGGGCAAAAGGCTGTCCTTTGAGGATGGCAATAGAAGCTTCGAGCAGTTCAACAAAATTGTGCGGCATGATTTTGGTCGAAAGCCCTACGGCAATTCCTTCTACGCCCATGGCCAGCAGCAGTGGAAATTTAACGGGGAGCGTTACGGGCTCACGTTTGCGGCCATCGTAGCTCATTTGCCACTCGGTAGTATCTTCATTAAAGATCACCTCATTACCAAACTTCGAGAGGCGCACTTCGATGTAGCGTGCTGCCGCGGCACCATCGCCCGTGCGGATGTCGCCCCAACTGCCTTGGGTATCAAAGACCAAATCTTTTTGTCCCATATTGACCAATGCTTCATTGATA
>JAWKMH010000036.1:0-1712 GCA_041392315.1 Spirosomataceae bacterium | reverse complement strand
AAGGCGTTCTATTACTTTTCTTAATGCTTTGTTTTTGACTATGTTGTGCCACTCATGCGGGTCGGTTTGGTGGTCGTAGAGTTCTTCGCTGCCATCGGGGTAGCGAATGTAGCGGTAGCGACCATCCGAAACAGACGAATATTTTTCTCCGTAGGTCATCAGGCTAGGTGTCCATTTGTGGGTTGGATTTTCTAAAATTGGTACTAAACTTTTGCCATCAAGCAGGTGTTTGGGAGGGTTTAAGCCGCAGAGTTCGACCAAGGTAGGATACAAATCAATCAAGTTGGTGGTTTGCGGGCATTGGTAGGATTTGCCATTAGGAAGCCTGATAATGAGCGGACTATAGGCCGATAATTCCCACAATGTACCTTTTTGCCAACGCTCTTTTTCGCCTACGTGGTAGCCGTTGTCGGAAGCGACAATGACGATGGTATTTTTGGCAAAATCAGTTTTATCTAATGCCTCTATGACGCGCCCCACCGACCAATCGGCAAAGGCGGTGGTCGCTAAATAGCCATACATCATGCGTTTGAGAGTTTCGTGGGCTTTTTTCAAATCGGTGCGCCCACCATATCGCCACAGCGAGTCCACTAACTCACGCCCTTGTATTGGCACGTCGTCCAAATCACCCTCTTTGTAGCCTGCGGGCATAACAACCTCCTTCTCATTGAACAACTCAAAAAAACGTTTGGGGGCTGTGTAGGGGGTATGGGGTCGCCAGTAGCCTACATAGCAAAAGAAAGGCTTGTCGTGTGATTTTTGAAGAAACTCAATGGCAGCATCCGCATTTTTAACATCTGGGAAGTCGCTATCAGGACCCTCCCAGGCTTTGACAGATTGAAATTGCCCTGGGCCAACCCAAGTGGCTTGCTCTCCAAAGGGACCAAACCCACCTTGGTAAATTGGGCGGTTGTCAAACATCGCTTCTTCACGTTCTTTGCCGATGTCGGCATGAAAGATTTTGCCTCGCCCAAAGGTTTCATAGCCGTTGCGTTTGAAACATTCGGGCAATGACTCGATGGTCGTCAAAACCGACGGGGCTTGCCAATGGTTGCCACCGTTGTAATAAGCCCCTGTTTTATGTGGATACAAACCACTAAAAAAAGCAGCCCGTGAGGGCGTACACACAGGCGAAGCACACACATTTTTGGTAAAATTGTATGCCTGTGTTTTGAGTTTGTTTAGATAGGGCGTTTGGGTGAGGGGATACTGCTGCATGATGCCCCAGCCATTCATGTCATCAACGGTGATGAAGAGAACATTGGGCTTTTGCTGCCCCATTACAAAGGCCCCTTGCTGATACAAGGGACATAAGCCGATAAAAAGGAATAGTAGTTTTTTCATACAACAAAAATCAACAAACCTCACGACTTTACTTTGTCGTGGGGTACTGAATTTTGGTCGTATTATTTTGGAAACGCTAACTCTCTGGTATTTAGATTAAAATATCAATAAATTGCTTTTTTATTCCCTATCCTTACTCATAACCTCAAAAACTACTATGTACCAGAAATTTCAACTTACCGAACCCATTCAAGGCGCGGAGGAAACTGTTAGAATGCCCGATGATACGCTCATTTATACCATTTCGTCTGGAAGTGGCAACACTACCGTGCTGCTTGCACATGGCTATGGATTTAGCAATGTAGAGTGGAATATCATAGTGCCGATGCTAAACGAATTAAACTACAAAACCATCGTATTTGACCAAC
>JAWKMH010000035.1:0-1741 GCA_041392315.1 Spirosomataceae bacterium | reverse complement strand
GAGCACAATATTGATAAGCCCTGTATTGCCAGCAGCGTCGTACTTAGCAGGTGGTGTAGAAATAAGTTCGATTTTTTCTACATTGTCGCTCGGCATGGATTGCAGCATATTCATTAAATCTTGCATCGAAATCTGCTGCAACTTTCCATCAATCATCACCATTACACCTTGCCGTCCTTTAAACTGAAGACGGTCATTCTGACGATCTATGGTTACGCCAGGGGCTTTTTCCAGCACTTCTAAAGCTGTACCTCCCGCCGAACCAATGTTGTTTTCGACATTGACCACCATTCGGTCGATTTGCTGCTCAATAAACGGTCTTTTGGTTACAATTTTTACCTCTTGAAGGTTTTGAGCCAGTTCAGCTACCTTGAGCGTTGGAAGAGCAATGCTGTTTTGACTTTCGTTGATGTCAAAAGAACGAGAAAAGGCTTTGCCGTAACCCATCATGGTAGCAGAGACCAAATACTGTCCTGTAGCGATATTTTCAAACTCATAATGCCCTGTTTCGCTCGAAATCGCTCCTTTGGCTAAGGTCGAATCTTTGGCATGAAGTAATAAGACAGTAGCAAAAGGCAAGGGCTTGCTGGTGGTTTCTTGGACTTCTCCTGTGATTTTTCCTTTGATAGAAGACTGCGCAAAGGCAAAAGAACAAAGCAACAAAATAGCTGCCGCTAAACTTGCAAAAGTTTTCATGACTGTTGTTTAAAATGGCTGTTTTTAATTATCGCTTCAAAAGTAGGCTACTTTGTTATACAAGCTACCTTTTTTTACATAAGCGGTTTGTTTTTCTTGACGAGCGGTTTTGTTCAAGAAAAATAATGGGCAGTACGCTTCAAAAAAGACTTTTTTCAAAACTAAGTTGCCTACTGCCCATTACCGTTATTTGTATTCATGCTGTTAGATTCTCTTATATGATGCAATGAAGACAAGAAAGGTTGCATGAAGTGAGAAAAAAAATGGATTTCATATATTTAGGTATCTTTTTTACAAAAATTCGTTTTAAGATTGCATCTTATTCTGCATTAAAAGTTGATGGTTTATCTTCATAGTACTGTATGTCGCTACCTCCTTATATTGATATGATTGGCGTTTTGGTATTTGCTATATCAGGTGCATTGGCGGCTTCTGATAAGAAAATGTATCAAGATTTATTTGGTGTTTTTTTTACAGGTTTTATTACAGCCATGGGAGGAGGCACGCTCCGTGATGTTACGTTGGGTATTTACCCTGTGGCTTGGGTAAAAGATGTGAATTACCTTATTTTTATTGCTTTGGGTGTAGTAATTACGGTGTTATTTAAAAAATCAATTTTACGGCTTCACAAAATTATTTTCTTACTCGATACCGTTGGTATTGGGGTCTATACAATCCTTGGCGTACAAAAATCATTACAACATGGAGTAAATCCCTTTGCTGCGATTATTTTGGGGATGATATCTGCGGTATTCGGAGGGGTGATTCGTGATACACTCATCAACGAGCTGCCGTTAATTTTTCAAAAAGAAATTTATGCCACAGCCTGTATGGCGGGAGGGGTGGTATTTGTATTGTTAGATTTCTATGATATTCATACAGGCTGGAATGCACTTGGATGTATATCGTTAATTATTATTATTCGACTCATTGCGGTCAAGTATCGTTTGTCATTGCCTAAAATTGATTTATAAATTGCTGCTTTTTATATGAAAGAATCGCTAACTGCTTTAGATTTTATTCGCCTTAATTTTTCGACTGAAAG
>JAWKMH010000034.1:0-1937 GCA_041392315.1 Spirosomataceae bacterium | reverse complement strand
GTGTTGACTGTATCCACCAAATCATCCAATGCTATTTTTTGCAACTTTTTAGACTGGTTTTGATGAAAATAGGGGCTTCTACGGGTGGGATCTTCGCCTGCTTTATCCAAAAATGCTTCAAACTGGCTATGTTGTTGCTTGATAAGCGACCGAAAAAAATAGAGGTCGGAAGTTTGGTAGGCATTTTCTCGATTGGTTTGCCATTGCTTTTTTTGGATAGGGTCATGGCTCAAATAAGGGTCGAACTGGGCATATCCACCAAAACCTACTTGTGCGCCATCATAACTAAAGTACTGCAGCGTGTAGTAGATTTTATAGCCCAAGTATTGGTTGTCTATTTCCAATGATGCTGACGATTTGGCTTTTAGTGTTCCGTTTTCCATTTCAAACGCCAGTACCCATGGATTTAGGATTTTACAAGACTTCGCAGCCTCGCCTTCTCCCAAAAACTCACGCTCAAAGACCCGAAAATTTTTGAGCCATTTAGTGTCTCTTTTTGCCGTTACCCTGACTTCATTCAGTTGTTTAGGGTCAGCTTTAAGGCTGATTTTCAGGGAAAGGGGAGCGTTGTTTTTTATACTCACTTTTTGTGAAAACACTTCGTACCCTACAAACCGCACCACCAATGTATAGTCGCCTGATGGTAGTTTTTGGAACACAAATTTTCCTACCGAATCCGTTTCGGTTGCGATGGCCGTATTGTCGAAAAAGAGGGCTACAAAAGGCAGGGGTTCTCCTGTTTGTGCATCGCTGACGGTGCCTTCTATGGATTGGGCATTACATCTACTAAAAGCATATAAAAACACAAAAAAGAAGATTAGGAATCTCATTGGTGCAAAAAATATTCTAAACCAAATCAGGGCGATTTGCCACTGCGATAAATCTGTAATCTTTCTGATACATCTACCATGACCCATACTTAGGGTTTCAGAGAGTGTACAATTAGGTCAAAACCTTTGGTGTGGACAAAACCCTCACTACCAGTATAGGGCTTTTAGATAAAAATCAATAAACCCTAATTTCTTTTGTAAAGGGCTGATTCTCCGAGGTAATTCCGTTGACGGTCACATAGTATTTTATTCCCCTTGGCAACGCCATACGCACTACGGCTTCTCCTTGGGGAGATAGATCAGTGGAAGGTTGCCAAAAAAACAGTTTGCCTTCATTGATAGACGCGCTCTGTGTATCTTTATTGCTGGCCGCTCTTTTCGTAACTACATTTATCGCTCCATTTTTACCGCGCATCCCCAACAGCGAATTGGCACTTTTGATTACTTCAATCTGCAATACTTCGCTGATAGGAATGGCATTCAGGCTTTGTAACGTACCGTACGGAATACCATCTAACAAAAAAAGAGGCTCATCTTCTACGGCACCGGTAGGCCGAAGCCCATATCCTCCTCCCCTCATTCTGACACCTTTTCGACTGAATCCTCCATTATCTATTGTTTCATAAATCTCTAAACCTGGCACTTTGTTTTGTAGCACAGTGATGATATTACCCGATATAATGTCTTTCAACTCCTTACTATCCACTACATAATCTATTTTTCCCAACATCGTATGTCGGGCATTTTTATTTCGTTTTACCTTGATTTTCACCTCTTCTAAAGTGATTGAATGGCTGTCTTGCTTGATTTGAGTGGTATCGTCAGTCGAATTTTTAGCGAGCAAGGTATCTGTCTTGTTTATTTGAGGTTCGGTGTCTTCTATCACAGCCACCGACAACCTTCCGCGTAGGGGTACTCCCTCGGGTGTTTTGACTTGTATATGAAAAACAATCGTATCTTTTTCGAAACTATGCTTGATAGTAACTACAGGGGCAGGTGCCGACTCGAATACAATTTGCGTTGGGAGGGTATTTTTGGGTAAAAACAATTTCCAATTGTTGTTTTCTGTCAGAGGTGTTGGTTCATAATCCAGCGGCAACATATCGG
>JAWKMH010000033.1:0-2001 GCA_041392315.1 Spirosomataceae bacterium | reverse complement strand
CAAAGCTTCGAAAGTTTGCCACACATTTTGAAATTCGTCGCGACGAGTAATGTCAAAAAAACGCTGCCGATCGAGCGTATCTAAACTTAAATTGACCGATTTGATACCCAACCGCCGAAATTCGGGAATAAGAGGGGCTGTCAAAACCCCATTAGTGGTAATATTGATTTGACGTAAGGCTTCAATACGGCTCATCTCCTCCAAAAACTCCATCATACCTCGCCGTACAAAAGGCTCTCCTCCTGTAATACGCAGCTTATCTATACCCATGGTTGTGAGCAATCTCACCACACGTTCCATTTCTTCCCAAGTAAGCAAATGGGGCTTGGGCACGTACTTAATGCCCTCTTCGGGCATACAATAAAAGCAACGAAGATTACAGCGGTCGGTTACTGCCAATCGCAAATAATTAATAGGTCTCCCGTGGTTGTCGATGACTTTTTTCAAGTGATAAATACTTTTAAAGTAATGGTTTTTAAGCCCTTATTCAAAGTAAACAACGGAATAGATAACAAACAAGTTCGAGTCAATGAAAACTAAAAAAGGGGCTGAAATATAATTGTTTATAAGTTTATTTAGCTACTTTTGTGACGGCACAGTGCCAAATATCAAATTTTTAATTTTTTAGTAATGAACAAAGGAACAGTAAAGTTCTTCAATGAAACAAAAGGGTTCGGTTTTATTGTGGACAGCACCACTGGTGAAGAAATTTTCGTACACATTTCTGGCTTAGTTGACAATATCCGTGAAGGGGATGTTGTATCATTCGACACTGCCCAAGGCAAAAAAGGATTGAATGCAACTAACGTTAAGCGCGCTTAATAAGCCTGTTGTGACGTAATGGTGATATATTGAATACCCGATTACATCGAAAAGTACAATGTGTCAAACAGAAGGGCAAACGGTTTATTCCGCTTGCCCTTCATCATTTTATATACTCCTTCATTGCCTAATTTTCAAATTGACCCCTTTTCAAATTGCCACATTCTTTATTTATTCTGTACTTTTGCGGACTTTTTAAAGATTTATAAGAAATAATGTTGTTATGCTTAGAACACACACCTGCGGAGAACTCCGTCTGTCAGACATCCATAAAGAAGTAACCCTTAGCGGATGGGTACAGCGTATCCGCGACAAAGGCGGCATGATTTGGATAGACCTCCGCGACCGCTACGGTATCACGCAATTGATGCTTGAAGAGGGTAAAACTACCTCCGAAATCATCGCTAAAGTGCGCCAATTAGGTCGAGAGTTTGTCATACAAGCTACGGGCGTAGTAGCTGAGCGTATTGCCAAAAATGATAAAATTGCCACGGGCGATATTGAAATAAAATTGACTCATTTGGAGGTACTTAATCCTGCCAAACTGCCTCCTTTTTTGATTGAAGACGAAACCGATGGCGGCGATGAGCTACGCATGAAATACCGCTATTTGGATTTGCGCCGCAATGTGGTGCGCAAAAACCTCGAATTGCGCCATCAGGTAGCCCAGCAAACACGCCGCTACATGGATACCCAAAATTTCATTGAAGTAGAAACCCCCGTACTGATTAAATCTACTCCCGAGGGCGCGCGCGATTTTGTAGTTCCGAGCCGCATGAACCCAGGTGAGTTTTATGCCTTGCCACAATCACCGCAAACTTTCAAGCAACTATTGATGGTGTCGGGCTTTGACCGCTATTTTCAAATTGTCAAATGTTTTCGGGATGAAGACCTACGCGCCGACCGCCAGCCAGAGTTTACACAGATAGACTGCGAAATGTCGTTTGTAACCCAAGAAGATGTACTCCAAATGTTTGAAGGACTGATTCGGCATTTGTTCAAAACAGTCAAAAATATAGACCTGCCTGAAGTACCTCGCATGACCTATGCTGATGCCATGGAACGCTATGGGTCTGATAAACCAGACACTCGTTTTGGTATGGAGTTTTGTTCACTCAGCAAAGCACTAACCACAGGCAAAGGCTTTCAGCTTTTCGATAGTGCCGAACTGGTCGTCGG
>JAWKMH010000032.1:0-2132 GCA_041392315.1 Spirosomataceae bacterium | reverse complement strand
CATCAAACGATTGTGCTTAGACTTGACGATGGCACCGAAATCAATCTCGCTCCCCAAAGCAGCCTCAAATATCCAGCCCAATTTAAAAGCAATAACCGAGAGGTTTTCTTAGACGGAAAAGCCTTTTTTAAAGTGGCTCACAATCCGCAAAAACCATTTTTGGTCTATACAGGCGAGGTGGTAACGAAGGTATTGGGGACGAGCTTTTGGATAGATACTGAAGGGAAAAACAAAGCGGTAGAAGTGTCGGTCGTATCTGGGAAAGTGTCTGTCTTTCAGCGTGATGCTCGCAATGATTTTGTGTCCGAAAAAATCAAAAGTGGCGTGATTTTGACCCCCAACCAAAAAGTAAAATACATAGAAGGAAGCCAAGCTTTTGAAACGAGTTTGGTAGAAAACCCTGTATTGTTGAGCAAAGGAGAGAAAGAGCAAGAAATACAACCCGCTCTTTTTGTATTTGATGATGTCCCATTGAGGGAGGTAGTAAGTCAGTTGGAAAAAGCATATGGTATTGAAATTATTTTGGAAAACGAGAACCTTAAAAATTGCCTTTTTACCGCAGATATTACAAAACAGCCACTTTTTGTCAAATTGGATTTACTATGTGCCTCACTCAATGCCAACTATGAAGTGCGTGGTACGAAGATATTAGTAAGCGGAAAAGGCTGTTCAGAAGATTGATGCTTGATATACAAATTTTATTTACTTACCTCTAAACCCAATATGCTATTGTTCTATTGCTTCTAAAAAAATGAGTCGAGAGTGGTCTCAACACTCCCGACTCAAGGTTTTCCCGATTCTAAAACTTGGCCAGTTTTCACCTGTAAAGGTGAGCGAATAGGGATTTTGTCAAATGTTTAACTACTTAACAAAACAATCAAAAGTAATGAAAAAACGATTACTTCAATCGCCTCACTTTCTAAAAATTATGAGGATTACCTTACTACAAACCCTGCTGATGTGTGTAGGCGTTACGTTAGGATACGCACGTTGGGGTCATTCACAGGAGGTATTGGACCGTTCTGTGACGGTAAAAGCCGAAAATATAGAACTCAAAAAGATGTTGAGCAAAATTGAAGGGCTAACCAACGTAAAATTTGTGTATAGTTCCAATGTCATTCGTGCCAATCAACGGGTGAGCGTCAATGCCACTGACAAAAAATTATCGGAGGTTTTGAAGCAAGTCTTAACACCTATTCATATCTCTTATCGTGTCATTGGAGGGCAAATCATGCTCAATACAGCGCAAGTAGATACACCACCAGAATTGAAAAATGAGGAGGCTTTTAATGTACCGCTTGAGCAAAATATAACAGGTACGGTCATAGACGAAAACAAAGACCCATTGCCTGGGGTAAGTATTGTGATGAAGGGAACAACGCAAGGGACGACTACGGATGAATTTGGAAAGTACAAAATCACGGTTCCTAATCCTAAATCGGTGTTGGTGTTTACTTTTATCGGTTATCTTTCAAAGGAAGAAGTAGTAGGTAATAAGTCAGTTATCAATGTTTCACTTGTGCCTAACGAAAAATCTTTAGACGAAGTGGTTGTGGTAGGCTATAATACAACGACTCGTAAAAATATTTTGGGCTCGGTGGGTTCTATCAAAGAACGTGAATTGGTGCAAACTACCCCGGTCAATGCTTTTGATGCCATTCAAGGGCGCTTGGCGGGTGTACAAATCAACTCGCTTGGGGGGCCAGGTGAAGGTAGTTCTATCAAAATTCGGGGTGTGTCCACTTTTGAGGGTGGTGCTAATCCACTTTTTATCGTGGATGGCCAGCAGTTGGAAGACATTAATAATCTCAATCCTAATGACATAGCTTCTTTAGAAGTACTCAAAGATGGCGCATCGGCAGCGATATATGGGTCAAAATCTGCTAACGGAGTTATTATTATTACCACCAAATCGGGCAAAACTGACGATTTAAAATTGAATGTTGATTATAGTCATATTATCAACACCTTGGCCAGCAATTTGCCTTTGGCTAATACGAAGCAACGATTCATTTATGAGAATGTAAGAAGTGGAAGAGACCCCAATGCCAATCTCAACATTGATACACTCAATCAAATATATGGCTATTCGCCCGATGTGCAATCGTATTTGTATCGGCCTTCGAGCCGAA
>JAWKMH010000031.1:0-2338 GCA_041392315.1 Spirosomataceae bacterium | reverse complement strand
CCCTGACCATGGGCATTTGATGCTCGACGATTTATCCAAAACGGGCAAAGACCAATCCTATCCGGGTTATTCTGCCATAGGTCGTTTAAAAGGCTTGGCCGAATTGCGGGGTTTGGAAATGGCCATCGAAAGAGGTTTGACTGACGTTTGAATGACTTTCCAAAAAAATAACTATCGTGGGAAAACAATTAGAGCAAATTTCGTCTGATTTACAAGCGTTTATAGAAAAACAGCCCTTGTTTTTTGTGGCAACGGCCATGCCGAGAGGCAAAGTGAACCTCTCGCCCAAAGGAATGGATTCTTTCAGAATTATCAACCCCAATCGGGTGATGTGGCTCAATGTAACGGGCAGCGGCAACGAAACCGCCACCCACCTGCAAGAAAGCAGTCGAATTACAGTCATGTTTTGCGCTTTTGAAGGAAAGCCGCTGATTCTAAGGTTATACGGTCAAGGAAAAGTGTATCATCCAAGAGACACCGCTTGGGAAGAATACATTCATTTATTTCCTGCACTGCCTGGTGCGCGTCAGTTGATTGACATTGAGGTAGAGATGGTTCAGACATCCTGCGGGATGGCTGTGCCCTTTATGGATTTTAACCGAGAACGTGAAGAATTGAAAAATTGGGCTAAAAAACAGGGCGATGAGGGAATTAACGACTATTGGCACAAAAAAAATACCATGAGTTTAGATGGGTATCCCACAGGGATTTTTGAATAAGATTAACATGGACACCTAAGTACCAAAACAAAAACACATTGCATTATTCGACCCCGTCGGGGTCGCTTATTTGTAGCAGGTTATTGGCTTCTATGAACATCTGACCCCGACGGGGTCAAACAGAATAATGCAAACTAAATATACACAAGTACTTATGACAATTTAGTGTATATCAATTAGCTATTTCCCTTTTCTCCAACTATCACATATAATTTGTGCTACTCAATGATGTTATCGGTAGCTATTCTTTCACTTCAATCTATAAAAGCCACAATTTAACTTCAATTTTCCCCTGTTTGAGAGATTATTTTTCATTAAGGTTGTCGTATGCTACACCTTTGTATCGTCAATCACGACGAAAACAAAGTATTAAACAAAAAACAATCAAAACAAATAACTATCATGAAAAAGACAATTAGCAAAATCACTTTGAAGACAGACAAAATCTTAAGCCTTTCGAAAGAAAATGCACAAGGTATTATGGGCGGTGTAAAACCTCGGACTGGCAAAACATGTGGAGCCGACAATACCTGTTGGTGCAACGACTAAAACAAAACAATTTAACAAGTCAAAACCAATCAACCATTTTTTAACAACACAAAGTCATGAAAAAGACAATCAACAGAATCAATCTCAAGACAGATAAAATCGTAAGCCTTTCAGCCAAGCAAACACAACAGATTGTAGGAGGAGTAATTTACTACGAGAAAGCGGCTTCCAAAAACTGCTAATATCAGTTTCACTTGAAAGCCAAATCGAGCGAAGGGAATGCCCTTCGCTCGATTTTTTTGTGGACAGCAAGCCATTAGGATTTAAAACCCATTTTTCATCAATCTCCCAAAAATCACCCTCATGCAATGATTTTACCGAAAAAGTGGTTTCTTTGGGTAGAAGTATTAAATAGGATGAAGAAGAAACAAAACACCCGCACAGCCAAACCAAAGACCAAGAAAAGCCGTCCGCAAAAACAAATTGTAACGTTTGTGGATGAGTTCAAATCAGAAATCGCTGCCTTTTTTGAGATAAATGAGCCACGGGCGTTTGGTCTGTCTCAACTCTACGAGCATTTCGATGCCGAAGATTCTAAACTTCGCCAACTACTCAATGGTATTTTGGAGGAACTGGTAGAAGAAAACCGTGTAAAGCGCACCGATGAGGGCTTGTATGTCGCCAATGTCAGTGCTAATGCCAACGTACTCATCGGTAAAGTAGAGCATGTCAATAAAAACTATGCCTTTGTGGTGCTCGACAATACACCAACCAACCATAAAGCCGAAAATACTGATGTGTGGATAGACTCCGACGATTTGCGAGGGGCTATAGATGGCGACACCGTCCGAATTACACTTTTTAGCGATTTTCGGGCAGGCCGCCGCCGTGAGGGGCGCGTAGAAGAAATCATTGAGCGTGGTCGCACGGAGTTTGTGGGTGAGATTGAACTGTGGCCCAAATACGGCATCGTAGCCATTGACAACCGCCGTATTTACGATGAGTTGTTTATACCTGAAGCTAAACTTAAAAATGCCCAAGAAGGAGATAAAGTCATTGCCAAAATTACACAATACCCAACACGCTCCCGACGCATGGAAGGCGAGGTAGTAGAGGTATTGGGAAAATCG
>JAWKMH010000030.1:0-2566 GCA_041392315.1 Spirosomataceae bacterium | reverse complement strand
TTTGAAAGTGGGTGTAAAATGCCGACAAGAAGAATGTGATGCAATGACAGGCACTTTGGAGAGTTCGATGGCCTGATAAAACGAATCGTCTGATACGTGCGAAATGTCCACCATGATACCTACACGATTCATTTCTTTGACTACCTCTCTGCCATATGCGCTCAACCCTTTATGGGTATAGGTAGTGTCATAAGAGGAATCGCAGATATGGTTGTCTTTGCCGTGTGTGAGTGTCACATAACTAATACCCCGCTTGCGAAAGTAAGCCACATCTGAGAGTTCTAACAGTGGCGCTCCATTTTCCATGCCCATCGGAAATGAAATCAATCCTTTTTTGAAGTTGGCATCTACCTGCTGGGGAGTAGTGGCGATGGCAAATTTATCGGGATGGGCGGTGGCAATGCCCCGAACCATATTGATAAGCGTATCGGCAAGCTGCTTGGCACCGCCAGTTTGCTGATAAGATGATGGAATATAGATGGACATAAAGGGAGCTGATAGCCCTCCTTTTTTGGCACGCTCATAATCGAAATCGCCTTCTTCGGTGCTGATAGGAATACCAAGATACTCACGTTCTAAGCGAAAATTCTTGATTTTGAGCCGATAAGGTAAGTCCACATGCCCGTCGGTCAAGATATATTTGTGGGCGAGTTGGTCGGCTTGTTGGCGCAATTGCTCATCAGATTTTTGTGCTTTGACATTAAAATAAAGGACAAACAATGCTAAAAATAAAGTAATGGTCGTGGGTTTCATAATGGACTTGTTTAGTTGAATTTTGTTCTTAAATTAATCAAACTTGATGCTAAATAAAGCCATGATTTGAAATTGTGGGCCTTATAATCAAAACGGATTAAAATTCGTTTGTAGGTGTCCAGCCACGCAAAAACGGTCTCTATTTTTTTGCGAAAGCTGTAAATATATTCGCCCAAATACCTATATTCTTGTTCTATTTTTTTAGAATTTCGTTTGTTTTTGGGAATATTGGCAATCATTTGGTATTTTGTTTCAATCGTTTCGATGAAACTGTTGGTGTCAAATCCAGCATCGGCATTTAGATGAGAGTTTTGTATGTTAATTTGGGCTTTTTTAAGTGCTTCGATAAGTATATCAATATTTTCAATTAACTCAAAACTATCATTGTGATTGCCACTTATACAATCCGAAATTGCTAAAATGTGATGATTATTATCACAAATAACTAAATTATTGGTCGTTTTGCACTTTTTGCGTTTTTGGTATTTAACTTTTTGTCCCCTTTTTTTGACGGTGTGTGGCTACCGTCTAATTGGATACATTCTAAGGCTAAACTGGCTTTCATTATTTGATGCGTACTCGAAAATAGTTTTTCAAAACTTCCATCTGATGACCATTTAGCGTAGTGATAATAGATGTTTTGCCATGTAACTAATTGATTATCTGGCTTTAATGTGCGCCAAGAACAACCTGATTTGAGAACGTATAAAATCGTATTGAAAATAAAATGATAACTGACTTTTAGACGATTATGGTTAAGCTTATGGCTCAAATGAGGTAAAATATATTCGCCAAAATCATTCTCTGAAATGTAAACTGGTAGTTTGTTCATAGTAGCTTTTTTGCAAAATTAATACTAATTCCAACTAAACAAGTCCATAGTAAGAAATCGTGCTATTGGGCGAGTTTTCGTTAGGGCGGTAGTGTTTGATCCAAGCATCCCAACTGGCCTCTGCTACTGATTGTATCCGATTGCCAGGGCGGTTTTCAATGCCTGTCATGAGCGAGGCTGTGCGTCGCCAATAATCCTCGGGCGATACCAAACCTGCACGCAATAAAATATTGTATTGATAAAAAGTAGTAAAACCCTCGGCCACCCACAGTGCACGGGTATAGTTCTCGTTTTCATAGTCAAACGGCCCCAAAGCAATAGGCCTGATTCGCTTGACATTCCACAAATGGAAATACTCATGTGCTACCAAGCTCAAAAAAGATCTTCGACTGGTTTCGGTTTGATACACATTTTTATTGACCCCCAAAGTCGTAGAATTGCTATGCTCTAAACCGCCACTTCCCACCAATACATTGTGGACAATGAAGGTATAGTCTTGGCAGGGATGTTCACCAATCACCGTAGCAGCGGCTTCGCACACGCGCTGCATCTCATGCGAGAGCGTAGCTTCTTCGTACTTTACATCGCCATACATGGCTACCGAATGAGGAATACGAGAGGCGGTAAAAGTAAAAATGCGTTGATTCCCGATTTCGATAGGGCAATCCACTAAGTTATCATAATGAGTGGCTTCAAACGTGTTTGTCGCTATCTTTTTTAATCCCGTACTGACGTATTTCCAATCAGGGTAGGGTTGAATAACCACCTTCAAGGGGATGGCTTTGAGCTGATCGTGAAATAAAAATAGGGTAGCTCCATTGATATAGCCATGCGAATCGTCCAAAAAACTCGTTCTTACACTTAATTCGTAGGCATACACACGGTAGGTAACTTTGAGGTTGTTTTCTTTAGTGTAAATACGCCATGTATTTTTACGGATTTTTTCCGTTTTTACGGATTGGTTATTCGTAAAAGCCTGAA
>JAWKMH010000003.1:0-476444 GCA_041392315.1 Spirosomataceae bacterium | reverse complement strand
GCTAACATCTGTGTTAACGCAACAGTAGCGTATATATCGCATATGTCGGCAACTACTTTTTTTCAAAAATATCGAAATTTTCAAGAAAATCCAGTGGGCTTTTGATTGTTTTATTATTTACCGCCAAAACGTGTGTATAAATCTCAGTGGTTTTGCTACTGCTATGCCCCAACATGCTTTGAATCATCCGAAGATTTACTCCTTCTTGTAGTAAGTGCGTTGCAAAACTGTGCCTTAACGTGTGTACTGTGCCCCACGGATTCACCCCCGATGCATCAATCGCTTTTCTAAGCACTTGTTGGATACTCTTAGCACTGTATTGCCCTCCTTCTTGTCCTTCAAAAAGCCAGTATGATGGCCTATGTTGTTTATAATATACCCGCAATACTTTCAAAAGTATCGGCGAAAGTACCGTTTTTCGGTCACGTTTTCCCTTTGAGTCCTTCACAAATATGTTTCCGTCGTCGCTGTTTATGTCCTTCACTCTGAGGTTGATGGCTTCGCTAATCCGTAAACCTGCCGAATAGATAGTGAGTAGTATCGCCTTGTGTTTTATGTTTTCGGTGGCTTGTATGATTTTCTGAATCTCCTCTTTCGTAAATACATTGGGCAGCGACTTCGCTTTGTTGGGTCGTTGCAAATCATAATATTCTCTGGGCTTGCCCAAAACGTGTTCGTAATACGCTTTTATGGCGTTTATGATGGTGTTTTGGTGCGTATCAGAAATCTTGTACTTCGTTTTAAGGTGGTAAACGTATGCCTCGATTTCGTGCTTTTCAAGTGTTTCGTAGGCTCGATTTTCAAAGAAAGAAAAGAAATAAGCAAGTGCATTTAGGTAGCTTTTGATGGTAGATTCACTGAAAGATTTTAACACAAACTTTTGCTCGCACAGGGCTAAAACCGCCTGTGCTTTCTCAGAAGTGGTTATCTTCTTTATCGGCTTTTTATTTTCTTCTATTTCTTGTACAATGTATTTGCCTTTGAATTGCGACGAAATCAACCGTTTGTTTTCGGGTGTATTTATCAAGCTCCACAGTCGTTGGTTGGGGTGGTAGAAGGAAGAATTCACCTTTTTTAGCCATTCTCTTTCTTCTTTTAATTCGTACGGAATGAATAGCTTGAAACGCTGGCTTCGTGGTTCGGGCTTATAGATAATGATCTGACTCATACGTCATTGAATTTTTTACGTAAAAAAAGTAAAACAATTGGATATTAATCAAAATCAAACGTTTATATTCGACAGTAAATGTTTCTTAACCGTTACTAAACGGATTGTATTTTAGCTTTGTAAATGGTTTATGTTTAGTTGGTTAGTTGCTTTATCGGTTATTGTGCTATGAAAAAATGTAAAATTTGTAAAACGACTTTAAGCGGGCGTATAGATAAGCTATTTTGTAGTCTGAAATGCAAGAATTTCTACCATATAAGCCTCCGAACAGTAACCAAAAAAGAGGCTTTTGCCATTGATAGACATCTACATCGAAACCGCTCAATTTTGCTGGAACTCATGGGCAAGACCAAAACAAAAATGAAGGTGCAGCGTATTGTTTTAGAAGAAAAAAAATTTCATTGGAAATACCACACACACCATCACATCAACTCGGCCCAAAAGATGATGCACTACGTGTATGATTTTGGGTGGATGGAGTTTTCGGACGACGAAGTGCTAATCGTTAGAAATAAAGTTGGCGAAGTATGAAGGCTTGCAAGTCTGAACCTAAAAATTAGGCGAGTCGCTCTTTTTGTCAAGCATTATCAACTGATCTGCAACAATTTCTGTTACATACTTTTTGTGGCCTTCTTTGTCTTCGTAGCTTCTGGTTTTTAGTTTTCCTTCAATAAAGACCAAACTACCTTTGTGCAGAAATTTTTCGGACAAATCGGCCAAGCTACGCCATAACACAATGCTATGCCATTCGGTTTCGGATTTGCTTTGCCCATTTTTATCTTTGAATATTTCGGTCGTAGCGAGGGTGAGCTTGGCTATTTTGGTTCCACCTTCAAGTACTTGGATGTCGGGGTCTTTTCCTACATTCCCAATTAGGCTTACTTTGTTGAGTCCTCTCATTGTTTGGGTCGCTGGTTTTATCTTTGACAAAAATAAAAATTGATTGCACATAAAAAAAGCCCCTACGTTTGCAGGGGCTTTAGACCCCTCCTTTCGTCGGGGTAACAGAAATGCGTCGGGGTGACAAATCTGCCTTTATCGGCTCAAATACATATTGCGTTCGCCGTATATTTTCTGAAAAAACTCATCTTCGAGGCTGTCTATGAAATAGATACCTTCTCCTGTGGATTTCATTTCAGGGCCGAGGGCTTTGTTTACATTCGGGAATTTATTGAACGAAAACACAGGAATCTTGATGGCCCAGCCTTTTTTCGTAGGCTTAAAATCAATGTCTTTAACTTGCTTATCGCCCAGCATAAACTTGGTGGCATAATTGACGTATGGCTCTTGGTAAGCCTTGCAAATAAAGGGTACTGTACGTGAGGCACGTGGGTTGGCTTCGATGACATACACTACGCCATTTTTGACAGCAAATTGCATATTAATCAGCCCCTTTACTTTCATGGCCTTGGCTACTTTGAGCGTTATCTCTTCAATCTGACGGATTTCATCGGGTGTGAGGTCAAAGGGCGGTAGCGTGGCGTGGGAGTCGCCTGAGTGAATACCAGCAGGCTCAACGTGTTCCATTACACCAATGATATAGGCATCTTCACCGTCGCAGATGGCATCCGATTCGGCTTCAATGGCGTTTTCAAGGTAGTGGTCGAGTAAGATGTTATTGTCGGGAATATCGTTGAGGATTTTAACCACATGCTGCTCTAATTCTTGCTCGTTGATGACGATCTTCATGCTTTGCCCCCCCAACACATAGCTGGGGCGAACCAGCAGTGGGAAGCCCAGCTGTTTACCTATTTCGGCGGCGGCATCGGCAGTGCGCACTGTATCGAAAGGAGGGTAGGGAATGTGCAAGTCGCGAAGTAAGGCCGAGAAACGTCCACGGTCTTCGGCCAAATCGAGGGTATCGAAGCTACTTCCTATGATTTTTACACCGTATTGATGGAGTTTTTCGGCAATTTTGAGGGCCGTTTGTCCGCCCAATTGCACAATGACCCCCTCCGGCTTTTCGTGCATCACGATGGCGTGTACGTGTTCCCAAAAAACAGGCTCAAAATAAAGTTTGTCAGAAATATCGGGGTCAGTAGATACCGTTTCGGGGTTGCAGTTGATCATGATGGTTTCGTAGCCTGCCTCTTTAGCGGCCAATACACCATGGACGCAAGAGTAATCGAACTCGATACCTTGGCCGATGCGGTTGGGACCCGAGCCAAGCACCACCACTTTTTTCTTGTCAGAAACGACAGACTCATTCTCGGGCTCGTCTTGCGAGACACTAAAGGTAGAGTAGTAATAGGGCGTTTGGGCGGCAAACTCAGCCGCGCAGGTGTCCACGCACTTAAACACGCGCTTGATATGATGCGTTTGGCGGTATTGATAGACTTTACTTTCTTTCACACCCAATAGATGCGCTATTTGGCGGTCGGCGTAGCCTTTTTGCTTGGCCGTAAGGGCCAGGCTTGGCGGGAGGTCTTCGAGGTCGTAGGTCTGTATTTGTTTTTCCAACTCAACGAGGTCTTCGATTTGGTGCAAAAACCAAGGGTCAATTTTAGTGAGCGACTGGATGGTTTTAAACGAAAGCCCAATCTTGAAGGCATCGTAGATATGAAAAAGACGATCCCAGCTTGGGTGGGCCAAGCTTTGGCGTATAGCGGCTACGTCGGTCAGCTCTTTACCGTCGGCTCCGAGGCCATTGCGGCGTATTTCGAGCGACTGACAGGCTTTTTGGAGGGCTTCTTGGAAATTGCGGCCAATGCCCATGGCTTCGCCTACCGATTTCATTTGTAAGCCCAAAGAGCGGTCGGCACCAGGGAATTTGTCAAAGTTCCAGCGCGGCACTTTCACAATCACGTAGTCAATGGTCGGTTCAAAGAAGGCCGATGTGCTGCCCGTGATAGGGTTGATGAGCTCGTCGAGGTTGTAGCCGATGGCCATTTTGGCCGAAATCTTGGCAATGGGGTAACCCGTGGCCTTAGAAGCCAAGGCCGACGACCGCGACACGCGCGGGTTAATTTCGATGACGATGATTTCATCGGTTTCGGGATTGACCGAAAACTGAATATTACAACCTCCTGCAAACTGGCCGATACCGTTCATTGTCAAAATAGCCAAGTCGCGCATTTTTTGGTAGAGGGTATCGGGGAGGTCACAGGGGCTACCGTTACGCTGTCGCCTGTATGTACGCCCATGAGGTCGAAGTTTTCGATAGAGCATACAATAATCAGGTTGCCGATGTTGTCGCGTAGAGTTCGAGCTCGTATTCTTTCCAGCCCAAGATACTCTGTTCTACCAACACCTCATGCACAGGCGAAGCAAGCAAGCCGTGTTGGAGGGCTTTGTCAAACTCTTCGGCAGTATTGACAAAGCCGCCGCCTGTGCCTCCCAAAGTAAAGGAAGGCCGAATAACTAAGGGGAAACCTATTTCTTGGGCTATTTCTTTGCCTTCCAAAAACGACTTGGCGGTGCGGCCTTTGCATACACTGGCACCCAATTCAAGCATTTTAAGGCGAAATTTTTCGCGGTCTTCGGTCGTTTCGATGGCCTTGATGTCCACACCTACAATTTGGACTCCATATTTTTTCCAGATACCGGCTTTTTCGCAATCTATGGCCAAATTGAGGGCCGTTTGGCCTCCCATGGTGGGAAGCACAGCATCTACTTTATGCTTTTCTAAAATATCAATGATGTATTTTTTCTCTAACGGCTTGAGATAAACGTGGTCGGCGTTTATCGGGTCGGTCATGATGGTGGCAGGATTGGAGTTAATCAAAATAACTTCGATGCCTTCTTCGCGCAGTGAGCGGGCGGCTTGCGAGCCGGCATAGTCAAATTCGCAGGCTTGACCAATGATGATGGGACCTGAACCAATAATAAGAATGGATTTGATGTTGGGATTTTTGGGCATTGCTATAAATGAAGGGGTACGTTCAAAAATTCCACAAAATTAGGGGTTGAAAAGTTTTTTGAGGCATTTATCTTTAAAAAAGTTTAGTTTTGTTTCATGACACCCCTATCCGAACTTCTCCAACTTTGGCAAGAACGCCAATTGATCACGCCTCAAGAGGCGGCTACGCTTGAAACACAGGAGCGCAATCGTCCCGTTTCGCTGCACCTGATGCTGCGAACAATGCTTTATACTGGGATTTTGTTGTTTACATCGGGCATAGGGATATTGATTTACAAAAATATCGACACCCTTGGCCATGAGCTGCTGATTGTCCTGTTGGCATTGCTCACCTTGGCTTGTTTTGGCTATGTGTTTTACCATCGTATGCCTTTTTCAAGAGAAGAGATCCATTCAGAAGGCAAGCTTACCGACTTTGTGCTGCTGCTGGCTTGCACCTTATTTTTGTCATTAGAAGGCTATGTGCAGTGGCGTTACAATCTGTTTGGCACACGCTATGGTTTGGCAGCGCTGCTACCGGCGGTGCTATTTTTGTTTTGTGCTTATCGCTTCGACCACCGAGGCGTGTTGTCGATGGGGCTTACGGCCTTGGCCTCATGGGTAGGGCTGACGATTACGCCCTTGGAAGTAATGACTTCCAACGACTTTAATAATCAACCCCTCATCAATACAGCCGTTGTATTTGGGCTATTGGTAGTAGGTGGCGGTATTTTATTAGAAAAGCAAAACATCAAAAAACACTTTACTTTTACCTATTTGCTTTTGGGAGGCAACTTGCTTTTTATAAGTGCTTTATCGGGCTTGTTTTCCTCAGAATTATGGTTTGTATTTGCCCTTGTTGTTGGGGGAGCCGCGTGGTATTTCTTTCGTTATGCACAGCAAACACAGTCATTTTTGTTTTTGCTGATGGCGGTAGTATATGCTTATATAGGATTTACTTACTTAGTATTCAAATGGGCGAATACTGAACTGATAATTGCACTCAGTAGCTTTTATTTTATTGGTAGTGCCGTGGGCGTGATTCTATTTATTTTGAATTATAAAAAGTTGTTGAAGCAATAAGCAGGCCGCCAACTTTGGGCTTATGCGGTACTTTAACGATTGTATTTAATGGCTATCTATATCGCCAAACAACCCAAAAATCAATCTTATGAAAGCATACAACGAAACACTCCTTCGCAACCAATACGCTCAAGAGGTAGTTCAACGACTCAATAAAGAGGGGAAATTGAATGAGGTGCAATGCTTAGCACTTCAAAAACTCCATGCCGACGTGCCTTACAACCCCAATATTTTCATTAAGCTGTTGCTGTTTTTG
Source organism: Spirosomataceae bacterium (assembly GCA_041392315.1). Classification (GTDB taxonomy): domain Bacteria; phylum Bacteroidota; class Bacteroidia; order Cytophagales; family Spirosomataceae; genus Runella. The sequence continues at coordinate 470,099 of JAWKMH010000003.1, read as the reverse complement.
TTTGGGTGTTTGGGGTTTGGCTTGGGTGGGTCTTTGATGACGGTGTTTATCATAGGTTTTGACGAATCCTTCTGGGGCTTTTCCGTGGTATCAGCCATTTATGGTGCTGGAGCGACCTTTTTGCTTCTATTTTTGATACGCGAACGTAAACTCTATTTTTCGGGTATTGACAACGCGCTCATCTACTGTATTTTGGGAGCTTTGATGCCGCTGGTCTATCAAATTTATGACACTACTCACTTGGACGAGCCTTGGCTGGCAGCGTTGCTTTTTTTACCTTTGCTATTGCTAACCACCTATGTTTTTGGGGAGCCTGTTGTGGCATTATTCGCCTTTCTAACAACGCTTTTCATTGGTGCTTCTCTCTTAATGAAACATCCACTTGGAAAAGCCTTATTGCCCTTTGCTTTGATGATTGGTGCAGCAATTGCATACAGCTTGGGCCGTCGGTTTGGTCAAAAAAAAGCATCATTTTACTGGGCTATTGCCCTTGAATGGACGAGCACAATGGCAATGGTCGTGTTTTATGCTGCAGGCAACTATTACGTAGTCCGTGAAGCCAATGCAGCCCTCAACCACCTGCCCCCTCCTGCACCTGAAATTGCCTTTGCACCTATATTCTGGGGATTAACATTTGTGATTCCTCTGCTTTATCTCTATTTGGGTTTTCGTTGGCGCAATCGCTTAGTGTTGTTATTGGGGTTGTTGGGCGTAGTCGCCTCTGTGATGACGTATCGTTTTTATCATGCCGTGCTGCCCACCGAATGGGGCTTGGTATTGGGTGGTTTGGTGGCTGTTGCGGTGGCTGTATGGGTGATTCGCCAACTCAAAACTCCTCGCTTTGGTTTTAGCAATTGGTCTGAAGAAGATAAAAAAATAGGACTTGAAACCATTATACTTTCTCAAATGACCCAAAATATACAAACTACCGATCCTAGTTTACAACTCGGTGGGGGTGATTTTGGAGGTGGCGGCGCAGGAGAGCAGTATTAAACAAAATAATGCTTTAGTCTTGTGAAACCAATCAACTCATAAATCTTACTATGAATAGGTGCTATTATTGTTTTTTATTGTTGTTTTTTTTAGTATTTGAAATTTGCCTTGCCCAGAAAAGAAGGCACCACCAAGTGGTCTGATGACATGCCATGGTGGAAACAAAACAATTTGCGCGTTATTCAGACCAACTTGCCCGCTTACGAAGCTGCAACACTAAATCCAGATTCTCTTGTTCAAGATTTAAAAGCCTGCTCTGCCAATACGCTCATAATCAACGCAGGAGGTATTATGGCCTTTTATCCTACTCAATTAGATTTTCAGTATATCAACCCCTATATGAAAGGCAATATGCTGGGCGATGTGATTCAGAGATGTCATCAGAATGGTATAAAAGTCGTGGTACGCTTTGATTTTAGCCGAGTTCATGAAACCATTTTTAAGGCACACCCTGACTGGTGCTATATCTCCTCAAAAGGCGAACGCATCATCAATACTGATATGTATGTGGTCTCAATCAATGCCCCTTATGTACAAAAGTGTGCTTTTGAGATTGTCGAAGAGGTGATTGACAACTACGCCGTTGATGGGATTTTTTTGAATATGCCAGGCTATCAGGTCAATAATCCTTACGAAGGGAAATACCACGGGATTGACCAAAACGATTACGACAAAAAACGATTTGCAGAGTACAGTCATGGAAAAACACTACCTACTGAAGAAAACAAAGCCGATGCTATTTTTCAGGAATATTTAGCTTTTAAAAAATTTACGGTCGAAGATTGGTCAAAACGTTTGCATACATTGGTCAAATCAAAGAGCCAGCAAATTGCGATTTGTACTTACATGGACAAGTATGTGGACATTATCCGCCACGAATCGCAAACCAATAGCTTGCCTTATTGGCCTTATATGTCATCTGATAACGTCGGCAATGCCTTCAATTCATTCCCCGAGCATGTCATTAGCAATAGTAGCATTCAACAAATTTCGTTTCAGTCGCGCTATAATGCCGTTGAGCCAGAGGAGGTAGCCATCCGACTCTATGAAAATATTGCCAACGGTTCTGGTTTGGATATTAGCATGATGGGCGATATGCGCGACTATGAAGACGAACGTAACTATGCTGTAATAAAAAAAATATACGCCCACCACAAAAAATTCGAGCCTTATTTCGGCAACTATACATCAGTAGCTAAAATTGCCGTAGTTGCGCCTGGTTCGTGGCCAAGTGGTACGCCTATGCAAGAATACCGTGGCATTCAACTGATGCTCAAAGAAGCTCATATCCCTTTTGATATCATAGAAGATGCACAAATAGAAAACCGAGCGGATAAAATTAAAAAATACAGCCTTCTCATTTTGCCAGATATTACTTACCTGAGCAAAGCATCAGTACAAGTATTGAAAGATGCCAGCCAGCAGGGGGTTCATCTGATTGCAACTAATCAAGCCATGTTTGATGACCCCGAAGCGCTATACCAGCTATTTGGCGCTAAAATCATCAACAAAGACCATGAAGGAAGTGGTTTTTACTTGACTCCCAACGACAAAACTATTTTCACCCGTTTTAAAGGACAAAAGATGTTATTTTGGAAGTTCAATTTGGGCTTATACGACCTGTCGGGAACAGACAAACAGCTGCTGCCGATTCTTTCGAAGGGTCGTCCAGGACCGCCCGAAATCATTGGCGGGCATGAACCCACAGGCTATTATGCACTCGGCCTAAAACAACACAATAACAGTAAAGCTGCGATTTTACCCATTAACCTTGGGAGGCTATATTATGTACATGGCTATGAAGAACACAAGAATATATTATTGGATGTCATAAAGATGGTTTTTCCTGAGGTTAGTCAACTTATTCAGACCAACGCACACGAGCGAGTAGAAGTGATTTTACAAGAATATACCCAAAATATTCCTGAGAATATAAATAAGAAAACAAATGACGGCCTGATAGTTCACCTTGTCAATTTAACAGGCTTTAGCGGTAATACTTATTTTGAACCATTACCCTTATTCAATCTATCGTTTAAAATTCAATCATCTTTTAAACCTTCAAGGATTTTTTCAATGATTAGCAAACAACCTTTAACTTATACATGGAAAAATGGCTACCTCGAATTTAATCTTAATAAATTGGAAGCATTTGAAGGAATTGTTATTGACAGATGACTTTATATAATGATGATGAACAAGCCAAAACCATCCATTTACTTAGAAGCAAAGGAAGAAGTCGAATTGATGGCTTTTTTGGTAGCACAATTTCCCAAAAGCCGTACTAATATCAAGAGCCTTTTGCAAAACAAACAAGTATGGGTAGATGGTAGGGCAGTGTCGCAATATAACTATAGGCTTTTAACTAATCAAAAAATAGAAATACGTACTAACAAAGTCCATAGAGAACCTACTTATCATGGTCTTACTATTTTGTTTGAAGATGCCCATTTGATTGTGATTGACAAGCAAGCAGGGCTACTTTCGATGGCTACTGATAAGAAAGATGAACAAACGGCCTACCGCCTATTGAGTCTTCATGTAAAGCAGCAAAATCCCTCCAACAAGGTGTTCATCGTTCATCGCCTCGATCGCGACACTTCGGGGGTGATGGTCTTTGCCAAAAGTGAGAAAATACAGCAACTATTGCAAGTCTCTTGGGAACCAACCACCAAAGAAAGAACCTATTTGGCAGTAGTAGAAGGTGTATTGGGCGAGCCCAATGGCACGGTGATTTCGTACTTGAAGGAGAGTAAAGCCCTGACGGTCTATTCCAGTCTAAATCCTAATCAAGGCCAACGGGCCGTAACACATTACAAAACCCTTAAAGCCAATGCACAGTATTCGATGTTGGAGGTAAAGTTGGAAACTGGACGAAAAAATCAAATCAGGGTGCATTGCCAAGACTTAGGCCACCCCATAGTAGGCGATAAAAAATATGGCAGTTCACTCAATCCCATGGGAAGGTTGGGCCTTCATGCCTATATTTTGGGCTTTGTGCATCCAATAACCAACGAAAAACTTCGTTTTGAAACCAAAGTACCTCCTTCATTTTTAAGTTTATTCAAAAATTGAGTTATTCACTTAAACCCGTACGATGATGTCAAAAGATAAACCTGGTAAGGAAAAGAAAAAGGAATCAGAAAAAGACCTCAAGCAAAAGCGTGCCGAGAAAAAAGCCAAACGCGAGAGTAAGCAACGGGATTGATTCTAGCAGGACGGGAGTCATCGAACCACCCGTCCTATACCAAACTGGTCGCCCAATCTGACGGGCTTCTTACCGTTGAAGTGTACTTCTATCACTTTTTCACTATGTACCCCCTGTTGGTTTTCATTGCTTAGTGTTGCAATGATTTTGTGGGTGGCTACCTCGATGATTTCGCCTGTAGAAGGATAAGCATGCCGACCATCTAAACTAAAAGTAACCCAACCGGGTTGGTCACGTAGCGAGAGGCTTCCTATTTGTTGGCAGGGCATGGTGGTAGCATCAAAAAAATGAACTTGCTGATTGGCCCCGTCCACGACCCACAGCTCGCGCTCGTCGGGGGTCAAGCCTATCCCATGACTTGGGCATCCGTGGCGTTTTACGGGGCCTTTTTGCACGCCACTTACTTCTATTCGGTGCAGCATCTTACCTGTTTTGAGATCGCCCACTTCAAAACCCAACAATTCATTTACATTCACAAAACACAGTGTTTGTTTGCCATTGACTGTAAAAGGTCGAATAGACGCGCTAAAAGGGCCTACTTGCCTTGTTTCGGAGGGTTTTTGGGCATTTACCACCGTCAAATAAGGCGACCGAAGCCCCGCCAAATACACTTCTTTGCCGTTGAGGCCAAACAGGGTATTGTGTGCCCCCGATTTGGTAACAATCTTTTGTTTGACATCGCCCGTCTTGGCATCCAACACATGCCAAAAGTCTTTTTCAAAGGTGGGTAGATAAATCGTTTTCCCATCGGGCGACATGGCCATGCGATCGCAGCCATCTTCATATTTGCGCTCCCATTGTAATTTTTCGGTGGTTAAATCAATGCACTGAAGCGACTGTATGGTGCTGATATAGATACAGTTGGTAGCCAAGCTTGCACATATTCCTTTTACATTGATGGGTTTGCCATTTTCATCTAAGCCTGCCGTAGGGATGCGCTTTACGAAGCGGTAATTGTCGTCAATATCAAATACCAATAGTCCATGCCCGCCATACTCTAAGTAATTCCTGATGCCAGGGGTAGCCACATACAAGTAGCGTTTTGTTTTGGCCTTTTGAAGTTCTTTGTTGGGTATGTTTGCCACAAAAAGCAATAATACGGCAAGGGCAGCCAATGCCCATTGTATGCCGCTGAATCGTGTTGCTTTCATAATAGGTAAGGGTTTTAGTTTAATAGCCCGGCACGACCGTGCCAAGTTCTTTGGCCGCCAAATCGTTGATATTTTTATAGAATTTATATTGGCCTTGTAGCTCGATGATTTTGGCAAACTCTTCGTCGGAGTTACCCGAAATTGCCCCTATTTGATTCAGTAAGTCTTTCATTTTGTCGGCAGAGTAAGCCATTTTGAGGCGCAAGATTTTCTTAAAAGCTAACTCATGTAATAGGTCTTCATCGGTGGGTACCATAATCTCAAACTTCTCCCAATTTTCGCTCAGTTGGTGGCGATTGGTGCAGAGGTCAAAAGCCAAATTTTTGATATTGGGGTCAATATGATCCAAGAAATAATTGGTCGAAGGTACTTCGCCAGCACTAAATCGCTGCCTGAAAATATTGAGCACGAGGTCAAAGAGTTGATTTTCAAACGATATTTCACCGATTTCGTGTAGTAAATAGCGGCACAGTGAAATTCCTTCTTCCAACTCGATTTGTCCATAGAGTATCAACAGTCGCACAAAAGCCTGCTCTTGAAGGTAAAGCCGTGCCTTAAAAAGATTGTTGGGCTGCGCTTGTTTAGTAGCTACTGCTGGTGGCAAAATGGGTTGATTGGGCACGACCTCTTCGACCAAAATCCCGAATTCTTCTTCGATAAAATTGTCAGAAAATTCACTAAAAAAAGTGTCGGGGGGTAGATTTGAGCTCGTGGGTTTTGGCGGTGCCTTAGGCGAGGTTCGTTCAGCTGTTTTGGCTTGTTGCTGGCGCAGTTGTTTATTGCCTTCCGAAATAAGTGTTTGCTCATCCATTTTCATCAAATCGGCGGTGCGTTTGAAAAAAATCTGCCGTTTGATGGGGTCAGGAATTTTGGTGATGCTCGCCACAATGTCGTTGATGGCTTCGGCCCTTTTGAAAGGGTTATCGCCCGCTTCTTTGAGCAGCATTTCGGTTTTGAAGGTAATAAAATCCTTGGTGGCTTGCTTTACGTGGGCTTTGAATCCTTCTGCTCCCACTTTATAAACATAGCTGTCGGGGTCTTCGCCTTCGGGGAGTGTTACGAGGCTTACGTTTAGCCCTTCTTCCAGCACCATGTCAAGCCCACGTAGCGCGGCTTTGATACCTGCAGCATCGCCATCATAGAGAATGGTGATATTGTGGGTAAAACGGGCAATGAGCCTGATTTGGTCTTCGGTCAATGACGTGCCTGACGAAGCCGCTACATTCTGAATGCCCGCTTGATGCAACGAAATCACGTCAGTATAGCCTTCTACCAAATAGCAAACGTCTTCTTGCCTTATCGCATTTTTAGCCTGATAAATACCATATAAGATTTTGCTTTTGTGGTAAACATCGGTCTCGGGCGAATTGACATACTTGGGTTGGGCGACATTCCGCTGATTTTTGTCATTTGTCAAAATCCGTGCACCAAACGCAATGACCTTGCCCGATACATTATGAATCGGAAAAATGACCCTGCCGCGAAAACGGTCGTAAAAACGGTCGGTGGTTCCTTCTTTGTGTAAGGTCAAGCCTGCTTTTTGGAGCAATTCGGTATTATAGCCTTTTTGGGCGGCTTCTTTGGTGAGTCCATCCCATTCATTGAGGCTATAACCCAGTCCAAAGGCTTTGATGGTGAAGTCGTTGAAGCCGCGGTTTCTGAAATAACTCAGCCCAATGGCTTGGCCTTCTTCGTGAGTATTGAGGAGGTGTTGATAGTATTTTTGGGCAAAATTCAGCACAATGTAAAGGCTATCACGCTCATTTTGACGTATTACCTCTTCGGGGGTTTGCTCCTCTTCTTGGATGTCAATGTGGTATTTCTGAGCCAAGTGCCTGGGCTTTCCATAGCTTACGCCTTCAATATCCATCACAAACTTGATGGAGTCACCTGCTGCACCACAGCCAAAGCACTTGAAGATTTGCCGTACAGGATTGACATTGAAAGAGGGTGATTTTTCATTGTGAAAAGGGCAACATGCGGTATAATTAGCCCCCGTTTTTTCAGAGAAACAAAATCACTCACCACCTCTACGATGTCGGCAGCTTGTTTGATCCGTTCGGTGGTCTCGTTGTTGATTCGCATAAGGCAAAGTTAGGAGATTTAAGGCAAATGGTTTCTATACTGGAGAAGACAAATTGCATGTTCCATTTTGTTCGATGGCCTACCAATTCACCAAAAGAGTATTATACAAAGATTTTTTAGAAAAAAATTGCAAAAAAGACAAGGGTAAAAGGTTACTTATATACTCTTCATCTAAAAACGATTGCTAATAATTACTCAACCATTTTTCTGATATGAGCCATGACTACCAATGAGTCAGAATATATGCTACCAGCTGATGAAAATCGGAGCGGGCCTACATTGGTAGGCCATACCGATAGCAGCGTGATAGATACGGAGTTGTTTATCAAGCGTGCTTTTGAAATTAATGACGAGAAAGGGTATGAGTTGCTTTTTAAACGTTATTATCAGCCCTTATGTAGCCATGCTGTTCGTTTTGTTTATTCTAAAGAGATAGCAGAAGATTTGGTGATGGAGGTATTTAGCCGTTTTTGGCAAAAGCAACTCCATCGAGGTATTGTGACTTCTTATCGGTCTTATTTGTTTACCACAGTGCGCCATGCGGCATTTGCGTATTTAAGAACGGAACTTCACCAAGAAAAGAACAACGATTATGCACCAGATACAACTTCAGACAATACCCCCGTTACTCCTCAACAATTGCTTCAATTCAACGAACTCTATCTTAAAATTGAAGAAATTATCCGCTCTACTTCTCCACAAAGCCAGCGGGTTTTTTTGATGAGCCGATTTGAAGGAAAAAAGAATGCGATGATTGCCGAAGAACTCCAGCTATCCATTAAAACAGTAGAAGGGCATATTACCAAAGTACTTTCTTTATTACGTCAGTCATTACGCAATTACGGCTTATTAGCGATAGCACTTTTAAGTACATTTTTATCACATAGTCAAGGGTTGTTTACCTATTTTTTATTCTTTATTGAAGTCAACAATCTACACCTATGAATCAGCACACCTATAAACAAGCTATTCAAGCTTTATTTGAAGGGCGAGCTACTACCCTTCAAAAAGCCCTTATCGAAGATTGGCTATCGCAACCGAGCCATAAAGAACTCTATTTTCAGTGGCTTGAAGAATGGGAGCAACAAAACCCACAACTGATTGTAGATGTCCAACAAGCTTATACAAAATGGATAGAAGAAGTAGATACAGAAAATAGTAACCCCTACACATCGCCGCTTTTTTTAGCGCAACGCCCCTCTTTTTTTTGGTGGGTAGCCGCTTCTATTTCTCTGCTATTGCTGGCAAGTACTTATTTGATGCGTGATACAATCATCTACAAATACCATGAAACAGCCTATGGAGAACTGCGTACCTTGACGCTCTCTGATGGTAGTCGTGTGATACTCAATGCCAATTCAACACTTAAAGTACCTCGTTTTGGTTTTGGAACAGGCTCTCGCAAAGTCTTTTTAACGGGAGAGGCTGAATTTTCTATTCAGCATCTCCCCAATCACGAACGGTTCATTGTTCAAACACCCGACCAATTGGAGGTACAAGTCTTGGGTACAGAGTTTATGGTGTATAGCCGAGCGAGGGAAGTAAAGTCGTACTCAATAAAGGTAAGGTGCAACTCCGTTCATTAAAAAATCAAGATAGCAAGCCTTTGATTATTTTTCAACAGGCGATATCGTGACCGTTCGACCCAAGAGCCAACTTACTTTAAAGCACAATCAACCCATTGCTCCTCATGCCAGTTGGAAGGAACACCGTTTTACATTTCAGAATACAAAAGTATCGGAGATTGCTTATCAACAAAGAACGCTTTGGTGTACAGGTGATTATCCCAGATTCTTCTTTAGCCAAACGAACACTTGGAGGACTTTCAAGGCTGAAACAGCCGAAGCATTTCTACAAGTAATGGCCGATTTGTTGGAATTAGAAATCGTTCGTAGCCACCCTTCAGAAGATTCTTCGCTTACTTATACCTTACAATATTTGAAATAGACAGATTTAACCAAATATCCAGATTTAACTTAACCTTTCATTTATTATGCCTGGAATTTTTTACGAATTTCAGTTTCACTGGCAAGCGTAGTAGTATGGCTGCTCGTAACGCCACGACTTTCAGCTCAGTTGTTGGCCTTCAACCAACAATCCCCTCTGCGCACAGATGCGCCGCAATCCCCTAAGGTTTCATTAAAGAGAAGCGTTGATGCAATTCCAAAAACAACAGGGAGTTGATATTTTGTTTGAGGAGAAATTACTGGAAGGGCATAACGATTACGGCCAAAGTCAACTCAATGCCATTGACCATTCGGAACGAAACCTGACGCAGTTGTTACGTCCATTGGGTTTACGATTAAAAAAAATCAGCAAAGATACCTACGTGGTGGTGGCATCAAAAACCACTGCTGCCAAGGCGGCACTTCGAGTAATCTCACCGCCTATCTCGATTAATCGTCTGATTTTTAGTATGCCAACACAGCGGCTTGGTAGTAGCCAATCTCGGAGAAGCTATTGATAAGACCGTAACGGGAACAATTTCAGGAGAGTCTGGTGAGCGATTGCGGTGTAAATGTGGTGATTAAAGGTACGCAAAAAGGCACGAGCACCGATGAAAATGGTGCTTTTAAAATAGAGGTTCCGAATGACAATAGTGTACTGATAGTGAGTTTTATAGGGTATGTTAAACAAGAAATTTTAGTAGGTACACGAAGCATTATTAATATTTCTTTGAAAGCCGACGATTTGGCTTTGAATGAAGTGGTGGTAGTGGGATATGGCGAAATCAAAAAAACAGATTTGACAGGGGCTGTTGCTTCGGTTCAGTCGAAAGATATAGTACGTGCCAATCCAATTATGGCTTCTAAAGCCATACAAGGGCAAGTAGCTGGTGCCACGGTCACAAAACAAAACAATAGACCTGGCGTAGGTTATAATATTACCATTAGGGGTGAAAACACCATCAACAACTCTACTGAGCCATTAGTAGTAATTGACGGATTGATGGGGGGTAATCTTAATAATCTCAATCCCAATGATATACAGTCGATGGATGTCTTGAAAGATGCCTCTTCTACGGCTATTTATGGTTCGCGGGGAGCTAATGGCGTGATTATCATCACTACTAAAAAAGGGCTTTCGGGGAAACCCAAAGTAAGCTACGATGCCTATGTAGGAGTGAAAGTACCAGCGCACATTCCAAAATTAATGAGTAGCGAGCAATTTTATAAAGCGATTTATACAGATAGAATTTTGGAAGGAGGGACAGGGGCTACTTTTACTGCTGCCGAAACCGCCAACATTAAAGATGGAAAAACAACAGATTGGGTAGATTTGATTACAGACCCAGCCTTGCAAATGAGTCAAAATATTAGTGTTTCGGGCGGGAATGAGAAAACTACTTACCGTTTTTCAGGAGGCTTTTTGAATGAAAATGGGAATGTACTTTATACAGGTTTTAAAAGATATAACCTCAATGCAGGCTTAGATAGTAAACTCGGCAATTATTTCAAAGTAGGCTTTACTTCTTATGTGACTTACAGCGACCAAAATTTAGGTTCGCAAGAGTCTTTAAGAAATGCGTATCGTGCACGTCCTACCGGAACAGCTTACTTTAAAGACCTTGCCAACCCTTCAGAAAATGGTGACTTTGAAGTAGATGGGGTAGCTTTCTGGATGGGAATTAATGACAAACAAGTTCCTAATCCTTTGGCCGACATTGATCCAAAGACCTCGAAATTACAAACCACCACCGCTGCTATTATGAGCAATGCTTATGTAGAGTTTACACCTATCAAAGGGTTAAGTTTAAGGTCGTCTATTTCGGGCTCTTATAGTTCAGAAAGAGTCGGAGATTTTAGAGGGAAATGGTCAAAGTCGCAGATCGGTGCCAAGCCAAGAGCGCAGTATGATGGCAGAATTGCAGGGAATTATACCTTAGATAATATCATCAATTATAATGTAGATTTGGGCAAACATCGGATTGGAGTAACGGGTTTGCAAAGCGCTTTTTACCAGCGGAATGAGGCTTATTCAATCTTCGTTAGAGATTTGCCTTACGACTCCGATTGGTATGCTTTAAATACAGCCAGTACCATTGGCAGCATTGGTAGTTCGTTGGTAGAACGTTCTATCTTATCGTTTATGGGAAGAATCAACTACTCATATGCAGATAAGTATTTATTGACCCTTACAGGACGTTCGGATGGCGCCTCTCAGCTTTCGGAGGGTAATAAATGGGCTTTTTTCCCTTCAGTGGCATTTGCTTGGCGCATGGGCGATGAGGCATTTATTCGCGACCTTAATGTTTTTTCTAACTTAAAACTACGCTTGAGTTATGGTCAAGTAGGTAACTCAACAGTAAATCCCTACAGTACACAAGCAAGCTTGTTGAACACAGGTTATGACTTCGACGGCACAGCTGCATATGGCTTTGCTCCCTTAAATTTGGCCAATAAAGATTTGAGATGGGAACGAAGTAAAGAAATAAATGTGGGATTGGACTTTGGTTTCTTCAAAAATCGCATTGCTGCTTCTTTGGAGGTGTACAACAGAAAAACAGTAGATTTGATTCTGAATCAAAAAATTCCTACTATCACAGGATTTAATCAGGTCATTGCCAATGTAGGAGAAATTGAAAACAAAGGGGTAGAGCTTACGCTCAATACGGTGAATGTAGTTACGAACGATTTTAGCTGGAATACAACGCTAACTTTTACGAAAAATAAAAACAAACTCCTGCAATTGTACGGCGATGGCCAAACAGTTGATAAAGGAAATAAGCTATTTGTAGGCTATCCTATCCGTTCTAATTTTGATTATCAATTTGATGGTATTTGGCAAACTGCTGACAAAGACTTGGCAACGAAGTACAAGCAAGTGCCTGGTGCAGTGCGCGTTGTGGATCAAAACAATGATGGCGTTATTTCTTCAGCCGATGCCATTGATGATCGGGTCGTGCTTGGAACACAGCTACCCAATTGGCTCACAGGAATCACTAATCGCTTTAAATACAAAAGTATAGATTTGTCTTTTTTTATGTACTATCGTAATGGTGTTCAGTATTACAATAGCACTTTGTCTGGTACATTTGGGGAGATTGGAGGTACAAGAGATACCAAATTGGCTTATTTGGATTATTGGAGAAGCGACAACCCATCTAACACTTATTTTGGAGTAGTGGCTGCCAATCCTTATCGTAATGCCATCAACTATCAAGATGCCAGTTTTTTGAGAATTTCTGATATTACGATGGGCTATACTTTGCCACAAGGTTTTATGAACAAAGCCAAACTCTCCAATGCACGCTTCTATTTGCAGGTAGTCAATCCCTTTGTATTTAGTAAGTTTACTGGATTTGACCCTGAATTTAACTCAGCGATTTATCAAGACGATGTACCATCCGCCACTTATTCTTTGGGCGTTAACATCACTTTCTAACCTCGAACTCTAACCAGAACAATTATGAAATCAGTATTCAATATACGTCATACCGCTTTGGCAATCGCTTTTGTAGGCATAGTTGCCTCAGGTTGCAAAAGATACTTTTCTAATAGAAAAACCTGTTTCTACCCTTACTACCGATGTTTATTACGCTACAGAAGCAGGCTTTGAAGACTTAGTCAAATCTTGCTATCCGTTGTTGCGCAATATTCACCAAAACCGATCGCTCGTTTTGAATGGTACTGATATTTTTTCACAGGGAGGATTTGGCGACCCTCGGTTTGGGACACCTGCACTCACTTCAGGGCCTTTGGAACAATACGATGTACGTTTAAATGCTACCTTAGGCGATTTTCAAAGCCTATGGACCTTATTATATGCCGAGATTGCTCGTACCAATACGGTTGTTAGTCGTGCCGATAAAATTACTACTATGGCAGCAGCACTCAAAGATGCACGGGTTTCAAGCCAAATTTTTGCGTGCTTTAAGCTATTTTTATTTGGTACAGCAATGGGGTGATGTACCTATGCCACTGACAGAAACATTGAGCCCAAGTAAGGAAGCAAAAAGGATTCCTTCGGCGGATATTTATAAGCAAATCATTACCGATTTGCTCGATGCCAAGCAAACTCCCCGTCTGGCCTCTAACTACGGTCGTATTACCAAAGGCGCTGCACAGTTCTTGCTATCACGCGTATATTTGACCCGTGGATGGAATTTTAAAAATTCATTGGGGAAGTCTAGTGCCGATTTTGATTTGGCACTTCAATATGCGGATAAAATCATAGATGCCTATCCATTGGCAACGGCTTACAACCAACTATTCCCTACGCGTTCCGAAAATCCATTGAAACAATACACAGGAGCGCAAAACGATAAAAATGCCGAAATCATTTTTGCGGTACAATACAATGCAGATGTATTGACCAACAAAACAGACCCTGCTTTTGCGGTAGATGCTGCTGGAGGTAATAATTTACACTCTGTTTTTGGTGGTGGGGGAGAAGGCTACCCTGGTTCAAAAGGAAGAACCTCCGACTATAATCGCCACCAAAGGCTTTCATATTACCAACCCCGCCATGTACCGTTTGTTCGACCCTGAAAACGACTCTCGCTACGACCATAATTTTGTGGAGGTAGGCTACGCATTACTACCAGTAGCGGGCTTTAAGCCCCTGCCTTTGTTTAATCCCAACCTTAAAATTGATATTAAAGCAGGTGATACTGTTGTTTTCTTTCGCCCTTGGAACAAACCCGCCACTACCCTGAACGAAAGAGGGATTGATTATGGTGGTAAAAAGAACTATTCGGTTGTTAATGTAGATGAATACAGCGGTGGATATGGATATCTCAACGGTAGCGCTGTCAATGTGAGTGGTTTCCCTGCTGACCAACCCATGATGTGGAAATTTTGGCAGCCAGGTATTCCTTATGGAGATGCTTATGGTACTTTCAATGAAGCCATTTTCCGCTCGGCAGAAGCCTATCTAATTGCTGCAGAGGCCATCGTAAAGGGAGCAAAAAATGGTAAGTTGGGTGGTGCAGAGGTCTATTACAACAAAGTATTGGATCGTGCCTTAGTGAAAAAAGGAACAGATGCTAAATGTGCCAAATTCCCCGAAAATGTAAAATCACTGGAGGCTGTTTCGTACCGTGCCACAGCCGCTAATATCACCATTGACTTGATTCTCGACGAACGCGCCCGCGAACTCATGGGCGAATATTCACGCTGGTTTGATTTGAAACGTACAGGAAAATTAGTAGAACGTGTTAAAAAATACAACCCTTGGGCGGCTCAAAGCAATTCAATCAAAGAAATTCATAACCTGCGACCTATTCCACAAGGCGAAATAGACCTGTCGTTTCCTACCATGACGCAAAACGAAGGCTATTAAACCTCCATTTTTAGCAATAATAAAAAGAGAAGAAATCAAAATTTTCTTCTCTTTTTTTCGTAATAAGTTGCTCATCTACATAAAAAAACATCCATAAAAAAAACATGAAAAAACAAATTGTTTGTCTAAGCTTACTCGTACTATTTACTCTTACAAGTTTCGCTCAATGGAAAGACCTTTTTAACGGAAAAGATTTGAAGGGGTTGGGTAAAAAAAAACGGCAATGCCGAATATAGAGTTACCGATAATACCATTGTTGGGATTTCACGACTCAATACGCCCAATAGTTTTCTGTGTACTGAAGAAACCTACGGTGATTTTGTGTTAGAAGTAGATGTAAAAGTGGAGCCTGGCCTTAACTCAGGTATTCAAATACGAAGTATCAGCGACCCTGCCATCATGGAAGGAAAAGTACATGGCTATCAAGTAGAGATTGACCCTGGCAGTCGGGCTTGGGCAGGAGGAATTTTTGATGAAGGACGCAATGGCTGGCTTTATCCTTGTCTGTAAATCCTCGAGGTCAATCGGCATTTAAAAATGGTCAATGGAACAAATACCACATCGAAGCCATCGGCAATAGCCTAAAAACTTGGATCAACGGTATTCAATGCGCCAACCTACTGGATGCCCAAACCGCCCGTGGGTTTATTGCTTTACAGGTACACCAAATCAAGAGAAGAGCAGGTAGGATTTACGGTACAATGGAAAAATATCAGAATTGCTACCCACAACTTGAAAGAAGTCATTTTTAAAGAAGGACAAGAAGCCCCTGAAATAAGCTACTTAATCAATGAATTGTCTGAAAATGAACGTAGAAAAGGCTGGCGATTGCTTTGGGATGGCAAAACCTCGGCAGGATGGAAAACGGCCAATGGCGATAGTTTTCCCAAAAGAGGGTTGGGCTATTCAAGATGGTGTTTTTGAAAGTATTAGGTTCTCAAAAAGACAGCGTGCGTAAAGGGGAGATATTGAAACAGTGCAAGAGTTTTCAAATTTTGAACTTGAAATGGATTTCAAGCTGACCACAGGAGGCAACAGCGGCTTGAAATACTTTGTTGTGGACGACCCAAAGAAAAAACCTGGTACTGGTTTAGGCCCAGAATTTCAAATCTTGGATGATAAAGTACACCCCGATGCCAAAGCGGGTGTAGGTAGCAACCGCACCACCGCTTCTTTGTATGACCTTATCACCGCCGAAAATCTATCGAAGGAAGTACCGCAAAACGGATGAATCAACCAGGTAAATGGAATAAATTGAAACTGGTAGTAAAAGATGGACATGTAGAACATTGGCTCAACAACCTCAAAATGGTGGAATACAATCGCCATTCACAGATTTTTAAAAACCTTATTCTAAAAAGTAAATATAATACTTATCCTAACTTTGCTCAAGCTAAATCAGGTCATTTGTTGCTACAAGACCACGGCGATGAAGTGCATTTTAGAAGTATAAAAATCAGAGAGTTGTAACTCTCAAGTTCAGTTATGGTATTTTATTCTTGTTTATATAGCTGTAAGTGGTAAGTTTTTCAATCTAAAATGATAGGAAATTTACACTGGTTAGTACTTTATGACTTGGGGTTGAAAAAAAGTCACTGGTGACTATAACACCCCAATATTAAAAGACGGTTTAACAATAAAGAATATCAGATGAAACTCGAAGCTTTAAAATATGGGCTTTTTACTCTTACTACCATAGTTTTTGCGGATATAATGCTCTTTGAGAAAGATAGAAATAGTTCTTCTTTCTCTCTAATGCCGCATCAGCCTTCTGCACAAACCCAATCAGATAGTATTCCCAAAAACCTTGAGTTTTCATTAACGCCCCTTTCGCCAGCGCAAAGTCTTGAAAAATTTGTACTCCCCAAAGGCTACCATATCGAATTGGTGGCCAGCGAACCCATGATTACTGAACCCGTGGCTATTGCATGGGACGGCAACGCCAAAATGTATGTGGCACAAATGGAAACTTATACCCAAGATGCCGACGGAACGGATACCAAAAAACCAATAAGCAGGGTAATGCTACTGGAAGACACCGACAATGATGGCAAAATGGATAAGAGTTCGGTTTTTATCAAAAATATGGTTTTGCCTCGGATGCTGCTTTGTGTCAATCACGAATTGTTGGTGAACGAAACCGACACCTACGATATTTATGGCTATAAAGATACCAATGGCGATGGTATTTCTGATGTAAAAAAGCCTGTGTATATTGTGGGGAAAGTAGCCCCAGGCAATTTGGAACACCAACGAAGTGGTCTTATTTGGAATATCGACAACTACATTTATCAAACGGTTGACCCTATACGTTTTCGGTACATCAACGGAAAACTTCAACCTGATTCGCTACATTCGGGCTCCAATGGGCAATGGGGGCTCACTTCCGACAACTACGGTCGTTTGTTTTTGCGCCAGAGGTGGTGGTGAAAACCTTGCTGGTTCTGGTTTTCAAATCAACCCAAAATATGGCCAGTTAGAGTTTAATGATGCCTACAGCGAAGAAAAGTTTAGCCCCGTTTGGTCCCTGATTCAAAACCCCGATGTGCAAGGTGGTTTAGGAAGAGTTCGTAAAGACAGTACATTGAATCATTTTACCTCGGCCAATGGCCAATCCATTTAAGGGGATCGCCTCCCTGCCGATTTAGCGGGGGATTATATCATTAACGAACCCGTAGCGCGTATCATCCGACGGGCAAAGGTCATTAATCGTGAAGGTAAAACCTACCTTGAAAGTGCGTATGAAGCTCCACAAGAGTTTGTGAAACTTAGTACCGATACTTATTTCAGACCTGTCAATACTTATACAGGCCCCGATGGTTGTATTTATATTGTGGATATGAGTAGAGGCATCATTCAAGAATCGAATTGGACTCAAAAGGGTAGCTATCTACGTAATAAAATTGATTACTATGGTTTAGCCAAAGTCAATCAGCGGGGTAGAATTTGGCGATTGGTACATGATGATTATAAACCAAGTCCAATGCCTAAAATGTTAGATGTTCCTGCCAAGGCATTGGTGGCTTATTTAGACCATCCTAACGGTTGGTGGAGAGACAATGCCCAGAAACAAATCATTGTTTTAGGCGACAAGTCGGTTGTTCCTACCTTAAAATCAATGGCAATAGGGCAAAAAAATGCCTCAGCCTTGGGCAGACTACACGCCTTATGGACACTCGAAGGGCTAAACGCCATCAATAAAGAACTTTTGCTCGTGGCATTAAAAGACACTGACCCTCAAATAAGACGAGCCGCTATTTGGATAAGCGAACGATACATCAAACAAAATGATAACCAATGGATTGCAACCTTGGGTAAAATGGCCAATGATGATAACTTTGACGTAAAGACACAATTATTGTTGTCGTTTGGAGCAAGTAAAAATGAACTGGCTAAGAAAATTGTGCAGGACATTTTAGCTCACAATCCAACCAATCAAATGTTGGCGAGTGTCAAGAAAAGCACCGACAAAAACGAAGACGCCAAGATTTATGGAATGAAACTTGCTGGTTTTACACCTCCCGAAAGAAAACTTATTTTGGGAGGTGGCGAAATTTATAAAGGGATGTGCTCCCCTTGTCATGGAGGCGACGGTAAAGGACTTCCTACCAATGCTGCCCCAGCCCTCAGAGGTGCAAAACACCTGAACGCTGACAAAGAAATCGCCATAAGAATCTTACTACATGGCCTGAAAGGCCCCATAGAAGACAAAACTTATCCGAGTGAAATGGCCTCGATGAAGGATAATTCTGACGAATGGATTGCCTCTGTTATTAGTTATATTCGCTACGAATTTGTAGGTACAAGTGTACGAGTACCCAAAGGTGGTCGGCAGTCTGCTATTGTTCAGCCTTCTGAGGTAAAAGCATTACGAGAAAAATATAACAACGTAGAAACAGCTTGGACTATAGATGATTTTGAAGAGTTATTCCCAAAGCCCAGCAAAAATTGATAACCTTTTAGCTTGTTTGGCGTTATATTTTGCGTATGTTTCTCCAAAACTATCTCTCACCTAAACAATACACTGACATAATATAATGAAGACTCAACCAATAAAAATGGTATTTGGTACCTTTTTGATGTTTTCCGTTTTTATGATGGGATTTCAGATAACTTCTCCCGACGAATCTAAGTTTTCTCCTGCCAACTATACCATAGAAGATGGATTTGAGCTAAATTTAATCGCTGCCGAGCCATTTTTGACCGCACCCGTGAGTATGGACTTTGACAACAAAGGCCGAATGTGGGTAGTAGAGATGCGGGGGTATATGCCCAATCTCGAAGGCATTGGCGAAGATATCCCCAATGGTCGAATTACTATCTTGGAAGATGCTAACAAAGATGGTGTCATAGACCGTTCTAAGGTGTTTTTAGATAAACTTGTTTTGCCTCGTGGGCTGGCGCATGTGTATGGCGGTCTTTTGTATGTAGATGGTCCCAAACTTTGGTTTGTAGAAATAAAAAATGATAAGCCGGGTAAAAAAACGCTCGTTGATCCTGTATATGCTGAAGGGGGAAACGTAGAACACTCGTCCAACGGATTGATGATGAACATTGACAACTGGATTTACAACGCCAATTATAATTTTAGGTACCAACTTAAAAACGGTAAATGGCTCAAAGAACCTACTTCGTATCGGGGGCAATGGGGCATTACCAAAGATGATTTTGGTCGGCTTTACTACAACAACAACAGCGTAACCCTGCAAGGTGATTATGTATTGCCCAACAAAGCTATTCGTAACCGGTATTTTAAGCCTTCGGCTTCCGAAAATCAACGATTGACCAACAACAATGTATTTCCCATTCACCAAACATCAGTCAATAGAGGTTATCAAAAAGGGGTGTTAGACGAAAAAGGCTACCTTAAAACAGTTACTGCCGCCTGTGGGCCGTTGGTGTATCGGGGGGGGAGTTTTCCAGTGAATTATCATCAAAATGCGTTTGTGTGCGTGCCAGAAGCTAATCTAATTAAAAGAACCACACTCACTTTTAAAAACACCCAAACTACGGCCCAACAGGCCATTGAGAAGAGTGAATTTATTGCCTCTACAGATGAGGGCTTCCGTCCTGTTAATATCTTTAATGGTCCCGATGGGGCCATGTATGTGGTGGACATGCACCGAGGTATTATTCAACACAAAGCCTATATCTCACAATACCTCACCGAACAGCTTGGCCTCAAGCAATTGGACACCCTACAAAATGCTGGGCGTATTTTGAAAGTAACCCATAAAGCCAGCCAACTCAATCCCGTATTAGACTTGACAAAAGCTTCAAACAAAGAGTTGATAGCAATGCTTAGTCACCCCAATGGCTGGCTAAGAGACCGCGCCCAGCAGTTATTGATTCAGAAAAAAGACCTTACAGTAGTCAAAGAAGTAGTGAGTTTGACTAAAAATAACAACGCATTTCCAACAACTATCCATGCCATGTATGTATTGGAAGGGCTGAATGTATTGTCTTTTGCGACCTTGAGCGAGGTGATAAAACAAGCCCAACAGCCTGAAACTATTGCTCATGCGTTAGGTCTTTTGGAGCGGTTTGCCCTACAGCCAAACGTCGGAAAAATGAAAGCCCTTAGTACCCAACTATTGGCACAAAATGATGAAGTAATAGACCTTTATCTGTCTATGTCGCTGAATGGCTGGCTCAAGGTGGCTGAAACTGATTTTTTGCCTATACTATCTGATATTGACAAAAAATATACCACCCAAAGAATTTTCAAGAGGCCATTGTGAGTAGCTTGGAAGGCCGCGAAGAAAAGTACCTCCAAACCATGAACCCTAATAGCATATTGAAGAGTGCCTTAACCACAGCACTCAATAACCACCAGAAAAAGAATTAAACCCGATTTTTGTCAAGGAAAAAAATGTGGTGGACAACAGAACCAAAGGATTGCAACTTTTTAGAACTGTATGTGCGGCTTGTCATGGTGCCGACGGGCGCGGCATTCAGGATTTAGCCCCACCCCTCAAAGGTTCTGAATACATTGACGGCTCCATGAAACGCTTGGCTTCTATTATTTTACATGGTATCAGCGGGCCGCTTCATGTCAGTGGAAAACTGTACCAGCTGAACAACGACATGCCAGGATTGGCCAGTAATACCTCCATCAGTGATCAGGATATTGCCGATATCATTAGATTTACTCAGAACGCCTTTGCCAAAGAGGGTAAAGGTATTTCGGTAGATGAAATAAAGAAGCTACGCGATAAAAAACCTCTCGGAGGTGGACTTTTTAATGAAAAACAACTCTTGGAAACTGATTTCGAGCAGTAAGTTGTAAATACATATTTCAATGAATAGAAGAACCTTTGTAAGTCTGAGTGCCACCTCTTTGGGGAGTTTACCACTGTTGGCATGGAGTAATAATGCAATAGACCCCAAACCCACTTGGATTTTGGAATGGATAAAAATTCATGATCAGCAATTACCCAATTTTGAAGCATTGAAAGTGGTGGATTCGAGGCATCCCTACTTTGGCGGATACAAAGATGATGTTGATATTCCCAATCCACATACCACCAGTGGCTTTATCATCAAAGCCTGTATGCTTTTTTCTTGTTCAGAGTCAGTGTATTATCAATCAAAAGCGTTGGTGCCACTCATAGAAGCAGCAGCGGTAGCCATGCTCAAAATGCAGCATACGGATGGTACTATCGACTTACTTTCTACCAATTTTCACTCTACGCCCGATACGGCTTTTGTGTTGGAGAATATCGTCCCTGCGTATTTATTTCTGAAACAATCGAAAAGAAAAGAAACAGAAAAAGCACAAGGTTTATTGACAACATTCCTCAAGAATGCAGGCGAAGCACTCATTGTGGGCGGTATTCATACGCCCAATCATCGATGGGTAGTATCGGCTGCTTTGACCAAACTCAACGAGCTATTTCCTGACCCACGCTACGTAAATCGCATAGCGCAGTGGTTGGCCGAGCATATTGACATAGACCCCGATGGGCAGTACAACGAGAAAAGTACCAATAGTTATTCGCCTATTGTCAATCGGTCGTTGATTATCATTGCCAAAGGAATGAACAAGCCCGAACTGCTTGAGCCAGTACGCAAAAACCTGTTGATGACGCGCTACTACGTGCATCCTAACGGCGAAGTGGTAACAGAGGCCTCTAATCGCCAAGACAAAGGCACGATTGGCAATATGTCGCGCTATTATTATTGCTATCGGTACATGGCGCTGCGCGACAATGACGGCGAAATGGCTGCAATGTGCCGTTTGATTGAAAAAACAAGCACTACTGCGCAGTTGGCAGGTTATTTGGACTATTTTTTGGAAGATGCCAATCTATGGAAAGACCTACCTCCCGACAAGCCCCTTCCGACAAGCTACGCCAAGGCTTTTCCTGCTTCGGGTGTGGTACGCATACGACGCGATCATTGGGACGCGACTATTCTGTCGAACAACGCCAGTTGGCTTACTTTTCACAAAGGCAATGCTGTTTTGCAAGGCATACGGGTAGCGGCTTCTTTTTTCGGGAAAGGGCAATTTGATTCCGAAAAAATTGAGCAGCAAGGTAATACATGGGTATTGCAAAAAAGCCTCGAAGGACCTTATTATCAGCCTATTTCGCCCGAAAAAATCGCCCCTGATGGCGATTGGGCCAAAATGCCCCAAAAGGAACGGACTCAGAGCGAAATTCAAAAGATGGATACCATAGTCAAAATCCGAGAAACCAACAATGGCCTTGAAGTAGAAGTCAGTATTACAGGCACAGAAGGGGTGCCTGTAGCTTTGGAGCTGATTTTCAGGGCAGGTGGTACGCTATCGGGCATAGAAAAATACCCCACCAAAGACAATGCCTATCTATTATCGGGCAATTCGGGTACTTATACAGTGGGGGCAGATACCATTCATTTTGGCCCTGGAAAAGTGGCACATAAGGGTATTCAACTACGCGGGGCTTTGCCTGCGATGGACCTGGCTACGGTCTATCTGACTGGTTTTACGCCTTTCAATCATATATTGCAGTTGCATTAAACATTTCATACAAACTATCATAATCGTTCAGATGAGAAAACTTCAACTATTATCCTTCTTATTGGTCAATTTTGCCGCATGGTCTCAACAAGACAACGGTAAAAAATTAACCACCACCGACTATGAGCAGGCCGTTAAGTTTTTGGGCTTTAATACCAACAAACTGGTTTATAACAGCAGTGTCAGCCCTGTTTGGCTGGCCGACGGGCGGTTTTGGTATGCCAACACTACCCCCACGGGCAGAGAGTTTGTTCTCATCAATCCCAAAGATGGAAGCAGGAAATCTGCCCCTGCACTCAAAACACTACTTCCAGAGGCGGTTGATGACAAAGCCCCCACTCCGCAAGGTCGAAGAGGGGGCGGCTCGCCCGAAGTGCTTTCTCCAGACGGTAAAAGAGCCGCTTTTATTCGCGACTGGAATTTATGGATAAAAGACGTAGCCACTGGAAAAGAAACCCAACTCACGACCGACGGCATCAAAGATTTTGGTTATGCCACCGACAATGCTGGCTGGAAGCACAGCGATAGAGCTATTTTGCTATGGTCGCCTGATAGCAGAAAAATTGCTACTTTTCAGCAAGATCAACGCCACGTAAGCGATATGTATTTGGTAACGACCAATGTAGGCGCACCCACATTGGAAGCATGGAAATACCCGCTGCCCGAAGACAAAGAAATCATTAAAATCCATCGTGTCATTGTCGAAGTAGATCCTGTAAAAGTCATTCGCCTCAATATACCCGCCGACCCAAGGCGCGGTACGCTTTGCGACGACATCGCTTGCTCGGGGTCGTTTGATGACAACGAGTGGAGTGCCGATGCCAGCCAGTTGGCTTTCGTAACTTCCTCGCGCGACCATAAAGAGGCAAAAATGCGTATTGCCAATGCCACCACAGGCAATGTGAGAGAGGTTTTTGAAGAGAGGGTAGCCACCCAATATGAGAGTGGCCGTGGAAAAACAAATTGGCATTTTCTGCCCGCCACCAACGAGATTATTTGGTATTCGGAACGCGACGACTGGGGGCATTTGTACTTGTACGATGCGACCACAGGCCAACTCAAATCGCAAATGACCAAGGGTGATTTTGTCGTTACGCGGTTGTTAAAAATAGACGAAAAAAATCGGGTACTTTATTTTGAAGCCAACGGGCGCGAAACAGGCCGTGACCCTATTTTACCCATTTTTATCGGATAGATTTCAGTGGTAAAAACTTACAACTGCTCACGCCCGAAGAGGGGCATCATACCATTTCGCTGTCGCCCGATGGCAGTTGTTTCATAGACTCCTACTCAAAGCCCGATGTGCCGCCCACCATCGTTTTAAGAGATATGAAAGGCAAACTATTAGCCAATTTAGAAAAAGCCGATATTTCTAAGCTGACCGCTACGGGATGGAAAGCCCCCGAGCCTATCAAAGTCAAATCGCGCGATGGAAGATGGGAGTTGTATGGTTTGGTATTTACGCCTTCCACGCTTGATAAAACCCAAAAGTACCCCATTATCAACTACATCTATCCGGGCCTCAGGGTGGTGGCGTAGGAAATCGCTCGTTTTCAGCCGCCCGCAGCGACCACCAAGCCTTGGCCGAGTTGGGGTTTGTGGTGGTGGTCATTGATGGCACTTGCAACCCTGGTCGTTCCAAATCTTTTCATGATGTATGCTATGGCAATATGGGCGACAATACCCTCGAAGACCAAATGGCGGGTATCAAAGAACTGGCTACCAGCAGAACCTACATGGATTTGAGTAGGATAGGCGTGTGGGGACATTCGGGCGGCGGCTATGCCACGGCAGCAGCTATGTTTCGCTATCCCGATTTCTATAAAGTGGGTATTTCGGAGTCGGGCAACCACGAAAATAGAAATTACGAAGACGATTGGGGTGAGCGGTACATCGGCCTTTTGGTGAAAGATGCCTCAGGAAAGGCTAACTATGAAAACCAAGCCAACCAAAATTTTGCTGTCAACCTAAAGGGAAAACTCCTACTCGCCCACGGAGCGATGGACGACAACGTGCCGCCTTACAACACCTACTTGGTGGTAGAAGCCCTGCAGAAAGCTAACAAAGATTTTGACCTCATTATTTTTCCCAAAGCACGCCATGGTTTTGGAGTAGATACCTATTACATGATGCGCCGTCGTTGGGATTATTTTGTCAAGCATCTGATAGGTGCCGAACCGCCCAAAGAGTTTAAGATAGCGGTTGAGTAACTCCAATAAGCTGCTAATCGATTTAAGTAGCTTAGTCTAACACCTACTGGCGAATATGGAAAGGAATCATTTTTGGTTGTGGGCATAAACTTTTGTACGCTTTGAGGGTATTTTTGTGTTCTTTATATCGAAAAAAATGGCATACAGTGAAGTAAATCTCTTATGAAAAAATAACCTTCTTTTGGCTGTTATTGCTGATTTTTTTGGACAATGGTTCGTATGCTCAATCACCAAATCAATGGCAAGAAGTTTATCCTGGTATTTGGAAAATAGTGGTCGGGGAAGCCGAAAAGATAAGTTTGCTGAGTGTTGCAGATGCTACGCCCAATCTTGCTGCTATCCAAAAACTTCCTAAGACTCCTTTTCCATTGGCCAAAGAAGTTATTGACCTTAAGGTGATTGGCCACCAAACCTTTAAGGTTTCCATTGGAGAAGGAAGAGCAAATCTTTGGATTAGGGTTGAATTTTCAGACGGTCAACCAGCGGGGAAGAATTTTAAACCTACATGTAGATCACTATGGTGGTAAAGACAATGGTCGTACCCATGCCCCTGTGCCCTTCTATGTTTCTTCCAAAGGCTATGGTGTTTTGATAGATGTTGCACGATATATAACGGTTTATGCTGGTACGGCTGTCAGGGCAGACACCCCCAACCCCCAGTTTTGAAAGACCGCAACACCGATAAAACTTGGCAAGCCCAACCATACTCCGATGCGGTCGAAATTTTGGTCCCTGCTGATGGGGCTACAATCTATGTATTTGGTGGGCCAACCCCTCTGAATGTAGTTCAACGCTATAACCTGATGAATGGAGGTGGGTATTTGCCTCCCAAATGGGGTTTGGGCTTTACCCAAAGAGTACCTACGCTGTATGACCAAAATGCCATTTTAAAAGAGGCGAAAAGCTTTGAAGACCACCACTTTCCACTTGATTTTATAGGGGTAGAGCCTGGCTGGCAGAGTATGTCTTATCCTTGCACTTTTGAATGGGACAAAGGCCGATTTCCCAACCCCAAAGCTTTGATAGATTCATTGGCTACAAAAGGGATTAGTACCAATTTATGGCTCAATCCCTACATTTCGCCCAAAGCTTCGTTGTATCCAAAGGTAAAGAAATTGTCAGGAACGCATACTGTTTGGAATGGAATTGTGCCTGACTTTACCCTGCCAGCAACCCGAAAGCTTTTTAAAGCACATTTTATGGAAAACCACCTTCAGTTGGGTGTAGGTGGCTATAAAATCGATGAAGTAGATGGCTACGACCATTGGATTTGGCCCGATGTAGCTACTTTCCCGTCGGGAACGAGTGCCGAACAAATGCGACAAACGTATGGGCTCATGGTGCAAAATATGACGGGAGGCTGGTTTAAAGAATTAAACAAACGTACATATGGTTTGGTACGAGCTTCTAATGCAGGGGCGAGCAATTTTCCATATGTGATTTATAACGATTATTATAGTCACAAAGACTTTATTACGGCATTGGTAAACAGCAGTTTTATCGGTGTACTCTGGACTCCTGAAGTGAGGGCTTCTAAAACCGCCGAAGAATGGGTACGGCGTATGCAGTCGGTTTGTTTTTCGCCTATGGCCATGCTCAACGCTTGGTCTGATGGTACAAAACCTTGGTCGTTTCCAGAAGTCGAGCAAGCTGTCAATGACGTTGCTAACTTACGAATGAAGCTGCTACCCTATTTGTATTCTACCTTTGCACAGTATCAGTTTGAGGGTAAACCGCCCTTTCGTGCCATGCATTGGTCGAAGGCTTTGGCTTTAAACCAAAAGAAATGGAAGGCCAATTGGATGCAACAGCCAATCCTTATGGGTTGAGTATAAAGAAAGACATCAAAGACCAATACATGATGGGTGATTACATTTTGGTAGCCCCCATGTTTGCTGGCGAAAAAAGCAGAGAAGTTTTCCTTCCGCAAGGCAAATGGTATGATTTTTACACGGGCGACTTAGTGGGAGAAAATCAAGCCATTACCATTACGCCTTCGTTGGATAAAATCCCCCTGTTTGTAAAAAATGGAGGGATTATTCCGATGGTAGTACCCCATCTACACGCACCTAAAGCGGGCGAAATATATCCCTTAGAAATCCGTCATTATGGAGATGCTCTGGGAAGTTTTGAATTATATGACGACGATGGTGTGTCTTTTGATTTTGAAAAAGGCCATTATTCACTTACGCGCCTTAGTGTAACCAAAAATGCTGGTGGCCAGCTCAAAGGAGAAGAAATTATGCCTACGACAGGTAAGCCTTTTGGTTATTCAAAAAATGCCAAGTGGGTTTTTATGACCCAATAAATGCCCCAATTTTTTTACTTTTTTAGCCCAGCTCATCCGATGAATACCTATTTTGACCCAAAAAAGTCAGAGAATTACTTTCCATGGATCAGTGCATCGAAGTCATGCGCGATTTATTTCTAAACCATTGCAATAGCTTGGTATTGAATCCATTGCGTACTAAAATGTGGCTACCCGATAACGTGGGCGTATTGGGTATGATGCCCGCCTACATTCAAAGCTTGGGTGTGATGGGCATCAAAGTAATCAGTGTTTTTCCTGACAATTATCAAAAAGGACTTAGCTCACATCAAGGAATGATTTTGCTGTTTGAAACAGAAACAGGGCAATTGTTAGCCAGTTTTGATGCAGGCGAAATCACGGCCATCCGTACAGCAGCAGTCAGTGGCTTAATGACACAGTTATTGTCAAGAGAAAATGCTGAAAATCTGACCTTGATAGGAACAGGTGAACAAGCAGAAACACATTTGGAAGCGATGCTGTCGGTAAGAGCAATCAAGAAAGTATGTGTTTGGAGCCCAAGAAGGTACAAAATGGAAGCATTTGCCGAGTCGCAATCATCAAAGTCTAACCTAAAATTGAATTAGGCAATTCTATAGAAGAGGCTGTGGCAGATGCCGATATTATTTGCACATTAACGCCTTCTAAAGTGCCTGTTTTAGCAAGTAAATGGGTGAAAAAAGGTACACATATCAACGCCGTTGGGTCAAGTACAGCTGTAGCCGAGAGTTAGATAGCCTTTTAGTGGCACAATCAAAGGTTTATATTGATAACGACGAGGCCGCACAAAATGAAGCGGGCGATATTTTAATCCCGATAGAGGAAGGGTTAATTGCCCCAAATCACATCATAGGAAATATAAGGGGTTTATTGACCAACACTTGTCAAGGCAGATTGAATGAAGAAGAAATAACTATTTTCAAGTCTGTTGGCATCGCTATGGAAGATGTGGCCTCTGCTTTTTATATTTACAAAAAAGGAGTAAGAGGAAGTTAAATCAATTGATTATCAATGTAACGCTTCGTTGAAAGCTTCGCCGATTTTTTTTCAATGTTAAACCAATACTTTTCTAAAATATTGTATTTTTACCCTTTTTATTAAGTAAGATTTTGGTTCTAAATTATTAGAAATCAACCCGTTTATTTTTGGATTGCCGCCTAAATATTTAGGTTTATTATTCTTTTAAAAATAGCTCACTCATGCCTAATTTCCCCAGTATTTTTAATGACGTGATTGGCCCTGTAATGAGAGGCCCTTCCAGTTCACATTGCGCGGCATCTTTAAGAATAGGCAGAATTTGCCGAGATCTGATGGAGGGTCAAATCAATCATATTCTAATCGAGTTTGACCCCAAAGGCTCTTTGGCTACTACTCACAAAAGTCAAGGCTCTGATATGGGACTTTTTGGGGGTTTCTTGGGTTGGGAGGCTTTTGATGAAAGACTACAATCTTCTGAACAATACATCGAACAAGCAGGCATACAAGTTGATATTCTCATCGTTCCAGTAACTGCCAGCAGCCACCCCAATACTTATCAAATCTCTTTGAGTTCAAACACTGAAAGCCATAGAATGGTGGCTATTTCTACGGGCGGTGGTATGATTGAGGTTATTTCTATTGACGGTGCAACTGTTTCGATGGCAGGAGATTATTACGAAACCTTGATTTATTGTGCATCCCCCGAGAAGGTAAAAGCCTATTTACAATCGGTTTTTGATTTCGATTCGGTAGAATGGCACCTGGGAGAAAAGCCTTTCCTGGAAATCAAAGCACAACGGTTTTTACCCGAAAACTTATGCCTTGAGTTATTGACTTTTTCTGAAGTAAGGGGTATTAAAAAATTAGCTCCTGTATTACCAATCATGGCAAGAGAAAATATTTCTGTGCCATTTATTACCTGCGAAGAGATGCTACAATATAATGAAGGTAAGCGTCTATCATTGTGGGAGTTAGCTGTTGATTATGAAAGTGAAAGAGGAAACATCTCAAAAGAGGAAGTATTTGAAAAAATGCGGGCGATACTCCATATCATGGAAAACGCCATTGCATCGGGCTTAAAAGGGACGCATTATGAGGATCGTATTTTAGGAAGTCAATCTTTGCAATTTCAGGAGCGGCTTCAACAAAACCGACTCACTGGCGGAAATGCTAATAACCTCATCATCATGTATGTTTCGGCCATTATGGAGGTCAAAAGCTCGATGGGCGTGATTGTGGCTGCCCCCACAGCGGGCTCGTGTGGGGCGCTGCCGGGGCTATTATCGGTATGGCCGAATCCATGCATCTCAGCGAAGACGATAAAGTCAAAGGGTTATTGGCGGCTGGACTGATCGGGGTGTTTATAGCGGCCCATGCCACTTTTGCCGCCGAAGTGGGCGGTTGTATGGCCGAGACAGGCAGCGGTGGAGGTATGGCCGCTGCTGGCATTGTTACGATGGCCAATGGTACGCTACATCAAGCGCTTGCTGCGGCCTCGTTGGCTTTGCAAAATTCATTAGGGCTCATCTGCGACCCCATCGGCAATAGGGTAGAAGCTCCCTGCTTAGGCCGCAATGTGATGGCCGCCACCAATGCCGTGGCCTGTGCCAACATGGCCTTGTCCGATTACAACCATTTGATTCCCTTGGATGAAGTCATCGAAACCATGAAAGCAGTAGGAGATGAAATTCACCATACCTTGAGGTGTACCAATTTAGGAGGCTTATCTATCACTAAGGCGGCCAAAGAAATAGAAGCAAAATTAGAAACACATTCGCCTACTTTCTTTAAAGTGTGTTAAATACAATGTTCATTAAGTTTTTTAGATTCTGTAGATTTTAAGTGGCTATAAATTAGCATTATAGAGAATCCACAAAAACTTTTAAAATACTGTATTAAATCTAACAAATAAACTACGTTTATGATTACAGCAGTCTGGGTTTCACTTGTCATACTGGGCGTTTGGTTTTTAGTGCTTTTGGTGCGTGATGTACTCAGTCATAAAGCCGTTTTAGAAAAAGTGAGTATTTGGAAGACTGCTCTTATTGGATTTGTCGTCAATTTCTTTGATGTGTTGGGCATTGGCGCTTTTGCTCCTCAAACTGCGCTGCTTAAATTTACCAAACAAACCGACGACCATCAAATGCCTGGCACTTTGAATGTTACCAATACTATTCCTGTATTGATTCAAGCCATTATATTCATACAAATCATTGAGGTCGAGGTGCTCACACTGGTGTTGATGCTGGCCTCTGCTACGATTGGAGCTGTCATCGGGGCAAGCTTTATTGCTACTTTATCTGTCAAATCTATTCGGCTCATCATGGGTTTTGCGCTCTTGATTACGGCCTTTTTTATGTTTGCTCGCCAAATGGATTGGATAAAAGGCGGAGGAGAGGCCATAGGGCTTTCGGGTTATAAACTAATCATAGCCGTAGCAGTCAATTTTATGCTGGGGGCATTGATGACCGCAGGCATCGGCTTATACGCACCTTGTATGGCTTTGGTGTTCGCTTTGGGGATGTCGCCAAAGGTGGCTTTCCCGATTATGATGGGTTCGTGTGCTTTCTTGATGCCTTTTGCCTCTGCCAAATTTATCCAAAAAGGAGCGTACAACCGAAAAGCCACGATTGCCATGGCCATTCCCGGAGCGGTAGCGGTATTGTTTGCCGTTTATTTTGTCAAATCCTTGCCCCTCGATCAGCTAAAAACCATTGTCTTACTGGTGATTTTATATACCAGTGCCATGATGTTTAAAGATGCGTTCCAAAAAACAAGCAAAAATGAGTCACCCTAATTGGTTTACCTTTCTCCCTATTTCCCGAATAACGCTCCTTTATTGCGTATTTTTTCCTCCCTTTTTAAAGGCGCAGCTATCGAGCAAAATTGACCAAAAGGCTTTTTCTCCTGCTACTTTGATGTGGTTTACAAAGCCTGCCACCCAATGGGAAGAAGCCTTGCCAGTGGGCAATGGTAGATTGGGCGCAATGGTGTATGGAAAAACAGCCGAGGAAATCATTCAGCTCAACGAAGATACTTATTGGTCGGGAGGACCTTACTCAACGGTCGTAAAAGGCGGATACAAAGTGCTACCCACCATCCAAAAAAAGGTTTTTGAGGGAGAACTGCTGCAAGCCCACAATTTATTTGGTAGAAACCTCATGGGTTATCCCGTAGAACAGCAAAAATACCAGTCGCTTGCCAACTTATGCCTCAACTTTCCCCAAAAAGATACCATTACTGATTACAAACGATGGCTTGATTTGGACAATGCTACGACGGGGGTTTCGTACTCAACAGGAGGGGTGCATTATACAAGAGAGGTCTTTTCATCCAGTCCAGACCAAGTTATTGTGGTCAGATTGACGGCTGATAAAAAGGGAAGTATTAGTTTTTCGGCCCATTTGAGAGGCGTGCGCAATCAAGCACATTCCAATTATGCCACCGACTACTTTCGGATGGATGGGCTGGGCAAAGATGGTCTGCGATTGACGGGGAAATCGGCCGATTATATGGGTGTAAAAGGACAACTCAAGTATGAGGCTATTTTGAAAGCCATACCCGAAGGCGGTACCATGCGTGTTGAGGATGCCACCCTCACCATCGAAGAGGCGGATGCCGTTACTTTGTATTTTGTGGCAGCCACCAACTTCGTCAATTACAAAGATGTATCGGCCAATGCCGCTGTAAGAGTTCAACAATACTTAGCGGGTCTAAAAAACAAAACTTACGATTTACTTAGGGAAGCCCACATCAAAGACTACCAACAATTATTTCATAGGACGCAGCTCAACTTTCCTAATACCGAACGTTCGTTTTTGCCAACCGATCAACGCTTACAACATATTCAGACTTCCTCAGAGCCGCAACTGGCAGCCCTGTGTTATCAGTTTGGGCGTTATTTATTGATTTCTTCCTCTCGGCAAGGTACGCAAGCGGCCAACCTGCAAGGTATTTGGAACAACGACATGAACCCCTCTTGGGATTCAAAATATACGACCAATATCAATACCGAAATGAACTATTGGCCAGCGGAATCGGCCAATCTTGCAGAATGTATGCTCCCTTTATTTGATTTAGTAAAAGACCTGACAGACCAAGGGGCTATCGTGGCCAAAGAGCATTATGGTTCGCAAGGCTGGGTTTTTCATCAAAATACAGATTTGTGGCGGGTAGCTGCTCCCATGGATGGCCCTACTTGGGGTACATTCACGGTGGGAGGTGCGTGGCTCACCAATACGTTGTGGGAGCATTATTTGTTTACAAAAGAGGTCAATTACGCCAAAAAACTCTATCCAATTTTGAAAGGTCCGGTTGATTTTTTTATGAACTTTTTAGTGAAACATCCCAACGGCAAATGGCTGGTTACCAATCCCTCTACATCGCCTGAAAACTTCCCCGACAACGGTAAAAATAAGCCTTATTTTGATGAAGTAACGGGCAGTATTCTGCCAGGCACAACCATCTGCGCGGGTTCGTCTATGGATATGCAAATCATTGCTGACCTCTTTGATAATTATCAAAAAGCTACTGAAATATTAAAGATTGATGCAGAATATGCAAAAAAGGTAGCCGATGCCCGAACCCAATTAGTGCCTCCACAAATCGGAAAAGATGGTTCTTTACAAGAATGGGCTGACGACTGGGCGCAGTTAGAAAAAAACCATCGGCACTTTTCTCACTTGTATGGTTTGTACCCAGGCAATGTGCTGTCGGCCAAACGAACACCACACTTGATTGAACCCATGAAGGCGGTCTTAAATCAACGGGGCGACGAAGGCGCAGGTTTTTCACGTGCTTGGAAGATGTCATTATGGGCCAGGTTATATGATGGCGATAGGGCTTACAAGATTTTTAAAGGCTACTTAAAAGATCAATGTTTCCTGCAGCTGTTTGCCAAATGTTTCAAACCACTCCAAGTAGATGGCTCATTGGGCGTGGCGGCAGGTATTACCGAAATGCTCTTGCAGTCGCACGAGGGCGTGATTGATTTTTTACCAGCTTTGCCCAACGAATGGCCTACTGGAAGTTTTGAAGGCATTTGTGCCAGAGGAGGCTTTGAACTCAATTTTCAATGGAAAGGCCACAAAATTAGCCATATTACTGTGCTATCGAAGGCGGGAGAAAGGTGTCAGCTTCATTTGCCAACTACTACAAAAGTACGCTGCAAGGAGAGGGAAGTAAAGACACAATGGAATGAGGGTGTCGTGAGCTTTTTGACTGAAAAGGGTGGTGTGTATGAAATTGAAGAGTAAAAGAAGCTTTCCATTTAACTTATAACTTTATCCAAAAACAACGCCCGTGTACAAAACAACTCTGTGTATTCTCGGCTCACTATTTATTTCTTACATAGTCCAAGCCCAATTTGACCCCGATAAAATAGACATCGTTCGCGATAAGTATGGTGTGCCACACATCTTTGCTAAAACCGACCCCGAAGTGGCTTTTGGACTTGCTTGGGCTCATTCAGAAGATGATTTTGCCACCATTCAGCAAATGGCCATGGCAGGAAAAGCACTGATGGGGCGATACCAAGGTAAGCAAGGAGCGCCCATTGATTATGTCGTGCACCTGCTCCGCATTCCCGCATTGGTAGAAGAAAAGTATGACACCGACTTGAGCGAGCCTTTCAAAAAACTCTTAGAGGATATTGTGCTGGATTCAATGCGTATGCCGCTGCACACCCCAAAGAAGTTTTGTTGAAAAAAATATTTCCTGTTACGCCCAAAGATATGGTACAGACCATGATGCTGCAGCTCTGCATCGTGTCGGGGGCCGACAAAGCCTTGGCTGCCATCAACGGGGGGCAAGTGCCTCTATTAGAAAACCTCAAACCAGGGGCAGCAATGCTTTTGCTTTCAATAGCCAAAAAACCACCGATGGACAAACGTATCTTGCCATCAATGCCCACCAGCCGCTCGAAGGCCCCGTGGCTTTTTATGAGGCCCATTTGTGTAGCGAAGAGGGGTGGAATATTCTGGGAGCTAATTTTCCTGGGGCCCCTTGTATTTTGCATGGCTGCAATGAATATTTGGGTTGGGCGCACACCGTCAATGATCCCGATAAATTAGACATCTATCAGTTAGAAATCAACTCCCAAAATCCAAATCAGTATAAACTGGATGACCGTTGGGAAACATTAGAAGTCAGAAAAGTGTCTCTGAAAGTAAAACTAAAGGGCATGACCATCGGGGTCAAGAAAAAGGCTTATTGGAGCAAATACGGTCCAACGATGATTACTTCCAAAGGTACTTTCTCCATCAAGATGCCTGCCATGATGGACATCAGAGGCATGGAGCAATGGTATCGTTTCAATAAAGCCAAGAATTATTCGGAGTTTAGGGCAGCGGTAGATATGGTCGCCATTCCAGGGTATAACATCGTGTATGCCGACCGTCATGATACCATTTTTTACATCAGCAATGCACGCCTTCCTATTCGTAACCCCAAGTATAAGTGGGCTTCTACTTTACCGGGCAATACCAGTGCTACACTATGGAACGAAATTCATCCAGCTACCGACTTGCCGCAGGTATTGCAGCCTAAAAGTGGGTATGTATTCAATACTAATCATTCGCCCTTTCATTCTACAGAAGGGACAGATAATCCCATCAATAAAGACCTAACCATGGGTTATGAAACCCTCGAAAACAACCGAAGTGTAAGATTTATGGAAATGCTAAACAGCTACGATAAGGTTTCGTACGAAGATTTTAAGAAAATAAAATTTGACAGGCATTTTCCCTCAAAGTTTGCGTTTCCTTTGAACATTGACACTCTTTTTCTGTTGGAGGAAACCAAATATGCGGGCATAGCCGACCTCATCAAAAATCTAAAACAATGGGATAAAAACACCAACCCTGAAAGTGTAGGTGCAGCTACTTTTCTAATGGTATATCTCACTACAACGCGATTGCTTGGTAAATATAGCCGCCAAGGGGTACTTACTGAAACGCAATGCGTAGAGATATTGACTGCTGTAAAAGAAGAAATGATGGCTAATTTTGGTAGAACAAATCTGCCATTGGGGGACATTCAAAAATTAGTTCGTGGTAACAAAGAATTACCCCAAGGCGGATTGCCTGACGTGTTGGCAGCACTGCATACAATCCCCTATAAAAATGGCATGCGCAAAGCCAACCAAGGCGATGCCTATATTGAGCTGGTACGTTTCACAAAAGAGGGCCCACAGATAGAAACAGTGAATGTATATGGGGCATCAAGCCGCAAAGACTCGCCTCATTATACCGATCAAATGGAATTATCAACCCAGCAGAAAACCAAACCGATGACGCTCAACAGAGCCGAAATCTATAAAAACGCCGAACATATTTCTCATCCCAAATAGCTAATTAGTACCAAAAATTCTTTAAGTATGAAAAAAATAGGACAAATAGCCTTTCTCTGTTTACCATTTTTGAGTTTCATTAGTACAGTACTACAAGCCCAAAAAAACACACAACAACCCGCCGACTTAGTAAACCCTTGGGTGGACTCCGCCAATTCTCGATGGTTCTTTTTCAACTCGGCCAATCGCCCTTTTGGGATGGTAAATCTCAGCCCCGACAATGCCATTGATGCCGATTGGAACGCGGGCTATCGCTACGAAAAAGACAGCATCAAATGTTTTAGCCATATTCATGGTTGGCAATTATCAGGAATTCCTGTGATGCCTACTACGGGTGAATTTCGAGGACACCTCGGGGCAGGTCAGTATGGCTCTACGTTTTCTCATGCCAAAGAAATTGTCAAAGCAGGTTATCATAAAGTGGTCTTAGACAGTTACGGTATCACTGCCGAATTGACCTCCACTACCCGGGTAGGTTTTCATCAATATACCTTCCCAAAATCAGAAAAGAGTCATATCCTTTTCGATTTCTCTACTTTTTGGACCTTCTGATACTGATAAGGGCTATGTCAAAAAAGTAAGCAACCGCGAAATTGAAGGCTACGCTATCATGGCCAAAACCACTCGCCGCCCCAAAACCCTCACGGTATTTTTTGTAGCGCAATTTGACAAGCCCTTTGATTCTTTCAAAGGCTGGAGAAATGGCCAATTGGAAGATATTCAGGAAGTGATTGAAGGCAATAAAGTGGGCGCGTATGTCAGTTTTAAAACCCAAGCAGGCGAAGTCAGGAAAATGAAAGTAGGTATTTCGTATGTGAGTGAAGCCCAAGCTCGCCTCAATATGACCACCGAATTGCCGCACTGGGATTTTACAAAATGTAGGCAAGAGAGCAGAGCCGACTGGAACAAGTGGCTGGGTAGAATTGAAGTAGAAGGGGGTACTACTACTGAGCAAAGTCGCTTCTATACCGACCTTTGGCATGCCCTGCAAGGCCGACGTATTGTCTCGGATGTCGATGGTAAGTACTGCGACATGACAGGCCCAGAACGACGTATTGGCCAAATTCCATTGGACGAGCAGGGCAAGCCGCGCTTCAATCACCACAATTCTGATTCCTTTTGGGGGGCACAATGGACCATCAATACCCTCTGGCATTTGGTTTATCCCGAAGTAACGGAGTCATTTGTCAATTCGATGTTGATGATGTACCAAGATGGGGGGCTTATTCCGCGCGGCCCTGCGGGCGGCAACTATACCTATGTGATGACGGGCGCTGCCACTACGCCCTTTATTGTGAGTGCTTATTTGAAAGGAATCAAGGGCTTTGACATCGAAAAAGTATATGAAGGTCTCAGAAAAAATCATTTCCCTGGCGGCATGATGAGCAAAGCAGGCTACGAACACAACACCTTCAAAGGCGGTGGCATCGAATACTACATTGAGCGAGGCTATGTGCCACATCCGTTGGGCAAAATCCGTTATGGCTTTCATCAAGATGGTTCTACGCAAACCTTAGAATATGCCTACCAAGATTATGCGTTGGCACAAATGGCCAAGAAATTGGGTAAAACAGACGATTACGCGCTTTTTATGAAACGCGCCGAAAATTATAAAAATATTTGGAATTCCGAATTAGGTTGGATGTGGAACCGAACATTGGAGGGTAAATGGGGCGAGCCTGTTGATATTTTGCGCTACGACAACGGCTGGGAAGAAGGCAATGCCGCCCAATACACTTGGTTTGTGCCGCACGATGTGCAAGGATTGATTAAGCTGATGGGTAGCCGAGAAGCATTTACCCAAAAACTCAACGAGTGTTTTGAAAAAGCCCAAACACATGATTTTGCCTCGGGTAAATCGCATGACAAAGAAACCCTCGAAGAATTGCGACGCATTTATATCAACTACGGCAATCAACCCAGCATCCAAACTGCCTTTTTGTTCAATTACTCGGGCGCACCGTGGCTCACGCAGTACTGGGCGCGGCAAGTGATAGAGAAATGTTATAGCGGCATTTCACCTCAATTTGGCTACAGCGGCGACGAAGACCAAGGGCTAATGGGAAGTCTTTCGGTTTTGATGAAAACAGGCTTGTTTTCGGTCAATGGTGGCACAAGCCCCCAACCTTTTTACGAAATCAGTAGCCCGATTTTCAACAAAATTACATTTCATCTGGAGCTCCAAGTATTACGCAGGTAAGCCGTTTGTCATTGAAGCCAAAAAAACAATTCCTCCCAGAATGGCTATATTCAACGGCGCAGTTGAATGGCCAATCGCTCAATCGCCCATGGGTACTGCATGAAACCTAGTAAAAAGGAGGAAAACTCACACTGATGATGGGTAACCCGCCCAACAAAACATGGGAAGCAGTATAGCCGATGCCCCCTCTATGTCCTCCAATATCAAATAAGCGATGTTAAACAAATCTTTATTGTTGTCTGTTTTCTCTTTGTACAAACGATAGTATAGCTAAAAAAAAGCTATATATACGATGCTTTTACAAGAAACTGTGTACCTTGCCAACGGAACAGTAGTAACCTTCAATACCCCCATTTTGCGCTGGCCTTACCAGAAAGGTAGCAGGTAAATATGATGTTCAGTTGTCACAAAATGTCGATTTTATCGAAGGCCCTACTCTCATTCATCAAGAGGGTTTATTGAGCGCTATTTTCAATCCACATGAACGACTGGAACTTGGGCACTTGGTATTGGCGATATCGGGTAGCTGGCAAGTCATGGTCAGCCACCAGTTTTTTGGCGTTACCGACATGGCTCTGCCTATGGTTTCACCTATCTGGCGATTTTTTAGCTAAAGTGCCTAAGGCATATCCACGTGTTTTGTTGAACGACCCTCGCCAACTCATCCAAAATTTAGTAAAGAAAGCTGATGCTTTGGCTATCATTGCTGAAGCGAATAAAGCTTTGAAAGAGAGAATCCTAACCGAAAAAGATGCACAGCCAGCTGCTGTGTCTGGTAATGAAAAACAGGACAAAAAAATAATGGCAGATGCCGTTGTAGCATTGGGCACAATGCGGATAAAATGGTTACGCCTTTATGCCAAGCTTACTGCATTAACAGGCTGTGGCAGACCTATGCCCAAAAAGCCATAGAGATAGCAGCATTGGCTGTTTCGGTGATGCTATGGAGTATCAGGGTCGCGCGATTTTACCGATGGTATTTGCATGTACGATATGGCCTTGGTATTTGATACATTTTATGATCAATTAACCCTACTCAACGAGACATTTACAAAAAGCCAGTTCAGAGAGGGCGGCAGGGTTTTATAAGAGTTGGGTCAACAATATTGAATCAAAAGTATTGAGTGGGCATGTTTGGCAATTGCTATTGAACGAATTTTTCAAAACTTCCTTGGCATTTTATCATCACGAGCCAGAGGCAGCTCAATGGCTTTCTTATGCCTACGAGTTGTTTTTGACAAGAGCCCTGTGTTGGGGGCTTAGATGGTGGATATTGGGCAGAAGGAGCATCATATTTTCAAATGAACATGGATGTCCTCGTAGAGATTCCTGATAAAATTAAAACTCACACAGGGTTTGATTTTATCAAGCGCACCCTTGGTACACAAACAACGCCGATTGGTTGATTTATCATTTCCTCCCGCCTCTTCAGCCGATGGATACGGCGACAATACCGAAGAACTCTTTGAACCTCCCGTCTCTTACGCTGCTTATGCAGAGGTGATGGCAGCCCTTACTCAAAACTCCTAAGTTTAGTTGGTATGCTCCAAAAATGCGGCAAAGTCAATCCATTGACTTATCGCAAGAGCTTCATTCTCAGATGGTTTAGGTTGCTATTCAACCCTTCTATCCCTCCACCGTCACCAGCAATACCGATACTTCCTATGGCACACCTCTTGAAAGAAGTGGGGGTGGCAGCACTCCACATCGACCCTAATTTCAGCCCCAAAAAGACATTATGCAGCTATGCGTGCCAGTCCTTTTTGGGGCATATGGTCATATCTTGAGCGACCAAAATACATTCAATATCTTAGTTGGAGGGAAACGATTGTTTTACCGAACAGGCTACAAAGTAGCGATGGACGACCCGCACCGCTTGGGCTGGAGCAAACACACTAAAAGTCAGAATGGGATACTCATCAATGGAGAAGGACAGCCCTATAGTGCCGAAGCCTATGGGTATTTTAGTCGGTTTTTGCAAGGTGAGGAGCTGGCTACATCAAAGGCGATGCCTCCAATGCTTATCAGAGTGTCGAAACCAAAGAAAATTTTGGATTGAAAAAATTCTATCGACACATCTTGCTACTCAAGCCAGGTATTGTGGTGATTTATGATGAGTTAGAAGCTGATGCAGAAGCAGAATGGTCATGGCTGATTCATAGTTTGAAAAATATGACACTCAATGCTGCCGAACAGACCTTACGGCAACCATCGAACATGCCAAAGGGGTAGGCAAATTGTGGAGTTCATGAAGCCCTGACATGGCAATTGACCGATAAATTTGATGTTCCTTGCGGTGCAATACCGCAACTATAAAGGAATAAGTACCAAAAATTATACAGATCAATGGCACCTCAAAGCCATCAATAAAGTAAAACTTCCAAGATTCGTTTTCTATCTGTCATTCAAATTTCGGCAAAAGGGGCAACTATTTTAATTTTAAAAGAAAACCAGCAAAACCGCTGACAAAGCCACCGTCACCATCGGCGAATGGGATTGAAGCTAATTTGCTCCGGTATGAACTTTCCCTCATTTATCAGTACGCTCTACCTCCAAAAAAACAGCTTTTTCGGCATATGGCAAGGGTATTTCTTTCCAAAAAATCAATCGTATTTAGGAACGATTGATGGAAGTTCAAAATTAGTTGAATGGATCAATGGAAAAGCAAAGTTCTTAGAAACTGGCGACGAGCCTTTGCCACCCATCCGATAAAACGAACCCTTATGAAGAAGATAATCCCGTTTTTGGTGCTTTCGATGGTTATGATGTTGGCATTTCAAGAGAGTGAGTACTATCCCCAAGAGCAAGCCAAAAGACCACCCAATATTTTATTTGCCATCTCTGACGATCAATCTTATCCACATACTTCGGCTTATGGACACAAAACATTTCGTACACCTACCTTTGACCGTGTAGCTGCCCAAGGGGTGTTGTTCAATAATGCTTTTGTAGCCGCCCCCCAATGCAGCCCCTCACGGGCGGCCATCCTCACAGGCCGACAGATTTGGCAATTGGAAGAAGCGGGCACTCATTCCAGTTATTTTCCCAAAAAATTTGCTGTTTTTACAGACGCTTTGGAAAAGGCAGGGTATTTTTTGGGCAGTACAGGCAAAACATGGGGACCTGGCAATTATAAAGATGCAGGTTGGCCACGCAATCCTGTTGGCCCCGAATATAACAAGCGGCAACTGAGCCAATGGCCCACCAAAGGAATCAGTAAAAATGATTATGCAGCCAATTTCAAAGATTTTCTTTCGGAAAAACCCACTGACAAACCTTTCTTCTTTTGGTATGGAGGCCAAGAACCTCATCGAGAGTATGAGGAAGGCTCTGGCGTAAACGCAGGATTTACCTCTAACAACCTCAAAGTACCTGCTTTTCTACCAACTACAGCAGTCGTACAAAACGATATGCTTGACTACGCCTTGGAAATAGAGTGGTTCGACAAACAGTTAGGTAGAATGTTGCAACTCTTAGAAGCAGCGGGTGAGTTAGACAATACCATCATTGTAGTTACCTCCGACAACGGAATGGCCTTCCCCTACGCTAAAGCCAACCTGCAAGAATACGGTACACACGTACCACTGGCTATGTGTGGCCCTTTTATTCAAGGTAAAAACCGAAAAATAGACGATTTGGTCGGTCTTATTGACTTAGCACCTACGTTTTTGGAAGTAGCACAAGTACAACCCTTTGCGGGTATTACAGGAAAATCTATATTATCTCTACTATCGAGTACAAAATCTGGACGTATAGATCCTGCCCGCCAATATGTGCTCACAGGACGAGAACGACATACACATGCCCGTCCCGACAATGTGGGATATCCTGCAAGAGCCATCCGTACCCAAGATTATCTCTATATTAAAAACTTCAAAACAGACCGATGGCCTTTGGGAGACCCACCTCTTTTGAGCAAACCAACCAACACCAAAGATTCGGAGATGAAGCCTATAGAGGAAGGCTATGAAGATATTGATGCTTCGCCCACTAAGTCTTTGATGATACAAAAACGTTCTGTTTCCCGCTTTTTAGAATAGGTTTTGAAAAAAGAGAAGCAGATGAATTGTATGCCATTAAACAGACCCTTATTGCCTGAATAACCTCTCAAAATCAGCCAAAATGAAACCCATACTCGATAAATTAAAACAACGTTAGAAAAAATTAGTAGAACAAGGAGACCCACGTATGACGGGTAATGGTAGTGATGTTTTTGACAGTTATCCGCGTTTTGGTTTGATGCGCCTTCTGATGGTTTCAAAGAACGAGGGAAGATAATCCAAAATTTATGAAATAATAAAATGTATCATGCAAAATTCTAATACAACAATAAGAAGCTGTTAAAAAATGATAGCATTTGCTTCACATTTGCTTTGAGTCTGCAATATACCCTTGCACAGCCAGCCAAACGGCCTAATTTTATCCTGATACTGACCGATGACTTGGGTTGGAGTTGCTTTTCTCGAAAATGGACGATCGCCGCCCTGATTCCAAAAGACTTTTACGAAACGCCTCCATATAACTGAATTTATAGCTCAAAGTATGCGTTTTACCAGAGGCTACGCTCCCGATCCTATTTGTACACCCAGCAGACGAAGATCTAATTTGGACAGACTTCTATCCGTCAGGGTGATGAAGAATTTCCTGCTCAATATGCTGCTGCAAGCAGTGCTCATCGCTCTATTCCACAAGTTCTAAAAACCCTGGATGACCGCTATAAAGCGGCTCATTTTGGTAAATGGGACTTACGCGCAAAAATCACCCCAGCAGAATTGGGCTATGATGCCAGTGATGGTGATACGGGCAATAAAAATGGCAATATCTCGGACGATAAAGACGAGAAATGGACACAAGATTTTATTACCGACAATCCTAAACAGATAGATAGCATTACTGCCCATGCTATTCAGTTTATGCAGACACAGGTAAAAGCCAATCACCCTTTTTATTTGCAAGTATCGCATTATGCCACTCATGCTAATTTTGAA
Source organism: Spirosomataceae bacterium (assembly GCA_041392315.1). Classification (GTDB taxonomy): domain Bacteria; phylum Bacteroidota; class Bacteroidia; order Cytophagales; family Spirosomataceae; genus Runella. The sequence continues at coordinate 427,344 of JAWKMH010000003.1, read as the reverse complement.
ACCCAAAAAACCAGTTTTGATAAATTCAAATCAAAACCCGCAGGGAAAAAGCACAACAACCCTGCTTGGGCAGGCATGATTCATGACCTGGATAGCAGTATTGGCGAGTTATTAAAAATGGTTGAAACACTTGGAATTACCGACAATACCTATATCGTTTTGATGGCCGATAATGGTGCGGTAGAATTTATTCCGCCTGTCAAAAACCGATTGGATCCACCTTCTACTTTTAAAGTCCCGATGCGTAACTATCCACTTCGAGGAGGTAAATGGACATTGTATGAAGGAGGTATTCGTGTACCTTTTATAGTGAAAGGGCCAGGAGTCAAGAAAGGCAGCCAATCTGATGTACCCGTAGCAGGCTGGGATTTATTACCTACTTTTAGTGAGTTGGCAGGTAATACCCAAGCATTAGCTCTTGATACTGATGGAGGAAGTATGGTGCCTGTTCTCAAAAACAATGGGATAGGCAGCATCAAGCGGCTTTCTAACGATTTCTATTTTCATCGCTACAACAATGGGTATCCTCATTCGGCAATCATTGAAGGCGATTTTAAGCTGATAAAATTCTGGAAAACAAAAAAAGTGGAGTTATACAACATTGAGAAAGACATAGGAGAAATCTCTGACCTGTCGGCTCAGGAAGCCAAGAAAGCAAAGTTACTTGAAGCCAAGCTAATGCAATATATCAATGAGGTAAACCCCGCTTTGCCTAAACTATACAAGAAATGAAAAAATGGATAATAAGTATAATGATGTCGTTTGGGGGTATCATGGGTTACACCCAAAACAATGAAAAAACACCCATTATTATTATCATGGCAGACCAATTGCGCTTTGATGCTTTGGGAATGCTAACGCCCCATATCACTGCATTAAAAAAAGAGGGTATCACTTTCCATCGAGCCTATTGTGCGGCTCCCCTTTGCGCCCCTTCTCGGTCTTCGTTTTTTACAGGGTTATATCCCAATAAAACTGGTTCAATGATTAACCCTTGGGAGAAGGAAGATGAAATATACGGCAATACCAAGGCAGGAATTGCTAATATGTATGGACTGATGGAAAACACTTGGGATAGCCACCACATTGGGAAACAACATTTTTTTACGGTCGAAAACATAGACAAAGACCCAGAAACAAAAACCCACTGGACTACACAAGAAGATTATTCGGCTTGGATGAAAACTCAAAAACGTACCAAGGCAGGTGGAAAGGAGTACAAAGACAATGCGCCAGAAATCGTGTCGGGTACTTTCACACGTTTGCGTTCCTATTCTACACCTAAAGTAGGTTTGTACAAAGAGGGCGTGGATTTCTTTTTAGACCATTACATTGCGTCGCAGAGTATTGCAGCCATCAAGAATCGTGACAAAAGCAAGCCACTACTGCTTAATGCCATGTTTTTGGCTCCTCATCCTCCTTTTAGTGTACCCGAGCCTTACTTTTCGATGGTAAAAACCAACGACTTTACTTTACCTCAAAATGTAGGACAGTTTTGCATACGCAGGCCAATCACCTTTGTAAATGTATAACCTGACGGGCTTTACTGGTGCAAGGTACAGCCGTGAGGAATGGCAAGAAATATGGACTAAATATTTGGGTTTGGTAAAGTTGTTGGACGATGAAGTAGGGCGCGTATTGCTACCCTCAAGGAAGAAGGGCTCTATGACAAAGCCATCATAGTTTTCACTGCCGACCATGGCGAAATGTTTGGTAGCCATATGCTGTGGCAAAAGATGTGTATGTACGAGGAATCGGCCAAAGTACCCTTTAGTTATCAAACTACCCAAAACAGCCCTGTAGCTATCAAAGAGTCCCAAATATTGGTCAGTTTGGTCGATATACTGCCTACCTTATTGGATTATAATAGCCTACCAATACCACCTAAGAGATGGACGATCTCTAAAACCTTGATAGAGGGTAAGATTTTTTTGATAGGAACACTATCTTTGTTCAATATGATGGCAATGGTTCATTGGGGAGTGCCCAGCGATGCGTACTGAAAGACAACATAAGCTGATTGTAGATATGTTTAAAGATGAGGCTTTTGTGGAATTGTACGATGTAGTTAAAGACGCACAAGAAAAAACCCAAAATTTGCTTCTTGATAAAAAAGACTTATTGCCAACGAACTTATCGACGCATTAAGCATATACATGCAGCAAACGGGTGATCGCTTGACGTTGCCTCAAAACCTCCGCACTGACTTTTTAAAAAACTATAAAAATGGTCCAGAAAAAGGCGGGAAAGTAGAATAAAAGGAGGGTTTATTGCAATTTTTTACTTAAAATCACCCTCTTTCAAAGAGTTAATCCATTGGCTGATGAGCGCAACTCCTTCTTTGTGGATAGACACTGCCCCACTCCGGCATCATAATGCCTGATTGGTAGAGTTCATCCGAAGGTCATAATAGATTTGTCGCCATGAGCAGGATAAATATCATACAAAAAAGAACCTGCCCCAATACCAGCTGCTACGGGCGATTTTTTTACACCCCAATGATACGGATCAGTTTCTTCTCTATTGAGTCGAAGCCCTGACGTATTGGCGGGGCTGCCTGTACTGTGGCAATGGGCACAGTTGGCATCCAAATAAGAACGCGCCCTGTCATCAAGAGAGGCTTGAGTATCGTTCATGCTTACCAAATTATGAATTTGAGTTTTGTTCAAATCCCCTTCAGATAGCCTATTTTGAGCCATTTATCCAATTGATTTTCGGCCACGCCATTATAAGAAATAGTATGGTTGAGCTGTTTTAGCTTAGGGCCAATCGGCATAAACGTACCTTTTTGACTATGGCAGCTTTTGCATTGATTTTTGTTGGGCATGGCATATTTGATATGATGCAATTGACTGTCTTCATCTTTCCATTTTACATCAAGTAAAAGCCCTCCCGTAATTTTATAATTGGCTCTCGTCTTGTTCTTCATTCCAACGGTAAGGGTAAGCTTCCCATTTACCATTTTTTTTGACCAATAAACGCGTTTCGATAATTTTCTTACTTCCTTCGGGTTTGGCAAAATCTTCGATAGTAAACTTTTGATTAAAATTGTCTTGTCAGGGAAATCGAAAGCATCATTGGGTTTTTCTACGTCAAAAGTAGGCAGAAACTCCTTCTGGCATCCGATACAAATCGCTTTTTGAAGGCATAATCTGTAAAAAGCGACGAAGCGGGTTCATACAGCAATACCCTCGGGGTGGGTTGTAGATCGTTCATCTTTCCTTCAAAAAAACCGTATTCAGATAAGGTTTTATAGGGTAATTGAGCAAAATCAATGGTCGGTGGGGCTTTTTCTTCAATTTGCTTAATACTACATGATAACACACTTTGTAAGTACAAAGGACCATATACATAGCAAGAGGCTTTTTTGAGCTAAATTTTTCATATACATGACAAATAACCAGCAAGAGACAAAACAAACCATTATGTTTTGGCGGTAAGAAAAAAAATCAGATTACAGTTTTACAGAAGTTTTAACTTCAACAATACAATTATTAAAATGCTGGAGATCATTGACTACAGATATATCCATCAATCCCCCTTTTTCTGGAATAATAAAACGACTGAAACGCAAGTCAGGCATGGTTTCTTTTAATACAAATCTTCATAGGGTTTTTGGTGGGGTCGGTGCCTTTGGGTTTCATCAATAATACCATCATATACTACATCTGACTTTTTAGGTATCATGAGTTTACCAAAATTTGTATCATATCGGGTATGCCCAATAGTACGCTCGTAGGTATTATCGTGAATATAAATATTGGTTGCGTAGGGCGACCAACCTGGATGGTTAGGTACTTTGAGTTGTGTAATCGGATAATCTAAAATGGCCACGGAAGCTGTTTTATGATTGAGCGATTTGATTATTGAAAAACTCTACATCATTTCCAGCCATGACAATCATTCCTGTTCCAGGCGGAATTTGAGTAATAGGATTTCCATTGGAGGAAGCAGGCGAAATTATCATGGTTGTTTTCTTTTACTAAATTATCATAGACCCTGTACGCGACCTCTATAGTTTTGGGGTGCTTCCGGTAGATTAAAAAACCAATCCTGTCGTGTTATTGATAGCGCGGTTTTTATACACTTCGGCATCATCAGAGTTTTCGATTTCGATACCTGCCACATTTTCGTGCGCGTAGCAATTCCGAACGATGATATTTTCAGATTGTCCCACATAAATACTCCGCATCGCGCGAGTGTGACACCTCACATTCTTCTACCAGTACGTGTTTGCATTGCACAGGATAAATTCCATATGTGCCGCTTTTGGCTAAGTCGGTATGTGACCAAGTAGCATTTACTCTTCTAAAAGTTAAGTAATCACATTTTTGGGTCTTGATGTCGTCGCCTGGGGCATCTATGACCGTAAAGTCTTCGAGGGTTACGTGGTTGCCGGCAATCTTCATTCCTTCCCGCCTGTGGTTTGATTTTTGAAAGAAAGCACGGTTTTATACATGCCTGCCCCTTTGATGGTAACGTTGTTGATGCTATCCAATACTAACTGGGTCGTAAAGTCATAAAATCCTTCGGGGATTTGGATGGTGGTACCTTCTTTTGGCTTCTATAAATTGGGCTACAATGGCATCTACTTCGTCGGCAGAGGCTTTTTTGAGTGTAGTAATGTCTAATTTATCTTCTGTTTTTTTGTCTGAATTACTACACCCAGCCCCAAAAAGCAGACTAAAATACAGTAACAGAACAAGAGTTCTTTTTTCATAATAAGCGAGGTTGGATAGTTATAAACGGCAAAGATACGGGGTTCTTATCAGCCAAAATATTGACATTTTGTCAAAAAATCGCCGCTTTGCTCTAATGCGGTTTAAGGTTTCGTTAGATACTCCCAAATAAGAGGCAATGATTTGTAGAGAAACCTTTTGAAGGATTGTAGGTCTATTTTTGAGTAGATTTTGGTAGCGTTCTTGTGCTGTAAGATAATGAAATTCATAGTGGTAGGATTCTACATTGATCAATGCTTGCTCGGTAATAATTCGCCCCAACCGCTCTATTTCGTGAGATTGATCAAACAAATCGTTTAAAGCGCTGTGACTCAATTGAATCACTTCAATATCTTCTATGGCTTGTATGGCTGTTTTACTTGGTTTTTGAGTAATAAAACTGGCAAAGCCACTGCAAAATCATTTTCAATACCCAGCCATACGGTTATTTCTTGGTCATTTTCATTGAGCAGATATTCCCTTACGCTCCCTTTGATAATAAATGATAGCTCTGTATTAATTTGGTCTATTTGAAGTAAGTGTTCCTTTTTTCTATAAACCTCTCACTAATAACGGATAGCAACATAGCTTCAGCTTGCGCGAAAGAGGCAAAATTTGATTGATACAATGTGGCAATACGAAGGTTGGTCATCGAATCTATTTTTTTTCTCAATTGCGCCTTTATTACTGCCTGATTTGCAGATGCAAGAGGGGGCTAATAAGACAATGATGTTATAGATTTATATTATTAAAAAACAATACTATTTTTACTCTTTTCTCAATTTTAGGGTCTTCGATAATATCAAGTGCTTTCTGATTTCTGTAAATGAAATCGATGCGAAATCATATCTTTTACTTGGATTTTCCTGAGATAAAGTTCAATAACTGTGGGAAATTTGTTGTTATGTAATCGCGATCCACGCACATCAATCTCACGGGCTGTGATACTTAATTGGCTTATAGCTGAGGGTGATTTATTGAAACCAAGGGGAATTATCGACCAGCAGCACAAACATATGTGAGAGCTTGTTCAAAGAATGTAGAGAGCAAACGGCATCAATAACCACCACGGTGGCACCGTTGCCTTGGGTCAGTCGGTTGATTTCTCTCCTATCTCTATTTTTTTGACATTCATTACCACATCCGCTCCGTATTTTTTGCCAAATCCACTCATTTTCCTGAATATCAGAGATAAAAAACAGATAGCGCGCCAGCCAGCTTTACTCTTTTTTTCAAAAAATACTCAAACCTACAGGCCCCGCCCCATAATAAAAACAACATCATCTTGAGTAATTTCGGCACGCGCGCATACTTGTTCGGCTATCGTAAAAGGTTCAATCATCACGGCTTCTTCCCAAGAAAGATGCGCAGGTATAGAGTGAATAAGTTTCTTTTTGCGGCAAAACAAGATACCTTTGGTAGCCACCATCTACATGTACCGACCTGACTGAGTTTGCCACAAACGTTTTGCCGCCCAATACGACATTGATAGCAAGTACCACAATCGATGATATAGATCCATCACCACGCAATCACCGATTGAGAAATCGAGACTTCCTCTCCTATTTCAAGCACTTCGCCTGCTATTTCGTGTCCTATGACCCGAGGATAGGTGGCTACCGAAGAAGTTCCGTGATAAATATGCACATCCGAACCACAAATTCCTCCTGCTTTGACCTTTACTAAAACCTCAGTAGAAGTAGTAATCGTAGGCATAGCGCGCTCTTCTATCAAGATATTATGGGGCGATGGAACACAGATAGCTTTCATCTTTTATATTTAGATAGGCCAATGTTTTTACTTTAGCCCAAAACTCCCTCATCTACAGGAATCCCTAATGCTTTATTCTCTTTCCTCGTTTTTAGTGAATTTTCTCCTGGTAAAGCGGTTACTCCTTCTTGGGTCGGTGTGGCTGCTTTTATTTGCGCAATGGTTTTTCTATGGCATTATCAATAAATGCTTGACTATTGATTTTCAAGGGGTTAATGGCTATAAATACTTGCGAGCATCCTCCACAACTCCCTTTGCCTAGTTCGATCCACTCCAGCGGTAGTAAGCCCCCCGAAAGCAAGGCAGAAACATATCGAGCATAACCGCAAATCCTGAACCTTCTTCCAAAACCCATAGGTAAAACTGCTGAGTAGCTTCGATAGCACTGGGGTCGTCGGTTAGTGTGCCTTCTTCATCAAAACCGCCAGGATAGGGAAGTTTTTGGGTTTTTAAGACGTGAACATTTGAAGTTTTCCATATGAATATTGAGACATCGCCATGTCGAGTACCAAATGACCTTCTCTTGCGTGGCACGGCCATTACAAAGGGATTATTACCAATGCCTCTTCCTGAAGCTGTTTCTCCCATGGTGGCATACAAGATTCGGTGTTGGTCCAGCAACACGAAGGAAACCTTTTTCGGCAGCAAGCCAGCCATAAGCCCCACCGCGCATCCAGTGGGTAGTGTTCTTGAGGCTTACTACTGCTAAGCCTATTTTTTCGGCCATATCGGTTGCGCGGTTCATGGCAAAAAGTGCGTTTAAGATACCTGGGCCGAGGTTGGCTGCTATAAATCTCCAAGGCACCCAGATTTATTTCGGAGGCTTGGCTCGGCATGAGCGTTCACCAATCCTTTATTAAATAGTCCACAAAACGTTCTACTCGGCTGAGACCGTGTGAGGGTACGCCATCAGTACTGGATTCGGTGTGGATTTGGGCACATACATCGGCTTTTTCTTCGGACATTCCTGCTTTGATAAAGGCCGATTGGATAGTGGCCTTCATTTCATCAAAAGGTATTCTGGTCATTTAGGATAGAGTTAGTACCCATCTAAAAGCTCAAAAGAATGATTATCTTTAGTAGTTTTACAAAAAAGCCGTTGCTTGGCTTGTATTCTAACTTATAGACAGCCTTCATTGAAGTATTTTACAAAAATGATAACGGTTTCGGTAAATTGTACCTAATATATATATATCTATTGTACGCCCACCAACTTAGGGGCTTTAATTAGCTGTGAACCATGGCTGCAAAAGTGATACCGAAAATTTCTTTACACCATGCTTCTAAACAATTTGATGGCAATGGCGATGAGGATAATACCAAAAACTTGCGAAGAATATCCATTCTGCAGCGCCTAATTTGCGTTCGAGCCAGCCCGCAGAACGTAAGACCAAATAAATAAAGACGAGATTAATCAGAATACTAATGATAATATTGACTCTTGATAGGCTGCTTGAGCGAGATAATGGTAATATCATAGTACCTGCACCTGCAATAATCGGAAAGGCAATAGGCACAATAGAAGTGGCATTAGAATGGACGGCATCGTGCTTAAAAATGGTACGCCCGAGACTATTTCCAACCCTATCAAAAATAGAATTAAAGCCCCGCCACGGCAATGAAGTTACACATCTACGCCAAAAAGGCGTAAAATTTCTAAAGACAGGAGATACAAAAAAGGCAATCATCAGTCCGCCCGACACCAACGTAGCACGGCGAGCGTTGATTCCTCCCGATTTTTTGTGGATATCAACAATAACTGGGATAAGCACCCAAAATATCATCGACTGAAAATAGAATCAGTGAAATCGAAAAAATTTCTTTAAGATTGAAACTTTCCAACATGAGTAGATAGGTAGAATTTTAGCGCATTTTATTACGTTTAGCCAGATAAGCCGTCAAAATTTGATTATAGCCTTTGGCTACATCTGCCTCAATAAAATCAATTTTATACTGACCACATTTGAGTCGCAACTCATGATAGTATTTTTTTGCTGCCTCTTGGTATTGCTTCTTGACCCTGGCTGAATCTTCACCCTTCGCCCGATTCTAAGTCAATAAATTCGTAGGGGCGGTCGTCAAGCAAACTCTTCTTCGGTGCGGCGGTCGGTTACATGAAACAGCAGTACCTCATGGAGATTGTGGCGTAAGTGCTGCATGGCCGAGAATATACGGTTTGTTGTATGTCTTCAAACATATCGCTAAAAATAACCACCAATGAGCGTTTATGAATTTTTTCCGCGATTTCGTAGAAGTGACATCGGCTACTGCTGTTTTTCGTTGTGTTTTTGGTTTTGAAGTACACTTTCCAATTCCAAAAATACTTTATGAATGTGCGTGGGTGTGGACTTTACTGGGGTTTGAATCTCAATTTGTTCGGCAAAAGTGCACAAGCTGACCGCGTCTTTTTGGCGTTGGAGCAAGTTGGCAATGCTTGCTGCTGCCATCACACTAAAAGTAATTTTATCGTAATTAGGTTCGGGGTAATACATCGAAGACGAAGTATCAATCAGCAAATGACATCGCAAATTGGTTTCTTCTTCATAGCGTTTCACAAACAGGCGGTCGGTTTTTCCAAAAACTTTCCAATCTATATGACGTGTGCTTTCGCCTGTGTTATAGAGGCGGTGTTCGGCAAATTCTACTGAAAATCCATGAAAAGGAGATTTGTGTAGCCCTGTGATGAAACCTTCGACCAATTGCCGTGCCAAAAATTCTAAATTTCCGTATTGTCTTACACTTGCTATATCAAGGTTTCGTGTACTCATTTTAGTTCTATTTTACTGCTGTATAATGTCGCCTGTATCTGTTATAATCTCATTTTTTCCTAACAATACCATACCCTCCATGCCTACAACCCTTAGCTTGACGGTAGCAACTCCTGCCCCCATTATTCCTAAGTGTTGGGCTGCTGCACGGGTCAGGTCAATCAATCGAGCCCGATGATAAGGTCCTCGGTCGTTGATACGTACAATGACTGAACGTTTATTTTGGGGGTTTGTTACTTCTACCATCGTATTAAAAGGTAAAGAACGGTGTGCAGCAGTATATTCTTTTTGGTTGAATTTCTCGCCCAAAGAAGTTGGGCGTCCATCAAACATTTTAGCATAAAAAGAAGCAGTCCCTTTTTCTTCTTTCCCCAGTAATTGAGCCGAAACGGGATTTTTTTGAATGAGCGATGCTAATAACAGCAAGTAAAATGTGGAAGAATACATATTTTTTTGCGTTGATTTCTACTCAAAATAAGTGCTTTACTTTAAGCCTTATTCAAAAAATGTTCCAATTTTTGAGTTTAATAGCCGAAAATTAAGTAAAATATTCAGAAAAACCGTATTTTCATTCATAGGTGCATATCACTAAGTCTTCCAAAACGAAGAAATCACCAACTTTATTTTAAAAAAAATTTGACAGCAAACAACAAAACCTGTACTTTAGCGTTTGATTAAACTCTAAACCTATAAGGATAGTGGAAGACAGAGAGAAAATCTACTCTAAGCGTGTAAAAGCTGGCAAAAGGACTTACTTTTTTGATGTGCGTTCAACTCGTTCCAATGATTACTACTTAACAATTACCGAAAGCCGTCGTTTCCCACAAGGAGATGGCTTTGCCTACGAAAAGCATAAAATGTTTCTTTATAAAGAAGACTTCGATAAATTCGTAGATGCCCTCCAAGATACTGTAAATCACATAAAAACCGAATTAATGCCCGAAGTTGACTTTTCACAATACGCAGAGCGTGAAGAAGAAAATTTTAGTGGTAGTGATTTAAAGTGGGAATAGACTTCTTTCCTAACCTATCCTATATCTCGCCTCTGGCTTAGTCCAGAGGCTTTTTGGTTTTGTAGCTACTCCAAAAATACTAATTTTGCGGCTTAAACAAGTCTTAGAAAGTCAATAAGTCTATACTCGGAACCGCGTGGGCGGCCTCCTCACAACTCACAACTAACTATATGTCCCTCCAATGTGGAATTGTCGGATTGCCTAATGTAGGTAAATCCACCCTTTTTAGTGCATTATCAAGCGCCAAGGCTGAAGCAGCCAACTATCCTTTTTGTACCATTGAACCTAATGTAGGTGTAGTAGAAGTACCAGACAATCGTCTCAAAGTACTAGAAGGACTGGTCAAGCCACAAAAATTAGTGCCTACCATCGTCGAAATTGTAGATATTGCGGGGCTTGTACGTGGTGCCAGCAAAGGGCAAGGACTGGGCAACCAGTTTTTGGCCAATATCCGTGAAGTAGATGCTATTATCCATGTAGTACGCTGCTTTGCCGACGATAACATCATTCATGTAGAAGGCCGTGTTAATCCTGTGAGCGACAAAGAAATTATTGACTTAGAGCTGCAATTCAAAGACTTGGAATCTGTCGAAAAAAAATATGTGCGTGTAGAAAAGTCAGCACGGGTAGGAGATGCCAAAGCCAAAGTAGAAGTTGAAATTCTTAATCGTGTTAAGACTGCTTTATTGCACGGAAAAAGTGTTCGCTCGGTAGGCTTAACAGACGATGAAAAAGATGTGATAGCTGATCTTCAATTACTGACTATCAAACCAGTTATTTATGTAGCCAATGTGGACGAAAACTCCATTTTGACAGGGAATGAGTATGTAGAACAACTAAAAGCTGCCGTAGCCGACGAAAACGCCGAAGTAATCGTGCTCTGTGCGGCCATCGAGTCTGAGATTGCTGAAATGGAAGACCCAGAAGAACGTGCCCTGTTTTTGAGTGAATATGGCCTTACAGAATCAGGTCTTTTTAAGCTCATTCGGGCTTCATATAGTATTCTTAATCTTATTACTTATTTTACAGCAGGTGTCAAAGAAGTAAGGGCTTGGACCATTGAGCGTGGCTGGAAAGCTCCCCAAGCGGCGGGGGTCATTCATACCGATTTTGAAAAAGGGTTTATTCGTGCGGAGGTAATCAAACTGCCAGATTATGTCCAGTATAAAACAGAAGCGGCTTGCCGCGAAGCGGGAAAAATGGCAGTGGAAGGCAAAGAATATGTTGTCAAAGATGGCGACATTATGCACTTCCGATTTAATGTTTAATCTATTTGGGTTTTCTCCGCTGTACAACCAACGAGTATTAAGAAAAAGCGGTTCTATTGAAATGGAACCGCTTTTTCTTTACCAAGCTTGCAATTCGCTTGAGGCTTTTTTTCTAAACAATGCCCGAAAAGTACCAGACATATAAATCAGGTTGTCCACACGATTTTTTGGCCTGACTTAACAGGTGTACATTGTATCCTGATTCAATCATATTACTGAGCGAAGAAGATAAAATACACATATCCTCTACATTGATTGAAAAGTCATTGACAACATACTTCTGAAATCCACGGTCAGCCATGTCGGAAAAATACAAGACCAAACAAAAATTTTCTCCTTCAAAATAAGAAATAACCCGATTGGTATCGAATTTTTCAGGCATTTCGTGATGGTCAATTAAAGCATCTATAATCTCAACTTCGTCGTTGGTCATATAGAGGTGAGAAGTTAAATAAACAGGCAGTTGATGATACATTTTTATGATTTTTGGAATACTTAGCATTAATACTCAATAAACGTTGCTAATCACGCAAATCTTGCCTATAAAAATGAAATTTCATAACTTTTTACATATAAAATTTAACTATTCAAAGAATATGCTTAGTGTATTTTTATCCTAACTTTATCAAAAAAAGTTGAAAAATGTAAAAATAAAGAGCGAAAACGCCTATATAATCATGTGTTTTTGCACAAAACCCCAAAGATACCTTTTTTGAAAGGTAATTTTCAAAAAAGAGGATAGTTTATCAACAAAAAAATGGGTAATCTTTTTAAAGATTACCCATTTTCATTGGCCATTGGTCAATTAACGCGAAATATCCAATACCTCAAACTCTACGATGCCCGCAGGTACTTGTATCTGTGCCATTTCGCCTACTTTTTTTCCTAATAAGCCTTTGCCAATAGGCGATCCTGCCGATATCTTCCCCAATTTGAGGTCTGCTTCTTCTTCTGACACCAGCGTGTAAGTCATTTCAGCATTATTTTTCCGATTTTTTATTTTTACCTTCGATAAAATAGCCACCTGCGAAGTATCAATGGACGATTCATCTAAGATACGCGCATTGCCCAATACCTCTTCTAATTTGGCTATTTTTGCTTCATGTAAGCCTTGCGCCTCTTTTGCCGCATCATATTCGGCATTTTCGCTCAAATCACCCTTATCGCGTGCTTCTGCAATCGCCTTAGCGATTTCTTGACGACCCCGTGTTTTTAAATCTTGTAACTCCGCTTTGAGCTTGTTAAGACCTTCTTCGGTGTAGTACTGTATCTTAGCCATTTTACTGATTTTTACTTTGTATTGTTAATATTTATGCTAATTTTTTTAAATTATCGACCCCATAAATGTCTATTTTGGACAAAAAAAAGAACGGCAAAATGACCGTTCTACAAGCATTAGAGTAGAATCTGTCAATTCATCCTAACCACCGAAAAGTTTTGTGTGTGTCGGTTCATAGTCGAAATTTGAAGCACAAAAATAGCAATATTTGCAAATGAAATCAATAACCCTCTGTTTTAAATGATGATAAAAGATAGATTTTCTTGATTTAATATGATTTTTCTTGCCCACTCTTAAATCTTTACATAAATATATATATGGTAAAACTTCGTATTGTCTTCATGGGTACACCCGAATTTGCTGTGAGTAGCTTACAAAAATTAGTAGAAAGCAACTGTGAGGTAGTAGCTGTAGTTACCGCACCTGATAAGCCTGCAGGCCGAGGCCTGCAAATGCTGCCATCGCCTGTGAAAAAATATGCACTGTCGCAGGGGATTCCTGTATTACAACCCGAAAAGCTAAAAAGCCTTGATTTTTTGAATGTTTTACGAAGCTATAAAGCTGATTTACAGGTGGTAGTGGCGTTTCGTATGCTGCCCGAAGTAGTTTGGAATATGCCGCCCAAAGGCACTTTTAATCTTCATGCTTCGTTGTTGCCCCAATACCGTGGGGCTGCCCCTATCAATTGGGCAATTATCAATGGGGAAACTCAAACAGGAGTAACGACTTTTTTTATCGAACACGAAATAGATACAGGGAAAATTATTTTTCAAGAAACGGAGCTTATCTTTCCCGACGACAACGTGGGGACACTTTATGAACGCCTCATGCACAAGGGGGCAGATTTGGTAGTGAAAACTGTGAAAGCTGTAGAAAAAGGAGATTATCCACAAACGCCACAACAACAAACCCAAATACTGAAAGCAGCTCCCAAGATTTTTAAAGAAACTTGTGAAATAAACTGGCAACTTCCTGCTGGCGAAGTTCATAACTTTGTACGGGGGCTTTCGCCTTATCCAGCCGCTTGGACGATATTAAACGGAAAAATGTGTAAGATTTTCAAAACGGTAGTTATTTCGCAAGAGATACCACTGACAGATAGACCTTACCAAACCGACAATAAAACCTACCTCTATTTTAAAACAGCAACGGGCTGGCTGGCGGTAGAAGAATTACAATTGGAAGGTAAGAAACGCATGACAATTGAGGAATTCTTGAGAGGTAATAAACTTGTTTAAGCTATTAAATTGTCGAAAAGCTATTCACTTTTAAATGAATCTCTATGCCCAAAAGTCGTATTGCCGTTAGTTTTTTATTTTTTGTTTGTGGCTATGTTTATACCAACTGGAGTACCCGGCTGCCCGATATTCAAACCCAGTTTGGATTGACAAACAGCACTTTGGGCTTGATGCTGCTATTTGTAGCCATAGGTTCATTGACTTCTATGCCACTGACGGGCTGGCTTATTGCCCATCGAGGTAGTCGATTTGCGACCATTCTTTCGTCGTTGCTATTTTGCTCTTCTTTGTTTTTGTTTCCATTATTATCTTCTACATGGCATTTGGGGATATTTTTTTATGTTGTTGGCGTTTTTATGGGAGCACTGGATGTGTCTATGAATGCGCAAGCAGTGACGGTAGAGCAACGTTTTCAACGCCCTATGATGTCATCCTTTCATGCTATTTTTAGTGTGGGAATGATGTTGGGGGCGTTGAGTGGCTCTTTTTTGTACTGTTGCCTATTGAAAGGCACTTTTTGATTATTTCAGCAGGTTGTTTGGTAGTAGCAATGGCTTGTATTCCCTCCTTGATTCCCGACAGCGTAAAACCAGATACTGAAGGCGTAAAATTTGTCATGCCTACTGGCGCGATGTACGTCATGGGGGTCATTGCCTTTTGTGCTATGCTTGGCGAGGGAGCCATGGCCGACTGGAGTACCAATTATCTCCGAAACGTCATTCATGCTGATAACACTTTAGCTCCTATTGGTCTTTCTTCTTTTTCGGCAGCTATGACCGTCGGACGTTTTGGAGGGGATAGGTTGAGGGTTTTGTGGGGAGATAAAAAGCTGATTTTTTTTAATTCCTTGTTAGCAACAGGCGGTCTGATTTTTGCCCTGTTATTTACCTCAGTTTGGGCGGCCATTGGGGGCTTTTTTTGGTGGGGGCGGGGCTCTCCACTATTATTCCAATTGTGTATAGCCGCGCAGGTAGTGACCCTTCTTTGCCTCATGGTGTAGGCTTGGCTATGGTAACTACCTTGGGTTATTTTGGTTTTTTGTTTGGTCCTCCTGTTATTGGGTTTTTGGCCGATGCCCAAGGCTTACGCTTTGCCTTGTTTTTCGTAGCTATACTGTTTGTTGTGATGTTGTTTTTGAGCCAGAAGATGAAGCAATAATTTAATGCTTTAGGCGGAAATATGAAGATTAAAAATAAAAAAACCACTCGCTTGCCCAGTGGTTTCTTCATAAAAACGTAATTAAAAGTAAAACGACAGTTCTGTAGAAAAAGTTTTTGCTTTGAAAAATAATGCGACTATTTTTCAAAATAATCCTTCTTTTTTCTTTAACCTTCTTTTTTCGATGAATCAACAGATTATTTACGAAGTACACATTACTTACATTGGCTCATTGGCTGCTTTGCGTCAACGAGAACCTTTTGTAGCTTATTTCTCCAATCTCAAAAAAACCATCGAAAATCTCAATGCGCAATTGGCCTTGAATGGTTGGACTATCAAGGTCAACTATTCGGCGGTTTATCGTAGTCTAAAAATCAAAGAAAAATATAGCTGCGACTATGACGTAGCGGGCCATAAAGTATTTAAAATTACTATTTCACCCAGAATGCTCAATCCTATTTTATCTACTTTAGGTATTGATGAAATGCCGATGTAGAATGGGTGAATTTTAAAATTTTACATAATATTCATCCTTTTTAGTTTCTCCCTAAGGATTATCCTGATACTTTCGTTGTAGGATTTCTTTTAACCCTTTTTATTATGTTTCTCAACGATACATTAAAATTCACTATTAGCATTGTAGCTGCCTTGGTAGTGAGCGGATGCCGCACCGTGCAGCAAAATTATCAAAATGTGACTATCGTCAATCCTCGTATTGGATACGATGATAGCACCCTTACCAACAGCCAACTGCCCTTGTTAATGCCTTACAACCGCATCATTGACCCAGCAGGACTGGTAATAAGATATGGCGACCTCGACCTTGAAAATCATACCTTAGATTTGAAAAAAATCCCAAAAACCCAATGGTTGGTAGTAGAAGACCGCTACGGTATTGTGGTCATAGATACAGAGCAGCAAAAGATTTTAGATCGTTGGGCTTACAAGCAAGTCGCTGATTTCAGAGGTTTCACAAGTACCTATTCAGGTATTCAAGTAGTACCAAGAGGGAATAAAAGCCATTTTTTTTGGAGTGCAGCCAATACAAGCAAAAAAACTTCGATGGTGATAGAAGCAAGCTGGGATGGGAAAAAAATTACACAAACCAATGTTTATTCTTTTGCGCCAGAGGGAGAAGCACCACTGGCTTTGCCTAATGAAGTAGCCATTCGTACTGAGCAAGGGAGAGATTATCTGTATGTAGTCTTGAATGGTAATAATCAATTCGTTAAGGTTGATTTAGAAAGTAAACAGACCGTTTGGAAAGTACCCACGGGCGTAGCACCTTACGGACTGACAGTAGCCAAAGGAAAAGCGTACGTAAGCAATTGGGGGGGGACAATCCCCACAGAAAATACAACTCAAGAAACGGCAGGTGTACCTTATGGAAAGGTATATGTAGATTCCAGTACAGGAGCAACGAGCCAAGGGACTGTCAATGTATATGAATTGGAAACGGGCAAAATACTGCAAGAAATTTCGGTGGGGTTGCATCCCAATGACTTGATTACTGATACCAATGAGGAGTTTGTGTATGTAGCCAATGCTAACAGCGACAATGTTTCGGTCATTGCTACCGACGATTTTAAGGTCAAGGAAACGATTTCAGTCCAATTGATTTCGGGTGATATGGGTTTCTTGGGTGATACGCCTAATGCTTTGGCTATCAGCAAAGAGGGTAACACCCTGTACGTGGCCAATGGGTTAGACAATGCACTTGCGGTGATAACACTGGGTGAAAAAGCCAGCAAAAGTGGTACAGGAGATAGTCGTATCAAAGGGTTTATTCCTACCGAGGCATATCCTGCAGGTATTGCATTGGATGAGGGGCATTTGTATGTGAGCAATTTGGAAGGAGAGGGGGCGAGGGTAAGTAGTAAGGAGGTAGCAGGTGATGAAAAAAGAAATGAAAAAGGAGCGTATAATTCACATCGGCAGCGAGCGACTATGTCTATGATTCCATTACCTACTGACGACGCTACTCTGGCGATGTACACGCAACGAGTCAAAGACCAAAATTTGAGTTTTAGGGCGGAGATAGCTCGCTTGATACCAAGAAAAAAAATCGCCCCTGTGCCTGTGCCTGAGCGTATTGGCGAACCCTCTGTGTTTAAACATGTACTCTATATTATCAAAGAAAATAGAACCTACGATCAGGTATTTGGCGATATAGCCACAGGAAAAGGGGATAAATCTTTGTGTATTTTCGGACAAGAAGTAACACCTAATCAACATAAGTTGGCACGGGATTTTGTGCTGATGGACAACTATTATGTATCTGGGAAATGCTCTGCAGAAGGGCATCAATGGACCGATGCCGCTATGGTAAGCGATTACGTAGAAAAAAATGTGAGGAGTTGGTTCAGAAGCTACCCTCACGTGCAAGAAGATGCACTGGTATATCATAAGAATGGCTTTTTATGGGATAATGCTCGTAAGCATGGCAAAACTGTACGAATTTATGGCGAAGCGTGCCAGCCGCATTATGATACCAAAATCAGTTGGACAGATCATTACAATAACTTCTTGGCCAACAAATCTTTTGAATTTTACAATACTACTACTATTTCGAGTGTTTTGCCGATGCTTTCACCGAATTTTCCAGGCTCTGACGATATGAAAATTCCAGACCAAATTAGGGCATCAGCTTTTATCAAAGAACTGGAGGCTTACGAAAAAATGGAAGGAGATCAGTTGCCCGAACTGATTATGATGGCCTTGTCGGTAGATCATACTGTGGGAACACGCCCAGGTTTTCCTACGCCCGAAGCCATGGTGGCCGACAATGATTTAGCCTTGGGGCGCATTGTAGAAGCACTCGCCAAAAGTAAGTTTTGGAAAAATACGGTCATCTTTGTTACAGAAGACGACTCACAAGCGGGTTGGGACCATGTGTCGGCGTATCGTACTACGGGTCAGGTAATTAGTCCGTATAGCCGTTTGCAAAAAACGGTTTCGACCAACTATAATCAAACCTCTATGGTGCGTACCATAGAGCAAATTTTGGGACTTCCCCCCATGAATGTCATCGATGCTACAGCTTTACCTATGTTTGATTGCTTTACGAATGAGTCTTCTGACTATCAGTACTTGGCCGAAAAGAATAATGTTCCGTTAGATAAAATGAATCCTAAACTCTCGATGCTCAATGGTAAAGCCAAACATTATGCCGAACTGTCGCTTCGGCCTGAATTTGATTTGATTGACAGTGGTCAAGACGACGTAATGAATCGAATTTTGTGGTTTGCGACCAAAGGAAGACAGCAATACCCCAAGAAATTTGCAGGGAAAGCAGAGGACGACGATGATGATGATTGATACGCTAACAGATAAAACTTATGAAAATGAGCTGCCTTTCGGTGTCATTATTCCCAGCTATCATCAACAATGAAATGACGATAAAGGAATATGCACAGTTTTGTAAAAGCCAAGGATTAGATGGTTTTGACCTTGGAATGGCTTTATTGAAAAATCATACGCCTGTGTATATGGCGCAATTGCAAAAAGACATTGCTGCTGTAGGTATTCCACTCACAATGGTCACTACCTATCCTGATTTTACGCATCCTGATTATCTGCAGCGAGAACGAGAATTTGATTATTTGGTGCATGATATAGCCTTGGCCTCGGCACTGGGAGCAAAGTATGTGAGAGTAACGGCAGGGCAAGCGCATCCTACTACTACTCAAGTAGATGGCACTAAGTGGGCCATAGAATATCTCAGAAAAGCAGCTCCCATTAGCGATAAATATGGCATTAGGCTCGTTTACGAAAACCATGCCAAACCAGGCGCTTGGGAATACATAGATTTTAGTCATCCTCCTGCTATTTTTTTAGAGATTGCAAAAGGTATTAAAGACACTTCTATTGGAATCAATTTTGATACGGCCAATATCCTCGCTGCAGGCCAGTACAATACGCTCGAAATATTAGAGGAGGTTTTTGAAAAAGTACAGACTATTCATGTAGCCGAAACCGCCACAGTGGGTTCTCTCCAACCAGTTGTATTAGGTGCTGGTTTAGTGCCCTTCAAAGAAATATTCGCTTATTTGAAATCTAAAAACTTTGATGGATGGCTTTGCTTAGAAGAGTTTGGTAATCAAGGAAAAGAAGGTATTATACAAGGAATCGGCTTTATTCGTCATGCTTGGAATACGGCATAGGAAGTTACTTGGATTAACTGCCCATTATGGTTGTTTTTTTAAGAAATTTTCAAACAGAAAAACCCCGTTTTTGTTGGCAATGACAATGTCAGGCTTACGATCTTTATTCATGTCTTGTACTACGATGTTTAAGCCCGCACCCGAGTCGTTATCAATCACATATTCTGTCCAATAGGGTTCTTTTTTAGGTGTAAAATCAAACCACAGCAAATAAGCAGCATCGGCATCGCCAGGATCGCGACCATGGTGGGCCAAAAACCGCTTCCCAGTAATGTATTCTTTCCGTCCATCTCCATTCAAATCGGCCATGATAGCAGCATGAGTTTGGGCCGTAGTGGTACTCATCAGATGGGTTGTGAAGTTTATTTTTCCATCGGAGTCCGTTATCTGTTGATGCCACCACACTCCCAACGCGTGGGCAGAAGCACTAACAACATCGTTTTTGCCATCGCCATCTACATCCAATACTTGCATATGCGAGCAAGGTTCGCCTAAGTTGGCAGGATGAAAAGCCCAATTACCCGATTGAATGTCTGTTGTCCCTTCAAACCAGCCTTCTCGAACCACTACATCATTGATCCCATCTTTATTGACATCGCCATAACCAATACCATGTGAAAAAATCTCTGTTCCGGGCATATTTTCGGCACTCAAAGGAAAGCGTTTCCATACAGTTTCTCCTCTTTTTGTAGGGGCTTTCAGCCATATAATTTGTTTCTTAGTTTTATCACCGCAGAGAATGTCCAAACGTCCATCTTTATCTATATCCACAAAATTGGGGGATTCGTTAGAGATGCCCACCGCATCGGCAATGATATATGTTTTTTCCAATTGCCAGGCTTATTGTGGGGGTTTTCAAACCAAAAAGCGGGTTTTCCTGGAAAATCAATGATGACGACATCGTCCCATCCATCCAGATTTACATCCATTCCCAAGTTCAGAAAAGAGTTGCTGTATTCTTTTCGAGGATTAAATACGCGTGAAAACATACCAAAACCCACGGGTGTTTCAGTGACATTTTCATCTTTTGCATTGGATATTTCGGCAGGAGCCATTTGATGTTTTTTCCATAAGGGTGCTTCAAACCAGTAGTAGCCTGCCACAATGTCCATTTTTCCGTCTTTATTCAAATCGGCTACAGCCACTCCTTCCGAAATAAAATCACCTGTTAGTTTGGTTTTTCTAAATCCACTGGCCAGCATCGTTGTGGTAGATTGGCCTTGGCAAAAATTGAGGCCGTAAAATATACCTAAGAATAAAAGAGTTATATTTTTCATTTTCAAATAATTAAGCGTCAGATGAGGTGATGTTTATTGTTTCCCTAAAACATTCTCTAAAGCCATTTGACTTTCGTGGTTTTGGTGCGAGTGTACTTTACCTAAGCGGTCTTTTAAATCTTTGAGCAGTTTTTTTGCCTCCTCCGTGTCAAGAGCACCTATTCGCTGAATAGTATAAGGCAAATGCTTGGAGAAAACAGACTTCTCGGCCATCTGCAATGCCCTTTTGGGGTTTACTGCCGACAAAGGTTCTGCAGCGTACCAAAGCATCAAAGGCAAATTGTGGTCATCTTTGTCTTGTACTTTTTGCGTCAATGCCTCCAATACCTCCCATCGTTGGCTGGGTTCGAGCCGGAGCATGGCCGAAGCGAGATAAAGCCTCACCAACGATGAGTTGTCGTTTTGGGCTAAAGTTGCCAAACGTTGGAGGGTTTCGGGAGTCGCTGTTTTATCTTCTACCAACAGTTGTATCGCCCAACTTCTGACATATTCATTGTCATTAGTCAATAAATCATTTAATTCTTTGATGGACAGCCCTTTCGTAACATGTAGTGTCCACAAAGCACGCAATTTTCGGGTAGCATCTGGATTTTTAGCCAGTATTTCTTTGAGTGCCTTGTGGACTTTTTTATTGGGGCCGCGCGCTTGCAAAATCGTTCGAGCTTGTCGTACATACCACTCGTTGGTATGAAGTTGATAATTGACTAATTGTAAGTCGGAGGCTTTGGATAAGTCCACTTGTACCCATTTATCGTTTTCATGGGTGATTTTAAAAATCCGTCCCATGGTTTTGTCGTGGACATCTGGGTTAGAGCTATGGCATTGGTTTTTGTCGTACCAGTCAATCGCAAAGACAGAACCACTGGCATCGTATTTAAAATTTAACCATTGCGACCATGAATCATTCATGGCCATAAAATCATCTCTGTGCTGTGCCACATAGCCTGAGCCACTACGTTGTAGGTGGTCAATATTGAATCTGGCACCATTGATGTTGTTCATAAAAATGTCGTTGCGGTATTCTTTGGGCCATGAGTCGCCGAGGTAATCATCGCTCCTGCATGGGCGTGGCCCCCTCCTTTGGAGGCCGAACGGAAATTGCCTGCATGAGGGCCACGCTCGCCCACCCAATGTACGTGATCGGCAATAATGCTTGATGTCGTCGTAGGTATAAGGATTAAAATGCTTGCCTGCTTGCCGTTGGTAGCGCGCGCCTTGGATGACGTGGTACATATGTGGAATCACACAACAGTAATAAAAGGGTGGCCGTAATCATTGAAATCTATGCCCCAAGGATTGCTACTACCTTCAGCAAATACCTCAAATTGATGATTGATAGGATGATACCTCCATACGCCAGCATTGATTTTGGTGCGTTCAGTATCGGGAGTACCTGGCTTTCCTACATTGGAATGGGTAAATACGCCATGTACGCCATAGAGCCAACCGTCGGGGCCCCAGCGCAGGTTATTGAGCACCTCATGTGTATCTTGTGTTCCCCAGCCATCCAATAGCTTTTGGGGTGGTCCTGCGGAGTTTATCATTTTTGTATCTAATGGAATAAATAAAAGATAAAAGGTGCTGCTCCCAACCACACACCACCCATGCCTACTTCAATACCACTAACCAAATTAAGCCCTTCCATAAATACTTTTCTGCTGTCGAGTGTCCCGTCACCATTGGTATCTTCTAAAATCAAAATACGGTCTTTGCCCTCTCCTTCGGGTGCAGGTTTGGGATAAGTGTGTGCCTCTACTACCCATAGGCGACCGCGTGCATCTATCGTAAAACTAATGGGTCGTACTATGTCAGGCTCGGCAGCAGCCAAGGTGATTTTGAAACCCTTGGGAGGAGCCATGGCCTTGGCGGCGGCCATACCTGATAAGCCTGCATTGAGTACGGGGTTTAAAGGAGGTAGAATGATGATGTCTTTTTGTTTGAGCTCATTTGGAAACTCAGGACGAGTAGCGTAGAAACCAAAATCATCGAAATTGATATGCGCCCATTTATCGTGAGGAATATAGGGAATCTGCGAAATGCCCGTTTCGTTATCTATGATTTTGATATAAATATCTTTATTCAAATACGACTGTAAATCAACAACTACGGGTTGTAGAACAGCTCGACCTTGTCCTGTAATTTGAAAAATAACTTGGTCATTATCTGCTAACCTTAACTCTACACGTGTATCGGCCAAGCTCCTCCAGAAACTTTGAAAGAGGCAAAAGGCTGTGAAACTTTGAATTTGGCACGGAGGTAAGTGTACCTGTTTGAGTAGCCTTGGTAGTGCCACCGCTGGTCAAAAAATAGGTCCCTTCAAAGCCAATACGCATCTCTTTCTCGTGCAGGGGAGAGGGATCAGTAGAAATCAATGCATTGACAAAAGCATCGCCCGTGGCTGTCCAGTCTTGAAGGGTTCCCGTTTCAAAGTTGAGGTTCAGCGGTTGTCCATTTTTAGTAGGCAATTGCCCCTGCATGACATGCGTAGAGATAACGCCTTCAACTACTTCGAAAACACCCACCATGCCTGCGGTGCGATGGCCAGGGACGGAGCAGAAATAAGTATCGCTTTGCTGGGCTGTAAAAAAGATACTTGTACTGGATCCTTTTTCGAGGATTACTTTGCTTTTTATACCCATTTTCTCCAATACAATATCATGCGTCATCAATTCAGTATTGGTGATTTTGATACGCACTTTATCACCTTTATTGGCTCGTAGTGTTGGGTTTCGGGTACCATCAGGGGCAAAATAACCAAGCATAGAAGCGTCTAAAGTATAGTCACGATCAAAGTGGATGGTATCTTTTGGCGTAGCCGTTTGAGAGGGTTGTTGTGCATTGCCCTTTGGAGGTACCACTAAAGCAATAACAACCAGAGCAACAAGTAGAAGATTGGAACGCATGAGAATAAGGAAGGGGTTTGTTATAATTCATCTTAAAATTATTAAATATTTCGGTATTGGGCAATTGGTGCTCTATTAAAACTTTTGATATGGTGTATATGGTCACTATTTTATGAGTATTTGTAAAAAATAAAAGCCTTTTCAATCCTGAAAAAGCCTTAATATGAAGACCCTACTCTTAAAAACAGCTCTTTTGGTTTTGTTGGTTACCGTTCTCTCTTTTACAGGAAGCAACGTAGTGCAGAGCGAATACCTCACCGAAACACCCACTGATTCCAACCAAGTTTATGTACCCGACGATTTGGAAGCGACTCTTTGGGCAGAAGCACCTATGTTCTACAATCCTACCAATATAGATTTTGATGTCAAAGGGCGTATGTGGATAACCGAGGCCGTCAATTATCGAAATTTCAACAATAAACCTGACCAAAAACTCACCTTTGAGGCAGGCGACCGCGTAGTCATTTTGGAAGATACCGACGGCGATGGCAAAGCCGACAAAACCAAAGTATTTGTACAAGACAAGGATTTGGTAGCTCCTTTGGGCATTGCAGTGATTGGCAATAAGGTAATAGTGAGTTGTGCTCCCAACTTGATTGTTTATACCGACGACAATGGCGACGACATTCCCGATAAAAAGGAAATACTGCTTACAGGTTTTGGCGGCCTTGACCACGACCACTCGCTACATTCGCTTACAGCTGGGCCTGACGGCCTTTGGCACTTCAATACGGGCAATGCTGGCCAGCATCTCGTCACCGATAAAGCGGGCTGGCAGTTGCGTTCGGGGAGTATATACGTGGGAGGGACTCCCTACAACAAGGAAAATAAAGGTAACCAAAAAAGTGATGATGGGCGCGTATGGGTGGGAGGCTTGGCCTTGCGTATGAATCCTGATGGCACGGGTCTCAAAGTAATGGCTCATAATTTTAGGAATAGTTGTAAAATAGCCATAGACAGCTACGGTAATTATTGGCAAAATGACAAAACTGACGATCAGGTGGTTACTTGCCGCACAAGTTGGGTGATGGAGGGTAGCAATGCGGGCTATTTTAGTGCCGATGGCACACGCTACTGGCAAGCCGACCGCCGCCCCGACCAAGACATGTTTACGACCCACTGGCACCAAGAAGACCCAGGCGTACTGCCTGCTGGCGACAATACGGGTGCAGGATCCCCTACGGGGATGTTGGTCTATGAAGGCGATGCCTTGGGCGAAAAATATCGGGGGGCAGTGTTGAGTTGTGAGGCAGGCCGCAATGTGGTGTGGGCGTATTCGCCCAAAGCCAAAGGAGCAGGGTATGACTTGAGTAAACGCGTTGATTTGATTAGTTCATTCCCGAAAGTAGAAGCGCATTATATTTGGAATGAAACAGGCCAAGACAAGCGTAAGTGGTTTCGGCCCAGTGATGCTGCCACAGGCCCTGATGGAGCTATTTATGTGGCCGATTGGTACGACCCCGTGGTAGGAGGCCACCAAATGCACGATAAAAAAGGCTATGGTCGTATTTATCGTATTATACCCAAAAGCAAGAAACTCACCGTGCCTAAAATAGATATTAGCACCACTGAAGGACAAGTAGCCGCTCTCAAAAACCCTGCTATCAATGTCCGAAATTTGGGCTTTGTAGCACTCCAAGCCCAAGGCGAAAAAGTCATCCCTGTGGTAAAGACATTGCTCAATGATCCCAATCCTTATGTACAAGCGAGGGCGGTGTGGTTGTTGGCTCAATTAGGCGACAAAGGACGTGGGGAAGTAGTCAATATTTTACAAGAACATCTAAATGAAAACATAAAAATTACTGCTTTTAGGGCGTTGAAAACTGGCGGAGGTGTGCCCACTTTGCCCAAAGTAGCAAAATGGCCAATGGGGCTGCTACGCGAAGTCGCTATTTCCCTACGCGATGTGCCTTACGCTCAATGTAAAGACCAACTCCAGACCTTGGTAGCCGCTTTTGATGGCCAAGACCGCTACTACTTGGAAGCATTAGGGATTGGCTTAGAGGGAAAAGAAGAAGTATTTTATGCCAACAATCGCCCCTCATGGCCCAAAGACCCTACGCAATGGTCTCCCCAACAGACTTGGCTTACCTGGCGTATTCACCCTAAAAATGCAGTAAATGATTTGGCCATCAGGGCCAATGCCAAAAGTTTATCAGGCGAAGAACGTAAACGCGCACTCACTGCCTTGGGTTTTATCAAGGACAAATCGGCAGCCCTGAAAATGCTGACACTGACCAAAAGTCCGCTCAAAGACGTATCAGATTTGGCCTTGTATTGGGTCAATTTTCGTAAAAATAATGACTGGCAAGACCTGCTCGATTGGCAGCAAGCCACGGCCACACAGCTTACGGCTGCTCAAAAGAAAATGTTGCAACTCAATGACCTATTGCTCAACGAGAAAGCCCTAAAATTACAACGTGAAAACGCCGCCAAAACCTTGGCCATGGATACTTTTGGCGGTAAGCTATTGCTGACCCACGCTGCTGACGGAAAAATACCCAAAGAATATAGAAAAACCATTGCCGAGCATATATTTAACAACCCTGATCGTAGTATTCGGATGATGGCGGGCGATTATTTTCCGCGCCCAAGCGGCAAGGGCCTATCGGTAACTTTGGCGGCGGCTATGCCTGCTAATGTTGAAAATGGCCAGAAAATCTTTGACACCAACTGCGCCACTTGCCATCGCTTTGAGGCCAAAGGCAACGACATCGGACCTGATTTAAGCCTCATAGGCAAAAAGTTTGATAAACCCGCCTTACTTGATGCCATTATCAATCCAAGTGCGAGCATGGCTTTTGGTTATGAACCGTGGATCATCCAAACCAAAGATAAAAATACCTATTACGGTTTTATTGTGGGCGACGGCCTCACGGTGGTACTCAAAGATGCCGCTGGACAAACCATCTCTCTCAAAGCCACTAATATTATATCACGTAAACAGCTTACTAATAGCTTGATGCCCGAGCCTTCTTCAATGGGTCTGAAAGAGAAAGACCTGTCAGATTTGACAGCTTATCTACTCAAAATACCTGCGCAGGAGTAGTATAGATACCCATCCAACCAATGGATTTCAACCTTTGATTGGATGGAATATTTAAGTATATGAATACTTTTAATTTGTTATAGACGCACCACTTCCCCTGTGCATTGACAGATTCATCGCAAGCAAAGGCGATTTGGAGGCTATTGACGGCATCGGCCATATGGTCGGTGAGGTCAATATTTTCCGTGATGGCTTTCAAGAAATAGCGTTGCTCGCGGTTACAAAGTTCTTGGTGATCAGGTTCGTCGGTGAGATTTATCCATTCATCTTCTTTCACAAAGGCATTGTCTTTGTCAATATCGGCAAAATGTACCCGCAACGATTCTGTTTTGGTATGAGCATCTACGTTATCTGATTTCCCTGTTGACCCTGCTTCTTTGGCTACAATCGAAACACAACCTTTGGGCCCGATTACATCTTTGACAAAAAAGGCGGTTTCGCTCATCATCGGTCCCCAACCTGCTTCATACCAACCCACCGAGCCGTCTTCAAAGCGAATTTGTAGCTGGCCGTAGTTATAGTTGCCAGTAGGAATATCGTCGGTGAGGCGTGCACCAATAGCCGATACCCACACAGGTTTGAGCAGGTCATTTGGCACATGACATCAATGTAATGTACACCACAATCTACAATCGGACTGAGGCTTTTTCATCAGGTTGCGGTGTACGTCACATGTAGCCATGGCTTTGTTGGTTGAGGTCATGCGCATCACAAGCGGCTTGCCTAAACCCTGTGCTACTTCCACAAATTTTTCCCAAGAATTGGTGTCGCAAAATATAACCCACTACCAATTTTTATTGGCTTTCACGGCGGCTTCTACCACCCGTTTTGCTCCTTCTACGGTATCGGCAATGGGCTTTTCGATAAATACGTGGCAGCCGTGTTCTAAAGGCCATGATAGCAAAAGCCTCGTGGGTATCGGGGTAGGTAGAAATGCAGACCGCATCGGGCGTGGTGGCATGGAGTGCTTCGGCATAATCCGAATAAAGGGCATAGCCCCTCCCAATTTTCGTTCAAAATGGCCTTACTTTTACCCGTAGAAACAATTCCACAGATTTCAAAACCCTCGGTAGTATGATAGGCCATGGCATGAGAGGCACCCATGTTGCCACACCTCTACCAGCACTCGTACATTATTCATTAGATTCGACATAAGTTTTTTTGATAGAAAGCTATTTTTTGCAAAAGTACAATTAACCTAAACAACTACTACCATTTCATCAAAAAGGGCTAAGCCAAAGCCTAACTTTAAGTCTTTGTCTTCCCCTCACCATATTAATCGGATTAATCTGCTTATAGTCGGGTAACATTGAAATGCCTAATAACAAATTATTTAACGGTCAAAAATAGCGGTTTTAGGTATTGATTTGCTATTGAAAAATGTGCATTTTTGTTCCATCTCAATTCCTATCCTACAATCCACTCCAAAATGAAATACGCACTACTTACCATTTGCTTATTTTTATATGCATATCATAGTCGTGCACAACCTTCTAAGCTGATTTATTCAGACCCTAAGCAATTGAGAGAGATTGGCGGAGATGCTACGGTTACTTTGTAGATAGCACCAATGATCTTTCTTATGCAGAAGTTGCTAAAATTCCTGACGCTCAGTTTTTGAATATCCCTGATAAAATCATCAATCTCGGTTTTTCTTCGTATCGGATATGGTTTAAATTCGACTTAGAAAATCAAACCAACGAAGTCCTGTATGCTTTGTTTTTAGCACAAGACATTGATTTTATAGATGCATTGTTGTTGTGAGCGAAGACACTACCTATTATACTGAAACGGGTACATTGCGTCCTTTTGAACATCGATATTTTCCGATTAATAGCGTGGTGTTGAATTTAGGGAAACGGCCAAAATACCTGTATATGGGGCTAAAAGATATGAATGGGCTCGTTTCTCAGATTGAATTGGGTAGCATTAGGCCACTGGTAAACAGGTATATCACGAAACATTAATCAATGCTTTTGTGATGGGGGTGATGTTGTTGATCGCGCTGTTTAGCTTTTTTATGTATTTTACTTTTTGAAAGAGCGAACGTACTTGCTTTACGCATTGCATGTAGTTTTCAGCGTTGACATTCCTAAGTTTTGAGGATATTTGTTTGATTTCTTTTGGCGTGAAATGCCTTTTATGAACAATGGCATCAATTCGAGTTTGATAAGACTATGTGCCCTATTAACGAGTATTGGGTTTTCGGTAGCATTTTTAAATATCAAGGAAGTATTGCCCCATTTACATGGCTTGTTTCAAGGATTGGGTGTTTTGGCCATCCTTATTATTTTAGCAAAATTGATAGGAGTGCAGAAAGCCGAAATGATTTTCAATATAGTGGTTTTGATTACTTTTTTGTCTTACCTGATTGTTGGCTTTTGGCTCTACCAACGCGGTTTTCATCCTGCACGGTTTTATCTGCTGGGCTGGGGGGCATACATTATAGAAATATTACTTATCGTTTTGACCTTGTTCAATATCCTTTCTTTTGAGCATATTTTTACGTACTATGGCTATCATATTGGCATTCTGATTCAGGCTACTTTTTTGACTTTTGCCCTCATGGATCGGATCAATGCCCTGCGTCAGGAGAATCAGGAAGCCCAACAGTTGGCCATGCAACGCCTTACTGAAAACGAAAGGTTGATGGCTGCACAGAATCAGGTGTTAGAAAAAGAGTTGGAACATCAGCCCTCTGCGAGCGAAGACTTGCGACGTTTCCTAAAAATGATGCGTGAAGAACGAGAAAAAATAAAGAAAATTCCTATTGCTACAATGGAAGGGGTTTTGCTTTTCCCCTTGGTTGACATCGTTCGTATAGAGGCCATGGGTAGTTATGCCAATGTTTATTTTTTTAATCGGCAAAAATTGGTCGCTTCGCGTTCATTGGCGGAGTTTGAGCAACAACTCAAAGACTATGACAATTTCTTCAAAGTGCATAAATCACATATCATCAACCTTAACTTTGTAACGAAGTACGTGCGAGGCGATGGAGGGGTTGTTTTCATGGAAGATGGCAGTGAGGTGGACGTAGCCCGTCGCGTAAAACCCGATTTTCTTCGTGCCATGGGGCTCGAAAGTTGATTGTTTCCCGCCGCAGGTAAACTACATCCCACCTTTGGAAAACAAGTACAGGTACTATATGAAAATGATGACGAATTTTGTTTCGGTCAAAGAGAAAAACCTTTGACCAAAACAAAACCCATTTTCCCACTCCTAAACGACCGTTAAATATGTCCCGATTTCTGCTCCGCTTTGCGTTGGGTTTATATACCCGCGACATAACGACCCACTCTGAAAATGTAGCTGCTAGAATCTCATTTATTGCAGGCTTACTCAGTATCTCTTTAGTTATCGTCAGTTTTTATTTTTCTTCATCCCCATGCTTTGTTTTTGCCGCAGTTTTTGGAGGTATTGCGATTGGCTTTGGTGCCAGTGGTCTTATTCACAGAGCCTCACTATTAACTACGAAATACACGGGGTATCCCAATGCCAGTTCATTACGATTGGGTTATAAAAAATCTATTGCAGGTATATTACTCGGGTTTATAGGCATCGGAGCTAGCATTTACTATTATTAATATAGGCTCCAAAATAGGTTGAATCACAACTTTAAATCTTTATAATCATGGAACAGTTTTCTACTCAAAACATCTATACGCTACTTACCCCTTTGGCCTTGTTTTTTATCGCGATTGAAGTAGGTCTGTGTCTTTATTACAAACGCAATTATATATCCTTCGCTGAAGCTATTGCCAACTTCGGAACAGCTATTGGCAATCAGACCGTCAATGTGCTGGTAGCAGCAGGCGTGTATGTAGTTTATGGGTATCTCTGGAACAACTTTCGACTCATAGATGCTATTCCTATGAATGTACCCAACTTTTTGCTGCTATTGCTGGGCATTGATTTTATCTTTTATTGGGTGCATCGTTGGGGGCACGAAATCAACATTCTATGGGCGGCACACTCACCACACCACAGTGCACAAGAAATGAATTTTTTTGTGGCATTACGGGCGAGTGTTACGCAACGGCTATTTTCCTTTTTCTTCTTTTGGCCATTGACAATTATCGGTTTCAAACCGTTTGATATTTACATGATGACCGGCATTCACTTGTTCATTTCGTTTTTGCATCATACCGAATTGATTCCCAAATTGTGGCGTTGGATTGAATTTATTTTTACGACACCCTCGCATCACCGCGTGCATCATGGCGTCAATTTCAAGTATTTGGACAAAAATTACGGGGAGTTCTTAATCATTTGGGACCGACTATTTGGTTCTTTTGAAGAAGAAACCGACAAGGTCATTTATGGCATGTACGGACAAGCCCAAACTTGGAATCCGATTGTTATCAACTTTCACTATTACAGTATTCTTTGGAAAGATGCAGTGGCGGCTACCAATTGGTGGGATAAAATCAGGATTTGGTTTATGCCATTGGGGTGGCGGCCATCCAATTTGTCTCCCAAGCCGCCATTACAGGAAATTACCCTTCAAAATCAACAACGCATTGCCCTTATTCCGTTTCCGCAATCAAAAGTGTATTTGATATTAAGTGCAGTTTTTGGCATTGCGCTGATGCTGCTAATTATCAGTCCTAATTCTACTTGGACAACTGTCGAAAAGATAGTGGGTAGCGGCTTGCTATGGCATTTGATTATCAATTGGAGCGGTATTTTGGAGTCAAAACAATGGCTTTTTGCCTCCGAAATCATCCGAATTGTGCTGACAGTTCCTGCCTTGTTCTTGTTTAGCGACATGGCTGATAAACCCGTTTGGTTGGGTCTTTGTTTGGTGTATCACCTATATTGCTTGGTGTGGATAGTATGCTTTTTTAGAAGAAGCGTAGTTGTTTAATACTCTATTTTTCTGAAAACGATGAAATGGGAATTCGTATGTTTACTTTACTAATGGTTTCATAAATATGTCCTATTAGCAATGGCATTGATAACACATTAATCTTTAAAAATCAACGTAATTACTTTTCAAAATAATGAAAAAATACCTTGCTTTCTTCTCTTTTGTAGGTTGTTTTCTGCTATTCAATTTGAAGACACAAGCCCAATTTATTCAGGGAGCAGATCATAATGCAATTAGGGTTTATACTATTAAAACCTTAGAAATGGATAGTAGCAAGATATATAAAGCAGTGTTATATGCTATTTCTGACAGCACGTTGATAGTTGTAGATGAAGAGAAACTCAAAAGTGCCATAAAAGATTGGAAATCAACCAATGGTGATTTATTGCCTCCTGCGGAGGAGCTGACAAAATTGATAGAGGTGTGTCATATTCCTTATACAAACCTTCAATGGGTAAAAATTAGTAAAACACCAAAAGGCTTGGTGGGATTAGGATTAGGAGCTGCCGCTGCCACGGTTGCTATTATAGCGAGTGCCGTGATTTACGGAGGAGAGGGAGCTTTTAATGCAGTCGTAGTTTTTACTCTTCCTTCGTTATTGTTGGGCTCAATAATAGGGGGGATAGTACTTCCTCCTCGAAAGTTGCATCGCCAATCGGGTATAAACTTTAAAGAATATGCCCTCCAAAAATGGCACAAATACACTATCGTAGCTCAACTCCAAAAAATATACCCTTCGACGTCAAAATAGCACTGAAATTTCACTGCCGAAGATAAGTCTAATCTCAAGTTTCAACTCAAAATTTAAACCGTTATAATTCACATCATGAACTATTTTACGACCTCATTTTCTTACGCTCCTTTCTTTTGGTTTATTAGCTTACTCGTTTTCAATGTGGAGAGCTACGCTCAACGCCTCCAGTCAGATAATGGGCAAAAAATCAGGATATATACCTTCGATGTAAAACGCATAGATGGTGCTGAAATTTACAGAAATGTGTTGTATGATATTTCAGATAGCGCGCTAATTGTAGTGGATAAAGAATCGCTAATCAGCATCGTCAACAAGTGGAAAGCCGAACATGATGGTTCCTTTCCCTCTGCTGATTCGTTGACAGCTCTAATCACACCTTACGCCATCAACTTTCAAAATTTAAAGTGGGTGAAGATCAATAAAGTATCAGGGGCAACCATAGGATTTTTGGCAGGGATAGCGATTGCTGCTATAACGATTTTGCCAGGAGATTCTGGTTATGAAGGAATTGTATTTTTAGGATTAGGAGTTCCTTTTAGCTTATTAGGAGGATTGATAGGAGGAATAGCAACGCCCCAGCGAAAATTTCACAATCGCCCGAAATACCGATTTCAAGAACGTATTACTCAAAAATGGCGGAAATATACGATTACCGAGCAGTTACGTAAAGTCTATAAATAACAGAATATAACCTCAAACTTATCTATGGTGAGTTTGAGGTTTGAGAATACGGTTGTTAATGAGTTTTTGTTTGATAATCAGTTAATTACGCCTATATAAGTTAATGATTATGAAACCTCTACTCTACTTTTATTGCTGTCTTTTTTGCTTTTCTTTCTCTGTCAAAGCCGCGAGTTCTTCTATGTTGGATAGAAAAATACCAATGCCAACGACGATTTATCCGTCTGATTCAGTTAAAACTGTACCTAAGGGTGAACTAAAAGCTCAGGTTCCTGGTGGTATTGCTTTTGCTTCGGGATTTGTCGCTGTGATTTTGGTTTTTGTAGGAGCAACGGTTGGGGTTATTGTCTTAGGTGCCATTGCCATTATAATGGGAATATGGGGAAAGAGCATCGCTCGAAAATTAACAGAAAATAGACAAAAGCTATCGCCGACTTCCTCAGCTTCAAAAGTAAAATCAGGTGGTGCAAATTTTGGAATTGTAGTGGGTATATTGACTATTGTAGTGGCACTTGCGCTTGCTTTTTGGAATGGCCTCATGTCATGGGGAGGTTAAATGGGGCAGTTGAATAAGATAGAGGCATCGTTTCAAAAATAATACACCTGCCGATGCTAAACTCAAACCCGCCGCAGGTAAGATTAGGGTTGTGAGGAGTGTATAGCCAATGTAGTTTTATCTCGATAATCAATTCATTTTAAGTATTATACCTGAATTGGTAGGATAAAGCAAAGTGTTTATACTAAACCATTCAACCATGAAAACGAACCGTTTCTTCCAACAGGCAGCTTGTCAACTATTGCTGGTTTTGGCAATAATTAGCTGTAAATCTTACGTAGAACCTCTCTATGAAGTAAAATACCACAATGACATTTTTGGTATTTTTCAAACGCCTGACGGTGGTTTTCTGCTCACGCTCTCCCGTGTCAATGTAACATCTTCCAATTGCAGCAGGAAATGTGTTAGCCTAATGGCTTCTTCTTTTGGAGATATATGTCTCATCAAAACCGATGCCAACGGTGCTGTACTTTGGGAAAAAGTAGTGGAAGAAAAATCGGATGATGTGCAGATGACCGCTCGGATAGCACCTGATGGGAATCTACTCATCGCAGGAAATACCGGTGGTCATGGGATGAGTTCAAACGGATTTATTGCCAAATTCAACTTGGAAGGAGTGCTATTATGGAAAAAAATGTTTGAGCTAAGCCCAAGAGCTTTTTATAATGCTGCATTTTCGATTTCGGCTGAAGGAACTATAGTTCGATGTATCCGCTTACCGAATACCTCTCGGTATGGATTTAAAGTATTTGATGCCAGAGGCGATACCGAATGGCAATATGCCCCCTTGGCTACTATAGAGGGAGAGTTGGTTGATGCTGTTTGTCTGGACAATGGTGAAATAATGGCTTTTTACCCCAAATTAGTGCAGAAATTTGACAAGGAGGGAACATTGCTTTGGAATCGTCTGGTGGATTGGTCGGCCGAATACGTAGAACAAGCGAAAGGAGGAGGGGGCTGGGTAAAATGGAGGAATAAAATTGGAAAAATTAATAATAATGGAGAAATGACTGCCTCTATAGAACTTACTATGACTAATGGGCGAATCATTCATTTTGCTTCCAATCCCTCCGGAGATTTGTTGATACAGGCAAAAAGTGCAGATGGTTCCGGGGCACTTCATTATGCCTTGATAGATAATGCGGGTCACCTTAAAGTTAATGAACGGATTAATTCAAAATATATTCAGCCGGCCAGCGGTCACGGTTTCAACAATCCCAAATTTTTACAGATTTTACCTGATAAAAGTGCATTGTTAGTCGAAAGAGAAGACATTTATGATGGCAAAGACAGCTACTATGTCTGTGAGTTGCGATTATCAAAATTTTCAGAAGACAGGACTCTTTTGTGGACTACTACCATAGGAAAAGGGAAGAGAGACTTATTGGGAGGAAATTATGATGGAGGTAAGTAAGTTGGTGTACCGTACATAAACCCAAACCCACCGCAGAGAAGTTTGGGGTAACCAGCATTCAGTATCTCGCTTACATTTGGTTTAAATCTCAAACAATCCAACTATTATGAAACCTTTATTTGTTTTCTGGCTTTTTCTTTTACTCTACGTAGGTAATATGGCTACATAACAAACGATGCTAACCCTACTTTGCCGAAGCACATGGCAGTGATGCCAGTCGACTCGCTTGTGCAGCCAAAGTCGTTAATTGATAAAAATCCTGCGGCTGTTTTTTCGCCTATTTTGGGAGTGGCAGGTGCAATTATTTCTATTTTAACTGTCTCGGCAGCAGGCTCTGGTGGGGTTATAGTAGGTGGCATTTTTTGTCTGTTAGCCATCATAACTGGATTCTTAGGAATAAAAAAGCGTAGAAAGATACTTCAAACAAGTTCTGGTACAAGTACTTCCCGATTAGGTTTAGGACTGTCAGCATTTGGAATAGGAGTAGGGATAATCGGTGCTATCATCTCCAGCTTAGTATTACTTGTCAATATTTTGTACACTAATTATTGAAAGATGTTAAGTAGTGGTTTGTCTGCCCCCTTGGGATTTGGGGCATGATGTATTACCTACCTTTAACGTGTGATGAATTGTTGAACAAATAAAACGAATGTACTTCGCTAAATAAATAATACACGCAAAACCGTTGGGTTTTAAAGATTCTTTGTGACTTTGCATGATTATAAATTTAAGATTATGCATTTGTTTCTCTTTTAAATAGCTAAAAATCAACAAATTGGTAGTCAATAAATTTGAACATCGAAAATAAAATTATATCCTACACGCTTCTCAATAACCCTATCATTTATGAAACACACACTTTTACTTTGC
The DNA here is from genome assembly GCA_041392315.1 of Spirosomataceae bacterium. Lineage (GTDB taxonomy): Bacteria > Bacteroidota > Bacteroidia > Cytophagales > Spirosomataceae > Runella. Next base: position 391,595 of record JAWKMH010000003.1, on the reverse strand, counting down.
TTTTTCTTATCAGTTTCTTTCTTCGCATCAGCACAACCTACTCAAATCGTTCGGGGAAAAATTGTCGATAAAGAATCAAAATTTCCGTTGATTGGAGTCACGGCTTTGTTGGTCAATAATACGGCGCAACCCGTTGGAAATGTGACAGATGTAGATGGTAATTTTCGATTGTCTAACATCCCCGTAGGCCGCCAAACCCTGCGCTTTACGCTGGTAGGTTACAAAGAAATTTTGCTCAACAACATTGTCGTGGAGGCAGGGCGAGAAACCGTGCTTAACCTTGAAATGGAAGAATCCGTAACCGAACTTAATACGGTGGTGGTAAAAGTGAAGCGCAACGGCGAAGCTGCCAACGAAATGGCTATGGTCAGTGCGCGTCAGTTTTCAGTAGAAGAAACAGGACGCTACGCGGGAAGTCGCGGCGAACCTGCTCGGATGGCCTCCAATTTTGCGGGTGTACAAGGGGCAGACGACTCGCGCAATGACATCGTAATTCGCGGCAATTCTCCTTCGGGCGTACTTTGGCGATTGGAAGGGGTGAACATTCCCAATCCCAACCACTTTGCAATCTCAGGTACGTCGGGCGGACCTGTCGGGATCATTAACAATAAATATTTAGCTAATTCTGATTTCTTCACGGGTGCTTTTCCTGCCGAATTTGGCAATACCACCGCTGGGGTTTTTGACCTCAAACTCCGCAACGGTAACGATGAAAAACACCAACTTTCGGCACAGTTTGGTTTTCTGGGAACAGAGTTTTTGGCTGAAGGGCCGTTGTCGAAGAAAAGTAAAGCATCGTACTTGGTGACGGGGCGCTATGCAAACCTATGGTTGTTCAAAAAAGCAGGGATTGACATCGGTACCGAAGCTACACCTACGTATGCCGACGGCTTTGTACGGTTTAATTTTCCACTGAAAAAAGGCGGAAATGTCGCCATTTGGGGTGTGGGCGGTGCCAGTACAATTGACATTTTAATTAGCGAACAGGAAGCTTCCGAGCGTAATATTTTTGGTCAAAACGACCGCAATCAATACTTTTCTTCCAACATGGCCACGGGTGGAATTACGTTGAATAAACCAATTAACAAAAGCACGTTCTTCAAAGCAACCGTCGCTGTTTCGACCAATGGCCAAGATGCCAACCACGACTTTTTGTTTTTGCGCAAAAATGCCCAAGGTGACCCGCTTATTGAAAACAAACGCTTTGTGATTGATTCCATTCGCCCGCTGTTAGATTACAAATTCACGGAAAATAAATACTCGTTAGCTACGTACATAAATAAAAAATGGGGTGCAAAAAGCACGCTGAAAGCTGGATTAAACCTTGATTTATACAGCTTTACGGCTCACGATGAAGCTCGGGTCTTTAATGAAACTACCCAAAGTTGGACACCTTGGAATACGCGTTGGAATGCCAACAATGAAAACTACGCTGTCTTGCAACCCTATATTCAATTTAAGCATTATTTGACCGAAAATCTTTTATTCAACGTCGGATTAACCAGTTTGTACAGTTCCATCAATTCCAGCAGTTACTCACCCATTGAACTACGAGCGGGTTTAGCCTTAGAATTGCCCAGTCGTCAAAAACTTACCTTTGCCACGGGCTTGCACAGTCAGGGTTTGCCTTCGTATCTGTATTATTATCATCCTAATTTGAGCAAGGTGAATACCGTGCCTTATCCCGTCAAAAATGTAGGTTTCACCAAAAGTTGGCATTTTGTGGCGGGCTACAGTAAGATGTTGGCTGATAACCTTCGATTGCTTTTTGAAGCGTATTATCAAAGCCTCTACGACATACCCGTAGAAGTGCAAAAATCGTCGTTTTCGCTGGTGAATGCGGGGGCGGGATTTTCACGGATTTTTCCCAATAACCTTCAAAACGGCGGCATTGGCCGCAACTACGGGGCAGAAGTGACGTTGGAGAAGTTTTTCAGCAATAGTTATTATTTCTTAGTCACTGCCTCGGTGTTTGATGCGCAGTACCAAGGTTCGGACAAGATTTGGCGCAATTCGGATTTTAACGGAAAGTATGCCTTCAATGCGCTATTCTCTAAGGAATTTACTTTCAACAAACGCAAAAGCCTGAATATCGGCGCGAAGTTTACGGCCACGGGCGGGCGTTGGTATGGCCCTGTAGATGCGGTGCAATCGCGTCAGGCGCAGGAAATTATTTATGCCGATGCCACGCGCAACTCACTGCAATTCAATCCTTACAGTCGGTTTGACCTCAAAACAGAATATAAAATCAATAAAAACCGATTGACCCACACCATTGCAGTGGATATTGTGAATATACTGGGAACTAAGAATCAGTTGAGTTTGAGCTATATTCCACAGGCACCGTATTTCAAGCAAGAATATCAATTGGGCTTTTTACCCGTATTCTTTTATCGGATTGATTTCTAAAAGCTTCTCTGTCAGTGAGGTAGAAGTGCCTACGGAAATATAAATCTATGTTAGATATAAAAGAGTTATTGCTCCTGCGAACTACACCTTTTTTCCAATAATAATGCCATTGGCACTAATACATGGTCTTCGATAATGGCGTGTTTGCGGAGTTCCAATTCAAATAGTTCAACTTGATTCAAAAATATTTTATAGGGTAATGGCACACCCTCTTTGCCCGAATAGCGACGAATAAGTCGGCTTACTTCTTGGAGTTCGTCTTCTACAGGAGAGTGGGCGTCCATAAATTGTTGGATAGTTAAATCTGATTTTGGTATTTTTATTTGTTTTTTTGATGCCTCAATTAGTTCTTGAATATACGGGAAGAGGGTTCGCTCCTCCATTTCAATATGGGTAACTAATTGACTCTTATATTCATTGAAAAAATAGGCCAAACTGGCCAGTAATTGATGACTTTGGCCATATTTGCTGAAAATATGCACCAATGACTGCTCAATCTCAGGCAATTTTTTGGTGAGATAATATTGATGTGTAGCTTGTAGGTAGTTTAAGATTTCTTCCAATGAAAACTGCTGCATTTTTTCAAATTTAAAATCCCCTCATCGTGATATAAATCCAATATTAATTTAATCAATTCGGGGTTTATGTCTATCGATTGGATGAGTGTTTCATTGGAACTATCATTCTTTATGGGTGTGGTACTGAGTCTTTCGGTTACTAACCGATAAATTTTTTCATGGTCAAGTAGGCTATTAAGTGCTGTCATAGTCATATTATTGATTGGGTTGAGAATCAAAAATAGTCATTACAATGCTCTTAAAATATGACCTTGGTCATCTACAAAATGGGAACTGTATGTGTTCATGTAAACTGTGGAGTATTTTTGATAGTTGAATATCTTATACTTATTAAAACTAAAAACCTCGTTAATGATGATTGTTTCACGTAAAAAAGCCCTGCAAACATTACTAGGGGCTTGCTTGTTTACCAGCTTTGTCAAAAGGCAAAGTGGCCAAACGTACCGCTGTTGCCGAATTTTTGGAAGCTAACAAACGCTCACGTGAATATACGCTCTCGGTCTTTGAGCAAATGCCTGAAGAGGATATGGAATTTAAGCCTCTGCCTGAACTTTTTAGCTTTCAGAGGCATTTCACTCATTGTATTGAATTTACGGCAGGCCAGCTTACTGCACGCCTACAAATCAAAGACCCTTTTGCCAATATCCAATGGGACAAGCTCTCGAAAGCCCAAACCAAGAAAGAATTGAGTCGTTTTTATGATTTGATAGACCGTGTAGTGAAAGAAGCCACTCCTGCACAATTGGCTCAAACAGGCAATTTTGGAGGCGATAAAGAAGTGGATTTGCTGCGGTTGCTTTACATCTGCGAAAATCACCTTATACATCACCGAGGCGCATTGATGATTTATTTACGTCACAAACAAATCGTACCTAATGGGTATGTGGGCTGGTAATAGGCTTTCTTAGAAAGCTAAGTTGCTGATAATTTTTTAGTTACAGATGGCCTTGTTTTTTTCTGTTTGAATTGCGACACGGTCTTCTTAACTTGCAACCATGGCAGACAATTTTGTAGTATCGGCGCGTAAATATCGGCCTGTCACCTTCGATACGGTGGTGGGGCAGTCGCACATTACAATTACCCTCAAAAACGCAATTCGTACTAACCACCTGGCGCAAGCATTTTTGTTTTGCGGTCCCCGGGGCGTGGGTAAAACCACCAATGCACGTATTTTAGCCAAAACCATCAATTGCACCAACCTCAGCCCCGAAGTAGAACCTTGCGGGACGTGCGATAGCTGTGTAGCATTTCAAAACAACGCATCATTTAATGTGCATGAACTCGACGCAGCCTCCAACAACTCTGTGGACGATATCCGCAACTTAATTGATCAAGTGCGCTATCCTCCCCAAACGGGTAAATATAAAATCTATATCATTGATGAGGTGCATATGCTGTCATCGGCAGCTTTCAATGCTTTTTTGAAAACACTTGAAGAACCTCCCAGCTATGCTATTTTTATCTTGGCTACTACTGAGAAACATAAAATTTTGCCTACGATATTGTCGCGCTGCCAGATTTTTGATTTCAATAGGATTCAGCCAAGCGATATAGCTGATCATATCGAAGCCATCGCCCAAAAAGAGGGCATCAAAACCGAGCGCGAAGCCTTGGATCTCATTGCCCAGAAAGCCGATGGTGGCCTGCGCGATGCCCTTTCGATGTTCGATTTGAACGTTACCTTCTCGACCGACGGCACGGTGCGCTACAAAGACGTATTGGAAAATCTACATATTCTTGATTACGATTATTTCTTTAGATTAACAGCTGCGCTACTCCAAGGAAATTTATCGCAAAGTCTTTTGATTTTCGATGAAATTATCAAAAAGGGATTCGATGGGCATTTGTTTGTCGTGGGCTTGTTAGAGCATCTTCGTCATCTGTTGGTGTCCAAAGACCCTGCTACTGTACAGTTGTTGGAGGTATCCGAAACCGCCAAAAATAAATATTTAACGCAAGCCGCCCAAGCCCCTATTTCGTTTCTGCTATCAGCCTTAAGTGTAGGTAATCAATGCGACATCAACTACAAAGCTGCAAAACAGCAGCGCCTGCATGTGGAGTTGTGCCTGATGAAACTCGCTAAACTCCCCGATGTACTGGACTTAAAGGCGATAGTGGACGACGAAAAAAAAAACCTAAAGTAGCTGAAAAACCCGAGTCTTCAGGCCAAAGTCAGGCTATTACCAGTGAACCCACCGTCATCTATCAAAATGCCTCCAATGGGAAAATAGGAAAACTACGCTCAACCGTCAATATCAATGCCACTACCTCCCCGAAAGTAGAGGTGATGAGCAGAAACGAAACACCCATCGTAACGGAGCCTCCCCTTGTTGATGTAGGACAAAACAGGCCTTTTACTTTGGAGGAGTTGCACGAAAAATGGGAGGCGTTTACTCGCTTGCGCCAACAGCAAGGCGGCGCTGTAAGTGAGCAAATCATGCTCAGTCGTGCCTTGGTTTTAGAAGCTACTACCATTCATTTAGTATTAGATAATTTACACCAAGAAACCTTGTTGAACGAAGTAAAGCCACAATTGTTGGGTTATTTGCGTCAACATCTCCACAATCGGGCTATTGAAATTAGTTATCGAATAGCTGCCAACGAGGGGAAAAGAAACCCTTACACTCCCCAAGAAAAATTCAATGTGTTGGCCGAGCAACATCCCGCCCTCAGATTGTTGCAGCAGTCGTTGGGGTTGGAAGTGGATTTTTGATTTTTTGTAGTAGATTTTCAGTTAACCAACCTTAATTCATGGAATTTCTCTGAATATCTTTTCTACTTTTAACCCACTAACCTATTATGTACTCTCGTCGCGACTTTCTCAAAAATAGTGCACTTTTGGGTGCTTCCTCGGTTATTTCTCCCAATGTATTGTTGTCGGCTACGCGTCCCAAAAAAGATAAATTGGGCATTGCCTTGGTCGGCTTGGGCTATTATAGCACCGATTTATTGGCCCCTGCTTTGCAATTGACCAAAAACTGTGAACTCATGGGGATTGTAACAGGAACACCTGCGAAGGCCGAAACTTGGAAACAGAAATACAACCTCAAAGACAAGAATATCTACAACTATCAAAACTTTGATCAGATTGCCAACAACCCCGATATTGACGTGGTGTATGTAGTATTACCGCCAAGTATGCATCGCGAGTTTGTGGTACGAGCAGCAGGCGCAGGGAAACAAGTATTCTGTGAAAAACCCATGGCACCGAGTGTGGCCGATTGTAATGCCATGATCAAAGCCTGTGCCGATAACAAGGTAAAGCTGGCCATTGGCTACCGTTGTCAGCACGATCCCAACACCCAAGAATATATGAAGTTTGCTAAAGAAAAAACCTTTGGTAAAATTCGTATGGTAACGTGTGGGGCAGGCTATGTGGACAATCGCACTACGCATTGGAAACAAAACAAAGCCCTCGGCGGGGGTGTTATGGGCGATATGGGCGTATATTCATTACAAGGGGCCCGTTTGGCCACAGGCGAAGAGCCCATTGCCGTATCTGCTCAGTTTTATACCACACGCCCCGAAATTTACAAAGAAGTAGAAGAAACGGTTTTGTATCAGTTGGAGTTTCCAAGTGGGGCTTTGGCCAACTGCCATACCAGCTTTGGTATCAACATGAACTACTTGCAAGTCAATTGTGAGAAAGGCTGGTTCAAAATGGAGCCTTTCTCCGCTTATAAAGGCTGCAAAGGAAGTAGTTCAAATGGCATCATAGATTTTCCACTCGATAACCAACAAGCCAAACAATTGGATGATGATACCATGGCTATCATGAAAAATACCCCACTCATTGCCCCTGGCGAGGAAGGGTTACGAGATATACGTGTCGTAGAGGCTATTTTCAAATCGGCCACTAACGGCGGACGACGGGTGATGATTTAACGACCTGTTTTATACATCAAGTTTGTTGAGAGAAAATTCTTCTGGACGAGTTTTCAGACTTGCTTGGTGCACGATGTATTCGGAAGAATAATAAAAACGAAAGAATAAATAAGTGCCTGTCAGTAAAGATAATAAAGTCAAAATACTGACAGGTGTTTTAAACATAATTAGGAAAAAGCCTACAAAAAACACATAAACCCCTTGCCGCAAAAGAGCATCCATGGTATAATGCTGTTGCATAAAACGACCGAAAATAAGCCATAAAAGCCCTATACCTAAACCCCACCACTGGATGCCATAGCTTATGTGGACAGTTTCGGGAAAATAACGTACCAAAAATAGACATTCGGGAAGTAGCAGAAGCGCAACCAATAGCAAGTATTGTCTGGCTCTTTGTTGTAGCTTGATAGGGAGATTGCGCAACAATGGCAACTGCAAATGCTCAAATTCGTAGAGATGTAAAAGCAATACCGAATGAACCAACCCAACAACGAGCATACCCAAGGAAAGTAAACGTTCGTCGTAGTCGTCGGTAGGATAGATTTTGCAAACTACCATCACCGTAAAACAGGTAAATGCCTTGGTAGTGAACAACAAGACTGGGTTTTGTTTAAACAAATAAAACAAAAAATAAGACCAGTAGGGTTTGGTAAATCGCCGATTAAAATAACCACCAAAGGCATGGAGTTGGGTATCGGGGTTGGGTCTAAAAAGACGGTATTCATATGCCATAGTACCCGTCAAAGGCAAAAGCAGCACATAGATAAAAGTAACGACAACCGCCTTTTGCTGCCCAAATTTCCAGCCATAAAAACCCACAAATACGGCATAAAGCAGCACAGGAAGCCACAACGCAAATTGGACGTATAGCCATGCACCCCAGCGTTGTTTTTTGAATCAATACCAACTGATACAGCACCTCATAGCTATCCCAAAGGAGTCGCTGGCGTACAAAGAAGACGATTTTGAGGTGATAGAGCAAAAAAATACCCATAAGCAAAGCCAACAAAAAAGGCGAGGCAAAAATATAGGCAGCCAGCGCAATGTGGTCTTCGGGGCGGAGAATGCCAAAGGCAAACATCGAAATCAAAAACAAAAAACCGACGTTGAGACGATAATATTCCACAATCAGCATTTTACGAAGCAGGGTAAGTACAGACATCATAGGCTAATCGTTTATGCTTGATAATTGTACTATTGTTTTTTCTTTGACCTCAAATAAACATTGAATAGGCAGAGCATCAAACCTAAAGTCTTGGTGCGATGAAAGCAAAAAACCAACTCCCCGCGCGTGTGTGTCGCGTACCAATTCATAGACCCGCTGCACAGTGGCATCGTCTATGGTGATGAGTGGCTCGTCTAAGATGATTACCTTAGGATTTCCCAAAAAAGCCAATGCCAAAGAGGTTTTCTTTAACATACCACTCGAATAAGTACCCGTGGGCTGGTATAGAAATGGCGTAATGCCCAAAATATCAATTAAATGGCTTACTTGAGTGGAAGTAGCTCTCTTGGCGGTTGCCACAAATTGAATCAGGTCATGGGCGGTCAAAAATTCGGGATAATCGGGCTCTGCTTCTCCATAGTTGATATGGAGGCGGTATTGAACAGGGTCTTTACCAATATCCCACTCATCTAACTGAATACTTCCCTCAAAAGGCAACATCCCCGCCAGGGTCCTAAAAAAAGTAGTTTTCCCAGACCCATTCGCCCCTTTAAACCAATGGATTCCTTGGGGCAAATACAGCGAAGGCACCTGTAAGACCAGGTGCCCGCTATATGATTTTTGAAGATTGTGTATTTGGATCATGAAGTACTGCGCAATGGTAGAAGGTCATTGCTATTGACCAAGTGCTGCAAGTTGGTTTTTAGTTTTGGTTTTTCCTTCTATTACTCCCAAGACGTGCTGGCCAATTTTTACGCCTGCTTTGTTACCTTCGTCGCAGCCCGAACGGTAGTGAATACCGCCATACAAGCGACTGATATTGACACTCAAGGCAGCTTCCCTAAAAGATTTGAAGGCCAAAACACCATGACCATGCTTAAACTCTGAGGAGTCGGTAAAGGCCACATTATTGCCATGCACAAAACTAAGGGCCTCGGCTGAAGCCGCCGAAATGGTGCTATGCCCACTGGTGTATTCGGGAAAAGGGGGCGTTTGTAAGAAAGGTTGCCATTTAGGATCTATGTCAGAATTAATGACAGTTTCAGGGCGTACTTTGCGGCTGCGGTATTTTTCTTCCCAACAACCGATGAAAGCGTCCATCAAAGCAATAGCCGAATAGGCATAGCCTTGTACGCTTTTCTCAAAAGAAGCCTTGCTGTCGCGGCATACAATCCGATTGATCGCCATCCAATGCCCGCCAGGGGTCATTTTTTTATTGGCAAACATCACATGCCCTACTACATTCATCACAAAAGCATTGTCGTCCCAAAACCACGCAATGCGTTTTTGTTCTTCTGTGAGGTTATTCACGACCTCATACACCTCGCGGGTTTCGCGCCAAAACTCACTATCCTTGCTTTTGGTCCACATTGGCGGCGGTGGCGGAGAAAATTGCGTGGCAGAATCCAGCGTAAAAGAGCGAATGGTATGCCATTCAGGCTCGCAGGCATCGGCGTAGGCAGGTGGGGTAGGCACCCAAGTACCAGGTTCGTTGGTTACTGTAAAACGAATTCCACGGGTTTGTTTATAATTGTCTTTGCTCGAATAACGCATGACATGAGCCGCCACGCTATCGCCAAAAGCCATAGAACGCTCCATGACCTCATCAGGAATACCCATAGCTTCGTATTTCTTGTAAAACTCTTTCTCGTAGTCGTCAAAGAAATTTCCCGAAAAAGTCAAAGCACGCGCCACATTTAAAAAGGCACGGGTACTTGCCAAAGGGAAGCAATAAGCCTTCCCAGCTTCGGGCTTGGGGGTATTGTTGAAACCATTGAGTTTTCCCTCCAACGATGGGTAGTCGGTGTTGCCATGAACCATCGCTTCATAGCCAGCCAAGTTGGAATAGGCATAAATTCGGGCAGCCACGGGCGGCTTAAAAATATCATGGATGATTACTTCTGTCAATAATTCTACAGACTCATGATAAAGCTCAGGATCAGCCGCTTTGGCATTGTACTCTTCGGGGGTAGCTTTGGGCTTACAAGCATTGAAAGTCATTAAACCTATAAAACCCACAAAAAGAAAGGATTTTTTTAACATGATGATTATAAAGAGAATATAAAATAAAATAAAAAAATGACAATTTAAAAACACAAATTTACGAAAGGATAAGTGTAAAAGGCTGATGTTAATCAGTTATTTTGAATTTATATACCGAGTAGTCAGTTTTAACTCCTTTCATTACTCATTATTACAAAAAATAATGAGAGAAAGCCATTATAAAAATAAAGGGATATTTTGAGATTTGTAACTTATTGAAATTCAGTGTTTTTATATTGGTTGGCTTTGTGATTTGTTATTTTTCTGTTTCTAAAAATTGTGCATTTGAAGGAAAAAAAGTATTTTTCCACAAACTAAAATAAATAAAGCCTTTGGTAGAAAAAGTAATTTCATTAGAAGACGTATCGCTCGTAGATTTTTTGGGCGTAGAAAATAACCACATTAGAGAAGTAGCCGCTGCTTTTCCCATGAGTAAAATTATCTCACGCGGCAATGAGATTCGGGTCATGGGTACTCCTCCCGAAATCATTCGTATCAGTGATATTCTTCAATCACTGCTCGATCATTATCAAAAATACGGTAAAATCACCAACGAAAATGTACGCCATTACCTGACGGCCAATGGTGGGTCAGTGGCTCCACCTCATGTATTAGAAGACGAGAAAGATGTGATTTTATATGGAACACGCGGCGTAGTAGTCAGGGCAAGAACGGCCAACCAACGATTGATGGTAGAAAAAGCCGCCGAAAATGACTTGCTTTTTGCTATTGGCCCCGCAGGAACAGGAAAAACCTATACAGCAGTGGCTTTGGCAGTGCAAGCCTTGAAAGAAAAAAAAGTTAAAAAACTCATCATTACACGTCCAGCCGTAGAAGCAGGCGAAAATTTAGGCTTTTTGCCAGGCGATTTAAAAGAGAAAATTGACCCATATCTTCGCCCGATTTACGATGCCCTCGAAGACATGATTCAAGGAGAAAAACTCAAGTTTTACCTCGAAAACAACATTATTGAGATTGCGCCGTTGGCCTATATGCGGGGGCGAACGCTCAACAATGCTTTTATCCTCTTGGATGAAGCCCAAAATACCACACCTGCTCAGATGAAGATGTTTCTGACGCGCATGGGACCCAGCTCCAAGGTGATTATTACGGGCGATAAAACACAAGTGGATTTACCCAAAAATCAACAATCGGGTTTAAGAGATGCAGAATATACGCTCAAAAACGTCAATGGCATTAGCTTTGTGGAGTTGGATGGTCGCGATGTAGTACGCCACCGCCTCGTAAAAGATATTTTGGAAGCGTATGAAAAAAGAGAAAAAGAGTAGGGAGGGAGCTGTTGGAGATTGGAGGCTGGTTATCTATGGTCGGCTTTTTATTTATTTGCTGCTTACTGCTTATGGTCTGTTGCCTTTTGCCAGCATTGCTCAACGCTGCTCGGTGGTACAGTACGATTCTACCTTAGCACAACGCTACCCATTTTGGCGGCTGAAACGCGCTATGTTGGAAGATTCAATCCAGCAATTTTTGCGTTTTCCTCAACGTAGTAATGCGCGTTCGGAGTGCTTTATGCGATAATATTAGGATTCCTGTGGTTGTGCATGTCATACACAACAATCTCACAGGCACTACAGGGGGGCGTGATAACTCCAATATCTCTGATGAACAAATCAAAGAACAAATTAGGGTACTCAACGAAGATTATCGTCGGAAATCAGGAACGAGAGGTGGTAATACTAATCCTGTTGGGGCCGATACGGGTATTGAGTTTTTTTTAGCACCTAACGGCATCACACGGCATTTATATACTCAAAAAACTACTTTCGATATTTTTTCTGACGATCAACTCCTGGCAGATATTACTTATCAAGATGACAAAGGAGCTTGGCCTACCGATCGCTATTTGAATATTTGGGTTACACGCTTTTCTAATAATTACTTAGGAATTGCGCAATTCCCAGCTGTAACAGGCGTGCAAGGTTTGGACAACAGTGCAGCATTGCAAGAACGTACTGATGGTGTTTTTATTGATTTTCGGGTATTTGGGATTGGTAGTGCCGTAACGAGTCGCTTGTACAATTTGGGGCGTACTACTACCCATGAAATTGGCCATTGGCTTGGATTGATTCATACCTGGGGCGATACCAACTGCGGCGATGATTACTGTGCCGATACACCGCGCTGCGAAGCTGGAAATCAAACCAACAATTGCGGCCCAGTATTTTCTAATTGTGGCGGTGTACTAACCCGCAACATGACCGAAAATTTTCTGGATTATTCGCCCGATTCTTGTATGAATGTTTTTACACAAAACCAAGCTGAGCGCATGATGGCTGTTATTGAAAAAGCACCTCGCCGTAACCGCTTGGTCAAATACTGGTGTGCCCAATTGCCATTTGGCGATAACCTCTCCGTTGAACTTTCCCCCAATCCTGCTACGGATATAGTGAACATCAAAGTAACTCAAAAAACGTTTGGTACTTTTGAAATACAACTATATAGCCTAACAGGGCAGTTGCTGAGTGAAACGCAATATCCCGACTACCCGAGTTGGAATGTCGAATTTCCCATCCAAAACCTACCTAACGGGAGTTATGTCGTAAGGGTCAAGACCAAAGATGAAACCGTAACCAAACGCTTGGTAATCATGCGATGAACCCTCTGCTACGCTGTACTCTGGCTTTGATAGCGGGCATTTTGTTTAAAAATGCCGAGTGGGGCGTTTGTTGGATGATTACCATCATTGGTGGTTTTTCGCTGCCACGGTCTGTTTGTTGCTTTTGGTGTTTTGGTCGGTATTTTTTGGTAAAACTTCTCGATATTTCTTGGGTACGTTGGTATGGCTACTTTTTTGGGATTGGGCTGGGTGCTAACTCCCATCAGACCTATCAAGGTGCTATTGAGGATGTGGCTGGATATGAAGCAACTGTGCTTGCACCCCCGAAACACGTGCCAAGACCTATAAAGTGGAAGTGTCTATTCGTAAAGGCAAGTATCAAAATAGCTGGAAACCACTGAAAGGCAAAGTACTACTTTACATTGACAAAGCTGCCCCCAAGCCAAAGTATGGAGATGTGTTGCTTATTCGGGGAGGATTTCGTGCAGTAGAACCTCCTCAAAATCCTGCACAATTTGACTATAAGTGGTTTTTAGCACAAAAAGGGATTTATCACCAACAATACCTCAAGGCCACTGATTTTATTCTTACGGAGCGAAGCCAGACCCATTGGCTAAAAAAATGGGCTTACGCTGTGAGCGAATGGAGCGATAGTGCTTTGCGAAGATTGGTAAAGTCAGACCGCGAATATACCGTAGCAAAAGCAATGGTACTGGGCTTACGCGACGAAATGGACAACGACCTCGTACAAGCCTACTCGGCGGCAGGGGCAGTGCATGTACTGTCTGTATCGGGATTTCACATTGCTATTTTTATGGGTATTCTCACTTTTCTGCTGGGATTTTTTAGAAAAAGTAAGCATGGGAAATGGCTCTATCTAAGTCTAACATTCGCGACAATGTGGTTTTATGCCTTACTTACAGGGCTTTCTGCCCCCGTCATTCGATCGGCACTAATGTTCAGTCTTTTTCTATTGGCCAAACCGCTGGGGCGTAAAAAAGTAATGCTACAAACGCGCTATTTGGCTCGGCTTTATTGTTGTTGGTCTTTGACCCACTGTTGATTTATTCAGTGAGTTTTCAGTTGTCTTACTCAGCGTTGTCGGGTATTATTTTTTTACAACCAGTGCTGTATCAAAGCCTTACTTTCAAGGATTGGTTTACTGATAAACTTTGGGCCATTACCGCTGTGGCAATCACGGCTCAGTTGGCCACTTTTCCGATTGGTGCGTATTACTTTCACCAGTTCCCTACTTATTTTTGGTTGGTCAATCCTTTAGTGGTTGCTTTGTCGTGTGCCATGCTCCCTGTGGCATTAGCCGCTATTGCTTTCTCATTCGTGCCTTTTTTAGCCGATTTGTTAGGCTGGGCTTTGACAGGTATTACATGGTTGCTCAATGAGGTGGTGGTTTGGACCCAACAACTTCCCAATGCCGTACTCGGAGGACTGTCGCTGTCGTCTTTAGAGTTGGTGCTTATTTATGTCATGATTGGTTTAGTAATTGCTTTGTTGTATTACCGAGATATACGCCTTGGATGGGCCATAGCAAGTGCCACGCTGGTACTATTGGCCATACAAGTAGTAGAGATTCGTGAAAGCAAGACCCAAAAGCATATAGTGATTCATGCGATTCCACGTCAAACGGCCATTACCCTCATGCAAGGTAACCATGCGTTTTTGGTAGCCGACTCATCCTTTTTTCAGCCCGACAAAAAACCTTATAATTTCTACCTACAAAATTTCTATATCGAGCGAAACATCAATCATGTTACGCAAGAGTCCCTTCAAAGCCCTTCTGATACGCTGGGTTTAGTGAAGTCTCTACCCTTTGGCAAACTCATTGTTTGGCAGGGGAAGAAGCTACTATTGGTGGAGAAAGCCCTCAACAATGCCCTCCCTCCCGTGGCAGACCTTGTTTTGATTCGGAATACAGCCTTTCGTGAAGTAGAAAAAATAAAACAGGTATTTGGCGAGCAAAAACTAATTTTCGACAACTCCACTAAATTTTACGTGTTAGATACCCTTCAGAAGCAAGCAGAAGCCAATCAGCTACCGTGGTATTTTCTGCATAAGCAAAAGGTATTCGTGGCAGAGTTGTTTTAGGCTATTATTTGATAACTCAAAACACACAATTTGAAAGATAGCACTCAAGTTTTCAAACTATACTATTTCGGAATCCTCAACTCATTTTACCTGTATGAAAAATCATATCTTTCTCTTATTTGTTTTTTTGCTCACTACATCGCTTGTATTTAGCCAAACGCCTATTACAACGAGTGCATCTTCCTCCACCAAACATGGTCCAGAAAAGGGAACACTTCTAATCATAGGAGGGGGTAATATCCCCCCGGAAATTTGGAGTAAATTCGTAACCTTGGCTGGGGGAAAAGAGAAAGCCAAGTTGGTGGTCGTATCAGCTGCCGCAGGAGACTCAGAAGCATTGAGCCCCTCTCATGTTGCTCTCGTAAAAAAACAAACAGGAGTGGATAAAGTTACCTTATTACATACAAAAAATCTGAAAGAAGCGAACTCTGAAGCTTTTATAGCGCCATTGAAAGAAGCAACGGGTGTATTTTTTGTTGGAGGGAGGCAGTGGCGTATTGCCGATTCTTACTTAAATACGTTGACTCACCGTGCTTTTCAAGAAGTTTTAGAAAAAGGAGGGGTCATTGCAGGGACATCGGCAGGAGCCAGTATCCAAGGATCTTTTTTGTGGCGCGGCGATACCAGAGGCCCTCAGATTTTAGTGGGTGATCATACGCAAGGGTTTAGTTTCTTGAAAAATTCAGCCATTGACCAACATTTATTGCGCAGAAATCGCCAATTTGACTTAATCGAATTTATAAAGCAATCACCCGACTTAATTGGACTTGGATTAGATGAATCTACGGCAGTGCTGGTACAGAAAGATACTTTAGAGGTGATGGGTAAATCGTATGTGGCTATCTATGATTACAATACCATTATGGGGCAAACAGACAAACACACCTCTTCAAGCAACCCTTTTTTCTTTTTAAGTAATGGACAGAAGTATGATCTTAGCAGTCGGAAAGTAATCGTAGAAAATCGAAACAGATAATCGAATATTATAGCACTTTGGAAAACAAAAAGCCTCGTAGAATCTGATTACGAGGCTTTTTGTTTTAAATAATAACCCTATATATAATAGTTACATAAATTATTCTGGGTAGCCTGGATTTTGTGGCTTCAAATTGGGGTTATTGAGCATCTCTTGCTTTCCGAGCGGAAGCAAGAGATGTTTTGATTGTAGGGGTTGATTAGAACTTAGGTTGATATGCCCTACAAAATTATCAAATCCACGTGTTTTTTCATTGAACACTTTTCTTAGACGTACCATATCAAACCAAGTGATTTGCTCGTAGCACAACTCGTGCCAGCGTTCTTTCCAGACGGCCTCCCGGAAGGTATTTTGGTTATAAGTAGCTAAGGCAGGGGTAGTGAGTTGAGCTCTATCTCTAATGCGCTTGAAGGCATCGTATGCAGCTTGGTTTGGACCACCTACTTCATTTTGTGCTTCAGCAAATAACAACAATACCTCAGCATATCGAATTTGAGGTACATTTAGGTTATTTTGACGTGTTCCTGGTACGCCTGAAGTACCGCTTGATGTGCGATTGAAATGTTTGAAAATATAAGGTGCACCCAAATCAAAACGAGCCCCACTTCCATTGGTAAAATAAGTGGTGTAAAAATATCCATCTTGATCTTTAGTGCGTAAATCTCCTGCTTCATATGAATTATAGAAAGCAGGTGTTGGTACAGTGCTACCTGTCCCTCCCGGGCCATTGAAAGTCACAGGCTTAAAGTTAGGATACATATTGTCCATAGGAGCACCTGCTACAAGGGTATTGTATTGGAGCATAAATAGATGCTCCAAGCGATTTTCCGTACTTTCTTTGTGAACATCTTCATAGGTTGGGAATAAGTTGATAGTTCCAGGATTGGCATTGGCATATGTAATCACCTCTAAAGCTTTGTCGGCAGCTAATTTATAATGTGAGGCTCCCTTGCTCAAAGGGAATCCTGCCATTGTCAGATATACCCTTGCCAGTTGCGCTTTTACTGCCGCTAAGTTGGCGCGACCACTTACATCCATCCAAGCTAAACCTGCACCTTCGGCTGCAATCAGATCTTCAACGATTAGTTTATAAACTTCCTCCTGTGGAGAACGTTTGGGATAAAAATCTTCAGAAGAAGCCGTTTGTGGCAGTGTAATGAGCGGAATATCTCCCCATAATCTAACAGCAGTAAAATAAGCCGATGCACGTAGAAATTTCGCTTCACCTAAAATTTTCTTCTTTTGAGCTTCTGGCATAGGTGTAATGGGAGGTACTTTAGCAATTACTTGATTGGCTTGTGCAATAATTTTATATAAGCCATTCCAATAATTGACCACATGGATGGTGTTCCCATCATGCACTAATCCGTATAGATTGTTGAGATCCGAATTTTGAGCAGTTTCAGTGGTGGAAGTACCTGTAAGAGCTTCCAACAGTTGCCAGTTGGATGAAAATATCCCAGCACCGTTGCCCATAAAACGCAAATCGGCATAAACCGAGGCCAAAGCGGCTTCAGCGTGATCTGGAATGGTATAAAAACTGTCAGGTGTAAGATTAGAAGGTGCTTGCTCTGCCAAAAAATCAGTACAGCCCGTGTAGCCTAATAAAAGAAAGGCCATTAAAGCTGTTTTTCCTATATGTTTAATAAGTCTCATTTTGTTATTGATTTAGATGTGAAATAAGTGATGAATTATAAGCCGATTTGCAAGCCCAACATGTAGGTGGTTGGTTTGGGGTAGTTGTGCCAAATCATTCCTTGTGAAAACGCACTGTTGGCATTTCCTTGGTTAGTGGGAGTTACCTCTGGGTCGCCTACAATTTTGTCTTTTACTAATAAGAAGAAATTTTGTGCGGAGGCATAAACCCTCAAACGGCTCATTTTTAGTTTATTGGTAACATGACTTGGGAAGGTATAGCCCAATAATAAGTTTCTTCCGCGAAGGAATGAACCATCTTTTATCCATTGGGTATCTACATTGGTCACATAGCCTGCACGGGTATCACGTATTTCAGCAATCATTGTGTTCTGATTTTGCGGAGTCCAAACATTCAATACTGATTTGTAACTATTGGCTAATGCTTGACGGTCTTCGCTGGGATGTAGGTTCATGAGCATCACATCATTGCCATATGAAAACTGCATTTCAAAAGTCAGGTCAAAATCATTATAGCGAAGAGTGTTGGTCATTGCTCCCCAAGACTTGGGACTACCATTACCAATAATACTTCGATCGGCATCAGTAATGGCCTTATCTCCATTGACATCGAGGTACTTAATATCTCCAGGAAGGATGGTCAGACCATTTCGGTAACTGGTAAACTTAGCGGCTTCTTCGCGCTCAGCTTCGCTCCATACCCCTAAGCGCGTAAGCCCCCAAAATGACCCTACAGGCTCACCAATCCTGATAATATTGGTAGGGTTGGTGAAGTTAGGACCACCTACGTTGAAAATATCAGAGGGAGTAGCCAATGAGAGTACCTTATTGCGATTGAATGAGATATTGAAATTGGTATTCCATTGAAACCACCACGATTTATATTGATGGTATTGAGTGCCAATTCTACCCCTTTGTTGTACATTGAACCTACATTTCTGCGAATAGTAGCATAGCCACTGCTTTGAGGAACAGGGGCATCTAAAAGCATATCGGTTGTGAGGCGATAGTAATAGTCTGCCTCAAGGGTTATTTTTCCACCAAATAATCCCAGTTCGATTCCGGCATCGGTTTGTGCGGTTTTTTCCCAACGTAAGTCAGGGTTTGCCAAACGTGATAGACCTGTACCCGCTACCCGTGCATCGCCATAAATAGTCGCATAGTTGGAACTTAACAGTGACAAAGAAGAATAAGGTGGAATTTCAGAGTTACCTGTCAAACCATAACTTGTTCTTATTTTCAGGTTAGAGATAACAGAATTGCCTTTCAAGAAATCTTCTTCTGATACGCGCCAAGCCAGAGCACCTGAAGGGAAGAAAGCAAATTTATGGTTGTCTCCAAATTTGGAAGAACCATCGGCACGACCTGTAAGCGTAACTAAGTATTTATTGGATAAAGTGTAATTGACACGACCAAAATAGGAATTAAAAGCAAATCGAGAGGCCCCCGAACTAACAGCTGGATTAGTAACGCCTGCACCCAGGTTGTTAAATCCGAAATAGTCAGTAGCGAAATTGTTTACACTTGCCCCGATTCCAAATGAATTGGTTTCTTGCCATGAAAGACCCAGTAAGGCATTAATAGAATGGTTTTCACCAATTTGTTTATTGTAAGTCAGGTAATTTTCTAATGACCAAAAACTCTCTTTATTGTTGCTGGCTGATGCGTTACCATTCCCACCGATATTAAGTGTTCGGGTTTGTGATTGGTTTACTTCTTGGGTTTGTATGTTAACTCCCAAGACTGTTTTCATTTAAGCCCTTGATGATATTGATATTTGAGTATAAACTTCCCAATGTGGTTTGATTATTGACAATGTACTTGCGGCCTTCCAAACGATGCAGTGAGCTGAAGGTCCCTTCGGCAAATGGAAAGTCGCGATTGTTGGCATATGTCCCATCTTCGTATTTGGTAGGCAAAAACGGAAAATCTTCCACAATTTGACGTGCTACCGCATCATTGATGTCCACAATATTTTCTGACTGATTGTTGTAAGAAAGTGTTCCACCAACTTTCAGCCATTTTTTTACCTGGTCATCAATCGTAAAGCGACCTGAGTAGCGTTTCATGTAAGATTGTTTTAACAAACCTTGGTCATCTCTATAACCCAATGAAATAGAATATTGTGTACGCTCATTACCACCACTAAACCCTAACTGGTGATTTTGAGAAAGTTTGTTCTGTGAGGTTTCTTTAAACCAATCAGTATCGTATTTGGGACTACCATCTGCATTGAAAACCCTTGGGTCAGTTCTGCGCAATTTTGGATTAAGGTAAGCCCATTTTCCAGCAGCCCAGCCTACAGGGTCGTATTTTGCCATGTTAGCCCAAGCTAAATCTTCTACGGCCATATATTCTTTTGCGTTTAAAACTTGAGGTCTATTAGGCCCCATGGTATTGACGCTAAAGTCTGCATTGTAGGTGACAGAACCCTCGCCTGCTTTCCCCTTTTTGGTAGTGACTAAGATAACGCCATTGGCACCTCTTGCTCCATAAATCGCCGTAGAAGAGGCATCTTTGAGAACCTCAACCGATACAATGTCGTTGGGGTTAATGTAGTCAATAGCCGAGGTAAATTGAGTTTGTGTACCTTGTGGCATCATCACACCGTCCACTACATAAAGCGGGTTATTAGAAGAGTTGATAGAACTAAATCCTCTTACCCGAATGGTAGTTCTACCACCTGGGCGGCCCGAATTGGTATTTACCTGTACGCCAGCCATTCTACCTGATAGTTGCTGTGCAAGCGATGGCGCAGGACGTTCCATGAGTTGATCGGCTTTTACAGTTCCTACGGCTCCTGTCAAATCCGACTTTTTCAACGTGCCATAACCAATCACAACGATTTCTTCCAATACCTTGCTATCAGCTTGAGTGTCAAATTAATAGAAGTCTGATTCCCAACGGCTATCTCTTGGGGTAAATACCATAAATGAAAAAAATAAGCGTGGCTTTTCGGGTACATCAAGCGAAATTGGCCGTTACCGTCTGTGACCAGTACCGCGTTGTGTACCCTTGATAACGATACTTACGCCAGGCAACGAATTGCTGTTTTCATCCAATACTTTTCCAGTAATGGTTTTGTCAGCTGCATTTTCTTTGACATCGTCACCTACTAAATTTCGGTTAGGTCCAGCATACGAGTGCCTGTGCAGAGGGTTGCCACACAGACAACCGTTAATGATTTTCTTAGATGAGTAGAAAATCGTTGTAAAAAATGTAAAGATTTGGACATGGATTTAGCCTTTTAAGGGGCGTTAGATGTGAAAATAAATAGTAGATTTAAACCTTGACCAAAAGCAGGATATGGGTATTGAAATACTCATATTAAAAATTAATTTTTATAAATTGTCGAATTTATAGTACTTAATTTTATAATATTAGATGAAAGCCTTTATTTTTTTTACTTTATTAGTCTTACTAACAGACGACTACGACACTTGGCACCAGCAGCGCATTGAAAGCCTCAAAAGCGAAGAGGGTTGGCTCAATCTTGCGGGTTTGTTTTGGCTCAAAGAAGGTGAAAATAGCTTTGGAAGCGATCAAAGTAATACCATTGTTTTTCCCTACAAAGCCCCGAAGACAATGGGGATACTCACATTAGAAAATGGAAAGGTACGTTTCAAATCTCAAAATGGAGTGAATATTCAATGGATTAATAGCCCCTCAACACCCGATTATGTTTTTGAAAACGGTAAAACCATTACGATGCAGCACAGGAAGCTATCGGTGGTTTATTATCAAACGCGGCACTAAATATGGCGTTCGCTTGCGCGATTTGGCCACCCTGCCTTGGCAGCATTTAAAGGAGTAGCACGGTTTCCAGTCAATAAAAACTGGACAATGGTAGCTTCCTTTGAAAAACCACAAACCCCCGCACCATCACGATTACAGATGTAGTAGGTACAGTGAGTCAGCAGCCCATTGGTAGGTCATGCTGTATTTAACCATCAAGGGAAAACCTATCGTTTGGCTGCTACCGACGCAGGCGATGGCAAGCTGTTCATTATTTTTAAAGACAAAACCTCAGGACATGAAACCTACGGGGCAGGTCGGTTTTGTATCCCGAAAAACCTAATGACAAAGGCGAAGTAATATTGGATTTCAACAAGGCCATCAATCCTCCCTGTGCTTTTAGTCCATATGCCACTTGTCCACTACCGCCCGCTGAAAACAACCTGCCCATCTCGATTGAGGCGGGAGAGAAAGATGCCGAAATGCACTAAAACAAAAGCATTAGGAAAATACAGACAGAGAAAAAATAAAAACCGCTACCGTAAAAATAAATGGATTGCTACTTTTGCTATTATTTCACCTGCAAATGCCACATCCATTGAAGTTTTTGGTATTTTCTATGGTATTCTATGGTTGGTTCACTTTCCCAACCCTTCGCCCAACCTTCGCTAAGAGGTCAAATCAAAGATTCTTTAAGCCAAGCCCCTGTTGAATATGCCAGCATTGGTATATATCGTACCAGTGACAATCAATTGGTCAATGGTACGATTAGCGATTCTATGGGGGTATTTTTAGTCAGTGGCCTCAAGCCAGGTGCTTATTTTCTGAAAATTGAATTTGTGGGATATAAAACCAAAGTAGTTCAAAATGTGGTTGTTGATCGCGATAAAACCAACGACATAGGAATAATTTTAGTGCAACGTGCGGCCCTCATGCTAAGTGAAGTAACGGTAACGGGCCAAAGAGAAGCGGCTCAAAATAAACTGGATAAGCAGGTGTATCGTGCAGATGCCTTTCAGGCAGCCAAAGGTGGTACAGCCGTGGACGTTTTGCGTAACATGCCCGCTATTTCAGTCAATGCCGAGGGCGATATTCGCCTGCGTGGTTCAACGGGCTTTTTAGTGCTTATCAATGGCAAACCTACCACTGTAGATGCTGCCACGGTACTGAACCAAATTCCTGCCAATGCCATTGAAAACATTGAAATTATTACGGCCCCCTCTGCCAAATACGATGCCGACGGCAAAGCGGGTATCATCAATATTACGACCAAAAAAGGCACAGACGATGGGTTGAGTTTTATGGTCAATACCCAAGTAGGGCTGCCCAGTACTAATGATTTTGGCAATGAAGTAGCCCCTAAGCGTTATGGGGCCGATGGCACACTCAACTACAAAAAAGGGCCTTGGGAAGTATCATTGGGAGGTAGCTATCAAAAAAACGATATTGCGGGCCGTCGGGTGGGAGATGTCAATACCACTATCAATAACCGTTTTACTTCTTTCCCATCGGTAGGAGAACGGAGTTTTAAAAGACAAAATTATGCAGCAAGGGCAGCTATCACCTACACCCCTGGTAAAAATAATACCTTTAGCGCAGGCTTCTATGTAGGCCAACGGCAGCAGTTTCGATTGGCAGATATTACTTATTTTAACAATCTAAAAACCGATTTAACAACGGGGAAAACGATAAGCAAGGTTACTTATTTCAATTCCAATTTAGTCAAAAAACAAGGAGATTTCTCTCTCTTCAACCTCGATTATACACATACCTTTGCCAATAAATCGGCCCTGACCCTCTCAGGTTTGTACGAAGGGGCAGTATTGAGCGGTTTTACGCATAACCTCAATGCCAGTATTGATAGCCGTCGTGATACGCTCGATTATGTATCTAACCCAGCCCGTAGCCCCTTGACTGGCTTGCGCTTGAAAGCCGACTATGTCATCAACATTGGAAAAGGAAAACTCGAAAGTGGCTATCAATTTAGGAAACAAAATCAGACTGGTAGTTTTCAGTATCTAAACCTAATTTTGGGAACGGGACGATTCTCTGAAGTGCCCGAATTTAGTGCCGATATTGATGTGGACAACCTCATTCACGCGCTTTATTCGCAGTATTCTGCCAAAAAAGGAAAGTTGGAATATTTGGCAGGATTGCGCTATGAATACGCCACTCGTACTTTTCGCGCCAACAAGCAGCCCCAACCTTTTGACTTAGAATTATCTAATTTTTTCCCTTCTGTCAATGCGATTTATAGTGTCAAATCTGACCTCAAGCTAAAGGCGGGCTTTAGCCGCCGTGTGCAACGATCTACCAGCAATGAACTCAACCCCTATCCCGAACGCGAGCACTCCGAAACCCTCGAACAAGGAGACCCCAATATCAAACCCGAATTTGTGAACCTCACCGAAATAGGCATCATCAAAGATTTTGGGAAAGGTTCGGTGTTTGTAACAGCTTATAATCAGCGGATTACCAATGTCGTCAATCGGGTCAATAGTGTCTATAACGATACAATCCTCAATCGGATTTATACCAATGCAGGCAAAGCCATGCTATGGGGCATCGAAACGGGCCTTAATCTCAAACCCACCGCCCGCTGGACGGTGTTTTTTGGGGGCAATGTCTATGACTACCGCATCAAAGGAAGTTTGTTTAACAATGCCGTGGCGGTCAATAATAGCGGTATTGCATTTTCCATTAATACCAACCAAACTGTTACTTTTTCCAAAACCCTCAGTGCCCAGTTCAATCTTAATTATCTCTCTTTGCGCCCCACGGCGCAGGGCGAAGATTCACGCTTTGTAAGCCCAAATGTATCGGCCAAAAAAACTTTTTGGGGAGGCAAACTATCGGCTGTTTTACAATGGCAAAATGTGGATTTTTGGGGTATTAACGCCAACGAGCAGCGCATCACCACTTGGGGGCGAGATTTCTATACGACGACCAACTACATCCAAGAAAAAAATGTCTTTATGCTCAATTTGAGCTATAGCTTCAAACAAACCAACCGCAAAATAAAACTCCCCACCAGTGAATTTGGAGAAAGAGAGTTTTGAGAAATTGAGAGAAGTATCAAATTTTTGATAGGTTTTTTGGAAAAACTCTTGAAAAGCACTACTTTTGCGGCCTCATTTTCAATGAGTTTATTTATTATCAACAATTATTTATTCTCACTATGTTTACAAAACAGTATGAGATGGTGTTCATAATGACTCCCGTTTTATCTGATCAACAGATGAAGGACACCGTCGAGAAGTTTCGCAAAATCCTTACCGACAACGGCGCGGAACTGGTACACGAAGACAATTGGGGCCTCAAAAAACTGGCTTACCCAATTCAGAACAAGAGTACAGGTTTTTATCACCTCGTTGAATTCAAAGCCGAACCTACCTTGATCCAAACCATTGAGACAGAATTTCGTCGCGATGAGCGTATCATGCGCTACCTCACCGTATTGATGGACAAGCACCACGTAGCGTATGCCGAGCGCAGACGCAGCGGATTGGTTGGAAAAAAACAAACGGAAACAACTTAAAAGGGCTAAAAACATGACACTTGTAAACGAACCTATCGAGCGGAATCAAAACCGCAAGAAATACTGCCGCTTTAAGAAAGCAGGCATTAAATTCATTGATTACAAAGACCCCAATTTCTTGTTGAAATTGGTAAACGAGCTAAGGAAGAATCCTGCCACGCCGCCTCACAGGCACGAGCTTGAAGTACCAACGTAAAGTTTCGCAAGCCATCAAGCGTGCACGCCATTTGGGTCTGTTACCATATGTTGCCGATCAATTGAAGTAAAAACCAGTAAATAAAGAGAATCAATCATGCAAGTAATTTTGAGAACCGATATCGCTGGTTTGGGCTACAAGAACGACCTTGTAGATGTGAAAGCCGGCTACGGTCGCAACTACCTCATTCCACAAGGGTTTGCGGTAATGGCAACCGACTCCAACAAAAAACAATTGGCTGAGAACTTGAAACAAGCTGCTCACAAAGCCGAAAAACTAAAGAAAGATGCCGAAGATTTGGCAGCAGCCATTGGCGAAATCACACTTGAGATTGCTACTAAAGTAGGCGACAGCGGCAAGATTTTTGGTCGTGTCACGAGCATACAAGTAGCCGACGCGCTCAAGGCCAAAGGCTTTGAAGTAGATCGTAAAAAAATTACGGTGGACGACATCAAGACCATCGGTACTTACAAAGCAGTGCTTGATCTTCATAAAGAGGTGAAGCATAGCGTGGCACTAAACGTACAAGGCGAAGCTTAATGGTTGAAATTGAATTTTGATGTCATATTTGAGTCTATCAAAATTCATTTTCCAATAAAAAAGCCCCGAACAGTTCGGGGCTTTTTTATTGGAAAATAATAAGCTAGTCGCCTATTCGACTACCGTGGCAGAAGTCCCTTTGTCTTTGCCTTTAAAACTATCCAATAAATCCTTCAGCATTTGCTCAGCTTCGGGGGTGTATTTATTGAGTGCTTCGCTGCCTTGGTTTTTGAGTTGCTCAAAGTATTCAGGCATTTTATCTAAGGCATCCTCGGCTTCTGTTTTAAGGTCGTTGGCTTTAGATTTTAAGTCTTCAAACATTTTTTCCCCTTCTTCTGTCTGAAGGTATTTGTGTAGCGCCACGCCTGCGGCAGCCCCCAAAATAAACGTAGCTAAGTGTTTGGCATTGACCATGATTGTTAGTGGTTTTAGTGAAAATAATGCAACAAAAGAAAGATTAATTTCACGGCAAAAAAATGATTTTACACCAACGGACGGGTTTTTATTTAAAGTGAGCTAAACTCTCTACTTCATTTGTTTGTTGTTTTGTAAAGTGAATTAGCAGCTATAGACTAAAAGATTACTTTTCCCAAAATAATTATAAACTGCTGACTATAAACTGTAAACTATTTTAAAAGTGCTTGATATTCAGAAAATAAGACAGGATTTTCCTATTCTTGATGAAAAAGTAAACGGCAAAGCCCTTGTTTATTTTGACAATGCCGCCACTACCCAAAAACCCTTAGTAGTACTTGAAGCATTGGCCAATTATTATGGGCATTACAATGCCAATATTCACCGAGGTATCCACTATTTGGCTGAAAAAGCTACCACCGCTTTTGAAGCTACCCGCACCCAAATAAAATCATTTTTAAATGCGAAAGAAGTAGAAGAAATCATCTTTACATACGGTACTACCGATGGCATCAATCTTGTAGCACAGTCGTTTGGGCGTACTTTCTTAAAGGCAGGTGACGAGATTCTGATCAGTACGCTGGAGCACCACTCCAACATTGTACCTTGGCAAATGCTCTGCGAGGAAAAAGGGTGCGTGTTGCGTGTCATACCAATCAATGATGCAGGAGAACTGCTCATGGACGAGTACGAAAAGATGCTTTCAGAACGTACCAGACTGGTGTCTGTGGTGCATGTTTCCAACGCCCTCGGTACGATTAATCCCGTGGCTGAAATCATTCAAAAAGCCCATGCCGTGGGGGCAAAGGTATTGATTGATGGTGCACAGGCTACCTCTCATATTGATATTGACGTACAAGCCCTGGATTGCGACTTTTATGTATTTTCGCTACACAAACTCTTCGGCCCTACGGGCATGGGTGTACTTTATGGTAAGCGTGGCGTATTAGAAGCTATGCCGCCCTATCGGGGTGGGGGCGAGATGATCAAAGAGGTTACCTTCGAGAAGACGATTTATAATGATCTTCCCTATAAATTTGAAGCAGGTACACCCAACATAGCCGATGTAGTAGCTACAAAATTTGCTATTGAGTATGTCGAAAATTTGGGCAAGAAACAGATTGCCAACTACGAACATGAACTGCTGACATATGGAACAGAAGCATTGCAAACTATTGATGGTCTGCGCATTGTCGGTACAGCCAAAGAAAAAGTGAGCGTGCTTTCGTTTGTGATGGAAGGGATTCATCCGCAAGACGTTGGGGTCATTTTAGACCAGCAGGGCATAGCTGTCAGGACAGGCCACCACTGCACCCAGCCGCTTATGAAGCGATTGGGTTTGGTCGGAACTTCCAGGGCTTCGTTTGCTGTTTACAATACCATAGAAGAAATTGATAAATTAGTCGTAGGTTTGGAGAGAGCTAAAAAGATGCTTTTATGACATATACAGGAGAAATTTTATTAGACAAATCCGAAGTTATTTCTTCATTCAAGGATTTACCAGAAAGAGTGAGTGCGGCAGATATGATTGAAAGAATTATTTTTTTACAAAAAATAGAAGATGGCTTGCAATCTCTCAAACGAGGCGATGTAGTTCCACATGAAGAGATAATGTCAAAAATCGATCAATGGAGAATAGGAAAATAGTTTGGAGTATAGAGGCAAACAAAGATATCGACGAAATATTTTATGAAATGACCTTATACTCTGATGTCTATGCGCGAAATTGGGCCGATAATCTTTATAAAAACTTGGAACTTTTAGAAAAATTCCCCGAAATGGGACGAATAGTGCCTGAAAAAGAAATACATTTTTTAAGAGAAATAATTGTAGCTAAATATCGCATTATATACTTAATCACAGAAGAGCAACTAAAAATAGTAAGAGTACAACACTCAAGCATCCCATTGGGAAAAATATAATGACCATCAACGAAAAACAAGACGAACTCATAGAAAACTTTGCATTGTTTGACGATCAGTTGGACAAGACACAGTATATCATTGACTTGGGCAAAAAACTGGAGCCCATTAATGAAGCCTATAAAACAGAGGATAATTTGATACGGGGCTGCCAATCAAAAGTGTGGCTGCATACCGAAATGAAAGAAGATTGTGTTCATTTTGAAGCCGATAGCGAACCCACCGCCCAAATAAGCAAGGGATTAGTGAGTATGTTAATTTCAATCTTATCGGGCGAAAAACCAGAAGATGTAGTCAATGCCAACCTCTATTTTATTGAAGCAATTGGGATGAGCAGCATTGTTTCGTCGCGCAGGGCAGGGGGCTTGGCCGCCATGATTGTCAGGATGAAAGAATATGCTCAAAGTCAAGTCTTGGAACAGATAGCAGAGAACAAATAGTAATTAACAAATAGGCACCATCAAATATTGTAAATCACTGGAAAATGACCGAACCCGAACTAAAGGAAGAAATCATCAAAGCCATTAAGCAGGTCTATGACCCCGAAATTCCCGTGGATGTGTGGGAATTGGGCTTGATTTATGATTTGAAGATATTTCCTGTCAATAATGTATTTGTAGAAATGACCCTGACCTCGCCCTCTTGCCCCTCGGCAGGGACGATTCCGGCAGAAATTGAGGAAAAAATTCGTTCAGTAGAAGGGGTAAACGATGTCAGCGTCGAACTCACATGGGATCCGCCTTACTCGCAAGATATGATGAGTGATGAGGCCAAGTTGGAGCTGGGCTTTATGTAAGAAATAATCGTAGTCAATCGACTTTAGATTGCTGGCTCTTGGCCTTTCAAAAAGAATAATAAAGAAAAAACAATAAACTTATAAACTTAAAAACAATATGTATCCTCCTCACTTAGTAGCTCCGATGAAAGAAGATTTGACGAGCGTAGGATTTAAACAACTCGAAACAGCCACGGATGTAGATGGCTTCATGGCCGATGCCAAAGGCACTACCTTGGTCGTTGTAAACTCTGTATGTGGGTGTGCAGCAGGGGCTTGTCGCCCAGGTGTAAAAGCGGCCTTGGCTTACAGCGACCACAAACCAGATAATTTAGTTACTGTTTTTGCAGGTGTGGATGGCGAAGCCACCGCTAAAATGCGTGAATATTTGTTGCCTTACCCACCGTCATCGCCTTCCATTGCGATTTTCAAAGACGACGAATTGGTGCATTTCATTGAGAGGCACCACATCGAAGGTCGTAATGCCAAGATGATTGCCGAGCATTTGGCGATGGCTTTTGAAGAGTTTTGTACCGAAAACGCTTAGAATATTTTTATTTCCTCGCCCTTGTGTCGGCAAAGCACTGCGTAAGCGTTGGGCTTTACACGATGCAAGGGCGAATTTTTGAGTACAAAAGCCTTGGTTTTATATATCAAGCGTTGCTTCCAATCTTTCATCATATAGGCGACCACCTCATCGCTAAAAAACAGAAACAACTCATCTAATACTTCAAAACCCTCCGATTTTAGCAAAAACTTAAACAAGGCAGGCGTATAGATATTGATATGCCCATATGAAAGGAAGTGGTCTATTTTCTGATCTACAAATAGGCTAAAATCAATGGGAATTTCGAGGATTTGATATTCCGACACGCGCGCAATTTCGCGTAGCAGCAGCCTTGGGTGCTCCACATGCTCGATTACGTGCGAGCAAGTGGCCAACTCAAACGCCTTGTCTTCATAAGGGATTTTATAGCCATCAAATAGCTTCACCTCGCGCAAAGAAGCCAATTTTCGTTGGCTGATTTTTTCAATGCCACTATTAGAAATTTCTACGGCATAGAGGTTTTCTGTAAACTTTCGTTGGTTCAGTTCTTGTAAAACGGCCCCATCGCCTGCTCCTACGTCGAGTACTTTCTTGAAATGATATTTTTGTGCTAATTGGATAATGTCGTCCGCTTTTTGGCGTGCACCAATTGCACGCCAAGTAGCATCGGCATTGGTGTATTGTTGGTCGTAAACGTCTTGTAGGGAAGTAGAAATCGTTGGGTTCGACATACGTTTTTGGATTTTACTTTTTATTCAATAGCAAAGTTTCAAGCAAAGTAGGATAAGAACTTGCCTAATAGGTCAAATATTTGTGTTCAAAATTAAGTAAAAACCCCGAAATCTTCGTAGATTGTAGTGTACCTATCAAACTTCTACGGTTGTTTGATTGTTAGTTCATTGTTCGAGCCTTCATCCTAAACATCATCTATCACATGCTTGGTTACCGCTTTTCTGATTTTAAACCCAGTGAACAAACGGGAAAAAACAAGTTTGAGGAATTGCTAAATATTTTTCAGCAATTGCTGCTCATGACATCGGGCGACGTAGCCGAAGCCATGTCGTGGATGAACCAGCTTGACCGCCAATATAGTCTTACCAACGACCAATATGGTATTGGCGACTTTTTTGAAGACCTCAAAAAGAAAGGCTACATTACTGAAGAAAATGAAGAAGGACGTGTCATAATGACCCCCAAGAGTGAGCGTAGTATTCGCCGAAGTGCATTGGATGAGATTTTTGGAAAGCTCAAACGCTCCAAATCGGGGGGGAGCCATCGTACCCCTTATACAGGTACTGGTGATGAACTCAGTAGCGATATCCGCGATTTTCAGTTTGGTGACTCGCTCGAACAAATTTCTATGACAGAGTCCATCAAAAATGCCCAAATCAATCATGGTACAGAGGAGTTTTATTTGCTGGAGAATGACTTAGAAGTAGTAGAGAAAGAGCAGAAAACCAATACGGCCACCGTTTTGATGATAGACATTAGCCACTCCATGATTTTGTATGGCGAAGACCGCATCACGCCTGCCAAAAAAGTAGCCTTGGCCATGGCCGAGTTGATCAAAACCAAATATCCCAAAGATATGCTCGACATCATCGTCTTTGGCAATGACGCTTGGCAAATTCAAATCAAAGACTTGCCTTATTTGGAAGTAGGCCCGTACCATACCAATACAGTAGCGGGGTTGGAGCTGGCCATGGACTTGCTACGCCGCCGCAAAACCAAGAACAAGCAAATTTTTATGATTACCGACGGGAAGCCTACTTGCCTAAAAGAAGGAATCCGTTATTATAAAAATAGCTTTGGCCTCGACCGTAAGATTGTCAGCAAAACCCTGACTTTGGCCGCCCAATGCCGTCGTTTAGATGTGCCTATTACTACTTTTATGATTGCCTCCGACCCCTACTTGAAGCAATTCGTACAGGAATTTACGCGGGTAAACAATGGCCGTGCTTACTATAGCAACTTACAAGGTCTGGGCGGGTTTGTCTTGGAAGATTTCCAGCGAAATCGTCGGAGAAATTTGAAGTGAGAAAGCATAGGAATGAATATTGAATAAAGTATTCTTTTGTCATGCCGACGATGAGTTTTTTTTGTCATGCTGACGATAGGAAGCATCTAAAGCGGCGTTTGATTACTTATTAGAAAATGCAAAAAAAAATCTTTTTAGTTGCCCTCTTGGTATTTATTGGTATAGTGAGTTACCAGCTCTTTCTCAAAGAAAAAGAACCTGTGATACAGCCACTTACTAAAAGCTGGGAGAAGGCCGTACCTCATCAACAGATTCCGAAAGGATTGGCTTCGTTGAGTGCCGAGCACTGCGGGGCGTGTCATACGGCTCATTATGAAGAATGGCAACATTCTACCCATTCGCACGCTTGGACTGACTTGCAGTTTCAGGCAGAACTCAAAAAAGAATCGAGCCCTTATTTGTGTATCAATTGCCACATACCTTTACAAAACCAACAAGAATTTGTGATCAAAGGCCTGATTGATGGCGATATATATCAGCCTGTCAAAGAAAAATCCTCATTTGATAAAAAACTCCAGCACGAAGGCATTACCTGTGCAAGTTGTCATGTCAGAGACAATGCCATTGTGAGCACTACTGGAACGACAAAAGCACCCCACGCACTCAAAGAAGATGCCGCTTTTCTGTCGAAAAACTCTGTATATCGTGTCATAATGCCAGCGCGGTTGTTACGCCTACGTTGGTTTGTACTTTTGAAACAGGCGACGAATGGAAGGCGGGGCCTTATTATGGAAAGCAAAACTGCATCAGCTGCCATATGAAGATGCGTTGAACGTGAGATTGTAACAGGCTATGGAAAGCCCGGCTGAGTCATCGGCATTATTTCGCGGGGTCGGGTATTCCCAAACGCAAGGACGCTAAAACCAAAGGCTTAAATGGCTTGGAAATAACGCCTTCTCAACCCAAAAATCATATCCTGTTGGCAAAGAAATTGTCTATCTGCTCAAACTTAAAAACGAATATGCAGGCCACCGCTTACCCTCGGGCGACCCAGAACGTTTTTATCGAATTTCGTTTGATTTATTAGATGAAAAAGGCAAGCAAATAGCCACCAAAACCGACCGTATTGGAGAAGAATGGCAGTGGTATCCCGAAGCCAAAAAGTTGTCTGACAATAACCTCAACCCCAAAGAAGAACGTACTTTCGAGTTTAAGTACCGACCTGCCACCCAGCAAGATGAGCCTGACGGTAAAATTACCAAAAACAGATTGGATGCTAAATCGGCAGCCTACAATAAACTAACCGATGAATACCCTTTGTCAATTACGATTTTTGATAAAAAATATGACTTGGAAGTGAAGTAAAGCATAAAAGCCCTGATGACTTTTACATTATCTATGGCCAGAAAACAAAAATTGAATTTTTAGCCCACCAAATTTTTAAAACTGCAGGTGTACCTTTATAACAGCCAATATTATAGGGGAAGTCATAAGTCCAGTGGTAGTGATATAACTCGATCATACGACCGTCCCAGAGAACGGAATGAGTATGCCCATGACATTCGTCTAAGTCAGCAGACTTTAGCAACTTGCCATCCTCATATGGCCCATAATCCCAAAACCATCAAGCATATAACCCATAAGTGGAATGTCCTGAAGAATGGGGATGAATGTGATTTTGAAGGTCTTGAGCAGGAAAATGATAGTGGTACCTTTCCGTTCCATCTGTGTGTCCTCCAAATCTATCTAACATTTCGTGGGCTGCGGCATCTGTACCGAGTGTTGATGCACCATGATAAATAGCTGCGCCAGTTATAGAAAAACCTGCGGGACCAAAACCAACACAGCTTTTTACGGATGCTACTTGTGGCAATGCTGGTAAAGTGTAATTGATAACACGCTGATATGATGTTAGGGTTTTGTCATAATTCCAGGCATTGGTGCCTCTTTGTATTGGAAATACACCAGTAGGATGTGGTTAGGAAGGTTATTCCCAGTAATTATTCTAGCCGTTGCCATC
The DNA here is from genome assembly GCA_041392315.1 of Spirosomataceae bacterium. Classification (GTDB taxonomy): domain Bacteria; phylum Bacteroidota; class Bacteroidia; order Cytophagales; family Spirosomataceae; genus Runella. The sequence goes on along the minus strand of JAWKMH010000003.1, from coordinate 358,537 downwards.
TAATTTGATGTCGAATTGATGATTCCAAGTAACATTCCTTCAACCTGTGGTTTTTGGTGTAATTCCATGTGCCATCAGCATTGGTCAATCTTTGCATTATTCGCCCCTGCTCCGTTAGCAGGAAGTCCACAGAGCCATAAGGATAAAAAATCCGCTTGCTGATTTTCATATGATTTCTGACCAATATCTTATAAGAACGGTACCGCCCAATGGTAAATGAGTGAGGTCAGGAGTTGTGATACGGGGGTGAGCGTATCCTCTTTTCAGATTTATCACAGCTCAATGGCGCGAATAGAGAGATAAGTAGAAAAGTACAAAACTCTTTTTTTTCAAAAATTTCATGTTACAGATCCAATTTTACAAGTGAATGATTGATTTTTTTGAGCTATTGGTCGATTTGACCGACTTTCGTTTGAATGGTTTAATCTAAGGATGTTATTTCCCAACCTCAAATAGTACTGAGGTGTGATTGATTTTGTTAGGAGTGCTGGTAGTGTATCGTGAAGTGTATCATTTTTTTTTCTGACTTTTATCATAAAAATCCTACCAGAAAAGCATCATTTTTACTCTATCAAAACCAACAGACAAATGAAAACTATTTTAGTACCGACTGATTTTTCTGAGAATGCACAAAAAGCCTTGACTTTTGCCGAAAAAGCTTCGCGCTATGGAGCAACTATCGGCTTGATACATGCCTACCATCCGCCTATTGTGGATGCCAGCATGAGAACCGAAACCATGTTGGCGATGGTAGAACAAGCTGAAATCGATTTGAGACGTTGGCAGAATGGCGAAATGTGCCAAGACAGAGGGTTTTCATGTACTATTAAGTTGGTATATGGGGCAGCCTCTGATGTAGTATTAGATGAAATTGAGGCTCAAAGCTATGATGGTAGTCATGGGCGTACTGGAAAGGAGGTTGGTTTGATAAGTTGATTGGAAGCGTGGCTACCACCGTAGCGTTGAAAGCTAAATGCCCTGTATTGGTGATTCCTTCAAAAAGTGAGGTCGAAACCATTAAACAGGTGCTTTATGCCACTGAGCTCGAACGACCCGAGAAAAATGCCTTAGGATTTTCATTCGATTTGACCGAGCATTTTAACGCCTCACTTTCTTTGATTAAAGTTAATGCTCCTTTTGAAGTCAATGTGTTTGACGATACGCAGTTTGTAAAAGAAATTGAAGCAGTTTTTGGTACCAAAAAATTCAACTTACACATTGTAGAAGCCGACTCGGTGTTGGATGGTCTAAAATATTATGCCGAAGAAAACCATACAGACTTACTCGTGATGGCTACCCGACAGCGCGATTGGTTGTCGGAGCTGATCAATCCCAGTTTTTCTAAAAAAATGATAGCTACTACTAATATCCCCTTGTTGGTGTGCCACCTACAAGAGGAGGCTTAAAAATCTTGCGAGAATGGGTTGTTTTGAGTACCCCTAAGTCCAGATTGGGTTTAGGGGTCTTTGTTTTATTGGTCTTCTGTAAAAATGAGAATATAGTTTTTTCGTTGAGTAGGGTCTTTTTGCCAAGAGAACCTAAAAACAGCAGAATAAAATTGCTCAATATGAATCTTTTCGATTGCCTCAAGCGTAGAGGGGAGGCCATTAAGCAGTATAGTGTCCTTCCTCCTTTCTTCGGCAATGACCAATAAGCTATCAGCGCCGAGGTTAATTTTGCTCGTTGTTCTTCCTACAGAATTTAAGTCCTGTAGGCTCTTTTTTGTATAAGTAGTACTTACTCCTGGACCCAATTCATCAGAGGTAAATAATTCTATGTATTTTGTCTTATTTTTTTTCCAATCATTTTGTGCCAATTTGTTATCATCAATCGTTATTTTTGCCAATAGAGGAGGCAGTGTTTCGATAGAACAAGTACCAGCAAATCCCCTTTTCCCAAATGAAATATAGCCTCCTTTCGCTGAAAATGGCTTGTGTATTGTTTGTGTTGAATACTGAAAACCAGCACTACTTCCACTCACAGGTTTTCGAGAACCTCTTGCGCCAATGGCCGTGATAAAAAGTTGTAGTGGGTCGGTTTTGAATTGGGTTATTTCAAAATACAAACCACGTTTGGCAAATTCTTGGCGCATGACCACGAGGTCTTCCATGGTGGTTTTGGGCGTGATTACCCAATACAGCACGCTATCTTTGTAAGTAATGTATTTGCTCGATGAAACAAAAGCTACTGTATCTGCCAAAATAGGTTGAGCAACTGCGTTATTACTACTAGCGGCTTGCGGTTTCTCCAAAAGAATATCAATCATAAAATCGTTGAATTTCGTCTTAGTGGGGGCTGTTTGGGGTTCTAAAACCACTTTCAAGTCAGGTACTTGTTGTACTATTTCCTTAGCTAAGACTGTGCGATAAGGCTTTGTAAAAGCAGCACAAAGCCAAAGCAATGCGATGAATAGGCCGTATTTCCCCACAGCCCAAGCATTAGATTTGGTTCGATTCATCATGGCAATTCTGCTTTTGAGTATGGATTGATTAAAATACGGAGTGCTTATGTTTTTCGCAAAGCCCCCTTGCTTGACTGTAAGTATATTTCTAAGCAAATGATATTGGTAGGATTTTTTTTCGATACCACTGCTCAGTACGGCACGGTCGGTGATAAACTCCAAAGTTTCTTGCACTAAACGATGATGCCACCACGCAAAGGGATTGAACCAAAATACGATTTTTAGGAGTTCGGCGCTGACAATATCAAGGCTATGCCATTGTTGGGCATGGATACGCTCGTGGGCCAAAATTTGTGTCCACTCTTCTTCGGTATGGTGGCTGGTATTATAAAATATCCAAAGAAAGAATGAGAAAGGAGATTCGATTTTATCCGTTTCTATCAAATACAGCCCTCCCTGGGTTTTATACAAACGACCTTGCTGTCTTAATCGCCAAAGTGTGCCTAATTGCACAAAGAATCGAATGGTTAAGAACCCCACTACCAAGCCATAGATCATCATTGTCCATTCCCAAAACGAAAAAGAAGGACCAATGAGGGCTGATTTTGTTTTGGAAATAATAGGGGCGGGGGTAGGAGAAATACTATTTTCGGTTGTTATTTTGGGGGCTGTTTGGGGTAATACTTCCGACACGATTTGGGCGGGCGCATCGGGTATCCAAGCAAAATCGGGCATCGGAACGATTGGCAACAAAAGCGAAGCCATGACATTCATCCATAGCAGCCACCGATTAACTTGTAAGAACGTTTCGCTTTTGACCAACCAACCGTAGAAAGTTGTTAAAAAAGCCAAAATAAAGCTGGCTTTTAGGAGATAGATGATGAGTATCATAGCCATTTAGGTGTTTATTTTTCTTCAATCATCCGCAAAATTTCGCGGAGTTCTTCGGCAGTTACCTTCTCGTTTTGAGCAAAATAAGAAACCATATTTTTGAAAGAATGATCGAAATAGTCGCCCACTAACTTGTTGATAACAAACTCATTTTGATAGGCTTCCTTGCTGATAATAGGAAAATACTCATGCGTGTTCCCATAGGTTTGGTGCCCTACATACCCTTTTTCTTCCAACGTGCGAATGATGGTCGAAACCGTATTATAATGTAAAGGTGGGTCAGTGAAAAAGGGTAGCAAGTCTTTACAAAAGCCCGTTTGGTTTTCCAAAGGGCTTGCATGATTTCCTCTTCTTTGTTAGTTAATTTTTCCATAAAGCAAATGTATAACTATTTTTATAGTTTACAAACTATTTTTATAGTTAATATTGACTTATAAAAAAATGACTCTTTTGGAAAGCTGCCATGAACCATTTTAGCTAATTTTGGTTAGGAATACGTGTAGTTACATTCACTTAACTTTTATCTTTTTTTGACAATGAAAAAACTTATTTTATTGGGAGCGATGCTTGCCATGCAAGCATTCATCCCACGCCCTTAGAAACGCCCATTCCTATTTGCCATACTTCTGCCAACGACATGGCTTTTATGGGGCTGGACGCTCAGTTTATTGCTTTGCACGAAGCCCTTTGGCTTTTCACTATGCGGGTAAAGGCGAGATGATTTCTTTCCCTGCCCCCGATGGTAAGCCCATTTCTGCTTTTTTATTAAGTCGGCCAAAAAATCAGATAAGTGGCTCTTTGTTTATCAGGAGTGGTGGGGACTCAACGACCACATCAAGCAGCAAGCCGAAACATTTTATAACGACTTGAATAATGTAAATGTCCTGGCTTTGGATATGTATGACGGCCAAGTGGGAACAACGCCTCAAGAGGCAGGAAAAATCATGCAATCAACCCCCAAGGAGCGGCTCAACGCCATTATGCAGGGGGCATTGACACACGTCGGGCCCACGGCCAAAATCGCCAGTGTGGGTTGGTGTTTTGGTGGAATGTTGTCGTTGCAGTCGGCTATTTTGGAGGGAAAACAAGCCGTAGGTTGTGTGATGTATTACGGTCGGCCAGAGCAAGATATAGAAAAACTAAAAACCTTGAATGTGGACGTTTTGGGTATTTTTGGAAGCCAAGATACAGGTATTCCTCCTGCCACAGTAGCCAAATTTGAAGAAAATATGAAGTCTGCTGGCAAACAAGTAACCATCAAGATGTATGATGCGGTTCATGGTTTTGCCAACCCCAGCAACCCCAAACACGATGCCACTGCCGCCGCCGATGCCTATAAAAATGCTTTAGCGTATTTGAAAAATAAATTCAGTTAGTGGAGTAGGAGAGAGAGGTTTTCCCTTTTCCTAACTAAAAATCCGTCAGAAAGTGTCGTCAGTCGGTTTTAAACCGACTGACGACTTTTTTGTAGTCTTGCCTTACTTTTTTTGCCATCTACCAACTTTTCCAGTCTTAGAATTGTTACACTATTTCAAGGGTTTATAAACTCTTTTAGGTAATTTTGCGGACTTTTTCTGATGTGATTCAGAATACCGACCCAGATAAAAACTATTTACTATGCTTACAATCACGGATTTACAAGCGTCGGTTGACGACAAGGCGATTTTGCAAGGAATCAATTTGGATATTAAACCAGGCGAAGTCCATGCCATCATGGGGCCTAATGGCTCAGGTAAAAGTACCTTAGCCTCTGTATTGGCGGGGCGCGAAGAATATGAAGTAACCAGCGGCAGCGTTGATTTCGATGGTCAAGATTTATTGGAAATGTCGCCCGAAGAGCGTGCCGCCGCGGGTATTTTCTTGGCGTTTCAATACCCCGTAGAAATTCCAGGCGTAACGACCATCAACTTCTTGAAAACTGCTCTCAATGAAATCCGCAAGTCGCGTGGGCAAGAGCCTTTGGATGCAGCGCAGTTTTTGAAATTGATGCGCGAAAAAGCCAAATTAGTCAATATTGATGACTCATTGCTGAAACGTTCGTTGAATGAGGGTTTTTCGGGAGGAGAGAAAAAACGCAATGAAATTTTTCAGATGGCGATGTTAGAACCCAAATTAGCCATTTTGGACGAAACAGATTCGGGCCTTGACATTGACGCGCTGCGTATCGTAGCCGAAGGTGTCAATAAACTCCGCTCTCCTGAGCGTGCCGTTATCGTTGTTACGCACTATCAGCGCCTGCTCGACTATATCGTACCCGATTATGTCCATGTGTTGTATAAAGGACGTATTGTGAAATCTGGCCCTAAGGAATTAGCCCTTGAGTTGGAAGAAAAAGGCTATGACTGGATCAAAGCCGAAGTAGCAGCAATGGCATAGATTTGGACTCCAAAAGTATGATGATAAACGATAATTTTAAAGATAGACTGGTCGCAGATTTTCAAGCGACCGAAGGCCGTCTGAATGGCGAAGCTAAATCAGAGGTACATTTAAGACGGCGCGAAGCCATCCAAAACTTTGAAAAGTTGGGTTTCCTACTACCAAACATGAAGAGTGGAAGTATAGCAATGTCAGTCATCTTGTCAAGCAAGCCTTTGACTTCAATGTCAAAACTGAGTTTGGTGCCGACGATGTCGCTGCCCTCGAAATCCCCAATTTACAAGGTAATATTTTGTATTTTGTCAATGGCATATACAATTCGACACTTTCACGCATTGTATCGCCCGAAAGCCAATTGCAGATCCTTAACTTTGGGAAAGCCATTAAAGAGCAGCCTGAACTCTTGGTCTCTTATTTTGGTAAATATGCCAACTACCAAGACGAAGCCTTCACCGCATTGAACACGGCCTTTGCTCATGATGGTGTGGTGGTTCATGTACCCTCAGGAAAGGTAGTTGAAGAACCTATTATTATTCGTTTCATTACCGATGCCCGTGCAGCCAACTCGGCCTCACAGCCGCGCAACCTGGTTATTGTTGGTAAAAATGCAGAGGTCAAGATAGCCGAATCGTTTCGTACCATTGGCGATAACGCTTCGTTTACCAACATAGTAACTGAAGTGGTGGTAGAAGAAAATGCCAATGTGCAGTATTATAAAGTACAAAACGAATCAGATAAAGCCTATCATATCGGAACTACCCAAGTCAGTCAAAAAGAAAATAGTCATTTTTATGCCGTTACGGTTACGGTCAATGGTGGGTTTGTACGCAACAACCTCAACATCGTATTAGATGGGCAACATTGCGAGGCGTTTATGTACGGCTTGTACTTCCCCAACGGCAAACAGCACATTGATAATCACACGCTTGTAGATCATGCCAAACCTAATTCATACAGCAATGAGTTGTATAAAGGGATATTGAAAGACAAATCCACAGGGGTATTTAATGGCAAAATTTTTGTACGCGAACATGCCAGCAAAACCAATGCCTACCAGTCGTGCCGCAATGTGATGCTCTCTGACGATGCTACGATGAACACTAAGCCACAGTTAGAAATTTATAACGACGATGTGAAATGCTCGCATGGCACCACCACAGGTAAGCTCAACGATGAAGCCTTGTTTTATATGCGCTCACGTGGTATTCCTAAAGACGAAGCCATGACTTTGCTGATGTATGCCTTCTGCGAAGATGTCATTAGCCAAATTAAAATAGAATCCATCAAAGGCTATTTGGAAGGACTGATTACTGAAAAATTGGGGCAATAATTCCTCTATTTATTCAAATCGAGCTAAACCTATAAGGTTTGCGAGTCGTCGCACCGTTAAAACCTTATGGGTTTATTTTCCTAACCCTATGGGTTTAATTCGTATTTAGTACGCAAATAGCTGCCCAATATCACCGAACGCCTTGAATTCTAAGGCATTGCCACAGGAATCATAAAAAAACATCGTAGCTTGCTCACCTACTTCACCCTTAAAACGGATGTACGGCTCTATAACAAATCGTATGCCTGCCGCGCGGACTTTCTCAGCAAGGTTCTCCCACTCGCCCATAGGTAAAACCACGCCAAAATGAGGCACTGGCACGTCGTGCCCGTCCACTTCGTTGTGATGGGCGGCAGCTGATTCTTCCTTGGGCTTATAGTGGATCACGAGCTGATGCCCAAAAAAATTATAGTCTGTCCAGTGCTCAGAGGTACGACCACGCTCACAGCCGAGGATATCGCCGTAAAATTGACGGCAAGCCGCTAAATCATACACAGGAATAGCAAGATGAAAAGGGGAAACGGACATATTCATTGGATATTCTTGAAAAATGAAACACCATAGTTGGTGCATGTTGGAATGGAGCAAAATTAAAGCAATATTTGTAAGAATTGGATAGGGGTTGTCAAATTAACTTTTAGGAAACAACAGTAATCGTTACCCAATCTATCCTCCAAACCAACATGAAAATCGTATTTTTAGATGCCCGCACCTTGGGAGATGTCCCGAATATGGGCCAATTGGCCGATTTAGGCGAACTCATACTTCACCCTGATACCCAATCCGACCAAGTGGCGGAACGAATTCAGAAGGCAGAAGTGGTGATTAGCAACAAAGTGAAAATTACTCGCGATGTCATGCAGCAAACGCCCACCTTGAAGCTTATATGCGTAGCCGCTACGGGCATGAACAACGTGGATTTGACTGCTGCCACCGAATTGGGTATTCAAGTCAAAAATGTCAAAGGGTATTCTACCGACAGCGTGGCGCAGCAAACTTTTGCTCTTTTATTAGCCTTGCTCCACAATACAGCCTATTATGATGGCTATGTGAAAATGGGAGAATATTCCAAAGAGCTTATTTTTACGCACTTAGGTCATCCTTTTTGGGAATTACGTGGCAAGCGTTTTGGGATTTTGGGTTTGGGCGAAATTGGAAGACAGGTGGCTGTCATTGCTACTGCTTTCGGGGCAGAAGTCGTCTATTTTTCGGCTTCAGGCCAAGACTATGACGTGCCTTATCAGCGACTGGAACTGAACGAATTTCTTCAAACTTGTGATATCGTTTCTATTCATGCCCCTTTAAATACAGCTACCGACAATTTGCTTAATTATGCCCGCATCGCACAAATGAAACCCTCCGCGCTGCTAATTAATACGAGTCGCGGTGGGATTGTTAATGAAACAGACTTAACCACTGCGTTAGACAAAGACCTCATTGCAGGAGCAGCTATTGATGTATTTACCCAAGAACCCATAGCTGACGGGCATCCTTATTTGCATTTAAGGAAAAAAGAAAAGCTCTTGTTAGCACCACACATCGCTTGGTCGAGTGTAGAGTCAAGAATGCGCTTGGTGGATAAGGTGGCCGAGAATATTCAGACCTATTTGGCTCATTAACCACTGCTTAAAAACGCTAAATCTCTCCTCAAAAGCAAATAGAATAGAAATGTAGGTTAAAATCGTTGTAGTAACCTCCCCATCAGATATGTAATTTTGGGGCTTCAATCATTAGTAGATGTACTGACATGAAAAATTATATCAAACACGACCCCTGGTGTGTCATTGAAGAAGGCTTTTATCCTGAATTTAATGAAATCACAGAAAGCCTGACAAGCCTTGGCAATGGCCGCATGGGGCAGCGTGGCAATTTTGAAGAAAAATTTACAGGAAAAACCCTACTTGGTAACTACGTGGCTGGGGTGTATTATCCCGACAAAACCCGTGTAGGGTGGTGGAAAAACGGCTATCCACGCTATTTTGCCAAAGTGCTTAATGCTTGTAATTGGATTGGTATTGATATTGAAATAGAAGGAGAAACCCTCGACTTGGCTACATGCACCGTATCAGATTATACGCGCTTGCTAAATATGAAAGAGGGGCTATTGGAGCGGCGTTTTGTGGCTACCTTGCCAAGCGGCAAGCAAATCCAAGTTCATGTCCAGCGATTTTGTAGCATCGTCGATGATGAAGCAGGGGCTATTCGCTACGCTGTTACTCCCCTCAACTTTGACGGAAAAATTACCTTTACGCCTTTTTTGGATGGAGATATTAGCAACAAAGACACTAACTATGGAGAAAAGTTTTGGGATGAAATTCACAAAGAGACCGCCTTTGGTGAAGCCTATCTCGAAATGCGTACCAAAGACACTCCTTTCAAAACAGACCTGTTCAATGTATGTACAGGCATGAAAATTAGCCTTTATAGGAATGGTGAAAGCCTTGATTTTCAAAGCCAGCCTCTCAAAGCAGAAAAATATGTAGCCTGTAAAATAGAGGTAAAAGCCAACGCCAATGACGAAATTTCCTTGGTCAAATATGCAGCTAATTTGGCGTCGCTCAATCATCCCGTGGAGCAGCTAATAACCCATACCAAAGCGTATGTAGCGCGTATTTCAGCCAAAGGTTTTGAACAAATGAAAGCGGAACAATATTCAAGCCTGGGCCGACCGCTGGGATCAAAATGATATTATTATTGAAGGAGACGATGCCGCACAGCAGGGTATCCGCCTAATATCTTCCAATTAGAGCAAACCTACACGGGTGAGGACGCACGGCTCAATATCGGCCCTAAAGGCTTTACGGGCGAGAAATACGGCGGTAGTACTTATTGGGATACCGAAGCTTATTGCTTGCCGTTTTATTTGGCTACTGCCGACCAAAAAGTAGCGCGTAATTTGCTCATTTACCGCCACAATCATCTCCAAAAAGCCATCGAAAATGCCGAAAATTTAGGTTTCTCAGGCGGGGCAGCCTTGTACCCAATGGTAACCATGACGGGTGAGGAATGTCATAATGAATGGGAAATCACTTTTGAAGAAATCCACCGCAACGGTGCTATTGCTTACGCCATTTATGATTACATCCGTTATACTGGCGATGAAGGCTATTTGGCAGAATACGGACTGAAAGTATTGATTGGTATTGCGCGTTTTTGGGCGCAACGGGTCAATTGGTCGACCGATAAACAAAAATATGTGATGTTGGGTGTAACAGGCCCCAATGAATACGAAAACAATGTCAATAACAACTGGTACACCAACTACCTCGCTGCATGGTGTTTGCGCTATACGCTTTCAGCGATTAGTAGTCAAAAGCCAGAAGTAAGAAGTGAGGTTTTAGGTAAAATCTCCCCTCCATTGGAGGTGGACCCTCGCAGGGCGGAAGGGACTGAACTTTCTCAATGGCAGCATATCGTGGACAACATGTACTATCCTTACGACTCGCAACGCCAGGTATTTTTGCAGCAAGATGGTTTCTTGGATAAAGAACTGCTGACTGTAGATGACATTGCCAAACATCGCCCTATCAACCAAAAATGGTCGTGGGATAGGATATTACGCTCTTGTTTCATCAAACAAGCCGACGTACTACAAGGGCTCTATTTCTTTGAAGAGGAATTTGATACCGAAACACTGCGTCGTAATTTTGATTTTTATGAACCCATGACTGTCCATGAATCTTCGCTTTCGCCTTGTGTACACGTCATTCAAGCCTCCAAACTGGGCTATAACGAAAAAGCCTACGAGATGTACCTGCGTACCTCGCGCCTCGACCTCGACGACTACAACAACGACACCGAAGATGGCCTTCACATTACGAGCATGGCGGGTACGTGGATGTCAGTCATCAAGGGTTTTGCAGGTATGAGAATAGAAGAGGATAAATTGTCATTTACGCCTACTTTGCCTGTTAAATGGCGGGGGTATTCGTTTAGAATAGGTTTTCGTGGGCAAGTAGTAAAGGTAATTGTGCGTTTGGATAAAATCGAAGTCGAGAACTTGTCAGATAGAGAGTTATTGATAAAAATCAAGGGTACTGAATTCAAATTGAAAGGAAACACAAGCAAGTTGATAGCATAAATGGCGCTACTTGAGCAGCCCCATTCCACTCAGCCACGCTTTGCAGCTTTCAGGCCAATGCTTGACGGAACCTGTCTTTTTTTGGGCTAAGCCAAAACCATGCCCGCCACTTTCATAGATAAGCAAGGAGGCAGGAATATTGTTTTTGCGAAGAGCATCGTAGTATAGCATACTGTTTTCAACAGGTACGCCCTTGTCGTCGGTAGCATGAATCAGTAGAGTAGGGGGCGTTTTATCAGAAACTTGTTTTTCGTTAGAAAAAAAATCGAGTTGTTCTTGCGAAGCATTTTTGCCCAACAGATTCACAAAAGAACCAGCGTGTTTGAAAGTACCTGAACTAATGACGGGGTACATCAGAATGGCAAAATTGGGCTTACAGCTTTCGATACTTGGTAGGTTTTTGAAACCTTCCAAATCTTTAGCCAATGGCCAATGCGTGCAAACTGTAGAAGCCAAATGCCCTCCTGCCGAAAAACCCATAATACCGATTTGCGCAGGATTAAGTTTATATTTGTCAGCATTTTCGCGGATAATCTGCAACCCTTTTAGCGCATCTTGCAACCCTACTTCGTGCTTATTGGACCATTGGGTATCGTTTGGCAAGCGATATTTCAATACAAAGGCGGTTATGCCAAAACTATTGAACCACTGCGCTACGTCCACGCCTTCATGCCCTGCGGCTTCGATAGCATAGCCGCCTCCTGGACAAATCAGGACCGCAGTGCCGTTGGGTTTTTCGGGTAAATAGGCCGAAAGAGTGGGCAATACGATATTGCTGATCCGTAGTATGCCATCGTTAGCTACCTCAATTTTCTCTTTGATCGAGCGATTTTTGAGGTCATTAGGTATTTGTCCATCAGGCCATAAAGGGATGACGGTTTGAGTACGCGACATGGTAGAGCTAAATAATAAAATAGTAGTACAAAGAATGAAGTACAAAGATAACTGGGTTTTCATGGATTTAATCTAAAGAGTAGTTGTTGGAACAAAAACAAAACTTGATTTTGGGCATTATCTACTCTATTTGGGGGTAATATGTGCGTAGGAGCTGGCCTCAAAACAATTATTTTAACTTAGGGGCTTCAATCTTTATGTAAAAACCTTTGTCTGTGATATATATCACGAATTGTGGGTAAGAAATTATCGATCTTTGCCTCCATACAATCATTATTAACACACTTACAAATTATGTTTAGCTTTTTTAAATCGAAAAAAAATTACGAAAATGTTTCGTCAGTTACCTTCAAACAACTCATAGCCGAAACTCCTGGAGCAGTTATTTTAGATGTTCGTACTCCTGCTGAAATGCGCTCTGGCCATATCAAAGGGGCGATTAATATTGATTTGATGAGTGCAGATTTTCAACAAAAAGTAGCTAAATTAGACAAAAACAAAACGTATTTTGTCTATTGTCGTAGTGGTAATCGCAGCGGTCAAGCCTGCAAAATGATGGGTGATGCTGGTTTTGAGCATTTGTACAACCTTTCGGGAGGAATGATGAGTTGGCCTTATTAAACTAAATATAAAATAGAGAAATGACAGCAATATTGCAACATTGGAATTTTATGCGGCTTCTGCGCCTCGGTATGGGGCTGTGGCTCATGTACTCAGCCTTTGCCGACCATCAGCCTTTACTGGGTGTTTTGGGTGGTTTGTTTGCCTTACAAGCTATATTCAATGTTGGCTGTTGTGGAGCAGACGGCTGTGCTACCCCCACGATGCGCCAGCGCAATATCAACTCAAAACCAGAGACAATTCATTATGAAGAAGTTAAGTAATCTGAAGTGGGGCTGGATTGGGGCCGTAGTTGGGGCTATTGGAGGGTATTGGTACTGGAAAGAAATTGGGTGTATTACAGGCACTTGCCCCATCAAATCGCAATGGCAAACGATGGTGCCCTACGGAATGCTCTTAGGGTATTTGGGAGGAGGATTATTACAAGATTTTAAAACAAAGCAGTGAAAATAAGACCATGCAAAAGAAAGAAACATTCCATGATATTATTCAAAGTGAAACGCCTGTATTGGTAGATTTCTTTGCTGAATGGTGCGGCCCTTGCAAAATGATGTCGCCTATTCTAAAAGATTTTGCCACCCAAATGGGCGACCGCGTCAGGGTATTGAAAATAGATGTGGATAAAAACCCAGCAGCATCGCAATCGTACCGCGTTCAAGGTGTGCCCACGCTCATCTTGTTCCAGAAAGGAAAGATTTTGTGGCGGCAGTCGGGTGTTGTTCAGAAAAGACAACTTGAGCAGGTCGTCAATCAGTTTACCTCAAAATAAAGCAAAATTATAAGTTTCAACTTAATACATTATTTCAGATGAAAACAAATATGGGCGGTATTGACCGCATTCTTCGTACTTTGATTGCCCTCGTGGCCATTATACTGTATTTTACAGATGTACTTACAGGTGCCGTAGGCATCGCTGCTATTGCTGTGTCAGGTATTTTTCTGCTAACAAGTTTAGTGAGTTTCTGCCCACTTTATACTCTTTTTGGCATAAATACCTGTGCTGTAAAGAAATAAAAGGTAGGCAAGTGTTAGCGGCATGAGGTGATTGGCTAAAGTAAGCGGCCTGTTATTAGGCAGTTGAAAAACGGACAAGACGAATGTAGAAGAATAACTGATTATTATTGTTAGAGTAGCAGCAACTGCGCCAATAGATAATCAGCGATTAGTACCGCAATGCAGCTGTTGGTAACTGCCGCGGTAGAGGCTTGCCCACCTCTAAAGCACCACCTTTGGTAAAATAACCCTTGAAAGAGGAAATAGAAGTAATCAAGAAGGCGAAAAATACCGATTTGATGAGCGCAAAAGGTATATTGAACGTTCTGAAGTCGTAGCGAAGTCCTTTGATATAATCTTCGGGCGAAATGACCCCCGTGGCCACTCCTGCGATATAACCTCCGAGAATAGACAAAAAGCCAGAAAGAATCACCAACATAGGGAATACCAACAAAGCGGCGATGATTTTGGGCAATACCAAATAAGAAATAGAATTGATGCCCATTACCTCCAAAGCGTCAATTTGTTCTGTAATGCGCATTGTACCGAGGCCGCCAGCAATATGAGAACCCACTTTGCCCGATAGTACCACACAAGTGATAGTGGGTGCAAATTCTAAAATACTGCTATCACGCACAATCAGTGAAATGATGTAGTTGGGTACAAAAGGGCTGACCAAGTTATCGGCTGTTTGCACACAAGTAACTGCCCCCAAAAAAGTGGCCACAATCGAAACAATAAAAAGGGAGTTGAAGCCAATTTCGATACATTCTTCCAATATTAACCGTAGGTACACCCGAAATTTTTCTCGGTTACTTAATAGTGAGCCTAAAAAAATAAAATAGCTTCCTAAAGTTTGCATGGTACTGTATAAGTGAATCCAAATCTCTAAGATTTGGATTCACTATCTAAGATTTAGAATAACTACGACAATTTAGATGGAATAACAAACCCATACTAAAACAATCAATCTTTGATAAAGGGATAGTCTGCTTGCGTATAAATGTCAGTAAAGATTTCGGAGGCATCAGGCCAAGGCGATGTTTCGGCAAAGTCCACCGATTCTTGTACCTGTTGCTTAATTTTAGCATCAATGGCTTCCAACTCTTCCTCTGTCGCGATACCTTTTTTGAGCATTTTGTCTTTTACCATTTCGATAGGGTCGCGTTTTTTATATTCTTCTACCTCTTCTTTAGTACGGTATTTTTGTGGGTCAGACATAGAGTGCCCGCGATAGCGATAGGTTTTAAACTCCAAGAATGTAGGCCCTTCTCCAGCACGAGCGCGGGCAGCGGCACGGCCTACCGCTTCATGGACGGCTTCTACATCCATGCCATCTACGGGTTCGGAGGGCATATCGTAGGCTTCGCCGATGGTGTACAAATCGGTTACGTTAGAGGTACGTGTTACGGAAGTTCCCATGGCGTAGCCGTTGTTTTCTACCACAAATATTACGGGTAGTTTCCAGGTCATGGCCATATTGAAGGCTTCGTGCAAAGCACCTTGACGCACAGCGCCATCACCAAACAAGCAAATACATACATTGGTGGTTTTATTATATTTTTCAGCAAAGGCAATGCCTGCTCCCAAAGGTATTTGCGCTCCTACGATACCATGGCCGCCCACAAAATTGCGCTCTTTATCGAAAATGTGCATTGAGCCTCCTTTGCCTTTGGTTGTGCCAGTAGCTTTGCCATAGAGCTCGGCCATGATGGCATTGGGGCTGGTGCCTAAGGCCAATGGAATACCGTGGTCGCGGTAGGCGGTTATCCATTTGTCATCTTTAGTGAGGGCACTTACGCCACCAGACGAACAGGCTTCTTGGCCAATGTATAAGTGGCAAAAGCCACGGATTTTCTGTTGCCCGTAGAGTTGTCCTGCTTTTTCTTCAAACTTGCGCTGAAGCATCATAGACTCATACCAGAACATATACTGTTCTTTCGAGTAAGTGGTTTTAGTGGGTGTTGCCTTGGTTTTGGTTGCCATTTTTTACAATAAAATAAGGTTTTCTCTGCCAGCTGTAAAAGGGAAACTGCTGACTGTTCTATATTTGTTGCGCGAAAATAAGCATAAAACCGATTCATGCCACAGCTACACTTAGAAAAACTCCATCTGACCCACTTCAAAAATTATGAAGAGGCAGTTTTTGAGTTTAGTTCACAGTTAAATTGTATGGTAGGCGAAAATGGGAGCGGCAAGACCAACCTATTGGATGCTATTTATTGGTTGGGCCTTACCAAAAGTGCTTTTCAAGTACAAGATGCTTTCAGTATTCAGCATGAGGCAGAATTTATGCTTGTCAATGGGTTTTTCAAAAAAGACTATAAAACCATTCAGATTACTTGTAGTCTGCAGCGGGGTCAGCGCAAAAGTGTTTTGTCAGACAAAAAAGGGTATGAGCGCATCAGTGAGCATATTGGATTATTTCCTATTGTGTTGGTTGCCCCCAACGATACCGACTTGGTACGTGATGGCAGCGAAGAGCGTCGCCGTTTTTTTGACGGGGTGCTGTCGCAGTTAGACCAAGGTTATTTACAAGATTTATTGCAGTACAACAAAGTGCTTACCCAACGCAATGGCCTACTCAAATTATTCTTTGACCGCCATCACACAGATCACGACTTGTTGGATACTTACGACGAGCTGCTTATTGGTTTGGCTAACCGTATCTATGACCGTCGCCAGCGATTTTTAACGGATTTTGAGCCTTTAGTGAAGCATTATTACGCTTTTTTAGGGGAAAGCCGCGAGGAGGTAGCCATTCAGTATGAGTCGGCGGTAGAAAATTTAGATTTCAGAGAGAATTTCCGAAACTACCGAACCCGCGACATCCAAATGCAGCGGACGCTGATAGGTATTCACAAAGACGATTTTTTGTTTGAAATGGACAAAATGGCTCTTCGCAAATTTGGCTCACAAGGGCAACAGAAGTCGTTTGTGCTGGCGCTCAAACTGGCTCAATTTGACCTGATTGCTATTGAAAAAGAAATGAAACCACTGTTGTTATTAGACGATATTTTTGATAAACTCGACGACCGCCGCATCCAAAAACTCATTCAGCTCATAGAAAACGGTACATTTGGGCAGGTATTCTTGACCGATGCCCGCCCCGAACGTACAGAATCCTTGCTGAAAGATTTAAAAGAGGAAGTAAAGTTTTTTAGGATAGGTACATAACTTTCCCTACACTATCCTTCTCAAATGATATTTGCTATCTTGGATAGTTTCCTACACCTTCTGCGCAGGATTACCAAACACGCGCCCTTTAGCGGGCACATTTTCTATCACCACCGAACCCGCCCCTACACTTGCTCCTTGGCCAATGGTAACACCTGCAATGACGATTGCCCCCGAGCCAATAAAAGCGTCATTTTCTATCGTTGCGCCAGTACCTATGATACTGCCCGAACCGATATTGACATAGTCGCCGATGACAGCCTCATGTTCAATCATCGCCCCTGCTTGGATTAAGTTGTGGCTGCCAATGGTGGCTTTGGTATTGACCACTGCCCGAGCAGCGATGAGGTTGCCGTGGCCGATGTCGGCAAAAGAAGAAACAACGGCCATATCGTGAATGGCATTGACAGGCATGACGTGGCGGCGGTCGTTGAGCATCTTGACGACCTCACGGCGTAAGGCACGCTCTTCAATGGCCACGAAAGCCTCGCATTTTTTGCCGATGAGTTTAAGGAATCCATCGTCGTCGGTGCTACCGAGAATAGGATATTCACCAATTTGGGTATCGTGGAGCGCGGTATCGTCGTCTAACAGTCCATAAACTACCACCTCGTTGCGTTGAAATATATCTAAGGCTACCAAACCCAAGCCTTTGGCACCAAAAATTAATACGGGATTTTCCATGGTACGGCTACTACTTTTTCTGGGGGAAGGGCACGATGAGCTTTTCACCTCTTTCGGCAAAGTTTTTTGTTTTTTTATTGGCCGCCATGAGTTGCTCTACCGTAACGCCATATTTTTCGGCTACCACCCTGAGTATGTCGCCAGGGCCTACGGTATGAATGGCTTGCACACGCACTTTGAGTCTTGTCACCCCTGATTTTACATCTTTACTTTCGTCCTGAACATCAGGGTTTAAGCCTTTGAGGGTGTTGCTCTTTAAGTTGTAGCGATTGGCTATGCCATAGAAAGTTTCTCCTGCTTGCACCGTGTGTGTTACTTCCACCCCTCCAGGGTCTGTTGCTATGGGCTTGGGTTTTTCTTCGGCTTTTTTCGTTATCTCTTCTTCGGGTTCGGGACGTGGAGGGGGTTGGTTAAGCTCTTCTTCCTTAGCAGAAGGTTGGGGCTTCTTGCTATCCTCCTTGGCCGTTTCGGGTGTAGCAGGGGGAATATCCAACTGGTCATTTTCGTTGGGAATGGGTTGCAGTTCTCGCCCTGTTTTATCAAGCGGCGTATTGAGGAGTTGATCTACATCGGCTACGTCGTCGGCAATGTATTCGTAGCCTACATACAACAACCCAGCAATCATAACGACCAACACAGCCAATGAAATATAAGGTAATTTGGATGATTCTTCGGGACGACGGTTTCTGTTTTCGTTTTCAGCCATTTTTGTTGTAATATTTTAGATGAATTTTTTACCAGTTTCAAAATTCATGCCGTAAATTTCTGGGCTTCGAGGCTCATTTCTGCCACCTTTTCTTTCAATGACTCTTTATATGCGCCTAATTTTTGGGCTACTTCTTCATCGAAAGTACCGATGATTTGGGCGGCTAGAATCCCTGCATTGCGGGCACCGTTGAGGGCTACTGTGGCTACGGGTACACCAGCGGGCATTTGTAAGATAGAAAGAACCGAATCCCAGCCATCGATAGAATTGCTACTTTTGACTGGCACGCCAATGACTGGCAATGAAGTCAGTGAGGCAATCATGCCAGGCAGATGCGCCGCTCCGCCTGCCCCTGCAATAATGACTTTTAGGCCACGCAAATGGGCGTTTTTGCCATATTCTACCATTTTTTCGGGTGTACGATGCGCCGAAACAATATCTATTTCATATTCAATATCAAATGCTTTCAATATATCGGTTGCCTCTTGCATCACTTTCATATCTGAAAGACTGCCCATGATGATTCCTATCATACTCAATGTTGTGAGATTTTCGCTATTATACAACGTTTTGACGGTTTTGTCAAATAGATTATATTCATTCTATTTTGTTTTTGCCTAAATTGCACCGCAAAAATAGTATTTTTCTAATGACTAACGAATTAGAACAGACCTTAATTCAACTTACTACGCCCTTTTATGCTTTATTGATTGGATTGGAGGCGTTGTTGAGCCATTGGCAACACCGTCAGTTTTATACGTGGCGCGATACTTTCACCAACTTTCTACTCATGCTTTTTAATGGAGGTATAGACTTGGCCTTTCGGGCTGTCTATGTGGTAGTTTTAGTATGGTTTTATGACTTCCATTTTACCCAAGAATCCATAACGTCTATCTCTATTGGTTTGTGCTATTTTTGGCTCGAAGACTTCTTATTCTAGTCCTGCGTACGTGGTAGATCATTACAGTCGCCTGTTTTGGGCGATTCATGTTACACACCATTCTTCCGAATATTCTCCAATCTTACCACGGGCTTTCGTTCGTCGGTTTTTCAGCCATTGTATCGGTTTGTGTATTTTATCCCATTAGTATTGATAGGGTTCAATCCTGCTGATATTGTGCTGATGTATTCCATTACCCAAACCTACGGTATTATTGTCCATACCAACTATGTGGGTAAATTGGGATGGCTGGGCTATATTTTTGTTACGCCTTCGCATCATCGTGTGCACCATGCGTTCTAATGTGGTTTATTTAGACAAAAACATGGGTATGTGCCTGATAATTTGGGATAGGCTATTTGGGACATTTCAAGAAGAAATAGAGGCAGAGCCTGTTCGTTATGGACTCACTTCTTCGTTGAAAGATACCAGTTTGCTCCATACGATATTTCATGAGTGGAAAGCCATCGCTAAAGACTTGAAGCGTGATGTAAATTGGAAAACTAAACTAAAGTATGTATTGAACCCCCCTGGCTGGTCGCATGATGGTAGTACCCTCACAAGCAATCAGTTGCGACAAGCAGAACAAACTACGTCCGAAGCGATGATTCACGAATAATCAAAGCGGAAGGTAATACAAGGGTCTCGGGTAAGACCTGATTTTCTTTGATTTGTCCTAAAAAAATACGTGCCGCTTCTGCGCCTATTTGCTTTCCAGGCCGCTTGACCGTGGTGAGTGGAGGCGAAATATAAGCTGAAATAGAGGAATCATCGAAGCCAACGATGGCTACTTCTTTTGGAATATCAAACCCATTTTCTCGTACTACATACATGGCCCCAATGGCTACTTGATCGTTGACCCCAAAGAGGCCGTCGGGGGGGAGTGGCAATTCCATCAAGCGTTGGGTAGGAATAATGGCACTTTCTACCTTGAAATTAGTGGATACAATGAGTTCTTCGTTGATGGCGAAATTATACTTCGTCAAGCAGTCTATATAACCATGAAATCGTTGCTCGGTAATGGAGAGTCCTTGAGGGCCTTTTAGGTGAGCAATTCGCTGACATCCCATTTTGATGAGGTGTTCGGTAGCTGCAAAAGCCCCATAATAATCATCAATTGTAACACGACAAGCATCAAATCCTTCGTATTCGCGGTCAATAAAAATGAGTGGTACTTTACGCTGTATAATGCTTTCGAGGTGCTCATAATGCCCCGAATCGTAGGTTTCTTGCGACACCGATAGAAAAATTCCTTCTACTCGATTGGCTAATAGTTTTTCCACATATTCTTTTTCGAGCAAGTAGCTTTCATTACTTACGCAGATATTCATCAAGTAGCCTTGGGGCTGTAAGCTGGCTTGCAAACCTTCGATGATGGTGGTTTCGTGTTGATGATTGAGTGAGGGAATGATTACTCCCAAAGTGCCTGTGCGTTTATTAAGTAGGCTTAATGATACCGAATTTCGCTGATAACCTACCTTTTGCGCATATTCTTGGAGGTTTTTACGGGTATCTTCGTTGATGAGGGGATGGTTGTTTAATGCCCGCGACACCGTAGAAGGGGAGCATTTGAATTTACGGGCAATGTCCTTGATAGTGACGGGGCGATCGGGAGTCATTTTAGCAAGCAGTTTGCAGTGGGCGATTTGCAGTGAGATTCACTTTACTACAAACCACTCACTGCAAATCGTCCGCAATCTATTCGATTTAAAACTTCAATGTAGCAGGTAAATACTTGGCGGCCAAATCCTCATAATAAGGTCGAAGCTCATTCCAGTCAGGCACTTTGGGCGATTTTGTATATAAATCGTACGGATTAAATGCCCTTACCCATTTGAAATATTCGTGGTCGTGGGCATCCATGAGGTGGTTGTAAGCTTGCTCGCGGTGTTGAGCATAAAACGAGTGGTAACGAATCATGTACAAGGCCGATTCGGGCAAATAGTCTTTGGTCATTTGGTACAAATATTCGTCGTGCCCCCATGATAGATGCACATTGCGTAAGCCACAATTGGGTTCATAAACCCCATATTTGGTATTGAAACGAGGATCTTTACTATCGGGATTCGCCTCGAAAAACTCGGGGTAAACAATTTTATCGGAATGTTGGCAACCTACTGGAAAAGTATCTCCCACCACTGCCCACTGTGGTTCGCCAAACAAACAAAGCACTTTGCCCATGTCGTGCAATAACCCTGTCAGTACAAACCAATCGGGGTGACCATCGGCGCGGATAGCTTCGGAGGTTTGTAGTAAGTGCTGTAATTGATCAAGGGCAATATCAGGGTCGGAGTCGTCAACAAGTGTATTAAGAAACTCAAATGAATCCCAGAGCGTCATTTCTCTCTTATTAAATTGCAGAAAATCGCGTTCTTTTTCCATCACGAAGTCGTAAGTTTGATACTTGTGATTGAGGCGATAAAATTCTTTGACAGTATCTCGTTGAGGATTGTCATAGTTACGAAATTCTTCCTTCGCTTTGGCTTGGGCAAGGCTATCAGGGTCTGGATATCGAAGTAATAAATCATCTTCCCATTCATCCAAAGAAGCAAGGGGCGCAATTTCAGCAGGATTATAAGACGCTGTATTCATGATAAGTTAATAAATAAAATGGATTATGTCTTTGTGTAGTAACAAGCAAATATATAGTATTAAATTTTTAAGAACGTCATCTTGTGTTTTAAAAGCGATGTGCAAACGTTTGAAAAAATAATGAAATTTACTAACAATCACTTTTTAAGCATTTTATGGAGCAAAAAAACACTATTTCAGAAGACCAAGGAGACATTAATACCTCCAAAGAACGTCACTTCTATAACCAATCATTGGATAATCAAACCCAATATTGGCTCCAAGAAGATGCCAAATACTTTTTCCATCAGGCGCTTTCTACCCCTGTGATGAACATACTCTCCAAAACTGAAGGGGCGTATATCTATGATCTCAATGGTAAAAAGTATTTGGATATGCACGGCAACGGCGTACATAATGCAGGCTTCAATAACCCGAAAGTCGTGGAAGCGATGGTACGACAGATGGCCGAATCATTGGCTTTTACTCCCCGACGCTACACCAATATTCCAGCCATTCAACTGGCTAAAAAATTAACAGAAATAACCCCCCAAGGGTTGGATAAGGTACTTTTTTGTCCGGGTGGATCAGAAGCTATCGAAATGGCAGTGATGTTGGCCAAGCAGATTACAGGTAAATGGAAAACAATTTCATTTTGGGACGCTTATCATGGAACAGGGTATCAATCAGCAAGTGTGAGTGGACAAGCACACTTTACCAAAGGAAATGGCCCCATGGTACCAGGGGCATTGCGGGTAGAGTTTCCCAATTATTACCGTAATCCGTGGAGATGGACGGATACAGATGCAATTGACGAAGAATACCTTCGCCAAATCAAACTCATTATTCGTAATGAACCCGACATCGCCGCCCTCGTTGCTGAGCCGATTTCGGCCACGCCAGTGGTGCCATCCAAAAATTATTGGCAAGAAATACGCTACCTCTGTGATAGTGAAGGCATTTTCTTGATTTTTGATGAAATAATAGAAGGCTTAGGTCGTACAGGAAAAATGTTTGCCAGCGAGCATTATGTCACCCCGATGTGCTGGTTTTGGGGAAATCTTTGGGGGGTGGAATGATTCCTTTGCGGGTATTGTTTCTAAATCTGAATACAATGTTTTGCAAAATAGCTCGATTGATCATTTTACCCACGAAAAAATCCACTTTGTTCGGCAGCAGGATTGGCAGAAATTGAGTATATTGAACAGCATCGGCTTGTTGAGAATGCTGCTTACAAAGGAGAATATTTAATGAATGCTTTTCGAGAAATGAAGGCACAATATCCATTGATTGGTAACGTAGCAGGCAAAGGTTTTCACATTGGCATAGACTTGGTAAAAGACCCTACAACCAAAGAACGAGCCTATGAAGCTGCTGAACGTATCATGTATCGGTGTATGGACGGGGATTAGCCTTTAAGATTATAGAAGGCAATGTTATTACGCTTCGGCCTTCCTTGATTTTAACACAAGACCAGTGCGATTTTATTATTGATACCATCAAGGAAGCTTTGCAAGCAGAAACTAAAAGGCAATAAAAATGAAACACAAAAAAATAAAAGTAGGAGTTGTGCAGGCTACGCCCGCGCTCTTTGATATAGAAAAAACGGTACAAATTGTCATCGAGTGGATAGAAAAAGGAGCTAAAGAAGGGTGTGAATTGTTGCTCTTCCCAGAATCTTTTATTCCGTGCTATCCAAGGGGCTTAGACTTCGATTCGGTGGTGGGAAGGCGCACCGATAAAAGCCGAAGTCAATGGTTGGATTATTGGGAAAATAGTGTTGAAATAGGGTCTTCGTATATCCAGCAAATTGGAGAGGCTATTCGTACCGCAGGTATTTTTGTGGCATTGGGCGTAACAGAACGCGAAGCCATTGGTGGGTCGTTATACTGCACATTGCTTTATTTTGACAGGAAAGGCCAACTGATGGGTAAACATCGAAAACTCAAGCCCACAGGTCTTGAACGTTATGTTAATGGGCCGAAAGCGATGGAAGTACCTTGGTGAGCTTCGATACAGAAATCGGTAAAATAGGTGGATTGATCTGCTGGGAAAACGCATATGCCTTTGGCTCGAATGGCGATGTATCAGAAAGGCATAGAGATTTATTTAGCTCCTACTGCCGATGCCAGAAATTCGTGGCAAGCTTCTATGCAACACATTGCCTTAGAAGGCCGCTGTTTTGTACTGGCTTGTAATCAATTTGTGCAAAAATCCGATTATCCAGCACGTTATCAACAAGATATTGCCCATGAACCCGATATGCTTTGCGCGGGCGGGAGCGTCATTATTTCTCCCATGGGCGATTTACTGGCAGGCCCCCTTTGGGGACAAGAGGGGTTGTTAATGGCCGAACTTGATTTTTCTATCTTGGCCAAAAGCAAATTAGATTTTGATGTAGCAGGTCACTATGCCCGCAATGATGTTTTTAAATTGGAAATAGTAGGCCAACCTGAGATACAAAAACGTAAGTAATTGATTATTTGTCTAACAAAGAACACCAAATAGATTCGTCTATTTGGTGTTCTTTGTTGATGCAAAATAAAGGTTTATTATTGCTCTTTCACTGCCTCAAACTCCTGACCGTCATTGGTTTTGACGATGGCCTTAGTGGCTACTTTTTTTATCGTCAAGAATAAAAGTAACGACAAAACTCCCGCCACCTATTTCAAAGATGTGTTCTTTGGTGGTGGGGACTAATTCATAGTCTTCATCGCCAATAGAGTATAATTTTCCATTCTTAATAAACCAATTTGGAACGCTGTCCTGCCGCGGCTATATTGTAGTTGCCTATGTATGATTTCAAGGCCGTTGTATCGTACTTTATTGGCGTAGCGGTTTGGGCATAGACCATCGTTAGGCTGGCCATACATACAAGCACAAGGGTAAGAACTACTTTTTTCATTGTTGTTTATGATTAGGTTTGAAATTACATGGTAAGAGCTTGCTAAGAAATTCAAAAATAAGGAATCGTGTTCAACTTTGAGGTAAGTCAACCTCAAAATTACGACGAAGCCATTTGAAAATAGGCACACAGCCTCTTTTTCTATGAGTTTTGAAATATCGCCACTAAAGTAGTAGCCAATAGGCCAAAGAGTAGAAAAAAATAGTTGGGGAAGTTATTATTTCTTCGAGTGGCTTTTGTAATTTGCTTATCTAACATGCGCACCTCATGATGCTCGATTTAGCAAGCCCCGATTTGTCGCCCCTTATCTCTTCTCTCAACAGACGAAAGGCCTTCGTCATTGCGGGGACAGGTGTTTCAAGTGCTTCTATTGACTCCGATAATCGTAAAATTTTTGGTACTTGGACCAATTTACTCCGTTATGGCATTGCTTTTTGCTGTGAAAAATGCCGTAAAGAAGCCTCTTGGGGGAGATATTTGCCGTACTTTTTTGGATAACGAAACACGCCACTACCGAAGAACTCTTAAAAATTGGTGACGACATCTGGGATTGCCTCAGCGCCCACGGCAAGGTGCAGGAGTGGTTGGATATTTTTGACAATGCCTTGCCCGAATACCGAGAGCTTATCTTGGCCATCAAGGCGTTGGGCGTACCTATTGCCACTGCCAACTACGATAATCTGCTCGAAGACATCACCCATCTCACGCCCATTACTTTGCAGGAAATCCAAAAGGTGGAAGATTTTATCAAAAATGACCAAAACAAAAGTACATTTTGCATTTGCATGGTTATTATAAAAAGCCTGATTCTATTGTTTTGGGACAAAAATCATACAACAGAATTGTGCAAGATGAGTTTGCTCAATTCATTAATCGCTACCTTATTACGGCTTATGATACCGTTATTTTTGTGGGTTTTGGCCAAGGTGTTTATGACCAAAATTTTAGCCTGATTTTAAGTGGGCAAGCACCTACCTACACAAAACCAAACTATACCACCTTGTACTGAATAAGTACATAGACCAAACCAAACAAACCCACCAAAACAACGGAAACCCCGATGTGGTGGTGCTCGGTTATGGTGAAAATTACAATGATCTTACGCCTTTTATCAATGCCCTTGCGCATACTGTTGAACATGATGACGACTTCCCCAAAACCCTTGAAGGTAAACCTATCTGCCTTGGACAAAACCGTTTGGATTTAGTAGAGAAAGTGGCTGACTATCTCTCTAAAAACTACCATAAACCCATCGGAATTTTGGGCACGGGGGGCTTGGGTAAAACCAATTTGGTCTTAAACGTACTTCACCACCGAGCCATTGCCCGAAAATACCGCCGAAACCGCTTTTTTGTGCGCTGTGATGGGGCAAAAGACCTTGCTCTCTTACAAAACGCTCTCATAAATGCCCTTGAAATGCCCGTAAGCAGTGGCGACTTGGGCGATAGAATTCTGAATTATCTCAGCCACCAAGACAACCGTTTTTTGATTGCCCTCGACAACTTTGAAACTGCTTGGCAAGACAAAGGCAAGGTAGAACCCTTTATTGAAAGACTAAAAGACCATGCCGATTTGGTGTTTACGTACCGCGGCAATGCCTCGCCCGACGAACTGGACTGGAAAGTTTTAAAGTGCCTTTTTTGAGTGAACACGATGCTATTACGCTCTTTAACGAAAACTCAGGGGGAGTTTTACAGGAAATTCGTTGGTAAAAACCATTGTAAATGAAGTAGATTGCCTACCGCTTGCCGTTGAATTATTAGCCAAAAGAGCCAAAAAAGTAGAAAAACTCAACGACCTTTACCGACAATGGCAAAAGACCAGAAATGACTTTTTGAGCAAAGGAGGCGATAAAAATACCAACCTAAACATCTCTATCTCATTTTCTTATGAAAATACCCGACTGAGCGAAACCAACCGTGCATTTTTGCAAGCATTGGGCTATCTACCACAGGGCATGAACCGCCAAGATTTAGAGATAATTTTTGACGATGCCTACGACCAAATAGAAATACTTAAAGAAGTAGGGCTTTGTGAAGAAACCGAACAAGCTCGCCTGTGGGTACTTGCTCCCATACGAGAATACTTGAAACCCAAAACTGTGCCCGACCACTCACTGATAGCACAAATACAAGATTTTTATCTGGATTTAAGCAAAGAGAAAGGAGAGAATGTAGGGCTTGAAGAAAAACAATGCCCAATCCTTTTACAAACAGAATGGACTAATATCATCAAGGTAATAACCGATACGCTTGCTACCCAAAAAGGAATTGATACGCTTTTTTCATTAACTCTATACTGCCAATTTACAAGGTTTTTACCCAACCGATTTATTTAAAAACGCCATTGAAATTGCAGACCAAAATCGATGGAAGCTGATAAAGCCAACTGCCTGAGTAGTCTGGGCTCTTTGGCTTTTCGGGAATATGAGAACGATTTGGCTCGTCAGTATTTCCAAGAGGCGTTGCCTTTGTACGAAAAAATTGGGGCCTTGCTCGGTAAAGCCAACTGCCTGAGTAGTCTGGGCTCTTTGGCTTTTCGGGAATATGAGAACGATTTGGCTCGTCAGTATTTCCAAGAGGCGTTGCCTTTGTACGAAAAAATTGGGGACTTGCTCGGTAAAGCCAACTGCCTTCGTAGTCTGGGCTCTTTTGGCTTTTCGGGAATCTGAGAACGATTTGGCTCGTCAGTATTTCCAAGAGGCGTTGCCTTTGTACGAAAAAATTGGGGCCTTGCTCGGTAAAGCCAACTGCCTTCGTAGTCTGGGCTCTTTGGCTTTTATGGAATCTGAGAACGATTTGGCTCGTCAGTATTTCCAAGAGGCGTTGCCTTTGTACGAAAAATGGGGCCTTGCTCGGTAAAGCCAACTGCCTTCGTAGTCTGGGCGATTTGGCTTTTCGGGAATCTGAGAACGATTTGGCTCGTCAGTATTTCCAAGAGGCGTTGCCTTTGTACGAAAAAATTGGGGACTTGCTCGGTAAAGCCAACTGCCTGAGTAGTCTGGGCGATTTGGCTTTATGGAATCTGAGAACGATTTGGCTCGTCAGTATTTCCAAGAGGCGTTGCCTTTGTACGAAAAAATTGGGGCCTTGCTCGGTAAAGCCAACTGCCTGAGTAGTCTGGGCGATTTGGCTTTTCGGGAATCTGAGAACGAAAAGGGGAATGAGTTGATACAAAATGCAATCCTTTTGTATCAAAAACTCAATGACTATTATTCGGTAGGTAGAGCGTATTATTTATGGTCTTTGAGGGTATCCGATAAAAAGAAAGAATATCAATGTATGGCTAAAAAAGTATTGCTTGCTGCAAAACAAGATGTATGGATAGGAAACTGGGGGCTAACAGATTTGGAATGTGAGTAGTAATCTAATCGTACTTCCGTTTTGTGTCAAATTACTATTTTATGAATGTCCCTCTCACTACGCCCCCAAACCATAATACATAAAAACACATTTCATACTCATTCCCCCAAAAGCCCCGATGTTCAGGGCTTTTTTGGGAGAGTTTTATGCGATGACGACACATTCGCCGCGCTCTACTTCGTGCTCTACTTTTTGTATTTGACATCTTTTACCACACGCCCATCGCGGTATTGTACAGTTACTTTTTGATTGCGGTCAGCAATTTTTATCGCCCGTACAGGTGCTTGTTTCTCTACTTGTCGCTGTGTGTATGCACCAGGGCCACCTTCTGTTACTTCTTCATACTCGTCATCATGGCGGTTGGTTTGGAGTTGAGGCTCATTCCGACGTATGGGGCGTTGCGTTTGTTGTTGGGGAGCTTCTTCTTGCGGAATATGGGCTTTCATTAAGAAGCTAACTGTCTCGAAATTGACCTTGGTCATTAGTTTCTTAAATAACTCAACCGACTCAAATTTATAAATCAACAAGGGATCTTTTTTGCTCATATGCTGCATTTTGCACCGACTGCTTGAGGTCGTCCATGTCGCGCAGATGCTCTTTCCACTCTTGGTCAATGAGCGAAAGTACGACAAACTTCTCCATTTCGCGCACGATTTCTCGTCCGTTGGTATTGATGGCTTTTTGTAGATTCACTCCAATCTGTGTGCCTTTGATACCATCTGTAAATGGAATGACGATTTCTTGGACGGTTGCGCCACGCTCTGCCGAAATTTGTTTCAAGACTGGCACGACCTGTTCACCCAAAAACTTGTTTTTAGTGATATAATGTTTTTCAGCCGCTTCATACAAGCGTTGGCTACGCTGATCGGGTTTCAGTTTGTTGTATTCCTCGCGGCTGTAAGGAGGTTCAATGCCAAAATTAGTGATGGAGGCCAGTTCGAGTTCTTCGTAAGCTCCTTCGGTATTGGTTACTACTTCATTACTAAACGTCATACATGGTGTCGGCAATATCAATGGCTAAGCGATCGCCAAAAAGGGCATTGCGGCGGCGTTTGTAGATATTTTCGCGCTGCATGTTCATCACGTCGTCGTATTCGAGCAAGCGTTTGCGGGTACCAAAGTTGTTTTCTTCTACTTTTTTCTGGGCTCTTTCAATAGATTTTGACACCATTGAGTGCTGAATCACTTCGCCTTCTTCGAGTCCCATGCGATCCATCACCCCCGCGATGCGGTCAGAACCGAACATCCGCATGAGGCTATCTTCGAGCGACACAAAAAACTGCGACGAGCCAGGGTCGCCTTGGCGGCCTGCCCGTCCGCGCAACTGCCGGTCTACGCGTCGGCTTTCGTGGCGTTCGGTACCTACGATGGCCAAGCCACCTGCTGCTTTGGCCTCTGGAGAGAGCTTGATGTCGGTTCCACGACCCGCCATGTTGGTTGCAATGGTTACAGCCCCAGGCTTACCTGCCTCGGCCACAATTTCGGCCTCTTTTTGGTGCTGCTTGGCGTTGAGTACTTGATGGGGTATCTTGCGAAGGGTGAGCATACGGCTCAATAATTCTGAATTTTCGACCGAAGTAGTACCCACCAACACAGGGCGACCTTGCCCTACAAGCGCGACGATTTCGTCCACTACTGCATTGTATTTTTCACGCACAGACCGAAAAACTTTATCCTCTTCATCTTTTCTAATGACGGGGATATTGGTAGGAATACTCACCACATCGAGTTTGTAGATGGTCCAAAACTCACCTGCTTCAGTTTGGGCTGTACCCGTCATACCGCAGAGTTTGTGGTACATACGAAAGTAGTTTTGGAGCGTAACCGTAGCGTAGGTCTGCGTAGCATCTTCCACTTTTACATTTTCTTTGGCTTCTACAGCTTGGTGTAATCCATCAGACCAGCGGCGGCCTTCCATGATACGGCCTGTTTGCTCATCTACGATTTTTACTTTGCCGTCCATGAGTACATAGTCCACGTCGCGTTCAAACAACGAATACGCCTTGAGTAGCTGCTGAACGGTATGGACACGCTGGGTTTTGATGGAATAATCGCGGATAATTTCCTCTTTACGCAGCAGTTTCTGCTGGTCGGAGAGAGTGGCATCTTGATCTACGGCATTCAAATCAATGGATAAATCTGGCAAAATAAAGAAATTAGCATCTTCGCTTTGGCCTGTCATGAAATCTAGCCCTTTTTCGGTAAGTTCGATGCTATTGTTTTTTTCTTCAATGGTAAAGTACAAAGGGGCATCGGCTTGGGGCATCAATTTTTGGTTTTCGGCCAAATAGATTTTTTCGGTTTCCTGCATCAGGGTTTTCATGCCTGTTTCGCTCAAAAACTTGATGAGCGGCTTGTATTTGGGAAAGCCACGATGGGCGCGGAACAAGGCCAGGCCGCCTTCTTTTTTATCGCCCGCAGCGATTTTCTTTTTGGCTTCGTTGAGCAGGTCTGTTACCAAACGTTTTTGGGCATCTACAATACGCGACACACGTGGCTTGAGGTCGGCAAAATCTTGCTCATCGCCACGCGGCACAGGGCCGCTGATAATCAAAGGAGTACGGGCATCATCAATCAAAACAGAATCCACCTCGTCCACCATCGCAAAATGATGTTTGCGCTGTACGAGTTCTTCGGGCGTATGGGCCATGTTGTCGCGCAGGTAGTCAAACCCAAACTCGTTGTTGGTGCCGTAGGTAATATCGGCCAAATACGCCTGCCGACGGGCAAGGGTATTGGGCTGATGGCGGTCAATACAGTCCACCTTTAAGCCATGAAATTCAAACAAGGGGCCGTTCCATTCGCAGTCGCGGCGGGCTAAGTAATCATTGACCGTAACTACATGTACACCTTGGCCTGAAAGAGCATTCAAAAAAGCGGGTAGGGTAGATACCAACGTTTTACCTTCGCCCGTAGCCATCTCAGCGATTTTGCCTTGGTGCAGTGCTGTACCACCAATGATTTGCACATCATAGTGAACCATGTTCCACTTGATAGGATGACCAGCTACATCCCAAGTGGTGTTCCAGATGGCTTTATCGCCTTCTATCTTGATATGGTTTTTGGTAACAGCCAACTCATGATCAATGTAGCTGGCGGTGACTTCAATGCTTTCGTTTTCAGTAAAACGACGCGCCGTTTCTTTCACAATCGCAAAGGCCGTAGGCAGGATTTGAAGCAATACACGCTCCAGTTCTTTGTCGCGTTCTAAGCCCAAGACATCTACTTTCTTGAAGATTTCTTCCTTTTCGTTTACCTCCATGTCCGAGTTGTCAGCTACTTGTTGCTTAAGGGTGGCAACTTGGTCGTCGATGGGTTTTAATTCTTTGGTAATGAAAGTTTTTAGTTCGTGGCTGGCATTGCGGAGTTCGTCATGACTGAGGTGACGAAGTTTGGCAAATTCTGTATTTACACTTTGTACATAAGGAGCAAGATCTTTAAAATCGCGTTCTGATTTGGTGCCAAATAGGCCCGTAATACTTTTAGTGAGGAAATTTAACATTGTACAGTACTGTGTTTCTTGTTGTTGAATCTTTTTAAGGTTGCTTTTTTCCAGATAATCATGGGTTGTAGCATACGATGATTGTCTTGGAACTCCATCTATTTAACCGCACCTGATAGAAAGGCTTCACCAATATCGCGCCTATGGTTCTTTTTTTTGCAAAGTTAGCTTTTTGTCAGTAGTTTAATAACAAATATTGGCGTACAATATTTTATTCGGCCAAAATGACAGCTAAAAAAAGAGCGTTGACACAGGCCAACGCTCTTTTTAAAAGGCAGAGGGGAAGAGATTCGAACTCTCGATACAGTTTCCCGCATACACACTTTCCAGGCGTGCTCCTTCAACCACTCGGACACCCCTCTTTTTCGGGCAAAAGTAAGGAATAAAGATGAAAAAATCTTAAATGACTAAGCCATTTCCCCCATTAAAGTCGTTTTTAAATGGGTTTGAATGGTTTTTAACTCTCTTTCTTGCCCCAACACCCACATCATTTTGGTAATGGCTGCTTCTGTCGTGATGTCACCCCCACTCACCACCCCAATTTTATCAAACCAAGTGCTGGTGCTATAACGACCTTGCATGACTCGCCCGCCATCACATTGGGATACATTCAGAAGTACGATACCGCGTTCAGTAGCTTCTTTGAGTTCATGCAAAAACCAAGGGAGGGTAGGGGCATTACCTGCTCCAAAGGTTTCTAACACCACGCCACGTAGCCCATTAATATGTAGAATGGAACGAACCACATTTTGAGTGATGCCAGGAAATAGTTTGAGAATGGCTACGTTTTCATCGAGCGCTGTTTTGGTATGAAAAGGCAGGTCAAAATTTGCTTTTTTGATATAGGACTTGTTTAGTTGAATTTTGTTCTTAAATTAATCAAACTTGATGCTAAATAAAGCCATGATTTGAAATTGTGGGCCTTATAATCAAAACGGATTAAAATTCGTTTGTAGGTGTCCAACCACGCAAAAACGGTCTCTATTTTTTTGCAGAAAGCTGTAAATATATTCGCCCAAATACCTATATTCTTGTTCTATTTTTTAGAATTTCGTTTGTTTTTGGGAATATTGGCAATCATTTGGTATTTTGTTTCAATCGTTTCGATGAAACTGTTGGTGTCAAATCCAGCATCGGCATTTAGATGAGAGTTTTGTATGTTAATTTGGGCTTTTTTAAGTGCTTCGATAAGTATATCAATATTTTCAATTAACTCAAAACTATCATTGTGATTGCCACTTATACAATCCGAAATTGCTAAAATGTGATGATTATTATCACAAATAACTAAATTATTGGTCGTTTTGCACTTTTTTGCGTTTTTGGTATTTAACTTTTTGTCCCCCTTTTTTGACGGTGTGTGGCTACCCTAATTGGATACATTCTAAGGCTAAACTGGCTTTCATTATTTGATGCGTACTCGAAAATAGTTTTCAAAACTTCCATCTGATGACCATTTAGCGTAGTGATAATAGATGTTTTGCCATGTAACTAATTGATTATCTGGCTTTAATGTGCGCCAAGAACAACCTGATTTGAGAACGTATAAAATCGTATTGAAAATAAAATGATAACTGACTTTTAGACGATTATGGTTAAACTATGGCTCAAATGAGGTAAAATATATTCGCCAAAATCATTCTCTGAAATGTAAACTGGTAGTTTGTTCATAGTAGCTTTTTTGCAAAATTAATACTAATTCCAACTAAACAAGTCCATATGGAAAGTTATACTCAATCGTTACTCCCACCTCTGCCAAAGGCGGGTAATTTTCAGAGCGAAAAGCATTGAATTGAGAAGTTTCTTTCTTTTTGGCGCGATTGCCTCTGAGTACACATTTTGGAAATAAAGACATACTTCTGAAACAATAGGACGACCTTCGATTTGTGCAGCGGCGATTTCGAGGGCTGTAATGATATTCTCTCGGGCATCGGTGCGTGCCACCCCGATTGGTAGTTGTGCGCCAAGTCAGAATAACGGGTTTACTCAGGTTTTGGAGCATAAAGCTCAATGCCGAGGCTGTATAGGCCATAGTATCTGTGCCATGTAGGATCACGAAACTATCGTAGAACCCATAATTGCGTGCTATCAATTGTGCCAGCTCTTTCCAAACATCAGGGCGCATGTTAGAGGAATCCATGATTTCTTCCAAGCTCGTGAAAGTAATCTCGAAATCTAACCGCTTGATTTCGGGTAGTTTATCTAAGATTTGTTCAAAATCGAATGGTACCAACTGGCCTTTCTCAAAAACCATTCCTAATGTTCCACCTGTATAAATCACTAATACGGAAACCCGTGAGCGATTAGGAAGTACAGGATTGATAGTGACTGTTTTGTAAGCAGGCATTTTTGATTTTTCTCAGCGTTATTTAAAAAGTATTTGAGAGTTTTAGGGCATTGGTCGTGGTTTGTGCCATGCAACTTTGTCTACAGGTACTTGCATCAAATCGGCTATTTTTTGTGCTATGATAGGTATATAGGCCACCTCGTTGCGTTTGCCCCGATGAATTACTGGAGCAAGGTAAGGGCTATCGGTTTCGAGTACGATGTGTTCTAAGCCAATATGGGGCAAAACACTGTCTAAACCGCTATTTTGAAAGTGGCTACTCCGCCAATTCCAAGTTTAAAACCCAATTCAATGGCTTTTTGCGCTTCTTCCAAATTGCCCGTAAAACAATGGAAAATGCCTGTTAGGCGTGGGTCGGCTATTTGCTCTATCAACGCCACCACTTCCCAAAAAGCATTACGGCTGTGAATATCAATCCAAAGATGGTGTTTTAAGGCAAAGTAGACATTGGACTAAAAACGCCTTTTTTTGTTGTTCAATAAAAGTTTTGTCCCAATACAAATCCATGCCAATTTCGCCAATGGCGATGAATTCCTGATGTTGTAACTGCGCTTCTACAATATAAGAGTTCTTTTTCAAAGTCTTCTTTGACATAGGTGGGATGCAGACCCATCATGGGCAGGCACCGATTGGGATACTGCTGGGCCAAGGCCATCATGCCCTCAATGGTAAGTATGGTCGCAGTTGGGCATCCAAATCTGCTGAACACCTGCCGAAAAAGCACTTTCGAGCATGGCTGCGCGATCATCTTTGAAGGCTTCATCATATATGTGGGCGTGGGTTTCTATCATAAAACTTAAAACTTCTTATTTGCAAAATCAATTTACTGGAAGAATCATAAATTGTTCAATACTTTCTCCTTTCCAAACGATTTGCTTTTTACCGTAATAAAAAATCAACATGGCAAAGTTGGTGAAAAGATGGTAAAACCAGAAAAAAGGCAATGCAATAAAGAGTCGTGTAATATTGAAGCCAGTTTAAAATGCCTACTATCCAGGCAGTTAGAAAAATATAGCTAATCATCATCAAGAGCGAGGCGATTGGCCAGAAGAAAAGGCTTAACAGCACCAAAGAAGGTAGCAACAGCCCATTAAAAAATACGCCTATTCGTAGCCCCCAAGGCAGCGACATAGCTCCATACATCCAGCGTTTACGCTGAACAAGCAACTCGTAATAAGTAGCAATAGGTTTGGAGATAGTAAGAACGCGACGATCAAATAGCTGTACAAATCGAAAATGCTTATCTAAAATGGCACGGAATAAGGCATAGTCTTCTGTGATAGAAAAAGAATATTTTCATAACCACCCACAGCACTATAAGCCATACGCGAAACGGCCATGTTGTTGCCCATGGCAGTAATAGGGACATTAAAAAGTGAAAATAAACGCGTGATAGATAAATAATAGAGCCACTCAACGCTTGCATGAAGGCCAAGAAATCGGATGTATTTTTGGGAAAATAGGCGTTTTCATTGTAGTAATACCTGTTACGATACCTACATTTTTTTTGAAGTGCAACAACATATTTTGGATCCAATCTTTGGGAACTTCTATGTCGGCATCCGTAAAAAACAAGTATTCACCCGTGGCATGTTGCGCCAAATGCGCCAGTACATTGGCTTTCCCTTTGAGGGTAGCATTAATGCTGTTTTCTCTATTTATGACATTAATAAGCTGAAAGTAAGGCTTTTCTGTAATAAAGTTCTGAACTAATTGTTCTGTATCATCTTCTGAAGCATCATTGCCAACCAATATTTGTAGGTTTTCTTTAGGGTAGCTCAATGCCTCAACCGATTGCAAACAATCCAAAATTGTATGAGCTTCGTTGCGGGCGGCAATAAGTATGGATACTTTTGTCACAGATTTACTTTTTTGACAAAGGTAAGTGTTCATTTTCTATCACCTTTGAACTAAATGATAATAAAACCGATTTTAGTAAAGAAATAAAGCAAATTTTCGCTGTATTGACATAATTATTACTTATTTTAATGGCTAAAATGACATCTCTAAAGCGATTGGCCACCATTAGAAAAAAAAGTCAACTTCTTGATAATGAGGAGCAAAGAAAAGACTTAGGGTTTGGAACTCGCATAACTAATGGCAATGGGCGATTGATTAACGCTAACGGTACATTTAATACCCGCCGTGTGAATGTGTCTTTTTGGGCTTGGGCAGATATTTTTCATAGACTTACCATTATTTCTTGGCCTCGTTTTTTTTTCGTGGCTTTTTGCATCTATTTTATCGTCAACTGTTTGTTCTCACTGATTTATTTGGCTGTGGGCATTGAACATCTAACAGGGATGGAAGTAAGTAATGCCTATAATAATTTTTGGGAAGCATTCTTTTTTAGTGCCCAAACACTCACTACGGTTGGTTATGGGCGTGTAGCACCTGTAGGTTATTTAACCAGCGGTATTGCTGCTTTAGAAGCATTGGTAGGCTTATTAGGCTTCGCTTTGGCAACGGGGCTGGTTTATAGTCGTTTTTCTCGACCTAAATCACTTATTCTTTTTAGTAAAATGTCGGTGTTTGGACCTTATCTTGATATTAATGCTTGGATGTTTCGGATAATCAACGAAAGTCCAAATGAACTGGTAGATGTACGCGTAGAAGCAAGTCTTTCACGATTGGAAACTTTGCCAAATGGGCAGAGAACACGTAAGTATTATGGTCTTAAATTGGAGCGTAATCAAGTGAATTTCTTTCCTTTGAGTTGGACTTTGGTGCATCCCATTACAGAAGAAAGCCCCTTATATGGCGCTACTGAAGAAAGTATGACAGAGTCAGATAGCGAATTCTTACTGTATGTACGGGCCACAGAAGAGACTTTTTTGCAACCAGTACATGCACGTTATTCTTATCGCTATGAAGAGATAGTTTGGGGGGCTAAGTTTAGACCCATGTTTGATAGCACAAAATTGGAAGGGATTTTGGAGGTTGATGTACAAAAAGTGCATGAATACGACGAAAAACCATTAAATTAAACTGATATAGCTCATGACAGATACCCCTGAAAGGCCAAAATCCAATGACACTCAAAAAATCAACCACTATGCTAAATACTCGGGCATTGCTTTTCAGATGTTGGCTACCATTGGTTTGGGCGTTTATGTGGGCTTGAAATTGGATGCGTGGCTTCAGCTTCAGTTTCCTGTATGGACATTGATTCTCTCTTTGGGTTCGGTGGCAACTTCCTTGTATTTACTCATCAAACAAGTACCCAAAGAATAATAAATAGATGAGAAGAACGATTATTTTTACGCTTATTATCGGAATTGTATTTTTTACAGCCGAATATTATAACTCTACACTCCCATTGCCCCCAGAAAAATGGTACATACTGGCTTTTTTCTTTTGCTTATCTATATTACAACATCGTATCGTTTTGCTTGGCTTTCAAGAAAATAGAGAGCGATTTGTGCAGTTTTTTTTAATTACGGTAGTTATTCGGCTGATCCTCTGTATTTTATTCGTTGCTGGGTTCTTATATATGAAGGTTGAACAACCTACTGCTTTTATCATTACCTTTTTTGTACTATATTTATTTTATACTTTTTTTGAAGTTTTAGGATTGTATCGTAACTTGCGCCCCGATTCGAAACAGTAATGCACTAATGAGAACTATTTTATCCCGTCTAATTGTACTATTTTTATTTTTAGTTACTTTTATTGCTCCAAAATCTTGGGCGGAAACTCCCGAAGAACATAGTGAAGATGTACCGTTTAACGCTGGTGAAATGATTATGCACCACGTGGCTGACGAACATCAGTGGCATTTTGCCACTATCGGTCATAACCACATCAGTTTGCCATTGCCTATTATCTTGTACGATACTCAAAAAGGACTCAAAATATTTTCTTCGAGCCATTTTTACCACAGCGCAGATGGCACGCACGAAGGCTACAAAATGGAACATGAACACATTGTAGCACTGGATGGAGTTAAAGTGTATGATTTCTCAATTACCAAAAACGTAGCCTCGCTGATTTTGAGCTTTTTGCTTCTGCTATTGATATTCTTTGGTGTAGCCAAGGCATACAAGACCCGATCGGGAAAGTCACCCAAAGGGCTTCAATCGGCCTTAGAGCCTATCATTATTTTTATTCGTGATGAAGTGGCCAAAACCAACATTGGCGAAAAACATTACCGTCGCTTCACGCCTTACTTGCTTACCTTGTTTTTCTTTATTTGGATTAACAATCTATTAGGTTTGATTCCTGGCGGGGCTAACCTGACTGGAAATATTGCTGTTACAATGACGTTGGCATTAATTACTTTCTTTGTGGTTAATTTCAACGGAAAAAGCACCTATTGGGGCATATATTTGCCATGCCAGGCGTGCCGAAATGGCTGCTAATCATTATGACTCCCGTAGAAATCATCGGAGTATTTATGAAACCATTCTCTCTTATGGTGCGATTGTTTGCTAATATCACGGCTGGTCACATCATTCTATTGAGTTTTTTGAGTATGATTTTTATTTTCAAAAGCTTAGCTGTTAGTCCTGCTGTTGCTATTTTTTCTACTTTTATCAATTTGATTGAGTTATTGGTAGCAGCTTTGCAAGCTTATATTTTTACAGTACTGACGGCATCTTACATTGGTGCTGCTGTAGAAGAACATCATCATTAATTAATTTTTATTTATTTATAATCAATTACAATTATGTTGCTTAACATTTTGCTTCAAGAAGTCGCTGCAAGTGGCGCATCACTCGGATACATGGGCGCTGCTATTGGTGCTGGACTGGCTGCTATCGGTGCTGGTATCGGTATTGGTAAAATCGGTGGTTCTGCTATGGAAGGTATCGCTCGTCAGCCAGAAGCTTCTGGAAAAATTCAAGGTGCTATGTTGATCGTTGCGGCTTTCGTTGAGGCCGTTGCTCTCTTCGGTGCTGTTATCGCTTTGTTGGTTGTTTTATTGAAGTAATCAACCCAAATAGTAGTAGTTGAAAGTTGTTTGCATTAGGCATCAGCACTCATTGACTTCTGCTACCAAAATCTTACATAGTTCGGTAAAAACAATAGGTTATTTACCGAACTATGATTTGTAAATAGAAACTCAAAAGTTGTTTCAATCATGGAATTAGTAACCCCCCAGCTTGGCCTTATATTTTGGCAGTTAGTGTTTTTCGGGATTTTGTTTTTCCTACTTGCCAAATTTGCTTGGAAACCTATTCTAAGCAGCCTTAATGAGCGCGAACATCAAATTCAAAGTGCATTGGATTTGGCAGAAAAAACCCGTGCCGACATGGCTAAAATGCAGGCCGATAACCAAGCGCTTTTGGCAGAAGCGCGTGCCGAACGCGATAGTATTTTGAAAGCCGCCAAAGAATCGGCAGACAGAATCATTGCAGAATCTAAAGACAAAGCATCAGTAGAAGGCAAACGTATCATCGAAGATGCACGCGAAGCCATCAACAATGAGCGTGTGGCTTTGGTAGCCCAAATGCGTAAAGAAATGGTCACGATTTCTCTCAATATTGCAGAGAAAGTATTGCGCAAAGAATTGAGTGATAAGGCTACACAAGAAAAATTAGTAGCTGATTTGGCCCAAGAAGCAAGATTAAACTAAACATATAGCAAATATCATTGACCCATATATCACTGATTCTTTGTATTCAGTGGT
This sequence comes from Spirosomataceae bacterium, assembly GCA_041392315.1. Classification (GTDB taxonomy): domain Bacteria; phylum Bacteroidota; class Bacteroidia; order Cytophagales; family Spirosomataceae; genus Runella. The sequence goes on along the minus strand of JAWKMH010000003.1, from coordinate 319,124 downwards.
TTTATGTAAACACAAATTCGTGGTATTTGATATTTAATATTTGATATTTGAATTATGTCTGAATCTACTGTAGCTTTACGATATGCCAAGTCGCTGATTGACTTAGCACAAGAACAAAATGTAGTTGAGGCTGTGTATCAGGATATGCTGTTTTTCAAAAAAACTGCTGACGAAAACCGTGGGTTGATGTTGGCCTTGAAAAGTCCTGTAGTACGCCACGACAAGAAATTAGCAATTTTGAAGGGGGTATTTAAAGACCGTGTCAATCCAGTTTCTTACACGATTTTTAGTATTATTACCCAAAAAAATCGGGAAGGTATTATGCAAAGCATCGCCGAAGAGTTTATAAAACTCTACGACGAGTACAAAGGCATTGTGAAGGCTTTCATTACTACTTCAACGCCACTGACAGCCGATTTGCGTAAGCAATTTGTTGAGTATTGTGGCTGGTACCACTGGTAAAACGGTTGAATTGACCGAAAAAGTGGACGAAAGCCTTATCGGTGGTTATGTTTTGCGTGTGGGCGATCGGCAGTTAGATGCCTCTATTCGCAAACAATTGAACGATTTGAAACTTACTTTGGTCAACTAAGAATTTTTTATCTGCTTAGCGTGACACGAGCCCCCACTGCATTTGCGGTGAGGGCTTTTTTGTTTTTACATCTCCTCAAAAATAGCTTCAATCGCTTCAGCCAATGCTTCGTCTTTTTCTGTCACTGTATTTCCTGCATCGTGGGTGGTTAGTTCAAAACGTACCTTATTATAAACGTTTGACCACCATGGATGATGCCCCATCTCTTCCGCTATTTTAGCTACTTGAGTCATAAAAGTAAATGCCTCTTTGAAGTCGTCAAATTCATACTCTTTGACAAGCTTATTGTCTTGTTCTATCCACATAATTGGTTGAATGATTTATTTTACATTTTGTAAGAAAAAGCAGATTGTAATTATAAAGTTCCTTCGGCATCAGAACACCTGTCGTTTTGAAATGATAAACCCCAAAACGAATCTATGAAACAGAGAATTTTTTATGTACTTTTTGCTTGTACTGTGTTGAGTTCATGCGTAAAACAGACAAAATTGTTCAATGGAAAAAACCTAAAAGGTTGGTATGCCTATACTGACATAGACAAAAAACGAGTGCCTCCTGAGAGTAATTTTGTGGTGTCTGATGGCCTTATCCGTTTGTATGGGGACAAACTGGGGTATTTGATGACAGAGCAATCTTATCAAAATTTTGAATTGACATTAGACTTTCGATGGAATATTGACAAACGATATTTTCGTAACAACAATGTCAAAAATAGTGGTGTAATGTATCATATTCCAGAAAATGTCCCCGATGTTTTATGGCCCAGAGGTATTCAATTTCAAATCAAACAAGGTTCGACAGGCGATTTTGTGTTACTCGACAGCCTGACGCTCACAGTGAGAGGAGTTACTAACCCTGCAGGAAAGAGTGTGGTTGTCGCACGAGAAAGAGACAATGAGAAATCTACGGGTGAATGGAATACCATTAAAATTGTTTCCCAAAATGGTGATTGTTGGCAGTATCTCAATGGAATTTTGATTAATTCTGGTACAAATGCTTCTGTTAAGAAGGGCAGAATATTGTTGCAATACGAAGGAGTTCCCATTGATTTTAGAAACATATTATTGAAAAAACGCTAAATATACCTTTTGTTTGATTTTCGTAAGCATTGCTTTGAAATTTGTTAAAAATAGATAGAATTATATAGTTGTTTTGTGGAGAAAAAATCAACTTCCTTTTGATGAAGAAAATAACTTTGATTTTCTGTGTTGTATTAACCTATTTTGAATGTTATTCACAACCCATTGACAGCACTCAAACCCCCAATTTTTTTAGGGGGCAAATTACCGCTACCAATAATGGTGTTTCGTTGATACCTTCCTTCTCATTAGGTAGGCCCGCGGCTATGTTTGATTTGTCTATCGGGAAAGGGCGTCTCAGCTTTGACCCTATGATTCGCTTTGGTATGGATGGGAAGCCTTGGTCATTCGTATTTTGGTGGCGGTATAAACTCATTCAACAAAAGAAATTTAGGATGGGTGTAGGTGCTCATCCCGCTTTCGTTTTTAGAGAAATTTCGGTGATTAATAATGGTATAGTGCGAGATTTTATGTCGGTTCAGCGCTATTTTGCTTGGGAAGTGTCTCCTACCTATATTTTTAATAATAAGCTGAATTTTGGGGTGTATTATTTGGGTTCAAGAGGACTGACGAAAGATGCTGTACAATCCACTACCTTTTTGGCTATTAGGAGTAGTATCAATATCGATTTATCTAATAAATTTACCTTGGGTTTTATTCCTCAGGCCTATTACCTTCAGATGGATACCAAGGCTGGTACTTATGTCAATGGCACCCTCAATCTGTACAAAAAGGATTTGCCCATTTCGTTCAATGCTATCGTAAGCAAAGCCATTGACACCGACATTGCGGGCAAAGCCTTTCTTTGGAGTGTGGGATTGGTATATAACATCAATAATGCTTACTTGAAGCGAAAATAAACTATTTGATTTTTGTAGGTTTTTTTTGAAAATGGTCATTCAATTTTCATAAAGTTATAGATTTTATACCTAAATTATGATGCAAATACGTAAATTAGGAAACCAAGGGTTAGAAGTTTCGGCTTTGGGCTTAGGTTGTATGGGATTGAGTTTTTCGTATGCTCCTTTCCCTCCAAAAGAGGGGGCTATTACGCTTATTAGAAGCGCAGTGGAGCAAGGAATTACTTTTTTTGATAATGCTGAGTTGTATTGGACATACAACAACGAAGAGATTGTGGGAGAAGCACTTGCCCCTTTCAAAGGGCAAGTAACAATCGCTACCAAGTTTGGTTTTAATATTCAAGAGGGTAAAATGATAGGAGTAGATAGCCGCCCATCTACTATTCGTAGGGCCGTAGAGGGGTCACTTAGAAGATTAGGCGTGGAGTGTATTGATTTGCTTTATCAACACCGGACGTAGATCCTAATGTGCCTATTGAAGAAGTAGCTGGCACGGTAAAAGACCTCATAGCCGAAGGTAAAGCACGGTATTTTGGGCTATCGGAAGCAGGGGCAAACACCATTCGTAAAGCTCATGCCGTGCAAGCAGTTTCGGCACTCCAAAGTGAATATTCACTGTGGACACGCCAACACGAGCAAGAAATTTTGCCAACAATCAACGAATTAGGTATTGGTTTTGTCCCTTTTAGCCCTCTTGGCAAAGGGTATTTGACAGGAGCGATTGACGAGAAACAGACTTTGAAGCAGGGGATACGTGGTGTTATTCCAAGATTTACAGAAGAGGCCCGTATAGCAAACAGGATATTGTTAGAGATGATAGCTGCCTTTGCAAAGCGTAAAAATGCCACCAATGCACAAATCGCTTTGGCGTGGGTATTGGCGCAAAAATCAACTTATGTACCTATTCCTGGTACTACTAAGATTCACCGTTTATTAGAAAATATTGGCGCTACAACTATTGAATTTACAAAAGAAGAATTGAAAGAAATAGAAGAAGCCTCTTCTTACATCCGAATCATGGGTAATCGTTATACAGAGGTGCAGGAAAAAGCCACCGGACTTTGATTGATAGCCACCAAACAAAATGAGTACATTCGTGACTTAATTACATTGTTTTAAAGTTTTTGTGGATTTTATAGTTTCCATGGCACGATTGATAACTACTTAAAATCTAAAAAACTTAATGAACATTGTACTTATTTTATGCTTCTAATAAATGAATAACAACCGAACTATCTTAATACTCATTTTGGTTTACTGGCCATTGGCCCTTTTCAATAGATACTTATTTGGCTGGTTTTCCGAATATTGCTTCAGATTTTAATGTATCGGTTGGTGTTGTTTCTTATTCTTTGGCCAGTTTTTTTATTGGTATTTCATTGGGGCAAATGCTCTATGGGCCTTTGCTTGATCGTTTTGGACGAAAACTCGCTTACCATTGGCTTAGTAATCTATGTTTTAGCATCTGTTGGCTGTGCTATAGCCACATCTATCGAATGCTCATTGCGCTACGTTTTACAAAGCTATGGGTGGTTGTGTGGGCATGGTAGCTTCCAGGGCTATTGTACGAGATAGTTTTCCGTAGAACAAAGTGCTAAATCTTTTCGGCTCTTATTCTGATTCTTGGTGTATCACCTATGATTGCTCCTACCATTGAAGTTATTTTATTACCTCCTTTGGTTGGTATTCTGTATTTTGGTTGCAAGGTTTTATGGGGGTATTTTTGTTTTTGGCGTAACGTTTTGCTGAAAGAAAGTAAGCAAGCAGATGCTTCTATGTCGCTTCATCCGAGTCGCATTACAAAAACTTTTTGGGATGTTTTTCGAAATCCACAATTTTTTACTTATGCTTTGGCGGTGCTACGGTTTCGGGAGGGGCTTATGCCTATGTAGCAGGTTCTCCTTTGGTATTTATGGAAATTTTTCGTGTATCAGAATTGCACTATGGCTGGATTTTTGGGTTTGTAGCGGGAGGAATGATTTTGAGTAGCCAACTCAATAATGTGGCATTACGTAAGTACCGTTCTGAACAAATAATGCGGGTAGCTTTAAATGTACAAACTATCATAGGAATATTGTTGTGTGTAGGAAGTATCTTTGATTTACTTACACTGTGGATTACCATTGTGCTGATATTCTTGTTTTTAAGTTGCCAAGGATTTAGTGCTTCTAATGCCTCGGCATTGTCTTTAGCTCCTTTTTCAAAAGAAGCAGGCAGTGCCTCCGCTTTGATGGGGGCATTACAATGGGCATAGGTTCGTTAGCTGCGGCCTTGGTGGGTATGGCAAGCAATGATACCAGTTTGCCAATGACGGGCATCATGGCAGGTTGCGCTTTGTTAGGATTGACTATTTTAGAATTGGAAAAGCGCTTATTGCATCAAAATAAACGCAGTAATGTTAGAAGTACTTTTTCAATCTTTAAATATAGAGTAAGTGGATAATCAATGAGTTGTTTCGGAGTGTTTTGTTAGGTGAATATACTCAGAGGGTGACATACCATATTTTGCCTTAAAGTCACCTGGTAAAATAGTTTGGAGTGGAGAATCCGACTTCATAGCCAATTTGCGAAATTTTCATGTCACTTTTTTCCAGAAGAGCAATGGCTTTTTTCAACCTAATTGAACGTACGTATTCAACAGGTGTTTCGCCCGTAATGCTTAATATTTTATTGTAAAGTGTGCCTCGACTCATACACATTTTTTGACTCAACTCTTCTACAGACAAGTCTGGGTCGGTGATATGTTCGTCAATATAATGTCCGATTTTTAATAGAAATTTTTCATCTTCTGAAACAATTGCATTTTGCGATACCTCCAGATGGATTTGCTTTGTGTAAGTACTTTTGAAGGTATCATTTAGATTGAGCAGATTGTTGATTTTAACATTCAATAGTTTAAAGCTAAAAGGCTTGGTAAGATAATCGTTTGCGCCTGATTCCAATCCTTTCAATTGGTCGGTCTCTTTTTCTAAAACAGTCAGTAAAATAACAGGGATATGTTTTGTTCTATGGTCGTTTTTGAGTTTTTTAATGAGTTCTATTACGTCCATATTGGGCATATTTACATCGCTGATAATGATTTCGGGGTGAGCGGCAAGAGCTTTTTGCCAGCCTTGTTTTCCATCAGCAGCCTCAATGATTCGAAAATTAGTTTTGAGATTTTCTCTTAGATAGGTTCTCAAATCTTCACTATCGTCCACAATCAATACGATTGGCTTTCCAATTTTGTCATTTTCTTTGAGTTGATAGTCTAAATTAAACGAAAAAATAGCTTCTGGATTGACCTCTGTTAGCTCATAGGTGATACTTTTTGAAGAGAGGGGCATTAAAGGCAAATACACACTAAAAACACTGCCTATTTCTTCCTGACTCTCTACAGTAATAACTCCACCATGCAACTTTATGAACTCTTGTGCAATAGACAAACCGATGCCACTACCCTGATTAAGAATGGCGGCTTTATTATTACTCTGGAAAAATCGTTCAAAAATTTTGCCTTGTACCTGCGGCGACATTCCTATGCCTGTATCTCCAATGATAAACTTTAGACCTTTTGCTGGATCAGATTCAATATGTAGATAGACACGCCCATTTTCATTGGTAAATTTGATGGCATTGGAGAGTAGATTCAATAAGATACGCTCTACCTTGTCTTTATCAAAGAAGGAATAGTACTCGTTGATAGAACAATCAAAATCCAGATGGATGTGCTTACGCTCAGAAATATACCTGAAAGAATCGAAAATTTCTTTTGTAAAAGAAATAATATCATTTTCTGAAAGCTTCAGTTGTAATTCATTCTCTTCAATTTTCTTTAAGTCAAGTAGCTGGTTTACAATATTTAATAGCCGTTTTGCATTTCTATTAATTAGATGGAGACTCTGAAAGCTTTCTTTGTTTTTTTCTTGAACTAACAAGGCTTCTATTGGATTGAGAATCAAAGTAAGTGGTGTTTTTAATTCATGGCTTAGGTTGGTTAAAAACTTGATCTTCGATTGTTCCAGCTCCATTTTACGCTCTGCTTCACTTCGCTCTTTCTCTATCAAAAGCTTTACTTCCAGCCTTTCTTGTGCCAAGGCAAATTCATTTTTCAATTTTTGTATCCCTTGCCTTCTTATAGCCCAGAGCGTCGTTGCGAATAGAATAAAGTACAAAAAATAAGCGTAGTAAGTCCGCCAAAAAGGAGGGCTTACAATAATATCAATGGTTGTTTCAGGGGTTTGCCAAGCACCATCTTCACTTTTTGCTTTCAACCTAAATTTGTAGCTCCCAGGGTCGATGTTAGTATATATTGCCGTTGTGACAGTACCGACATTATTCCATTCTTTATCAAAGCCTTCGAGCATGTAAGAATACTGACTTTCATGTGGGGAAGTGTAATTGAGTGCGACGAAATCTAAAGAAAAATTTTGTTTATAACTTAACTTTATCTCTTTGGCTACTGAGATATGATCACTAATCTCTGAATTATCAATTGGATTGGTAAGTTTATTATTAATCTTTAGGTTGGTCACAACCAGGGGGGGAGTGTTCTTGTTTTGATAGAGGTTTTTAGGGTTGAAATAATTAAACCCGTCGAGTCCGCCAAAAAATATTTCACCTCTACTGGTTTTCAAACCTGCGCCAACATTAAATGTACTTTGTTGTATTCCGTTTTGGTGAGTGTAATTTTTGAACCGTTTTTTAGCAATGTCAAAAGTAGAGATACCTTGGTTAGTACTTACCCATAGTTTTCCATCATTGTCTTCTAAGATTTTGTAAATGACATTATTAGACAATAAATGTTCTTCACTGAATTGGTGAAATATTTTTCTGTCAGAATCATATAAAGCCAAACCTCCACCCAGTACGCCTACCCATATTTTACCCGTATGGTCGGCATAGATACTCAGCACTTTATCCATTGGTAATTGGCTATTAGCGTGGTTGAGAATTTTTACTTTTTTTTGAATGGGATCAAATACCGCCATGCCCGAACCATTGGAGCCTATCCAAATATTACCCTGCTTGTCTTCTTCGATAGTAGTGATATAGCCATTTAGAGGCAGCTCGTTATTTTTTTGTATCAATAGCTTTTCAAAAGGAATTAACTCTCCAGACTTAGGCGTATATCTATAGACTCCACTTCCATTAGTACCAATCCAAAGGTGGCCTTGGCCGTCGTTTTTGAAACAATTGATAGGCAAATAGGTATTAGTGGTATTATCTTTCATTAGATTTAGATGCCTGACGCTATGAGTCACTAAATTTATGGTGAATAATCCATTGAGGTAGGTTCCGATCCATAGCTGATTATCTACTTTCTCCAATGCCAAAATGTCTTTGGCGTTTCCTTGGGGGGTATTGAGCGGCAAAGAGCGAATCTTTTTGGTGTCATAATCGAATATATTGAGTCCGCCACCATCGGTACCTATATAAATATTTCCTTGGGAGTTTTCTGCAAAAGAAGTAACAGAAGGTGCAGATAATCCATTGGTATTAAATGGGTTGAAAGGTGTATGGTTAAAAAGAGCCAAATTACTATCATATTTATTGACTCCTCCTTGGAAAGTGCTAATCCAATAAAGCCCTGCTGGGTCGATATATATCTCTCTAACAGAGAAACCCACAAGATTGCCAAACAAATCATATTTATTAGGAGGAGCGCTTTTGATTCTTACTACTTCTTTACAGGCAGGGTCAAAAATATTGAGGCCAGCTTCGGTTCCTACCCATAATTTACCCGATTTGTCGAAGGAAATCTTGAAGATTTTGTCACTGCTTAGCGTGGTGGCATTAGCTTCTCTACTTTTGAAGTACTCGAAGGTTGCTTGGCCTAAATACTTTACATTGAGTCCTCCTTTATCTGTCCCTATCCATAGGTTACCATAGATGTCTTCTGCTATAGTCCGCACGGTATTGTCAGAGATAGATTGGAGGCTTTGAGATTGATGAATAAATCTTTTAAAGGTTTCATTATGGGGGTCAAACAAATGAAGACCCTCTTTAGTACCTATCCAAATGTTTTTTTTATGGTCTTCAAAGACGCAAAGAATTACATCAGAATTCAATTGGGTAGGTATGTTTAGTTTGGCTTTATAAGTCTTTATTTTTTTAGTTTTAGTATTGAAATAGAAAAGCCCTGTGTAAGTCCCTATCCATAGATTGCCCCGATAGTCTGCACATAAACTCCTTATCCAGCCAATTTTTGATAAATCATAGTTAGTGAAATTATTAAGACTTCTATTATAAACTGATAGATTGAGGTTGGTACCTACCCACAAATTTCCGTTTTTGTCTTCTACCATTGCCATTACACTTCCTCTTCCTATACTGTTACTATCATTTTCGTAGTGTTTAAAGGCAGTAAAACTTTGGCCATCAAATCTATTTAGACCACCTTCAGTACCAAACCACATAAAACCATACTTGTCTTTAAGAATGACATTGGTAGTATTGGAAGATAGCCCATCTTTGCTACTATAATTAATAAAATTATACTCTTGTTGCTGCCCAACAGAAGATTGATACACACACAACAAGGTGACTATGGCATAGATGATTCGCATTTTATCTGGATAATTAACCTTATTTTTTCATTTTTAATATAGTGCTTTGCTATAGTTGTTATCCAAAATTACAATTAAATCATATTGTAACTACTATATAGATTCTTTCTTTCCCATATCCTATGAGTATCCTCCATTTTTGAACAGATAAATAGACGCCTACATTCTTTCTTAATTTTGTCTGGTTGCTTGTTATCAAATCTATTTTTAGATTTTTAAGTGTCTAAATGTCACTTTTTCTATTCTTCTAAACATTCGGTATAGAGATTTGTCGAAACGTGCTACTGATTTTTTTACTCATCTTCTTTCTTTACACCGCGAAAAAAACCTTTTTTCTAAGGAAGGTTATATTATTTATTTAACCAATTATATAAGTTATGAAACAGTACTACCTACCAGTATTACAGGGACAGAATAGACAGCGTCTTCATAAATTGCTGTATATTTTGTTGTTAGTAGTTTTTAGTTTTGGCCTTAGGGCACAGTCTTCCATTGTCAAAGGAGTTGTTAAGTCCTCTACAACCGGGTTATACCAGGGGTCTCTGTATTGGTAAAAGGAACAACGAGAGGTACGTCGGCTAACAATGAAGGACAGTATTCGATTAATTGCTCATCAAACGAGACTTTGGTCTTCAGTTCTATTGGTTTCAAAACCAAGGAAGTAGTGGTAGGCAATAACTCTACCATAGATATTGTTTTAGAGGAAGACCAATCCACACTAAATGAAGTAGTAGTGGTAGGATATGGTACACAGCGAAAAGCCGATTTAACAGGAGCAGTAGCCAGTGTTAATCTTGAACCTTTGCAGCAATGCACCCAACACCAATATTGCACAGTACCTTCAGGGTACTGTGCCAGGATTGAACGTTGGGGTAGCTACATGCGGGTGGCACGCCTCCCATTTCTATTAGAGGGCGTAACACTCAGTGGTAATCAAAGTGTATTGATTATTCTTGATGGAATTCAATACACAGGTTCGTTGTCGTCTATCAATCCCGATGATATTGCCTCTATTGATGTATTGAAAGATGCAAGTTCAACGGCTGTATATGGCGCTCAGGCGGCTAATGGGGTTATTCTTATAACTTCCAAAAAAGGTAAAAATAACCAAAAGCCCAGTATTTCATTTTCCAGCGCTTACACAAGCCAGCAACCTACAGTGGGCGATATGGTGCCTTATAATCGTGAGGGATTTTTGAATCAATTAAAGGAGGCTTATTGGGATAAAGCCTATTTGGCTCCTACTTATACAGAACCCAATCCTAACTTTAAAGTACAAGATTATTTGGATGCTGTCATGAGAGATGGTCAAGGGAACGCTTTACCCAATGACTATAATTGGTTTAAAGAAGGAACGACTACGGGTTCTGTTTCCGAACATAATTTAAGTATTTCGGGAGGGAGCGACCGGGTGAGTTACTTATTGTCAGGTTCTTTGGTGAATCAAAAGGGATATATTGCTAACGACATTTTCAAAAGGAAGTCTATTAGAGCTAATATCGAACTAAAACCACTGACTTGGTGGAAAGTAGGTTTGGTGTCGTCGGCTTCATTTGTGAACCAGGATGGTGCTGAACCAGCCTTTGGGAGTCTTTTGCGTATTTCACCTTTACTGGTTCCTTACGATGCCAATGGCAATCTGGTACCTTTTCCTACAAATACCTTGGAGCCAAGTCCATTTACTACCTACTTTGTAGATGACTTAGATAGAAACAAGTACCTTTTTGGGAATATTTATACCGAAATAGATTTCCCATTTCTGAAAGGGCTTACTTATCGCATGAATTTCGGCAATAATTATCGCCTTTCACAAAGATTCTATTCAAGTATTTATGCAGCGGGTATCACTGGACAAGCCTTTAAAAATACGCAAGATTATTACGATTATACCTTTGATAATATCCTTACTTATAATAAAAACTTTGGTAATCACGATATTACAGCTACGCTATTGTACGGGGCTATTGAAAGGAAATTCAACTCTGTCAATGCGCGTGCAGAAGGATTTACTCGATTGACATTGAGCTACAATAACTTGGGATTGGGCAACAACCGATTTGTAGAGTCGGATGCTTGGAACGAAGCCTTGGCTTACCAAATGGCAAGACTTAATTATAAATTCCAAAACAAGTATTTATTGACCGCGACGGTGCGTAGGGATGGATTCTCAGGTTTTGCCAAAAACAATAAATATGCTATTTTCCCTGTCTTGGCTTTGGGTTGGATACTTTCTGAAGAAAGCTTCATGAAAAATATCTCTGCTGTTAATTTCTTAAAACTAAGAGCAGGCTATGGCACGATTGGGAACCAAACTTCACGCTATACTTCTATTGCAAGGGTAGCCACAAGTGCGGCTTATGTATTTGGTGATGGGGGAACTACTGCTTTCGGGCAGCAGGTAAGTACCTTGGGCAATGATAACCTCAAATGGGAACGTACTACAGGCTTGAATTTAGGGATAGATTTTACATTGTTCAAAAGTAAGGTGAACGGCTCGATTGAATACTACAACAACAATACAAACGACCTGTTGTATAGTGTGGCCATTCCCAACGTAACGGGGTTTGGTAGCATCAGTACCAATTTGGGCCGAATCAATAATACAGGTCTTGAACTATCGACAACCTTCAAAGCGATTGACAAGGGAGGCTTCAAATGGACTCCTACACTTAACTTCTCATCGAATAAAAATAAAATCATCACACTGACGGGCGTAGATGCCAATGGTGATGGTATAGAAGATGACTTAATATCGAGCAACCTCTTTATCGGGAAATCAATCGGAACGATTTATCATTATCAACTCAACGGCATTTATCAACTTACCGACGAAAGACTTCCCAGTTTTCCTGTAGGTTCGGTAAGAATTGTTGACCAAAATGGAGATAAAGACATCACTCCAGAAAAAGATAGAATTTTTTTGGGGCGTGCAGAACCTGCTTATCGTTTTAGCATTCTAAACAATTTTGAATACAAAGGATTCACATTGAGTGTATTGATTAACTCCGTGCAGGGAGGCCAAGATGGATATTTGGGCAACAACAACCCCTCCTATTTTCGCGAAGACAACAGCATCAGAAATAACTATGTTGCAGCGATGGACTTTGGTCGCCAACCAACCCGAGCGGTAAATACCCAAGAAATATCTCAGGCAGTAGAGCTAAAATTGAGCCTAACATGTACTTCAGTCGGAGTTTCGTGCGATTGCAAGACGTATCGCTTTCCTACAACTTAGGTTCATTAGTAAAAGCAGTCAAAGCGCAATCTATCAATGTGTATGTGAGTGGTAAAAACTTGCATACATGGACAAAGTGGGAAGGCTGGGACCCTGAAGGGCTTGATAGCGACGGGAACCCGATAGGAGTAACCACAAACGGTAGGCCTGTATTACGAGGCGTTACAGTAGGCTTAAACATTGCTTTCTAATATAAGATTAACAAATTAAGAAATGAAAAAGATAAATATATTAATCATAGGAGTACTACTCTTGTTGAGCACATCGTGTAAAGATACGTTTTTGGACGAAACACCAAGTTCATTTTTGAGTACCAGTAATGCCTTTAAAACAGTAGATGATTTTAATGCGTCTATCAATAACTTGTATGCTTCTGTAAGGCTAGAGTTTTTTTCCAGAAGTGATTGGCAGCCCATGCACTATCTGTACAGAACAGACTTGGGGATTGAAGTGGCAGTAGGAGGAAACCCTAACCTTTCCGCAGAATTTGGACCTTCAGGAACACTATCCAACAATCACTGGTCTCAAATTTATAAGATGGTAGCCGATGCCAATACCATTCTCAGTCGTATCCCTACCTCTTTGCTTTCAGATAAAGACAAAGTTCAATTTGAAGCAAAAGCAAAATTCTTTAGGGCTTTGTCTTATCGTACACTTGCTTATCTTTTTGGAGGAGTCCCGCTTATCAAAGAAGAGATCATTTCAGAGAAAACAGACTTTGTAAGAGCATCTAAAAAAGAGGTGTTAGCTTCTGTAATTGACGACCTAAAATTCGCCGCGACCAACCTTCCTGGTATTACTACAGTAAAAGATGGAGAAATTTCTAATTTGGCAGCCTACCACCTGTTGTCGGAGGTTTACCTTGCCGATGGGCAATTTAAAAATGCTGCCGATGCTGCTTCGATAGTAATCGACGACCCAGCGACAAGTTTAATGACCAGTCGCTTTGGCTCACGTTCTACTGTAAATCCTGGTGATGTATATTGGGATTTGTTCCAGACTGGAAACCAAAACCGCAAGACGGCAAATAACAGAGAATCTATTTTGGTGGTTCAATTTGAGACAGACGTGCAGGGGGGTGGTGCTACTTCGACGGCTATGGCTGGCACTTATCAGTTAGAAAGGGTACACGTTCCGCTGTTTCGCGATATGCGCGTCAATGGTGTTCAGTTATTCTTATGGCCTGTTGGCGACTATACGGGTGGTAGGGGAGTCGGTTTTTTACAACCTTCGAGGTATTTTGAGGATTCAGTTTGGGTAGGAGATTTTACGACAGATATTAGAAATGCCAATCATAATTTTGTTAGAGAAGTGGTGGCTACCAACCCTGCGAGTCCATTTTTCGGAAAGGTGATTTCCACCAAAAACCCTCCAGCAGGTTCGGGCATTACTTACCCTTCTCGTGTATTTTACCCTTATCAATCGAAGGCTACTACGCCTTTCAACCACCCCTCAGGGTTGTATGTGAACCCTGGCTCGTCTGACCCTGTCAGAAAATATGAATTAAAATCAACGGCAGGAGGGACTTATACTGACCAATACATGTTCCGATTAGCTGAAACTTATTTACTGAGAGCTGAGGCTAATCTTGGTTTGGGAAATGCTGCAGCCGCAGTGACTGATATTAACGTAGTGCGAGCAAGAGCAAAGGCATCACCTGTGACCGCTGGAAAAGTAACGCTCGATTATATTCTTGACGAGCGTCTCCGTGAATTGGGTGTTGAAGAAAAGCGAATGCTTACTTTGATGCGTTTGGGCAAACTCTATGAAAGGGTAGTAAAATGTAACTCATTCTATGCTACTAATATGAAGCCGCACTTTAATCTATGGGCTATACCCCAAGGAGAAATCGAAAGAAATCGTGGTGCAGTTTTGGAACAAAATCCAGGATATTAAATAGATATTATTTCATAATTATATAAAAAATAAAGGGAGCCTTCATCCCTTTATTTTTTATACAAATGATACCAAAGTTAGACTTATTATAATGAGTATCAATGAAGATGTTAAAATCTATTAGAGTGTATTTTATTTGCACCTTTTTTAGTGTCTGTATTGCGTGCGATAAAAATAACAATAGTAGTGGAGGAGTCATTCCCCCCGAACCTACACCCCTTAAAATTAACATCAATCCTCAAGAAGTTTTTCAAACCATTACGGGGTTTGGAGGAGCAAATCGCATGTGGGGGGCTCAATCGCTCAAACCTGCTGAAGCAATCAAAGCGTTTGGAACGAATGAGGGACAATTGGGTTTGAGTATTTTTAGGGTGCGCCTCTCCTCCAACAAATCTGAGTGGCCAATCATCTTAGAAGCCGTGAAAGAAGCTAATAAACATGGTGTAAAGGTACTGGCAAGCCCGTGGTCACCGCCCCCTGCCCTTAAAAACAACAACAGCGATATTAGAGGATATCTATTGCCCGAGAATTATAAGGCTTTTAAAGATTATATCAATGAATTTTTGGCTTTTATGACAAAAAATGGAGCAAAAATTGATGCGGTTTCAATCCAAAATGAACCCGACTGGAACCCCTCCTACGAATCGTGCGATTGGACGGCCGATGAGATGATTAACTTTTTGAAAGCTCCAGGACAAATCGTAGGGGCTCAATTGGCTGCTCCCGAGTCTTTGAATTTCAATCAAAACTTTACAAATGCACTTTTACAAAACGACGAAGCGGCAAGTAAGTTGGATATTGTAGCAGGGCATATTTATGGTGGAGGTTTAGCAAAGTTTCCTTTGGCAGAACAAAAGAAAAAAGAGATTTGGATGACAGAATATCTACTAAATCTCGATTCAGGTAATGCAGGTGCCGCCAAATGGATTACCTATTCTGAAGCAGCCAAGTGGGCAGAGAGTATCAAAATGCTTACATCAGTACACGATGCCATGACTAATAACTGGAATGCCTATATTTGGTGGTATTTACAGCGCTTTTATTCGTTTATTGGGGATGGAGAAGAGGGTACTACCAATGGTGAAATACTCAAGCGAGGGTATGCCTTTTCTCATTTTTCACAATTTGTACGGCCAGGTTTTGTCAGAATTAATGCTCAAGCTTCTTCTACCAATTTCCTCAAAATTACAGTCTATAAGAAGGCAACCCAAACAGTATTAGTGATTATTAATCCAGAAGGATTCAGCATAAAAAAAGTACAATTTGATGGCCTCAATCTCAGTAGTGCTACTGCTTATACCACTACAGAAACCACTACTTTGAACAAAAAAACACTTACTATTACCAATAAAATGGTGGAATTAGATATGCCGCCGACGAGCGTTACAACGGTGGTTGTCAATTAATTTTCAAATAATGAATAAAGGATTTTTAGGTCTTTGTCTGTTTCTGGTCGGAACTGGAGCGGCCAATGGCCAAACGTTTAAAAGAGAACGTATCAAGTTTAATGAAGGCTGGCAGTTTATGCGTTATACTTCTACTCCCGACAAGCTTATTTATGATACGCGCCCTACCATTGCGGATGTCAACGACGCTAAAGTAGCTGATTCTCGCCCGACAGATGCCATACAAATAAATTCAAAAGAAGAGGTATTGAAAAAATGGGTATTGCCTACGGCGAATCCGTTTATCAAAGAAGTCTCTAAAAAACACATCCGCCCCAGTGAAAACCCTACGGCAGATTTCCCCTTTTTAAAAGCTAACTTTGACGATAGCCAGTGGGAGAAAGTAAGCCTCCCACATGATTGGGCAATCAAAGGCCCATTTTATACAAGCAATACTCCCGAAGTAGGTGGGGGGATGGGGCGTTTGCCAAGTCAAGGGGTAGCGTGGTATCGAAAAAAGCTGTTTATATCTTCTCAAGACAAAGGAAAAACCATCTATTTGGATATTGATGGCGCCATGTCTTATGCCATTGTGTGGCTCAATGGGCAATTGGTAGGTGGATGGCCTTACGGCTACAATTCGTTTCGTTTAGATCTTACGCCTTATCTCAAGGTAGGCATAGAAAATCAACTGGCTATTCGCCTCGATAATCCCAACCATTCAGCAAGATGGTATCCGGGGGGAGGAATCTATCGTAACGTATGGCTCACTAAGGTTGCACCCGTACATGTAGCCCAGTGGGGAACTCAGATCACTACTCCGAAAGTTTCAGCATCAGAAGCGACCATTCGATTGGCATTACAACTCGAAAACAAAGGGAGTAAACAGGTAAGTGTTGAAGCCAAAACGGAGATATATGAATCGACTGAAAATGGAAAAACAAATGGAGCCGCTGTTGCAAAGTTTAATACCCAGACATTCAATATCTCTCCTCAAAGCCAGGCCCAACAAGAAGTACAGCTGATACTAAAAAAACCTCAACGTTGGGGTGTCTATCCTGAGCAAAAGCCCCATTTATATGTAGCAAAAACAAAACTGTACCAAGCGGGCAAACTCATTGATGAATACGATACTCCATTCGGCATTAGAGAAGTTGTCTTTGATGCCCAAAAAGGCTTGATGGTCAATGGAGAAAAAATTAGACTTCAGGGGGTCAATCAACACCACGATTTGGGAGCGTTGGGGTCTGCTTTTAATATGCGAGCAGCTGAGCGTCAGCTCGAAATGCTACGAGAGTTGGGTTCCAACGCCATCCGAATGTCGCACAATCCACCCGCCCCCGAGCTGCTCGATTTATGCGACCGTATGGGCTTTTTGGTGATTGATGAAATTTTTGATAGTTGGGAAAAGAAAAAAACACCACACGATTTTCACCTCATTTTTCCCGATTGGCATGAAGCAGACATTCGTTCTTTTATTCGTCGAGATAGAAACCACCCTTCAGTTTTTGCATGGAGTTTTGGGAATGAAGTAGGTGAACAATACACCGACATAGAAGGAGCTGCATTGGCTGCAAAACTGCATGATATTGTCCATGAAGAAGACCCTACTCGCCCTGCTTCGGCTTCGCAAAATTATGCCAAACCTGATATGCCTTTTACGAAAGAAATGGATTTCATCAATCTCAACTACCAAGGAGAAGGGATTAGAGATGCGCCTGCCTATGCACATCTAAAAGGTATCCGCACTACACCCCTGTACTCGGCTTTTCAACAAGCATTTCCCAACAAGATGATTGTCAGTACCGAAACAGCCTCTACGCTCAGTTCCAGAGGAGCTTATCTACTCCCTGTAACGGCTGAAAACTCTGCGCCTGTTGCCGATGGAAAAGGAGGAAACCCCGCCACGAAGGAAGTAAGCGCGTACGAACTTTACACAGCGCAATTTGGAGCATCACCAGATAAAGTTTTTGCGTCTCAAGACAAGCACCCCTTTGTGGCAGGAGAATTTGTTTGGACTGGTTGGGACTATATCGGAGAGCCAACTCCCTATTATACGGCTCGTAGTTCCTACAGTGGTATCATTGATTTGGCAGGCTTCAAAAAAGACCGCTTTTATCTTTATCAATCTCGTTGGCGGCCCAATTTGCCTATGGTTCATCTATTGCCGCATTGGAACTGGCCCAGCCGAGTCGGAGAAGAAACCCCTGTGCACGTCTTTACTTCTGGCGATGAAGCCGAGCTTTTCTTAAACGGCCAGTCACTGGGACGCAAAAAGAAAGCGGAATATGAGTATCGTCTTCGGTGGGACAAGGTAGCCTACCAACCAGGTGAGCTGAAGACGATTGCCTACAAAAATGGTAAGAAATGGGCAGAAGAAAGCATTAAAACCACAGGCAAACCTGCTCAATTAATAGCGATTACAGACCGTAAAACAATAAAATCGGACGGAGAAGACCTTGCTTTTGTAACAATAAAGATAGTAGATAAAAACGGGCTTCCAGTGCCAGATGCCAATTGGAAAGTGGTGTTATCCATAGAAGGAGCTGGCGAAATCGTCGCTACCGACAACGGCGACCCTGCCGATATGACCTCGTTTGCATCTTCCACAAGACATACCTATAATGGATGGTTGTTGGCCATTGTACAAGCACAAAAAGGAAAAATCGGTAAACTAAAACTAAAAGTAAGAGCAGAGGGCTTAGAAGAAACACAAATAGAAATAGTGGCCCAATAGTAACTAAGCCTTTGCTATTTCAAACCAGAAAAACAGATGAAATATTTTATTTATCTATGCTTTGTATTGCTCCCACTGTGGGGCTTTTCGGTAAAACCTAATCAATATGTAGTGTTTAAATCTACTCAAAATGGTTTTGCGATTGTATCAAAGAAGCAAGTAGCTCCAATTCTGGTTTCGCCCGAAGATTTTAAGGGCGTTACGCGGGCAGTCCAAGATTTGAAATTGGATATTAAAAGGGTGACCAGTAAAGATGGATCGATTTTGTCTGATTTATCCAAGCAAGACCAAGTGATTATTGTAGGAACTATCGGAAAAAGTAAATGGATAGATGAACTCATCAAAAACAAGAAACTCAAAGTAGATGACATTAAAGGTAAATGGGAAACCTTTGTGATTGAGACTATTGAGAACCCTTTTCCGAATGTCAAAAAAGCATTGGTCATTGCTGGGTCAGACAAGCGCGGAACGATTTACGGGATCTACGACTTATCGGAGCAAATGGGTGTGTCACCTTGGCATTTTTGGGCTGATGTCCCCGCTCAACAACACGAACAACTTTATGTAATGAAGGGGCGCTATTCTGACGGAGAGCCTCAGATAAAATACCGAGGTATCTTTCTCAACGACGAGGCTCCCTGTCTATCAGGCTGGACACATGAAAAAAATGGTGGGTTTAATCAAAGACTTTATACCACTGTGTTTGAGCTGATTCTACGACTCAAGGGCAACTATCTTTGGCCTGCCATGTGGGGCAATGCCTTTCATGTAGATGATCCTATGAATCCTGTTTTGGCCGATGAATACGGCGTGGTCATAGGAACTTCACATCATGAACCCCTCATGCGAGCTCATGATGAGTGGCGGAGATTTGGTAAAGGTAAATGGGATTATTCCACCAATGACTCGACTTTACGGGCATTTTGGCGCGAAAGTGTAGCGCAAAGGTATCAGTATGAAAATATTTTCTCGGTAGGAATGCGAGGCGACGGTGACATGCCCATGAGCCGTGAGACTGCCACAGCTTTACTGGAGACCATAGTAGATGACCAACGAAAAATCATCGAAGAAGTATCCAAAAAACCTGCCTCCGAAAAACCACAACTCTGGGCGTTATACAAAGAGGTACAAGACTACTACGACAAAGGGATGAGAGTACCTGACGATATCACACTACTCCTTTGCGACGATAATTGGGGGAACATCCGAAAACTACCCAATTTGAATGAAAAACCACGCAAAGGTGGCTATGGCATCTATTATCATTTCGATTATGTAGGAGGGCCTCGCAACTACAAATGGGTAAATACCAATCCATTGCCCCGAATTTGGGAGCAAATGCACTTGGCATATCAATACAATGCTCGGCAGATTTGGGTGGTGAATGTAGGAGATCTAAAACCCATGGAGTTCCCGATTTCATTTTTCTTAGATTATGCTTGGAATCCCGAAAAATGGACGTTAGACCAATTGCCTTCCTATTCAAAAACTTGGGCAAAAGCAACCTTTGGGCCGAAATATGCCGACAAAATAGCGTCGTACCTTGAAAAATATGCCAAATACAATGCCCGAATCAAACCCGAATTGCTCAATGCCAATACTTATAGTTTGGAAGGTCCAAATAGTGAATGGCAGCGTGTTGTGAGTGAATATAACACGCTTGCTAAAGATGCCAAAAGTACTTATGAAAGTATGGCCCCCAAGTATAAAGACGCTTACTATCAATTGATTCTCTATCCGATTCTGGCCTGTGCCAACCTCAATGAAATGTATTATGCCCATGCCAAAAATCAACAAGCTGCCAAGGCAAAATTGATGAGTACCAATACCTGGGCAGATAAAGTAGAGGTACTTTTCAAACGTGATCAAGAACTGAGTGATTACTTCAACAAGCTATTGGCGGGAGGCAAGTGGAATCATTTTGCAGATCAAACTCATATTGGCTATACATATTGGCAACAACCTCCCCAAAATACAATGCCTAAAGTGATCCGTTTAGAACCCGAAGAATCCACTACCGTAGAAACAATAGTCGCTCAGCCACTTGATAGGACTCATTATTCTGGCGATTTTAAAGGGTTTGTCGAAAATGAAGGGTATGTTTCTATGGAAGCCGATCACTATACAAGAGCTATAAATAAAGACAATGTAGAATGGAAAGTAATACCTGACATAGGAAGAACGGGAAACGGTATCACTATTTTTCCTGTCAATATTTCATCCATCGAACTGACTGACAATAGCCCGCGCCTCGAATATGATATGTTTTTATCAAAAGAAGGAGAAGTTAATATCAAATTGATATGTTCGCCTACACTTGAATTTAATGGAAACAAAGGACTACGTTTAGCCGTATCCGTAGATAGTGAAAGACCGAAAATCATAGATATGCACACTGACCGTAGTGAAAGGGAGTGGAACAAAACCGTAGCTCAAAATGCTAAAATATTGACAATGAGGCACCAAGTAAAAGGAATAGGTAAACATACCCTCAAAATATGGGCCATAGACCCTGCCGTAGTTTTGCAGAAAATTGTAGTAGATTTGGGAGGTGAAAAAAAAACCTATTTAGGGCCTTTGGAAAGTGAACTTGTGAAATAATGCAATAGTATTGACACAAAAATAAAATGTAATATCAAAATTTTTACTTCCTATGAATCGTATAAAGACATTATTCTTGTTGCTATTGGTGAGTTTATTTATCGATCAAACAGTAGTTGGACAGGAGTTAGCAACTTCGTTGAAATCTATTTATCAGAAAGATTTTCTAATAGGCACCGCGCTTGGAACAGCTCATATTGAAGAGAGAAATGAAATAGCTAATCAGCTCATCAAGCGAGAATTTAATGCGATTACAGCCGAAAATATCATGAAATCGGAAGTGATTCACCCTGAATGGAGTCGGTATAATTTTGATTTGGCTGATAAATATGTGATGTATGGTCAAAAAAACAACATGTACATCGTTGGGCATACCTTGGTTTGGCATTCGCAATTGCCCCGTTTTGTGAGTAAAATCCAAAGTGCCGATTCAGTGAGGTTGTTTATGACCCAACATATCCAAGCAGTGGCTGGGAGGTATGCAGGAAAAATTAACAGTTGGGATGTGGTCAATGAAGCACTCAATGAAGACGGGACGCTACGAAAGTCCGTATTTTTCAATAAGTTGGGAGAGGGCTATCTCAAAGAGGCTTTTGATTTGGCCGCTCAAGCCGACTCAAAGGCTGAACTCTACTACAATGATTACAATATAGAGCAACCCGCCAAACGCAAAGGAGCCATTGAACTCATCAAAAAACTCCAAGCAAGCGGCACGAAAATAGATGGGGTGGGTATTCAAGGACATTGGAGTATAAACACGCTCAATCTGAAAGTAATCGAAGAGGCCATCATTGAGTTTTCCCAATTAGGTATCAAAATAGCCTTTACCGAACTTGACCTAACCGTTTTGCCGAACCCTTGGGATTTGCGAGGGGCCGATGTCAATCAAAGTTTTGAAGGAAGCCCTAAAATGAATCCCTACACTGCTGGTCTGCCAGATTCTGTTCAGGTCACTTTGGCACAGAAATACGAAGAACTTTTCAAAATTTTCCTCAAACATAAGGACAAAATTAGCCGAGTAACCTTTTGGGGAGTAAACGATGGACATTCGTGGCTAAACGGCTTTCCTATTAGAGGAAGAACCAACTATCCGCTGCTTTTTGATAGGGAGTACCAACCTAAATTAGCCTATAAGGCAGTGATAGGACTGAAAACTAAAAAATGAGCTAGCATCTTCACATATTTTGCCATTGCCCCAACTCATTCTGAACCAAACATATAATAAAAAATATGAACCCAACCTCACAAAAACTATCTGTCCTTGAAAAAGTCGGATACAGCCTTGGTGATTTAGCCGCTAATCTGATTTTTCAAACATTAATGACCTTCTTGGCCTATTTTTATACGGATGTCTATCAAATTCCTGCAGGGAAGGCCAGCGTCATTATCTTTATTGGGGGTATTTTGGGAGCTATTTTCAATGTATTGATGGGCATCATTGCCGATCGTACCCAAACCCGTTGGGGTAAATTTCGTCCATGGGTTTTATGGACATCCGTTCCTTTTGGTGTCATTTCTCTTTTGGCCTTTTCTACGCCCGATTTTGGTGAAACTGGCAAGGTGGTTTATGCGCTTGTTACTTATTTTTTGTTAGTCATTGTGTATTCTGCTAACAATTTGCCTTATTCAGCCTTGAGTGGGGTAATGACAGGCGACATGGCTGAACGAAACAGTCTTTCTTCGTACCGATTTGTGGCTGTGATGGTGGCACAATTTATTATTCAATCGCTACTGTTGCCCTTGGCACTTTCGCTGGGGCATGGAAACAAAGCCGTTGGGTTTGAAAAAGTAATGTTTTTCTTCGCCATTGTGGGTGTTATTTGTTTTTTGATTACTTTTTTTACGACCCGAGAGCGTATCGTTTCTGCTGTCGAGGCCAAAAGTAGTATTGTACAAGATTTATCAGATTTGGTTAAAAACCGCCCTTGGATAATCATGCTGTTGCTAACGGTGCTGATTTTTGTTACGCTCTCGCTCAAAGGTGGTATGTATATTTATTATTTCAAGTATTATCTGAATACTGAAGCCCAAGCTACTTTTTTGGAAGATATTGGCTTCAATGGCTTTGTTCAGGGGCTCAATAGTACCATTACTGGCTTGGGTTTTGGTAAATTTGAGTGGCCTGAAGATGCACCGACTTCTGGCCAATAGCTTGTTTAATGCAAGCGGTATTATCTTTATGATTGTAGGCATAATGTTTTCGAAGCCTTTGGCCGACCGCTTCGGCAAACGCAACGTCTTTGGCGTTTTCCTGACGCTATCGGCCTTGTGCTTGGTCATGTTCAAATTTTATAGCCGAGATGCTGTCGGTGTAGTTTTTATTACCCAGATTTTGCATGGCTTCACCTACGGCATTACCATCCCGATTTTGTGGGCTATGATTGCCGATGTGGCCGATTATAGCGAATGGAAAAATAATCGTAGGGCCACTGCCATTGTTTTTTCAGCCATGATTTTTGGTTTAAAGGCAGGGTTAAGTATCGGTGGTGCCATTGGAGCAGCCTTGCTGTCGAGCTATGGCTACATTGCCGAAAAAGTAGAACAAACAGCCGAAGCGGTTGCTGGTATTCAAATGTCAGTAAGCATCTATGCAGGTGTGATTTTTATCATTGGAGCAGCGCTGTTGTTTGGCTACGAAATTGACAAAGCAATGGAAATCCGAATTGAAAAAGAGTTAAAAGAAAGAAGAAAATAGAAGAAAAAATTACAATAATGCCAGAAGATAGCATAGCACACATTGATTTTGAAGCGCTGAATCGCGAGCAATTTCCCAACCCCTTATTCGTCATATCTACACCGCCGATCCTTCGGCACATGTATTCAACGGCAAAATTTACATTTATCCATCGCACGATATTGATGCAGGCGATGCCTTCGATGATTTGGGTAGCCATTTTGCGATGGAAGATTATCATGTTATTTCATTGGACTCGATAACGAGCGAAGCCATTGACCATGGACTCGCCTTACACATCAAGGACGTGCCTTGGGCCGAAAAGCAACTGTGGGCCCCTGATGCTGCCGAAAAAGACGGTGTTTTTTATCTATTTTTCCCAGCCAAAGATTATGAAGGTATTTTCAGAATTGGGGTTGCCAAAAGCCACTCTCCCACAGGGCCTTTTATGGCCGAATCTAAGGCAATTGAGGGTAGTTTTTCGATAGATCCCGCCGTTTTCCAAGATAGCAACAATGCCTATTATATGTACTTTGGAGGAATTTGGGGCGGACAATTGCAACGGTGGCGGACAGGGGTTTTTAATCCTGAATTTCCTGAAAGTCCAGTGGCACATCTCCCTGCCGATAATGAACCCGCTCTTTGTGCCAAAGTAGCTAAACTGACCGATGATCTACTCCAACTGGCCGAAACGCCCAAAGACGTAATCATTGAGGACGAAAATGGACATCCACTTTTAGCAGGCGATAACGACCGCCGTTTCTTTGAAGCACCTTGGATGCACTACTACAATGGCAAATATTATTTCTCTTATTCCACTGGCGATACACACTACATCTGCTATGCCACAGGCGATAATCCTTACGGTCCATTTACTTACCAAGGTAGAATCTTACATCCCGTAGTAGGCTGGACATCGCACCATTCTATTTGCGAAGTGGGTGGGAAATGGTACCTCTTTTACCATGATTCGAGCCTTTCAGAGGGGGTTACGCACCTGCGTAGCATTAAAATGACCGAAATCACTTATGATGCTGAAGGGAAAATTCAGACCATTGATCCATATAGATAAACAAGAATATGAAAAATCCAGTCAGATGGCTCATTTTTGGCCTAATCGTACTAAAAAGTCCCTTTTCTATGGCTCAGCTTACCCTCAAAGAAGCCTACAAAGAAGCGTTCAAAATGGGGGTAGCTGTCAACGATGCCATTGTGTCGGGGCGAGATAAAGTTTCACAAGCCATTGTAATCAAGCAATTTAATACCATTACGCTCGAAAACTCGATGAAAGCAGGGTTGATTAACCCTGAGCCAGGGGTTTTTAAGTTTGAACCAGCCGATGAATATGTGGCCTTTGGGAAAAAAAACAATATGTTTATTGTTGGGCATACGCTCGTTTGGCACAATCAAACGCCTGCTTGGTTTTTTCAAGATGAAAATGGCCGCCCCAAACCAAAAGAAGTAGTAGCCCAAAGGCTACACGACCATATCAAAACCGTAGCGGGTAGATATGCAGGTAAAGTCCATGCTTGGGACGTGGTCAATGAAGTCATAGATGATGACGGGAACTACCGCCCTACCACTTGGGTAAAAGGCATAGGTAGTGGCGATGAACTGGTAAAATTAGCCTTCAAATACGCGGCTCAGTATGCGCCCAATACCGAATTATATTACAATGATTTCAATGCCTGGCGACCATCGAAGCGGGATGGGATTGTCAGAATGGTGAAAATGTTGCAAAAAGAAGGCATCAAGATAGATGGTATTGGCATACAGGGGCATTGGGGTTTGAACTATCCCAAGACCGAATACATAGAAGCAGCCATAGAAGCATATTCGGCGTTGGGTTTGAAAGTGATGATTACAGAACTGGATGTAGATGTATTGCCCCTCACCAAAGAAGGCCAAATTATAGGGCAAAGCATGAGCGAAAAACAATTTCAAAATGAAGAATTTAAAACATTTTTAGACCCCTATCCCAACGGCCTGCCTGCTGTTATGCAAAAAGCATTGGCAGATAGATATGCCGAACTTTTTGCCATTTTTTACAAAAAAAGAGATAAAATAGATCGTGTTACGATGTGGGGAATCCATGATGATATGTCGTGGAAAAATGGCTACCCTATCCCTAATCGTACCAATTATCCATTGCTTTGGGACAGAAACAAGCAGCCCAAGCCTGCCTTTGACGCTGTGTTGAAAGTGCCTCAAAATGCCAAGTAAGTGTTATCAAAATGAAATATTGCTACGTTTTTATCTTTTTCTTTTTGACCGTTTTTTCGGTATATGCCCAAGTTCGGTTACCCAAACTCATTGCCGACAATATGGTCTTGCAGCGCGACCAGCCTATTAAAATATGGGGGTGGGCTTCGCCCAAGGAAAAAATAGCCCTTTTTTTCAATAAAAAGACCTACAAAATCGCCACCAATGACCAAGGCAGATGGGAGATTCAACTCCCAGCTCAATCAGCAGGAACAGGTTTTGAAATGAAATTCAAAGGGAAAAATGAGATTACTCTTAAAAATATTGCCTTTGGCGATGTGTGGCTATGCAGTGGGCAAAGCAATATGGTATTGCCCATGGAAAGAGTCAAGGAAAAATACCCCAACGACATTGCCAACGCCCAATATCCTGATATTCGCAACTTTTTTGTGCAAACCCTCACTGACCTCCAGCATCCGCAAGAGGATTTTCCCCGAGGCCAATGGATGGCCGTCAATCCCAAAGATATACTGACTTTTGGGGCCGTAAGTTATTTCTTTGCCCGCGATATTTATGAGCAATACAAAGTGCCTATCGGTATCATCAATAGTTCGGTAGGCGGTAACACCCATTGAGGCTTGGATCAGCGAAAGCGGCTACAAAGACATGGCCGATATGCAAAAGATTATCGCTAAAAATAAAGATACAAGTTATGTCAATTCGTTCAATCGCCGCTTGGGTGGACTGCCTGCTACCCGCCCTCAAGTACGTGATTTGGGTATGATTGAGCATTGGGAAAGTGCTGAATACCAGCCTAAAGGATGGAGAAATTTTAATGTGCCAGGCTGTGGGAAGACCAAGGACTCAAAGACTTGAATGGAGTGGTGTGGTTTCAAGAGAAATCGAAATACCTAAAGCATGGCTTGGCAAGCCCGTCAAACTGTTCATGGGGCGGATTGTAGATGCCGATGAGATGTATGTGAACGGAAAAAGATAGGCAATATCACTTACCAATATCCGCCACGTCGTTACGAAATCCCTGCTGATGTATTGAAAGAAGGAAAGAATGTTTTTGTGGTTCGGGTTACCAACACGGGAGGTAAGGTGGATTTGTGCCTGATAAACCCTATTTGATGGCCCTTGATGGAGAAGAATGGACCTAAAAGGAACGTGGCAATACAAAGTGGGAGAGGTCTATCCACCTGCCAACTTGAGCACAACAGGCGTTGGATTGGTGCGCCAAAACCAACCAACGGCCCTCTATAATGCCATGATTGCCCCCATTTTACCCCTGAAAATCAAAGGGTTTTTGTGGTACCAAGGCGAAACAAATGCAGGAAATCCAATCCCCTACGACCGTTATATTACCACCCTCATCAACGATTGGCGTTCGCTTTGGAAAGACGAGAACCTACCGTTTTTGGTGGTGCAATTAGCCAATTTTCAAGACATTGACTACACCCCTACCGAAAGCAGTTGGGCCAGGCTACGCGAAGCGCAAAACAAAGCACTTACCTTGCTCAACACCGCCGTAACGGTTACGATTGACTTGGGCGAGTGGAACGATATTCACCCACTCAATAAAAAAGAGATTGGCCAAAGACTCGCTCGCTCGGCTCGACATTTGGCGTATGGAGAAAAAGACTTGGTACATGCCGGACCGACGCTAAAATCTCAAAGCATTGAAAATGATAAAATTATCCTGACTTTTGAGCATGTAGCCGAAGGGATTATCTCCAAAGATGGGGAAGAACTACGTTGGTTTGCGATGGCAGATGATGACCAAAAATTTGTTTGGGCTAAAACCAAAATTCTCGGAAAGATAAAATAGCAGTTTGGCATGAGGCTATCAAATCACCCAAATATGTGCGCTATGCCTGGCAAGACAATCCTGAAGGCGTAAATCTCTATAATTCGGTAGGGTTGCCTGCGTCGCCTTTTCGTACCGATGGCCAAAATATAGATGAATCCAAACCTTGGAAAGGCAAAAAATGTGCGGTGGTATTGACCTACGACGATGCACTCAACGTCCACCTCGACCATGCCATTCCGCTGCTCGATTCCCTCAGCCTTAAAGGAACTTTCTACATAGCAGGGGCTTTTGCAGGCTTTAAAAACCGCATGAAGGAATGGAAACAAGCTGCCAACCGAGGGCACGAACTGGGCAATCATACGCTTTTTCACCCTTGCGACGCTTCGCTGCCAGGGCGTAGCTGGGTTCATCCCGAAAATGACCTCAGTAAATATACCTTCAAACGCATCACCGACGAAATCCGCTTGACCAATATCTTGCTCGAATCGGTGGATGGCAAGAAGCAACGTACCTTTGCCTTTACTTGCGGCGATACCAAAGTGGAAGGCAGAGACTTCATAAACGACCTCAAAGCCGATCTCGCTGGTGCAAGGGCTGTGCGCGCCAGAATGCAGTCGTTGGAAGAAATTGATCCCTACGACTTCGACGCTTACATGATCAATGGCCAAACAGGGGAAGAACTCATAGACCTCGTCAAACAAGCTCAAAATAACGGTAAATTACTGGTGTTTTTGTTTCATGGCGTAGGAGGCGAACACTCCTTAAATGTGTCATTGCCTGCTCATCGCGCGTTGCTTCGCTATCTCAAAGACCACGAAAAAGATATCTATATTGATACCATGCTTGGCATAGCAGAACATCTAAAGAAAATCAAATAATCAGCCTTATCGAGGCAAAACTGCGGGCAGTTCGGCGGTAAGGGTGAGGTAATAAAATGTCCCAACCGTAGGCCCACCCAAAAAACTTATATAGGGACGATTTAGGATATTGGTACCTGCGAGTTTTATTTGTAAGCCTTGCTGGCGAAAATAATAGGTGCATTGGGCATCTACGGTATGAATTTCACGTACAAAACCTGTGGCCAAGGCCGACTGCCACAAAAAGCCCTCTTGGTATTTGTAATGAATACAAATGCCCATGTTTTTTGTTAATCCGGATTGATTTAAACCGATATTTACCATCCAACGTGGCGTATTGAAAGCCTCCTCAAAACCGTCGTTGTTGACTACGCTCTTAAGTTTACTAAAAGAAGCATTGGCCATGATTGAAATATGCCGATGCAATGAATAGTTTAAACCGAGGCTCGCACCGTAGTTTTTGACAATCGTTTTAGAATTGGTCCACAAACGATAGCGGGTTTGTTGGGTACGGTCGTACATATAAAAAGCCAAAAGAATCGGGGTTTTGAGCCAAGCGGTACATTGGCCTCCACTTGCGCCATAAAATTTCGATACACATTGTAGTAAAAATCAGTATCTAAAAACAATTTTTTGCCTACAGGATAGCCTTTATAGCCTATTTCAAAACTATTGACATACTCGGGTTGCAGATAAGTATAATCATTTTTACGCAGCAGCCCTTTGTTTTTGGTAATAGACTCATTTTGAGTTAGTTTATTGAGATTGATGTCTTGATTGACGGCTGTCGTAAAATCATCAATGGTTTTGCGTAAGTACGAATTTTCAAAAATACCCCGCGACATGATAGGCAGGCCACCTACGCGTTTGACACCACCGCTATTGATATTGGAGAAGGCTTCAAACAAACTCGGGAAACGGTATCCATTTTGATACGAAACCCGCCAGTGATTGTTGGCGTTGTGTGAATAAACTGCCGATGCACGTGGGTTGAGGCGAAGGTTGAAATATTGATTTTTGTCGGCTCGTAGGGTAAGTGCTATTTTTAATTTTTCATCAAAGGCCGTTTGGCTGACTTGCACAAACCCGCCGCCTTTCCAGTAATATAGGTTTTTGCTATCATTTTTGGGATTGATGAAATAATTGCCGTCGGGTACGACAAAGTAATTTCGATAATCAAAGCCTGCCAATAAACCTATTCCTTTGTTCTGTACCGCTGAGGGGAGTTTTTGACTTAAATCGGTCAAGCCTTCCAAGTGTAATAGGGCAGACCGTACGCGCAAGGCCGCTCTATATCCCAATTATTGATTTGGCTCAAGCTTTCTATTAAAGCATCAAAAGCGGCTGTATGGGGCTGCGGGCGGCCATTGTCGGCTTGGGCTCGGGCCAAGTGTAAACTTTCAGTTACGGTTTTTTCGTTTTTGAATTGGGTATTAAATTCGTTGGTAAAATCAGTAAACCAAACGTTATCAGTTTTAAAATTTCGATCAATGTTTTCGGCCATCGAACGAATGTTATACGACTTCCTGTATTTTCGGTGGTCAAATACGCTCTGATTTGCGTGGAGGGACTTTGGTAAGTAAGGGCGCTTTGTGATAGGCGGTAATCATTGAGCCTAAACCTATTGGTGCGCTGATACACATTGTCTAATTGGGCAATTTTGAAGCTGTGAGATGATTTCGTGCAGCGGCTTGGGGCGGAAATGGAGCGCAAAATCAGCTTTTAAGTTACGGATGGTATAATTTGTGAACTTCCTTCTCAAAGTAGCCTGTTCGCGCCACTACATAACGCTTGCCACCCAAGGTAAGCGTTCTTCGGTTGGAGGATTCGTTGCCGTATGAATTCACAAAATCTGCCCCAGGGTTGTCTATACCTGTCAGCCCCACCGAAGCATTGGCCGCAGGATTAAGGTCTAAGGCATTATTGGCCACCCAGTCGTAGCCTTTTTGATAGCCAACATTGACTTTAAAAGCCCATTTTTCGCCGATTTTATTGGCGTATCTTACACTGGTTTCCGAAAAAAGCTGGGGTCTTCTATTTTCATCGCCCCAGTGATTGACCCCGTTTTTTGCTGTACTCCCAATCCTGCCGACTCAAAGGGGTTGAGTGTCAGTAGATTCACTAATCCATTGAGAGAGTTCATACCATAAAGAGCTGAAGCTACCCCTGGAATGAGTTCTACTTGACGAATGTCTAAATCAATAGGTCCTAAGGCGGCGGCAATGGGCGCGCCAATGTGCGGGCTTGGTTATCGATACCATCCACTAACTGCACAAAACGCACATTAGTCGTATTGGTAAAGCCACGGGCATTATAGACCCTAAAACCCAAACTTGGCGTAATGAGTTGTACGCCTTTTAGGTTTTCGATGGCATCAAAATAACTCATAGCTGCACTCTGGCCGATTTGCTTGAGGGTCAGTAATTCAATACTTGTAGCTGATTTTAGATAACTTTCTTTGATTCTTGCCGCCGAAACCACCACCTCATCGAGTGTTTGTGCTTGAATGGTATCAGGTTTTTGGGCAAAAACAGGTAAAAAACCAATAGTGGTTATATAAACAAATATATAACGCTTGGTAAAAAAAGCAAACCATGGAGGTTTGAATAAAGGTTGGGCATAGTCAATTCGTTATGTAAGCAAATATATAACGAATTTTTGTCAAGTACCTAAAAAGGCCTTTAATTTTTCTACCAAGGAGGCTTGAAATTCCTCATGCAGCTTTTGATAGGCGGCCATAAGCTGCCTGCCCTCATTGGTTACCGATAGTGCCGCCGCCTTTTTCGCCGCCTGTTTGGGTGATTACGATGGGCTGGAGGGTATGTTGATTCATGGAATTGACCAAATCCCAGGCTTTTTTGTAAGACATGCCCATTTGTTTGGCAGCCTGACTGATAGAACCCGTTTCGATGATGTGCTGGAGCAATTCGAGTCGGCCAGGGCCCAAAAAGCGATCATGCTCACTTTCAATGCGCAACATTCCTGTGACGCGGAAGGTAAGTTCGGGCTTGAGCAGTTTTTGAATGTTAGTCATTCTTTATGGTCTTCAAACAATCGCCAAAGATACTCATTTGTGGGGTTTTGTCTTTAGTTATAAATAGGAGAGGCAGTTAGTTTTATTTATTCAGCACCTTCAAATCTTTGAAATAACCCTCTGTCCAATTGCCAACCCACAGCCCTATGCTTCCTGCATTACTTTCGCCAAGTTTCAAATCATTGACAATCAAAGAGGGGTATTGGGCATTATTGATAAACAATTTTGCTTTTTGTTCGGCTACTTCTATTCGCATCGTAATCCATTCATTTAGAGCCATATCAGCATAAGATTCATATTTTTCGGGTTCTGTTTTACGTAATTTATCAAAACGATAATCAGGAAAGGCAAAATATTGAATGCTATGATTTCTACGAATTTGGTCTTCTGCTCGGCCATTGGTTGGGCGAATGTAAAAATTCTCAAATTTTTCGTTTTTTGCTCCAATTCTAAATGAAACACCAATAAAACCTCTTGCAAATAAAGGAGCATTTTTCATTAAACGGCTTAAAACCTTTATTTCGATTATTCCGTTTTTGAAGTCAGTCCCTTTTACTTTTACGAAGGTGGCTTCATCAGTTCCTTTTATGGTAGTATCGGCTTCGACTTTTACTACATCCTTTCCTTCCATTTTTACAAAAGATAAATGCACTTGATTGGCTTCCAGATTTTTTTTGCTCAATTTTATATTTTGAGCTGACATACACATTGAAATGAGCGAAAGAGTGAATAATAAAATAAAATTTTTCATAGTATTTGTTTGTCTTGGTGTTTTTAACAAGGCCATCATCAAACTACTCCAGCCCATCGAATATATGCTTAAACCCATGAGATACAAAAAATTTTATCGGAAACTTATGAGATTTGTAAAAATAAACTCATAAGTACCAAAACAAAAATACCTTACATTATTCGCCCCCGTCGGGGTCGTTTTCTATTAGATTCCAACGAAAAAAAACTTCTTGGCGATACACATTTTCGAGATGTAAAAGTAGTTTCAATACATCATTAACTACCTGCTTGTCATACCTTTGGCCAATGATTTTTTCGTATTCGGCTATGATTTCATGATGGATAACCAAATCAAATTTTCTATCAAGAAGTGCATCAAAAATAGCTGCGTAAGGCGATTGTTCTGCTAATGACACCAAGAATACATTGGTATCTAATACTACACGAAGTCTATTGGTTTTCATCATTTAACCAATCGTGCATGGTTTGAGCAGTATAGTTTTTTTCTTGCCAAATTTTAGTTGTTTTTTGCCGAACACGTTTTGCAAAGAACTGCATCAACACACCTTTAAGGTCTTTTAATTCTTCTTCTGGCAGTTCGTACGCAAATGTGTTGATGAGTTCGAGCTGCACATTTGTAAGTTTTTGCATTGAGGTTGTCATTTCAATCAAATTGTAATTCATAACAAATTATCTAAAAATACGGCACCTACAAATATCGCTTCATCACCGCCTGCTTTTGGGTTGGTGCATTGGCTATAATCTCCTGATTATCAGTTATCACTTTCTCCAAAATGGCAATATAGACCACTAAACGCTCTTGCTCGGCAAGGGGTGGAATGGGGATTTTGTAACTCTCTAATTGTGATTTTGTTATAGCTTCGCGAGTTGCACTATTTCCTGCCAGTTGCAACAATTCAGTCTTTGCGTTTGGACTTGTTAAAAATCATTCTTTGGGTCTGAATCAATCTTCGCCAAAAGGTACTGATTTTTGCCTGACAAATATCCAACTCAATTCATCCGCCACTCCATCGGACCTTCACACCCACTTTTTGCTTGAACAATCGGGTGAAGTGTTGTGAAGATTTGAAACCAAGACCATAGGCGATTTCGTTTACGGTCTTGTCGTTTTCAAAAATGCGGTTTTTAGCTTCTTCCAAGCGTCCGATTCAAAATATAATCTTTGGCCGATTGACCCGTTTCTTTTCTTGACTAAATCACCAAAATAGTTGTTGATAAATGTAATTCGTCGGCAAAATAAGCCACCGATGGCAAGCCTATGGTTTGTGGTTTATCTGATGGAAAAATAGGTGTTTAATAAATCTTCAAATTTTTCTAAACCCCTTGATAAAGTTACATCTCTCGTAAGCAAACTGACGGTCGTAAAAGTTGTTGACAATATTAATCTAAAAAGAGTTCGATATTGGCTGCAATCAACTTTTTACTGTGTTTATCAATAGGCTGTTTGAGTTCAGAGTCAATTTTACTGAAAATATCCAAAATCATTGCCTTTTCATCGTCTGAGAGGTGTAAGGCTTCATTGGTTTCATAATTAAAAAACCTGTATTGATGGATGGTTTTCCTAAATGAGTACCAATCAAAAATTAGGTGAAAAATCAAACCAAAACCAGAGGGTTGATAAATAACCTTGGATTTTCTATGATTGTAAATCGATTTGTGCAACAAATACGAGTGTACCTGCTTGATAATCATAATAATGGCGTCCATAACGCATATCGCCACATTTTACATCTTTCAAAATAATGCTATATATTTTATGGTTGAATCTTATGGTATCAGCATCGCCCCAATCTCTCGGATTTGCTTTTGAATAATCAAGCACACTCACCAATGGTGTATGTGTTTTGTGATTATTGGCCGCATTATAATCACTTATACTATCTAAGTGTATGATTTTATCCATATTTCTACCTATTGAAATCCATTCAAAATTAAGGTTTAAAAAGTAGCAATCTTCATTTCTGATGTACAATCAGTAAAAATGGTAGAAAAAGCAGTAGTTTTTATACTATCGGAGAAAGAAACATTAAAGAAATTTGTCAATCAAAAACAAACCACTATTCAAAAATGAAAAGCAGTATAAAATTTATTACCATTCTTCTTCTTTTTTCAAATTCACTTTTCGCCCAATCTTCAAAAGATGAAGACACCGTTTTGCAAATTTCCAAAGACAACCGGCCGCCGGTGCGATGGCAGTGGATGGCCGATAAAAAAACGTGGATAAGTTAAAAGACTTGTTCGATACCAAAGCAAAGTTTGTGCACATGAGTGGCACTTGGAAAACGGACGAAGAACTCGAAATCATCAAAACAGGTAGCATTTGGTACAAAGAAGCGCAAGTACATGATACTGCGATAGAACTTTCTGGAAATACCGCCCTCGTATGGAATAGAATTACGCTTATAGCGATGGTGAGAGGCAACGAAGTCAAAACCGAGTTTACGGTGACAGAAGTTTATCAAAAATAAGGCGAAAATTGAAAATGTTGGCACTGACATTTAGTAGTGTGAGGGATACGTGCATCAGATTAAGAAATAGGACTTATTAATAAACTTTCTTAGTTTTATTAAAAAAAGTAAATGAAAACACAAAGTCGCCGTTCATTTCTAAAAGTTTCTGCCTTGTCAGGAGGTGGTTTGTTATTGTCAAGTTTTGTCAAAGTGCAAGGCTTTGATAAAGCGGATGATTTAATAGATTTTCACGAACTCAATGGATTCGTCAAAACTACCGCCGATAATCTCACTAAAATCATGTCGCCCAACCCTGAGGGGGGGCAAGGTGTAAAGACCTCGATGCCGATGATTGTAGCTGAAGAATTAGACGTAGATTTCTCCAAAATCACTGGCTGAGCAAGCCGACTTAGATACTAAGCATTTCACTCGTCAGTTCAAGGCGGTAGCCAAGCCATTCACCAAGGTTGGATGCCCCTCCGCAAAGGGTGCTACGGCTCGCCAAATGCTCATAGAAGCCGCTGCCAAAACGTGGAATGTACCCGTAGAGGAAGTAAGTACCCAAGGGGTGTTTTGTATCATAAAAATACAGGAAAGAAAGCCAACTATGGCGACATGCATACCGCTGCTGCCCAGCTGCCCCCTCCCAAAAGACGTAAACCCAAAGACCCCAAAGATTTCAAAATCGTAGGCAAAGCCAGCGCAATGGATTTGGCGAAAATCGTAACAGGCCAATCAAGCTCTTTGGTATTGATACCAAGTAGAAGGCATGATGATAGCTATGATAGTGCATCCACCAGCCATGGGTTTACAATTCAAAAGCATACAAAACGAGGCGGATATCAAAAAAATGAAAGGTATCAAGGCGGTTTTTCCTATCAAAGTTTTTAATGAAGATTACGAACAAACATTTTTTGATATGACCCAATTCAACGAAGTAGTGGCCATTGTAGAGCAGTACTCTGGGAAGTGATGCAAGCCAAAAAAGCATTGAAAGTAGTCTGGGCAGCCGCGGAAGGCTTCACCCAAAACGCAATATGTTGGGTCGAAAAACCGAGCAAAATGTCCCTTCAGGTTTGGAAAACTCTACCGACCATGCTGCCAAACTGGCCGAAGGATTAGTAAAATCAGCCAATGTCAGAAGAAAAGAGGGTGACGTAGAAAGAGGCTTAAAAATGCGGCAAAAGTGATTGAGCGCACCTATAACGCACCATTTTTGGCACACAACCGTATTGAGGCCAATGAATTTTTTCTGCCCATGTAACCAGCGAAAAGGCCACTCTTTCGGGTCCTATCCAAAAAAGCCCGAATTTACCGAACAGGCCCTTTCGGCTCGCATAGGAATGTCCTTAGAACAAATAGACATAAAAATGACGCGCTTAGTGGAGGCTTGAAGTCGCCGATCGTATGCGCATTGGTTGATTGAAGCGGCCCTTATTTCGCAAAAAAGTGCAAGCACCTATCAAACTAATTTATACACGTGAAGACGATATGACGGCAGGTATTTATCGCTCCAGGTATGCTGCACGTTACCGGTGCTGCCCTCGATGCCAACAACAACCTGATAGGTTTTCATGTAAAAACAGGTGGAACGCCCGAGTCGCCTTTGTATCCCAATCGTTTTCAGCAGGGGCAGTTGATCACTATTTGGCCGAAGACTTTACGATTGATTCCAATATAGCGTCACGGGGTCTTACCGCGCCCCACGCTCCAATTTTATGGTTGCTGCCGAGCAGTCGTTTTGGACGAAGTGGCCGAGGCCGCTGGCAAAGACCCTATAGATTTACGAATAGAATTATTGAAACGTGCTAAGGTAAATCCAGTAGGAAAAAACAACGATTATGAGGCCGAAAGGTTTATAAAAGTGTTGGAATTGGTCAAAGAAAAATCGAATTGGGAGAATCTAAAAACAAGTAAAAAATTGGGTTTTGCGGCCTACTTCTGCCACGATACATATGCAGCACATGTGCTTGAGTTGGAAATAAAAGACGATGTGCCCATCATCAAGAAAGTTTGGTGTGCCATTGATTGTGGCATTGTCATTAATCCTGATGCTGCCAGAAACATGGCAGAAGGAGGCATTGTAGATGCCGTTGGAGCAGCCATGTATGGCAAAATGACCTTTACAAAAGGAGTACCAGACGTGAATAATTTCCATAATTACAGAATGATACGCCATAATGAAGCTCCAAAGGCTATCGAGGTATATTTTGTAGAAAACCAAATTGCTCCTACGGGCATGGGCGAACCCGCCTATCCGCCTGTACATGCAGCTTTAGCCAACGCGCTATACAAAGCTACGGGCAAGCGTTTTTACAACCAACCTTTTGGGGAGAGTCTCTAAAGCAAATTTTTTTTATCTGTAATTATTAATTTAGCATGATGAACTCAAACAAAAACTATCGTGAAAGAAGCCTCAGATTTTGACAATATGTGTGACATTGAAGAGATAAAAAATAGGGGGATTGGTTATAAGATTAATGAGACGAAACGAACTAATTAAGTTGTAATAGATTTATTCAAACCCAAATTAAAATAATGAAAGCAGGAATTCTAACAATTGTCCTGTGGGTAGGATTTTGGAGCAATACCTTATATGCTCAGTTTGGTCCTCCCACTGGCGAGCCTGATGTATTAAATAAGCGTTGGCATGCCCAGTGGATTACCGTGCCTAATGCCAGCAATGATGGCTATGGCGTGTATTTGTTTCGGAAAACCATTGATATAAGTAGCAAACCTACTAACTATCTAATCCATGTTTCGGCAGATAATCGCTACAAGCTGTTTATCAACGAAAAAATAGTGTCGCATGGCCCTGCTAGGGGTGATATTGAACATTGGAACTATGAGTCGGTTGATATAGCTTCTTACTTAAAGGTAGGTAAAAATACCATAGCTGCTCAAGTTTGGAACGAAGGGGAGTTTAAGCCAGAAGCGCAAATAACATTCCGAACAGCCTTTATTTTACAGGGATCTACCTCGGCGGAATCGGCGGTAAATACCAACAATTCCTGGCTTTGCGAAAAAGACAATAGTTTTGCTCCTCTGAGATTCAATGTAAGAGCCTATTACGTATCGGGTGCTGGTGAAATACGAAATTTTGCCACCGAAATTAAAAACTGGCAAAGAGATGATTTCAACGACAGTCAATGGCAAAAAGCAAGGCCTTTAGGCTATGGAGTACCCAAAAATGTGTTGGGGGCTTTTGGCACTATGAGTGGTTGGATGTTGGTGCCTTCCATCATCCCTCAAATGGAATTGAAGGATGAGCGACTCGCCAAGGTAGTCATCAACGAAGGCAATATAGCCATTCCTTCTGGTTTCCCTGTTGAGAAAAAAGGCCTTAACATTCCTGCAAATGCTTCAATTAAGCTCATTTTAGACCAAAGTTACCTTACAAATGCCTATCCGAATCTAAGCTTTTCGGGTGGGAAAAATGCTTCCATTTCTGTGTTAGTGAAGCTTTGTTTGGCAGTGGCCAATCCAAAAGGAAATAGAAATGAAGTAAACGGTAAAAATTTTATTGGAAGAACAGATAGCCTTGTGGCAGATGGATCCAATGAGCAAAGATTTACAACTTTGACCTACAGAACCTACCGTTACATTCAAATAAAAATTGTCACCAAAGACCAACCGCTTGTACTCAACGATATTTATGGCACATTTACGGGTTATCCTTTCGAATTGAAGGCTACGACCACCAGCCAAAACCCAGAAATTAAAGATATCTTGAACATCGGATGGCGTACAGCAAGGCTTTAGAAGTTCAGAAACTTACATGGATTGCCCGTACTACGAACAGTTACAATACATAGGTGATGGTAGAATACAGGCATTGGTTTCGTTGTTTAACACTGGCGATGACAGATTGGTTAAAAACGCCCTCAATTTAATGGATTTTTCTCGTACACCGGAAGGCGTTACCCTTAGTCGTCATCCCTCATATACACCGCAGTTTATCCCCACTTTTTCATTGTGGTATCTTGGTATGCTTCATGATTACAGCAGGTATGGAGCTGATATGGCTTTTGTAAAGTCAAAAATAGGTGGTACGCGTCAAATTCTCGACTATTTTAAGGATACCAACAAGCTGACGGTTCCCTGAAAAATGTGCTGCAATGGATGTTTACCGACTGGGTAAACGATGCAAAAGAGTGGCGTGCTGGTATTGGCCCAATGGGGGCAATGGTACTTCGGCCATACTTGATTTGCAATTACTGTGGGCATACCAAGTGGCAGCAGAATTAGAAAAAAATTGGGTAATGCGGCCTTTGCTAATGAATATAACCAATTGATTAACCAATTAAAAGCTACCATCAGAGCAAAATATTGGAATCCTTCTAAAAAATATTTTCCGACCGTGAGGAAAAAGACTTGTATTCACAACATGCCAATTCATTAGCGATTTTGACTGGTATAACATCTGCTACAGAGGCAAAAGAAATAGCCAATCAATTATTAAATAACAAAGAAATGGCTATGGCATCTATTTATTTTAAATATTATTTACATCAAGCACTCATAAAGGCAGGGTTAGGGAATGACTATTTAAAGTGGTTGGACAAATGGCGTGAAAACATTAAAATGGGTCTTACTACTTGGGCCGAGACCTCGGATGTTGACAAAACACGCTCCGATTGCCATGCTTGGGGAAGTAGCCCAAATATTGAATTTTACAGAACTATTCTGGGCATTGATAGTGATGGATTAGGATTCTCAAAAGTTAAAATTCAGCCCCATTTGGGAGACTTTACCGATATCGGTGGCTCAATTCCACACCCAAATGGTAGCATTACTGCTAATTATAAACTCCAAAATGGTCAATGGAAGGTACAGATAGAATTACCACAATCCACTACTGGAAATCTTGTTTGGAAAGGCAAAACCATCGCATTGAAGGCTGGGAAAAATCTATTTAACCTTTAATTTTTTTTAACATGAAAAGAAGACAAGTACTATCTCAACTATCCTATGGTATAGTAGGTACTGCCATTTCAAATAGATTATACGCATCCAAAAACTTTTATCAAAAGTCACCAATTATCGAGGAATTTATTACCACAGATACTGTTTTTGGGAAAATAAAAGGCTACCGAGAACAGGGGGTGAATATCTTTAAGGGGATTCCTTATGCTGGCAAAACATCAGGCGATAGGCGTTTCCGTCGGCCTGCTCCGCTTGAGCCTTGGGCAGGCGTGCGAGAGGCTGTTTCGCTTGGTGCACCCGCCATACAAAACCCAAGAAAGAATGAGCCAACACCATCAGAAGACTGCCTTTTCTTGAATGTTTGGACACCTGCCAATGACGGCAAAAAACGCCCTGTGATGTTTTACAGTCATGGTGGTGGATTTGTAATTGGCTCGGGCGGTTCGGCTGGGCAAGATGGAGCCAATTTGGCACGATATTTTGATGTGGTAGTGGTGCAAACCAACCACCGATTGGGGTTGATGGGTTTTTTATATTTAGACGAACTCGGCGGGGCAGACTATGAAGGCTCAGGCAACAATGGAATGCTTGATATTGTGGAAGGCTTAAAATGGGTAAATCAGAATATCAGTCAGTTTGGTGGCGACCCAAACAACGTAATGATATGGGGTGAATCAGGTGGTGGAGCTAAAACCTCTTGCTTATATGCCATGCCATCAGCAGCACCATTTTTCAATAAAGCCTCCATAGAAAGTGGGCCAGGTATAAGAATGACTCCCAAGGATATAGCTGCCGAAACTACACTCATGCTTTTGAAAGAACTAAATATAGACCAGAGAGATTGGAGGAAAGTTTTAGATATACCCGCTACTACACTTTTGGAAATGCAAGGGAAATTACCATTTGTACCTCCTTTTATAGAAAAAAATAAGAACCAGGGCTTTATGCGAAGAAATTACGGTGGGTTCGGTCCTGTGGTAGATGGAAAAGCATTACCTAATCATCCGTTTGACCCTACAGCTCCTAATATCTCAAAAGATAAACCATTAATGGTAGGTTGGAATGAAGATGAGTGGACCTTTTTTGCATGGGAACGCAAAGAAACTGAATTTGTCAAATATGATTTTGAGGCTTTGCATAAAAAATTTGAACCCACTTATGGTGAAAATACATCTAAAATAATAGATACTTACCGAAAAGTACGGCCAAATGCAACCCCAGCTGATATTTACATAGCCGTTTCGTCAATTACCATGATGGGCTTAGGATCAATTGAAATTGCCGAAAAGAAAGCAAGGCAAGAAGGTGCCTCCGTTTACCTGTATAATTTTGGTTATAAATCAGAGGTAAAAATACCAGGAACTGACTATGAAATGGGTACCCCTCATGCCATGGACATCAGCTTTAAATTTTTCAATGAATCTGCCGAAAAGCCGAGCTTTTTTGGGGGAAATAAACCAGGACGAGTAACCGCCTCACATAATTTTGCCGAGCTCTGGACAAACTTTGCCAAAACAGGTAAACCTTTTGCCAAAGATGCACCCAAATGGAAACCATATAACCTAAAAGACAGGCCAACTATGCGGATAGATAGCAAATTAGAGGTGATTAGTGATAGGTTTAAAGACGAATTAAATGTATGGAGAGAAGTAGGAAGACTTTGATTCAATTCATTAGAATTTTCGTGAAATAGCCTTAGTTCAATCGATACTCTTCTGGTATATCACCCTACTTTTTGCTTAGATAATCTTGTAAACTGCTGTGGGTATTTAAAGCCTAACGGGTATATCCAATGTATAAAAAGCGAGGGAAACTGTATGTGTTGACATTCAGTGGCGTTAGTGACACAAATCATATAAAGAATTAGAAGTAATTTTTGTTTGATTTTTGTAAGTTTTCATTTGAAAAGTATTGTTTTTTATGGATTTTTTCTTATATTTTTGTTAAATTATTTTAGATAAAATAAACCTACATATATACCATGTCAAAATATTCGCTCAAAATCAATGGCAAACCCAACAAGTAGATGTCGACCCATCTACACCCATGCTGTGGGTTTTACGTGATCATCTCAATATGCCTGGTACCAAATTTGGTTGTGGCATGGCCCAGTGCGGTGCCTGTACCGTACATCTGGATGGCAATGCAGTACGTTCGTGGTAGCCTCCCTGTTTCGGCAGTAGGCAAATCAGCCATCACCATCGAGGGCTTATCTGCCGACGGTTCGCACCCTGTGCAGAAAGCTTGGATTGAACACGACGTAGCCCAATGTGGCTATTGCCAATCAGGGCAGATCATGTCGGCAACGGCCTTATTGAAAAGCAACCCCAATCCGACTGATGAAGAAATTGACGTTTACATGAGCGGCAACATTTGCCGTTGTGGTACTTATTTGAGGATCAAAGAGGCGATTAAAACTGCAGCCAAAAAGTAAACTTTAACCAAGCTTGAAAAATGGAAAATAAAAATACATACAACAGACGCACTTCTCAAATCTTCTGCTGTGGCAGGAGGAGGAATGATGCTTAGTTTTAGCTGGTTTGCCCATGCAAAAGCCGCTGAAAAAGCAGCCATATTGAATTTGCCCGCGCCAGTTTGGTCAGAACTGGCGGCGTACATTAAAATTACGCCCGATAATGTAGTAAAAATCCTTTGTCCTAACCCCGAATTTGGTCAAAACGTCATGACTTCTCTCCCCATGATGGTAGCTGAAGAGCTGGATGTGGACTGGGAAAAGTGTAGTGGTAGAAATGGGTACGCACGACAACGTCAAATACGGCCCGCAATTTACAGGAGGAAGTAATTCGGTAAGGATGTACTGGAAACCCCTACGAAATGCGGGAGCAGCAGCACGACAAATGCTCATCGAAGCTGCCGCTCAAACATGGGGTGTTTCGGCAGCAGAAATCACCACCAAAGCAGGAGTTTTGACTCATTCGAGCGGCAAAACAGCCAAATATGGCGAAATGGCCAGCAAAGCCGCTACCTTGCCTGTGCCAAAGGAAGTAAAAACCAAAGCTGTTAAGAGTTTTGGTATTGTGGGAAAATCGCAAAAAAATGCCGAAGGCTTAAAAGTAGTTACTGGCCAGCCGCTCTTCGGCATGGATTACCGCGTGGAGGGCATGTTGATTGCCATGATTCAACACCCGCCTGCGTTTGGCATGAAACTAAAATCTTTTGATGCCACTGCGGCCAAAAAAATGCCAGGAATCAAGGATATTTTTAGCTTCAAACTCTATGATGATGGTTTTGAACAGGCAGGTTTCGATACCCGCACTTTCAACGAAATGGTAGCTATTGTTGGTAATTCTACTTGGGAAGTAATGAATGCCCGTAAGAAAATAAATTATCAGTGGGAGGCTGCTGGTGATACCAAACAGACCATGATGGGCAGAGGCGGGAAAACGGAAGTAACTGTACCTGGCAGGTTAGAAACTACCAGTAGCCAGATGGAAATGATGGCAGCATTTGCTCAAAAACCAGCCCAACAACTACGAAAAGACGGCGACCCAGAAATGGCCTTTAAAAATGCCGCCCAAATCATCGAACGCACCTACAATGCGCCCTTTTTGGCACACAACTGCATGGAGCCAATGAACTTCTTCGCCCATGTAGAAGCCGACAAGGCCTTGGTGGCTGGCCCACTGCAAGCGCCAGGCTGGATGGAGCCTACCCTCTCAAAGATTTTAAATCTTCCTGCCGATAAAATCGAAATTCAGATGACGCG
Source organism: Spirosomataceae bacterium (assembly GCA_041392315.1). Lineage (GTDB taxonomy): Bacteria > Bacteroidota > Bacteroidia > Cytophagales > Spirosomataceae > Runella. The sequence goes on along the minus strand of JAWKMH010000003.1, from coordinate 275,756 downwards.
CATGGGCGGAGGCTTTGGGCGCAGAGCCTACTGCCAATATGCGTATGAAGCCGCACGTATCTCTCAGAAGGTCAAAGCACCCGTCAAGCTGATTTATAGTCGCGAAGACGACATGGCCTACGGTATTTATCGCCCTATGTACACTGCTACCTATCGCGCTGCGCTTGATGCCAACAAAAACCTGATTGGTTTTCATGTAAAAGGAGGAGGTATTCCCGAAAATCCCGTACACGCCAATCGCTTCCCAGCAGGCGCTGTTGATAATTATTTGCCGAAGGTTGGGAAATCCTCTAATATCACCATTGGGGCGTTTCGAGCGCCACGCCCACTTTCAATGCCGCTGAGCAATCATTCTTAGATGAATTGGCCGAGGCCACGAGCAAAGACCCGATTGATATGCGACTGGAAAATTGTTGGAAAGAGCGAAGAAAAACCCCGTAGGTAAAAACAACGATTACGATGCCGACCGCTATGCGGGCGTGTTGAAATTATTGAAAAAGAAAATTCGGCTGGGGCAAACCTGAAAACGCTAAATACCACCGTGGCGTAGCAGCGTATTTTGCCACAACTCATATGCAGGCCATGTAGTAGATATGGTAAACAAAGACGGAAAACCATACGTAGAGCGCGTGTTTGTGCCAGACTGTGGCGTGGTGGTTAATCCCGACGCTGCCGCCAATATGGTACAAGGCGCTGTGGTTGATGGAATCGGGCAGTCGTTTTATGGGGCACTGACCCACAAAAACGGCGCTGCTGAGCAGAGCAATTTCCATAATTACCGAATGATTAAACACAACGAAGCCCCCAAGCGTATAGAAGTACATTTTGTAGAGAGCGAAATTGACCCCACTGGCTTGGGTGAACCACCTTCCCACCTGTATTTGGGGCAGTGGCCAACGCACTGTTTAAAACTACGGGCAAAAGGCACTACAATCAGCCAAGTTTGCTACCGAAGCAGCGAGTTCTTAATCAAAAAAATGTTTACAAAGGCATCCTAAATCTATCAAATTTGGAATGCCTTTGCTTTCGTTGCAGCCCGACTTGATGCGTTTCTTCGGAAACACTAAAAAGCAGACCATAAGCAAGCATGGACACCTTAGAACGGAGAACAGTTTACCAACGTAAATTTGAGTGGATTCCCGACAATATCAAAAATGAAATTGGGCATTTTAATTTCTTCCCTTTAGAGCCAGCATTGAATTTTTTAACAAAACGAAGCCTGTTCCCTACAAACGAAGAGATTTTTATAAAATCATGCTCGTTATAGGCGATATAGACATCAACTATGCCGATCGTGTAGTGCCAGTACGACAACCCTCCTTGGTTTTTTCTAACCACTCATCCCTTATGTGCGACCACCTTGAAAATATCAGAGGGGGTAAATATTGTATTTTTAACCAACACTTCTTCATCAGTACGGCGACTTAAACCAATATGCTGTATTTCAACCTTCGGGCAATTCATGTATTTGATTTGGGAGAAAAGCAGGTAGAATATGTGTTGAGTATTTAATAAAAAAATGCAGGATGAACTGGATCTGGATTATGTACATAAATAAGGATGTTTTACGCAATTTAGTATTCGAATTGCTGCATTTTGCTCTAAAAATGCAGCCCGCTACCCAAGAAGACAAACAACCCTCAATGCTTCTCAACGTATTACTACCCTCTTTTAGAATTGTTAGAACGCCAATTTCCTATTGATGAAAATCACCCTCGTATTGGTATTCGGAAAGCAGCCTCTGATTTTGCCAATCAACTCAACGTACACGTCAATCATCTCAATCGGGCGGTCAAAGAAATTACACTCAAAACTACTCACTCAAATTATTGCTGATCGGGTTTTGCAGGAATCGAAAATTATGCTCAAACACAGCCACTGGAATGTGGCTGAAATCGCCTTTGCTCTGGGTTTCATAGAAGTAACTCACTTCAATAACTTTTTCAAAAACATACCCAAACAACGCCAACAAGGTTTAGAAATGGCTGAAAATCAGCTTTATAATGTCAAAAAAACATTTATCTGGGGCTTTGTTGGTGTCTGTGCTTGTAAACTTTCCGTTTATAGCCCTACAGTTACCTCCCATTTATCTTTGGGTAAAAAAACCGCCGCCTACGGATTTTCCGTTGCATCATCCGCCGCATTTGGAGGGACATCAAATGGCTGGCTGGGATATTTTCATCCAAATTTCTGTTTGTCTGTTGTTTGTTGCCCTTATGGTTTTCTACTTTTATCGTGCTTTTCGTCTTCATAAAACCACGTCATGGGTCTATCTATTGCTTCTTTTGTTTGTTTTTTCGGCTGTTTTAAGTTCACTCAATTATTTTTTTATTGGCATTCGTGAAGGTATGATGATTGTTACGGTACTGATACGGGGCATACTCATTATGGGCATTTCGTCTATTTTTAGTAAGTTTCTATATGAAACCGAACAAAAGAGTACTGTTTTGCTCGAAAATGAGAACCTTAAACTCGAAAATCTAACGATTCAACTCAATTCACTTAAAAATCAACTTAATCCCCATTTCTTATTTAATTCGCTCAATACACTCAGTTGGCTTATCAATGAGAACAAAGAAAAAAGTCAGCAATATTTGCAAAAACTATCTCAAGTGTTGCGCTATTCGTTGCAGATACAAGCGCAATCGGTAGTGCCATTGAAAGAAGAATTGATGCTACTTGATAGCTATATTTTTTTGTTAGCCATACGATTTGGAGATAACCTAAAAATGACCAAAGAACTCTCGGAGGTGAGCAGATTCAATATTCCCCCCCTTTCATTGCAGTTGCTGGTCGAAAACGCCATCAAGCACAATATCATTTCCAGTGCGCAGCCAATGTACCTACATATTTCGATAGACAAGGATAAACAAACCTTGTCCGTCAGCAATTCATTGCATCCAAAACCAAATTCAGCAGGCACAGGCATTGGTTTAGCCAACCTCAATGAACGTTTTCGTATTTTGACAAATCGCTCGATTGAGATTCAACAAGATGAGGCATTTACAGTCATTTTACCATTGATAGCATGAAAATCGTCATTATAGAAGATGAATCGGCAGCGGCAAATCACCTCAACTATTTGTTGCATCAACTTAAAATTGACCATGAGGTGCTGGCTGTGCTTGAAACCGTTGCAGAGGCCATTGAATGGTTCACCAAAATCGAGCCACCTGATCTAATTTTCTCCGACATTCAGTTGGCTGATGGGGTGTCATTTGATATTTATGAGCAAGTAAGTGTCAAAGCGCCTATTATTTTTACAACAGCCTTTGATGAATACGCCATTAGGGCTTTTAAACTCAACAGCATTGATTATATTCTCAAGCCCATTGATGAAGCATCTTTGGGGTTTGCCATCGAAAAATTTAAAAATCAAGCATTAATCACCCAGGAGAAATGGCAAGAACTTATTGGTCAGCATACATTCTTCCCCAAAAATTACCGCAAGAGTTTCTTGGTAAAATACCGTAATCAACTCATTCCCCTCAAATCAGCAGCATTTGCTTTCTTTTATCGAAAATGGAGTGGTTTTCGGGCAGCTATTCGATGGTCGCAAATGGGTGTTGGACTTCAAACTCGAAGACCTCGAAAACCAACTCGACCCCCAAGATTTCATTAGAGCTAATCGACAGTTTATTCTCGCGCGAGGCTATTCGTACCATACAGCCCTACATCAACAGCAGAGTTATCATAAAAAGCAATCCAAATGCCCCAACTGAAATCATTATTAGCAAAGAAAAGGTGGGTGCCCTGAAGAAGTGGTTTGAAAAAGGCTGATTGGGCGATTCACTGGCTTTTTTTCCTTTTCACCCTTAAATACACGCTAAAAATCAACGAAATCAGGCGAAATGACGTAACGTAGAAGATAACTCAAATATAGTCATTCAAATATGAACTTAAAAACAACTTTAGCAAGCGTAGCAATGATGGCCTTTTTAGCGATGATTGGCTGCAAAGAAGAGGCCACTACCGTTACTCCGTCGTCGGCAACGATAACAGGACTGACCTGTTCATCAGCCACGTTTTCGACAATCCCTACGGCGGGGACGGCCTTTACAGGTACGGCCACGGCGTCATATACAGGCGGCAATGGCGTGGCCTATACAGCGGGTTCGGCGGTGGCTTCGGCGGGTGTAACGGGTCTTTCGGCCACACTGGCGGCAGGTACTTTGGCCTCGGGGGCTGGCTCGGTTACTTTTGCCATTACAGGCACACCCGCAGCAAGCGGAACTGCCACTTTCGCTATTTCGGTAGGCGGGCAGTCTTGCACGCTTTCTAACGGTCAATGCCGCCTCGACAGGTACTGGCAGCAACACATCGGCTTGGAACGTGGATACAGATATGGCGAATATTGTGACCTTCTCAATGCTTTCAAAGCTACTTTGTCCACTACACAAGTAACTGCCCTACAATATGACTACACCAAAGCCCATGCCCAAAAATGGTCCAACTTCCCTGAATCTATCTATAAAGGTCGGGTAGGGCTTCAAACAAGTACACTTTCGGCAGCGCAATTTACGGCTTTTTATAACCTACTCAAGGCCGCCACAGGCACGGTAGCCAACGAAGGCAATGAAGAATACCTCGGTATTTTGGATGCAGATATTTATCTTGGTGTCAATGGCGGTGGGAGTGGCTATGGCATTGGCAACTATTACATCGGTTTTTTAGGAGCACCAAGCACAACAGGGCTTTGGTGTTTGCAGATTGGCGGCCACCACGGCACCATCATACATACCTACAATGGCGGTAAAATGGCAGGTGGCACGCCTTCATTCCGATCTACAGAGCCTTATCCTACATGGACTTCAACTGTCAGTAGCAAGACTGTACAGCCATTGGTGCAAGAAACAGCCGCTTTTGCCAACTTGTTGGGAGGGTTGAGTAGCGCCGAACAAACCACTGCCAAGCGTTCTACTGCTCAAAATGATTTGATTGCTGGTCCACAGAAAGATAGCAATTTTCCTACCACAAAAACAGGTGTAAAGGCTGGAAACCTAACACAGGCCAAAAAAGATTTGCTGTTGGCAGCGATTAAACCCTGGGTGGACGATTTGGACGACAAAGCCGCTGCGGCTATTTTGGCTAAATACAAAGCCGAATTGGACGAAACCTACATATCCTACTACGGCACTACCACCATGGCTTCTCAAGGCGATTACATCTTGATTGATGGCCCCAGTGTTTGGATTGAGTGGTCCATGCAAGGAGCAGTGATTATCAAAGGGGGCGTACATCCTCATGCGGTTTGGAGAGATAGAAACGCCGACTATGGGGCCAATTAACAAGCCCATAAGTACCCATTTTATAGTCCTTTCAACACGTCTTGATGAATCAAAAAATCAATTTTATACTTATTGCCTTTGTTTTGGGCTTGGGGGGCATTGTTTTTGCCCATCCCATGCCCAGTTCTATGGTCGTGCTGAAAGTACATGAAAAAAGTATTTCGGGCCAAATCATGCTTCCCTTGGCCGAACTACAATCGGCCATTGGCTTAGAGGTAAACGATAAATCGGAGCAACTGATAGAACGCTTGGGTGACTCATTAAGAATCTATCTTCGGCAACATATTCGTCCACGTAGTTTTGAAGGCAAGGCATGGGTAGTTCAAATAGGTGAGTTAGAAGTAGTGGAAAGCAATGATCCCATAGTGGGATTGTACAAAGAATTGCGTATCAATTTTGAAATGTCGCCACCCCAACACTATGACCTACGTAATTTTTATTTCGACTATGATGTCATTTTACATCAAGTGGCCAGCCATAAAACCCTGATTCAGGTCAAGCAGGATTGGCAACAGGGTTTTGTAAGAGAAGATACTACTACCCTGCAAATTGGCGTGATTGAGTGGGATATGATAAACGGCAAACTAAATCCATTTCAAGTAAGTTTGAACCAAGGAAGCGATTGGCAAGGCTTTAAAAACATGGTGTCGTTGGGCATTTCGCATATCAAAGAGGGAACTGACCATCTTCTTTTTGTATTGACGCTCTTATTTCCCGCCCTGCTTGTAGCCCAAAACAAACGTTGGGGGGGAGTGGCTGGCACAAAAGAAAGTGGGAAAAATCTATTAAAAATCGTGACAGCTTTTACAATTGGCCATTCGCTCACACTAATTTTGGGTACGATTGAATGGCTCAATTTTCCTTCGCAACCCATCGAAATATTGATTGCCATCACCATTCTGATTTCAGCACTTCACGCCTTAGTACCTATTTATCCCAAAAAAGAAGTAATCATCGCGGGTAGTTTTGGATTAATTCACGGTTTGGCTTTTTCCGAAACCCTCAAAAACTTGGAACTTTCTACCAAACAACTGCTACTGAGCTTATTGGGTTTTAATGTAGGTATTGAATTGATGCAACTGTTTCTCATTTTATTGGTTTTCCCTTTGTTGCTTTTACTCTCAAAACACGATACTACACCGCATTTCGTCAAGTAGGAGTTCTTTTTTTGATGATGATGGCGTTGTATTGGGTATGGGAAAGAGTGTAGTGAATTTAATAATCAATCATTTACAAATGTATGTTTTATCCAAGAGAATAGTTATTTGCTAAAACCGATACAGATAAGGAGCTTTATTTTGAGCCCCCGTAAATTTTTTTCCAAAACGCTCTAATACGTTCAAGTCCAGCATTTTCTTTTTTGAAAATTGTTCATAGCAAATTCGCGGTTATAAACAGCTTCGTATAGGGCTTGTAGTTCTTTCATCGTGAAAGTTTCGGGTAGCAGATTGAAGCCTATCAGCTTTTGGTCGAGGTTTGGCGCAGGCCTCAAGGGCATGTGTAAGAATGTCGTTGTGGTCGTATATCATTGTTGGAACATCCTCCACATTTGTCCATATCAAATATTCATCCAAATCGCCCTTTGTGGACTTACTTTGTGGATGTCGACCAAAGCATAAAAACCAATACAGATAAATCGGCTCAACATCCATTCGGCTGTTGTTTCACCGTGTTTTTGGGTAAGGTAAGTCAATAAATACGAACGAAACTGGCTTTCAAGAATGCGATTTTCATGGCCAAATACCCGAAATTGTTCTAAATAAATGTTTTCGAGGCCAGTTCTTTCTCTTAAAATTCGGTTGGCGGCTTGACTAATCCCTTCCGTTTTTAAAATATAGCCACCTGGTAAATTCCAAATCTCTTCACCAAGCTTTCGATTTTGCTATTAAGACCTTCAACGCGCGGTCTTCATAACCAAATATGACACAATCTATGGAGAGATGTGCGATGTATTTTTCAGTATTAAGATTCATAATGGCTTTAGTGGCTAATTGCAGGTTTTACAAATGTAGAATTTTATTATCTTTTTTTTAGAAAATAGATATAGCTTTTCTATTTTTTGCTTTTCGATAAAGCGAACAAAACAAGTATCATCTAAAAAACAATCATCCAATGAAAAATATGCACTTTTTAGGCTTTTGGCCTTGTCCGTTATGATGTCATTGAGCTTGGCTACTTTGGCTCAAAAAAATCGGGAGGGTGACTCTCTATACGGTCCGCAATGAAATGAGCAAAGATCCCAAGCAAACACTCAAACAAGTAGCCGATTTAGGCTATAAATTTATTGAAGCCGTGGACTACAAAGACGGTAAATTTTATGGCATGGCCCCCGAAGAATTCAAGGCATATCTGAAAAGTTTGGGGCTCGAGCCGCTCTCTGTCCATATGGGAGCAGCCACTCCCGACAATGCCGACAAACTTGCTGCTGATGCCAAAGCAGCGGGTTTCAAGTATTTTATTGCTCCTGTACCACCCATGGGTATGTTTAAGTTTGATGCTAAAACACGAAAATTGGGGATGGAAGGCACAGTAGAGAAACTGGCCGAAATCCTAAACACGATAGCCCAGAAAGCAACTGCCGCTGGTTTAGAATTTCTTTACCATAACCATGACTTTGAGTTTGTGGCTAATAGCGAGGGCATTGTACCGATAGATTATTTGCTCGAACACTTAGACCCCAAATATGTCAACTTCGAGATAGATTTATATTGGGCAACAAAGGCAGGAGCCGATCCCGTGGCTTACTTCCAAAAGTATCCGGGTCGTTTTAAGATTTGGCATGTCAAAGATATGGATGCGCAAGAGCGTTTTGCTCCTGTAGGACAAGGAAAAATTGACTTTAAACGCATTTTAGCCCACAAAAAACAGGCCGGTATGAAATACTATATCGTGGAGCAAGACCAGACCTTTGACGGTATGCAGCCCATGGAAGCCCTCAAACTGAGTAAAGAGGGCTTGGCAAGGTTTGGTTTTAAGTAGTAAGAAGAGGCAGCAACGTGATGGTTGCAGAGGGGTAGTACGAAGATAGTCTGAGATGGATATTGTCATGCTATCCCTTCACCAATAAATAGTCTGATAATGACGAGAACTATATTCATCCTTTTTACATTGCTTCTTGCGCGTATATCTTTTTCCAAAACAGCAGACAGTACGCAAACCTCCTCCACTTTTTCGGGAACGATAGGCATCACTACCAATGGATTTTCGATTATTCCTACTTTTTCGCTGAACAGCCCAGCTGCTATCATCAATCTCTCTTGGCAAAAAAAACGATTTAGCTTTGATCCCGACATCCGCCTTGTATCAAATGCCAGCAAAGGAGGGCTGTTGTTTTGGTCGAGGTATCGCTTGATAGACCGAAAGAAATTTAGCCTTCGTGTGGGTGCACACCCCGCCTTGAGTCTAATCAGAAAACAAGTGTTGGATGATGGCATCAATATAGAAATCACAGAAGCATTACGCTTTGTGGCCTTTGAGGTCGTTCCCAACTACCAAATCACAGAAAACTGGGGACTTGGAGCCATGTATTTGGAAGGACACGGACTGCAAAAACACGGCCCACAAACCACACGTGTGCTGTTTCTTAGTACAAGCCTTACAAACCTCAAATTGAGCCCAAAATTTAGGTGTCATTTTATTCCAACGATTTATTTTCTGAATACCGATGGCTTTACAGGAAGCTATTTGACAGCCACAAGCATTCTCGCACATCAACAAATACCGTTTTCATTTCAGGCAACTATCAACCAAACTTTTGTTTCTGATATTCCTGGAAACCAAGATTTTATGTGGAATATCACGCTAAATTATAGTTTTAAACGAAAAATAATCAGGGGCTAAAAATCAGTTCATTTGCTGCTTTTTTTAGCGAATTTATTTGGAAGCCTCCCCCAAAACAGCTTGAAGTCTTGTTTCATTTTCTAAAAAGCAAACAGCAACTGCTTTTTAAACTGGTATAAATACGGTGCTTTATTGGCTGCCCCTGTAAATTTCTTCTCCAATCGCTCCAAAACACCCAAATTAAGAATCATTTTTTGGAAATTGGTGCGTACAAATGTCTTACCCAAAACCGCTTCATAAACCTCTTGCACCTCTTTCATGGTGAAAGTTTCGGGTAACAAATTGAAGGCATTGATTTTTTCGTCGAGATGGCTTTGCAGGGTTGTGAGGGCTTCCGCTATGATGTCGGCATGATCCATAATCATTCGAGGCAAGGTTTGGAGGCTGTACCATTCAATAGACTCGTCTAAGTCCGTTTTTTGTGGAACGACCCTGTTAATATCCACCAAGGCATAGTAACCTACTGAAATAAACCGCTTTGTAAACCAGTCGTATTCTTGCTGATCTGTATTTTTTACAGCTAATTGAGCCGCATTGAGGCCAATCAGTTCATCAAGAAAGGCTTTGTTACTTCTATCGGCTTTTCCAAATACTCGAAACTGCTCCAAATAAATGTCTTGAATACCTGTGCGTTCTCGTAAGATACGCTCGGCAGCTTGGTCAATGTCTTCGTTTTGGCCTACAAATCCGCTCGGTAATGCCCAAAAATCGCCCTTGAAGTTGAGTTTGGGAATCAGCACTTTGAGTTGTTGCTCGTGGTAGCCAAAAATGACACAATCAATCGAGACTTGGGCTATATAGTTTTGCTGGCTGGGTTCTGCATAAAAGGTAGAATAGTCATGTGTAAAATTAACTCAGATTTTTTTTCATTCGAGCCATGTCGATCAAATTTTAATGAAAAAACTGCTCAACCGTCTATTGTACTGCAAAGGTATATAATTGAATAAAAATTATTGTATAAAAAATATACAATATAAAAAATTGTTTTTACCTTTGTCTTGTAAATCATATAGTTGCTTTATTATTCTACTGTGAACTTGTTGTTAATCAGTCTTTTTCACTTTGATTGTTTACCAGTTATTCCTTATGACGATGAGAAAAATACAGTTTTTGATTTTTTGGACTTTTCTTACCTATTTTCCCCTTTTCGGCTTTTACCCAAACTGGGTCTTCCAACAACCTCAATTTGAAACAAATGAGCTTGTTGGCAAAGTGGACGAGCGGTATCAATCATTTAATATAGAAATGTGCGAAGTCATTGGCGGTGATTTTTGGATACCGTATGAGTTGATTGATTCGGTCAGGAAACATACTAACAAAAAAGGAATAGATGCCCTAAAATGGAAGATTGAACCTATCAATCTATATGAAAAAAAATTGCGCAATTTGACTGCCGCTTTGGGGCCAACCTATGTGAGAGTAAGCGGCACGTGGGCCAATGCTATTTATTTTCAGAACAACAACGAAGCTGCATTGGCAGCACCGCCAACTGGTTACAAGAACATATTGACTCGCCCGCAATGGAAAGGCGTGGTTGATTTTTGCAAAGCAGTCAATGGCAAACTCGTTACCTCTTTCAGCATCAGCGACGGTATAAGAGACAAAGAGGGGAACTGGACACCCGCCCAAGTACAACCATTACTCAATTATACCAAGAGTATCGGGGGCGAAATAGCCGCTGCCGAGATGTTCAACGAACCCTCCCACGCGGGTCATGGTGATGCGCCCAAAGGCTACAATGGAGCCCAATTTGCCAAAGATTTTGTTGCTTTTAAAGCTTTTATCGCCCAAGCTGCTCCTAACATGAAAATCCTTGGCCCTGGTTCTACAGGGGAGGGCGGGATTGTTCCAGGTCAAGACATCCCCGTAGATGATATACTTTCAGCATCGTCAAAGCCTACATTTGATGTCTTTACCTATCATTATTACGGCACAGTATCCCGACGCTGTATGGGTGGGCAAAAACCCGAAAATGCCCTGAGCCACGAATGGTTGAGTAAAACCGAAAAAGGGCTGGCCTATTATCAGGACGTTAGAGATAAATATATGCCGGGCGTTCCTATTTGGAATACCGAAACAGCTGAAGCGGCTTGCGGCGGTAATCCGTGGGCTGCTACCTACCTTGATACCTTCCGATATTTGGAGCAACTGGGCCGACTGGCACAAAAAGGCGTTCAGGTAGTGATGCACAACACCCTCGCCCGCAGCGAATACGCCCTGCTCGACCACGATACCCACAATCCCCGCCCCAACTATTGGGCAGCCTTGTTGTGGGGTAAATTGATGGGGACGGAAGTCTATGAAACCAGTCCTATTGCTTCTGGCGTAAATGTATTTGCTCATAGTCTAAAAAACAAGCCTAAAGGTCGTACGCTATTGATTATCAATACCAATGCTACTGAAAGCTCCGTCACTATTCCTGCCGATGCCAATCAATATTTACTTGCCGCCGATGAGCTGATGACCAAAAAAGTAAAACTCAACGGGCAGGAATTGAAATTGACCGCCACGGATGAAGTGCCAGCCCTAAAAGGCCAAAAAGTAAAAGCAGGGAACGTTATATTACCCGCCCACAGTGTGCTGTTTTTGACGTTTGAGAAAATCTAAAAATAAGCCCTTGAAAATATGAAAGCGAAACAGCCTTATGCCATCTTAATCACTCTGCTTGCTTTGTGTAGCTTGGAGCAGGTTTTGGCACAAACCCCGAATAATTTACCCCAACAAAGTAACGAACTGGCTCAATCTTTTGTGACCAAAGACACCCTCTTCAAAGCGCCCTACATAGACCAAGACGAATGGAGAGAAGCCCCTGTCCGACACCGCTATGTGCATGGAGGTTTTAAAGGCACAGAAACCCGTTTTTCCTTTTATTTCCCCGAAAAAGCAAAATACCAAGGTCGTTTTTTTCAATACATTACCCCTTTTCCCGACAACGAATTTTTATCGCAAGGGGCCAGAGGTGAAGACGATAAAATAGGTTTTTCTCTTGCCAGCGGAGCCTATTTTATAGAAACCAATGGTGGCGGAGCCGTCAATTTTGCTAATCCTATGGCAAATGACCCTACTATTGGAGCATTCAGAGCCAACGCGGCTTCGGCTGCCTTTTCACGAGTAATTGCGCTAAAAATCTTTGGAGGAAACAGACCCTTTGGCTATGCTTTTGGCGGTAGTGGCGGGGCGTATCGTACCATTGGCAGCATCGAAAATACAGATGGTGTTTGGGACGGCGTAGTGCCGTATGTATTGGGCTCGCCGATGGCCATTCCTAATGTGTTTTCGGTGAGAATGAACGCCATGCGGATTTTAAATAAAAAATTACCCCAAATCATAGATGCCATGGATGCTGGCGGTAGTGGTGATATGTATGCGGGACTAAACGAGGAAGAAAAACAAGCCTTAATGGAAGCCACTGAGTTGGGTTTTCCGCCGCAGTCGTGGTTTGGGTACAAAACCATGGGGATTCATGGCTTCATTGCGCTCTATCAAGGTATGCGCATGGCCGACAGCAAGTTTTTTGATGATTTCTGGAAAGTGAAAGGCTATTTGGGGGCAACCCCTACGGAATCGCTTTTGAAGGCAAGACTGCAAAAGGAAAGTAAAATAAAAGCCAACATCACGACCGACGAAGCCGTAAAATGGGGCTTAAAAGAACCCGAAACAGCAGGCCATAGAGGTTCGGCAGATTTGGCATGGAAAAGCATGGGCGGTGTAGAAGGGCAAATGCCCGTAGGTTTCCAGATTGAAGATATTTTGCCCGATGTCAACTTTATGGGTGGCGACTTGATGATAAAAACGGGTGAAGCAGCAGGTAAAACCATACAATTGGCAAGTATCAAAGAGGATAAAGTCGTTTTTGGACCTGTGGATATGGCTATTTTGACCAAAATCAAGGTAGGCGATGAGGTCTTTATTGATAACTCTAACTTCTTGGCCGTACAAACCTACCACCGCCACCAAGTACCCAGCAAGGAGTATAAAGTGTGGGACTATTGGCGAGATACCGAGGGCAAACCCCTCTATCCGCAACGCCCCATGTTGTTGGGGCCTTTGTTTACGAGAGGAGCGGCGGGCGTATTACCCACGGGAGAATTCAAAGGCAAAATGATTTTGCTCTGTTCGCTTTGGGACAGAGAAGCCTTTGCTTGGCAAGGCGATTTTTATCGTGATAAAGTCAAAGTCAATTTAGGCGATAAAGCCGACGAAAATTTCAGATTGTGGTACACAGACAAAGCCTTGCATGGCGATTTATCGAAACAAGAATACCCAACCCGCACCATCAGTTATCTCGGCGTATTGCAACAAGCATTGCGTGATTTGAGTGTTTGGGCAGAAAAAGGTATTGCACCTCCTGCCTCTACCAACTACAAAATTGAAGATGGACAGGTAATTACGCCAAGCACAGCCAATGAAAGAAAAGGGATTCAACCGATTGCTAATTTGAAAGTGGGTGGTGGTAAGCGTGTGGAAGTAAAAAAGGGTCAAACCGTTTCGTTTGAGGCAAGCATCGAAGTACCCGCCAATACGGGCAAAATCGTTTCGGTTGAATGGGATTTTGAAGGTGAGGGTAGTTTTTTAGAAAAATCAAAAGTGACACCATCAATCAATAAAACTACTGTCAGTACCAAACATGTCTTCTCAAAACCAGGCACTTACTTCCCTACTGTACGAGTTGCAAGCCAAAGGGAAGGTGATGTGAATACGCCTTTTGCTCAGATTCAGAATTTGGATAGGGTACGAGTAGTAGTAAAATAAATTTAAGTTCAATAAACAAATTTATCTAATGAAAAAAGCAAGCATCTTTCTCTTCGTATTTCTTTTCGGCATCGTTCTTCAAGGCTTTTCACAAGCTACGGCCCCTACTGATTTTTATGTGGGTAAATGGGAAATTGCCGTGACAGGTACTCCCCGAGGCGATGTGGTTTTTAAAACCGATTTGGTGCGTAAAGACGGTAAACTCACAGGCGAATTGATAACTGATGATATGAAACGCCCCATCACCAAAATCGAAGAAAGCGACAAAAAACTCATCATCTACTTCGAGTCTTCGCAGGCAGGAGAAATATCCATTGATTTAGACAAAGCAGATGACGACACTCTCAAAGGTAGTCTGATGAGTTTTGATGCCATTGCAAAGAGAGTGAAGGAATAAATTTTTTTGCAACGTATGAAAGATTTTCGTAGTAATGTGATTGTAACTTAATTTTTCAAACACATCAATATGAAATTCAGAAGTACAATTTGGGGGTTTATCATGAGCACGTTGCTATGGGTCATTGCTTGTAAAGACAAAGCAGAGATCATACCCTCTCCAACCATCACTTCCTTGATTGTGCCACTGCTACCTTATCGGCCACTGCTACCAGTGGTGCTTCTTACACGGCTACGGCCACTGTGCCTTACACTGGTGGAAATGGTGTAGCATATCCTGAGGGAGCGGCTGTGGCATCCACGGGGGTAATGGGCCTGACAGCTACTTTATCGGCAGGAGCCTTGGCTACGGGAAGTGGCGAAGCTAATTTTGTAGCATCACAGGCACACCTGCTGCAGCTGGAACGGCTACTTTTGCCATTACTTTGGGGGCAATCTTGCACTTTGTCGCTGCCTGTGGAGCCTCCAAAGGCCAGTGTGTCAACCCTTACTTGCACTACTACGCTTGCTACTGGCACAGCAGGGGTAGCTTATACAGGCACGGTTACGATGGCTTATACAGGGGGAAATGGAGGAGCCTACAATGCTTCAATGGCCTCTTCCACAGGAGTTGAGGGACTCACCGCCTCGGTAGTAGCAGGTACATTGACCAATGGAACAGGCACCCTAACTTATACGATTGCAGGAACACCCACTTCGGCAGGAACGGCCACCTTGACGTTAAGTTTAGGTGGACAGTCTTGTGCCATTACAATCATGATTTCAGACGCTCCTACAGCTACTACTGCCAAAGATACAGTTGTGGTGGTGTATGCGGGGGCAAGTGCTTCATTCAGCAATGCTTTTGAAAATGCAGGAGTAAAGGTAGCCGTCAGTGGCGCAGATGTAACGGTTACTTCTACCAATACTACTAAAGAAATTGTGTATCTATTGTCGGGGACAGCCACCAAAGGTAGCTTTAAGATTTATAGCGAATACAAATTTGTCCTCGCCCTCAAAGGAGTAAATATTACGAATAGCAGCGGCCCTGCCATCAACATTCAATCGAAGAAAAAGGCAACGATTGATGTAATAAAAGGCACTATCAATAGTCTGACAGATGGTACTACTTACGCCACCAGTACCGAGGACCAGAAAGGTACTATCTTTAGTGAAGGGCAGCAAAGTTATAAAGGAACAGGTACGCTCAATATCGTAGGCAACTATAAACACGGTATAGCTGCTGACGACTATGTGTCTGTAAGTGAGGCAACTATTGTCGTCAAATCGGCGGCCAGTGATGGGGTTCATACCAAGGGCTATTTTACGATAGACAACGGTTCTTTGGCTATCACAGCAGCAGGCGATGGCATAGAAGCTGAAGAGGGATATGTAGCACTCAATGGAGGTACAGTTACGGTCAATAGTGTAGATGATGGCATTACGGCCTCCTATACGGGGACTGATGCTACCATTACGCCTTACATCTTAATAAAAGGAGGGAGTATCAAAGTAACTACCACGGGCGAAAAAGGTAACGCTATCAAAAGCGAAAGCTATACAACCATTACTACGGCTGCTACCGATATCATTACGCTCGATGTGTCGGGCAAAGGAGCCAAAGGTATCAAAACAGGAGGTGATTTTACGCTAAATTCAGGTACAGTCAAAATTGCTACTTCAGGGGCTGCCTATTATGTAACAGCTGATACCGACATTGCAGCCCCAGCGGGCATCAATTGCGATAAAAATTTGGCCATCAAAGGGGGTAATCTGACCATTGCCAGTACAGGTGCGGGGGCAAAGGGTATCACAGTGGATGGCACCGCCACCGTAAGCGGGGGTACAACCAATATCACCGTTACAGGGGCTAAATACACCTATAGTAGCGCACTTACCAGCGATGCCAAAGGCTTCAAAAGCGATGATGCTTTTAGCATGACCAATGGAGAATTGAATATCGCGGCTACTGATGATGGCATTAAATCAGATAAGTCTGTAACGGTAAGCAATGGTACTATCAATATTACTAAATCTTACGAAGGGATCGAAGCCCCCAACATCACGATTGATGGGGGCGTTACCAACGTAACAGCCAGCAACGACGGCATCAACACTACCTTGGGAACGGTTTCTGGTGGAACAGAATCAAATGATGGTAGTAATTTGTTTGTCAATGGAGGAGTGTTGATAGTGGCGGGTAGCGATGCTATAGACAGTAACGGAAATATCACTATCAAAGGAGGAATAACCATTGTGTGTGGACCTACCAGTAGCCCAGAAGAAGGATTCGATTTCAATGGTACGATGGTCATCAATGGAGGCGTTTTGATAGGGGGAGGCTCCAACAGCCGCATGACCAAAGCCATGGCAACGACTTCTACCCAAGTAGGAATGTATATCCAGTCGAGCACCCAGCTTGCGGCCACCTCTGTGCTACACATCGAAGATGCCAATGGCAAAGAGTTAGTAACATTCAAGCCCAAAAATACGGTTTCATATTTCCATTTCTCCAATCCCAACTTAGCAAAAAGCACCCCCTACAAAATTTACTTTGGAGGCAGCTATACGGGTGGGAGCTTTGTAGGAGGGGCTACAGGGTGGGGTTTATATACAGGAGGAACCTACTCCAATACCAACGCCAATAGACTCAAAGCCAGTCCACTACTTCAGCAGCCAGCACGGTCAATAATAACCTTTTAAAATAGAATAGTTTAAGGAAAAAACTGAGTCTTACCTGTAGACACAACGATATATTGAGCACAAAAAATGAAGCCTCGAAGACTTCATTTTTTGTTATCAATATATCTGATGAAGCTGGCAAAGTACCAAACGAAATCACAGAATTGATAGAAGCGGGTGTAATTAAACCTGATTGACAAAGTTTTTTCATTCGAGCAAACCATGACACCATGGTTTAGGGAAACTGACAGCACAAAAGGAAAGGTTATTGTCAAAATGAAATAGGTACTACAAAATAAAACTCAAACTTATTCTTACTCTATTATTCTCTTATTCACTTTCACATTTTTGAGAGTAAAACTTTTACTGAACTTTTTATCAATAGCGGTGTTTTTGCTTTCGACATCGAAATCTTCAAAACTAAAGTTTGAGAGCCTATCGTGTGCAGAGATGGCTACGTCATAAAAAATATCACATTTAAGTTTGATGTTTTTGAGTATGGGCTTATGTGGTCTGAGTAGGAAAGTAGAGTACGTCTTTGCGATCTTAGAATCAAAAACTGAGATTCAAGGCTTTACGTATGGTTAGGCTGTGAGCTTGGTCGTAATGCTCTGCGCTAATGTATTCGTACAACTGTGGTGTATCTGGCCGCATTTTCAACCATAGTACCCGACTGGCTTCACTACTACGGGGCAGTTGCGCATAATAATGTTGCGGTTGTGAATGCGGCTTGCCTACGCGTGTGCGCTGAATGACAAAATCCAAATCCCAATACCTGATGATGCCATATTGAAATTTGCACCATTGTTGGGTACATGTTCGGCCCAAGGGCCTTTTCCTCCTTTGAGAGCAACGGCATCGTCATTGACCGACATGTAACAATTTTTAACCAGCACATTGTACAAGCATCAATATCTATGCATCGGTACTTGGTGGTGCTTGATGGGGCTGATAAAGGCAGAAGATATGTGCATCCAGTACTTTTTATTAAAGACAGCATTGATAATAATGACTGTCCAAAAACCAGCGTTGTGTAGCTTTTACATCTTGTACTTGCACATTATTACATCAGGATAAAGATCAATCGAGGGCGAGAAACTTCCAAGTTAGTGCAGTTGGGATTTTTATACTTTGCCAAAACGCTTCCCAAAAACGCAACCCACAAGCAACACCGTACTTTTTCCCCGAAATTCCGTAAAACCATCGCATTTGGTAGGCGTTTACCTGGCGCCGCAAAATAATCTAAACTCTTTGGTCTTCCATGCGAGAGGGGAGTTTGGGATAGTCTGCAATATTATCTGAGCCTTTAAGTTTGGCTCTTCGGTATACAAATGAGTTTTAGGTTTTGAAAATAGAGCTCCACTCATAAATGTGCCTCTCGGAATGACCACCACTCCGCCTCCTCTTTCTTGGGCAGCAGCATCAATTACCTTTTGGATAATATCTGTTTGATAAGGGCTACTATCTTGTTTTGCGCCAAATTCAGATAGGCATATTTTCCAAGTTGAGTAAGGCTTAGCTTTTTTGGATTGTAGTAAACCAACTGCTTATTGGACTACCATCTGAAAGGTATTTTTACTGTTTTTTGAGCTAAAATTGGTATGCTTCCCAGCCAACATACAGACGAATACTACAATTATTTTTCTCATTTTTAAAAGTATGGCAACACTTAAGATTGTAATAAATAGCAATTTCTGATGAATTAATAAGAATCATCTCCTGTACTTTCAGGGTATTTTATCTCTTCCTTTTTATTCTTAATACAAAAACGAAAAACTTTGTACTATATGAAACTTCTTTCTTACCTTTTGTATAGTTGATAAGCTCAACTATATTAAAGTCAATTAATAATAATGGAAATAGATAAGGAATCATTACAGTTTATTTTTGGCAGTACCATTAGAGCGTTGCATAAGAGAACTCAATTAGAATTCGAGAAACACAATATTGCTATTTCTCCTGAGCAAAACTTTATTCTGAAATTTCTTGATTCTAATCAAGAGACGATTCAAGCAGAATTGGCAGAAAAAATGCAAGTAGATAAATCGGGAATTATGCGTCATATAGACCAATTGGAGAAAAAAGGCTTTGTTAAGCGTGTAAATGATATAAATGATCGCCGAAAAAAATACCTTGTTTTAACGGAAGCAGGCATACAAGAATTGGAAAAATCTAAAATGATAATCCAACAGTTAGGAATAAGCGCATTAAAGAATATTTCTGATGCTGAATTGATTATTTTCAAACAAGTTTTGAATAAGCTAAAAGAAAACGCTGAAAATTAATTTTTTTACATAAATGGTTGACTAATCAACTATAACTAAATCAACAATAAACATCATTATTTTTTCAATAAAGAGACGCATGAAGAAAGCAAGTTTTTTAATTTATCTGATTTATCAAATGGGTACTTTTAGTGCTTTTAGTCAAAATCAGTCAGGCAGCACACCGTCAAGCAGTACTCAGTTTTCACTAAAAGCGTTGGTAGATTTTGCCTTCAAAAATCATTTGAGTAACAGCATTGCCAACAACGAAATTTTATCAGCCAAAGAAAAAGAAAGAGAGGCACTGTCGGGGTATTTGCCCCAAGTAAGTGTAAACGTGGGCTTTGATGATAACCTCAAACGTCAGGTGTCGGTTATTCCTGCAGGAGCATTTAGTCCAAACGAAATCCGTGTACAGTTTGGTAACCAATATAACACCAACGCTACTGCCCAAGTAGATCAAGTGATTTACGACAAATCAATGTTACTTGGATTAAAAGCTGCCCAGCCCAACAATCAATTGGCTGTTTTGAAAAAAGAACAAACCCAGGATAATCTTATTTACAATACAGCCAGTGCTTATTTTCAGGTGTTGGTGTATGTAGAACAAGAAAAAATCGCGATTGAGAACGAAAAGAAATACCGTGAGTTAATCGATATTTTGAAATTAAGATTTGAAAAAGGGGTCATTAAGAAAACAGAACTGGACCGCACGCAATCTACGCTTAACAATATTCTTTCTCAAAAATCAATCATTCAAGCTAATAAAGAAGTGTCATTGAATAGACTTAAAAATGTGATAGGAATGTCGTTGAGTGAAGACATAAGTATCGTTTCTGAAATCAACTATGAAGCATTTACGCAACTCGAAAGAGATAATTTATTGGATATAAATAATGTATTAGATTATAAAATTCAAGGAAATAATATTAGGCTGCAAGAACTCGATGTGCAGCGCAAACAAGCGGCTTTTATACCTACGGTTTCGGCTTATGCACGTTATGGGGCACAAAGTTTTGGAAATGATTTTGGAAGATCATTTGCAAACTGGTTTGATTTCTCTTCTATTGGACTAAAAGTAAACGTACCTATCTTTAGTGGATATCGTAAAAGTAGCCAGTTAAAACAAAGCCAAATCAGTTTGCTCAATGCCCGAACCAACTTAAAACTGAGTACTGAAAATATGAATTTAGCTTTCCAAAATTCGGCTTTGTTACTTCAAAAATCCGAATCTGACCTCAAAATTAACAAAGAGAATTTAGCATTTGCCAAAGTAGTATTTGAAAGCAGCAGTTTGGAATATCAAAAAGGAGTAGCGATGCTATCTGATGTTTTGAATGCCGATTATTCTTACAAAGAAGCGCAAGGCAACTATATCAATTCGCTCATTAGTTTCTTGGTAACAAGACTCGACCACGAAAAATCGAAAGGAAATCTTAAAAATTACATCAACCAATTTTAATCAACTATATCAATGAAGAAGTCATTCATTCTCATTTTGTCATTAGTAACACTGATAGGAGTTATTACTTATACACTTGCTACAAACAAGAAAAAAATAGATGCAAGCAAAGTGGTGGTTGACCGCTCAAAAATCGCTGTTGCGGTTTCAACAGCCTCAGCAGCATACCAAGATTTTGATGGCAAAGTGGTTTTGCCCGCCAACTTAGAGTTAAACAGCGAAGCTACCATCGCCGTTGGTATCCAAGGCAAAATCGAAAAACTTTCCATAGAAGTAGGTTCAAGAGTTGCCAAAGGGCAAGTAGTGGGTAGCTTGGACTCAAAACTCAAGCAACTCAACCTAAAAGCTAACGAATTGACACTCTCTAAATTAGAAAGAGATTTACAACGAAATGATGATCTTTTCAAAGGGAATGCTGGGACAGAGTTGAGCGTCATCAATGGTAAATACGATATCGAAAATACCCGCTTGCAGCTGGAGCAAGTAAAACAGCAAATAGCCGATGGAAATATTGTGGCACCCATTACAGGCATCATAACTTCACGTAAATTAATGGCAGGTGAATTTGTAAGCCCAGGGGCGGTCATCGCTACGGTGGTTGATGATGTTCATTTAAAAGCGGTTGTTTTTGTGAACGAAAAAAACGTTTATCAGCTTCGTTTAGGGCAAAAAGCAAGTATTACAACCGATATTTTTCCAAATAAATCCTTTGTGGGAACCGTGAAATTCATTTCTCCCAAAGGCGACGAAAATCACAACTACAGAGTAGAACTACAACTAAACACCAATGAACTTCGTGCAGGTACTTATGTGATGGTGGGCTTCGATTTAGGAGGAAAAGTAAGCGTTCTGCAAATACCAAAATTGGCTTTGGTAGAAGGTGAAGAACCTTTTGTTTATGTAGTAAAAAACAATGTAGACCTGTTAAGAAAATTACCGTTTTGATGAAATGGCGAAAGTATAGAAGTAGTGGCGGTTTAAACAGAAGTGAAGAAGTAGTAACGAGTGGTCAAATTAATTGACTAATGGTAGTAATGTAACAAAACAAAGCAATAAACAATTGATTGTCAATTGTTTATTGTATAAAATAAAAGAAAATGTCAATAACCGAAATATCAATCAAATAAACGCCCTTTGCTTGTTACCGTATTTTTTTCGTAACACTGATTTTGTTTATTTTATCAGCTATAAGCAATTGGGTTACAATTTGTTGCCCAAGTTTGAAATAACGTAATCATGGTTCAAACTGTATATCGTGGAGCATCCTCTGAATAGGTTCAGAGTGTTGTAAACCAAACCTATTGAAGAAGCCATTTCAGCCATAGAGGGGATAGATAAAATTTCTTCTAATTCGTCCGAAGGTATTTCTATCGTCACCGTACAGCTAAAAGCAGGCATTAATACGCTAAATGCTCAACGCGATGCCGACCGGAAAATCAGTCAAATAAATTCACTGTCTGATGATGCCGACGACCCAGTAGTCAATCGTTTCAATACAGATGAGATTCCCGTGCTTCGGATTGGTGCTTGGCCAACATGTCTGAGCCAGCTCTTTATGATTTGATTGAACAAAAAATCAAGCCAGTGTTGTCGAATGTAGCAGGAGTAGGTACAGTGCTTGATTGGTGGTAATGAGCGAGAAATCCATGAATTTGGATAATTCAAAATTGCAAGTCACAATATTTCTTCTGCTCAGAAGACCAGATGATTGCTTCCAGCAATAGTTCATTTCCAGCAGGGAGTGTTTTCGAGTGATGATAATAGGATTTCCTATACGCCTTGATGCTGAACCTTTAGAAAGTAAATGAATTGCGTAACTCAATTATTCGTCAAAATACTGACGGAGTTTGAGTGCTTTTGAGTTGATCTTGCTATTATTACCGATGGACAAACAGAAGCAAAAACCATCAATCGAAACAATGGAAATGCTGGTATCGGTAATGAAATCGTAAACAGGCCGATGCCAATGCTGTGAATGTCAGTAGGGATGTCAAAGCGACTTTATTGAAAATTAAGGACACCTATGCTGCCCAAAACTTTACGTATGATACGTTGTTGACCAGTCGGTTTATACGCTTGGCCTTCCGCTGATGCTACAGAAAATGATTTGTTCTTGGCTATTTTTATCGTAGCATTTGTGATGCTGTTCTTTTTGCATGCTTCCTGCAGCTCATCATTATTTGTATTGATTTCTATACCATCAGCTACAGATACTCACCTTTATATTTTGATGTATGTATTTGGCTTCTCGTTCAACTTGATGACCCCAGTGGGACTACCGTTGTAGGGGTGATTCGGTGGACGACAGCATTGTAGTTTTAGAAAAAGTATTACCCGTTATCTTGAAATGGGTAAAAATAAAGAGATGTTGCCTTTGAAGGGGCGTAACGAAATCGGATTTACGGCTCTTGCCATTACGCTGGTTGATGTAGTGGTGTTCTTGCCTTTGTTCATGAGTGGTGGTTTAATTAAAACATCCTCCGTGAATTTTCGCTGGTAGTTGTATTTTCTACTTTGATGAGTTTATTAGTTTTTACACTCACGCCATTGCTGGCCTCAAGATGGGGCAAAATCGAAGTTTTAAGCAAAAAATTAGCCTTTGGGGAAGAATAAACATTGGTTTTGAAAGATTCCTAACTGGCTTACAAGAAGACTATGGCAAAATGTTGGGTTAAGACTGAACCACAAACGATGGGTGTTGATTACAATCGTTGTCATTCGTCGGATCTATTGCATTATTAGGTGGAGGGTTCATAGGTACAGCATTTACAGGCTCGGGCGATAAAGGCGAGTTTGCTATAAAACTGAAAATGTCGCCACAAACACCACTCAGTCAGACTAATCTTATGACTCGCCAAGTGGAAGCAATTATTACTTCAAAAAACCAGAAGTGGCAAAGGTTTTTGCCAATATTGTTACCAAACAGGAGCAATGGGTGCAGTGGTTCAAACTCAAATATTTGAAATAGCAGTTACATTAGTGGATAAAGACAAACGTAATGTTTCAACTGATGCTTTTAGCGAAATGATAAGAAATGAAATTGGCAAAATTCCAGGAGCAAAGGTTATCATTCAGCCAACAAGTATTACGGGTAGTAGCGAAGCACCTACATTCAAGTAGCTTATTAAAGGGTAGAAATGATAAAATCAAGGTAGTAGCTGTCAACCGTGAAGGATATTATGCAAAACAGCAGGTACAGACTATGTAGAATTTAGTACTAAAAGCCCTAAAAACTGAAATCTCTGTTCAGTTAAATCGCGAGAAAATTGCACAAGCTGGGCTAAATGTGCCAGAAGTGGGTGGAGCACAATTCAGTTGGCATTTCGTGGGAATGACCAATCGAAATTTAAGCAAGAATAGAGGAGAGCACCGATTAATATTTCATTGAGAAATCGGATAAAACTGCCTGATAGATAATGTAAAAGAGCTTACACTCAGAACAAGCCGTGGAGCTATTGTAAAATTAAAAGATGTAGCAGAGGTTTCAGAAGTAGTAGGTCAAGCAATTTTGGAACGTACCGATCGCTTAAATTCAATAAAAGTGACCGCCTCTACTGTAGGTCGCCCAACGGGGACTGTAGTAGCTGATATTCAAAAAGAAGTTAGCAAATTAAAACTTCCTGACGGTGTTGTGATTGAATATTTGGGAGAAGCCCAACGTCAAAAAGATGCTTTCTGGTGTTTAGGCTTGGCCTTTGGCTTAGGAATACTATTGGTTTACCTCATTATGGTTGCGCTTTACGAAAGTGTAGTTTATCCTTTTGTTGTATTGTTTTCTATTCCTGTAGCATTGATTGGGGCCTTGTTAGCATTGGCACTTTCGATGGAATCTTGAATTACCATATCGGGCTTAATTATGCTCTTAGGTTTGGTGGCCAAAAATGGAATTTTGATTGTCGATTTTACCAATCACCTCAAAGAACAGGGTCTATCTGTCCGTGAAGCATTAATTGAAGCAGGAAAAGAACGTTTACGCCCGATTCTTAAGGACAACCATTGCCATGATTGCAGGTATGTTGCCCATCGCTTTGGCATCTGGCTCAGGAGCCGAAGTAAAAATGGGATGGCTTGGGTAATTATCGGTGGTCTGACGAGTTCACTTCTACTCACATTGTTTTTAGTGCCTTCCATGTATGATTATCGAATCATTCAAAAACTGGGTATTGAAAATTGCTGGTAATAAGGAAGCTAAAGAGCCTGTCGCTGAGCTTATACACGAATAGTACCTTAGTGAAGTAAGCATAAAAAACAGGAGTTTAAATTTAAACTCCTGTTTTTTATGCTGCCAGTACTATAAACATACATTATTCTACGGTTACTGATTTTAGCAATTACGTGGTTGATCTACATTTCGCCCGCGCATGACAGCTACATAATACGACAATAATTGGAGCGGAATAGAAGATAATAGAGGCATTAGAATTTCATGGGTTTTGGGAATTTCAATCACAAAATCAACCAACGTAGCGATGTGTGTATCGCCTTCTGTTACAATGGCGATGACCCGCCCCTTGCGTGCTTTTACTTCTTGTATATTAGACACTACTTTTTCGTAGGAACTATCTTTGGTAGCAATGAAAACCACTGGCATGTCTTCGTCAATGAGGGCAATAGGGCCATGTTTCATTTCGGCAGCAGGATAGCCTTCGGCATGGATATAAGAGATTTCCTTCAGTTTGAGGGCTCCTTCGAGCGCCACAGGAAAATTAAGGCCACGCCCCAAGTAAATGAAATTGCGGGCGTAAGTGAAGATATAGGCTATTTCTTTGACCTTATTGGCGGCTTTGAGCACCTGTTCTACCTTGCGTGGTATATTTTCTAATTCTATCAACAACTGTCGGTACAATTCCTCCGAAATCGTCCCTCGTTTTTTGGCCAGGGCTACGGCCATCAATGTCAGTACGGTTACCTGTGCCGTAAAGGCTTTGGTACTGGCTACGCCTATTTCAGGCCCTGCGTGTGTGTAAGCCCCTGCGTGGGTTTCGCGAGCGATAGACGAACCTACCACATTGCACACGCCAAAAATAGTAGCCCCTTTCGACTTGGCCAGTTGAATAGCCGCCAGTGTATCGGCAGTTTCGCCCGATTGCGAAATGGCAATGATAAAGTCTTTTTCTTTGATAATGGGATTTCGGTAGCGAAATTCAGAAGCATATTCAACTTCTACGGGTATGCGAGCTAATTCTTCAAAGATATACTCGGCTACTAACCCCGCGTGCCATGAGGTGCCACAGCCCACAATGACGAGCCGTTTGGCATCGGCAAGTTTGTCCATATAGTCGCGCAAGCCGCCCAGTTGTAACATACCCGCCTCGCTATTGACACGCCCCCGCATACTGTCGGCAATAGAGCGAGGTTGTTCAAATATCTCTTTCAACATAAAATGTTCATAACCACCTTTTTCAATGGCTTGAAGCTCCATTTCAAGCTTCTGAACATATGGAATTTGATTTTCGTTTTCGAGATTCACTATTTTCAATGTTCCTTCTTTTACTAAGGCAATTTGGTTGTCATCTAAATACACCACATCTTTGGTGTATTCGATGATGGGCGTGGCGTCAGAGGCAAAGAAAAACTCATTTTCGCCTACCCCAATCACCAAGGGGCTACTTTTGCGAGCAGCAATCAGTTGGGTGGGATCATCTTCCGACATGACCACGATGGCATACGCTCCTACTACCTCTTGCAACGCCAGCCTGACGGCCTCTTCCAACGTACAAGCCGCGGCCTTTTGAATCTCCTCAATAAAGTGTATCAGCACCTCTGAGTCTGTTTCGGAGCGAAACTCATGGCCTTTTTTAAGTAGATTTTGCTTGATAGTAGCGTAGTTTTCGATGATACCGTTGTGGATAATCGCTAACTTTTTATGGTATGAGTAATGGGGGTGTGCATTAGTATCATTGGGTTCGCCGCGGGTGGCCCAACGCGTATGTCCAATGCCTATGGTCGAAATGGTATCTTGTGTGTTGAGTTCACTTTCGAGTGCGGCTACTTTCCCTTTCTTCTTATAAATTTTTAATCCCTGTGTATTAATGAGTGCAATTCCTGCACTATCATATCCTCTGTATTCAAGCCTTTTGAGCCCTTTGATAATAATGGGGCAGGCTTCTTGCTGGCCCACATATGCAACAATTCCACACATATTTTTGAGTAAGTTAAGATGGAAAATTCATGGTTTTATTTTAAGAAAATTTACAAACGAATGTGCCTTCTCTATATTTTTTAAAAACTATGTTTAATACAATCAAATATAGAAAATTTGGCCTAAAATATCAAAATAGCACAAAAACAAAAAGTGCAAGAAAGTTTATTCTTGCACTTTTTTGAAATAAAATTATCGGTAAAATATTACTTTGTTGTGGTATAAAACAACTGGAGTTTTACATTTTCTGGCGTAGGATTGATAGTAAGTCTTTCGAGCTTACTATTTAGTAGTGGGTGGTAAATAGAGTAAGGCTGTTGAAGCTGCGCCAATGTGCTTGCAAAACTTGCTGGCATGAGCACCAGTCCCGTGCTTTTCTTAAACCCGATGGTAGTGGCTTGGAGATAAGTAGTGAGAATAAAGTTATAGTGGAGAAACTTTGAACTATAAGGAGCTACCTGAGGGAGTACATAACTCTGAAAGGTGGTACCATCAACAGGCAAAAGCAATTCGGTATCTCCTTTGGAGCGAAGCAGGCGATTGGTGGCATCAGTTTCAGCCATAATCAGGCCAGGAGGTAAACTGTAGATAGAAGAAGTAGGCTGGTTGGGCCTAATGTTCAATTCTGCTCTATTGATGGCAATTCGTCCGTCCTGTACTAATTTTGATAAATAAGGAAATTCTATCTTCGTCACAATCCCCAATGCGTCTTGCACGTAGTTGAGTCCACCTGTTTGCGAGGCTGAAAGTGGCTTTAATGGCTGGAGTTGTGTCAGGGCAGTTCCTTGTTTATCTGACTGCACCCTATTGAATCGCTTTTGATTAGTAAATGTTTTTACTAAAGCTACTGTATCGGTCGCATTATGGATGTAAAGGCTCAAAATCATTCCTGAAGTAGGCGAAAAACCTAACACCATATCATTGTTGGTCGCTGGCACTATTGTAAACCCTTTGATAGCCTGGATAAATTTAGCTGCTGTACTTGCTTCGGTCTTCCCACTCAGATCAAAAATTTGCTTGCCCAAAGTATTAGGCAGTGTAAACTTGAAAGTATTTTTTGTAAAAGGAGTGGGGGTAAATTTAAGACTGGCAATAGGAGCCTTATCATACGAAATAGCACTATTATTGTAATAAGTCTTATTTGTAATGAGCGTATCCGTGAGGCGGTGTAGGTTCAATTCAATGGGTTTAAGCGTATCACCATACCAATAGGTATATTGTACATCCAATATAAGTGAGTCATACACATACGTATTGGTGTTGGTCGTTCCGTCCGAATTGAGATTGAGGTTGAGCAGACTTCCTATTTCAAAAAAAGGTTGAGCCGATACCTTCCCAAAAATGGGATCATAATACGAACCTGCAAGTAGTTGTTGTGTATTGGAAGTTCTTACAGAGTCCAACAGTACGGTGCTTGTCCGTACTGTTAGGGTATCTGTAAACTGCACTTCAGCAATGACCTCTGGAGGGAGTCCAATTTCTTTGGGGGCTTCACAAGCCGCGAGAAAAATGGTAAGTAAGACAGCCGCACTAAAGGTAGTTTTAGCCAGCCAATTCATTATAAAGATTGTAATAGGTGTCTGTGAAATTTTCGTCTTCTTCAACCAGTTCCAGCTTGCGTTCAGGCAATTCATCAAAAATTCGGTTTAAACTATCACTAAAATCGTCGTCAGCTTTTACTACAGCATTTGCATAGGCACAACCGATTTTGATAAATCCTTCAAAATCAGCCGAGCGTAAATGTGCAAGTGCCTCGTCGCTCACGTCCATGGCTTTGGCTTTGTCCAGAATACCTTGTTCAAATTTGTAATTGAAGGCATTATTATAGACAGTAAAAACGCACTTGGTATCCTTAAACATCGGGTCATTTTTGTACGTTGTTTTCAAATACAAAGGAATGAGTGCCGTCATCCAGTCGTTGCAATGTACTACATCGGGGGCCCATCCCAACTTTTTGACGGTTTCGAGTACTCCTTTACAGAAAAAGATAGCACGCTCATCATTGTCGTCAAAGAAATTGTTGTCTTTGTCTAAGAAAACGGACTTTCGATGAAAATAGTCTTCGTTATCAATAAAATAAACTTGTAATTTGGCACTTGGAATCGAAGCTACCTTGATTACCAGCGGTTTCTCGTCATCTCCAACCGAAATATTGATACCTGAAAGGCGAACAACTTCGTGAAGGCGATTTTTGCGTTCGTTGATGAGTCCAAAACGAGGAACTAAAATGCGAATTTCCATGCCTCTTTCTTGCATGGCTTGGGGTAATTTTCTGACATAATCCGCCACTTCTGTCAATTGGAGAAAGGGATTAATCTCACTGGCTACATACAGAATCCGTAGTTTATTCATAGGCTTTTTTAACGCTTGAAGGGGATTGGTTCTGAAGAAAAATTTTGCAAAATTATACAAATTTTTGGCGAATTTCAACCATAGTGCTCGATAATTATTTCAATTAGTAGAAACACCCTATCTTTGCTATTTAAAAAAATAGGAATAAAATTCATGAAAACTCCTTGGTTAGAAATTGTATTGGGTTGGTCGTCAATGGGATTTTTTGTTATCTGGATTTTAGAAATCCAACGGGTTGATTTTGTAAATAGTTATTGGCTATTGATGTTCTCTTTGGCTTGTTTATTGAGCTTTCAATTCTTACGGAGAAAACGTAACGCTGAGCCTATGCTTGCTAAGTACGTTCCTGAAATAAAAAAGGAGAAAGTAAAAAAGCAGAAAGGAGAAAGTAAAAAAAGAAGGAGCAGATAATCGTTAATGGCAACACCTATCTATATAGGAATAACCACTACTTAACAATACTTCATCTGTTTAAAGCAGCCATAGTGCTAATAAAAAAACACCATCGCCCAACCAACGATACTGCTCATTGGCGTGCACCTGTTTCGATTGTAGTTTTATAAGATGTAATCCAAGACTCATGAGCGTAACAACAATAGCAGTTCTAACACAAAATCTATGTATAGTAAAGATAACGACGCATATAGCTGCAATTACTATCACAATGAATAGCCACCCAAGAATGTTGGTGATAGTTTCGGTCCCCCATATAATAGCCAATGAGTATCCTTCTTCTACGTCGAATGACTCAAACCAAGAAAATAAAAGCAAGTTTTGAAAAGCCACTAATCCAAAAAGAAGCATAAAAGTGCTGTTTTCCCAGGAGATAGTAGTAGAAGCAACCAAAGTTGTACCCCATATTCCTGTCGTATAAATAATAGCTACTAATACTTCTTTGAAAAGCAGAAACTGATGGGCAAAAGAGATATTGAAAACAACAAGCAAATAAAGTCCAACCAGAAAAGCTAAGCCGACACCTACTAAAAACATTTGTTTTGGCAGCCAAAACAAACATAATAAACCCACTACTCCCAAGGCGGCGATAACTTTTATAAGAATACCTTCATTTTTTGCGTGGAAATGATGACGTGGCGTAGTATTGGGAGAGGATTTGTGATTGTCTAACAAGCGATCGATGACATAAATACAAAAGACTGCAATACCCACGCAGAGGGTAGAAGCCCATGAAACCCTGCCATGGCCATCGGGTAAACGAGAGGCGATGACATGGGTTAGCATGGCACCAGCCACCACATCCAAACTAAGCCAATGGCATCGTTGTAAGTAAAAACTGGTGATAAACCACAAATCTTTGAACCAAGTCATCAATTAGGCTATGGTTTGGAGGTCAGACTTTGTTTGATTTCTCGAATGCGTTCATTGAAGTTCCAATGATGAAAATCGACGTTTGGTAGGCAAATGGCTTCCAAATACTCCATGACAATAGGAGGGTGCTCTACCCGTTGCCCCGTACGAACATCAATGTATTTGGAAGTAACCCAGAGTACATTTTTAAGTTGGTTATGATCGTCGTTGGTCATAAAATATTCCGTAACAATGGTATCGTTGTTGAAATAAATAAGCCGAGACGTAATGCGCACCCACTCGCTTACCATAGCGGGGCGGACATAGGCAATTTGGTGCTGATATACCACCCAACTCTGCCCCAGTTCACGGAAAAGCCGCCCAAAGTTAAATTCATATAGTTTGGCTACTTGGTCTTCTCGGGCGTTGAAATAGTAATCAAAATACTTGGCGTTGTTGAGATGTTGCAACGGGTCGCAATCTTGAAAACGAATCACTGTGCGAGATTCTGGTTCTTTGGGGTATTCTTTGTTGGGGTCTCGTTCGAAAAACATATAAATTAAGCTTTTTTGCAAACCAAGAGCCTTTTATCGCCATTGGAAAGCGTTGTGGCCAGCAAATATACGTCACCGCCCTCTTTTAGTTTTAGTTTTTTGCGAAGTTCGTCGGTCGTGCCTGGGAAATTTCGTAAGGTAAGGTTAGCTTTACCTGCTGGTAGAAAGGGAACAAGTGCCTTAAAATCAGCCTTTACAACAGCCAAAACTTCGAATAGTCTGCCAGGAAAATCGGAGACTAAGTTTGCTGAAGTGTATAGATGACTATGAGCTGCTATTTTTGCTAATTGGTACTGCTTAGCGATCGCTTTGAAAGCACCAGCTTTTAAAATAGCTACATTGGGTTCATATACATAACGGGCTGGATTCGACAAAGCAACAACCGTATTAGTTTCCTCTTCCCAATCAAAATTGAAAACCTGCTGAGTACCATCATTCTTAAAATTGATAGTTGTAATAAGGCAATGAGGCTGAGTAGAGGCTTCTTCAGAAAGTTCAAAAAGCAATTCTTTACATTCATTTTCGATAGCTACAACATGTACTCTGCTGATAGCAGGTAGTGTAAGCAAAGTTTGTTTGATATCTAATAAGGGAGAAGCTTTGATAAGTAGATGTCGGGCTTTTTGCCGTAATAAAGACCAATTGGCCATGACATCGGGCTCACAATCTGTGAGTGCTATCACACGACGATTGCCTGATGCACGTCGGGCTGGATCAAGATAAAGCCAATCTGCTTTGCCTGTCCATTGACGCAAGAAATCCAATGAATTGCCTGAAATACAGCGAATATTTTTGGCCTTTAATACACTAAAATTATGGCGAGCATGATGTACTAAAACTGGATTTTGTTCGATGTAAATAACCGATTGACTGTGTTTTGAAAAAAAATACGTATCTATTCCCATCCCACCCGTGGCATCAATCAATAGTTGACCACTAATAAGCGACGCTTTGTAGCGGGCTGTTGGTTCCGATGAAGATTGTTCTACCGAAACCACTTTGGGAAAAATTAAATCAGGTATTGCAACCCAAGCAGGAAGCTTGAGTTTGGCTTTTTGTCGGGCTTCAATTTGTTCGATTTCAAAGGCTTTTGTTTTGCCATATTTGAGTAACAATGAAGCAGGGGCATCGAGAAGATGTTGCTGTATGAATGCGATTTGATCGGCAGATAATGCGTTGTTAGGGCTTAATTGGTGTTCGTTTAATTCTTCAAGCTTTTCTTGGGACATATCACAACACTCCTAAAAAGCAAGGGTAAGGTTTAAGGCTTCTACTTTCTTAATTTCATGCACAGATTTTAAAATAGCTTCTTCCAACCCAGCTTTAAAAGTCATGGTTGACATAGGGCAAGAGCCACATGCCCCTACGAGTTCGAGTCTTACCGTCATATCTTCTGTGATTTCTTTGACGATTACATTGCCGCCATCTGCCTCTAAATAAGGACGAATACTATCCAATGCCTTTTCGTCGCGTGTTTTTATTGAATTTTCGATGATGGTTTCCATTTTATCTTTGAATATTGCGCTAATATCCTACTTTTTATTGACAGTCTTGTAAAATTGTGGAAGAGATTATCCCCAATTTTGGTTATTATTGTAATCTTTCTGTCTATCTTCTACTTTTTGCATCATTTTTGCGTTAATTTTATACTTAACTTTGGAAAAAGCAAGACATCCACTAAACACCAGCCAAAATATAGCTATTATGAAATCCGAAACCCTTTCCGTATTAATAGAACGCATTGGTGAGTATAAACGGAAATTTTATCTCAATCAACTCGTTAAAGGAGTCATTTTTGCCGTGGCATTTGTATTATCCGCCTATTTATTTGTCAGCACATTAGAGTATTTTGGGCGATTTAGCTCTACCGTGCGCGCCACGCTCTTTTATGGATTTATAGGAATCTTAGGCTATGCTTTAGTGCGGTGGGTTATTGTCCCATTGGTGCATTTGTATGGCTTAAGTAAACCATTTTCAGATGAAGAGGCAGCTGGGCAAATTGGCCGTTTCTTTCCCGAAATTGGCGATAAACTCATCAATACCCTACAACTTCGTAGCTTGTCTGGCACACAAACCGACCTCATTGAAGCCAGTATTCAGCAAAAATCTAAACAGTTGATGATTGTCCGCTTTGCTGATGCCATCAAAATCCATCAGAATCGTCGTTATCTCAAATATGCTGCTTACCCCTTGGCCGCAATCGCCTTAGTGATGGCCTTTAACCCTCGCTTTTTTGCCAGTAGTTCAGATCGTATTATTCATTTTGAAAAAGAATACAACGACGCACCCTTTACTTTTCAGCTCGATAACCCTAATCTCAAAGCTTTCCGAGGCGAAGATTTCACCCTCCAGCTTTCATTGGCAGGGGGTGCATTACCTGAGGCAGTCTATGTGATTCATAATAAAGCTAAATTTAAACTTGACCTTGAAGAAGCCAATGCTTTTAGTTATACTTTCAAGAATGTGCAGCGCCCCGTTACGTTTCAGTTTGAAGCCGCGGGCTATAAATCTCAAGAATATAAACTGACAGTAACCGATCGCCCAAGCCTACTGTCGTTTGATGTAACGCTCAATTATCCGAGCTATCTTAGCAAGCCTACGGAACAATTGAGTAATGTGGGTAATCTCACTGTGCCTGAAGGAACTACCATTACTTGGAATTTTAAAACCGATGCTACCGAAGAAATGTCGTTGGCTTTTGAGGGAGAACAAAAAAATTACCCTGCCAAAAGCAAATTGACAGGGGGCTATGAATTTAATAGAAATGCCCGTCGTTCGGGTAATTATGAAATCAAACTCAAAAATGATGAGTCTGAAAATCGGGAGAAAATTAGCTACTTCCTCAATGTGATTGGCGACAAACACCCCACCCTGACCCTCGAAAATTACCAAGATACTACGCTTTACAATTATTTTGTATTGGGAGGCAATATCGCCGACGACTACGGTTTCTCCAATCTTCGAGTTTTTTATAACCTACGACGCAAAGGCGACAAAACGGATGACAAAAAGCTGGTTTATAAGGGTTTTAGTATTCCGTTTAACAAATCAACGACCAACCAAACGTTTTATTTTCAGTGGTATGTGGACAGCCTTCGCCTGACTCCTGGCGATAAAATTGAGTATTTTGTGCAAGTATGGGACAATGACGGAGTCAATGGCCCTAAATCGGCCAAATCGCGTATGATTGACTTTGCCGTGCCCTCCAAAGAAGAAGTGCGTGCCGAAGCTGAGAAATCGGCAGAGAAAACCGAAGCACAGATTAACAAGACCCTTCAAAAAGCTAAGAGTTTACAGAAAGAATTAGAGAAATTAGACCAACGCCTCAAAAGCGAAAAAGAACTGGATTTCAAAGACAAAAAACAAATTGAAGACCTGCTCAAGAAGCGTGAAGAGTTGATGAATGATATGAAGAGTATGCAAGAGCAAGCCCAGTCATCGCAAGAGAAACAGGAGCGGTTTGCAGAGCAAAGCCCCGAAATGAAACAGAAAATGGAGCAGTTGCAGAAGCTAATGAAAGAACTGCTCGACCCCGAAACCAAAAAACTATATGAGCAGCTCGAAAAACTCCTCGAACAACAGCAGCAAGATGAAAAAATGCAAGAGTTGATGAACAAGCTCAAAAACAAGGAGTTTAATGCCCAAAAAGAAATCGAAAAGGCATTGGAGATGTTTAAGCAACTGCAATTGGAACAAAAAGCCGAACAGATTCAGAAAGACCTGAATGAGTTGGCTGAAAAGCAGGAAAAGTTGGCTGAAAAAACCGAGCAGGAAAAAGACAATAAAGAGCAGCAAGGAAAAGATAAAGACAATAAAGACCAAAAAGGGAAAGACAACAAAGACCAGCAAGGGAAAGATAAAGACCAACAAGGGAAAGACAAAGATCAGCAGAACAAGGAGCAGGAAGCCAAGCAAGAAGAACTTAAAAAGGAGCAAGAAGAACTCAACAAAGAGTTTGACGAGGCCAAAAAAGACATAGAAGAGCTCGAAAAACTCAACGAAGAATTGCAAGATAAACAAGAGATGGATACTGGCAAAGAAGACCAGCAAGAGGTGGACCAAGAGCAGGATAAAGCATCAGAAGAGTTGGGCAAAAAACAAAACAAGAGTGCTTCTAAATCTCAGAAAAAGGCCGCCAACTCCATGAAAAAAATGGCTCAAAAGATGAAAGAATCGATGGAAAGTGCCGAAATGGAAGAAATGGATGAGAACATAGACAACCTGCGCGACATTCTCGAAAACCTGATTCATCTTTCGTTTGAGCAAGAGCGTGTCATGAAAGATTTCAGAGGAGTAAACCTCCAAGATCCACGTTTTATCAAATTGGCGCAAGACCAACTCAAACTCCAAGACGATGCCAAAGTAATAGAAGATAGCCTTTATGCTTTGGCCAAGCGTGTAATGCAAATCCAAACGTTTGTTACTCGCGAACTCAACGACATGAAGTTCCATATGACCGAAAGTACACGCTATATACGTGAGCGAAGGCTCAATATGGCCACCAGCAAGCAGCAGTTTGCCATGACCTCCATGAATAACCTCTCGTTGATGCTTAGTCAGACCCTCCAGCAGATGCAAGCGGCTATGATGGCCATGTCGGGGCAGGGGAGTGGCAACAAGAAAGGCAAAGGCAAAAAACCAGGCCAGAGCATGGGCGATTTACAGCAGCAACTCAACAAGCGTATTCAACAACTCCAAAAAGGGCAAGGTCAAGGAGGCATGGGGGGGCGGCAGATGTCGGAGCAGCTAGCACAAATGGCTGCTGAGCAGGCACGTATCCGCCAAATGATGAAAGAACTCATGGACTCTCAAAAAGGAACCGAAGTAGGTAAAAAATTGGGCAATGAAGTCAAAGATTTGATGGACAAAATGGACGAAACCGAAACCGATTTGGTTAATAAACGCCTGAATCCCAACCTCATTAAGCGGCAAGAAGAAATCGTAACGCGCTTGTTAGAATCAGAAAAAGCCCTTCGCCAGCAGGAAGAAGATACCCAGCGCAAATCTGAAACGGCCAAACCACAGCCGCGCACACCACCAGCCGCCTTTGAACAATATGTGAAAGAAAAACAACGTCAAACCGAGCTTTTGCGCACCGTTCCACCGAGTTTCGCACCGTTTTACAAACGCGAAGCGGATAACTACTTTAAGAAATCGGGTGAGAAGTAGGGAATTGGATTAGGTGACTTGATTTGGTGGTGATAACACCAACAAAGGCGCGAAGCGATGAGTTTTCAATAAAATATCCGTTTGTCATGCCGACGGAGGAGGTATCTGGAACGACTTTTAGATGCCTCCTCTGTTGTAATGACAGCATCCAATTTCTTTTGTCTATCAATAAAAATAGTACCTTTATTAGCCCTTGTTGGTGTTATCGCCAACAAGTTTTCTTCTTCGCACCCTACTTCAGGGTCTTGCTCACTCCATGTTCTATACCCCCACAGAACTTAGACTTGTGAAACCAAAAGACTATCGCTTAGTTACCTCTACAATAACTATTCAATCCATCATAACCATGCGAGTATTTTTTACGGGTGGCTCAGGAAAAGCAGGCAAGCACGTAATTCCGTACCTTCTTGAGCAAGGACATCAAGTGCTAAATATTGACTTAACACCATTAAATCAGGCAGGGGTAGATAACCTGATAGCCG
This sequence comes from Spirosomataceae bacterium, assembly GCA_041392315.1. Classification (GTDB taxonomy): domain Bacteria; phylum Bacteroidota; class Bacteroidia; order Cytophagales; family Spirosomataceae; genus Runella. Next base: position 239,089 of record JAWKMH010000003.1, on the reverse strand, counting down.
ACATCACAGATGCAGGACAAATGTTTAATGCCATGAGCTCATATACAGGTTTACATGAATTAGAAGCAGGCAATGGCATACCAAAATTTGACGCTGTTGTGCATTTTGCTGCCGTACCCCGAATCTTGATTAAACCCGATAACGAAACTTTTCGGGTCAATACCATTGGTACTTATAATGTCATTGAAGCAGCCGTTAAACTGGGTATTAAAAAAATTATCATAGCTTCATCAGAAACTACCTATGGCATTTGTTTTTCAGATGGGCAAACTGACCCACATTCTTTGCCATTAGAAGAAGACTATGACGTTGACCCAATGGATAGCTATGGATTATCAAAGGTGGTGAATGAAAAAACAGCACGTAGCTTTCAACGACGATCAGGCTTTGATATTTATGCGCTTCGCATTGGTAATGTCATTGAACCCCACGAATACACTACCCTTTTCCCACATTATTTCAAAAATCCGAAGTTCGCCGCCGAAACGCCTTTTGTTATATAGACGTACGTGATTTGGGGCAAATCGTAGATTTATGTTTGAAAAAAGATGGTTTAGGATATCAGGTTTTCAATGCAGGAAATGACCATAACGGAGCCGTTTTGCCCAATAAAGAATTATTAGAAAAATTTTTTCCTAATGTACCTGTTTCTCATGAATTGGAAGAACATGAGGCATTGTTTTCAAATCGAAAAATCCGTGAAATGTTAGGATTCAAAGAACAACATAATTGGCGGAAATATGTAAAATGACTTTGAAAAAAGAAGAAGGATTTTCAGAAATCCACTTAAAAATATTGGTTCATAATACTGATTCTGTACTTTGTGTTCTGTATTCCCACGGAACTTATGACGATGAAGATTTGAGAAAATACGATTTAAGACATTTCAAATCTGTACGATTCATCATACAGATTTGAAATGTCATTATAATCCTACCAAAAAATCCAATATATCAAGCTGAAAGCTGCAATAACGGCAATCGTACCATAACGGAACGAGGGGGTTACTTTAAACCAAGCTGCATTGACTTCAAAAGCGTTGGTTTGGTCTTTGCCTTTGGATTGTGCCAAACTAATGGCAATATGCACGGCAGAACAAATCCAAAATACCACACCCATGCGATTGAGAAAAGGGAAATTGGGAAACTGATGCTCAATAAGTGCAGAGAGTGCTACACTCAGTACAGCCGCAGCCAAAGCTCCATTGGCAGTGGCTTTTTTCCAGAAAAAGCCCAACAAAAAGATACTCAAAATACCTGGAGAAATATAGCCTGTGTAAACTTGAATGTACTCAAAGGCTTGGCCAAAATTGGCCAATAACGGGCTGACCATCAGGGCAATAATAAAAGCAACAATGATAGAAACGCGGCCCGTCCAAACGGTTTGTTTTTCGTTCAGGTTTTTGTTGAAAAACTTTTTGTGAATGTCTAAAACGTAAATCGTTGAAATACTATTGGCTTTCCCTGCCAAACTCGCCACAATGGCCGCTGTCAGGGCTGCAAAAGCCAATCCTTTCAAGCCCACAGGCAGGAGGTTTAGTAAAACAGGGTAGGCATTGTCGGGTTTCACGATGCCATTTTGAGTAATCCCATTCACAATCGAAACATCGGCATTTTCCTGAAACAGTACATACGCAGCCAAGCCAGGCAATACTACAATAAAAGGCATCATCATTTTGAGAAAAGCCGCAAAAAGTACCCCGCTGCGGGCGGTATTGATATCGGCCCCCAAGGCGCGTTGAGTCATGTATTGGTTGCAGCCAAAATAGTTAAGGTTATTGACCCACTGCCCCCCAATGATAAACATCATAATGCCAGGAAGCTGATTGTAGGCATCAATAAAACCGCCCCGCCCGTCGTGGACTTGGTACTGATTAGGCGAAAAAATCATATGCAGGTGGCTATCAGCTTTTTCACGAATCAAACCCAAGCCCTCCATGATACCCGCGCCCGAACCCACTTTGACCGACAGTAAGTCTAAGGCTAAGTAAGTAGTGGCTAATCCTCCAAAAATCAAGCAAACTACCTGAATAACATCGGTATAGCCGATTACTTTCATCCCGCCAAGGGTAATAATGACAGCGAAGGTTGTCAAGAAAATAGCACAACTCATAAAGGGGAAGCCCGTCATTTTTTCTAAGCTCAACGCTCCGAGATAAATAATGGAAGTGAGATTGACGAAAATGTAAAGAAACAACCAAAATACGGCCATAATGGTAGCCAGTCGATCATTGTAGCGTTTGTCTAAAAACTGCGGCATGGTATAAATCTTGTTGTTGAGATACATGGGCAAAAAATAGACCGCCACGATAATGAGCGATACCCCGCCCAACAACTCATAGACCGAGATGGCGATACCCAACTGAAAGGCCTGTCCACTCATGCCTATAAACTGCTCGGCAGAGATATTAGAGGCAATAATGGAGGCACCAATGGCCCACCATGTGAGCGACCCTTCGGCCAAGAAAAAATCTTTGGAGTCGGCAGTTTGTTTGCCTTTGTGTTTATACACCCAGTAGCCATAACTGGCCACAATTACAAAGTAAATGAAGAAAATAAGGTAGTCTAAGCGTTCGAGTCCGAGGGTCATGTCAGTGGAGGTTTAGAGGAATGTAGATTAGAAAGAGTGAAGGATTAGGAATTAGCATCCTTGCCCATAATAGGCATTTTTGCCATGTTTGCGTTCATAGTGTTTGAGGCGTAAGGTATCTTTGATGCGTGGCGTATTAGGATTAATTTGCAATGTCAAATACGCCATACGAGCTATTTCTTCCAATACAGCGGCATTATACACCGATTTTTCGGCATTTTTTCCCCAAGTAAAAGGCCCATGATTTTGGAGTAAAACCATTTCCATCTCTTTGTAAGACAGACCTTTGTCCGTGAATACATCAAAGATTTGATGACCTGTTTCGTACTCATAGTCGCCTTCAATCATTGTATCTGATAACACAGGAGCGCAGGGAATATCCTGATGCGTATGGTCGGCATGGGTAGTACCGAAAATAGGAATGTCAAGCCCTGCTTGTGCCCAAGCCACAGCGTAGGTGCTATGGGTGTGGGTGATACCACCAATATCGCTCCAAGTTTTATAGAGCAGCGCGTGGGTTTTGGTGTCGGAAGAGGGGCGCATTTTTCCTGACACTACTTGGGCTTCATAATCCATAATGACGATGTCTTCGGGCTTGAGCAGTTCATATGGTACACCACTGGGCTTGATGGCAAAAACAGATTTGGCTCTATCCACGGCACTGACATTCCCAAAAGTAAACAACACCAATCCCAATTGAGGAAGCTGTTTATTAGCTTCGTAACATTCCTCGCGCAAAGTTTTGAAGGGGTCCATCATTTGTAGGCTATTTCGTTCAATCTTAGTTCTTTTTTGAGCTGGCTGATGGTGGTATTTTTATCAATCAAGACCAATTCCACGCCCAGCATTTCTGCAAAATCTTCGAGGTATTCGGTAGTCAAATTTTGACTATATACGGTATGATGCGCCCCTCCTGCCAAAATCCATGCTTGCAAGCCTACTTCCATACTGGGTTGAGGTTTCCACAATGCTCGTGCAGTGGGCAGTTTGGGAAATGCTTGGGTAACTTCCACCGCTTCTACTTCATTGACAATCAATCTAAAACGATTGCCCATATCAACCAAAGATACGTTGAGGGCAGGCCCAGGGGCAGCATTGAATACTAATCGAACAGGGTCTTCTTTGCCTCCTATACCGAGCGGATGCACTTCGCATTTGACTGTGCCTTGGGCGATGGTGGGGCAAATTTCGAGCATATGCGAACCCAGAACCATGGGGTTAGCAGGGTCGAAATGATAGGTGTAGTCTTCCATAAACGAATTGCCACCTGCCATACCGCTCGCCATTGTTTTCAGCACACGCACCATAGCCGACGTTTTCCAGTCGCCTTCGCCGCCGTAGCCATAACCAGCGGCCATCATGCGTTGTGAACCGATACCAGGCAGTTGGCGCATTCCATGCAGGTCTTCAAAAGTATTGGTGTAAGCCGAAAACCCACCTTCTTCCAAAAAGGCCTTCAAGCCCAACTCAATACGCGCGGCTTCTACCAACGACTGTCGCATCAAGCCACCGTTCTTGAGTGCATCCATCAACTGATATGTGTCCTCATATTCTTGCACTAAGGTAAAAATATCAGCTTCCGAAATTTGATTGATATATTCGACCAGATCACCCACACCGTGGGTATTGACCGAAAATCCAAAGGTCATTTCGGCTGCGACTTTATCTCCTTCTGTAACAGCCACTTGGCGCATATTGTCGCCAAAGCGGACTACTTTCATGGTTTGCATTTCATATTTGGCCGCCGCCACTCGACTCCAAACGTTGATTTTTTCCAACACGGAGGGCTGTTGCCAATGGCCTACCACTACTTTTCTATTGAGCCTCATTCTGGATACCATAAATCCAAACTCACGATCGCCATGGGCCGATTGGTTGAGGTTCATAAAATCCATGTCAATGTCGTTGAATGGAATATCTCGGTTGAATTGGGTGTGTAGGTGTAAAAGTGGCTTTTGCAAACAGTTTAACCCTCGAATCCACATTTTGGCAGGCGAGAAGGTGTGCATCCAAGCTATGATACCAATGCAATTGGACGCATAATTGGCGGCTTGGCAAATGGTAAAGATTTCATCTGGAGTTGTTACTACGGGCTTGAACACCACCCGTATTGGGATTGGTGGAGCGTTGTCTAAAAATTGAGTAATGACTGTGGCGTGTTCTGCTACTTGTTGGAGGGTTTTTTCTCCGTAGAGGTGCTGGCTGCCTGTTACAAACCAAATTTCGTATTTTTTGAGCATAGTATTTGTAGAGCTATGTGGTTTCAATGAATTGACCAAGAGATTGATATTGTTGATATAGTGCCATATAAATGGCATTTTTTTCGGTATCGGGTGTATATTCCGCATCAAAGCCCGACCCCATTGCTGCTTGGGCGGCTTGCATGGTAGGATGAATGCCTGCTGCTACTGAAGCACACATCGCCGCACCGAGCGCACAGGCTTGGTCAGCACTGGCTACTTTGATAGGTACATTGAGCACATCGGCCAAGGTTTGCATCACATAAGATGATTTTTTGGCTACGCCCCCAATAGCAATCACTTGTTTGATAGGTACCCCTTCCTGAATGAACCTGTCCACGATGGCTTTTGAGCCAAAGGCAGTTGCTTCTACCAATGCTTTGAATATTTTGATAGCATCTGTGCCCAAACTCATGCCCATCATGGCCGCTTTCAAGGTATGATTGGCATCGGGTGTGCGGCGGCCATTGACCCAATCCAAAGCTACTGGGTCGGTAGCTGCAACAGGCAAAAGAGCTGCTTGTTCGGATAAATAAGGGATGAGTTTTTGGCTCAACTCTTCGGCTGCCGCCTCCCCCAAAAGATGCTGTACGGGGCCTACGATTACTTTTTGAAACCACGCATACAAATCGCCAAAGGCCGATTGTCCCGCTTCCATTCCCAACATACTCGGAATGATAGAGCCATCCACCTGACCACAGATTCCTCGAATCAATAAATGCCCAATTTCTTCATTAGGAGCAATGAGCATATCGCAAGTAGAAGTACCCATTACCCGTACAAAATCGTAGGGTTGAATCTCCGCACCCACAGCTCCCATATGGCAGTCAAACGCCCCAACACCGATGACGACCTCTGTAGAAAGTTGTAGTTTTTCGGCCCATTCGGGCGAAATAGTTCCCATGGCCTCATCAGAAGTGTAGGTGTTTTCAAAAAGCCGACCGCGAAGACCTAATAAATTACCGTCCAACTTAATCCAAAAATCTTCCGCAGGTAAGCCCTCAAATTCGGCATGCCATAGTGCTTTGTGGCCTGCTGCACAGCGCGACCGCTTCATGGTCAGAGGGTTAGTGTTGCCAGTTAATACAGCCGAAATCCAATCGCAATGCTCTACCCAAGAGAAAGCATGTTGGCGAATGATCTCATCTACCCGAAGCGTACGGAGGATTTTTGCCCAAAACCATTCGGAAGAATAAATCCCTCCAACGTATTTGGTATAATCAACTGGCCAGCTATGCGCCAAGGTATTGATTTCTTCGGCCTCAGCATTGCTGGTGTGGTCTTTCCAAAGAATAAACATCCCATTGGGGTTGTCTTCAAAAGCAGGGAGTAGCGAAAGCGGTATGCCTTGTGCATCTACGGCCACGGGAGTTGAGCCTGTGGTATCTATCGAAATACCGCGAATTTGCTGCCGAATTTCTACCGAAACTCCCGCCAATGCCCGATTGATAGATTGCTCTAAGCCCTCCAGATAGTCGAGCGGATGTTGGCGAAACTGGGAAATAGCAGGGTTGCAATACAGCCCCTTTTTCCAGCGACTGTATTCGTGCACGTGCGTACCTACGGTTTCTCCTGTGTGGGCATTGACCACCAATGCCCGTACAGAGTCTGTGCCATAATCCACTCCAATCACATATTGATTTGAAACCATAACTAACCTTATTTTTAAAATTTAATTTCGGATATAAATTACTTTTATATGTGTTGTTTTGACACAATTTTACTTAAAAAATAACTACGATGAAGAGGGTTCTGGCATAAAATACCAAAAGGCATTAAACTTACTCGTACTTTGTTTTGTCTAAGCGGTACATGGTTGCTTTTTGGTGGTGGCATTCTCGTTTTTTCTCCTGTATCTATGAGCAGCCCCGTAGAGAGAATTTTACGACTAAAATTGCGACGGTCGAGTCGCATATCGTAGATAATTTCGTATAGTTTTTGTAACTGTGGTATCGTGAAATTTTCGGGAAGTAATTCAAACCCAATGGGGTGCAAGGCAGCTTTATAACGCAACCTTTCTAAGGCTATTTCTACCATTTTTTCATGATCAAAGATGAGAGCAGGTCTATTTTTCAAGCCTACCCATTTAGCATGATGTAATTGGACAGAGGCCTCGTCATAGATATTGATAAGCGCGAAAAAAGCTACTGAGATGGTACGTTCCACTGGATCTCGATTTACTTGACCAAAGGTTTGTAATTGTTCTACATAAATATCTTTTAGTCCAGTGAGTTCATACAAAATTCGTTCTGCTCCCACTTCCAAATCCTCCTCTTGATTTACAAACCCCCATTAACGACCACTTGCCACGCTCAGGTTCAAAATTGCGCTTGATAATCAGTAGCTTCATCTCCTCGCCGTCGAAGCCGAAGATGATGCAATCAATCGCGACCAATAGACGGGTAGGGTGTGGGTATTGATGCATAACATTGTGTCATTTCGACACAATGTTATAGCCTTTTTTATTATTATTCAAATGATTTGTTATATTTATTTTTTATCTTCCCCCATCTGCATATAAATACTTGATTGTAAGATTTTGAAAGAATAATAGCGCAGTTGGTAAGTGTACTATTACAAATCCAAGTTCATCTTAAAAAATAAAATATTTTCAATGAAAACGATTCAAATGATTAGTCTATTCGTGCTGATTTCAATAGTCAGCTTAGCCCAAGAAATGAAATTTGAAGGTACTCATCCACCGCATCCAGAAGTGCTAAAATTATTGGAACGAGAAGGGGATATCATGGATAAGATAACCGATATCAAAGAGCGTGATAGCTTACGAAGGGAGTTGCTCTCGCCTTCTTGGTTTTATCATGGTGTCGACGGGCTACCCATCAACTTAGAAGGATTAACCAAAAGGCAAACTAAAAACCAATTTCAGTTGCTCGAAGCTAAAGTACTCAGCGAAACACTCTATCAATATGAAACTACAGCTATTTTAGTATCTGTTTATTGGCAAAAATTAAAAGATAAGGGGGTCTTGAAAGAAGTGACCCACTCCAATCTAATGGTCATGGGCTTAGAAAAAGGTGTTTGGAAAATGCAGGCGGATATTATAGGGCAATCTCCTAAAATAAAGCAATAGCCTGTTTATTCAGGCCGTAAGCTTAAACAATTTGAACTTTCAAGTAAACAATAGGTGATTTTTATCCAACTATAGGGATTATGTATAGCCAATATCTATACTTTTCAGTAAGATAAGTCCTTAAGTTGGTATTTTGAGTACCTTACCGAAAAGTAACATAACCGCAAGAATCAAATCTATCCAGCACTAAACATCGCTATTTGTGCGATACATAATTACTTTGCTCAATGGTTGAAAGCAACTTGGCTTTTCCACCATTAAAGGCTTTATCATATTCAGAAGTGGCAAGGGTCTTATCCAAAATCTCGTAATTTTCATAATTTTGAAATACCATTCCTCCTACCGTATCGCGCTTGGTAGCTTTACGAAAACGTGGGCCACCATTGGCGTAGGAAAGATAATCTAAGGTATGCGAAGATTGGTTAATCCAATAACAAAACACGTCTTCGTGGTCTTTTCCGCCACCTTCTTTTTGAAATGTCACTTTCACTTTATCATATTTTTGCCCTTCCAAAGTACTTTCACCGAGGTATGCTGGAACGACTGCGGGTTCTGATAGTTTGAAAGGTAACAACACGAAATAAGCAATAGCATTAGTACCTTCTCGGTATTTGTCAGTGTCTTTCTCAGAAAGTTCTTGCGGCTTCCCGTTGAGATTTCTCACAAAAGTAGTATTCGTCAAAATATCTTGTGTTACGTTTCCGAGTGAGTCTTTAGTTTCTCTTTCATAGGTAAATTGTGAGCCTGTTTGCTGGAGATGTACTCGAAATTTTCGAAAATCAAATGATACGTCGAAATCTTGGTAGTGATTACCTCCGTGAGCTTCAATACAGGTTTGGATGATTTTTTTTGCTTTTTCGTCAGTGGACTTTTCAGAACTGCAAGCCATACAAAAAACAAGAAGAATACAGGAGTAAAATAACCTAAGCATGAAACTGGTTTTGGGTGGATTGATGAAAAAACAACGGCCTGAAGCAGGATAAAGTTTCAAGCTTTGGCAAGATATTTTTAGGGGTATTGGGGAAAAATACAAACGATATTCCTCTATTTGGGGAAAAAAAGTCCCAGTCTTATTTTTTAAAAGTTGTCAGATAAATCTGGAACAAAATTTTACCTTCCCAATGTGTAATCATCATCGGAAAAATTGAATGGAAAAAATTGCTTTACGTTTTAATGTTTCACTAATCAAATCAAACAATTACAATTATGGAAAGCAATCAGGAGAAAAAAAGCACATTTGCTTGGGTTGGGCTGGTTATCATGACGATGGCAACGGCTACGTTGGGTTTTATGTTTTTTGACCAAAAAGGTCAAACAGAGACAAAAGAAGTAGCGATTGTGGAGAAAGCAAAAGAATTGGCATTTACACAAACGAAGTTAGATTCGGTGTCTCGCAGTTTAGATGAGAAAATTGCTGAAGTTCAACAATTAGGCGGAAATGTAGATGAATTAATGAAAGTGAAAGCACAGCTTGAGGCCGATAAGGTTGCACTTCGTAAAAACAGTAAGTTTGAAATCGCGAAATACACCGCTAAAATCAAGGAATACGAAACATTTTTGGCCGAGAAAGACGTAGAAATTGCAAAACTACAAGAAGAAAACGGGATTTTGGTAGCAACCAATCAGAATTTGGCGAACGAAAATACTGGACTAAAGACTGAAAAAGAAATATTGACTCAAACTAAGCAGCAGCTCTCGGATTCTGTTATGACTTATACGAGTAAAAATAAAGAGCTGAGCGATAAAGTAGCCATAGGTGCGGCTTTAAAAGCGGAGAATATTAAAGTGCTGGCCGTAACTCCCAAAGGGAAGGTAAAAAATGATGACGCTTATCGTTCTAAAAGAGTAGATAAAATTAAACTTCAGTTTACATTGCCTCCCAACCCACTAACTGAGCCAGAAGAGAAAGAAATATTTGTACGAGTGCTTGATCCAGAAGGCGCTGTTATCTCTGATGAGGCAATGGGTTCTGGAAAATTCTCTTGGAAAGGGCAAGAAATGATGTTTACGACCAAAAACTTAGTAGCTTATCAGAACGGTAATCAGTTAGTAGAAATGACCTACGATAATGCTCAGCGATTCCGCCCAGGCAAATATAGTGTCGAAGTATATGCTGAAGGTTTCAGGATTGGAACCAGTAACTTTACGATTAAGTAATTGTAAAATACACAATACCTAACAATAGCAAGGGCTGCCAACATTGGCAGCCCTTGCTATTGTTAGACTAAGTAGTGACTAATACAATTTAACTCAAACTATTGGCAATTTCTTTAAATTGCTCTACATCAATTGTTTTGGCCTCCAATGTAACTTGACTTTTGATTGCTTCAAAAATCTTATCATCAAATACAAGGTTAAACATTTTAGAGTAGTTGTTTTCCTTTTCAGATTGAAGGTAGTTCATTGCAATTTTACGAATGGTATCGTCCATTTCTCCTCCCATCTCATTGCCATAGAAACCAAATTGCTCTCGCACCATACTTTCTGCACGGGCTACTACTTCTTCGGTATCTACTTTTATTTCAGTTTGCTCAGCTATCTTGTTTTTAATCAACGACAGCTTCAAAGATTTTGTAAACTGTGGGTAATCGGTATCAATTTGTTCGGGCGTAAATTTGCCTTCATTGGCATCAAAAAGCCATTTTTTTAAGAACTCCTCGGGTAAATCAATCGAAATATTTTCCAACAAAGTTTGGTCAATATCACGACGCAGGAGTGTATCGGCTTCACGAATGTAGTTTTGCTGAATGATTTCAGCTACTTGGATGCGAAAGGCATCTTCGTTATCAGCTTTGCCTACGCCCAACACCTTATCAAAAAACGCTTGGTCGATTTCGGCAGGGGCTTGACGAGTAATGTCTTCGATGGTGAATGAAAACTCCCCTTTAAATTCGGCAACATCTTCCTCTTTTTTGCCTGTGAGCAGTGATATGGTCTTATCGTCAGCAAAAGTTTCACGCAAATCAAAGGTGATAACGCTGTCTTTTGATAAACCTACGAAATTAGCCTGCGCTTCTTCTTTTATTTGTTTTGAAGGGATGGCTGTTTTAGTAGAAAAATCTCCTTCGATTTGTTTCAATTCGCCATAAAGCATGTCGCCAGTTTCTGAGGTTTCAGGATTCATCTGACCTGCAAATTGCGTACGAAGCCCTTCTATGGTTTCATTGATTTCTTTCTCACCTACTTCAATGGTATAGTGCGAGATGGCGGGTAATGTACTTAGGCTCACTTCAAAATCTGAAGCCAGACCTAATTCATAATTAAACTCAAAATCGGTTTGTTTATCCCAATTGATAGCATCGGTTTTCTCACGATTGATAATAGGGTCGCCTACAACTGCCAATTTGTTGTCGCGAATATATCCATTGACTGTTTCAGAAAGTAAGCCGTTTACTTCGTCAATGACGATGCTTTTACCATACATTCGCTGAATCACTTGTGCGGGTACTTTCCCTGGGCGAAATCCCTTTAAATTAACTCTTTTGCTATAATCCTTGAGTGTTTTATCTACTTTGGGTTGATAATCTTCTTTAGCCAGCTTAATGGTAAGTGTGGCATTGGTGGGTGTACTTTTTTCTAACAGAACCTCCATGAGCGAATATTTATTTACGATTTTGGTACAAGCCTAAAAAAGAAAATGAGTGGATTAGGATAGCGAAGAAGTGTAGAAAGTAGTCACTAAATCGCTGAATCACTAAGTCACTCATTAAAATAAAATCAAATAGTGCGGGCGGAGGGACTCGAACCCCCATGCCTTGCAGCGCCAGATCCTAAGTCTGGTACGTCTACCAATTTCGCCACGCCCGCAGTGCGTGTGTTTTGGGGTTGCAAAAGTAAAAACTTTAAATATAATTCACAAGTGATTTAGAAAATTTTCTCTCTTTCAAAAAAAAGGGAGCTTGTAAGAATGAGTTATTTGTCTGGTGGTCAATTTTTTACGATTTTAGTGTTATATTTCATACCAAATGAAATCAAAAGAAAGTTGTTGCAAGTGTAATTATTTGTTAATTTGCTCGTATAGACTACAACAAAATTCGGCCTACCGAAACACCAATAAACATGTTAATTGACGTTGAGATTGATTTACAATTAGAGCGGCTCGAAATCCTTAAACGTTATCGGAAGCTATTACGTGCTGCCAAACCGTTTTTGAAAGATAATGATGCCAAATTAATCAAAAAGGCCTTTAATCTTTCGGTAGAGGCGCATAAAAATATGCGTCGAAAATCAGGAGAACCCTACATTTATCATCCTATAGCAGTAGCCCAGATTTGTGTCGAAGAAATCGGCTTAGGCACCACTTCTATTATCTGCGCCTTGCTTCATGATGTGGTAGAAGATACCGATTATACCCTCAAAGACATTGAACATTTATTTGGGACTAAAGTAGCCAGGATTATTGACGGACTAACCAAAATCTCTGGACAATTTGAGTTTGGCACTTCTCAACAGGCCGAGAATTTCAGGAAAATGCTCCTGACGCTGTCGAGACGATATTCGAGTGATTATGATTAAGCTGGCCGATCGGTTACACAACATGCGGACACTCGACAGCATGGCCCGCGATAAACAACTCAAAATAGCTTCAGAAACTATTTTTATTTATGCTCCTTTGGCACACCGCTTAGGGTTACATTCTATCAAAACCGATTTGGAAGACCTGTACCTCAAATATACTGAGCCAGAAGGATATGATGAAATCAAAAATAAACTTCGTACTACCAAAACTGCCCGTGATAGATTCATCGCCAAATTTATAGACCCTATCGAAGAAGACCTCAAAGAACAAGGCTACGACTTTACAGTCAAAGGTCGCCCCAAATCTATTTATTCGATTTGGAATAAGATGCGCAAACAAAAGAAGCCTTTTGAGGAAATATATGACTTGTTTGCGGTGAGAATCATCATGAATTCGACTGATGTCAAAGAGGAAAAATCAGACTGCTGGCACGCCTATTCAATTGTTACAGATCATTATACCCCCAATATTGATCGACTTAAAGATTGGCTGGCAACTCCTCGTGCCAATGGCTATGAATCGTTGCATATTACAGTGATGTATCGCCCCGAAGGAACCGACAAAGGGCAGTGGGTAGAAGTACAGATTCGCTCCAAACGCATGGACGAAATTGCCGAGAAAGGCGTAGCCGCCCATTGGAAATACAAAGGCAATGACACTAAAATGAGCCAAGGCATAGACCAGTGGATCAATCAAGTAAGAGAAATGCTCGAAGCCACCAAAGGTAGCAAAGCAGCTGCGGCTGAATTTTTAGATGATTTTAGGAGTAATTTGTTTGCTGAAGAAGTATTTGTATTTACGCCCAAAGGCGAGCTGCGAGTACTTCAACGCGGCGCTACTGCACTCGACTTTGCCTTTGATATTCACTCTGAAGTAGGGGCCAGATGTATTGCGGCTAAAGTCAACAATACGCTGGTTTCTATCAGTCAAGTCCTTAATAATGGCGATCAAATAGAAATTATTACGGCTAAACGCCAAAAGCCAAGTGAAGATTGGCTAAAATTCGTGGTTACCTCCAAAGCTAAAGCTCGAATCAAAGAACTGATAAAAGAAGAAAATAAGCAGTACATCACCGACGGACGAAGCATTATCGAAAAAAAATGCAAAATTCTTCATCTCGAAGTTACATTGGAGCTGATCAATCAATTGCGGGCGTATTTCAACTGCAAAACACCCAACGATTTGTATTATCGGTTTGGGAAAGCCTATATTAATCCTGACGAAATCAAGAAATTTAAACAGGAGAAAGAAGCCAAACTCAATATCCAAGCCAAAATCAATACAGATGTGTTGCAGGATGGCAAGCAGTTTACGAAAGAACTCAAAAAAATGCACGGTGAACGCACCGATGCCGACGCGCTCCTGATAGGAGAAGATATGGATCGGATTGATTATATCATTGCCAAGTGCTGCAATCCTATCCCGGGCGATGATGTATTTGGGTTTGTGACTGTCAACGAAGGGATTAAAATTCATCGTACTACCTGCCCTAATGCCCCCGAATTGCTCTCCAATCATGGCAATCGAGTCATCAAAGCAAAATGGACATCGCAGCAAAAAATTGCTTTTTTGGCAGGCTTGAAAATAGACGGCACAGACCGTGTTGGGCTGGTCAATGACCTGACGAGAATTATCTCCAATGAGTTGCACATCAATATTCGCTCTATTTCGGTTGATACCGACGAGGGAATTTTTGAGGGGCATCTCAAATTATACGTCTATGATACGCGCCATTTAGAGCAACTCATTCAAAAGATTGAAGAGGTTGAGGGCGTATTTAAAGTAGCAAGGTTTGATTGAAAATTCGTACTTTTGCGCTTCAGTGTATTTATTTGATTGAATAAATTTAAAAGAAGTTGCCGATGTGAAGGAATTGTTCTGACAACTTATTTGAAAAGAACCTCATAGTTCCCAATTTTCAAATGAACAAATTTTCAAATTGTACTCATGCCCCAACCCAAACACGAAAACTTAGAAGCTGCTAAGCGTATCCTAACGGCTTATTTGGAGCGTAAAGGATTGCGTAAAACGCCCGAACGCTTCGCTATTTTGGAAGAAATATACAGTCGCGAAGACCACTTTGATGTGGACGAGCTGTATATTTCCATGAAAAACAAAAAATACCGCGTGAGCCGAGCTACCGTTTACAATACCTTGGATGTATTGGTAGATTGTGATTTAGTCACGAAACATCAGTTTGGGAAAAACTTGGCACAATATGAAAAAGCCTACGGCTACCGCCAACACGACCATATCATTTGTATGGATTGCCACCAGGTGATGGAGTTTTGCGACCCGAGAGTGCAAAATATTCAAAATATGGTGGGAGAACTACTCAAGTTCAATGTATTACATCACTCGCTTATTTTTTATGGTAATTGCCAACGAGTCAATTGTGAACATAAAAATAAAGCTATTACAGAAAGACCCAAACGCGTAGAAATAGAGTGATTTTATAATCCTAAAAAAACATAAAAACGTACTTCTCTTTCGAACCTCAAAGTACGTATTTCATCCATTTTAAAACTCCCCTCTGGGGTTGGGGGCTCATAAGTTCTAATGAAAGTTGATGTATTGCTCGGCCTCCAATGGGGCGATGAAGGAAAAGGCAAAATAGTAGATGTACTCGCTCCCAAATACCAGGTAGTGGCGCGATTTCAGGGCGGCCCTAATGCGGGTCATACCCTCGAATTTGATGGCTTTAAGCATGTGTTACACCAAATTCCGTCGGGTATTTTTCGGTCAGAAATCAAAAATATCATTGGGAATGGACTGGTACTTGATCCAATCGTTTTAAAAAAGGAAATAGAAGGATTGGGGAAATTTAATTTACCTATCCACAAAAATCTATTTATTTCTAAAAAGGCGGCGGTCATTATTCCTACACATCGACTGCTGGATGCTGCATCTGAACAAGCCAAAGGAGATGCTAAAATAGGCTCTACTCTACGAGGTATTGGTCCCACTTACCAAGACAAAATAGCACGGCAAGGGTTGCGCATGGGCGATATGATTGCTGGAGATTTCTTGGAAAAATATAACCGATTGGTGGATCAGCACAAAATCATCTTAGATTTCCACCATTACGACTACACCACTGTTTTGACTGAAGCAGAAAAAATATTTTTTGAAGCAGTCGAATTTTTAAAACAGTACAACTTTGTGGATAGCGAGTACTTGGTCAATGAAGCCATAGCAGCAGGCGAAACCGTTTTAGCCGAAGGTGCACAGGGGTCTTTGTTGGACATTGACTTTGGTTCTTATCCATTCGTAACAAGCTCTACCACCACCGCAGCAGGGGCTTGTACAGGTTTGGGTATTGCCCCACAGCATATTGGAGAAGTATTTGGGATATTTAAAGCCTATTGTACCCGTGTAGGAAGTGGCCCATTTCCGACCGAACTTTTGGATGAAGAGGGAGAACGGATGCGTCAAGAAGGACGTGAGTTTGGCTCAACCACTGGTCGCCCACGCCGCTGTGGTTGGATGGATTTGCCTGCCCTCAAATACGCTATTATGATTAACGGTGTGACTCAACTGGTCATGATGAAGGTCGATGTACTCAACATATTTGAAGAAATCAAAGTATGTACCCATTACCAATTGGCCGATGGAACAATGACGGATCAACTCCCTTACGACCTTTGTGATAACGATGTAACGCCTATTTACAAAACCTTCAAAGGCTGGGCTACCTCACTCGAAAACCTACATACATATGAAGATGTACCTGCTGAATTAGCAGCTTATATCGCCTTTTTAGAAGCAGAACTCAAGCTACCTATCAGTTTTATTTCCACAGGTCCTGATCGCGAGGCCATTATTCATCGCGAAGCCCAAGCAGTATAGATAATAGCTTTGAGAGCGTTTCAAACACTCTCAAAGTTTATTAAAATACTGGATTGGCTACAAAATTCAAGAAAGAATTATTGTATTTTTCATACTTTTCCTGATCTACTTGGTACAAATAAGCTCCTTTTTTAGAGGATTTTTGTTTTTCTTCCAACTTGACAAGCAAACGGGTAGAAAGGATTTTACGACTAAAATTGCGCTTGTCAAAATTGGTTTGAAAAATAGCTTCATAGAGTTTTTGTAGTTGAGGAATCGTAAACTTCTCGGGCAAAAGCTCAAAGCCTAATGGATGCAATGCCGCTTTGTAGCGTAGCTTTTGAATGGCTAAATCAATCATTTGACGGTGATCAAACAGTATTTTTGAGGCATCATGCTCTAGGAAACCAGTGAGCATAATGCCTTGAGAAATCTTAGAATCATAGTGCTCAATATTAATTAGCGAAAAATAAGCCACTGACACCGTCCGATCAACCAGGTCGCGGTCTATATCGCCAAAAGTGTAAAGTTGTTCTAAATAAACCCCTTTCAAGCCTGTCAATTCATAAAGAATGCGCTCAGCCGATTGCTCCAAATTCTCCTTGGGGCTTAGCCACCCGCCCATCAAAGACCAAGTGTCAGCGTTAGCATCGGGGCTTCTTTTTACGAGGAGGATTTTTAATTGATCTCCATCAAAGCCAAAAATAATGGAGTCTAAGGCTACAAGGCATTTGGGCTGTTTGCTATAGGTAATTTTGTCGAGCATAGGGTGCTGTTTTCATCTCTTATTAAAGCCTAATAATCGCAAACTTTACCCTCTATACTCCGATTGTATCTCCTTCGTCAGCCCGAATTTTATCTTCTATATAACTTATAATCAACTCGGCAACACTAATACCTGTGGCTTTTTCGATTCCTTCCAACCCTGGCGACGAATTGACTTCCATGATCATTGGTCCACGATTCGATTGAATCATATCAACTCCAGCCACCCTTACGCCCAAGGCTTTGGCGGCTTGTAGCGCGGCCTTTTCCTCGTTGGGTTGGAGTACGATGGCTTCGGCCTTACCACCACGATGAAGATTTGAACGAAAGTCGGCAGCATTTCCTTGCCGCTTCATGGCTGCTACTACTTTATTGCCTACCACAAAAGCGCGAATATCAGCCCCATTAGATTCTGCAATGTATTCTTGAATTAATACATTGGTTTTGAGCCCATAAAAAGCTTCAATGGTTGATTTTGCCGCTTTGTTAGATTCAGCCAAGACCACTCCCACGCCTTGTGTTCCTTCCAAAAGCTTGATAACGACAGGGGGACCTCCGACCAATTTAATCAACTTATCTACTTCTTTGGTTTGGTTGGCAAAGACGGTCTTAGGAATCTGTACCCCCGCTTTCGAAAGAATTTGTAGGCTGCGTAATTTGTTACGCGACCGCATAATGGCCTGCGACTTGACGGTCGTAAAGACATTCATCATCTCAAATTGCCGCACTACCGTACTACCGTAGTCGGTTACGGAAGCCCCAATGCGCGGGATGATGGCATCAATTCCTTCCACTAATCTGTTTTTGTATAGAATAACAGGCTTTTCTTCTTCGATAAATATATGGCATAAAGCATGATTGATGACTACGGGCTGGTGATCTCTGTCTTCAATGGCTTCTACTAAACGACGAGTAGAGTATAGCTTAGAATTGCTAGAAAGTATGGCAATTTTCATAAAGTTGTTAGGGATAGCAATTCCAACGAAAGCTAATGATGAGTACTTAATTTATCTTGGAATTAGATCGGCAAAATTAAAAGGAAGTCAGGAGTTTCAATGTTACGTTTTTGTTAATGGCTTGCTGCGCATTGTAGAGCCATAAAATGTTACGGCTCTACTGGGTTGATTTTTGATTGAATGATACATTTTCCAACGACACATCTACCAAAAAGCGATTTCGGAGTAACTTTCTTCCCAATAATACTGGATAACGCATTTGGGTACGGTCTGATAGAGAAAATTCTGTGGTGATTTTTTTTCCAAATAAAACTACTCGCGTTTTGATAACATACCGCATTTCAGTTTGCCCAAAAGAATTTTTAATGGCTTTTAGTTCAAAATCTTTGGTTGTGAATTTGAGGTGTTTTTCTCCGCGATGTGCAGGCAAATAAAAAGTAAGATTCTCCTTCATCACCTTTACTTTAAAACAATGAATAGAGGAGGTAAACGCCCCTGTATCTATTTTTGAGCGAACTTCTGTAAGCCCTAAATCGGGGAAATCAATAAGATCGGTACGTCCAATGATAGTTTTCTTTTTCTTAGTAAAGGGCGTGTGGCAGTCATAAATGTTAAAAAATAGCATTTTTTGCGAAAATAGTACACTTGTTTGCAAAAGTAGAGTCATTATAGCCTGTATATATTTAGTACTTTTGCGTAAAGTGAAAAATGTTCATATTTATTCAATAGATAATGATATTTAATCACTTTTT
Organism: Spirosomataceae bacterium; assembly: GCA_041392315.1. Taxonomy (GTDB): domain Bacteria; phylum Bacteroidota; class Bacteroidia; order Cytophagales; family Spirosomataceae; genus Runella. The sequence continues at coordinate 220,349 of JAWKMH010000003.1, read as the reverse complement.
AACATTTAGTTCCTTTTTAACAGTTTATTTATCTACTTATTTTAAACAACAATTACTCTATGAAGCAGAAACTACTACTGCTATTCGTCTGTATGTGGGCGAGTTTGAGTGCGTTCTCGCAAGAGCGAACCGTGTCGGGTGTCATCAAAGATGCCGCTGGCACTCCTTACCAGGGGTCAGTATTTTGGTCAAAGGTACAACCAAAGGTACAAATACCGATGGAGATGGTGCTTTTAAAATCGCCATTGCCCCTGGAAGTACCTTGGTGTTAAGTGCCATTGGATTTGTACGGCAAGAAATTACTCCTTCGGGTGTAGTAGCCAACGTAGTAATGGCACAAGACGTAGCGGCCTTGAATGAGGTCGTGGTAGTGGGCTATGGTGTACAGAAAAAAGAAACTGTAACAGGCTCGGTGGTAAGTGTAAAAGGGACAGATTTAGTTAAGTCGCCTGCAACCAACCTCTCCAATTCACTTGCAGGCCGCTTGCCTGGTGTGACGGCGGTAAACCGTAGTGGTTTGCCGGGTGCTGACGGTTCTACCATTAGGATTCGCGGTTCTAATACACTCAACAACAACGGCGCATTGATTGTAATTGACGGTATCCCCAATCGTGCAGGGGGGCTTGATCGCCTCAATCCTGCTGATATTGAGAGTATCTCCGTATTGAAAGATGCAGCAGCGGCTATTTATGGTTCGCGTGCCGCCAATGGCGTTATCTTGATTACGACCAAACGAGGCAAGACAGGTAAGCCCGAGTTGTCGTACTCGCTCAACCAGGGTTGGTCTAACCCGACTGTTATCCCTAAGTTGGCCAATGCAGCCCAATACACCAGTATGCTCAATGACTTGGATATTTATGCCCTGCCTGTGTCTGAATGGGCAGCAGCCAACCAAGCTTACAAAGCCACAGGAACCTATACGCGCCCCAACGGAACGGTGCGTACGGCTCCTTTTTCGCCACAAGCTATTCAAAAATACGCCGATGGCTCCGACCCTTGGAATTACCCCAATACCGATTGGTATAAGGCTACACTCAAAAACTGGTCGCCACAAGTACGCCATAATCTTCAGCTCAATGGCGGTACCGAAAATTTTAGCTACTTGGCTTCATTGGGTTATCAAAATCAAGATGCTTATTATATTCAGTCGTCAACTGGCTATAAGCAATATGATATGCGTTTGAATTTCGATGCCAAAATCAATAAGTATGTAAGCATGACTTTAGGAGTAGTAGGTCGTCAAGAAAATCGACAATACTCTACACAGTCGGCTGACGCTATTTTTCGTATGTTGATGCGTGGCAAACCCCAAGAGCCTGCTTTTTGGCCTGATGGTCGCCCTGGACCTGACATCGAGAACGGTCAAAATCCTGTAGTTATTACCACCGACTTAGCAGGATACAATCGTGATATTCGTAATTATTTTCAATCAAATGGCCAAATAGACATCAAAATTCCTCGGGTGGAGGGCCTTAAATTGAGTATGAACGCTGCCATAGACAACTTGTCGCAAGATAATAAAATTTGGTTGATTCCTTGGACGCTCTATCAAAAGGGTTCGGGTGTAGATGCCAATGGCAATCCCAATCTTGTGCCTGCCAAAAGAGGCCCTGCTGATCCTAATCTGACCCAAGAGCACATCAATCAGTTGAACATCTTGTTGGGAACTGTGTTATCGTACGACAAAACCTTTGGAAATCATACCCTTAATTTGCTGGCAGGTACCAACCGCGAGACCATCAAAGGAGATAACTTCCAAGCCTATCGTCGCTTTTTCATCTCCACAGCACTCGACCAGATGTTTGCTGGGGGAGATTTACAAAAGAACAATAATGGTGGTGCTTTCAATACGGCTCGTATCAACTACTTTGGCCGGGTTGGATACAACTTCAAAGAGAAATACTTGGCAGAGTTTTTATGGCGTTATGATGGTTCAGATATCTTTCCAGAGCAAACCCGTTATGGCTTTTTCCCAGGTATCATGGCAGGTTGGGTAATTTCCGAGGAAGGCTTCTTCAAAAAAGCACTACCTGCCGTCAATTTCTTGAAATTACGTGGTTCTATTGGACAGTTGGGGAATGACCAGATTCCATCTTATCAGTACTTATCTACTTATGGATTCAGAAGTTATATCTTAGGAAATGCTGAAACAAAAACGTTGTATGAAGCACGTATTCCTAACAACTCAATTACTTGGGAGGTAGCTACTAACTCTAATTTAGGTTTGGAAGGTCAAATGCTTAATGGCAATATCTTCTTTGAATTTGATGTATTCTCTAACAAGCGTACCAACATTTTGTGGACTAAAAATGCCTCAGTTCCACAAAGTACAGGTTTGACCTTACCTCGTCAAAACATTGGAGAAGTTTTGAACAAAGGTTGGGAATTTAATATCGGATATCGTAATCAAAAAGATGGCTTTAAGTACAACGTAAGCGTAAACGGCGGCTATGCACAAAATAAAATCTTGTTTTGGGACGAAGCCCCTGGTGCCCCTGATTGGCAAAAAACTACTGGAAGACCCATGTTTACGTACATATCATATATCTATGATGGCGTATTCAAAGACCAAGCGGCCATTGATGCCAATACTATTGACTACAAGGCGATTGTCAATACCCTACGCCCTGGCGATATGAAGTACAAAGACTATAATGGCGATGGTAAAATTACCCCAGATGACCAAGTACGTAATAACTTCACCAATATTCCATTATTTACAGGTGGATTCAATCTTTCGGCCAGCTATAAAGGCTTTGATTTGACTGTATTAATTCAAGGAGCAGCAGGTGCTAAGCAATATGTAAGTGCAGGAGAGTCGGGCAATATCGGTAATTATCTGTTGGATATTTACGAAAATCGCTGGACCATAGATAATCCAAGCGATACGCACCCACGTATTGCCAACCGTAGTGATCAATATTTCTCGGGTAATAATACCTATTGGCTCAGAAGTGCTGACTATATACGCTTGAAAAATCTGGAAATTGGTTATGGTATTCCAAGTAATTTAGTGAAGAAAATCGGAATGAGCAATTTGCGCGTATATGTCAATGGTTTAAACCTTTTCACGGTTGATAAGTTAAAGGTATATGACCCCGAAGTTGATAACGCTTTGGGACGTTATTATCCACAACAAAAAATCATGAACGTAGGGCTTGTCGCAGCATTCTAACATCCAATTAAAAATAAATTATGAAAAAATATAAAATTCTAATCGCCTCCTTTATAGCTTCGTTGGCTTTGACTACAAGCTGTAATGACGACTTTGTAAATACGCAGCCGCTGGGTGAACTTTCCGAAAATGCCGTTTGGACTGATGCAGCTTTAGCCGAAGCCTTTGTATCTGAAATCTATGCAGGTTTTGGTAACGGAGGTTTTGATGAGCAGATGTTGGCTTCTCTGACTGATGAAACCATGTTTACACACCCAGGTCGTGGCATTACTACCATCACCGAGGGGCGGTCAAACCCTGCTGATATTGGCTGGGTAAACGGCACTTTGAGCTGGCAAAATATGTTTTTGCGCATTCGCTCTTGTAATTTAGCACTCAAAAACCTTGCCGATGCTAAGTTTACTAATACGGGCAACATCGTAGAGCGGCTTACTGGTGAAGCCAAATTTATGCGGGCCTATTATTATCAACAGTTGGCGCGCTATTATGGTGGTGTACCATTGATTGATCGCCCATATGATTTAGGGGAAGCTGATTACTTGGCTCCTCGTAAAACTTGGACAGAAACGGTGGCTTTTATTGTAAAAGATTTGGATGACGCTGCTAATTTGCTCAAAGGAAAAACAATGGCAGCAGGTCGCGCTAATTATGCGGCGGCTCTGGCATTGAAAGCGCGAATATTGACTTATGATGCCAGCGATTTGCATGATGCTACTAAAATGAAAGCCAAATCAACGGTACTTGCCTCTTTTGCTAAGCCCGAATTGATAGCTAACGTAAGCGGTTCACAAGCAGAACGTTGGCAAAAAGCAAAGGATGCGGCCAAAGCGGTATTAGATTTGTCAGGTTATGGTAACTTATTGAATTTGACAGCACCCGTGGATCCCGCTCAGGGAACAACCAACTACATGAACAATTCTTTGTCGCGTAATGGCGGTCAAAATGAACTTTTGATGGCACGTTATTTTATCAATGCTAAGCAAGAGAATGGAGGTCGTCAAGGATTATTCAACGGACCCAATGGCTACAACAACTGGGCTGGAAATTCACCTATTCAAATCATGATAGATGATTATGAAATGATGGATGGAACCAAATTTGACTGGAAAAAGCCTGAACATGCCAACGACCCTTATGTAAATCGTGACCCACGTTTTTACTCCTCTATTTTGTTTGAAGGCTCTCCTTGGAAAGTACGTTCCAATGCAAATCTTCCACGCGACCCTGCGAGCCAAATCCAAACAGGTAAGTATGAGATTGTCAATGCCTCGGGCGCTAAAGTTACTCACTTCGGATTGGATACGCGCAATAGCCCTATTGAAGACTGGAATGGAAGCTATACAGGTTACTATATCCGTAAATTTACAGATCCCAATCCAGCCATTGTCGATCAAAATACATGGCAAGAAGTACCTTGGCCTATCTTACGTTACACCGAAGCTTTGTTTCATTATGTAGAAGCGTGTATAGAATTGGGACAAGAGGTAGAAGCACGTACCTGGCTTAACAAAGTTCGTTATCGTGCAGGGATGCCAGCCATTACCGAGTCGGGAGTGGCTTTGAAAGAACGTTTCCGTAACGAAAAACGAATTGAAATGTTTTTGGAAGAACAGCGATTCCATGATGCTCGCCGTTGGATGATTGCTCCTACTACGCTTGGACGCAAAGCTAATGGTATCAATATCATAGGTACGCTCAAGCCTGGGAAATCGGTAAGTTTATACAAGTATAGTAAAGAAAACTATGACTATACTTACACCGTATTTGAGATTGACCCAGGAAAGGAAAATCGTAGCTGGAACGATAAACTCTACTATTTGCCAATTCATAGAGATGAAATGAACAGGAACAGTAACCTTGTTCAGAACCCTGGTTACTAAGCTTAGTTTTTCCCTACTAAAGAAATCTACCGCGACAGTATCGCGGTAGATTTCTTATTTTTATATACCCCAATTAGGCCATTATCGAGCCTTTTTCCTAAAAATCAAGGTGCCAGTGGTAACAATCTTCATCATTTAAGGGTTTTATCTTTAGCTTTGCCGTTTTCAAAGATTCTGAACTTAATGTATATGTCAACGCTCCAAGATACTGTCTCGCTGCAAGAAGCCATTCAATCATTTCAATATTGCCCTTCACTGACTGCCTATACGCGCCGTAAAACCATCACGGTCAAAATTGGTGATGTGCCTCTTGGTTCAGACCACCCAATTCGTGTACAATCCATGACCACCGTGGACACTATGAATACCGAAGGGTCTATTGAGCAGGTTATCAGAATGATAGAGGCAGGCTGCGAATATGTGCGTATTACGGCACCCAGTGTGAAAGAAGCTCAAAATTTAGAAAACATAGGCAAAGGACTTAGAGCAAGGGGGTATCATGTCCCTTTGATTGCTGACATTCATTTTACGCCGAATGCTGCTGAACTGGCCGCTCGTATTGTTGAAAAAGTACGCATCAATCCGGGCAATTATGCCGACAAAAAACGCTTCGAGATTATAGATTATACCGAAGCTGAATACCAAGCGGAATTAGAACGGATTCGGGAAAAGTTTGTGCCGCTCATTAAAATCTGCAAAGAATACGGTACCGCTATGCGTATTGGTACCAATCATGGTTCTCTTTCCGATCGCATTATGAGCCGCTACGGCGATTCTCCTTTGGGCATGGTAGAGTCGGCTTTGGAGTTTCTACGAATATGCGAAGATTTTAATTATTACGATGTAGTGCTTTCGATGAAATCAAGTAACCCCTTGGTGATGGTAGAGGCATACCGGCTGTTGGTCAATCGCTTGGATGCCGAAGGGCTGAAGCCCTACCCACTGCACTTGGGCGTAACAGAAGCAGGAGAGGGCGAAGACGGGCGCATTAAGTCGGCATTGGGTATTGGTACATTGCTCGAAGATGGGCTTGGCGACACTGTGCGCGTGTCGCTCACCGAAGAACCCGAATTGGAAGCCCCCGTAGCCAGGGCATTGATAAGCCGCTATACCCAACGGGCGGCCACAGCCCAGTCCATTGAATCCCTTGAAGCCTCACCCATCAATCCCTTTCAATACAGTCGTCGCAAGACCAAGGAAGTATATAACCTTGGTGGCAATAATGTGCCGCGTGTCATTGCCGATTTGTCGAATATTGAGTTGTCTCAATATGAAGACTTACGCAGTATAGGCCATTTTTATCTGCCAGTGCCCGACAAATGGAAAATGAATGACATAGGCGCCGACTTTGCCTATACAGGCAGTCGGCCTGTTCCGTTTATGTTGCCGATGGGCCTGAAAGAAATCATAGACTACGACGTTTGGAAAACACTTAAAGATATCACACATAAATTCCCACTGTTTTCGCCCGAACAATTTGAAAAAACCGAACAGAAGAGCGATGTCTTGAATTTTATCAAGGTCAACACAGCTTCCTCAATCATCAAACGGTCATTGACTGATTTACTCATTCAAGATTCAACCGTTGTACTCCTCCTACACTCGACGAATGCCCATGCCATGCCTGAAATGCGCCGATTTATGATGAAGTTGATTCAGTATGGTCTTGATTGCCCCGTCGTAATTCAACGTACCTATACTACAACAGACATGGACGAATTGCCGCTCTTTGCTGCTACTGATTGTGGTGGCTTGCTGGTTGACGGGCTAGGGGATGGTATTTTATTGGGTAGCGAAAATAACGATTTAGATACAATCAGGCAGCTCAATAGCATTGCTTTTGGTATTTTGCAAGCGGCCCGCACGCGCATGTCCAAAACCGAGTATATTTCTTGCCCATCGTGCGGACGGACATTGTTTGATTTGCAAGAAACGACAGCCATGATTCGGAAGCGTACCGATCATCTCAAAGGCGTAAAAATTGGTATCATGGGTTGTATTGTCAATGGCCCTGGCGAAATGGCCGACGCTGATTATGGCTATGTAGGCATCGGAAAAGATAAAATAGCCCTTTACCGTGGCCAGCAGGTGGTCAAAAAATCGGTGGCCGCTGCTGCTGCGGTAGATGAACTCATCAATCTTATCAAAGAAGATGATAAATGGTTTGAACCAGAAGCTATTGAGGTGTTCTGATAAGCTATTGATCTAAATGGATTTTAATAAAAAATAAAATGAAGAAGTTAATTGCTTTTTTTCAACTAAGCGAAGTATTTGGGTACTTTTTTCGTGTATTCAAAAAGCCCGACCCATCGCGGCCCAATACCTCTTATTTACGCATGATGCACGGCATCAATCGCATCTCGATTATTATGTTTTTGTTTTGTATTTGTGTGATGCTGTATCGTTTTTTTACTCGATGAATATTGAATCATTTCAGACTCATTGTCTTTCAAAAAAAGGCGTAACTGAAGAATTCCCTTTTGGAGAAGAGGTGCTGGTCTATAAAGTCTTGGGCAAAATGTTTGCTTTGACTTCTTTAGATAGCGAGATTTTTAGGATTAGTCTCAAATGCGACCCCGAATTGGCCATTCAGCTGAGAGAAGAATATGAAGGTGTACAGCCAGGCTTTCACCTCAACAAAAAACATTGGAATACCGTAACAATAGATGGTTCTATTAAAGATAACCTAATCAGAGATTGGATCGATCATTCCTATCATTTGGTCTTAGGCTCATTACCGCGTAGATTCAGAGATACATTAATGTAAAAATGCGATTTTGAGTGTTTTAGGGCATTTTTCTAAAATTCCTTTCTAAATAATTTGAATTCATTTTTTTGTAAGTGCCTGTTTATCAAATGATTGTATTTTTAATAGTACTTGTTTGGTAAAAAGTTGTACTTTTTTCATTAATATTTTATTTTTTTCTGTTGCGTTTATTGATAGAATTACTAAATTTCGGTCAAATAACGCTTATTTAGGCGTTTTTGAATTATTTTAACAACCAAAACCTAAGAAATTATGGCAAAATTTGATGAAGTCAAAAATTTGGTAATGGGCCTTGAAGGTGACTTTGATAAGTTTTACAACAAAGGCAATCAAGCGGCAGGTACACGCGTACGCAAAGGAATGCAAGACCTCAAAAACTTGGCGCAGGCAATCCGTGCGGAAGTACAAAATGCAAAAAACGAAAAAGCGTAATTTGAGTATGTGTCATTGTAAAGCGGGCTTAGTCATGACTAAGCCCGCTTTATTTCTATCCGCCAAAAGCTTGGGCTATCTTCATTGCTACAGCCATATCGCCTTTAATTTTTAATTTACCCATCATATAAGCCATCATCGGGTTAAGTTCACCGCTCAGTAAATCGAGGGCATTTTTTGTGGAAATCTCCATAGCACATTCTGTTTCCAAATCATCATTTGTGATCATGTTAGGGATTTGTTTGGTATCCACTGAAATAATCCCCTCATCGGTAATGAATTTGAAAGTGGCATCCAAACCGCTGTCAGTGCCAATGAGTGTTTGTATTCGCTCTGTAAGTGATTGTAAAGACATAAAAATTGGTTTTTTGTTGAAAAAAATCGGACATTAGAAAACAAAATTAGTAGTCCATTGCACACAATCAACAAAGTTTATCACAAAACCCATTTTTATGAAACCGTTTTTGCTTCTCATTGCCTTGTCAGTTAGCACATTAGCAGCTTTTTCGCAAAAAAATTATCAAAACAGACCAAGCTCCCGTACCCATTGCTCCGTATAGCCAAGCCGTAGAAGCCAATGGAATGGTGTTTGTAGCAGGTCAAATTGGCTCAATCCCCAAACACGCCAATTGGTAGCAGGTGGATTTGAAGAAGAAGCTACGCAAATCATGGAAAATATCAAAGCCATTTTACGTGCCGCCAATCTCAACATGGACGATATCGTAAACACTACGATTTACCTTAAAGACATCGCTCAGTTTGCCAAAATCAATGATATCTATGGCAAATACTTCAATGGAAACTTTCCTGCCCGAACTACTGTCGGTATCAATAATCTGCCTGGTGGTGCCAGCCTCGAAATAGCCGTCATAGCCATACGCAGCCCCAAACGGAAGTAATCGCTTTTGTCAGCCTAAAGTAATCATTTTTGCCTCCCTGACGTCAGGAAGGGACTAAACCTACCTTCACTAAAAAATTAGTTGATTTACTTGTAAAACTAAAAAATTAGTTTTTACTTTGACAAACCAATAGATAAACAAAACGCAGATGAGAGAACTAACCAAAGCGGAAGAAGAAATCATGCAAATATTGTGGGATTTGGAAAAAGGGCTGGTGTGGGATGTGATAGACCACCTGCCCGAACCCAAACCTGCGTATAATACGGTTTCGACCTTTATCCGAATTTTAGAACAGAAGGGATTTATTGATCATAGGGCCATCAGTGGCAAAACCTACCAATATTTCCCGACGGTTAGCAGAGAAGATTACCGCGCTTTTCAGGCCAACAAATTGGTAAACAACTACTTTGAGGGGTCGCTCAAAGAACTGGTATCGTTTTTTGTGCAAGACAAAAACCTAAGTCTGAAGGATGCCGACGAGATTATAAAAATGTTACAACAAAAAAACTGATATGGAAACCCTTCTTTATCTCGGCAAAGCAAGCGTGGGCATGATTGTGCTGTATGCTATCTATTGGTTCTTGTTACAAAAACACACCTATTTTGCTTTCAATCGCTTCTATCTGCTGATAGCCATGCTTACCTCTCTATTGGCTCCATGGGTGGTGTTGCCCGAAGAAGCCCCCGAAGTAGTTCCTGCTATCAGCTTGGCGCTTGAACCAACGACACTTGTTTTTCAACCGACCCAGCAGCCGCTTCTTACCAGCGAAGAAATACTGCTTTTATGTTATGTCTTGGGGGTATTGGCCATGTTGGGGCGATTGGGTGTTAGGCTGTGGCAATTGGTTCGAATCGTGAAAGCGGGCCAAAAAGAACAGATTGGTAGCTATACATTGGTACGCCTCAATGACAAAAATATAGGCTCATTTTCATTTCTCAACTATTTGATAATCAATCAGCAAGATGCTGAATCGTTGGAAGAGGTAGTGCTGCGTCATGAGTTGGTACATATCCAGCAGCACCACAGTTGGGATTTGCTTTGGGCAGAGATCGTACAGATTTTTTGGTGGTTTAATCCTGTTTTGATTTTCTATAAACGCTCCCTCAAAGAAATACACGAGTTTATCGCCGACGAAAAAGCCACCAACGGCGACCGCCTGCATTATGCTCGAACGTTGGCAGGATATGCCTTGGGTGTATCGCCCCAAGTACTCACTAACAACTTTTTCGACATACATCAACTCAAAAATAGAATAGCCATGTTAACAAAAAATCGTAGTTCTCGCTGGGTATTGAGCCGCTATCTGCTGGCGTTGCCTGTGGTAGTGGGCTTGGTGGTGCTCGTAGCCGCCCGTAGTGCCGACCCCAATGCACTCACTTTTTCGCAAGCTGCCGACGAAATTACCATCAAAGGGCGTGTCGTAACCGCCGATGGGAAAGGATTGCCCGGGGCAACGGTATTGATAGTCAATACCAGTAGCGGCACTACGACCGATGTTAACGGCCACTACACCCTCAAAGTAGCTCGTGGAAAGCAGCTTGCTATTTCTTTTGTAGGGTATAAAATGCAGGTAGTAGAAGCGTTTTATCCAGATTTGATTACAACAATGTATCCAGAACCAAAGAAATTAAGTGAAGTAGTTGTGATTGGTTACGGGGCTTCTATAACCGAAAATACGCCTAATACAAAAGAGGTAACTTCAGCATCTATAAAGGAAGAGAAAGTTTTTACGGTGGTAGAACAAAACCCCGAGTTTCCAGGAGGGCTTAATGAACTTCAAAGGTTTTTAGCAAGAAACATCAAATACCCTTCTGCCGCAGCCCGTGCCAATGTGCAGGGAAAAGTCTTTGTACAGTTTGTAGTAGGTACCGACGGACAAGTAAGAGAGGCCAACATCCTAAAAGGATTAGGCTTTGGCTGCGACGAAGAAGCCCTACGCTTGATGAGTATGATGCCCCAATGGAAACCTGGTATTCAAAATGGTAAAAATGTAGCTGTACAGTATAATTTGCCGATTGTGTTTGTCTTGGAAAAAAGAATAGAAGGTGTAACGCAAGAAGTAGATCTAAAAGAACTGGAAATAAAATATAGAAAAATCGCTAAAGATGAAACTATTTTTCTTCTTAATAACGGAAAAGTGATTTCGGACAAAAATACTGGAGGAGACACGTACGAAACAAATACAGTAGGTATTGGCGCACTTTACTTTATTAACGGCAACGAGGTAAGTCTTAAAATGGCCAAAGCCATCAATCCCAATGACATAGAGAGTATCAATGTCATAAAAGCAGATCACGCCACCGCCATTTACGGTGAAAAAGGCAAAGAGGGGTGATTTTTATCACCACAAAAGACCATGCCAAAGCATCTAAATCTTCCTTACCTAAGGGAGTTTATTATATCATAGATGGCAAAGAAGTGAGTGAGCAAGTAGTGCAGGCCATTGATCCCAATCACATTGAACGTATAGATATACTAAAGGGAGAAAAAGCTACCCAAAAATATGGTGAAAAAGCCAATCAGGGAGTTGTAGAGATTACCCTCAAAAGAAAAATTAACCCATACAGCCAAGAAGTCCAGGAGCGAAGGTAGTAGCCTTCGCTTTTTTGTTGTTATTTTGCGCCAACGACAAAGACACTATGCAATGATTGAAACCCGCGCATATGCCCGAGCAGGGCTTTTAGGAAACCCTCTGATGGTTATTTTGGCAAAACTATTTCGATTTCAGTACGTAATTTTGGAGCTTCTATTACGCTTCACGAATCGCCCGAGTTGGTGATAGAACCCCAAGCGCAAGACTCTAACGTATTTAAAAACATTTTCACCTACGCGATACCATCAGCACGTTGGGCTATCATGGTGGGATTCCATTGGTCAAAGCCTCCATCAAAAAGTTTGTGGAATACTGTGAAAAAGAAAACATCAAACTCCCAATCAAAACTTTACCATTCGTTATCGTACCAGTATTCCGCGTCAAGTAGGTCTGGCGGGGTCAAGTGCCATTGTGGTAGCTACACTGCGTGCGTTGATGCAGTTTTACAAGGTGGAAATTCCGCTACCCATTTTACCCACCTTGGCCTTAAAAGCGGAGGTAGAAGAGTTGGGTATTACAGCAGGATTGCAAGACCGAGTTATTCAGTGCTATGAAGGCTGTGTGTATATGGATTTTTCGCGTGAGTTGGTCGAGAAACAAGGCCATGGATACTATGAACCAATAGATCCAAGGCAATTACCTAAGTTGTATATTGCTTATAAAACTGATTTGAGCAAGGTGTCTGGAAAAGTGTTGAATACCATACGAGAGCGATGGGAGCAAGGCGACCCACACGTAGTAGGTACGTTGCAAAACATCGCGGGTGTGGCTGGAGATGGCCGTGAAGTGATTAAAAACCAAGATTTCGGACGTTTGGGGGAATTAATTAATCAAAATTTTGATTACCGTACCCAAATTATGACCATTACAGAGCGAAACCAAGCCATGATTGACACCGCCCGCGCTTGTGGGGCATCGGCTTCGTTTACAGGTTCTGGAGGATCCATCATCGGTATTTATCGCGACGAAGAGATGCTCAATCGGCTGTTTGTCGAACTCAAAAAGCAAAATGCCCGCGTTATTAAACCTTTTATTGTCTGAGTAGTTTGGTTAGTACATAGTTTAGCTATTGTGTCAAACCAACATGACTATTTTACCAACCCGTACTTTTAACGACGATTTTCTGAATCCTTTTCGGCAAAGAGGAGATTCAGCAGCAGATGCTGTCATAGAAAGTGTTGCCAAATCTCAGGGACACGAAGGCTTGGGAAAATTGATGCAGTATTTGGGTGACATGGATAACTTGGATTATACGCAACAACCCATCGAAATACAGGAGTTTCTCAAAAAAAACCAAGACCTGCCTACTTTTGCTGACGTTGCCAAAATGAAGCAAGCAGTCATCTTCTTTAAGAAGTATGAACAACTTATTCCTTTGATTTTAGCGTGTTACTCATTGCCCTACTGCTATGCGGCTGCTGATGGGGCGCAAGTGTTGTGGCTGTCGCAACGTATCAAAAACGATACCTTGAAACGCTTGGAAGAAACAGGCCAGTTTGTATTTGAAATCATGCAAGAGCGCGATTGGAATAATGGCAGAAATGCAATTAAAATTCTAAAAATCAGGCTTATGCACGCCGCTGTTCGCTATTTTACCCAACAGTATCCACAATGGAATCGTGCGTGGGGGCTGCCTATTAACCAAGAAGACATGGCAGGCACCAACTTGGCGTTTTCTTACATTGTTATCAAAGGATTGCGTAAATTGGGCACTGTTGCTCACGCTTCAGACGAAGAAGCATTTTTACATTTTTGGAATGTCGTTGGGTTTTTATTGGGTGTAGAAGAAGCCCTTTTACCTCAGAATCTTCGAGAAGCGTTTCATATAGATCAGCGTATTGCACAGCGACAATTCAAAACTTCTGAAGCGGGCAGGGGCTTAACTCAAGCACTTATCCATGTTTTTAGGCAGCAATGGAAAGAAGATAGCATACTACAAAACCTCATCATTGCGCAAATGCGCCTATTTTTGAGCCATCCAGTGGCAGACTTATTGGCTATTCCTAAACCTTCATTAGAGCAGGAAGTAGTAAAATGGGGAAATAAGACCTCTATTTTTAAATTGTTTTTTTTAACGCTTTCAAGGCGATTATCGGCCTATTAATGCGTATAGGGCAAGTTAAAAAACATAAATTTATCTCCCTTCTTGTTGTTTAAACCATTCGTTTTGCTATTATTGCAATCTCTATCCTAACCCTATGATTATGAAAAAAAATATACTGCCTTTCATGGCTGTAATGCTTCTTTGTTTGGCTACGAAAGCTCAGAGCCCTGCCGAAAATTTTTACCAAGAAGGAATCACCAAACAAGCTAAGGGTGATGTATCAGGCGCCATGTTATCGTTTACTTCCGCTATACAAGCTAACCCTGACTACTCACCGAGCTACCTCCAACGCGGCCTGTTGAAAGTAAAACTCAAAGACTACCGTGGTGCAATCCGTGATTATGACGAAGCCATCGGAATCAATGGAAAAGATGCCAAAGCGTTCTTATATCGAGGTATTTGTCGTATGATACAAGACGATTTAGGCGGGGCATTGCGCGATTTTAATACTGCTATAGACCTCAACCCTAACGAAGCGAGTGCCTTACTCCAGCGTGGATTCATTCGGTTTAAAATGGAAGATTATGCCTCGGCTTCTCAAGATTTGTCGAAAGGGCTTGTCCTCGAACCCAACAATGCTCAAGCATGGCATAATCGTGGCCAATGCAAGATTTTTTTGGGCGATTTGCCAGGAAGTATTACTGATTTTACCAAAGCTATCGAACTCGGAAATACCGCTGCCTTTGCAGGAAGAGGAAACGCACGTACTCGATTGAATGATTTTAACGGAGCTATCACCGACTTGAGTAAAGCCATCCAATTAAACCCCACCGATTCAGATTCGTTTTACTATCGAGGGTTGGCGCGTAGCAAAATGAGTAAGTTTGGGGAGGCGCTCACCGATTACAATGAAGCGATTCGTTTCAACCCACAAAATTATATGGCTTATTATGGCAGAGGAGTATGTAAAACAAAATTAGGTAATGCCAAAGAGGCCGTTTCAGATTATAACATGGCAATCGAAATCAATGGTGCTTCGGCCAGTACACTTCCTTACTATAATGATTTGATTACTCAAAACACTATTAAATTATTGGATGTAATCATTCAAAAATATACACAGCCTAAGGATATATCTCCAGGCCGCCCAGAGGTATATTTGTCACGTGGGATTGCTAAAAACACCATTGGGGATGGAAAATCAGCGATTGAAGATTTAGACAAAGCCATTCAAATCGAACCCACAAGCTCTGATAGTTATTTTATAAGAGCTGTTGTTAAATCTTCTATGGGCGACCAGAAGGGGGCTTTAGTAGATTGTAGTAGTGCAATCAAACTGACTCCTCGCCATGCAGAAGCCTTCTTTTTGAGAGGTATTATCAAATATTCGCTGTTGGATAAGAATGAGGCATGCTACGATTTTAGTAAAGCAGGAGAGTATGGGTATGAAGATGCCTATAATGTGATTAGTCAAAATTGTGGAAAGTAAAAAAAAATAGCGTAGGGCTTTATCAAGCATCGAACTTTTAAACTATTTATACCATGTTTACTGTCCAAGAATTGGCTAAAATGATTGATCACTCCCTATTACAACCCACCATGACTGATGCTGATTTGGAATTAGGGTGTGCTTTAGCTAAACAATACGATGCCGCAACTGTTTGTATAAAACCTTATTATGTAAGAAGAGCGGCAGAACTACTTGCGGGTAGCGATGTGGGCGTGTGTACAGTAGTGGGCTTCCCACATGGAAGTAGCACAATTCAGATGAAAGTGGCTGAAACACGACAAGCCTGCAAAGAAGGTGCTACTGAAATAGACATGGTGGTCAATATAGGCAAGGTGTTGAGTGAAGATTGGCGATATGTCAAGAAAGAGATATATGCCCTACTTAAAGAGTGTCATAAGCATGAAGCAATTTTGAAAGTTATTTTTGAAAATGATTTTTTGCCCAAAGACAAATACAAGATTAAACTCTGTAAAATTTGTAGCATATTGGGTGTAGAATTTGTAAAAACCTCGACGGGCTATGGCTATACCAAACAAGCTGACGGAAGCTACAACTACAAAGGAGCCACCGAGGCAGATTTAAAGCTAATGCGTAAGTATTGTGCGCCAGCAGTACAAGTAAAAGCTGCTGGTGGCGTGCGAACGTTGGATGATTTACTAAAAGTAAAAGCTCTTGGTGTGACGCGCATCGGTGCTACAGCTACGGTAGCGATTTTAGAAGAAGCCAAAAAACGCCTCGGTATTGATTCTGACATAACGACTGCTCAAACCATCAATACAGACTATTGACAATGCCAAAGAAACTACCTACTTTTGACCTATAAGCAGTATATTTTTAGATTTGTAGGGCAATGAAAGTCAAATGGATAGGGCTTCTTTTGTGGTGTTTCCTGGCACAAACTGCTCAAGCTTTCCCCCCCGATACGGTTTGGAAAAAGGTAGAGCGTAGGATGCTTATTACACACGATGAAGAGCTGACTTTTTACGATAAGAAAAAACGCCTCGCCACGCTCAAAATATTTGATAAGTCGGGCATACTGCTCACAGAAACCAACTTTAAGGATTATGAAGCGGGTGTTCGTCAAGGGTTTTCAAAAGGATTTTATCCTGATGGACAACTTTATTGGGTGGCCGATTATCGTAATAACGAGCTTTGGGGAGATTTTAAGGTTTATTATGAAGATGGCACGCTCAAACGTCGAGAATTGTATTGGTCGGGGGTGCGTAAAGAAAAACACTGCTTCAACCAAGAAGGAGAAGAAATCCCTTACTATGAATTTTCTAACACCCCACAGTTCCCTGGAGGAGAATATGCCTTACAAAGCTACCTTCGTTCCAAGTTAAGGAATATTCATGTAGGCTCTCAAACCGAAATGTACGGATTTGATTTGACCATTCAGGCAGATAGTATAGCTGTACTACAACGATTTGGGCAAGGTAAATTAATCACCATGGCACAATTAGAAGCCATTGTAAGAGACATGCCCAAGTGGATTCCTGCCCGTATTGACGACGTACAGTTTGAAGATACATACAGGGTAAATTTGACATTTAGAGCTGGAATGGTCTATTTATCTAATTTAGCCCTTGATTTTGCGGGTGCTTATCGAAAACAGGTAAAGTCGCAGTCTATTCCTTCTGACCCTATTCCTTTTCCTACCTATCGAAGGCGAAATTAGCCCCTCCACTTTATCCTTCTCTTTCGGCCATTACTTCAGCCAAGGGTCTAAACCCTGCGGGAGGTTGCTGGGCTTCTTCTTCTGGTGAGTAGGGATATACTTCTAAAATAGGAGTCAGGTTTACATCCGTAATTTCGTAGGGAACAAGCATAGTGGCTAAACTTTGTTCGATGCGCTCGATGGCTTGTTTGGGCGTTTCTGCATTGACGAGCATATAGCTGATAATTTTCTTTTCTTTACCACTGCTATCGTCCACCGATACATAAAATGCTTTGCATTTAAACCATTTATCCCCCCCTTCTTCTGCAAAATGAAAAACATCTGACAGCCTCATTTTGCTGAGGCTACTAACCTGAAAGTCAGGCTTAGAGGCAGTGTTGTCTGCAACAACGCGATAAAGACGCGCTTCGGCATCGGTATAGGAGACGGCATCCAGCAAATAAGCTTCTGAAATTGTTTTAAAAGCACCGTTTTCTTGTTCTTGTTGATATTTGATTTTTCCTAAGTACCAGCTGGGCATCTTTTATTTGTAATTTATTAACTCGTGAATTCAATTGGGTTGCAAAGATAAAGCTTTATCAACTAACCTTCATGGCTTTGATCGAAGTTAGCGTCGAAATTTTTGGCGTTGTCATTCGGGTTACGACAACAGCTATCATTTTACTTCAACTCCTTTAAAATCTCCTCAAGGGCTTTGTCCAACTGCGGATCTTTGTCGGTGAGGCGGTCGGTGAAGGTTTGCTTGCTATAGATATCGGGTGTAACCCCTTCTTTTTCAATGTTTTTTCCATCCAGGGTATAGCAGCCCCAAGAGGGTAAACGGTAAAAAGACCCATCTACGAGCCCTTTGCCTGAGGTGAAGATAATCCAACGGTAAGTTTCTGTTCCGATGATTTTCCCTAATTGAAGGGCTTTGAAACCCGTGGCTGTCATTTCAGCATCGGAGAGCGATTGTTCGTTGATGAGCAGTACAATGGGCTTAGCAGCTACACCAAAATTAGGCTGCGGGGTCAATGCACCTTCGCGGTATTTCCACTGCAAATAAGGTTTCTGAGAAAGAAAGTTTAACACCAAATCGTGAACGTTACCTCCCGTATTGTAGCGTAAATCAAGAATGAGGGCTTCTTTTTTGTACCAATTGCGGGTCATATCTTGCACAAAACGATTATACTCCCCCAACCCCATATTTTTCATATGGACATAAGCCACTCGATTTTTACTTTTATCATCTACGTATTTTTGGTTCCAGTCCATCCATTCGTCATAAAAATTACCCGAGAGCGAAGCTTGTGGATGAATTCTCACAGCATAAGCCGTATCGGGTCCTTTTCTACGGAAGGTTAATTCGATTTCAGTATCTCTTGAGGGTTTTGTAAAATAAAAATCACGGTTTTGAAGGGTATCAATGGCTTCTCCGTTGATATGTGTCAATACATCGCCCGCTAAGATTTTTTTGCCGTGCTTATCTGCCGCACTGCGTTTGACAACACGCTCCACTACAAAAGGCCGGTGGGTTTCAAAAAGGATGCCCGTTTCCATGGTTTGAGACTTATAAAAACCCTCTTCTTCTTTGCCTGATGATGAAAAGCCCAAATGCGAGGCGTTGAGTTCGCCCAATAGGTCATTGAAAAGCACTCTAAAGTCTTCTCGGCTGTTGAGATAGGGTAAAAATTGGGCATAGCGATCGCGCAAGCCTTTCCAATCGGCTCCATGGAAGGTTTCGTTATAAAAGTTCTCTTCTACGCCCGCCCAAGCTTCATAGTACATTTGTTGAAATTCTTCCCCTAAATGCCGACGAAAG
Organism: Spirosomataceae bacterium; assembly: GCA_041392315.1. Lineage (GTDB taxonomy): Bacteria > Bacteroidota > Bacteroidia > Cytophagales > Spirosomataceae > Runella. The sequence continues at coordinate 201,569 of JAWKMH010000003.1, read as the reverse complement.
GTATAGTTGATGTCAATTTCTTCTGTTTTACTGGGCTCTAAGGCCAATGTTTTTAGTTTTTCATTTGCCAAGAGATACAATTTGTCGCCTATTTTGACCAAATCATAGCCTCTGATACCCTCTTCTACCTTTTCTGTTTTGGGTTTCTTGAATGGCTCATAAACTGTCCGCCACAATTTACTTTGACCTTCATCGTGGTCTGATACATAAAAAACGTACGTTTTTTCCCCTTTTTGAATCACGGTAGGCGAGTCTTGTTCGCCAAAAGAAGGTCCTACCTGTTCTAGCCTTTCCCACCAATCGGCCAAATCAATCTCAATGGGTTTTTCCTCTTTTTTATTATTTTTTTGGGGTAATTCAACTTTTGGTGCTTTGTTGTTTTTCTTTGATTTGTCTGCTGCTTTGGGGCTTTCTGGTTTTTCCGGTTCGGCCTTCTTAGGTTTAAAAATTTCCTCCAATTTTTCGGCTTGGCAGGGTTCTTCCAATTTAGTCAAGGCTAAGCGATATATTTTTTGTTTTCTTGTGCCAAATGGATAATTGGGATGCTGACGATCGGACGAGAAATAAATGTACTTACCATCGGGTGACCATATAGGCGAGGACTCAGAAATTCCTGTATTGGTAAGGTTGATGGTTTCGTTTTTTTGGAGGTGATGTAAATAAATATCTTTTTCAAAATCTTGATAAGCTGTAAACATCACATACTCGCCATTAGGTGAGAATTGGGGCATATCGTTATAAAAACCCCATAACTCCTTTTTTACGAGTGTTTTGCTTTCCAATGTTTTTAGATCAATGAGCCTGACTTCGTTGCGCCCGCTTAAATACACACCTTGGTTACGGTCTTTATTAAAAATGATTTGGCGATTGCTTTGAGTGTCGGTCGTGACTTGCTTCAATGTTCCTTTCCCATCGGCGCGTAATATAAACCAATTTTGATAGCCGCCCACAGTTTGTCCAACAAGTAATGTTACAGAATCGGCCATCCATTTTACTTCTTGCACACGCTCATTGGGCGTAGTTTTGAGTTGTTTGACAAACTTACCTTCAATGTCAGATACAAAAAGTTCGCCTCGCGATATAAACGCCAGTTTTTTATTGTCGGCTGCTACATCGAAGGCCGAAATATTACCACTGACTTTGAAATCTTGCCATTTGGAGAGCGTAAAATTACGAATGATGTTAAGTCTGATTGGAGCAGTTGTCTTGGTAGCTACGTCATATATCCAGGGCTGATAGTCTTTTTCAAATACTACTTTACGACCGTCTGCACTTACCTGCGGGCGTTTGATAGATTCTTTGAAGGAAGTCAGTGCTGTTTTTTGACCATTTAAGAAAGTATAAAGATTATACTGGCCATTGGCTTCGTCCGACACAAAATAGAGAGTCCCTTTTTGGTCAATGGTTGCCCACATGTCTTTGCCTCGGTAATCGGTATAGCGTTTGTAGGTATTAGTCTTGAGGTGATAAGATTGAATATCAGGGTTGAACTCTCCCTTGTAGCCTTTTCTCATGGCTTGGTTGTCGCTTTCCCAAGTATCATTAAAAAATAACTCGCCTGTGGGGCTTTCAGCTACATTGTGAATTCGATTGAAATAGTGTTTAAAAACACGCTTGGGCGTACCACCCTGAATACCAATGGTATAAGTAGTGCCGCCATTCTGTGCCCCCGATTCAAAGTAAATAGTTTGAGAATCCCACGACCAAGATTCCACCAAATCATAGGTACTATGAAAGGTGATTTGGCGAATTGTCCCCCCTTCTAAGGGCATTAGATAGACATCGGCATTGCCATTTTCAGTGCTGCTAAAAGCAAGCCATTTCCCATCAGGTGAAATTCGTGGATTAGATTCACTTCCTTGCATAGCTGTGAGGCGCATGGTAATACCTGTACGAAAACTGTGTTTCCAAAGGTCAGATTCATAGACAAAAACTACTGTTTCGGCATCAGGACTCAGCGAAGGCTGTGTCGCAAAATAAAGGCTCGACTGGGCAAAAATAATTTGTGTAGAAAAAAAACACAGGGCAGCAATTCGGGAAATAACTTTTTCATTGGAAGTGTAATTGGTCGGAAGGGATATAAGATGTTTTTTAATTTTGGGTGCAATTTATGCCCGTTCGTCGCAACTCAATGCAGATATACTACTTTATTTGGGTAAGAATTTTATTTTTGGGTAATAAATCGCGTAATTGAAAGTTTGAAAACTAACCTTAACCTCACTTTATGGACTTCAAATTTTTACTAAAAACAGCACTGATTGTTGGGGGCGTGTTTTTGATGGGGCAGCTCCAAGCCCAAAAAATAGATGACGCTTACAACCAAAAAATCAAACAGTTTACGACCGACCCCAAGTTTTTACCTTCTTCGGTGCTTGACCTTCCCTCGATGCCTGAAAGTACCTTCACCCCTCCAACATTTTGGTAGTATTATAGGGGCGGAAGGAGTTTTGCATAGAACTGCAGCGATTTATGGATATTTCCAAAAATTAACTGATACTTCGCCGTTTATCACCATGCAGGAAGCGGGTACAAGCGAAGAAGGACGGCCCATCAAACTCATCGCTATTGGAAGTAAAGAAACCCTCAAACGCTTAGACCACTACAAAAAACAACTCGCGCTACTGGCCGACCCCCGCAAAATAGAAGGCCAGGACATCAATAAAATACTGATAGATAGTAAATTGGTCTATTATGTCAATGGAGGTATGCACTCTACCGAGATGGGGTCGCCCGAAATGCTGATGGAACTGGCCTACCGCTTGGTAACGAGCCAAAACGAAGACATCAAGGCCATTCGGGAAAATATCATCGTACTTATCAACCCCGTTTCTGAACCCGATGGTTGGGACAAACAAGTGGACTGGTATTATCGTTATACCAAAAAACGCACTTCTTTTGAAGATGGCTTTCCTGCTTCACCGCCTTATTGGGGAAAATACACCTTTCACGACAACAACCGCGACGGCCTCCAAATCTCGCAGGCCATTACCAAAACGATTTATAAAATCTATTTCGATTGGCATCCAACGGCGATGTTAGACTTGCATGAGTCGGTGCCGCTGCTTTATATTTCCACAGGTACGGGGCCTTATAATGAAACCATTGACCCCATTACGATAGGTGAATGGCAGCTCATGGCCGACCACGATATGACCTCACTCGCTGCCCAAGGTTTGCCAGGGGTGTTCAATTGGGCGTTTTATGACGGATGGTATCCAGGTTATGGGATTTGGGTGGCCAACAACCACAATTCCATTGGGCGGTTCTATGAAACTTTGGCAATGCAGGGGCCAATACGTTTATGCGCGATTTGGCCAATCAAAAATACGCAGGTGATGCCGTAACGAGCAAAGAATGGTATCGGCCTTATCCTGCTACCGAAAAAGTCTATTGGTCGTTCAGAAACAACATCAATTATATGCAAGCAGGCGTAATCGCCTCGCTCTCCTACGCGGCTAACAACAGCCGGTTGTTGCTCAAGAATTTCTACCAAAAAGGGGTAAATAGCATCAAAAAAGGGACAGAAGAAACCCCCAAGGCCATTGTGATTCCTAAAACCCAAAATGACCCCGCCATGGCGGCTTATTTAGTCAATCAGCTGCGAGGCCAGGGAATTGAAATTCATAAAGCTGAAACAGGCAAAAACCAAGGCGATTATGTGGTATTGCTCAACCAACCTTACCGAAACTTAGCTATTTCGCTTTTGACCAAACAAAATTATCCCAAAGAAGCCAAATTTCCCCCTTACGACGACATTGCTTGGATGATGGGCTATTTGTATGGCGTAACCGTTACGCCGCAAGATACGATTAAATATACATTGAGCGACCTCAAAATGGTGGAAGCTGATGTGAAATACACAGGAGAAATAAAAGGCGAAGGGGGTAATTATGTGTTGAATTACAAAGCCCAAAATACGGTACTCCCTGCTTTGTATTGGTTAAAAGAACAAAACAAAGAAGCCAAAGCTGTGGTGTTGGATGCCAAAACACCCTTAGAGGGAAGCAAAGATACCTTGATGGCAGGGGCAGTGGTGTTCAAAGGAATGACCGCCGAGCAAGCTAAACAAATGACTGCCCAATTTGGATTTGATTTGCAACTTACTAAAACTCTGCCTACCGTCAAGCAGCACGAAGTTGCCTTGCCGAGAGTAGCGATTTACCACAGTTGGTTCAATACCCAAGACGAAGGTTGGTCGCGTTATACCTTCGAGCAGCGCGGTATCCCTTATACTTCAATCCACAAAGACGACCTCAAAAAAGGAAACCTCCGCAATCAGTTTGATGTCATTCTCATTCCACGAATGCGCGGCAAGGGCAGCGACTTTATCCATGAATTCGACACCAAGTATGGGCCTATGCCTTATACCAAGACTGCTGATTTTCCGTCGCATGGCACTCCCAGTGCTACTGACGACATGACGGGTGGCCCGGGCTTTGAAGGGGTAGCCGAGTTGAAAAAATTTGTAGAAGCAGGAGGACTGATCGTGTCATTAGACAATTCATCTTCTATCATGGCCGATATTGGCATTGCCCGCGAGTTGAGCGAATACGTTTCGCCTACCCTCTTTCACCCAGGCTCTATTGTGCAGGTCAAAGCCAAGAAAATGGACAATCCTGTATTGTATGGATACCCCGAAGTGTTTTATGTGTTTAAGGGCATGGGTGCGTTATTGCAAACCCAAAAACGCGACCGCGACATGATGCTGCTTCAATACGGCACCAAACCGCTCAAAGATGAAGAAGAATACAAAGGGCTTATCATGGGAATGCCCGACAAAAAAGTGGTGAAGCCCGACCCCAAAACCCCAAAGAAAGAAGATCCTCCGTATGTACTTTCGGGTATGGTACGCAACGAACAGACGATCATTGGACATGGGGGTATTTTCAATGTGCCTGTGGGCAAAGGGCAAGTCGTAGCTTTCACCTTCGACCCTTTGCATCGTTACTTAAACCACCACGATGCGCCCATGCTATGGAATGCCTTGATCAATTGGAACCATTTACGTTGACTCCAAACCTTCATAAACAGGGTAAGCATCAACGATGAACCTTTTATATAGAATAAAGACTTTATTATTTTCATCAACCCCTTATTTTATTTTAACTTATGACAAAGCATCTTTTTAAATCTGTGTTTTTTATGCTACTGCTCGGCCTGACGGCGGGGCAGGCACAGACGATACCCTCTCCAAAAGACCATTTTGGGTTCAATATTGGCGACGACTATATGTTGGCCAACTTTACCCAAACCGAAGCCTATTTTAAAAAACTGGCAGCCTCTGACCGTGTAAAGCTGGTTACGATTGGTAAAACCGAAGAAGGCCGCGACCAGCCAATGATGATTATTACCTCGCCCGAAAACCATAAAAAGCTGGCGCGTTACCAAGAGATCTCGGTCAAATTGGCGCGTGCCGAAGGGCTCAATGAAGCGCAAGCGCGTGCTTTGGCGCAAGAAGGAAAGGCCATCGTTTGGATAGATGGTGGGATTCACTCTACCGAAACTGTGGCATGGATGCAACTTATCGAAACGGCCTATCAGTTGGTAACCAGAAATGACACCGAAAATAAAAGGATTTTAGACAATACGGTGGTTTTGCTCACACACATCAACCCCGATGGGCAGCAACTCGTAGCTGATTGGTACATGAGAAACCCGACTAAAGAAAAACGAGTACTGGAACATGTCCCTAAGCTCTATCAAAAATATGCGGGCCACGACAACAACCGCGATTTTTTCATGCTCCAACTCAAAGAAACCCAAAACGTGGGGCGGCAGTTGTTTGTAGATTGGATTCCACAGATCATGTACAACCACCACCAACGCGGCCCGGCAGGTTCGGTGTTGGCAGGGCCACCCTACCGCGACCCCTTCAACTATGTGTTTCATCCGCTGATGGTTACAGGTATTGATGCTCTCGGTGCTGCCATGATAAACCGCCTCATTTCGGAAGATAAACCAGGCTTTACACGCTTGGGCGGTTCGGTGTTTTCGACTTGGTACAACGGCGGCTTGCGTACTACCACCCACTTCCACAACCAAATCGGGTTATTGACCGAAATTATCGGTGGCCCTACGCCCGAGACTGTCCCTCTTGTACCTAATCGCCTGATTCCTAATGGAAATACGCCTTTTCCTGTAACTCCTCAAAAATGGCCTTTTAAAAATTCAATTGACTACTCACTATCTTGTAACTATGCCGTAATGGACTATGCTGCACGCCAGAGTGATGAGTTGTTGTACAATATCTACAAAATGGGTATGAATTCTATCGAGCGTGGTAGTATGGATTATTGGACACTGTCGCCTAAGCGTACAGAGGCCATTACCAATGCGCAGAAAAATGACAAAACACCTAAAACAGAAGGGGATAAACCTGCCGAAGATCCGTTTGGAATGAGAGGTGGAATCCCTACCAAATACTTTGATGCCGTCATGAAAGATCCCGCTACGCGCGATGCCCGTGGGTATATCATTACGTCCAATCAAGCTGATTTTGCCACCGCTACCAAATTTATCAACGCGCTCATTCGCACTGGTATCCAAGTCCATAAGGCGACGAGTGAATTTACGGTAGAAGGAAAAAAATATCCTGCAGGCTCTTATATTGTCAAAACAGCACAGGCATTCCGCCCACACGTATTGGATATGTTTGAACCCCAAGATCACCCCAACGACTTTGCCTACCCTGGTGCTGCGCCTACACGCCCTTACGATGCAGCAGGTTGGACCTTGGCCTATCAAATGGGGGTACAATTTGACCGCATATTGAACGGCTTTGAGGGACCTTTCCAAGCCATTCCATATGGTGAATTGCAATCTACCACAGGAAAAATAGACGCTGCTGCACCCGCAGGCTACACATTGAGTAGTCGAATGAATAATGCTTATTTGGTCGTCAATGATTTGTTGAGTGCAGGTATCCCTGTGTTTCGGTTGCCGCAAGGAGCAGCTGGGGCAGAAGCAGGTGCTTTCTATGTACCTGCTTCTGCCAAAGCAAAGCCTTTGTTGGAAAAAGCAGCAAAAGAACTGGGGATTGAGGCGGTAGGTATAACTAAAAAACCTACTGGGACAATGCTAAAGGTAGCTCCTATGCGTATTGCTTTGTGGGATACTTACGGCGGTTCTATGCCTTCGGGTTGGGTGCGCTTATTGATGGAGCAATATAAATTTCCGATAGAGGTTATTTATGCGCCTACCATTGATGCAGGCGATTTAAAGAAAAAATACGATGTCATTATTTTTGTCACTCGTGCTATTCCTGCGCCCAGTACAGGAACAAGAGAAACCGATATTTACAGCATTTACGCCAGCCGTGAGCCTAAAAAAGAGGATATCCCTGAAGAGTACCGCCCTTGGTTGGGCAGGATTACATCTGATAAGTCTATTGCGCCTTTGAAGAAATTTTTGGAAGAAGGAGGCAGAGTCGTTACCATTGGTAGTAGTGCCAACTTGGCTTATCACCTCAATCTACCCGTACAGAATGCTTTGACTGAAATGACTAATGCAGGGACAGAACGCCCCTTACCTGCCGAAAAATACTATGTGCCAGGTAGTATTTTGCGTGTGACACTCGACTCTACCCAAACAGCTACTTGGGGAATGGCCTCGCAAACAGACGTTTATTTTGACTCAAGCCCTGTGTTCAAACTCTCGCCAATGGCAGTGGCCAAAGGAGAAGTGAAGCCTCTGATGTGGTTCTCGACCGATAAGCCCTTGCGTAGTGGCTGGGCTTGGGGACAATCTTATCTACGCGATGGTGTAACGGCTTTTGAAGCCCCCGTAGGTGCAGGCAAACTCACCGTTTTTGGTCCTGAAATTACCTTCCGTGCTCAAGCACAGGGAACTTTCAAGCTGTTGTTCAATCAGTTGTATAGTACCATGCCTTGATAAAGTATCTTGATACTTCACATACAAAAAGCCCCTTATCAATTTGTTGGTGAGGGGTTTTTTGTATGTGATTGAATGAAGTGAATAAATATATAATAGCTCGAAATGCTCACTTTACAAAACTACTTGGATGTTTTTTGTGCCAATGGGTCGCATCTTGATATAATTTGGCTATGGCTAATAATTGAGCTTCGGCATATAATTGAGAAGTAAAGGTAATACTGGTAGGAAGTCCATTTTTTGAAGCCGTTAGGCAAACAAATACTTGGATGACCAGAGAGGTTGGTATAGGTGAGATTACCTCCCGCGTAAGTGGGGGTAATATAAACCTCTATTTTCTCTTTTTTGAAAACCTGGTAAATATCTTCAATCATTTTGGTACGTACTCTTAGTGCTTGCACATATTCTACAGCAGGTACAAACCGCGCTGCCCGAAAGGCATTTGGCCAAGCATTTTGGTTTGCCGTACCATTTGATCGTCTTTGTTGGTCAGTGTGAGCTCATCAAAAGCCGCGCCACCTTCTACGCCAATCGCAATGGTCAAATCGCTAACAGGGTAGGAGGAAGCTCAAAAGGTACAAGCTCTGCGCCCAAGGCACGCAGTTTTTGTAAGGTGAGTGAATCATTGGAACGGTTGGGGAGTTGGATTCAAACGCTTTTTGAGATAACCAATGCGTGTACCTTTCAGGGTTTTGAGTGAGACATAATTGAACGGAACATCCTTCACGGTAGCATCCAGCCCGTCGCTTCCTCTGATAGCTTCAAAAACCAAGGCGCAATCTTCTACGGTGCGGGCCATAGGGCCGATTTTGTCCATCGTCCAGCTTAGAGCCATAGCACCATGGCGGCTCACGTCCAAACGTAGGGCGTAAACCTGTAATCCCATTGACGGTAGAAGGCGAAACAATGGAACCGGAGCGTTTCGGTACCAATAGCAAAAGGCAAGCAACCCGCTGCTACAGCTGACCCTGACCCTGCCGACGACCCACTGGCCCCTGTTTCGCTATCCCAAGGGTTACGCGTTTTGCCTCCAAACCATACATCGCCCATGGCGAACTCCCCATGGATGTTTTGGCAATCAATACCGCGCCTGCCTTTCGAGTTTCTGAATGACGGTAGCATCAGAAGTTATCAGTTGATTTTTGTAAATAGCTGATCCCCAAGTAGTGGGGTAGTTTTTTTGGGTCAAAAGATCTTTTGCTCCATATGGAATTCCATGCAGTGGCCCACGATACTTCCCCGCTTTGAGTTCAGCATCAGCCTGTTGGGCTTGCTGTATGGCCAACTCTTCCGTCAAGGTAACGACATTGAATAAAATCGGATTATACTTTTTGAGACGATTGATAAAAAATTGGGTGAGTTCGACCGAAGAAATTTGCTTGGTACGAATCAGTACGCCCAGTTGTGCAATACTATAAAAAGCCAAACTATCGCGTATTTTGGGCAGTTGCACTGAACCCACATTAGTAAATTGAATGGGGCGCTGTGTTTTTTCAAAAGTAAAACCCACAGGCACAGGATTGAACTGCATAGCAGGGGCAATGTCGTTGGTAAGGGGTATTTTTCTTACCCTTTCAAAACCGCTTCGTTGGCTGTTGAGTTTTCCAACATCGAATCGCTCGGCAGGTGAAAATTCAATGCCAAATACCTTAGAAGCATAGTTGGCAATGTCGGAGGTGATGGGTTCAGGGGCAAGACTTATAAGCCGTGCCGAGAAAAAAACCTCAAAACGAAGTCAGTAGAAGGGCAAAAAAGTAGATAGCTTTTCTCATTGATTATTAGATTGATGGATGAAGAAGATAAACAACAATAACGGCAATGGCTCAAAACATGTTTGCAATTTAATACAAAAGCGTATATTTGCAGCCCGAAATACGCTGACCGTAGTTCTTTTAGTAATTTTTGCGCCCGTAGTTCAATGTGCGGAACGCCGCCCGATAGAATGATGGTTTCTGGTACCACCGATAGGGGTTTTGTTTGTAGTATTTTCGTTCTTTAAGTATTTTTTTGCGCCCGTAGTTCAATGGATAGAATTGTGGTTTCCGGTACCACCGATAGGGGTTCGAATCCCTTCGGGCGCACACACAGTAACACTAACTCGTCCAATAATCAGCCAAGCGTTCGGCTTGCCTCAAAACAGTTTCAATAGCCTTGGGTTGTTGGTCAGGGGGATAACCATATTTGGTCAGGGTACGTCTTACAATCACCATTAGTTTGGCACGGGCACTTTCTCGAATCGTCCAATCTATCGTAGCATTTACCTTTACTTTCTCTGCTACCTCCGCGCTATAATTCGTAGTTGTGGGTCGCCCAAGACATCGGCAGCACTGTCATTTTCAGCAAGGGCATCATAAAACGCCAGCTCATCTTTTGTAAAACCCATCCGCTCGGCTCGGTTGGCTTCTTCACGGGTTTTCTTGGCTACCTCATCTACCAAAAATTGTATAATTTCTGTTGTGGTGAGCAGGTTGTTTTGGTATTTCTTGATAGCCCCTTCGAGCATTTCCAATAACGCCTTGCTTCTTACGAAGTTGGTTATGGAAATGATTTTGATTTCGTCATTCAAGATTTTCTTCAATAGCTCTAATGACAAATTTTGGTGTTTCATTCCCTTCACTTCGAGCAAAAACTCTTCTGATAGAATAGAAATTTCAGGTTTCTGAATCCCAGCTGCACCAAAAATATCAATCACTTGGTCAGAACTCAACGCCTCGTCCACGATTTGCTTAATGGCTGACTCCAATTGTGCATTGGATTTTCCACCACCCTCACCCTCAAACTTTACCAATCGTGCCTTGAGTGCTTGAAACAATGCCACCTCCTCTTTTACCTTCAAGGCCGATTCGTGCGGCACTGATAGCGCAAAGGCTTGACTCAGCAGGGTTACCTGTTCTATAAACCGCTTCTTGCCATCTTCCAACCCCAATATATGTTCTTCGGCTTGCAGAATGATAGACAGTTTCTCTTTAGCGTTTACCTCAAAAAAACGTTTGTAGTTGAAATTTATACTGTTTTTGTAGTAAGCAGCGGGCTCTTCGGCCAAAATAGTAGAAAGTGACTTGCTCTTTTCTCCAAACAACTGACCCACGACTTCCAACTTCTCTAAAAAAATGGCTACGGCCCTTTCTTGGGTTTCGGTAGGGTCGCCTTTGCCGCCTGAGTCTGAATAAAACGACAACGCCTTTTTGAGGTCGGTAGCGATACCCAAATAATCAACCACCCAGCCCCCAGGTTTGTCTTTGAATACCCGATTGACACGCGCAATAGCTTGCATGAGGCTATGTCCTCGCATGGGTTTGTCCACATACAAGGTATGCAAACAAGGCGCATCAAAACCCGTGAGCCACATATCGCGTACAATAACGAGTTTCAGCGGGTCGGTTTCATCCCGAAAACGGTCAGCCAAAGCCTTGCGTTCGGCCTTGGTGGTATGATGCAAGGCCATGTCTTCACCGTCTTCGCTGGCGGCGGTCATAATCACTTTGAGGCTTCCTTTGCCGAGACCATCCTCATGCCATTCGGGGCGTAGTTTGATGATTTCTTGGTAAAGGGCTACGGCTATTCGACGACTCATGGCCACGATCATTCCCTTGCCCTCAAAAACCGATTGGCGTTGCTCAAAGTGCGAAACAATATCTTGAGCCAAGTTATGCACTCGTTTGGTATTCCCCACGATAGCTTCCAATTTTGCCCATTTGGCCTTGGCCTTTTGCTGTTCAGAAAGCTCATCTTGTTCCAGCTCCTTGTCAAACTCCTCAATCAGCCGTTTGCCTTCTACATCGAGATTGACTTTGGCCAGCCTACTTTCATAATAAATCCGAACAGTAGCCCCGTCGGCCACGGCTTGGCCAATATCATAAATAGCAATGTAAGAGCCAAACACAGCGGGGGTATTGACATCGGTACTTTCGATGGGCGTACCCGTAAAACCAATATAGGTAGCTGTGGGTAGGGCATCGCGCATATATTTGGCAAAACCGTAGGCAATGCGCTTGCCCAATACCTCTTTGGTTTCTTTGTCTTTCATGTCCACCAACTTTGCCTCAAACCCGTATTGGGTACGGTGGGCTTCGTCGGCAATGACCACAATGTTTCGACGGTCAGAAAGTTGCTCGTATTCGCTCTTCCCTTCCTCTGGTACAAATTTCTGAATCGTCGTAAACACAATCCCCCCCGATGCGACCTTGAGCAATTCTTTTAGATGTTCTCGGTCTTTGGCCTGTACAGGGGTTTGGCGCAGGAGTTGTTTGCAGTTGGCGAAAGTATCAAAGAGTTGGTCGTCCAAATCGTTACGGTCTGTAATAACCACTATCGTAGGATTATGGAGGCTCAATACCAACTTACCCGTAAAAAACACCATCGAGAGCGACTTGCCACTGCCTTGGGTATGCCACACCACGCCCCCTTTTCGGTTGCCGCCCAAATCGGATGCCTGCTTGGTACTATCTACGGCCTTATTGACGGCATAGTATTGATGGTAAACCGCTATTTTTTTGATGGTTTCTACTTGGATAATGCCCGTTTCGGGGTCTTCTTTTTGGACTTCTCAAAAACGATAAAATTTTGGAGTAGGTCTATCAGCGTGGCAGGGTTCAACATTCCCTTGACCAACGTTTCTAACTGCGGTCTTAAACGGGAGGCTTCGGTTTGTCCATCGGCAGTTTTCCACGGCAAAAACGGCTCTCATTGGCCGAAATTGTCCCTGCCCTGCACTCAAACCCATCGGTAATGATACAAAAGGCGTTGTAAGTAAACAGGCTCGGTATCGTAGCCTTGTAAGTCTGAATTTGTTGATATGCCTTTTGAACGGTGGTGGTTTCGCCCACAGCGTTCTTGAGTTCAATGTCCACCACAGGAATACCATTGACAAACAGCAACACATCGGGGCGTTTGTTGAATGTCCTGCTTGTATTTTCAATAATGGTGTATTGATTCACCACCAAAAACGCATTGTTTTGCCAATTGCCAAAGTCTATTAACCACACCAAGTCTGATTTTCCTTGACCGTTTTTGACGTACTGGACAGGTACGCCTTCAATCAATAGTTTGTGGAATGCTTCGTTGTCGGCCAGTAAATCGGGCGATTTGATACGTAATACCTCCCGTAAGGCTTGCATTTGTGCATGAGCGGGTATGTCAGGATTGAGGCGTTGGATAGCGCGGCTGAGTCGCCCTTCCAAGATGACATCACTGTACGACTGTCGTTCGGGAGTAGGACCATCGGGGGCTATGGTGCCGCCATAAACGTACTCATAGCCCAAGGCTACGAGGTCTTCAATGGCAGCCATTTCAATGTCATTTTCGGTGAGGATACTCATGCGTTGAGGGATATACTGATAGAGAACCTAAAAATAGGGAAATATTTCAAAACGCTGACAAACGCTCACACGGTTTTAAACCCTGCCAGCGTTCAGCTATTAGGTTTTGAACAAAAACCAGTGATTTAGCTACGAAAAACTACCCAAAAAAACAATTAATTTCAACCATTTTTATTTTCAAAACCTATCTCTTTGGCTCTCTTTTAGTTGTCCATTTTTCCAAAATTTTAATTTCTTCGGGGCTTGTTTTTTGCCGAAATTAGGGGAGAAATTTTTGTTTTACCTTAATCCCTTAATCAAATGAATACCCCAAATGTTCGCCCTGTTTTCAACCTCATCATTTTAGATGAAAGTGGCTCTATGCAGTCTATCAAAACATCCATCGTTGGTAGTTTCAACGAAACCCTCCAAGTGATCATCAATGCCGACCAGAAGCATGAAGACCAAAATCACTTCGTTACCTTTGTTACTTTTGACAGTGAAGGAATTAGAGAACATAACTACCTTCAGCCTGCTTCTTCACTACAAAAATTGACAATGGAAACTTATCTTCCTGGCGCAGCAACTCCGCTCTACGATGCCATTGGAGAGAGCGTTCTGAAATTGAAACATGAAATAGAAAGGCAAAAACCCGCTGATTATGACGTATTGGTAACGATTTTGACCGATGGCCAAGAAAATGCTTCCCGAAAATTTACTGGCGTGGGTATCAAAAACATCATAGATGAGCTAAAACAACAGAAATGGGTATTTTCGTATATCGGGGCCAATCATAACGTAGAAGCAACTGCCGCCATGATGGGCATAGAACATACCATACGATTTGAATCGGAGGAGGAGAGTGTCCAAAGTATCATGCAGCAAGACATGTCATCGAGGGCTACGTTTTTTGAGAAGCGGGTGTTTAACTACAACCCTAAAAAGACAAGCGAGCCCATCGGTCTTAGTTTTGAAGAGGAGTTTTAAAATACAACGCTGACAGAGATTTAAATGCCAAACGGCCAGTTCAATCCTGTCAGCGTTAGTATTCATTATTTTTAATCAAAGTGGTTGGCCGCAATAGTTTGGCATTAATATCAAAATGAATATCCAAAATCAGTTGTAGCTTAATGATGATTTCAAAGGTCGGAAGTTTGTCGCCACCGAATAGTTCGTGCAGTTCATCGGGTGTAATTCCTACTTGCGTTGCTATTGTGTCGTAAGTGATACCCTGTAATTGGATTGCCGCTTGAATAGGATTCAAAAATTGGGCTGCCAGCCACAAGGCATCCAACGCTATCTGGTCGTTTTCTGAGAAATTGAAAAGATGTTGATAATCTTCTCCTACGTTGTATTTTTCGTTGAATGTCATGGTATTTTTATTTTACTGTTACGCCCTTACCCGCACCTCCCACTCATCAGTTTCGGCAGCAGCGCCTTCAACATGATTATTAGATTTTGGGATGGACAAGATTCTTATTATAGACTCTGTTAAATTCCAAGCTTCTTGCTCCAAAGTTAATGAGTAGTCCATCGGCGATATGGTATGCTTCACAGTAGTTGATTGCCTGTGCCTTGTGGACTTCTTGTAAATGTTCAACCGCCTTGATTTCGACCATAATCTGCTCTTCTACAAAAAAATCTACCCTGCGTGTGCCTATGTGTTGGTCTCGATAAAATAAATTCATTTCCATTTCTCGTTCAAAATCTATCCCGCAAAAAGTAAATTCTATTGCTAAGGCTCGCTGATAAATTACCTCTTGAAAACCATTGCCCAAGGTGCGATGCACTTGCATTGCACAACCGATAATTCTGTGGGTTAGGGCATTTATTTCATCAATATTTCTCATATAGTCGTTCCTCAATAAAGTTTTTGGTGTCAGCTTAAAGATAATTCTTAGCGAAAGATAAAATCAGGATGCTCAAATCTTGTCTATCCTCAAATCTCTAACATGATTAATGGATTTTGGGATTGGCAGGATTCTTATATTGGCATCTCGACACTCAAATCTTGTCTATCCTCAAATCTTCTTCATCCTGTTCAGACACCGTTACCTCCCACTCATCAATTTAGGCAGCAGCGTATCGCGTAGCTGCGTTAAGGTGCGGATTTCGGTGTGGTTATTTTTCACCTTCTGCAATGAGTTTTCACAAAAAGTATTAAACTTTTCGATAACTTCACTAGTGGCATAGCCAATTCGTAATCAGTAAGACTTTCAATATCAACTCGTTGTCGCCCACTTGACCCTACTAAACTTGAAATGGCATAGTTTCTAAAATCCTCATTACGGGTTAATACATAGCTAAAAAAAGAATGTAAAGGCTGTTTTGGCCTAAGTACAATGTATTCCGTTGAACCCCAGCCCACTTGTTCATCTTCTAAAAAATCAACATAAGAAGACTTGCCGTTTTCGAGACAGGGAGTTATTCGTGCCAGTAATGTATCACCATTTACGAATTTTTGTGCCCGAAGAAAATTCTCGATCTGTACCAGTTATCAGGATGATAGACTTGGTTGCTTACGTTGCTCATTTCAAGATAAGGGCAATTGTGCCACTTTTTAGCGTTCTTTTAGGGTTTATCTCCACAAAATCCTCCCAATTTTCCCTTTTCCCAACTCTCCTCTGCTTCTTCCACAAACCACTGTCGAAAGAGCGTTTCGGCGAGGGCTTCTAAGGTGGCGTTTGGCGGTGGAGAAGGTCTATTTTGTCGTCGAGGCTGCTTAGTACCGAGGCGATGGCGCGCTGCTCGGGGAGGGGAGGGAGGAGGAGAAGAATAGATTTTATCTCTTCAAAGTTAATATTGGGTTGTGCAGATTGTCCTGACATATTATTCACAAATTCAATCACGCTCTTTTGCCTCAAATAGTAGTTAACGAATTGAGGGATTGCTAATCCTTGATTTAACCTAATTATAGCTAATGCCTGATTTGTATTTGCTGGCAGCATATCCTCCGTAACTATTCCACTTTTACCAAGAAAAATACCTGCCATAGAATATAAGATATCATCTTTGGCTAATTGAGAACGCTTTAATTTTTGATGTGTTTCATCGTCAATAAAGGCAAAAGTGGATTTGTCAATTTTACCATTATAACTAACTGCTTCGGATTTGATGTAATTTATTCCTTCTTGAACAAATTTGCTGCCTAAGGACGAAGGCGTCGTACCTTTTGTGATAAGTGTAGTTATCTCCCCCAACTTATATTCTTTCCACTGATTCATTTTTGGTGTTTAGTTGATTTTTAATGGTGTTTCATAAAACACTATGCCTACTCGCTCAATATGGCTAAGGAGGGCGGGATGGTGGAGCTGATGGTAGAGTGAGAGGTCCACGGTATAAGGCAGCGATAACTCTTCAATTTGATTTTCGAGGCGCAACAAATCGGCCATATTCAACTGTGGTGCTACGATGGTCAAATCAATATCTGAGCCGTTTTTATAATTTCCTTTGGCCCGCGAGCCATACAGCCATATCTTTTGGATGCGCGCGTCGTTGGCAAACACTGCTTGAATACGCTCAATCGTGGGTGTTGTGAGTCCGTAGGGCATGGCTTAGAAGAATGAAGTAGGCATATTTTTCATTTTCAAAAGAAAATCTGTAAACAACACGAAATAAGATTGGACAATGAGCAATGCTATTTCCTGCGCAGTGGCTTCATCGTAAGTGTGCGAGGTTTTGTTTCGGCTTGCAATCATAGCCAGCCAGCCTTCGCCATCGGCAATCAACCCATACTTAAACGCTTCTCTTGTAGCATCTCGTGAGCCTGTAATAGCCGTATTGCCTTGGTATTCAAAATAGTCTTTCATGGTTTTCCAAGCCAGTTCGTGCGTAAACTCAAAGGCTTGAATAAGTCCTTGGGTTTCGAGTTCAGAGAGTGTTCTTTCATTGGACAAAACCACCGCTCTTTCCAGTTGGGCCAATGCCCTGCCGAAATTAGCGAGCCGCTGTTGCCATCTATTATCTGGGTTTTCCATATTATTTACAAATGTTGATTGTATATGTATCAGCAATTCTTATTTTACTTTTATTTAATTAGCGTTTCAGTTTTCTTCTAAACTGTCCAATATCTCTTGCCATTTGGCTTGGAGGAGTTTTTTGTCGGGCAGTTTGGTTTGGTAATCAGCCACGAGCGTGGGCGAGAGGCTACGGCTGAGGGCGTATTCTACGACGGTGTCGTTTTTGCCTTTGCAGAGCAAGATACCGATACTTGGGTTTTCGTGGGGTTTGCGCACGTCGCGGTCAAGGGCTTCCAAGTAAAAATTAAGCTGCCCCAAGTGTTCGGGCTTAAACGGCTCAATTTTCAATTCGATGGCCACGAGGCAATTGAGGCTGCGGTTGTAGAAAACAAGGTCAATCGAAAAGTCTTGGTTGCTTACCTGAATCGGGTACTCCTCACCCATAAAGGCGTAGTCGCGCCCAAACTCCAACAAAAACTTGGTGATATTTTGGGCAATGCTCTTGCGGAGGTCTTTTTCAAGGTGAGATTCGGGCAGATGGAGCAACTCTAAAACATAAGTATCTTTAAATGAGTTGGTTATATCCTGCGACAATTCTCTCACCAGTGGTGAGAGTTTTTCGTTGGCGAGCATCACCCGCTCAAAATACGAGCTGTTTATTTGCCTTTCGAGTTCCCGTTTGCTCCATTTTTCTTTGATAGTCATGCGCAAATAGAATTCCCTTTCCTCTGAGGTTTTTAAGCCAAGAATGAATAAATGATGGGTCCACGAAATTTCTCGCACCAGTGGGGCGAGTTTTGGGGAGCCCTTGTAGGTTTCATAAAACTGCTTCATGCGCCAGATATTCTGCGGCGAAAAACCAACGACGTTGGGTTCGGTACGCATGATAAAATCGGCCAATTCTTTCACTACCGATTTGCCCCACGCCTTGGCCGCTACTTGTTGGCTCACGTACTCGCCAATTTGCCAATACAACGCCACCAGCTCGTGATTCACGGCTTGGTAGGCACGTTGTCGGGCTTCGCGAATGAGGTTTGAGATGTGCGCAAATTGGTGCTGCAATTCCATTTGTTTGGTTGGGATTTGAGGGGTATTTGTACTTCTTATTTTACTTTCGAGCCTAAAAGTAAAATAACGGAAATCTTATTTTACTTTCCTACACTAACCAAAATACGACTCAGGCTACTTTTAATCAGCGAGTTGAGGGTTTCTTCCTCGGCCAATTGCGCTTCGAGTTGGGTTTTGAGGCTGTTAAACCGTTCCTCAAAATTAAAATCGTCTTCCTCTTCGGCCAGACCCACGTATCGCCCAGGCGTGAGTACGTAGTCGAAGGCGCGTACTTCGTCGAGCGTAGCGGCCTTACAAAACCCTTGTATGTCTTGGTAGTTGCCGTCGGGGTTGCGCCAGTTGTGGTAAGTATTGGCTACTTGGGCAATGTCGTCGTCGGAGAGTTCGAGGTTTTTGCGGCTCACCAAATGCCCCAAGTGGCGGGCATCAATAAACAAGATTTCGTGGTGGCGGTCGCGGAATTTGTCAGCGGCACGATTACGCCCCAAAAACCACAAACAGGCGGGGATTTGGGTATTGAGAAAGAGTTTGGAGGGGAGGTTTACGATGCAGGCTATCATGCCTGCCTCAATCATGGCCTTGCGAATTTCGCCTTCATTGTTGGTGCGTGAGGTAAGCGAGCCTTTGGCCAGTACCACCCCCGCCGTACCCGTCGGGGCAAGATGATAGATAAAATGCTGCATCCAAGCAAAGTTGGCATTGCCCACGGGCGGCACGAGTTGCTGCCCCAACACAGTCCAACGGGCATCGTCCTTGAGGAGTTCACCGCTCCAGTCGCTCACGTTGAAGGGCGGATTGGCAATGATGTAGTCGGCCTTGAGGTCGCGGTGGGCATCGTTCAAAAACGAGCCTTCGTTGTTCCATTTTACGTTGGTAGCGTCTATTTGCCGAATGGCCAAGTTCATACGCGCCAGTCGCCAAGTAGTTTGGTTAGACTCTTGGCCATAGATACTGAGGTCGGCCTTTTTGCCTGTTTTGCGGTAGTAGTCTTGGTGGCTCTTGATAAACTTATCGCTCTGCACAAACATTCCACCCGAACCGCAGCAAGGGTCAAAGACCCGTCCCTCGTAGGGTTCGAGCATCTCGACCAATAGCTGCACAATGCCCTTGGGTGTATAAAACTGCCCCCCTTTTTGCCCTTCGGCCAGCGCAAACTGCCCCAAAAAATATTCGTACACTTGGCCCAATATATCGCGGCTTTGGGCTTCTTGCGTACCGATGGTGGCCGAGCCAATGAGGTCAATCATTTCACCGAGTGAGCCTTTGTCGAGTTTTTCTTGGGCAAACACCTTGGGCAATCACGCCCCCGCAACGGGGTTGTCTTTTTCGATGGCATCCATGGCATCGTCAATATCCGTACCAATGGTAGGTAACCGCGCGACCGCGACAAGCCCAACGCACGCCGAAGGGGTACATAGAATATTTTTTCGGCCAAGTACCGTTGCGGTCTTCGGGGTCCGGCGCCTTCGTATTCGCCCTCCACCCGCCTTGAATTTTTGGTACAGTTCGTCGAAGGCATCAGAATGTATTTGAGGAAGATAAGGCCGGGGGCTACGTGCTTGTATTCGGCCGCATCCATGTTCTTGCGGAGTTTGTCGGCTGTTTTCAGAGTTTTACTTCGAGTTTTTCTTCGGCGGTTTCTTTTTGTGTTTTGGCCATTGCATCAAAATCAATAATAGTAAGTACACGTCGCCCTGTTGGAGACGTTCAATATTACAATAAAAGGCTGGATTTGGACAAGAAGAGGGGCGTATATTTTAAGTAACTGCTCTATTACTAAATGATAGCATCCATGACTTATGCCGCCTTTTGTGTGGATAGATTGGCCACGTGTAGGATTGCCCTTTGCAACTGTACTGCGCAAATCTCGGTATCATCCAAAGTAACTACGGCCACGGTGTCACCTGCTGCGTTCACAAACTACACCTCATAGAGTCCTCCACCGTCATAGACAAAGGCAATAGTACCCACATCGCCACGGTAGAGGTTTTTTTCGGGTAGGTCGTTCAAGGTTGCTACTAAATCTGTTTCTTTATACATATCATTGTTTTTTAGGGTATGCAGTTACAAATATAAATTCTTTCGGACGCTTTTTCGGACGCTTTTTTTTAACTAATACTTATATGTAGTAGTAAATATAGATAAAGTAAAAATGGTAAATGCTCGATATTCAATGAAGGTTTCCTTTTCTGAATAAACATAAGTTATAAGGTTCGAATCCCTTCGGGCGCACACTCTGAGTTCTTGCCAGTTATTTCCTGACCTATTTCTTGCGCCATTTTTCCCACCAGATGATATAAATGTCTTTATCAAACAGGCGCGAGTCTTTCAGAGCGCGGTCGGCAAAGTAAATACCAACAAACAATAAAATGGTATTGCCAAACCAGGCACCTATGGGTACCCACACTAATCCATCTTTGGCCCATTTGTCGCCTTGGAGTGTCAGTACATATGACAAGATAAAGAATAGTACCGACACCAAAACAGGAATTCCAAAGCCTCCTTTTTTGATGATAGCGCCCAGTGGTGCGCCCAGCAAAAACATCACAAAGCAGGAGACCGCTTGAGAGTATTTGTGGTGCATTTCTAAATCATAACGGTACCAAGTTTTGCCTTTTTCCGAAATATAAGTTTTGTTGCTTTCGGCGTAGGATTTGATATTTTGGGCTTGGGTTAAGGCTGTGGCTACTATCTGTTCTTTTTCTGATGGCAATTTGACAGGGCGTTTTTTGAGTAGTGAGTCCACCCATTTGCCGTATTTGGGTGCTGTTTTATTGTCTTTGGCTATTTGCTCGGCGCGAAAAGCATAGCTGAAATATTGTTTGGATTGACTAAAGAGACCCTCTCTGGTTTTTTTGTACTCTTGTTTGAGTGAATCGGCCACTTTCCGTAACTCCTTCGCATTTTTCATGTATTCGTGGTACTGAAACTGATTTTCGTCGGTACGCTTGAGACCAAAAGACTCCAAACTCACTACCATTTTATAATGTTCAAAATAAGATCTTGTCAGTTGTCGGCTATCATTAGAGGAAAAACTATTGCCTGTTTGAGCACTTTCTGAATATTGATTCCCTCGGAATAATTCAAATACTAAGTAGCTTTTTTCATTGATGGTGTACATGAGTCCAGAGTCGGCCAGGATGACTTCACGGTTGCCAGCATTGTAATCATTGGGAGGATGTCGATAAATAACTAACCCTTTAAGGCTTTTATCATAGGGGACTGGAAATTTTTTATCCACTTTGATATTGTAACCTGGCAAGCCATTATAAAAGATGCCTTCTTTAATATTGAGTGTTGCTTTGGCAGTTTTGATGTCATATAGTAGGCTGTAGCCTTTGAGATTTGCCCAAGGAGCTACTTCATTGTTGTACCAAAAAGAAAACAATGTGACCATTCCTACAAACACCATCACAGAGCGCATCGCTCTCCATGTAGAAATTCCAGCACTTTTGATGGCAGTTAACTCAAAAAATTCACCCAAATTTCCGAAGGTCATCAAAGAAGACAGTAGTACAGCCAAAGGCAAGGCAACAGGACTGTAATAAGACTAAAGAAGACGAGTAGTTTAAGATAATTTAACAAATCAATATCCTTGCCTACGAGCTCGTTGAGGTATTGATAATTGAGAGCCAAAAAAAAATTGAAAACGACGATGCACAGCGTCAACACAAACGGCCCTAAAAATGACCGTAAAACCAATTTGTCAATCTTTTTCATGATTCCTAACCGAGGCGTTTATAGTCAGCAACAATAATACGAAAAGTGAAGCTATTCCTAACTACAACGTTTTAAGCTACGGCTTTCTTAGCTTCCAACAATTTCTTTGAGATTATTGATAAGACCTTCCCAAAAATCGTGGAGTTCATCTTCATCGGTGATGGCGGAATAATCAGTAATGCGTAAATAAGTAGCTCCACTCAAATCGCTGACATCTATTTTAAATTCAACGTAGTTATTGTCGCGATTATCTTCGCTTGTATTAATAAACTCAAACTTCACGCTTTTGTTGAGCCGCATGGAGGTTTGTTCGGCAATATGGCTTTCTTTATCCCACACAAAATCGAAGTTATGGTCGGGTTTGTTGTTTACTTTTTCGCAAAACCATTGCGAAAGACCCGAAGCGGTGCTTATATATGGAAATAGCATCTTGGGGGAAGCTCTAAGCTCGTATTCATTGGAGTATTTGAATTTTAGCATAGTTTTTGGAGTTAAAGCGTGTTAAAGACCAAGGTAAGGAGTTAAAAGTTAAAAAAAAAGCAATAAACAAGAGTCTATTCATTTCGATTTTCTGTCCCTCCCCAAACATTTGGGCAAAATAGAAACTTCCTGCAATTATTCAAAATGTGTTTGTGTAATAAATTAGTTTGTACTACTTTTGCACTACCAAATACAAGGCGGGGTAGCTCAGATGGTTAGAGCGTAGGATTCATAACCCTAAGGTCGGCAGTTCGATCCTGCTCCCCGCTACAAAATTAAAGGCTAATTATCTAATTTACAGATAGTTAGCCTTTTTTATTGCCCTTAATGTACAGCGATTTGTAAAGCGTTTGGCGTTTTTGGCCTCTATGAGTATAAAAAACTAAGCGCCATACAAACTATTGATTCTCGCTTCTACGATAGCGGGTTCATACTTGTTTTTAGCCAAATACGACCTTATAGAAGCCAGTCCTACTCTGACCTTCCTGTTTGTTTTCAAAATACTCAACTGATTATCCTTTATAAGCCTTGAAACCGTTCTTTGTGAGCAGTTTAGCACTATAGCGGCTACGTCAAGGCTCACCCATTCTACATTCACCCTCACTGCCGACATTTGCTTCACGAGTCCATTAAGAGCCGCAACCTCCCGTTGTAGCTCTTCAAATTCTTGCTTTGTAGGTACTTCCATTCTAATTTGGGTTTAAGTGAGGTTTTTAGATTTCGCCTATTTCATTACGGCCCCAACAATTTTATTGTTGATTTTTTTGTTCGATTTTTTACAGCCGCCAAAGCTCCATTAAACGAACAGCCATGTTCATTTGCATAGCTTTTGTGTCGGAATCTAAGGAGATAAACTTCTCAGAGGCGAATAATTCCCTAAAAGTTGTTTCAAGGAAGTTGCTATAATCTTTGTGTCTGCCGATGCTAAATAGGTACTGGCTATCTGCGTAACAACGCCAGGCAATTTCAAGATGCTGTCTTGAGTTTAAGATTGAAACGAGTGTAATAGGATTTTGCTCGGTTGAAATGTCGTCTGACATATCCCACATCTGAGGTTGATTTTTCGTCTGCATGGTTTTGGTCTTTATAGGTTTTATGGTTTTACTTACCTTCGTGATAAGACAAAGCAAAAGCGATGCCGAAGCAATTTCGCGACCAACCACCAAACAGAGGCAACCCGATTTTACGGATTACGAAAAAAGCAACGACACCGCTTTGGGGTATCGAAAATAAGATATTAAAACAACAAAAAAGCCTCAACACGTCGTTGTGGCAGCTTTGCCTAAGTTTGGTTGTCGGTCAATGCAAACATACAGTCCCGAACCCATGCCTGCAAGCAATTTTGTAAAAATATTTTCTATAAAGTACTGATAATCAGAATATTAATAATATACTTAATCAAATTAATAATAGCAAGGCAGCTTTCCCAACAATATTAAGTAAATTATTAATACTAAATTTTCGATGAAATTAATCACCTTCGACTACCTCAAATAAAAAGGCTTACAGACAACCGTTAAACAGTAGCCCGTAAGCCCTACCAGTTTTTATTAAAATAAGACCGAATCATTTCGCCTTATGGATCTATATCTACCTACCTTTTGTAGATATTCTCGTAGTAGGTCACATGCTGTTTGCTGTGACTGACTTCCGCTATGCTCATTTTGTTGGCATCTACATTGATTTTCAATTCAGGTTTTGTTCGGACCACGTCAATCAAAGTATCTACCCTTTTCTCGAGACCTCTCATATCAATATCTTTTCCCAACTTATCACCCTCTTTTATTTGAAAGTTCATTTCTCCAAAGTCGGCAATGCGCAAACTGCCAAACTTCTGTTTCAATTTCTCCACCGCCAAATACCCTTCTACCAAGTCTTCATTGCTCAAATTTGCCCCCTATTTTTGTGTTAAGTTCGGTGGGAACAATTCGTTCGCCTTTGTTCACCATGGCAGGTACAGTATCCCGCCCGTCAGGATAACCCAATCCATCCACCCATGGTGTACCTTCAAAGTAGCTACGACCTGTTGCCGTTGCAAACCCCGTAGCGTTGCGGATAGTGATTTGATTTCCATTCCCATCAAAAGCCGTAAATGTCCTGTCTTCATCTGTATAAGTAATCGTAATGGCATTGCCATTTTCATCAAATGCAGTATTAACAACTGCCAATGTGTTAGCATTCATGGCTTGCCTATTGGCTTTGTTTTGAGCAATTAATCCATTTTTGATATTTTCTGTCAAGTGTCAGGAATGACCACAATCCCGCCACTTCCTTCGCTCATTACACCTTCCAATTCAGCTATTGAACCCTCCAAGTCTGCAATAGCCCCATCTATCTTTCCTCTGTTAAAAATATTGCGCTTGCCTCTCAATATTGCAATCTCTGCCCGTATTTTGGCAATGGCCATCGCTTTTTCGGCTTGCAATATTTGCTTATTGGCGGCCATCACAAAGTTGGTATAATCTGCTTGTGCCGATTTCATTTCAGCCATCGTTGATGTTTCTTTAGCCGAAATCTCCCTTTGAGCCTCTTTATCTCATCTGCCAAATCTTGTTGAGCATTTGCAATTTGCGCTTTAAGTGCTGCTTCTCTTTTTCCGATTCTTGCTTGTAAAATTCAAGACTGGCATCACGTTCTTTAGCCAATTGCAAAAACTTGTCTTGATACGACTGCTCTAAATCGTGACGGCTGTTTTCTCATCTGCTTTCAACTGCACACTCAAATCTTTTTCTTCTTGCTTCAGTTGCTTGGTAGCCAACGACACCCCTTTGGTTTTATCCAATTTGGCATCTTCTACTTGCTCATGTACTTCTTTGATTTTCTGAGCGTATGCGTTGGTAATTTGTTCACGTTCGCCCTCATCGGTCAAAGTCGCTAATATCCTATCACGGGTTTTTTCCAACTTCTCCACCTCAGCCGTTCTGTACCGCTCCAAGGCTTCATTGCGTAGCCTATCCAATACCTCAATCGCCTCTGTTTCGTCGGCTTTCGATTGCGCCAGCAATTGTTGCTTAAAATCAAATGTAGCTTGCAACTCCGCTTTTTCCTGGCTTTGCTTATCTTTCAAAGCCGCCAACTCTCGATCATATTCGGCTTTTATAGCCTCTGTTTGCGCTTTGTATAAGTCTTTAGATTCCTCAATTTGGTTTTTCAAACCATCCACAATCGAATTGGTCGTTTCAGTAGCCTTTTTATTTCCGCTTCTTTGGCCTCCACAAACGCATCCAACTCTTCTTGGAGTTTTTCCAATTTATCATCCCGAATCTTCTTATTGCGCTCTATTTCGGCCTCCGTTCGTTGAATCCTCAATTCCTGCTCTCTGGCTTCCCGTTCATAAGCCGCTGCCAACACTTGTGCATGATGTTCTTTAAAAGCCATAAACACCGCCAGCAACGCCTTGGGACCAATCGGGCCTTTCGACAAATCCCACGCATCCGATACTTTTTGTGTCGTATCTTTAGTTGAAGTAATTACTTTTTCTTGAAACTCCAGTTCTGCTTTTATTGTATCTCTACGTTCGGCCAACTCTCGCTCACGAGCGAAGTGCGTCTCCATAATTTTAGTTCTTCCATCGTAGCTACCTTGGTAGTTTTCCAACTCTATATTCATCGCCTCTTGATTGGCTTCAATGGCCACATCATAAAAATCAACAATTACTTCTTTGGCTTTACCAATTGCTTCAATAATGGCTTCGTAGGCTTTAATGGTTTCGCCAGTAATGTAGTCTTTGATGGCTTCTGCTACTTGCATGATCGTTGAAACCAAACTCAAATTAGCAACACTGGCATCTAAGGAAGCCTTTGCTTCTCCGTCTTTGGCAATCGCCAGTTCTTTGTTGGCCTTCGCCAAGTCTTCACTACTTGCTTTTCCCGAAGTCTGCAATGCGCTCAAATTGGCTTGCGCCACCGATACCTTACCACTGGCCGTTTCTACGGCTGTCAACGACTCCGTGTATTGATTAAACACCGCCAACGATTTACCAGCAATATCTGAATAATTACCTATCCATTGCTCCAATATCTTATGTGTGGCTTCGGTATGGTTTTGTTGGGTTTCCTGTATGATTCTGGCCGTATCTTCGTCTATTTTTCGCACTTTGTCAGCCGTTTGTTGGCGCAATTCCGTCACTTTGCCCAACAAGATACGCTCATATTCTTCCTCAGTTAGCTTGCCATCCAATATAGCCTTTACCTTCGCTTCTTCAATCTTAATTACTTCTTGCCCCGCCTGTTGGTTGGCTTCTACCACAATAGCATGAAACTTAGCCATCAATGCCGCCATCCTATCATCTTGCTCCGTTTTTATAGCCAACAAGTCTGCTGTTTTCTTTTGCTCAATCGCCAAAATAGCCGCCGCAGCTGCTTCATGCGACAACTTATGTTTTGCCAATGACTCATTCACTTTATCCACTTCAATCTTGGCATTGTTTTCAATTATTTTACTCCTTACTTCATAGGTCTGCTCCAACGTGCTCAACTGTATCTGCTGAATTTCCGCTGCGCTAATTTTTTCCGCATCTGCTATTTTCTTATGCTTGTCTGTATTCCTATCCAGTATCTTTTTTACTTTCACCTCATCTTCTTCATCTTCTTCTTTGTTGAGTTTTTTCAACAAAATACCGAGCTCTTCTTTTTTTGCCTTATAAGTATCTTCATTTACGAGCTTTGCTTTGTGTGCCGCCTCTAATGAGGCCAATTGCCTGTTTATGTCATCAATTTGAATGTTAGTGCTTTTTGTACTCGCCTTCGAAACCTCTATTATCGCATTGGCTGCTTCAGTCTGCATTGCCGTTGCTTGCTTGCCAAGTTCTGTGTATTTGGCTGTTTCTCCCGAAAACGCAACGATTGACCCCGAAGCCGCCATAGCCGCAGTAGTGGTGTTTCTCAATGCTTCTGCTCTATTATATTCGGCTTTTTGCGCTTTTTCTACCTCAGCCACAAACTTATCGTTATCAGGAAAAGCCTCACTTAGTTGTTTATAAACACCTCTTAGTTTGATGATGATTTCTATTTGCTCGGTATAAATAGCTTTTTGTTTTTCATACACTACGTCGGCTTGTGCCGCAGCAGCAGAATACCGAATCTTAGCATCCAATAGACCAATTTGTTCGGTTAGTGCCTTGTTTAGCATTGAGTTAGTGACTCTTTCCGCATCTACATATCCTAATAACGTGGGATATTTATCCATTAGCAACCCTATGGCCTTGGTCCTTTCTTGAGTGCCAATAGAATAACCTTGCACGGCCAAAACCGCATTTTCAAGCTCTACTTTTTCCTTTATCAGTTTTTGTGTTGCGGCATCTACTTCTATATTAACTTCGCTATGTGCGGCTTGCCAGGCATGATAAGCACTTGTTGCCACGCCCACGGCTGTAATAATCAACCCAATGGGATTGGCCGCTAAAGCCGCCCAAAAAGACCTTGCTGCCGTTGTAGCTGCTGTCGTGGCGGTTGTACTTGCTGTTGTAGCTGCTGCATTGGTTGTCATAGCCGACGAAAGGGCTTGCATGGCAATCTGAGAAGTACCTACTATGATCTGGTAAGACTTCATCACCACCTCTTTAGCTGCCATTGCTGCCGATAAAGCAATAGTCTTTATCTCTGTGGCATTTACTACTACTTGGTATGTTGTCAAGGCCGCAGCAGCCGCTTTTATGTAATTTACAGTTCTATTAAAAGCGGTGTCAGACCCCCCAATCACTTTAATCATATCGCCAGCGGCACTAATGGCCGCTTCAAATGCAGGTGTCAATGCGGTGCCGACTGTTCGCCCCAATCCCGCTGTGCTATCTTGTAATGTAGAATAACGACCTGCCAAAGTCAACGCCTGTGCCGCTGTTTGCCCTTGTACCCCGTTCAATGTACCAAAAGCTGTTATAGCACTCAACACACCTTTCTCGGTTCTATCCACTTCTAACGTTACACCCTTAAACGTCAACTGCACCTTCTCCCCAGCCGTCTTTGCTTTGATACCAAGTTCATTCCACCGCTCAGTATTGTTTATATCTAAAATAGCTTCTACCAAATCCCCGAAAGGTTTTTGGAGTGCATTGGCAACATCACCAAGTTTTACCATTTCCTCCCTACTTACCACCAAACCACGATTAGCAAGTTTTGTAAATGTGTCTGCCAGCTCATCTAAAGTAAAATTGGTTTTGTCAGCATAACTTTGAAGCATATCCAACGCTTCCCCCGCTTTTTTGGCATCGCCAAGCCCTACCGTCAATGCAGCCGTATATTTTTGGTAAGTAGCTGTTAAGTCAAAGATTTTACCAATGGCCTCTTTTATCTCGCTGATACCAAAGGCCGTAATCACCCTGTTTTTTACGCCCGTGATCGCATTACCCAAGCCATCATATTGTGCTTTGTGGGAAGCGATGTTGGCGTTCATTGTTCTGATTGCCTTGCTGTTCTCATCGCCCAATTCGTTTTGCTTGCGAATTAATACGTCCAAATCACCCAATAATTTGGGAAGGTCACTTTCTGCCGTGACCTTAAATCTTACCTGCTCCTCTACCATAGCCACTAAGTGTTTAAGGTTAAAACCATGAAAATTTTTCTTGATTTTTCCCTACACTTTCGGCGGAGAGTTAGGCATCCTCCATTAACATAGCCTTGGTTTTTCCCTGCACTTTTTAGAGAGAGTCAGGCATCCTCTTAGATAATTCAATAGTTGTTATGCTTCAATGATGACCTCTAAATTTGTATCTGGAGATACTCCAATTTTTCGGTGAACTTCCAGTATGGTTTTTAAGGCATCTTTGGAGTCGTGTAATTCAACCTCAAAGATTACAGTTTCGACCGCCTTCCCATCGTTGATAGTTTTACGAACGGTCTGTTTGATTTTCTTGATGAGATGCAAATTTCCTTGTGCTTGTGAACTACTCAAATCTATCGACACTTTTCCATCTTGAGCAAAGGTAAGAAACGAAGCAAACGAACCACGCCCCATTTCTGTAAGTCGTTTGATGGCTTCCTCCGATTTCATAGACAACTCGTCCAATCTCGCCAAAATCGCCTTTGAAATATCAGGTTTCGACAAGTTTTCAGAACCAATCCTATTGGCTGAATTAGGATTATACCCAGCCCTAATCGCTGCCTGTGTCGCATTGAAATCAACACAGTATTCTTCAATAAATCGCTTTTGTTTCGTAGTGAGTTTACCATTAATAAACTCGTTCAAGTTTTCCCCGCTCATACCCAACCTCCCCGCTTAGTCTGTTACCTATTCAATACCCGAATCCCACGACTCCACCATTTCACAAAAATTAGTTAACTTGTGCAACATCATTGCTTTCTTTAATTGCTCTGCATGGGGCATTACGCGATATTCGTCGCTACCCACAGTATGCACATACATCTCCATCAAAAATTGTCTAAATTCTGATGGATTACACCAATTGCAAAGGTTTTTCAAGATAACTTCTGCTTCCCGATTGTATTCCTGTGTAGCATCTGAAGTACCCTCAACCTCACCCTCCTTTTGTTCTGAAATATTCATGATATTATTTTAAATTGTTAAAAAAAACTACTTCGTATTGCTTAAACAAGGTTGTAGCAGATTTACCGTTTATCTAAATGGTAAATCTGCTACAATTCACGCTTGAAAGTTGCGCCCATTTATCGGCTATAAGGTCCGAAACTATGCCTGCCCATCCTTCAGCTTTTGGATGGTTATTGAGCAGTGAACGAAAGGCAACCAATCGTCTGTCATACTCTGTTCGAGTCCGGTCATATTCTGCTTTACCTCCAAAATTTACTCGTTTAGGACGTACCCATGTTTTAGGGTTGCGACCCACGTCTAAAATTTTCCGTTGTGATTCTTTCAGCGTATCGGCTACAATTGTGGGTTCATCAACCAATATTTCGTCAAAGTATTCGCGTAGAACTGCGCCTAACCGATGGTAATTTCTGTCATTACCCAAATCCCCTAACTTCTTCAGCAAAATCCCTTTTGTGGCGAAAAACTGCATTTTTGTGGCTTTTATTTCAAACCGCAACACGTTATACGGTAGATGGTACATAGCGCCCTTATCATAGATTTTTATACAAAAATGTTCGTGTTCACATTGATGATAGGATGCCTCATTCTCAAACTTTTCTACAAATGGCTTTCCTTTGTGGCAAATCAGCCGCTCCAAGAATTTTTTAGGCGGAAATGGCGTGCAGACATTTACGCCAAACTCAATGTTGTTCAATGGGCTATTCTGACTAATCCCAAATCGCTCCCATAAATCCTCAACAACATTGGCAACCCTGTCCACTCCAAAATCATCGTGATTGTGCAATCCTTCATTGGCGTATTTGTGAAGGCTCCCATTTACTCTAACAAATTTGTTTTTTATAAGAAATCGCAGGCCCGCAATTTCAGCCGATTGAGACTCGATGACTCCCGTACGTTCGTGAACTTGCAACTTCCAGTCCAACAAAGGGTTCTTTTTCAATTCCTCGACATCGCCCAAAGCGCCAAATATTTTCAGACCATCAATCATGTCGAAAAGGGGAGCGCCAGTTGGACGGGCTTTCGGAACTTCGCCCTGTCGGTTGAGATATACTGTACTCCTTGCGAGCCAGATATGGGGCATTTCCCGAGTTTTAGTACCTGGAGCTTCCCCGCACGCTCCAGTTTTCTTTTATACCTTGTGCCATCAGCACGCGAAATCCCAGTCACTTTTTCGAAATGATATACTGTCGTCACATCCCTAAGAAAAAATTCAAAAAATACCTCCTCGTCCGATTTTTTTTTATTTTTCCCTCTCAATTCTTCCAGGATTTTACGTCTGTCTTTTTGGTTTGCGTCCATCGTTCAGCCTTATTTTTTTTTTGCTCGCTCAATAGCCCTCGGGCTTCTCATTACCTCCGAATATTTGAACCGCTTCAAATTTCCAATGCGATACGCTTTCAACAAACCCGCGCGTTCCCACGACCACACACTAACACCCGAAACGCCAAAAATTTTGGCGACTTCTTTCTGGTCGATGTATCGGTCGGGTTCGGCAACGGTCGCGGGCGGTGGGGTGGAGGCTTTTACGGCCTGCTCTACGATTTGGCGGACGGAGGTAAGCAATTCAGCGACCTCAACCCCCTGTAAAATGATGCTTGACATTTGTGCTTCGTGTTAGTGAAGCCCAAATTAAGATACGTTAATTGGTTTAATATCAAAGGTTTATACTGTAGTTTACTGTAAAGCCCTATAAAATTACAGTAAGATTTTAGGGTTAATTACATGAAAATCACCACTTAATTGAACTCCTTTTTTGAGCCTACAATTACAGTAAGTTGTTTATGTTTTAATTCGCCTTTCTTGACTCTTGCGTATAATTTCCAATCATTATCTTTTGAGTATTGCGCCTTACTCGCGGCTTGTTCAATAGCCCATTGTACAACTACATTAGGCTCTGATAATAATTTAGCCAGTTCATCAAGTGCTTTTTTCTGCTTTTTAGTTGGCTCTTTTGAGGTATCCACGTGCGGGGTGGCAATATCAACATTATCACTAAAAAGCCGCTTCTTTAGTTCTATGCGAAATTTGAGGCATAAATCGGCCTCAACAATTCTTTCTTTTCTTACACTTTCGTAAAAAATCTCAAATTCATCATAATACTCTTGTGTATCTTTTACTTTTTTGGTTACACAATCAAAAGCTTCTAAAAGTAGTTTTTCTGTTTTGTGGATATTGACATCAGAAAAAGCTGCAATTGCCGCAGAATAACCCTTTTCGGTTTCTTCCAAAAGCTCATCATATTTCCTTTTGCACTGTCACGCCCAAATTCTTTAATCTGATACTCGAAATGTATTTGGTCTTTCAAAAATGAATTTAAAAGCAATATCCACCGTTCCCAAAATGGAGACGGAAGTATAGCGCCATAATATTTTGAAATTTTGCCATGTACTAAATCAAATATCCAGCCCCCGCCTTGGGTCTCATACTCGACTCTCATTTTTTCAAAAGTCATCTTTGTAAAATCCTTTTAGTTTACAAATTTTATTAGTGGGTTGGGCTTCTAATGTTTGCGCATCATTTCAGCGTGTTCGCTTTTTGAGGTCTTTATGTACCTCATAAAAGATTTTTCTGTTTGGTGGCCAGTTATTGCCATAATAGCTAATGAAGGCTTACCGCGTTTGTAAGCATTGGTAGCAAAAGAACGCCTGGCGGTGTGAGTCGTTACCAA
Organism: Spirosomataceae bacterium; assembly: GCA_041392315.1. GTDB lineage: Bacteria > Bacteroidota > Bacteroidia > Cytophagales > Spirosomataceae > Runella. Next base: position 168,984 of record JAWKMH010000003.1, on the reverse strand, counting down.
CTCCCATTTGGGCGTTGTTTCTTCATACTCCTTGCCGCCTTTTACAAATACCTTCGTTTCTAAGGCTTTTAGTTGAGGCACAAGGCTTGATACTTCCTTTATGTAGTCGTTAAACTTTTGGTTGCTGATTGGTTCGGGTAATACATTGTTGTACTTCCTAAGTATTGCCAGTACGGTATCATCCACAGGAATCACTACTTTTTCTTTCGTCTTGTACTGGATTATTTCAAGGTTATACCCATCGGCTACTTTTTTGAGGTTGTGAGGTTTGATAGTAGTAAAATCTGAAAACCTTAAACCTGTATTTACTCCAATCAAAAACAAATCGCGCACTTTCTCCAATCGCGGGTTGTCTGACAAATTCAACGCATACATAGCGGACAACTCCTCCTCCGTTAAATAAATACTGTCTGATTCATCCTCAACCGCTTTAAACGCCTTACTCTGAAATTTCAAGTTAGTATTAATGCCATCCTCGGTTGCTTCACGAAGAAAAGTTTTGAGCGTGCTCACGTGCTTGCCTAACGTTGCGGGTTTGTAGTCCTTCACGTTTATCATGTAGGCGTTGAAGTCCTTATAAAAATCAAGGTCTATTGTATCAAAGTCTATTGGCCGATTGTATGCCTTTTGGAAGTCTTGTAAAAGTTGCCTTGTTGTGTTGTAGCGTTGAATAGTACGATCATTGAGTTTTTTACCGTCATTCATCCTACGGCCATTGGTAGATTCCTCGATTACTTTATCAATGTAATAAAACAGTGTAATTTTATCCGTAGCGGGGTGCAAATACGCATCAATGGCAGTTATTAGTTTTTCTTTTGTAATGCCTTGGCGGGCAATTAAACCCTTCACAAAACAATCAAGGTCAAAGGCAAACTGCTCTAACTCATTACGGCCATTGATATAAGCCTTTATTTCTTGCGCCAGTACTTCTTTTGGTAGGTCTAAATTCTGATTGACAAATTCAGCGATTGAGCGAAGGTAGTTGTTGGTAAAACTGGCAATGTCCTTGTTTTGGTTCTTGCATTTGTCAGCAAGCGAAACAGGTAAATGAATATCGTTAGGGGTTGCACTTTGTCTGACTTCCTTTTTCTTGGAATCCCAACGTGTAGCCAAAACCTTAATGCCAGTTGCGACGGCTATTTGCTCTTTGCCTATCCGTAAGCCAACGTAAACATGTTGTGCCTCTTTTTTCTTATCTTTGTTTATACGTAAATAGAAAAACGCTTTGGCCATCGCTATCAAAAAGTTTAGATTGTTCCTTGTAACTCGACATTACAAATGTATTAAAATAAACCATTTGTCAAGCGTTTGTTAAGCGTTTTCTTAATAGATACCGTATTTACCTTAATCCACTTTAATAAACTACCTGAATAGTATAGTATTTAACTAATTAATAATCAGTATGTTTGTACTGATTTTCAAAGGTTTTCAGATTGTAATGATTAATAGGGTTGTAGCGTGCTCCCCGCTACAAAAAAGGGTCTGACTATTAAATAGTTAGACCCTTTTTTGTAAAATAACTACCCTGTTTTTTTGATATACACAACTCATCAAAAAATTATCTTATAGCAAGAAATTCTTGTGTATTGAATGGAGCATTTATTTTTGACCTATTTTCTTTAATTTTTTGAGACCCTTTCGTTTCATTATACACCTGGCCAATGCTTGTCTCATACTTCGCCAAAGTGTCGCAAAATAAGATTTTTTAGGGTCTCGGGTGTATTCAATGATACCCGCCCTTATAGGTTCATTGGGCCACGGGTTCTGATTTTGAATAAAGATAGCATCCGCCAAGGTGGTCACCCATTTTCTTTCTTTGATTTCTCCATCTGCCTTCTTTTTTAGAAAAATAATTTCTAAATCGTCATAAATCAATACACCTTGCCCACGAATGGTGTATTCATCTCCTTTCATATTAAACTTAAAACTTTTGACTTTGCCCGATTGGATTTTAGTAAGTGCTAAAGCTTCAGTAATAGGGCTAATATGCTTTAAATCTATGCCACCTAAGGTGCCGTCGCAAGTAAAATCACCTTTGGATGAAGCTATATTGAATGTAAATCGAGTGTTTAAGCGAGCCACTCCCATAAATAAACTTTCAAAGTAAGCCTCGCAGATGGGATTTTTTAGTAAAGAAAGCGTATCATTTGTCATATTGAATAGCGTCCCTTTAGTTAAAGTAAAACGTACATTTTCACTGGCTTCAGTATCAGGATTGTATTCTGAGTAAGAAACGAAAAAGTTCTCAACATTGACAGTATCAAACTTCATCTTAAAAGGTAATTTTCTAAATATTTGCTGTGGGTAAGTACCCACTTTTGAGTGTAGAGTAGGGTAAGTCCCATCACCGAAAACATTGATATTGCCACGCCTGATATAGGCTTGATGGGCTATTAATTTTTTGTCAAAAACCAAGGCAGTCAAATCTACTTGGGCTACTAAAATGTCTTCAAAAACAAAAGCGATACGATCTCCACCATCTGCTTTGGTAGTGAATTGACGACCTTTGAATTTGGGTATATAATGGATTCCCTTCACTTGAATTTGCTTGTTATCGGAAGAAAAAGACAAGGTGTCTAAACGAAAATCATGCAAAGGGCTGATAGAAGGGAGAGTCAAGTTGGAAAGCTCAAAGGCTGTATTTTTGGAATAATAAAACCGACTACTATCAAGATGAGAGAGGGAGTCAATGAGAAAATCGGTAATGTTGATGTTTAATTTATTAAGTACAATGCGTTGGGGGTAGCGTTTGGTCTCATCCACAAAAGCAAATCTCATTTGGTTAAATTCAACTTTTTTAACCCTAAATGATTTCACAAACTTTGAAATTACCTTGTAAGGTGAAACGGGCAATTTGAGGTTTGTTTTGTTTTGTTTATACTGTGTAATTTCAACGGTAGGTTGATTGAATTGAAGGAGATCTATTTCTAAATTTCTTCTAAAAATGAGTTTAAATAAATGAATGTTAACAAGCTGAATTTTTTGAATACGAGCAACATAGACAAAATTGGAAATACTGCTATTGCTTGCTTTTTTTTTATAAAGTAAGGTGTTGGGAATCAATTGAATACCAATAAGTGTTGCATTGCCTGAAGAGGGGGTATAAGTTAAATGCTCAAATTCAAGACGATACATGCCATCGGAGGTTTCTGCTACCGACTTTTTGAGGGTTTTTACAAGTAATGGCTGCAAATAATAACGTTCAGCAAGCAGTACTCCCGCACAAAGCAATAGGGTCATTGCTCCTAAAACTACTCCCATTTTATTATTTCTCGCTTCATATTTTGGCTGTCGTTATTGCTGACTATGCCAATACTAAAACAACTGTACCAGCAATTAATACAACAAACCTAAAATAGAGGGTTTTCTATATAGAAAGCTTTCGGGAGGAAGAAAAGAATATATGGCATCAATTAATAAACAACTACTTCAGTTTCCCAATCAAACTGCGGTAATTGGATAGAGTAGGAGCTGCTCTTCCAGTAAATTGGCCCACTCTTTGAGATAAAGTACCACATCATCACGGAAATTATGTATGTAACAAACGCTTCCTTTCGGGAAGCCGCTGCAATACCTTCTATCTGAGAGGTTCGAGGTGTTTCAGGTCGCCAGAATCAAGACCTGCTTCCATCATTTGCTAAGAAGTAAATCCATTGGAAGTCATCACTGGTAGGGCAGTAGTCGTTGAGTTGTTCATTCCAGTCGCCACGGCCATTAGCCAAGGCGTAGTTGTGTATGTCGGCTTTGGTCCATTGAGTTCTGGGCCAGGTTACCACATTAGCAACTACCCATATAAATTTCATTGGTAAGCAGCCCCATGTTCGATTTTTTTTGGCTGTGCGGCGAAGTGCCGTGATGAGGTCAAGATTAGGTCGTGCCATCTATTTTTTTGATTTAAAGTGGATTTTTTGATTAAGTGTAGATTTTTTGTGCTGAATTTAGCATAGATGTTGGGTGTATTGATATCAAAATAGGCTAAATCTATCAAAACAACTAAATTTATATAACCAATTCAATAACCACTGATTATGAATTTTTGTTTTCAAGTGACTATGTATTTTTTTGTGGAAAACATTCTACACCTAATGAAAGGCTGCGGCGTTGTATTTATTTTTTTTCTTTACTTTTACGGCTTGTACTCGCCATTTCGATCCCCAAAAAAAGTATAGTGTTGACCAAATTCAGCAGGATTTTATGCTAATGCGTTCGGCTCTGGAAGAAGCACACCCAGGTTTATATCGCTACACTTCTGCTGATAGTATCCGACGCTCATTTGAGCAGACCCAAAAAAAATTAGACCATCCTATGGGCGAGAGAGAATTTAGAGACCTATCAACCCTCTTTTCTAATGATTCGCTGCGGGCATACCGATATTTATCCTCTCCAATGGATACACCAAATACATTAAAAAAAACAAACCCAAAGATTTTCCTCTTGTGGCTTATTTTGTACAGAATCGTTTGCGGGTTTTACAAAACAAAACCCAAGATTCTACGTTGGCCGTTGGGAGTGAGATTGTCCAGATAGACCATCGGCCAGTAGCGCAGATTATGCAAGCAATGCGCGACTTAGTCCCTTCTGATGGGTATAATCAAACCTTCAAAAATTCGGTTATTAACAGTAATTTTGGTTCTTTTTATCGGTATTTGTAAGGAAATGTAGATACGATTCAAGTAACGCTCAAAGATACCAACCAGCGTGAGCGTACGCTTGCACTCATACTAAAAGAAGCACCAACCATAAGCAATAACGGAAAAGCTAAATTGGCGGCTTCGCCAGCCCCCAACACAGCCCCCAGCACTTCGCCAGTGCCTCGGCCTAAGCCCTCCAAAAGTGAAAAGCGCAGAAATTTGACATTTTCCACCAAAGATAGTACGGTGGCTATTTTGGATATCAATACTTTTCGAGATAGTGGCTATAGCCGCTTTTATCGGAAATCTTTTAAAAGTATCCGACAAAAAAATATCCAACATTTGGTCATAGATGTACGCGCCAATGGAGGGGGAGGTCAGATGCCAGCCTCACGTTGATGTCATATTTACTGGATTCGGCCTATATCGTTTATGATACGGTAGGCTATCAAAGGCAAGCCTGCCTTTAATCCGCATTACAGAAGCAAGTTTTTTCGGACATTGGTACGGACCTTCGGTACCAAAAAATTGACTGACGGACGATTACTCAACAGGGCTTCTGGCAAAATACACCGCCCTAATAAGAAATATGGTTTTAGGGGGCAGGTCTATTTGCTCACCAACGGCGGATCTTTTCGGCAGCGGCTATTTTTTCATCTATCGTGCAGCAGTACAACCCCCGTGCAGTAGTCATTGGCCGCGAAACAGGCGGCGGAGCGCATGGGTGCAATGCGTTTATTTCGCCTTATCTCACGCTGCCCCACACCCAAGCCAAGGTGCGTATTCCGATGTTTAAAATTTCACTGAACGTGCTTGGTCAGGACCAAGGACGCGGGTAATGCCCGACTATCCCGTTGAATACAGTTTTGAGGACGTACGAAAAAACCGCGATTTGGACATAGAAAAAGTGCATGAATTGATAAAAACAACCCTAAAACCCTAAGTCAATTCTGCTCTGTTTGTCGTTGTTGGGAAAGGCAAATCCTGATGGGAGTGTTTTGGGAACGTATCGCTCCAAGTTGGAGTCGTAGAGCCCCTCTTTGATAAATTCAGTCAATTTTTTTACTTCTAATGCGGTAAGCTGGAGTGGTACAAACTCGGATGAAAGCTGTGTTTTGGGTACTTTAGGGTTTTGGGCTACTGCATTATTTTTTGTACATAATGATCTCTTCTCTATCGTAGAAAACGAAGCCCCGTGTCCATAAAAAGGCGAATCTTTTGAGGTTATACAGTTGTGTACTTTTGAACTTAAACATATCTTCGGCGCGGCCTCGTAAACCCTCCACGGCCTTTGTGTTCTACTTTATCTTCAGTGGCATTGACCACCAGAGAAGTGCCGTACGTCTATTTTTGAGGTCAGCAGTTTCTCCATCCGCGAAACGCCATGTTGGCCAAGGAAGGGCCATTGTGACAAACATAGCAACGGGCTTTTCCAAAAATAGCATCGCTCCTTGTTTTTGGTCTTCGTTCATGGCATTGTATTTTCCTTTGAGCCATCGCTGAAAAGGTGCTTGATTAGCAGTGTACGCTCATATGCGGCAATGGCGAGTGCTCTACATTGATTACTGCCTGCGTAGGATTATTGATATCTTGAGCCCATACACTTTATCGTAAAGCTGGCTATAAGTAAGCCGATTTAATAAAAAATTGGGATTGAAACCTAAACGGTGTACGCCTTGCCCTGCAAAGGCCTGTGTTTCGGTGCCTTCAAAACCAAGGTTGTTTTTTTCTTTGGGAGTGGCTACAGTCCATGAAGATTGGGTGTTGGCATTGAGGTGGGTAGCGCCAAATTGTCCATTCCAAAGAATATTAGTTTGGTAGGCGATATTCATGGCCGAGGGCGTGCGAATAGGCTGCACATCTACGTCTTTATCTAAATAGGTGCTATTTTTGAGGCGAGCTTCTCCCGATTTTCCGAAACCGATCCCTCCTTCGCCAATGCCTTGGGGTAAACAAGCCTGAAAACCCGCTTTGGCGTGATGACAACTGGCGCAGGAGTATGTCTGATAACTCGCCGATTTATTGGGGGTCATAGCTAGGCCCGTTTCATGAAACAAAAGCTGACCCAAGGCTACTTTATCTGCCGTAAGAGGATTTTTGGGGTCTTGCGGAATTTTACTAAAATCATTGCTTTCTGGTAGTAAATAGGCCATTTTGTCGCTGCCCGATGCTTGGGCTACAGTTCGGACAATTGCTGGTCGGTTGAAGTCATCACATCATTTTGGACATTCTGCAACTTTTGTAAACCAAACAACTCAAAATAAAGGCGTAAAAGTAAACTTCTCATTTTATCAACAGGTTTTAGAACGATATAGACTATATGTACCAAAAACTGTTCCATTTTTGTCGTTACTAAGATGATTTAAGTCATGTATTAAAATTTTTTAATGAAAATTTTGTACATGAATGTATATTCAATCTACTTTGTGAGAAGTAGCAAGTCGTTTTAAAGGCCAATGGATAGCTGTAAATTTAGACATGAGAAACAAGGACGAAGAAAAAGTAAAATTGATTTTGGAGGCTGCGCTCAATATGGTGGCTCGTGTGGGTCTTTCGGGTTTGAAAATGTCAGACTTGGCCAAAGAGGCAGGAGTAGCCACAGGGACCATCTATCTTTATTTTGAAGACAAGGAGCAACTCATCAGAGAAGTGTATGGGCATCTTGTGCGTCATGCCAGCTCCGATTTGTCGGAGGGCGTTGCCAACAACGACCCACTCAAAATTAGCATCAACAAAATGACACGCAACTACTTGAATGACAGTATTAAAAATCCTGCGCATAGTGCTTTTTTAGAGCAGTATTTTCGTTCGCCCTACGTGGAAAAAGAAGAAAAAATACGCTTGGAAGAAACCAAAACGTTGCAGCCCCTATATGCTTTGGTGAAAGAGGGACAGCGGCAGGGGCTGATCAAGGAGGCCGATACCGACTGGCTCGTGATGCTCATCTGTGGCCTACTCAATGAGGTAGCAAGGCAGGTTATCTATACCAGAAAGCCACTTATAGAAACAGAATGGGAACTGACTTTTGGTGTACTTTGGGATGGAATTAAAGGATAATTTATTTTACTAAACCGATGGTTATTTATCTCATTCTCAAAAATATAGTCAAGTTAGCCCTGCGTTTGTTTTTTCGACGAATGGAAGTAGCAGGACTCGAAAAACTTCAGGCCATTGACCCTCCTTTGATAGTGGCGGTCAATCATCCCAATACCTTTATGGACCCACTCATCATTGCGGCTTTGCTACCGCAACGGGTGGCGTTTATTGCCAATGGTAGTATCTTTAATCGGTTTACACGCCCCATTTTCAAGCACCTACACGTGATTCCTGTGTATCGAAAAAAAGATACCGTGGATGTGACGTTATCGCCTGCCGAGCTCAATAAAATGACTTTTCAACGCTGTTACGACTACTTGGAGGCCAATGGCACGATTTTGATTTTCCCCGAAGGAACCAGCGAAATTGAACGACGGCTACGAGAAATCAAAACAGGTGCAGCCCGTATTGCCTTGGGGGCAGAGTATGAAAATAATTTTACATTGGGCGTTACTATCTTGCCCATGGGTCTAAATTATTCCGATCCTACTCATTTTAGAAGCGAAGTTTTTGTCAATATAGGAGAGCCTATTGCCCTCAAAGACTTCAAAAAAATAGATGCCCCCCCTACTTTTGAGGCCGTCGAACACTTGACAGACACTCTCCAGCAACGCCTTGCTGAAACAGTAATTATTACCGAAGATGAGCAAGAAGATACGTTGGTGATGCAAGTAGAAAAACTCTACAAAAATCAACTTTTTGCCGATTGGGAGTTGAATAAAAAAAGCAAGAAAGATGAGTTTGAACTAATCAAGCGTTTAGTGGAAGCCGTGCGCTATTTTGAAAAAATCATCCTGAAGCCTTGAAAACAATACAGGTAAAACTCACCAATTACCTCGATAATCTGAAAAAATTGCATTTGACAGACGCAATTTTTACGCAATCTAAGCAATGGTATGGTCATATAGGCATTACACTTCTTGGGCTTTTGATAGGTTTTCCATTGTATGTTTTTGGCTTGATTACCAACTACTTGCCCTATATTTTGCCCTCTAAAATTGCCCAATTGATTTCGAGCGATATTACCTACCGTGCACCCATTATGATGACGGCAGGGGTGCTTACTTTTCCGTTGTGCTATGGATTGGAAATTTGGGGAGCGCATACTTTCTTTCAACAGCACTGGCTGACTCTTGGTTTTGCTTTATCGCTACCTATCGGAGGCTATTTTGTACTTGGCTATTGGGATGTAGTCGCCCGCTTGGGTCATCTTTGGCAAGCACTACGACTTTTTCGCCAAAAGCCTACTCTCATGCAAAGCCTCTCCGATGAAAGAGCAGAAATCTTCAAAGCTTTTGAAGCGGCCAAAGGTTTGTTGCCGAAAACCTAACGTCAATCTAAAGTTCTCTTTTCTCTAAAACACCCCACACAATGAGCCATTGGGCGGCTGCGTAGGTGGTCATGATCAATAGCGAAGAGGCAGAGAAGTTCACAAGAAACTTATTAATGGCAATGGAAGAGTCCGACAAGATAAATAAAGTAGCTCCTGCCAATACCCAAGTGTAGCTAATGCCACTGGTCGAGCCTTTGCGAAAAGCAGCGGCTATGCCCATGCTACACAAACAAATAGCATACGCTACCACAGGCCACCAAAGCCCTTGTGTTTTTGTATTGTGGGTCATAGATGGGTATAAGAGGGATAGAAAACTTAGGCCATAAATGACAAATGGCAACGCCAGCCGCCAGCCTATCTTGCGTAGTACCTTTCGGCCTTCGGCAGTATAGGTTTTGCCAAAAGCCACTATGTAACAAAGCTGCATCACCAAAAATGAACCCAATCCTGCTACAAATAAATCTTTTTGGCGAATCATCAAAAAAACATCGCCACCCAAACCAAACCACATCCCTATCCAGAGCCAAGGATGGGCAGCACGATAAGGCCAAGTCCAATACAGCAACGATAGCATAATGAGCGGTTTCAGAAGATACACCCCTTGCCATGTACCTGCATAGCTGCAAGCAATTTCAGCCACGACAATCACCGAAAAAATCAGTAGTTTCAAACGCATCACTTTGGGTTTTAAGTTAGTGTAAGTCAAGGTCTTTCTTGGCAGAGTTCAATCAATACGCCGTTGGTATTTTTAGGATGAAGAAAGCATACGAGTTTGTTGTCTGCACCCTGTTTGGGGGTATCGTTGAGCAATACAAAGCCCTCTTTTTTAAGGCGTTCCATTTCGGCTATGATGTCATCTACTTCGAAGGCAATATGATGAATACCTTCGCCTTTTTTTTCTATAAACTTCGCAATTGGGCTGTTGGGGTGCGTAGCTTCCAGCAATTCAATCTTGGTTTGATTGATTTGAAAAAAAGAGGTATTGACACCCTCCGCTTCGACTGACTCGTGCTTGTAGGGAGGTGTATTGAGTAGTTTGGAAAACAAAATAGCTGAATCTGCAAGGCTTTTAACGGCTATTCCGAGATGCTCAACATTGGTAAACATACGATTAAAAAAAGTGAGAATGTTCTATTTTTGGCATTGAAGCAACAATATACAAAAGCAGTCCATCATTTATTGAAGCCCCAGAATCTCTCCAACTACTTCCTTGATATGCCCAATGGCGTAGTCTATTTCCTGTTCGGTGGTAAACCTTCCTAAGCTAAAGCGTAGCGATGCTTGAGGCTTGGTCGTCGGTAAGATGTAGGGCTTTGAGGACATGGGAGGGCAAAATAGAGCCGAGTACAGGCCAGAACCTGTTGAGACTGCTACGTCTTTGAGGCGCAACAATAAATTTTCGCCATCAATATGTTCAAAACAAATATTGGTCAGATGCGGCACAGCCGATGAGAAGTAGCCCCGTTGACAAAAGTAGCGGGGATGTGGGTCAGTATTTGGTTTTCTAAATGGTCGCGTAGTTGCGATAGCCGCTCTGATTCGGTGGACATTTCTTGCTGGGCAATGGCGCAGGCTTCTCCCAAACCTACAATAGCGGGCACGTTGAGCGTGCCCGAGCGTCGCCCACGTTCGTGGCCACCACCGTCAATTTGTGCCGTCAATGCAGTGCCTTTTCTGACATACAATGCGCCTATGCCTTTAGGGCCGTAGAGCTTATGGGCCGAAAGGCTCAGTAAATCAATGCCTTGGGTTTGAACGTCTATCGGTATTTTCCCGACGGCCTGTGTGGCATCAGTATGCAGTAATGCCCCAGCTTGATGTACTTTTTCGGCAATAGCTTTGATAGGCTGAATGACACCAATTTCGTTGTTGGCCAGCATGATCGACACCAAAATTGTATCAGGTCGAAGGGCCTCGGCTATTGCTTGGGGCGTAATGAGGCCATCGGAGGCAGGCGTTAAGTAGGTAATTTCTGCTCCCCTTTTTTCCAAATGGGCACAAACATCTAAGGTCGCTTTATGCTCTGTTTTTAGTGTAATGATATGACACCCACGGTGGGACAATTGTTCATAAATACCCTTGATCGCCAGATTGTTGGATTCAGTAGCACCACTCGTAAAAACGATTTCTTTGGCAGTGGCATTTAAAATCTTAGCTACTTGAACGCGAGCTTGGGCTACGGCTTCTTCGGCCCGCCAACCATACAGATGCGTACGACTGGCGGCATTGCCAAAATGATGGGTAAACCAAGGGAGCATGGCTTCCAGTACACGTTCATCTACAGGAGTGGTTGCATTATAATCCAAATAAATCGGCAAACGCATGGTATTTTTTGTTGTTTTGTAGGCCAATATTGACCACGATTTCTGTGAATTGCAAATTACCTCCATGAAAAAAATAGTGTTACTTTATTTATCATTGCCACTGCTTATTTTTTGGTGGGGGTGGTTTGTATGGTGGGTGGCTTTGCCTTGTAGCTTGGGATTACTATTGCTTTTGAGCGTTATTTTCCGCCACTTGCCGTCTTGGACTGCTTCTTTTACTATTTCCAAAAGTTGCCTTTTCATAGTTGCTATTGCGTTTATGTGGGCATATTTGGCTGGTATAGGCGGTTTTAGACCTCAGCATTTTGATTATTTCAAACACAACCTCCTACTCAATAACCTCATCCGATTTGATTGGCCTGTGCGGTATGCCGATGGTACCTATTTGTGCTATTACCATGCGTATTATTTGCCTGCCGCGCTGTTGGCCAAGTGTTGGGGTGGAACCACCATCGCTCCTTACTATATTTTTGGCTGGACTTGGTTGGGACTAACACTCCTTTTTTTGCTTTTAAACCAGCTTAGTGGCTGGAAGTTTGTCGTCTTTTTCCTGTTTTTCAATAGCATAGAAGCACTATTGCTACTTTACGATATGCTCAAATCAGACCATAGTTTGGGCTTTCTGATGAAAGATTTTTGGACAAACGACCACACCATAGAGCTTCTTCAAACCCCTGGAGGGCTCATGTTTCCGAGTCACGTAGCATCTTTCAGTGCTGCCCCTCAACACAGCCTACCTGCTTGGCTCATCACTGCTTTTTTTATTCCTCAAAATACCGATAAAACGGAGCCTTTTCACCTCCAAAATCGCCTGCTACCTTGGTTTTTATTGATTCTATGCCTGTATTGGTCGCCGCTGGTGGCCATTGGTGTAGTACCACTCGCTACTCGATACTCGGTACTCGCCACTCGGTACTCAGCACTCACCACTCGGTACTCGGCACTCGCTATGCTAACCTTAACACTCCTTGCCATTCCTTGTCTTATTTTTTATGCGGGGCATCTGCCTATAAATGAGTTGCATGGCTGGTGGTGGGAATTCCTAACAACACCGCATGAATACGCCTTGCTGTTTACTTTTTTGACGATTGAAGTCGTTTTCTGGGCTGTAATAGTATGGTTTTTGGAGAAAAAATACCAAGTTTTGGAAAAAGATAAAAGCCTGATTGGGTTGGCGTTAGGAATACTATTTGTGCTGACCTTCTACCGCTATGGGCATTACAACGATCTGGCGCGGCGTGCCTGCCTACCTGCTACTTTGATTTTATGTTGGGGTGTATATCGCCTTGGTTCAAGTATTCCTTGGCAAACCTACCACTTCTTCCTACTGGGTCTTGTAGTGATTTTGCCGCTCAAAGATCACCTTCATTGGCTGACAAAACAACCTACTCAATTGTCGTAGATAAAAATAGCAAGATTTTACACTATATACGATTCATTATTTGCGTAAATATCACAACGACAACTTTGATGTCGTAGCCCAATATTTGGGTAAGGCAGAGCGGGGTATCTGAAGTATTTTACACCCACCACAACCTCGATACCGAGGCAAACTACCCGTGCTTTTTATTATTGGAAGTCCGTCTTTAAACTCTCAAAATAAAGAAAGAAAAATACTCAAAGACCAACAAATAACCCAACTCTATATCAAGTTTTTTGATGTAGATTGGGATAATACCACCCAGCAGGCTGTCCCCAAAGCCGTCATTCAATTCAAGGAAAAACCACCTTTGGCTGTGGTGCCAGCGGTATTTGTCTCAACCGCACCTTAGAAAAACTATCGTGGGGGCGTAGAAGAATTGGCCCAGCGCATGGTACAAAAAATCACTACAAATGCCCCTCATTTGCTCTGGAAGGAAGTACAAATTGATTGCGATTGGACGGTCGCTACCAAAGCCAAGTATTTCAGACTATTACAGCAGATAAGTGCTTTGCTGCCTCCTTCGGTGATCCTTTCGGCCACGATTCGATTGCACCAAATCAAGTTTTATCGCACCACAGGCGATTCCACCCGTCAAGCGCGGGATGTTGATGTACTACAACATGGACGACTGGAAAAATCCCCGTACACATAATTCTATTTCTAGACTCACGGTGGCAGGGCGTTATGCGCCTTATATATCGGCTTACCCACTGGCTTTAGATGTAGTTTTACCCGTTTTTAGCTGGGCCATTGTATATCGCAACAATCGCCCATTAACATTCATCAACCACCTGACTATAAAACAATTACAAAGTCCTGTATTTGTTCAATCCTCCCCAAAAACAAATCAGTTTATAGCACTCCAAGATACGATTGTTTTTGGAATCCCCATACGTAGAAGCGACCATCTTCGGGTAGAAGAAAGCAATCTACAAGACCTTAAAATAAGTAGCCAGATGCTATCGCGAGAAATTCAAAACAGACGCGTTACTTTTGCATTGTATCATTTAGACTCCCTCAACCTTATTCACTATGAAAAAGACTCGTTCCGGCAGATTTTTGAATCGTTCCGTTAAAACTATCACTATTTTATTCTTGCTTGCTTGTGCGGGTGGTCCTGCCGATTGGAACGAGTTTACGAGTTATTTCATACCGAAAGTGCCACTGCCCAAGCAGGCGATGAGCGGTATCATTTTACGCAGCAGTTTTTATATTTGGACGACTACAGCGATTCACTTCGATTGGACAAAGCCTTGAATACCAAAGCTTGGGCAGAATATGCAGACGTAAACGAAGCGGTAGCTTATAACTATTTTTATACTGAAAGTGCTAATAACGCTTTGCCTAATAAGCTTATGCTAAAGGCAACAAAGCGGCAGTAGCGTATTTGCAATTGGCCAAAAGTGTTGAACGGGCGTATCAGCCTGCCATCTATTCGTGGGAAGAAAGCAGTAAGGATTCATTGGCGTTGATAGCCGCTTTCGAGAAAGCAGTAACATTGGCCCAAACCACCACAGATGTGTTTTTAAAGGAACGCTATGCCTTTCAGGCGGTAAAATTGGCCATGATAAACCAACAACCCGACAACTGTTTGGAAGTTTATAAAAGCCTCATTGAGCCACTCAAAACTAAGACCTTCATTAGCGACTGGGCATTTGCACGCAAAGCAGGGGCAACACTCGCCTTGGGCGACACCGCCAAAGCCATCTATGAGTTTGCTCAGGTGTTTGATCGCTGCCCCTCGCGCCGCCGTGAGGCCGACCTAAGCCTACGCATCAAGGGCTTACGATTTCGAGAAGGACCCTCAGCTTTTGTAAAAATGACGCTGAAAAAGCCGCTGTCTATGCTATCTGCGCCATTCAGCCTTTAGAAGATGGGCTGCCGATGTTGAAAAAAATGGTGGAATTAAACCCTAATAATCAATTAATTGAACTCATTACCGCACGAGAAATCAATCGAAACGAATATTATGCTTTGGGGGATATTCCTTTTGTAGAAGATACCATAGCTTTTGAGATAAAACGCGAAGCATCGAAAAGCTATTTTGAGCAATTGGCCGATTTTACAGAAACCAATGCTGAAAATAAGGCATTGAATAATCCCGCTTTTTGGTTTACAGCAGCGTCGTATATGGCTTACATTACCAAAGAGTATGACCAAGCCAGTGATTTTTGGCCAAGGCACAAGCCAACCCAACCACCAATACCAGCCTTCAGCAACAAATGAAGAAAGTACAGCAGATGCTGCTGTTAATTGCCCAACAAAAAGAAATCACTCCTGAATTTGAGAATCAGATGATTCAGCAGTTAGAAGAATTCAAAAAGTCCGATAATTTTCGAGTGGTCAATGCCTATACCCGTGCTTGTGGGCTATTAGCAACCATGTACCAGGCCAATACCCTGGAAACTCCCAAACTTCGGGTGGCTTTTTTGTCGGGTTGTAGCATCAAAACCAAAGAAGTTTCTACGGTCCATTTAGCCAAGGCATTTTGCTTGAAGGGGCGGCCAGTTGGCAATCGCGGCCATCAAATGCCGAAGGATACGCGCTTGCCTACACTTCCAACACAGACCGCTACGCCATAGAAGACAGCACCACAATAGAAACTATCCAGCTTCTTTAAAGTACTTACAAACGGCTAAAATGATTTTGACAAACGCTTAGTGCTACTTTCTGGTTTTAATAGCGATTATTTACACCTTGTTTTGGGCGTAAACAACTCAACAATCACCAATACACGAAGCCGCTCAATCTTTTGGACAAGTGACTACTGCTACTTGTGCAAGCCGAACCTTTTGCGACCTACCTCGACAGCAACCTTTTACCTAAAACCCGATAATGGTCAAAAGCCCAACGAACTTTTTACACCTGCTACTTTTGCTAAAAAAATGGCAGACCTACAAACTAAGATGAATACTGGCAATGCCGAAGCCGCTTATTTGTTGGGGTGTGGGGCTTACAACATGGGCTATTTTGGCAATAGCTGGATGCTCTCCCGACGTGGCTGGAGCAGTGTAGAGTACGAGTACATGTACCCACCACGCGATTTGTCGGACGAGGATTATTACATAGCCAAGCAAGCCAAAATCTATTTTGAAAAGGCCATTACCTTGGCCAAAGAACCTGAATTGGCAGCCAAGGCCGCCTTTGGAGCTTCGCTGTGCGAACAAAATGCGTTTGCCATTTTTCGAGCAGCAGCAGGTCGTGCTATTGGCTATGAAGAAAAAGAACAAATTGCCTTTCAGTCGCGTATGAAAATCGAAGCCCACCAACGCCTCAGTAAATACTTCAGCTTGTTACAAAAAAAATATACGGAAGCCCAATATACGCGTGAAGTGATCCAAGAATGTGCCATTTATCGAGATTTTATAGGAGAATAAAATCAAAAAATAGAGAAAATATTTTTAAATAAATACCCTGATAAACAAGTCAATAGCTCCTGTAGAGTTACCCAATGACAAAAGTTTTTAGTAAAATTTGCAAGAAAAAGTTGCGAACCCAAATCAAGTTGCCTACTTTTGCACTCCCAAAACACGGGAATTACCGACACTCGATGGTGATGTAGCTCAGTCGGTAGAGCAAAGGACTGAAAATCCTTGTGTCGGCGGTTCGATTCCGTCCATCACCACCTCAAAACCAAGCCGTTACGATGAAAATTCGTAGCGGCTTTTTTCTTTGGTACAACATAGGTACAACAATTTATTTTCGAGTATCAAACGGATCAAACCCGGATCAAGACCAAAAGTTGTGGAGGCTGTTGGATTTTTCCAAGTCTTTGCATAGGCAGCAATACATCTTAATTATCAGCGCCTGCTTTTATACTTCTCCGCTTTCTAATCAATTTGGGTTTACCAAAAAGACATCCTACAGAAGATTCAAGTTAGTATTATCAAGGGACTCGTTCACTCAGCATTACAAGCAATTATCAAATCCTCTCTATGTTTCTCATATGGCATCAACATATCTGTTTTTACTTAAGTGATTGTTTAAATTTTTTTTAATCAAAATACATTTAATAAAAGACATAGTATTTTTTATATTTAAGGCACCAATAACTTCATTAATCCTACTGCTTAAATGATTCAAGTACAAAATGCTCCAATTATTGCAACGCTATTAAAAGAAAATCCAAGACCAGTATTTCTTTAGGTGCGGGAGCGTCAGTAACTTCTGGAATTCCTTTAGCTAAAAGGAAATAGTTAGCAAAGCTGCAAAATGGGCTTTTGCACGACAGGCCGAAAAGACCCGATGACCCACGAATTACACGTGGTGACTGGTTTCCTTGGTTAGTCAATAACCATTATTCATGGTTTAAAGAGGATTCGTATTTAGCTGATTTGTTTCCACATGCTGTAGAGAATTTATTAAAGCCTAAACAAAGCAGAAAAGATTTCTGGATCAAAATTTTAAATCCTGATGTAAAGCCAAGTATTGGGTATTTACGTTTAGTGGAAATTTATGCATCTAGGGCGCATAAATATTGCATTAACAACTAATTTGATGAGTGCATTTGAAAGCCCGAACGGAGATCAAGGTTCATCATATTGATGATGTACCCTCAGAGTTTATCAAAATATCCGCTACGCCACGTTACCCGTTATTAGTCTACTTACATGGAGATGTAAATAACTATTCCGATAAAATGTTATTGAAGAAGTCGCAAAAATGGATCGCCACTAGTAAACAAACTTGTTCCTATCCTCAAAGACCACCCGCTGGTAGTAGTTGGATATCGGGGTTCTGAGGCGTCTGTTATGCAACATTTATTATTAAACAATATAAAACAAGCAGAAGGATATAAAAATGGAATTTATTGGTGTCTACGTAAAGGAGAAAAACCAGAAGATGCTTCTCCATTTGTGAAAGAAATCATCGCAAAAATCGGGTCAGATTTCCAGTTCGTTGAAATTGATAGTTTTGACAGTTTATTTAATCGAGTGATTTGGTCACACTTAGAAGATCAAAAGTCCCATCATTAATGAACGTACTATGCCCTTGGCAGGTCAACCAGAACCTGTTTTAAAAACTTTGATTTGAAAAATGCTAAACTTTATGATGCCAATGACTTTGATGAGCCCTTAGTTCGAGCTCGTATTGAAAAGTACTGTAGCCGTTTAAAAATAGCTATTCCTGAACGTATTACTGATAACTGGCTACAAAAATCAAAATGGCTTTTCAACCTAATTCGCCAAGATTCATCAGGTGTATTGCATACCACTAATGCCGGTTTATTATTTGGTTCTGATTTATCTACTATATCCTGCCAAAACAATTATTCGATTTATCGGTCCGACTGAAAATGGTTAAAAAAAGTACTGGGAGATGTAGCAATTGATGAAAAAAGCGTAGAATGGAGTATCACTGGTAATCTTGAATCAACTTAATACAATAGATGAGGCATTATCATTAATTAATCGTCCATTTCGCTTGAAAGGCACTGGAATCAAAAGATGTGTTACCCCATGCTCCTCTTTGCTCTGAAAGAAGTTATTGTTAATTCATTGGTCCATCGGGATTATGAATCTGATGAAGCAAATCTTATAGAGATTAGGCCTGATGCAATCGTACTTAACAAATCTCTGGCGGTCTGACAGAAGAGGTTAAACATCACTTTGAGAACGAAGTAATGTTTGAGGAAGTAAAACGTGGAAAAAGGGGCGTAAAAGGGTATCGCAATCCTGTATTAGCAGATTTATTCTATGGTGCAGGAGCTATGGATAAACGAGGGTCTGGGCTTTCTGACGTCATTAGTTTAGTAAATGAAAATGCAGGTTACGTCGAATTCTTTCCCAATCTTGCAAATACAGAATTTACCGTCAAAATGCAATGTCGTCCAGAAGCAATAGATGAAACTACGCGTACTGCTACTCCAATCCACGTAATTACTACTCAATTTTCATCTAATATAATTCCTTTCCAGCGCTTACCTGAATACATCTATTTCGCTGAGACAACTTTTACATCGTATAATGAATTGTTTTCAACCTACCCTTCAATCAGTTTTCCCCCATTTGAATTTTATAATGGAAAACTTTTTACTTTAACTAATCTTAGATCTTCCACTAATACTCTTCGTAATGCTATTAATATTTCCAATATAGATTCAATCGCTACTGAAGAGTTTGTCGATGGAGAATACGGAGAAATCAGGCTTTTAAAATTGTTAAATAAGAGCTTGAGAAACCACTTACACCAATTAGGACTAATTATTGATGATAAAAATCTATGGGCATATTTTCCACGTACAGATGAAGGTGAACGTGTAATTAATTATCAAGCCAGAGTAAAAAAAGCAAAACGTACTGTTACCAGAGCGCGACTTGCTGCAAACAAAGAGAAAGTTCGATATTGGGAGCACAAAGCTTTTATTATGCTATAAAACGATTTGGCGATCAATGGGGACTATTCATAGTTTCAACATATGTTTTTACGCTAAATGGGAGAGAGAAATGTTAGCTTCAAAACGCATTGGAGTACTTGCAACTAAAAAGGCTTCCAGAGATTACAACCTTACAGTATTAAATGATTTGGTCTTTTGATGTGGGTTCTGTCTAAAGGTGCAAATGAATATTTTACGATCAAAACTTTAAGTTCAGATAATTTTGGGTGATAACATTATTCTTTCTACAAATTATTTAAACGCATCGAAAAACTATGTTGAGTATAGTGATAATGAAATTGATGACGAAATTGAGGCAAACGACGATGAAATAGACGATGAAATAGCTTTGCTGGCAGATCGGCAACGTGCAGGAATAATTGAAGAAGATGATGAAGAGAGCTTAACTGAAGAAAATAATATTGATTAACCATGGAGCTCAAAATCATTGAAATAACTCCGACAGAGTTAGAATTCGGGGGTGTAGTGGGAAAATCAACTGATCCAAAGGCTGGATTGCGAGAAGCTGGTCCTTTTGATATGCGCTTTGGTGCAGCCCAACTTAAAGAGGTTCGAGTGGGTTTGGTAGGGACTCCTGATATGAATTCGAAAGCAATCCATTGGATAAACCGTTGTCAAAATTTCATACCAACTGCAATGAAAAATTTTAAACAATACCCTGATTTTGATGGGTTTGAGGCAATTTTTCGTGCCAAACTACTATTAAATCCTATATGGGAATATACTGTTAATCAAGAGGAATTAAACAACGCTTTAGCAATAGAAGATTCGTTTGATAGATTTGAAAAAGTATTATTTTTATTTTCTACAGGTATTGAGAAATTAGCCGATTCGGAAACAACGAAGCCAAATGTAGTAATTTGCGCTTTACCTGAATCCATTTTAGAGGCTTGTCGCAACGTAGAAAGAAAACTAAGTCGACCTCAGAAAAAAATAGCTACTAAGGCAGTTGCAAATAGTAAAGTAGGCATTCAGCTATCATTATTTGATCAACCTACTATTGATAATGCCGAAGATTTACTGTACCGCGATTTTAGACGCGCCTTGAAAGCTAAGGCAATTCTGGCAAAAATGCCTATTCAGATTGGGCGAGATAACCTTTTTTTAGATTCACCTGATAATCAAGATGCAGCTACACGTGCGTGGAACAGTTGTGTAACTTTATATTATAAAGCAGGTGGTATCCCATGGCGTTTAAAAAACAATGGATTAGAGACCTGTTTTGTGGGTGTAACTTTTCATCATCTTCGCACTACAAATAAAGCAGTTGTTAAATCCTGTTTGGCACAAGGATTTTCATCAGAAGGCGAAGGTTTTGCATTACGGGGTGGAGATGTAGAACAAAATGCTGAACCAAACGGCAGAAATAAAGTACCCCATTTATCAGAAAAACAAGCTTATGATTTAGGGATAAAAATTATTAAAGAGTATGCTTATCGGACAGGAATGAATCCACAACGCATAGTTATGCATAAAACATCAATATTTAACGAAGCAGAAGAAAATGGGTTCAGAGCTGCTTTTAGCAGCATTCCGATTGTTGAATTAATTAATTTATTACCGACCTCTTTTATGCTTCTGAAACATAGTAGTTATCCTGTCAATCGAGGAACGTTATGCATTGTTAAAGATTCATACTATTATTTATTCAATACAGGTTACATCAAAGAAATTGGCACCTACCCTGGCCCACATATACCACGTCCAATCGAAATCAGGAGTAATGAGCCATTGGATATAGAAAGGGCAGCTGAAGACATATTAGCTTTGGCACGAATGAATTGGAATACATCCAGTATTACAGGTGGAGACCCTGTTACTCTATTCTTTTCTCGACAATTAGGAGGAATCATGTCTGAATTGAAAACAAAACAAATGGAAAATTTACCAACTTCATTTAGATATTATATTTAATAGATATAATTTATGGTATAAATTTAAGCAATATTTCATTGATACCCATACTTTATCCATGCAAGTCATCTGCCTAGAAGAAGCCGCCTTTTATGCACTCGTTGAACAGGTCGTTGCCCGTTTGAAAGAAACTCATGGCGAAGAAAAAGAAAAGTGGATTTCTGACCAGCAGGCCATGCAGTTACTTAATATCAAGTCAAAGACCACACTGCAAAAACTGCGGGACGAAGGAAAAATCCGTTTCTCGCAACCCCAAAAGAAAATTATCCTCTACGACCGCGATTCCATTGACACCTATTTACAGCAAAACGCCCGTAACACTTTTTAATCATGGAAGACAACACCACTGTTTCGCCCGAGTACCAAAAACGTTTTAATGAAGGCTACACTATCGCCAAATACATGCCCGAACTGGCACAGCAACTCACGGAGGCGCTGAAAGACCGTGAAAGTAACGGTTTTCAGGACGGCCGTCAGCAGTTTTTGAGCGAACAGGTCAAAGACAAACGCCCCGCTTGGCTCAGCGGTAATCGTCTGGCCAAAGAACCCCAATCACCCGACAAAAGCAAAGACCGTGACATTGAACCCGAACGCGATTAATCTTTGTCGGGTGACTTATCCTCTTTCCCTTTTGTCGGCGTGGGTTTCTCCGCTGATTTTTCCAATGCTTTGGTGTAGCTGAGCGATTGCGAAAACTTTGCCGACATCGACAGCCTTGGTTGCTCTTTCGCTTCCTCTTTGGGAGGCTCCGCGAGGGCTTATCTGCATTACGCGCTCTAAAAACGTCGATTTGTCGCTGCATAAACTCCTGTGAATTGCCTAGGTCCTTTTCGGTCTGGTCTGACTCTTTTTGAATATCTTCGGGTGACTTGGGGTCTTTGGGCGTCCCTTCCCTAAAATTCTTTAATTGAACGCGCATGTAATCCTGGGAGCTGTTGATGTCTTTTTCGACCTTCCCCACCCGCTGTAATTCCTTTTCCCCCTTTCCTTCAAAAGGGTTAGGGTACATTTTATCCATCAGCGTCTGACGAATTTGAGCGGCCGTCTCGGGGTCGGTCTCCAAAACGTTCATTTGTAGTTCAACACTTTCGTTAATATCCGCCTCAATCTGCGTTTTTTCGGCTTTCCATTGTTCCATCTGCCGTTCTTTGTTGCCCGAAGGCCCCGTGGTAAAACCAGGTGGGGAATACTTGAGGGTGTGGTGGTTGGGCTTTGACCTATCTTTCGAAGCTGCTTGCAACTGCTTGTCAATTTCCGCCCGACGGTTCAGCTTTCCTTTGATTAAATCATCCAAGTACTCATACCCTTCGGGAAAGGTGGGCTCCTTCTTTTTGTCTTGGTCGTCATTATCCCCTTTGTCGCTCATGTTATTGGTGATTTAAGACTTGATTTATGGATGGATTATGCTAAAATGATGAATCTTTTTGTTAGCGGAGGCTTCTCATGGAGTGGCGAGAAAAAACTATTCAAAACGTTTTTGGGGGAGATGAAAAACGCTTTGAACAGGCCTATCAAGAAGCCGTCAAAGAAGCCATTAGTGAAGCCATCTCGTGGAAAGACCTTGCGCTGAATGCCACCGTACTCCCTGATTGGGAAAGCGCGACCAAAGACCTCATCGAACGACGATTAGGGTACTTACCTCATCCCGCTGTTAGTCTGCCCTTTGAGCCTTACCTGCGGGCTTTATTGCAACAATACCGCCAAGGAATATTATCGTCGGAAGCATTCACCCACGAAGCCGAAGCGCACATTCAGCTCATTCGCAATGCTGACATGGCACATTACGCTTCCACCGAAGCAGCACCTCACTTTGTACAAAGTTATCAAAAAATGGTCGAAATTTTTGGGCTGAAAGCCAAAGAACGATTAACGCGTTTCTTGGGCTATGAACCGCGTTTGGAACACTCATTGATGGCTGAACTTTGGCTGTACGACCTGATGATAAGAGATACCATTCGTTTGCCAGCGCATCTGACCGCGGTTGACTTCAAAGCCCTGACCATTGTTCGTTACCGTGAACATTTACTTACTCAAGGTCAGGCCGCCGCTGAAGCCTCTCCCTTGTTGGGAGCCTTTTCCGTCGTTTGATAAATAAAATCTACGTTTTTGGGTAAATTATTTGGTAGTCAGGCAAAAATAAATAAATTTGAGTACCATTTCTATGCCTTTTATTACCTATGGAGTTGTTCAATTTAGACCGCCCCATTATTGAACTAGCTTCCTCGAAAGAACGCGGAAGTTGGAACGTGCGTCACGCCTTGGAAGGCGTGCAAATCTTCGGCGGCATCGGCTCAGGAAAGACCTCGGGCTCGGGCCGAATGCTGGCGCTAAAATACCTCGCCCAAGGTTTCGGGGGCTTGGTACTGACGGTCAAACCCGACGAAAAACAGGCTTGGCAGGAATACTGCCGCTTAACGGGGCGCGAGCGGGATTTATTGGTGCTTGAACCCAACGGAGCCCACCGCTTTAACTTCCTGCAATACGAATCCCGACAATCCCAAAATGCCATCACCGAAAATATCGTGGAGGTGTTGAAAACGGTTATTCGCGCGGGAGAAGCCAAAGACAGTGGTAAAAGCGATGATGCCTTTTGGGAGACGGCTCTGGACATGCTCATTTTTAACGTCATTGACCTGTAGCCAACTGGCCTACGGCAAACTCTCCCTGCAACAGATGTACGACATTGTGCAAACCATTCCCAAAAGTCACGAACAGCTGCAAACCTCAGTTAACGAAGGAGAAGCGAAAGCATTTCAACAGGCTTTTGAAGCGGCACGTAAGCGCGTTACCGAAAACATGGACGAGTGGTTTAACCGCCTGCCTGCCCACAAGCAGGCAGCCTTGCAAAATGAACCCGAATTTGAGGCCGAACTGCTCCAAGCATTACCCGAAGCGCGACTGCTGAAATTTCTCGACCAATTCTTCTTTGACAGCTTCATCAGTCTTTCCGAGAAAACCCGTTCTATCATTGATTTTACCTTCTCAGGCTTTTTGTTTCGGTTGCTGCGCGAACCCGTTTATTCCCTGTTCTGCCGTCAGGACTCAACCCTAACGCCCGAAGACTGCTGGCAGGGCAAAATCATCCTGCTTAACTTGCCCGTTAAGCTTTATCATAAAGTCGGGCGCGATTGCCAAATTTTGTTCAAATACATTTGGCAACGAGCGATGGAAAAACGCCCCATCACGGCCAGTTCCCGCCCCGTATTTCTGTGGGCGGACGAAGCGCAAAACTTCCTACACGAACACGATGCCGACTACCAAGCCACCGCCCGCAGCAGCCGCATTGCCACGGTTTATATTTCCCAGAACCTACCCAACTACTACGCCTGCATGGGCGGACAAAAGGCGGAGTACCGCGTCAAAAGCTTTTTAGGTACGTTAGGCACCAAAATCTTTCATGCCAACGCCGATATTGAAACCAATAAATACGCCTCCGA
This sequence comes from Spirosomataceae bacterium, assembly GCA_041392315.1. Taxonomy (GTDB): domain Bacteria; phylum Bacteroidota; class Bacteroidia; order Cytophagales; family Spirosomataceae; genus Runella. The sequence goes on along the minus strand of JAWKMH010000003.1, from coordinate 144,429 downwards.
GCTCTTCGGGGACGCCTATTTTGAAGAAGAGTCCCACAGCGTGACGGTTTCCCAAAACTTTGGACAAACCAAGTCCAAATCACTGAAACTGGAACGGATGGTGCGGGCCGAAGAATTTGTTCGCCTGCGAACGGGAGGCCCCCTGAATAATTTTCGCGTGGAAGGTTACGTTCACCGCCAAGGCGACCCGCTCTTGAAGGGACTGAACCACACCAAAATGGTCTTTAACCAGCAGTACGGGGCTAACTGACCTGCATCTTCATACTTTTAAATTTTTTCTTTTACTGCCCCTATTCTCCACTTTTAACACTTACTCGACTCATGAAAAAGAACCTGTATTATCGAACCGTTTTTAAGCGCACCAATACCATTCAAGAAGCCGTTCTAAACGTATTCTTAGCTTTTTGCTCTTGGCCTCGCTTGCTATTGGAGGTCTTTACGCGTCAAAATTTGGGAGAACGCTATTTCTCTTTTTCCACCTCCATGTTCATTGCTTGCATCCTCGCCTTTCTTCCTTTTGTTTATTTAGAGGTCTTTCGCAGTGCAGGCGATTTCTTTACTTTTATCCTATTTTTTTCTACTTGGTACGTGTACCTTGCTGGATTTATCTACATGTGTTTGCAACGTCGTGAAGAGATTAAACGCTTGCCTTCCGTATATGACTTTGGGCGTTTTAGCCTATCCACGGGTCAAATCCACCCTGACCTGCGTAACCTTTTTTTGATTGGAAAGTCGGTTGATTTAAGGACGTTTGAAATATGGATTGAGCCTGGCTTATTCGCATTCATAGGTTTCCTTCTTTGGGGAGCCGCGCAACCTATCGGAGCCATTATTTTTATTTCAAGTATCTTCTACTCTTTGAGTTACATGGCCGCTTATCGGCAAGGCGATCATTTTATCATGGATAAAATCGACGAAATGATTTGCAACGAAGAGATGGTAAACGCCTTTGTAGAGGGGAAAGAATCCAGTGAAACCAGAGGGTTAGCTTCTACGGAAGGCGGCCCGCCGACCCCGATACCCGTCGTAAATTGAGACCACTTTTATTGACGATGATACGGTCGAAGCCCTGTAAAAATACCGATTCAAAACCACCTAAGCTGTGCTTAGGGAAGATGTCTGATGGAAAAAGTTTAACCGTCCCCCCTTGCTCGCTCTGCACAGCTTGGGCACTGCCGAGCTTACCCGTGATGTACCCGCAGTAACCAAACGCCAAAGTGCCCCCAAGGCGCTCCAAACCCCTGTACACTTGGTGTCATGATCCGCATGATTCAAAGCAGCAGCGCTGCTCACGCCAAAGCCTATTTTCCGAAGCCCTCGCCAAGGCTGATTACTACATCAACGACCAAGAACTTAGCGGTCGTATTCAGGGGAAATTAGCCGAGCGGTTGGGAGACAGGAAAGGCCACCAAGGAGGCCTTCTTGCCCTGTGCGAGAATACCCACCCCTGACGGGTGAGCCGCTGACGGCCCGTACCAAAGACGAACGCACGACGGGATACGACATCAACTTTCACTGTCCTAAATCGGTGTCGATTCTTCACGCCCTGTCGCAGGATGATCACCTGTTGGAAGCCTTTCGGCAGAGCATACAGGCGACCATGCTCGACATCGAAGCTGATGCCAAAACCCGCGTTCGCAAAATAATACCTACGATGACCGCGCCACGGGGGAGCTGGTGTGGGCTGATTTTATCCACCAAACCGCCCGCCCCGTAGAAGGTCATGCCCCGACCCCCACCTGCACGCGCATTGTTTTGTGTTTAATGCCACTTGGGACGAAACCGAACGGCAAATCAAAGCCGTCCAATTCCGCGACATCAAACGCGACATGCCCTACTACCAAGCCCGCTTTCACAAACGGCTCTCCGACCAACTGATGGCATTGGGCTACGAAATTCGACGGATGGAAAAATCCTTTGAAGTGGAAGGCGTACCGCAGCGCGTCATTGACCTGTTCTCCAAACGCACCGATGAGATTGGGCGGGTCGCTCAGGAAAAAGGCATTACGGACGCCAAAGAACTAAGCGAACTGGGCGCAAGAACCCGCGCCAAAAACAGGTGGGCCTCAGCATGGCCGAATTAAAGTCGGACTGGAAACGTCAAATCCATTCCTTAGACACCCGTGAGCAAAACGAAGGCCAACGGGTGGTTCGCTACCCATCAGGGGACAAACGGCCTATCAAAGAAAAGTACTTAACCCGCAGCAGTGCCTTGACCACGCCCTGCAACACGGTTTTGAACGGGCCTCGGTACTTCAAGACCGTCGTTTGTTGGAAACCGCCTACCGCCAAGGTATGGTCATACATCGGTTTCCTTGGCGCAGATTACCGATTGTTTCCAAACGGATGAGCGGCTGATTCACGTCAAAGAAGCGGGGCAAACCCTGTGCACGACCCGAGAGGTACTTTCCCAAGAACAGCGTATGGTACAATTGGCAAGGACGGGTCAGGGCAAATTAGTACCCCTGTACGCCCAATCTCCCCAGCTTGCCCTGAGTGGTCAACAGGCGGAAGCCGTCCGTCACCGTACTGATCGACGACCAACCGCGTGTATCATTCGCGGAGCGGCGGGGTCAGGTAAAACCACCTTGATGCAAGAGGCCGTCAAACACATCGAAGGGACGGGCAAAAAAGTAACGGTGGTGGCTCCCACGGCCCAAGCCTCACGGGGCGTATTAAAAGACGAAGGCTTTGAGCAAGCCGACACGGTGGCCAAACTGTTGGTGGACAAAGAAATGCAGCACCAGCTCACAGGGCAAGTGCTGTGGGTGGACGAAGCGGGACTACTCGGTACCAAAGACATGAGTGCCCTGCTTGAGTTGGCAAGCCAAAGAACGCTCGCCTGATTTTGGGCGGGGATACTCGCCAACACGCCGCCGTCGTGCGTGGGGATGCTTTGCGTATTTTGAACACGGTAGGTGGCATCAAATCGGCAGAAGTGAGTAAAATTTACCGCCAGCGGAATGAGCACTACCGTTCGGCGGTGGAGGATTTGGCACAGGAGAAGTCAAAGATGCGTTTTCAACCTTGAATGCAATGGGCGCTATTCACCAAGTTGATGTCCTCAACCCCCACGAGCAATTGGTTAACGCTTATACGGCAGCCCTCAAAGCGGGAAAATCCGCGCTGGTGGTTTCTCCCACTCACCAGCAGGGCGAGGAAGTCACCCAAGCCATTCGGGAGAAACTGCGGGCATCCAAGCAATTGGGTAAGAAAGAAATCACCCTTCCCCGTCTGATGAACCTCAATTTGACGGAAGCTGAAAAAAGTGATTGGCAGAATTTTAAACCTGGGATGCGGGTTCAGTTGAACCAAAACCGCCCAGGCTTCAAACGGGGCAGCGTGTGGCAGGTGGAAAGCAGCAGCGAGAGCGGGGTTCGACTCAAAGACGAAAACGGCGAGACAACGCTACTGCCCCTGCACCGCAGCGGAGATTTTGAACTCTACAAACAAAGCGAGATTGCGCTCTCCAAAGGGGATAGGATACGACTGACCCGCAATGGTTTTGACCAGCACAAAAAGCGGCTCAATAACGGCGAGTTACTTACGGTAAGTTCGGTGAACAAAAAGGGTGAGTTGGTGCTACAAAATCCCGTTAGCCGCGCCAAGTTTCATCTGGACAAGGACTACGGGCACTTGGCTCACGCCTATTGCATCACCTCGTACGCTTCGCAGGGAAAAACGGTGGATGAGGTGTTTATTGCCCAACCCGCCGCGACGTTTCCCGCCACGGACGCCAAGCAGTTTTACGTTTCGGTGTTCACTGGGGTCGGAGTGGAGTGCATATTTATACCGACAACAAAGAAGAATTAATGCAGCACGCCCAGCGGCTTGGTGACCGACAATCGGCCATGGAGTTGGTGGGTAAAAGAACCGCACGCACGAACTGGCAGAGCAACAGCTGCGAAACCAGCGCAGCAAGTCACCTGCAATTGTTAAAAATAAAGCTCCCCTGAAGGACAAGCCCTCGCCGCACAAATCCAAAGATCGACACTATGAACCCGAACTTTAAGCTGCGTTTTGACCAGATGAAAGAAAGCAACCCCGGAACACCGCTTCTGAAAAGGAGATGGGGGTTACTTCGAACGATTACACCTTGGCTCGCCCGCTGAATTTGTGTTTGGCATGGCCCGACGGCAAACGCTTTTTCCTGAATTATTCTTACCTAGTGGCGGGGGAGTTGACGACCAGTGGGGCGCAAAACGAGGTCATTCTCTACTTTTCGGCCTACACGGTCAGGCTGAAAGGATACGAATTGGAGGCGATGTTTTTAGCGTTGTCTGACCATGTCATCGCCCAGATAGTTGTTACCGAAGCCCGCTACCTCACGACGAAAGATACGGGAGTGCCCGTAGTCATCGAGATAAGGGTAGAATTAGTGGATAGATAAGGGACTACCAATCGCCGCTAATAACTAGCCTTCTCCGACCTGTATTTCTTATAGGTGGGTAATGTCTATCATCTTTGTCATTATAACAGATACGGAGATGCAGAAGCATAAAAATTTATCCGAGCGTAATGGTAGCCGTATGAAAGAATCTAAATCATCTACATATTTGTCCAAGCTGTACCGTTGCAAAATTGCATATTAGGCGCAAAATAACGAATTGTACCAGCTCGTGTAGCATCACAAACAGCGGTTGTTGTACCAATTTTTACAGTACCATCAATCGTAATGGCACTGTCATTATCATCTCTGGCCATGTTACCATCTCCATCGTTAAGTGTACCATAAATAGCATTGCCAATATTGAGTTCTTCAGCTGTATCTGTATTTGGAGCATTAACAGCTGTAGCTGAAATGATAATATTTCTACTTCCTGTTATGAGATTGCCCCCAGCACCAAAACCAATAAGAGTATTATTCGTACCAGTAGTGGTATTAGTTCCTGCGCTTGAGCCTACAAGCGTATTCTCAGCTCCCGTTGTGCTACGTCCTGCATATCGACCAACGACGGTGTTATCTGTACTTGTAGTATTGGATAGACCAGCCTGATAACCTATAAAGACATTGCGAGAAGCCGTTGTGTTTGACTGACCAGTATAGCTACCTATAAAGACATTTTCAGTTCCTGTCGTATTATAATAACCTGACTGGTAGCCATGAAAAACGTTATCATTAGCTGTCGTATTGCTATATCCTGATGCAAAACCAATAAAGATGTTGCGCGCACCAGTGGTATTACTGTAAGCAGCTCTATCACCTATAAAGACATTACTAACTCCCGTTGAGCCACTGGTTGGACTTGCCCCCGCCTGGTAGCCTATAATAACACTTCCAGTACCTAAGACATAACCTGCACTAGGACCCAATGCTGCGCCCCTACCCACTACAACATTCCACGTACCTGTGGTGTTATAAAGAGCTGCTTGGTGACCGATAAAAACATTGTTCTCTGCTGTACTATTGCGCCCTGCATAAGCACCAACAAACGTATTCATACTACCTATTGTGTTTGTGTGCCAGCCTCATTACCTATAAAAGTATTGGCAGAGCCTGTGGTATTTGACTGACCTACCCATGACCCTAAAAATGTGTTACTATCACCTGTTGTATTACCCATACCAGTTTGCACACCCAAAAAGGCATTTGCGGTACCACTTGTATTAGCTAAACCTGTTTGGAAACCAACAAAAGTATTGAATGAGTTTGTAGTAGCAGTACCCGCTCGATAACCAATAAATGTATTACTTGAAAGAGTAGTCGCGGCATTTCCTGCTTCACGGCCTAAAAATACACTGGTGTTATTGCCATCGGTGCTAAAGCCTAAGAAATTATGGTTACTGCCGTAATTCGGAAAATATCACCACCTGTAGCACTGGTCACACTTTGTGGCCACGAAAGTGAGCCAGCGCAACCAGTACAAGTCCCCAGACAATCAAGCTGCCGTCGATAGTAATCGTAGCGTCATTGGCTGTTGTACTCGTTGGGTTACCTATTGATCCCATGATGGCATTACCGATATTTAGGTAATTGCTTGTAGCAGCTGCTGTATTAAATGTATCTGACCCAATGATAATATTGTAATTACCCGTTGTATTATTATAGCCCGCAACTTGACCAATAAAGGTGTTATCAGCACCCGTCGTATTTGAGAAACCGCTTGTTCGCCGACAAAAGTATTATCGACTGAAGTCGTATTAAAAAAGCCAGTCAAATAACCAATCATAACGTTTTCGCTTCCCGACGTATTCGAATAGCCTGACCCTCTGCCTAAAAATGTGTTATTGAGCCTGAGCTATTAGTATAACCCGAGGAAGTACCAATGAAAGTATTACTGTTTTGGTTTGAACTGTATCCTGCTTGAAACCCCACGAAGGTGTTCTGTCCTCCTCCGTTAGAAGTTCTGCCCGCCCCCTGACCAACAAAGACATTTTCAAGATTAGCAGTGGGGGTCTGACTTTGCCCTGCTTCTCTACCTAAAAACACACTCGTATTATTAGTATCGGTACTAAAGGAAAGAAAATTAAAGTTTGACCCTGTAATTTGGAAAATATCACCACCTGTAGCACTGGTCTCACTTTGCGGCCACGAAAGTGAACCACCACCCGTAAGCGATGTCCAAGCACTGCCATTACAGTATTCCCAAGTGGAACCACTTGCGTAGCGCAGGCGACCCGAGCGCGTACTGTTACAAGTACTCGTATCATTGCCAAATTTTATACTTTCCCAACCACTAAAGTTGCGCCCGTTGAGGTTTACATAGGCCGAGCCATTACAAATCAACCCTTCACAAAAGCCCGAAGTACAACTTTCATAGAAATTACCCGCATCACCAGCAGCCGCGCAAGGCGGGTTTTGCGCGTGTGCCGCAGGGCTATATAAAGCCGCCCACAAGCAACATAGGACAGCAAATACTATTTGTTTGTAGGTTGTGGTAATGCCCATAACGTCCAAACTCCTTTATGGTTACAATATTGCCAAATGTCTTTTGGGTGTGATAACGCCAAGAGCCAGTTTGGCATGTGGGATTGTTTTTTTCTTCGGTGATTGTTTTGAGTTCAATAGTTGGTTTTTGATAAATCCACGGCGATAAGGTAGGTTCTTTGGCATACCCAAAAGAGGTTGAATATAGTAACATCGTTAAACCGCCGAGATAACATAAGTAACGCATGATGGAAATTTCAACTCCCTAAAACTTTGATTATTAAGTCATAAACACTTTTTGAGATTTCATCAAGCCTGCATATGAGGTGCAATTATTGTAACGCCACGGCTTGGACTGATAGGTAAGTATTCATTCGAGGCATTTTATGCTTCATTTTTAACCGTTATCCCTTTAAAAGCAAGGTATCTTACGTTTTACCAACGGCTTATTTCGCTCATCATTTCAAGCAACGATAAGGCAGTGACGTTTTTGGAAATGGGAAACCTTTCTGTCCCTGAATAAACGACAAATTGTTTGGTTGCCTGTAGGTCTTCACACCCTAAATAAAACCCTTTAGAGACAGAAGGTGCCTGTGAGCGTTTTATTTCAATCGCATAACGTTGTTGGCTATTTTTTTCGATGACCAAATCAATTTCTGCACCTGCGGATGTACGATAAAACCACGGCGTTAGTCCTGGCGGCAACACGGATAACAGATTTTCAATGACAAATCCTTCCCAGCTGGCTCCAACCACAGGATGCCCCAATAAATCATCCATTGAAGTAAGGTTCAACAGCGCATGGGTCAAACCACTGTCTCGAATGTAAACTTTAGGCGTTCTGACAAGGCGTTTTCCGATATTACCCGACCAAGGACGCAGGGTTCGAATGAGTAGCAAATCTTCTAGTAGCTCAATGTAACGTTTGGCGGTCGGGGCGGCAATATCCAAATTGGCTCCCAGCGCAGCTACATTCAACTGCCCTCCTTGGCTGTGGGCCAACATGGTCCATAAACGTCGTAAGGTAACCGCTGGAATGCGGGGGCCAAATTGAGGCACCTCTCGTTCTAGGTAGGTATTGATAAAATTCAGTCGCCATCTCAGACTGGCCGCATCGCTTTTGGCCAGAAAACTGTCGGGAAACCCGCCCCGTAACCATAGTTGGTCACGAGCGGCAGGAGTTACTTCAATTTCTGAAACGTTAAAACCAGAAAGCTCCCGATAGGCTATCCTGCCCGCGAGTGATTCCGACGATTGTTTCAACAAATCCAAAGAGGCCGAGCCTAAAATTAAAAACTGTCCTGTTTTCTGTCCCTGCCTACGTCGTCGGTCGATGACGCCCCGCAAAATGGAAAATAGCTCTGGTATCCGCTGAATTTCATCCAAGATGATGAGTTGATGTTGATGCAATTCAAAATACGCCTCGGGTTCGCTTAGTTTAGCGCGATCTCGGGGACTTTCCAAATCAAGGTAAACGGGCTGGGGGCTCATGGTATCAGCCAATTCCTGCGCCAGCGTAGTTTTCCCCACTTGGCGAGGCCCTAATACGCCAACGGCGGGAAATTCCTCCAGCAATTGCGCGATTTCTAAGGTAGTATTACGCTTAATCATCCTTGCAATTATAACACATTGTGTTTGATTTACAAGGATAAAATTTGAAGGTTTTTGTAAAAAAATGCTAAAATTGGCTTAAAAAAACTGGGTTTAGGGTATTGAAAAAGACAATACGCCCTTTTGCATCGGTACTCGTCTCTCCCTCAAGTGCAGAAATTTATAGGGGTAGTGTCTGGTGGTATTCATCGGGCAAATAGGCATTCTAATCATCTTTCCAACGATTAATCATCTCCCTCTGTGTTCACTTCAAAAATTGAAATAGACATACCTGCTAATTATTCCCTATGTCCTTGAGAGGTAGCCTCATACCGTTTGATAACTTTATTGCTACCCTAAAAAAATGCGTTGTATTTTTAGGGTAAAACTCTTACTCTTATGAAAATAGCTTCCTTCAACGTAGAAAATTTATTTGACCGACCTAAGGTGTTTAATGAAACCCAAGCGGTAAGTGATCAAGTCAACGACCAAGTCACTCGGTTGAACAATCTTTTGGAATTAGACCGATATTCCGAGCAGGACAAAGCACAAATAAAAGCATTGCTTATTGCCTTGGGACTGGAAAGGTCAGACGAAAGTACCTTTGTTCTTTTGAGGCAAAATCGAGGTAAACTGTTGTCTCGTCCCACCAACAAGCCCATTGAAGTAGTAGCCGACGGACGCGAGGATTGGATTGGCTGGTTGGAATTAAAAACCGCCCCAGTCAACCAAATCGCCATTCGCAACACGGCTCAAGTACTGCGTGACGTAGATGCAGACGTCATGGTGGTTATCGAAGCGGAGAATCGAATTGCGCTGAAACAATACAGTGAAATTGTCCTCAAAAGTGTTGAAGGACATCCTTATGAGGAAATCATGATCATTGACGGGAACGACCCTCGCGGCATCGACGTGGGGGTCATGACTAAAAATGGTTTTACCATCGGACGCATGCAGAGCCATGTGCACGATAAAGATGTCGCAGGGCGACTTATTTTTAGTCGTGACTGTCCCGAATACCTCATTAAAACACCCTCGGGAGAGTCCATTTGGGTGTTACCGAACCATTTTAAGAGTAAGTTTGGCGGTGAACGATGCCACTTCCCGTCGGAAACAGTTAACCCAAGCCAATCGAGTCAAAGAAATTTACCAGCGGCTTACAGCCGAAGGAGAAACCAACGTCATTGTTTTGGGCGATTTAAACGATACGCCCACGAGTCAGGCACTGAGGCCATTGTTGGAAGAAACCGACCTACAAGATGTTTCAACGCACCCTGATTTTGATACTGGTGAGTTTGCTGGCAAAGGCACGTTTGGTTTGGGGAATGACAATAACAAAATAGACTATATTTTGCTTTCCCCCGCCCTTTTGCCCGAATTACTGCTTGTGGATTATTTCGCAAAGGGGCGTGGCCAGGTAAATCGCCCAAACGTTGGACAGTGTATCCCGAATTGAAGGAAGAAATTCACGCCGCGAGCGACCACCACTTAATTTGGGTGGAACTTCAGTAAATAGCCTCAAAAAAAACTGGGCCGAGGATAGCCTCGACCCAGTTCGAGTTTAGACTTCTTTGGGCTTATTTTTACGAATCACCAGCGAGACAGGTTGCCCCAAAACGGTCAGAGCCAGGTTAAATCCGTCTTTATCGCCGTGTTCCCAAGCCACTCCAGTAATAATCCAATCTTGCTTTTCACTCCCTTCTTTGGCTTTCAGGTAATAAGCCGTATGCGTAGGTGATTTTTTCGTAGTTTGATTTTCAGTAGTCATCATCCATTCTCCTTTGTTGTGTGGTAGATGATGGAAGCAAAACGGGCTCAAAAAGAACCAGATAGCTCCCGAAGTAACACGAAGTCAGCGATGTTTTTTACAAAGTAAAAAGCAGGGATAAGCGCCAGCTGGGTCTTTGGCTAGGCTGACTATTCATCAACACCTCAACAAAGCAGGCATGGCATGAATACTATCCGAGATGAAAAAGCATATCTCATCTGGCTACCCCTACGGAGCTGGGAGGGTGTGAATATACTCCACGGCTTTTTGGGCATGGGAAGCGGCGGAGAAAATAAAACGCTTGTCGTTTTGCAGCACTTGCAACCACGATTGAATGTAAGCGGAATGTTCTTGCTCGGGAATAGGTTCAAAACCTAAGTCGGCCGCTAAGAAACACGCCCCTAATTCGGCCACCAACTCTTCTTTGGCATAGCCTTCATCGCCATACTGTTTGCGGCCTAAATCACGGTTTAGGCGAGAAGGATGCTTGGTCCAGTGGGTCAATTCGTGCGCCAATGTTCCGTAGTAGGCCACGGCACTTTCAAAACTCTCCAGCGGCGGCATTTGAATGCGGTCGGTCAACGGATGGTAAGCGGCCTTCGTACCCGTGTAGATGTCCGCTTTGGTTTGGGCAAAAAAATCTTCCAACGTTTGTATGCGTTGCGGCGCGTTGTCAGTCATGATGGTTTCAGGAACCGCATAGTAAGAAGCGGGTAGCCCTTCGATTTGGGCGGCGTTGAACACCGTGTAAGTTTTGAGGAAAGGAATTTGACGGAAATTGGTTTCGCCATCGGGCGTTTCTTCATCCCGAACTATTTTATCGGCATACACCACTTGCTCGCCCTTCTCACCCTTGCGGACGTTGGCTTTGAGTTCAATGGCCTGATTAAACGTCATCCAATGAGGTAATTGATAGCCTTTTTCGGCGGCGGTTCCCCACAGCACCAAGGTATTGATACCCGAATAGGGAATGTTGTTCCAACGCAGCGGGCGCATCACCTGCCCCGCCATTTGCTGCGAATTCCACGGCTTGCGCCAGGTCAGGTGTCCCTTTTCCAAATCGGCAAGGATTTTATTGGTGACGCGGGCGTAAATATCAGGTTGTGATGTCGTTGCTGGTTTCAAGGATGCCTCCGTAAAAGTTGGAAAAAAAAAGCGGGTTGGTTGTTAGTTTTCAGGAGTTGATTTCCTTTCTTTTCCTAAGAATGACGGGGATTGCCTTCCCGACGTAAAAGCGAAGAAGCCCACTTGAATTTTGGTTGGGCGGGGAATGCGCCAGCAGGCGAAAATTATGGTTGGCGGACTGAGTGGCGTCGGGTACATCCCCTTGCGGCATTCAGAGGAATAGAAAGGCGATAAAACGAAAAAACAAATGGAGCGTTTCCAACGTCAACTGGGCATCAAACCATCATCTGCTAACGAACAATAACGGTGCGGCGTAACAATCAGGTGGTCGATGACGGAGATTTCCAGCAGCTTGCCCCCTTGCATTAATTTGCGCGTCAGGTCTAAGTCGGCTTCGCTGGGTTTGAGGGTTCCCGAAGGGTGATTATGGGCCAAAATGAGGCTACTCGCTCGGGTCTTTAGAGCGGTGGCAAAGATAATTCGGGGGTCAACCAGACAGCCCGTAATGCCTCCCGTGGCAATATCAGACACCCCCAAACAGGTATGTCGGCGGTCGAGCAACAAAATTTTAAACTGTTCGACGAGTTCAATGCGATTGTCGTCCCAACTTTGACGCAAAATGTCATAGGCCGTCGAGGAACTGGTAATTTGAATACGGTCTTCAAAAGGAATCTTGTTTTTATAAACAATCTCGACTTCGTTGACACGGTAAAGCGCTCGAATATCTTCTTGCGGCATGACAAACCCTCCTTACATGGACAAATTAAGTTGTTGCATGTGCCAAGCATTGACGTCTTTGTGTGGCGCATAAACGGCATTCATGGGTTGGTGGGTGAGTCCCTGCTGCGTTTTACAAAAGTCGGCCAAAGTGGCCGTTGCTTTTTCACCCGCAGGATCGTTGTCCATCCAGCTGTAGGCCAGTTGATACCCGTAGTTGTGGAGGTAAGGCAGGGCTTGCTTGAGGCAGGCTAACGAATTGAGGACAATGGCATCGCCATTTAGTCGGTGGTGATTGGTCTGGGCAAGGGCTGACAAATAATCCATAAACCCCTCAAAGAGGTGGATGCTGTTGGGCTTGGGCGTTGTCCCGCGAATAAAACTAATCGCCTTGGGGCGCAGACAGCCTTTGAAAAAAGGGTTTCGGAGCTCAAAACCGCCCTCTTCGTTTTCAAAACCCAAGGCAAAAAAACTTTTTTGAGTCTGTGGATTGCGAAGGTGAAGTTCTTTGAGGTGTTGGCGGGCGAGTGCCAGCGCTATCCCGCGTTTTTTGAGGTAATTAATGAGCCCCAAATGTTGAATGGGTTTCTTGGTTTTTAGCAACAGGGCGGGATCGGGTGGGTTTTCTTCTGGAAAGACAACGGGAGTGATTTGGTAGGCGGCTCCCACCATGTTTTTAATCCAGCGCAGGGCATCGGAAACGGTATGGTCTTGGCGGTGGGATTTGAGGTAGAGGCACACAAAATGCACCAAGTCGCCCCCGATTCCCTCCCCGAAGTCGTACCAAAGGTTAGATTTTAAATCGACTTGAAAACTGGCCGTTTTTTCTTGGCGCAAAGGCGAAAGATACCACGCTTTGAGTTGCGTGACGCGTTGGGGAGGTGTTCCAAGCCTGTCCAGAATTTCAGTCATGGGAATGGTTTTGGCATCGGCTATGTTCATAGCGGTGCTCCGTTCAATAGGGGATGGTGGGGAGAAGAAGAAAAGTAAGCGCGGTCAGTTACTGAGGCGTTGCTCAATGAATTTGTCCAAGTCGGAGCGACGGTAACGCACGGCGCGTCCGATTTTGATGGGCTTGAGGTCGTAACGTTTGGTACAATCCCAAACGGCCAGCGTACCGGGAGATACCCGAAGGTACCGAGCTGCACTTTTTCGATCCAGTAACGGTTCGTTCGTATTCTGCATACACCCTCCTCGTGGTTCAAAACCAATTACCTGCCTGACGCGGTTTCCATCACAGGAATATAGTCATCTTACGATAGGAAGATATTCACAGTCAATGGATAAAGGATTCCATTAATGATAAATAAGAAGGGAACTGTGACGATGGCAACAAGATTGCCCATTCGGGCAGTGCTGTCCTATCGTACTTTATCAATGTAATCAGCGTATTCCTGCATCATTTGGATACGTTGGGGCAAAAACTGGGCTCGGTCGTAGGCTCGGTCAACGCTGCTTTTGGGGACGTGTGCCAGCTGCCTGTCCGCAATTTCGTGCGAATAGCCCAGTTTCTTTTTTAATACTTTCAATGCCAAGGCGCGGAATCCATGCCCCGTCATTTTGCCATTGTACCCCATTCGTTTGATGGCAACGAGCATGGTGTTTTTGGACATAGGTTTTCTCGGGTTATAATACCCAGTAAATATAAATTCTCGACCAGCATTGATTTCTTTTAGCTCCTGAAAGAGAGCCAGTGCTTGCCGTGATAACGGCACAACGTGGGGGAGATTCATCTTCATGCGTTGGGCAGGAATAACCCACATGGCTTTCTCAAAATTTATTTCTTCCCATCGTGGCTTCCACCAGTTCGCAGGTGCGAACAAACGTTAAAAGCAGTAGGTGGAGGGCTAAAACGTTTGCTGATGAAGGTGGCGTTGATAATCGTTGAGGCACGTTAGAAACTCGGGAAACTCATCGACCGAAATAGAAGCATAGTGCCCTCGTTTAAATTTTTTAAGGGCGGCTTCTAAACCATACGTAGGGTCATTCTCGGCTCTGCCCGTCGCAATGGTATTATTTAAAGACGTGGCTACAGGCGGCATTTCGATCCGACGAGGCTGGAGTCAGGCGCTGTTTTCTCCATCTTTGTAGGCAGTTCAGCATCTGCAAAGGTTTTATCTCTGTCAGTGGAAAGTGCCCTAAAACGGAAATACGTATTTTTCAAAGCGGTGTTTGATGATTGTTGCGTGTTTTGCTTCACAAGGGAACTTGTTTCCAGTACTATTCCATTGCCATCGACCTAAAGTCGAGCTGTTGGTTCAACGTATTTATTTGAGCCGCCTGCTGGCGTTTTTAAGACGGGTCAATGCCCGCCTTGATTTCTTTTTTTATTTCTTCTTTAGCCTGACGAGCCCCCACAATGGGACACATCGGGGTAGGCACCAATCGAAATCCGTTTTTCTTTGCCAGCAAGTCGGTATTTGAGCCGCCAGAGTTTGGTGCCTTCGCAGGGTGGACTTCTAAGGTACGTGTGCCTTCCCCGTCTGCCATTTTATAGGATTTGATTTTAGGTTTGGCGGCCTGACAGGCCCTATTCGATAAAGCCACTTTAAACCTCCTGATTCTTGATACTGAGGCTGCAAACAGCCGCCACGACCAGCCATTGCATGCCCCCAATCATGCCCCCACTTTTGGTTACTGTGGGTGCATGACAGGTAGTGAGGGTTAAACCGATAGCTTAACGCGCCTGCGAAAAATTGAATAATTTTCGCAGCAGTAATGAGAAATAATGTCAGTAAAAAAAAAAGAATGGTGCCGGATGTCGCATCGCCATTTTCCTTTGAAGCACTTGAGTTGATTATAATTGTAACGACTATTCTTCTGAGTGCCCCATTCATGCCCCCAACGGCTGTTAATGCCCGTCTAACGTAGATTATCATTGCCCCACTGCTTGTGCAACTAAAGCTTGCGATTTTGGGTGCCATTTCTGATTCGTTTGAAAATTTGTCGCCTTACAGAGGTAATCTTTAAACATTTATTTGTCCAGTTTTTTTACTATTAAAACTGGACAAACCTTATGTTTGTGATAATATATTCTTATGAAAACATCTGATTACATAGTGTCTGCACACAGATTGCCCAAGGGCTATGTTTTTACCTACGCTGATTTTATGACTGAGTAAGTCAAAAGGAAGCGGTGATAAAAGCCCTCAAATCGTATGGTGCAGGTGCAGCAAAATCGCTAAACTTCCTCAAAAGGCAGATACTATAAGCCTGAAAATACTGTTTTTGGCCCGCTGTTTCCGAACCAAAATCAGATAGTCAAAGACCCGCTCGAAGAGGATGGAAAGATTACGGGATACCTGACGGGTTACAGCATTTATAACCAATTGGGTTTAACTACCCAAATCAGTAATACCATCCAAATCGGCAAAAGAGATGTTCGTCCCGCTTTTCAAAGGGAACGTTATACGATTTCGTTTATGAAGCAAAAGAATACCATTACCAAAGAAAATATTCCTCTACTGCAAATTTTGGATGCCATATTCGCACGATCAAAAAAATTCCTGATGCCAGTTTGCAATCCTCGGCAAAGCGCCTACTCGCTATCTTGAAAGGTCTGTCAGACAATCAATTAAACACCCTAGTTCGTCTGGCGTTGAAATACCCCCCTGCGACCAGGGCCTTATTGGGAGCACTTTTAGATGAATTACAGAAGGAATCACTAACCCTTTCTCTGTACAAAACATTGAATCCAATTACCAACATAAATTAATTGGCTTGAATAAGTCCCCAAGTACCACCGAAAAATGGAATATCGTATGAGATTACACGAAAATAAACCCTTTTCAGGCAGGCGGTGCAGTTCACGGCTGACCAAATGCAAATAGCAGCGATTTATGTCGAAAAAGACTATTATGACCTATGCGTTATACGTTATTTTTCAACACTCCATTGGCGAAGATACCATTTTTTAAAGGTGGCACCGCCTTGTCCAAATGCTTTAGCATGATAGACCGCTTTTCCGAAGATATTGATTTAGTCGTGTTGAGAAGAGAGGGAGAACGGATAACAGACTTACTACCAAGCTTAAAAAAATTGATCGGTTGTCAACGACATCCTCCCTGAAACAGAAATTGAGGGACTCACTCACAAAAGATGCGGATGAACAGAAAACAGCCCATGCTTTTCAGAAAGAATTTAAAGTGATTTTATGGACAAATAAGAGACGTCATTGTTTTAGAAGCTACTTGAAGGCTATTTTGAGCCCTATACATCCAAAGTTGAATTCATTTATCGGTAAATGATGCTTCGACAACCGCCAAGAGAATATTGCCGAAGAATACGGGCTGCTTCCTTGAAGAATGCAGATGTGGAACCTATTCGACGTCGCAGTGAAAAAATAATGAGCCTTGTCCGTTTCTCCTACGCAGAGAATCCCATCAGCGACTTGAAAAGAAAAGAAATTA
This sequence comes from Spirosomataceae bacterium, assembly GCA_041392315.1. GTDB lineage: Bacteria > Bacteroidota > Bacteroidia > Cytophagales > Spirosomataceae > Runella. The sequence continues at coordinate 127,952 of JAWKMH010000003.1, read as the reverse complement.
GACACACCTACGATTTACATCAGCTACTGCAACAGCAAGAGTACGCTATGTGCTCTTCTTACCACCTTCATTTGATGGAATGCTTTTAAAAGTAGGTCAAGATGATGTCATCAGCTTCAAAAATAATAATCAATGGCTACTCTTCACCCGAAAGATGCCTTGATTTTTTCAGATACAGAAAATGTCTGGAATGAGCTGAGAGGAGTCTATAATGGCGAATTTAGAAATTTGGTGTACGGAGCTTTGCCAAAAGACACGCTAGCAGAAACCTTAAAAAAAGATTGCTAAAAGACTTTCGGAAGTTGATTGGAGTATTGAGTTGCCCCCAGTTGTCCAATTTCTGAAGTCTGTATTATTAATGATAATTCATTCTTTAGGACAAAGCGACAGCATGAGTATGTCTCACAAACCAACGAAAGTCCCTGACGACTTTGATGTCATGTTGATAAATATGGGTGTTTCAGCATTTGTTGCTCCCTGAGGCATCCAAGTAAGAAAACCATCCGATGGATTATCAATAGCTCCAATAAGTTTGATTCTCATCCACTACCTAACTATGGATAAGTTTTTCACCCATTAAAATGATTAAGCCAAAAAAATAGCCATCCTGAAAAGGATTGCACTCTACTTTGGCTATAATAGTGGCATAAAATACCAAAAATGGATATTTTTCCTATTTATATTTCATTATTTTTGTATTTAACTCGATAAATCTTAATGAATATACGATGTTTTTATTCTGGCAAAGTGATACAAATGATAAATTCAATAAGAAATTAATTGAAAAAGCAATCAAAGCCGCCATTGAGCGATTAGAAAAAAAGTATTCGAATTTGCTTATTAAGCCTATAATTACCAGAGCCGATGATCCAAAACGCGCAGGAACGTCTATATCGTAAACACAATTAATTTATTAATAAAGAATTGGTGATATTTTTATTGCTGACTTATCATATGTTGCTCAATATGACCCATTCTCATATGGAGAAGCAAGATCTACAAAAGGAGCTATAAATATCAATGTTGCTATTGAATTAGGGCAAGCTAAAGCCCTCATCGGCGATGAGCGAATAACAGAGGACAGAACAGTGCCTTTGGTTCACCAAAGACTGGTATTGATTTACCATTTGATATCTCAACAAGACAGAGGCCCGTTTGAATATAGCGCTGCAGAAGGTATTGAGGAGGCTGCACTGAGGCCGAGCTTAACAAGCTTAGTGAATTTTTTTACGTAGCAATCTCCAATACTGTGCGGGAACATGAAGCAATGCAAAAGGAGCGCTACAAGCCCTTTCTTACCCATAAAAAATGGAGTGAGCTGGTAGATCAGGATGTTCCGCATATCTCTATCAATTCGCACAGCCAGCAGGCAGCCACTCAATAGCGCAGGTTCATACTACAATTTAGTCCAGAACCTGTATTGTTGGTGTTTCTGGGAATTGGGAAATCACGGTTTGTCTTGAATTCACTCCGTGAGAGTTCTCTTTTCGGCAATTTGGTTATGATGTTGATTCCCAAAATATGATGTGCCGTAAAGCCGATCACATCATTTATTTAACGGCAGAAGGAGCAGGTATTTACATTTGTTATAGATAACGCCGAAGCGGATTTTCATGAGAAATTAAGCAGGATTATACGACGCTCCTCGCTAAATCCCTACACTGATCATGATTGCTCCTAAATAAGAAACAAACAACGAAATGAAGACATGCTTTTGTGTTTGGAATTGGAAGAAGGTGAACAAATTTCCTCAAAAATACTAAGTCATCGCTTTCCAAATATTGATTACATTGATTTAACTGTGGCCATTGATAAAATTGGTTACTTTGCCTTTCTTGGCAGTGCTTTTAGCTAAAGAATCCGCTTTAATATACATCTTCCAAGAGCACCATGATAATTGGCTAAATAACGTTTTAGGAAACACGCTCAAAGACCCGAACTTTCGTTCGACACTTCGAGCTATAGCTGCTTTTGGAATACTTGGATTTGATAAAGATGGAGGCCCAAAGGCTGATTTGATAATCCCTTCAGGAACATAGCTTTTCAAAAAGAAGTTGATAAACAGGCAGAATTGGTGGCCTCTAGATCATCTAATCACTCCTCTATATACTGCTCTCATGACCAACGTTATACTACTTTTAAAAGGGTTGTTCAGGAATATATTAAGAAAGGAATTATAAAAAAGAGGGGTCGCTTTATTATAATCCAACCACAATATCTAAGTCAAAAATTGTGTCAGGAATGGTGGGAAGAGCAGCTCTTAGGAAATCTTGAAACTATTTTGAACAATTTACAAAAGTCCGCCTTTGTTGGAAAGGCTATGTGAACAATTAGAAAACTAACTCAATCCCCACTTGCTCAGCAGGTAGTAAAATTAATATGTAATTCATCAGGGCCTCTATGGGCAAATGCTGATGTGTTGTTATCCGAAGGGTGTTGCTTTTTTTACGTATTGTGCCTTAGTTGAACCTATAACATTAACCAATTATTTGGCTCGAATACTTCACGATTTATCTTTAGAACGATTACGAAAAGTTACATCAAGTCGACGATCTTTGGTATGGGGCGTTGAAAAAAGTTATGCAGGCAAAAAATTACATTTGAACGCGCGCTATGATATTCCTATTTGACTGGCAGCAGCCGAGAATGAAGAAATTCTTAACAATGCTACTCGACAACTTTGTCAATTTTTTCACGAGATTAGCCGGAACAGAAGCCGATTATTCAGCGAGATTGAGAGTTTTACAATATGGTATAAATCAGAAGGATCATCGCTTTGATGATATTGTAATTACAGCCGCTACCGAGCTCTTAATTCCGCCACAGGGGTAAAAGTATATACACCAGACGATGAATCACATGCGTGGAAGGAATAGAGGAACTTGAAACCAACGAGGATGGCGCAATTATTGGCACAGCATCATTACAATTTTGTTGGAATATGCGACGAATCTTACGCATCCCTCTCACTTGGAAGTTATGAATGTTATTATTAATGCATTAGAAAAAATTGTTGGATTTGAGGGGTAGCTGTCATCCTTCCTCGCTCTAAATCGTTAAGTTGATATCCACGCCAAATATCATTCATCAATCCATGTAGTCGCAAAAAATGCCTTATAATATTCGTATCTGTTTTCTGAGTATATTTCGCAAATAGAGGCTCCTGATAGAGCAAACTTTACCGACATCATTAGAGGACAAAATCCAATCTTTACGTATTTGACTCGGTAAATTTTAGCGACTCACAAACAATGTCTAAAGAACAACTTCAACAAAGGATTGAGTCGTTAGTACCTGAATTCATTGAGCATCTTGAACTGTGGGAGAATATCCCGGCAACTCCTACACAGCGCCTAACCCATTTAATACATATCACTTCTTTAAAGCAGTAGCTCAACAACTATCTGCATTACCTGATAATAACAAGGTCGATCAGATATTGTTGCACCTAGTTAATGCCTTGAAGACACCTATAGAGAGGGAGTATTATTTAACTCCGCTTACAGGTTTTTTTGCAGGTATTAAACTGGAGCGATTTGAAAAAGCCATTGCAATGATGATACAGGACTCTCAGCTAAGTCATGTCATTTTTAAAATTGCCGGTGCATTAGATTATAATGAATCTTTTTTAAACCTGTTGTTAGAGTCCGTTGAAAAAGGCGAGTTGCAGATAGAAGGCTTCTATGAATTAACGCGTAACCGTTTCCTAATGAAACTTCCATCGGCACGTGTTGAAGAAGTGGCAAATCAACTAAAAAATTCGGAAATTATTGGTACATGGATAGCTCTTAAACTATTATGGAGCCGATACGATCAAGACGGGCAAGATCGTTGGTGGTCACTAATTCGGGATTTAGTGATGACAGAGAATTTGTGGAGTGTGGAATTTGAAGATTTATCAGAAAATCAAGCAATACGTAGCCTTATACGTATAATTCAGGAAGCCACTGACAAGGATGCTATTGAGAGATGCATCCATCAGTTAATTCGATTCATGGACACTCCCGTCCATAATACATTTAGAATGAAAGATTATGCCTATGAACCTTTAAAAGTGTTACTGCAATCTCATTTTGAGATTACATGGCCTATTATTTCTGAAGCGCTGGCATCGCAACAGGGAACAAGTTTATACGCTCTTCTGGGGTCTTCAACGGATATCAATTATACAACCGGCGGGCAATTAGAAAATGAGGGTCTTTTATTTAAATATGGAGTTGAAGAGGAAATTTTTGAATGGTGCAAAAATCAACCGATAAATGTATTACAACGAATAGCCCGATCTCTTCCGATATTTCACCCAACACAGCCGAATACCTGGCACCCTTTTACAAAGAGATTTATTGATGAATTCGGCGATCATAATGAGTTACTGGCAGAAATTCAAGCCAGAATGAATTCCTTTGGTTCAACTGGTTCGGTAGAAGATATGTATCAATCCTACTTAGTTCTTTTTAAGGAATTAGAAAATCATCCTAAGTCCAATGTCCTCACTTGGGCGAATTGGAGCATTGATTTTTTGCCTAAACGGATTAAAGGTGAACGAAATTTTTGGGAGGAATGGTATTTGTAAACTCTTTCAACAAACATCGACAATTAGATATGGCATTGTTTAGAATGTTTAATTTATTGTGTTCATTTTACAGATTCTATACCTGGAAACCAATCCAGGCTTCTCTCCAAAGCGAATTGGTTATCGTAAATATCACGATAATGCACACGCAACGTGACAGGTGCCAATTCTCTACGAACAGTCTCTAGTTGGGACTCTTCCTCAAACGGAGCTAACTCGGCAGCAAATACGTCAAGTGATGCGTTGGGGAGAATTACCTTTTGCATCGTTTCGTTGACGGGAATCCGTTGGTAGGAACGCGAATCCAACGTCAGGCAATCTTCAACGTTTGTATAGGAATTACCTTCCTTAAAAAAGGTCAAGCGATTGATAATCATCGGCCCCATACCGTTATTGACTACTCGGACCGAAACCTGATTGTTGATATCGATTAAATCAATCTGCCCTAACGGTCGGAGTGATTTTTCGTTGTGAACACGTTGAAGATATAATTGATAAAATGTTGCCAAGAGTGCCAGCACTGAAATTGTAATTGCCAAGGGTCACCTGCCATTATCGAAGTGTTCAAAGGTAGAATACCTTCACCTGATTACATCATTCCGTAATCCCGTAGCAATTTCAACCGTTCCCTCGCCTGAAGCTCATAAATTCGAGGAATAAAAGTATGATACAGGCTGCATTGCGGGTCTTTGCCATTCACCCGGTAAATCGGGCAACCGCTGGTACACACAGCTTTGTATTTGCATAATGAGCAATCTTTGGACTTGACATCCTCATAGTGACTGCCCTGCTGAATCATATCGACCAAATCCAAGTCATCTTCAAATATAGAGTGAGCGGGTTGAGCGGTGTCTCCCGCATGAACGTGACAGTAATTTAACGTGCCGTCGATATAGATAGCCCCGCCCGAAAATCCCGACGCACAGGTCTGAAATCCCAATTCATTTAGTTTAAGGTCACAGAATTGATGGCGACTTGAAAACGACCAACCTGTTTGAATAGCCTCTTCCATGATTGTGTAAGACTCCGATAAGTATTTTTCCAATTTCTCTGCGTCAATGGCTTCCCCTTTGACAATGGAATAACGAAACGGTACATCCAACGCAACCAAGTAACGGGTCAAATCAGGTAAGCCTTCCAGATTTAGGTTATTCACCACAGTATTGACCGACAAAGGAAGTCCATGGCTTACTAATGCCCGAATATTTTGATGAACTTTTTCAAAGGAACCGCCACCATTTCGAAGTTTTCGGGAGGCGTCATTCGTTTGCCCTAACCCGTCCAACGAAACCCCGTAGCTGATGTTATGCTCCTTGGAGAAAGCAATGATTTCATCCGTCAGGATGGTCAGATTGGTGATAAAGGCAATGTCTAACTTACACCCCAATGCCTTTAGTGCTTCCTTCGCCTGAGGAATAAAACTCTTCCAGGATTTGAATTGGGTTAAGGGTTCGCCACCTGCCAACCGAAACTTGATGTAACGAATACCTCTCTTTGTGACCGTTTCTATCAGTTTTCTCAGCAATTGCTGCTTTGTGTCTTTTGACATGCCACCAGGTGTATGCAGTGTCGATATATAGCAATAACTGCACGAGAGATTACACCGATTGGTGGTATGAATCCAAAAATTCAGTGACGTAGGTACAATAGGTTTTTGTGGAAGACTAAAATCGGTATCAAACCGAACGATTTCTGTAGCACTCAACATTTTCAAATACGCATCTAACCTATCAGGCCGAACGGAAAGCCTGTTAGAAATCTCAGTGGTATCGGTTTGTCCGTCTATTGCACTGAGAATATTGTATTGGGGTTTTGTCAGAATTCTCAGCGAATTCGGATAAGCGCAATTAACAACATAAAAGTGCTCTTCATCAAGAGGTCGTAAGAGCAAGTGGGGTGATTGGATTGGGGTCACAGTCTTCATCGTTGGATGGTGAAACGTAAGAAGTACAATCGCAATTAGTATTAACAGAAGAGATGTTGAGTGCACCTGCTCCGAGCCTATTTTCTAACAGGGCAATGTCATCAAAAAGAAGGTCATTTTCAGTTGCGTAAATCATGATAATGAAGGTTAAGTAATTGTATATTTCAATCGATTCATCAGAATCCCCACTGTGCTCGGATGCCAACGACCATCTCCGCGAAAAGTAGGGATATGCCTTTTATTAAGTTCTCGGCAAACGGCTCTTACAGAAGTGATTCCCTTATTTTTTAATCTTGTAATCATCGGGGACAATTTTAGAGCAAATTCTTCGGCTGCTTTTTTATTGGCAACGGCAAGCACAGTGCCATTTTTACCCAAGATTACCCCTCGCCTTTTGGCTGCACTCAAAGCCTCTTTCGTATTTTCACTGATGCGTTGTCGTTGATCTTCTGCTACGGCTGCTAAAATGTGAATGGTAAATCGGTTAGCGTGCGGATTATCGGTTACGACAATTTCTACGTTCGATTTAACGATTCCAGCAATTTGCTCTACATCCCGCCCCAGTCGATCAAGCCTTGCTACCACCAGAATTGCATTCATCTCCCTGCACAGTTCAAGTGCCTGTAACAGGCCAACCCTGCATTTACGGGTTGATTTTACTTCCATGACTTCACGGATGAGCTCATATTCGCTGAGCTTACAGTAGTTTTTCACGGCGATTTGTTGTGCTTCCAGCCCCAGACCACTTTTTCCCTGTCGCTGCGTTGAAACCCGATAATACGCAACTGCCTGTTTCATAATCCATTACATCCGATTTTGTCCGCAGGTTAACCATCGTTTATATTTGAACAGATTTGTTTTAAAATCCAGTTAGTCGTTTTGAGAAGAGATTAAAATACAGGGCTTTGCGAAAAAGGAGGAAGCTAAAAAAGAAAAATATTTGTCTATGGGTAAACGATGGTTTACTCCTAAACAAATTTTACAGCAGGAATATTTTGGCGTACTTTATCGACCTAAATTTTATTCAAAAAAGCTTTCCTTGAGCAATCGGCTTGCCATGAATCCAAAAATCAACTACAGGTCTTTTTCTCGGTCGTATAGCCTGCTTAGTCGGCGAGGCATACCGTAATAGGTATCATTGATATTGTAAGTTGACCATTTGGAGCTTGGCTGCCATTGGCCTTTTTCATTCCATTGATATTCAGTACAAAGACGTTTTTGGCCTTCTTCCAATTCACCATATATCACATACTCTTTTATCACCAATCGCCACAGCGTTTTTCCGATTTTCATTGGGGAGCTCATGTAGTGAATTTTAGGATAGGCTGTATTCATTACGTTTTCCTTTTGGCTATGGGTTGCACCTATGCAACTCTGGCTCCCGCCGAGGGTGGGGGTAGCAAACGCAAGGGCGGCCAAGACTGAGGGGAATCACCCAACCTGCACAAAACACCGTGAAGGAAGGTAGGGGACACGGTCAGGGCCGTTTATCGAAGACCCTTGCGGCGTGAGGGGTAAGACCCTAGTTGTTCAGCGAAAAAAGAATTTACATGTTTAAGGCAATCGAAGAGTGAAATAGGTTTGGAAATCGAATCGAATATGTCCCTTTCTCCCAAAAGGAATACATTTTGAATAAGGGAAGTCAGTTGCTTTCTTGCAGCCGCTGAATGAGCAGAGCTAAAATATCAGCTTCCCGACTCATAAGTAACAGCATGTCTTTACCGTTAATTTGTTTATGGCTATCCCCTGTTTATAAACCTTAGTATTAGTGACAGTACTCAATTTGATAGAGGTAAGTTTCTCCGTCCTTCGAAAATAAGCCGTTTATTTGTTAAATAAAGTTTTCTCCGGTACTGGATACGTTTGATTATTGAAAACGTATCTTTTTGAGCAGATGTGCTGTTTGAATATAAATCTACCGATCAAAGGACTGATTAAATTCATAATGATCATAATAGTTATTGTTTCTGGAAGTTGCCCGTTCTTCATACCATTGAACACTCTTCGCATGAAAAATAACATTCTTCAGATTTTTGCAAAGCAACCGTCACTTCGACAGAAGTCAGGGGTTGGTTCTCAATATTCCAGTATTCTTTAAACGTTCGACATCTCGTTCTTGCTTCAACACTCAGCCGTACCTTTAAGCTCTTAACTGTATGATTCAGTCGTTGATCTTCATCGGGAGTAATTCGGGCATTGATACTTAATTGCTTCATTAATTGATTGAGATACGTTTGACAAACCTCTTTAAGAATACTTACAGCGAGTTCATCAGAAATAGAAATTACTGCTTGCAATTCGTCCAAAGCTGCTTTGTCTTTAACAGTTATTTGCCCATCAACAACAGCTTTTTTAGCCTGTTGTCGATACGCAATTGCTCCTATGCGGTTATGGATCATCTCAATTGACTGACCGGAAGTTGAAATAATGTCCGTAAATGATCCAGTTCAGCTACGCCCCTACCCGTAACAGATGATTTGTTAATCGGAGTTGAAATGAACAGCGTAAAATTCTTCCAAGTTGAGCATAAATTGACTTAGCAGCACACTATACCTTTGTTCAATCAGATCCAAGTCTGTCCTGTTTATACTAAGAATGGGTTGAGTAGCGAGTAAATTATTTAACTCAATAACCGCATTTTCTATCGGTTGTTGACGCAAAAGTCGCTGCATTAAACTTTGTGCAATCAAAGGCCTGGTCTCAAAAGCTGTTGACATCATATTTTCGGTAAGTTTCATAAATCGGTTTATTCCAGTCACAAACGCCTCCATGGTGAGCAGGCCCCTCTACCTTTAGCATTTGACGGACTATAACCGCCGTCACAACAGACAGTTTGGTAATAAAGTATTTTTTTTATGAGCGGATTTTCTTTCTCATACATTTGAGCGGCAGATTTATTACCTGCTTCGGATGCCCTGAAAAGATCCGATAAGGCTTCCGACTTACGGCCTAACCGAAGATAGCACAAAGCTCGTTGATACATCTGTTCATTATTCAACGAACCTAAAGCAGCATAATGGCCAATAGCAGATTGATAGTCTTTGGTACGAAAGTAACTGATGGCTAACCCATCATGAAGTCGCTGTTGCTCTGAGGGCTCATTGGCTGTAGCCAAACGTGCGGAATGCTTATAAAGTGTAATAGCTTTAGCGTAACTCCCCTTTTTTAAAGCTACCTCAGCAAGATTTAAATAGTCTTCAAGACTATCAATTCGTAATGCTTCTTTATGTTTAAATTCTGCTTCCGCTTTTGCTTTTGAAGTGCAATAATTCGCAATTCGGCATTAACCCGATCATTGATCTTTATATTGAAACCCTGTCAGTACTGACATAAGTAAGGTCACTTCAAAGCCCTGCTTTTAAAGAGGGTGTAAAGTGAAATTGCAACTTCTTCTCTACTATACGTCTTCCTGGGTCAGAAACAAAGAAGGCAAATGTTAAAAGTGAGAAACTCAACCCCGGATGAACGCCTAAAACAAAAGGGCGGCTATCGCAGCACCGATAGCTAATATATTCCGCAATAAACTTCCAGGTAACGGAGGAGAGGAATTGTCACGTTATTCAGAGATGGTTCTTTAAAGTAATCAGAAGGACGCGATGACGTAACGCTATTAGATTCGGTACATACTTTTTCATGAAGATTTGGAGAAAAAATACTTTTACAATGAAGTTATATCGTCAATATATTAGAAAAATTCATAATAATCAATCCATAATTTTTTGATTTTTTAAACCTCTTATCCGAGTTTATTTCTCATTAATCAAACACCTTTTGTCCCGTTCTTTTTACAAAGTCGGTTTATGCTGAAACTCAGTTCTCCCCTTTGACAAAGGTGATTCCGCATGTCCCGACTTATTCCAGCCGAGCTCCGCGAAAAAATGATTGAAAACGCCCGGGATATGCTCAAAGGTCGGGAGGATGACCACCCACCCGTTGTTAAATTGTTTTCCATTGCGGCAGCGCCACGTGGCTGTTGAGTGAACTGAATCCTATGGAGCCTACTATTGCCTATGGATTGTGTGACTTGGGAATGGGCTCTCCCGAATTAGGCTATGTGTCTTTGGAAGAGCTTGAAAGTATTCAGCATCCTACTCTCCCGATTCCGCTTATTGTACGGGACGAGCATTTTGAGGCCTATGATCTGATGAGTGTTTATGTGGAAGCGGCACGCTGGCATCAGGGTATCACTGAAAACCCAGTACATTTACAGCAGGCACATCAAAAACTGCGGCAATCACTCAAACTTCCCTAAACCATCCTAATCATGTCATTCCCGGAACTTTGCATACATAAACCACTTGCATTGTTGTCACAAATTTTGTCAGGATTTGTGACAAAACGGATTAGTCTGTCATTATGACACTGAGTACAATTTCTGCCGAGTCAATTTAAACATTACAGGAAGCATCTTCATAGACTGCAATTTCATTGAATGTTCCAATTGGAGTCTGTTTTCAGCAGAGAACTATTGAATCCTAAATTAAACTTAGTAAAAGGATTAAGGCTTTCCTTGAGTGGGGTCAAATCCAATTCGCTTTGAATTTCTTCCAAAACGGCTCCTAATAATGCCCTTACCCGTGGGGGATATAACAAGGCATAGGTAATTATTTGGCGTTGCCGTTCGCTGCTCAATGCTTTTATGCGAGTTTTGAAGATGGTCAGCGCTGACCGCATATCCAAATCTGGGATTTGTTTTAGGTCTTTCATCGCATCCAGAAAACCCAGCATTTGATAATTATCTTCAGATACGTCGGCGTAGCTTTTGACAGAGCTGACTTTCATAAAGCTGATTCCGCTCAGGTTACGGCGGGCCCGCCCAGCGATTTGAATATCGGCTGGTATCTGGGAGGTTAGTCCTAGTTGATTATAGAGCCTTGTCCCCGTGATGTAGGCTGTGCGCTGCCCGTTTTGGTACAGGTAAGGTTTAAGTAACTCCGCCTCATTGGGTCGTTTTTTTCCAAAAATGGTCATTTTAGGCTTGTAAAAGCGCCCTTTTGAGACCCTGCTGACCAGCCCTTTCTTCTGCAACCTTTCCAGCGCTTTGGCTGCCGACGCAAACTCTTCCCGGCCAATGGATAGCCGGTCATAGCCAAAGATTACACCTTCGGGCATATTCTTTATCGTTTGGGCTATTTTTTCGGCGACACTTATCATTCTGTAAATATAACATATCTGCCAAAAGATGTCAAGTTTTGTGTTTTGTTTACTTGACGACATGTATTAATCACTTTATACTACGTTAACCATGCTTACAAAGTCTTGAAGAATCTATATTGCCTTAGGCACTTGTAATCACTTTAAGGTTTATATCTGAAAATTCTTTGATATATGTCTCTGTAACGCCTAAAAGTGTTAAAATATCATTAGAAGCATTTGCCTTTGAAAGTCCGGGCTGAACAATTAAAATTTTATACTCAACAGGAATTTCATTTTCAAAATGCCCAAGAGTCTAATTAAATCATTTCTGTCCCCTTTTTCTAATCGGGAGCAAGATTGGCCATTTTTTGATTTGATTTCACGACGTAAAAGGTGATTAATAAATTCTTTTCCTGATTTATGCTTCCAATGCACCGATTTCTGCGCCTGGCCACAGACTTCATAAAAATTCTTAATCTTGATTGCTTACTACGCCATCCAAAGCATATTTCAAATGATAAAGTTTAATCTCTATTTTATCATGGCATTGCTTAATAGCTACAATATCCGCTATTTCACGGAATAGTCATCATCATATATAATATCGAAATCTTCCTGCTTCAACTGTTGAAGCACTTTGTATTGAATAGAGTCAGTTACCTTAGGCCATACTCCCTGTGCCTCATTTCTTAAATTCACACCTGTCCAATCCCATGAAATAATTTCATCTTTTGGATATATAGGTATCTGTTGTTTTAGTTCGTAATATTCATTACCCGTAAGAGCAGATCCATCAGCATACCAAACAGTAGGAATATATCTTTCAAAAAATTGAGCGGCATTAAATCTTTTACTACCGAATTGAACTTCCGCTTTTTCACCTGATTGTTGGGTGATTTTGAAATCTGCGTAAGCCCTCTCCTGTATCTATTCTTTCAAATAGTTCGAGTTTAAAAATAACTTCACAGATTTCTGATTTAAGTGAAAACAGCAAGTCGCCTTCTTTTGAGGGATTAACCAAACATATGTCTATCGTTGATCAAATCATATTTGACTTCATCTATAACAAAACTGTATTTTGTTTCAGTATCCAGATACATATCCAAATCCCAATCTATCCAGACAGGATAGATTGGCGGCAAGCCTGTTCTAAGTGTTGGAATCAGAGTTTCTCTGAGAATTTGATTGGGGTCGATCTTATCATCAATCAACTTCGTCCCCAATGCAGTACACCAACTTTTAAACTGCTTCAAATCTCCTTGAAGCTTTGTCCATATTCTGCCTTTGTAAGATGCTCCGATATTAACCGGCTCTCCTTCTTCGAAGCCCGTTCCCATTACAAATGCTTTTTCCCCTCTTTGTTTTTCTGCAAGGCTTAAAGCTTCTCCTACATCGCTCCCAACCATCATTCTGAAGCGAATATTTTTTCCTAAAAATTGCCTTAATCCAACGTTTTGAAGTTTTACCCTTTTAATATTATGAAATGATTTAAAAACATTTATTCCCTTTACCAACTCATAATTGCCACCAAGAATCGCTTCAGCCAGTTCAGTATATAAGCTTCCGTTATCTGAACTATTGATAAACAACAGATTGTTTTTAGTTTCCCAATAAACAATGATTATATCCCATTGGATATTGTATATCTCACGCTTATCATGCACCCATTCTACATCCAACCTTCGACCGATAATTACAACCAATATTTTATGCTCTCTATTAATATCATGAAACCTAAAATCAAAGTTCTCATAACCGGGGATACCTTTTTGAAAATTCTCCGGATTCCAAGCATCGGTTTTATTCTTAAAAACCACTGTACTTAATTTTGGTGTTATGTTCTGAAAGGGGATATTGGCGTCATTCAGTTTCTTAAAGCCACTCATCAAGTCTTTAAATTCTACCTGTTCATTAATACGTTCAAAACTGGCATCTGATAGGATTTCATTCCAATCCGAATCGGTAGCATATAAATCTGCCAATTCCGCTCTCACCTCCAAATCTGCAATGTTAGCAATGAAGGAGGCATCACCCAGTTCTTCATCATATTTTGTACGCGTAAATCGTCCTGCTAATTGCAATGTAATAGGAAGGCTTTTACGAATGTCATGAAAGGCTGCCACTTTCAATTCAGGTAAATCAAATCCTTCTCCTAGCATATCAACACATACAATTATTCTAGTCTTTTTTTGAAGTATTTTGTCATACGTTTCTTTGAAGTTTGGGGCACCCGAATAAATAACTACCGGATCAAGATCTTTATGAACCTCATACAGTTTATATATATCTCTTGCTCTTTCCTGGGTATCACAACGAGCCATCAAAATGTGGTTATATGAACTATCAAGATTCGATCTTAATCGTTCAACAGCCACTTTAGCAATTTCTTTATCAGCTTTATCTTTATCGTATTCGCGTATGGTGATAAACTCTATTTTCTTGTAATACCCTTGTTCTTGAGCTTTTTTGAGAGGAAATTAGAGATTATTTTACCATCTAACCTTTTACCATCATTTCTGAATGGTGTTGCAGTAAACTGAATGATTTTTTCATTATCAAACCTATTACGAAGCTCATTCCACGAGGACGCTTTAACATGGTGTGCCTCATCAATAAATACATGGCTAAACGATTTTGAAAACAGAATTTGAATTTCGGCGTCCTGATTGGTAAGCCAGCTCATTGTTGTGATTACAACATTACACTTTTCTAAAAAATTGGTAATTTCTTCTGTATTCCCGAATTTATTTTTGATTATACCAACTGCAGGATATAAAGAGTTGTTACCGATTATTCCGAATTGCTTTAATAGGCCCAGCGTTATAAACTTATCCGCAATTTGGTTGCGTAATGAGTCAGAAGGCACTGTCACTAAAAGTTTTTCACATCTATGGGCCAGTAAGGTCGCCAGCATAGTTTCAGTTTTACCTGTACCCGTAGGCATAACTACCGTCGCTGCCTCCAACGGCAGTTTTAAATGCCCTAATATCATGTGCAGCGCCGCAATTTGTGGTTGCCTCAAACATGGTTCATCACCATCTTCCTCTTTAAAGGCAAAATCATTCTTCCATGAATTGTTGATTTCATGAGGCAAATACTCTTTGAGCCGAGGATGTCTGATCCAGCCTTTTATCGTAATTCTGTCTTCCTCAAAACGTTGCTGATTGGGTAGAATATTAGTCAGCAAGGCATAATTAACTCCCTCTGGGATATATTCAACTTTTGTGGAAAGGCATAACTCTTCCTGATCATTATCAATAATTAAATAGAAGCGGCTTTGCTCCAATATTTTTATCGTTATAATTTTCTGAGGAGCAATTAGGTGTTTAACAATATTTTGGCTTCCAGTTTTTTGGTAAATAATATTTTCAAGAGGGGGTAAGGTTATCTTCATGAAGATCTTTTGTTTCAGTGATGAAAGTCTATGTATATTTGTAAATATTCATTTTATTAATCTCTTTTGAAGGATGATATCATTTCACCCTTCCCTTTTAACAAACATCTGCAAAACCCCAAATATATCATTCAAAATTCTGCCCTCCCCCCTCTCATTGCAACAGAGATTTTAATAAACATAATATCTCATCCCTGAACTGTTGCCTGGAAAGTCATGAAAGAGTGGATAGATATACAAAAAAATCCCCCTTTAACCAACTTGTTTAACTGGTGCTGCAATCAGTGACCTAAGACTCATATGCCTAATTTCAAAAGCCTGCATCATTTTATATCAGTTTTCTACCTCTATGGCTGTTTCACTCAATTAATTATGAAGGGTAGATTTTCAGTAGTCTAAAGGACTGCCTGAAAATTAAATAAAATTTCATATCTGACATAAAAAATTTATCAAGCGGTAACACGCTTTGATAAACGTTGATATTTTATTCAATTTTTATAATCAATTCATTCAAGCAATCCATTCAACACTTTATCCAAAGCCTCATCCGTCTGTTGCGTTGTAAAATTAGATTGGTACTGCATTGTCGTTATAATGCTGCTGTGACGGTACAGCTTTTGTAAAATTTGAATAGGTATGTCAGTTGCTTGTTGGGCGAAGGAGTGACGTGCCAAGTGCATGGTCAATTTCTTATCTATTTCAGCTGCTGGTGCTACTTTTGTGCGTAACCACTTGTCCACTGAACTGATTTTGAAAGCAATCGTTCGCTTAGTGATAAACTCGTCGCTGAAATCTACCCCTTTCAACTCTGGAAATACCAAGTCATCCTTGTCTCCTTGCAAAGCTTTGTATTGCTCAAGAATCGCCAACGCCTTGTCTGGTATTTTCAATGACCCAGCCTTATTGTTTTTTCCCATTTCATAGTGAAGACGGCCGTTTTGAAAATTACTCCATCGTAAGCGAAACACATCGCTAACCCGCATCCCCGCAAACAAATAAGAAATCATCCACAAATTACGGGCGTGGTGCGCCTGTCCTTCCAACGCTACCGTTTCCAACCGTTTGATTTCTTCCGTATTAAGACCCACTTTAGAGGATTCAGGAAACTTGATTTTCATTTTACCTTTACCGAATGGATAGAATTTCGCATCTACAACGCCTTCTTTAATGGCATGGCTAAACACTGAGCGTATCGTCACAATGTGGTTGACGGCTGAGCGCTCGGAGAGTTTCAGCTTGTTTTTGACATGGGCCTGAAACCGTTCTAATAGCGGTACTGTAATGTCCGAAAACGCAATGTCCTGTTTGAGAAATTCTTTGAAGTGTTTGATGCGGGGCTTATCAGGGGTATATTGATTATACTTTCCTGCCTCCTTCAAGCGTTGTAAATACAACTCTGCCTGAGCATTAAAGGTACTTCCTGCTGAGGGTTTGATTCTTTGCTTAACAGAGATAGACGTAACAAGGTTTTTCTGGGTTTCCAATTCCAACGCGTGTTCATTGGCTTCGGCCAGTTTTTTCAAAAGTAAGTTGTTGAGCCGTGCGGAATTGGGGTGTGATTTTTTGACGCGTTGCTTTTCCTCATCCCAATCAGCTTCGTTGAGGTAGTAACCAAGATAAATAAACGAAGTTTTTCTATGCTTGGTGATGCGTAAAACAAGGGGCAATTGGCCTTCTTTATTAGGTTTCTGACGGAGTGTTATTTTGACGGAAGCCATGGTGTTGAATAAACTTGGTACAACATAGGTACAACATTTGGTGGTTTTTCTTGATTTCTCATATTTCCACCCAAACGCTAAGCTACTAAAAATCAAACAAATAACACCATATCAAACCAAATAAAACCATATTTTTTTGAACTGAAAATCCTTGTGTCGGCGGTTCGATTCCGTCCATCACCACTCTCAAAATCAGGCAGTTACGACTAAAAGTTGTAACTGCCTTTTTTTGTATTCACCCTTTGCTATTTGGATTTCTCTTTCGCGATAAAGCGGCTGCCTGTGTGGGTACTATCATAGCTAACCGTTTGATAAGTTTATTTGCAGAACATTGATGGACTGACTACTTTGCTGATGCAACCATCAATCGCAAATCCAACATGAGCCTTGCAGCCACCCTCCGCCGTCATTGGTGTATTTTGCGAGCTTCGCAAGCCCCACGTACTTATCCTTCCAGAGAAAAACTCATCGAACTCATCAGAGAAGAAGGTTTTGTGGACTATTCTGAAAAAACTTTTGAGCGCGATAAAAAAGCCATCCGGGAAGAATACATCATCGATTTTAAGTATTGTAAACACCGCAACGGCTACTATATAGACTTACATGAAGACGACGAGGATATTGGCGATTTCAACTCCTTCCTTGACCTGCTCGAACGCCGCGAGCGCGTAGAGTTTGTGAACCAAACCCTGACGGGCGTGCGCGAAATTGGCCGCTACTTACAATTAGAGAGAAAACCTAACTTCAAGGGAGTCAATCATCTACCGCTACTTTGGGAAGCCTTGCGGGGGGCGGGTGGTGGCGTTTCGATACGGTGCCTATACCGACAGCCCCGCCCCCATCCAAACACGCCACATAGAGCCTGGGCTGCTTTTTGAGTATAAAAACCGCTGGTATTTGGATGGCTACGACCTTCAAAAAATCAAATCCGTACCTTTGGCCTCGACCGAATGGCCGACCTCCAACTTACCGACCGCCATAACACCCACGATCACCGCGAAAGCTACCGTTCCATGCGCCAGCACGTCATAGGCGTAAACTCCGCCCCCGATGCCTTGCCCGTGCGGGTGTTGCTGCGACTTACCCACTGCAAGCCAAATACCTACGCTCACTACCACTACACCACAGCCAAAAGGTCCTGCCCCAAACCTCGCCCGATTATGTGGATTTTGAGCTATTTGTGGTCTTAAACATTGAGTTTGAAATAGAACTGCTTGGCCTCGGAGGCCATGAAGTGCTTGAACCTAAGATTCTCAGAGAAAGGATTGGGCAACGAATCAAGGCAATGACCCAAAAATATTGGTAATTTTTCAAAACTTTTTAGAAGACCCTCAACTTTTGACAGTCTTCCCCTTCAACCTTTGTAACAACTTAAAAAAATACGATATGCGCATACAGATAAACTTGGCTAATAATTCACAAACATCAAAAATATAACGACCATGAGGTTACATATTCATCTTTCAAAAAATACGAGCATTGTTCCGTTTGTGTATCAGGAGCGACAGGTTAGTAAGTTGCATTACTGGATTGGCAGAAATGAAGTACACGACAAGGTATCGCTTTATTCATTTTCATGGCTCAAAAATGGTCGCCAAGAGCAAGGCGGCTTGAATTTCAGGAATGGGAGTCAGTTTTTTCTAAGTTGCTATGATAATACGCTTATCAAGCAAATCATAAAAAAAATTCAAGAAGACAACGATTTTGGCTGGGGGATGAAAATAACCTCTTTAACACTTGAAAATGACCCAGACTTTGAATCCCCACACAGATTTTTGGTAGCCAGCCCCGTTTTTATCAAGCGTTATCAACCCGACGGAAAAGGAAATTCATTCTTTTATCACAATGACCAAGAGGCCAATCAGTATTTAACCGAAAGTTTACAACACAAACTCAAAGAGGCGGGATTTCCCTACGATGAGGTGGTTGTTCGATTTGATGACTCTTACCCAAATGCCACTACCAAAGGGGCTTCCTACAAAGGTATATTTAATAAAGGATCAGTATGTCCAGTAATCATCAAAGGAACGCCCGAACAAATTGCCTTTGCTTGGAATGTGGGCGTAGGTAACTTAACAGGAATAGGCTTTGGTTCACTAATCTAAACTTCAATATGGAAAATTATTATGTAGTAAAATACAGCGGTTCGTTTGGGTTCATTAAACCCTGGACTGCTGTGCGAGATAGTGAAACCTTTTCACAGCAATTTCTAACTCCTTCGATTATAGAAGGAATCGAAAAGAAATTATTCCCTGAGTTGTTGGGGGAAGTACACAACGGTAAGATTCTGAAAATCAAACGCCATCGTTTGAATTATCAGGGCTTAGACATTCAACAAGAAAGAACCTGGTCGAAAGGCGGGATAGATATTTACAAGGGATAAGGGGCAGTATAAAACCAATTTGGGTATACTGAACAGAGGTATTATGCTCAATCCTGACTTGTATTTGGCCTTTGCTGATGTGGAAGACGCAAATAATGCACTTACCCAAACGATATGCCTGTGCAGGAATGAAGATTTGATATTTCCTCTTGAACTTTAGAGATGACCGATACTGAATTTGATACAATCGAAGGATTTGAATTGAAGTTTACGGATTCAGAAAATGGATTCAAAGTTGGACATAATCGTTTTGATGGTGCCGCTGAAATGTTTGGTGAACTGAAAGTATTTGGAAACCCAATCCGAAAGTAAGATGCTACCACTCAATGAAATATTAGCTAAAAGTGTCAACTTACGGTAGTTTAACGCTTTTAGAACACACCCAACAAGTAACCGAAGCGATAACACTATTTGCCAAAAAATATGCTTTTGATTTCGATGTGGAAATTGCGCGTAAAGGAGCTATCATGCACGACTTGGGAAAAGCTCATCCGCATTTTCAAAGAAAGATTCAGAAAGTGAATGGCAAGACCTTGTTGAAAACCGAGAATGGGACTTTATCCACCGCCACGAAATATCTTCATTGGCTTTTCTGCCTTGCTTCCCTCAACAAGAATGGGATTCGTTGATTGATTTGGTCGTTGGCCATCATAAGTCGATTCAAAACGACCCAACAGAAAGGGGAATTTTAGATTTAAGGGCGAATGAAGGTGATGAAATGATTGAAAATCATTTGAAAGATTGGGAACAATGGCATCAATATGGAATTCAAATTTTACAACACTTCCGTCTACCAACGGTTGAAATAACAAGAAAAGACGCAGAACAAGCAATACTTTATGCAGTAAAATATTGTAAAAAGAAAGGATATGGTTTTTCGCCATTGCGGGGGCTACTAAAATCTGCCGACCATTTTGCTTCCGCTTTTACCCATGCTACGACAGAAAAGTTAAAACCGCTTTTCAAAAAACCTAAATTAAATCATTATCGGCACAAAAGTCGAAGAAGGAAAATGTACCCTCTTTCTTGTATTTCAACTACGGACAGCCGAAAACATACTTTAGTGGTGGCATCAACAGGGGCAGGAAAAACAGATTTTCTTTTGCGAAGATGCAAAGGGCGAGTTTTCTACACCTTACCTTTTCAGGCAAGTATCAATGCCATGTGGGAGCGTATCTGCAATGATGTGAAAAAATATCAACCCGACGCAGACATTCGTTTGCTGCACGCTACCTCAAAAATAGTTACCAAGGGCAAAATAGATGAACAGATTTTACAACCCTTGGCGGGGTCGGTAGTAAAAATACTTACACCACACCAATTAGCGGCTATTATTTTTGGTACGTCAGGCTTTGAAACCATGATTTTAGATTTGGAGGGGACAGACGTAATCTTAGATGAAATCCATACCTATTCCGATTTTTCAAGAAGTATGGTTTTAGAAATTGTCAAGACATTGCTACGGTTTAACTGTAAAATTCATATCGGTACGGCCACGATGCCAAGCGTTTTGTACGATGAGTTGAAAAATATTTTGGGCGGCGAAGACGAAGTGTACGAAGTGAAGTTGCCCGATAAAATCTTAGACAGCTTCAACCGTCACCAAGTATCAAAAATTGAAGATGAAACGCTAATACCAGCCATTTTAAGAGAAGCTTTTGGGCAAAAAGAGAAAGTACTGATGGTTTACAACACCGTCGGCAAGGCTCAAAATGCTTATCGAGCACTCAAACAAGAATTTGGAGAAATACCCATGATGCTGATTCATAGCCGATTTAGACGAGGTGACAGAATTACCTTAGAAACGCGCCTAAAAACCGAATTTAATGGCGATGGGAGTAGAGCAGTTTGGGAATGGATTGATGCCTTGTTTAGTCATTTCCACCCAAGTGGTGGAGGTAAGTTTGGACATAAGTTTTGATCGAATGATAACCCAAGCCGCTCCCTTAGATGGACTTATTCAACGTTTTGGACGTGTCAATAGAAAGCGGAACAAAGATACGATTGGTAAATACAAGCCCGTGCACGTCATCAAGCCAGCAGGAAATGTATTGCCCTACAAGCCAGATATTTTGAAAGCAAGCTATGAGCAACTCCCGACAATTTTGAAGTACTGGAAGAGAGAACCTTACAAGAAAAAAATTGATGCTGTGTTTCCAACTTTAGACACCAAAGAAATTGATATTCACCTCATTTATAGAGAGGAGGCTATTCCATCAAAGAATTGACCAACCACAAAGGCCGTGATTGTAGAGGCTTTGGAAATTGAGAGTGCTACCTGTATTCTACAATCTGATGAAGAAAATATCTAACTGCCAACTGGGAAGAACGTATTATGATGGAAATACCCGTAAACTACAAAACCATTACGAGGCAAAAGCACAAATATAGGCAACTGGAAGTAGGTGCTCATCCATTTGTAGTACCTCAGTCAGAGGAAGATTACAAAACGGTAGGGTTAGAATTAGTCGAACACAACAATCTTTATATAGATATGTACACAAGCTATAGGCAAAAAGTTTCTCAAGCTGTATCGTAGAAAAAGAAAAAAGCCCAAGATTATTCAGCAAAACAGTTTTTTGATGAAGTGTTTTTTCCTCTTTTTGATGATGAAAACACCTGATGCACGTTGGCAACTCACCCTTTTCCAAAACCCACCGAAGATGCCGTCAAACTAAATGGGAGCAAGGCCAAAGCTCAACTGGCCAACCTCAGAAAAAAGTTGAAAGTGGCGTACGAGCGGGCGATTTATGTAGGATACGGTGCAGAAGAAATTCACAGCAGCGTCTTCGGGGCAAGTTTCCAGTATCGGTATCTATTGACGAAGAAGAAATCTATGCCTCGTGGATTGGGCAGGCTTTTGCAATTGGCGTGAATGGGGGCTTTGTAATGCTGCTGCAAGAAGAAGGTATTATTCTCTCACTTTTTGAGGGGTGGAAATACTACCGCTGGTATTTACGACAAACACCTAGTGTGAAAGATAAACAAATAGAAACTTGGAATGGGCAATGGATTTGTCACGCACTAAGTGATGATTTCAACGAAGACAGACCTTTTGATGGGTTTTCGGTAGATGTTACCGAAGTACAGGGCAAGATGGCCATTCCGACAAAAGAATGGTCAAGGGTAATTTTTGCTTTGACAAAACAGTACAAAGGTACAATTACGGCCTATGCCTATAATCTTTCTCAGACCAATACCACCTTTGGGTTTATCAATATTTATCTGCCTGAAATAGAAGAGCTCTATGAACTCAAAGATAAGCTATTCTTAGATAAAAGTGCGGTGATTCTCACTAGAAAGCAGATTAGCGAATTAGAAACATTTTACAATTTTAGGAGTGCTTGCAAAATGGGCGCTATTGGCCTAAAGGCCTTAGAACCAAGAGGTTTGAGAGAGTTTATGCCCAAAGGCTCTGTTGACTTCGCACAAAGCAAAGATTTTAAGTTTTCAGACGACAATTCATTTCAAACTTTTCAACTATACCAAATCTGGATTATGGCAATGCTAAACAAAACAGAACTACTGCAATTAGCTTCGGAGGTAGCTAAAACGCTGATTGATTTAGAGTTAAATCAATCAGATAGAGAAAAATCTAAAACAATACAGAAACGTACTTCCAAAGAGGTCATGGAATCTAAAAATGTCAGAGATTTCATAGATGGTTTAACCGAAATCATTCATGTCAATAATGCCGAAGCGTTCAAAAATGTGGTTGAACAGGTTTTAAAAATGCCATTCGACAACTTCCCTCTGTTCAGTACACTCATCAGATTCGAGTATTTTTATCAAAAAGCAAAAAATTAAGAACTCTAAACATCCAAAAACATGAAACCATTTATTTATTTGAGAGGCTTACGCCATGCCGAACATACTGTATTTGCTGTGAATGACGGCCAGAAGTATTACACCGACCCACAGACAGGACGAAGAATGGCCTATTCGAGTGGGCAACAAGTGAAAAGGTCTGTTATTGAGGCTTTGGAACTTCCTTTTGCTGCAATGACCTTTAACTGGGAAATTGACAAAAAAGAAAATAAGGCAAGCCAAAAAGAACCCCATTCGCCTTGTGACCCACTTTTGCCGACCAGCTTTTGGGGGGATACATGAAAGCCGAAAGTGGAACTTTTACCGTAAAACGTCGCAGTCCTTTGTCTATTTCTGCCATGCGACCGCTGCACCCTTTACTTGGGGGGATAGAGTATCCGACCGAAAATTTGACATTTGACAGAACTTCTCACCCAGAACACCATAAAGTAGATGTTTATTGGCTCGAAAATAAAAAAAGAGGGGCAAAACTATCTGATGAAGAATTAAATAACTGGCTTACTACCAACCAAAGGTCATTGCCAAACAGGGCATTCATCCAAGACCAAACCCGTGCATCTGGACTTTTTAGTTATGACATAGCCATTGATTTAAGAACACTTTTTTGCGTTTCAACGAATAAGTTAGAGCCTGAACTTTTCCCTGAAATAGAAACAAAACTAAGAGAGCAAGGTTGGATTGAAGGAAAAAACATCTTTGGAAATTGTTTGATATGTCCTAAACAAATAAGGAAGAAATTATTCCCAAATTGGCTCATGCCTTGGTCAATTGGAGAATTACGTCCAATCAATCGCGCACATTTAGTCTGATGGAAACCGTCGCGCTCGCCATTAGCGATAATGCCAATCAAATAGCCTATGCTATTCGAGGTGAACTGAGAGATGATACAGACAAGCCAACAGCAGTGCCTAAAATTGACGAAGCCGCCAAAGCCAACATTTTCATTACGCCCATTGCCTGCAGGCCATATTGTTGGTTCAATAGGTAGTGTAGATGCCCTTGACGCTGCAGAGGCGCATTTGATAAAATTAATGACGGAATTTGATTATGAAAACCAATCATCGTTGTCGTAGAGATGTTGCAGTGCAACGTCTCTACGACAAAAAAATACCTATTAAAATTCATTGCCAAAATGACCCTTTATCAAAATAAATATCGCATTGAGTCTGCCCGTTTGAAGGGTTGGGATTATGCAAGCAAGGGGGTGTATTTTATTACGATATGCACCAAAAATCGGGAACATTTCTTTGGCGAATGTCGCGAAGGGACGATGAAGTTATCAACCATGGGGCGATTGTGCAAGGGTTTTGGTTTGAGATTCCGAAACATTTTCCGAATATCCAATTAGGTGAATTTGTGGTGATGCCCAATCATATTCATGGGATATTGGTATTGGACAACAACGTAGAGACGTTGCATTGCAACGTCTCTACCGATACCGACGACACCAATAAATCAAAATTTCATCAACGAATTTCGCCCAAATCGGGGTCTATATCTGCCATTATTCGTTCTTACAAAGCAATATGTACCAAACATATACAGGCTATTTTCCCTGATAAGAGTTTTGGTTGGCAAGAACGTTTTTGGGACCATATCATTAGAGATGAACGTAGCCTTGGAACTATTGCTGAATACATCGTCGGTAATCCTTCAAAATGGGACCAAGATAAATTCTATGACCGATAAGATGGAAAATTCGTTCAATAAAAAACTCCAAGTCAGGGGTGTACTCATCAGCTACCACCGACTATGTCCCCGCAAAGCATGGTGGTCGTTGCGGGGGATTTGGATGGAACAAGAATCAGACACCGTAGCCTTAGGGAGGCTGCTCGACGAGACGGCCTACGAGCGTGATAATAAGCAAATAATGTTGGAGGCCGAAGCCCCAGACGGTACGCACCTCGTGGGCAAAATAGATCGCATGAAGCTCAAACAGGGTGTGCTGCACGAAACCAAGAAAAGCCGCGCCTGCGAAGATGCCCACCGCTGGCAGGTACGATTTTATCTGTGGTTGCTGTGCCTCAATGGTGTCAAACGTGCTGATGGACAGCCTTTTGTGGGGCAGTTGGACTACCCGCTCCTCAAACGCACCGAAACCGTAATCTTGGAGGCCGCGCACATTGGCGAATTGGAACAAACGGTAAAGGCCATACGACAATTAGCTACGGAGGAGGCACCGCCAGTAGCGGCGGTCAGTAAAAAATTTTGTCAGAAATGTGCTTACGAAGAATTGTGTTTTGGATAACAATATGAAAAGACCTTACTATTTATTTTCGAGTGGGCGGCTCAAACGCCAACACAATACCCTCGCCCTTGAACGTATGACGGGTGAGCGCCAGCCCGACGACGCGCCCAACAACGAGGCGTTGCCCTCGGCCGAGGCCGACGGTGCACGCACGCCCTTTCCTGTAGAGAGCGTGGACAGCTTGTTTTTGTTTGGTGAGGTGGACATCAACTCCAAGCTCATTACTTTTTGGGGCAACAGGGTATCCCCGCCTCTTTTGCGACTACTATGGCAATTACACTGCCACGCTTTATCCCCAGACCACCAGCTTTCGGGGGCATTTGAGTGGCAGCAGGCGCAGTTTTATCTCAGTGCCAAGAAAACGTTTGGTGTTGGCGCAGGCTTTTGTGGAGGCGGCTTTGTTTAATATCGAACGGGTCATCAAATATTACCAACCACGCCTCGAAGGCGAAGCCAAAACGGCGGTACAAGCCACGCTTCAAGCCCTCGTGCGCGACCGCGAGACCTCACCCAAACAACAGACATTCAGACCTTGATGGCCGGAAAGGCCGCATCCGCGACCGCTACTACCAGCTTTGGCCGTATTTTTTGGGGGAAGTGGTAGCCGTGCAGTTTCCGTTTACTAAACGTGAACGTCGCCCACCTTCCAATGAACTCAATGCACTTATTTCATTTGGCAACTCGCTGTGTTACAATACCGTACTACGCCAGATTTACCGGACGGCTCTCGACCCTACGATTGCGTTTTTTGCAATTCGTACGCCTGGCGACCGCCGCTTCTCGTTATCGTTGGATATTGCCGAGGTTTTCTCAAGCCGCTGCTGGTGGACAGGGCCATTTTTAGATTGCTCAAAAACGGGTGAGATTGGTCCCAAGCATTTTGAGAAACATTTAAGGGTGCTATTTGTCGGAGGTGGGCGCAAGATTTTTGTGCAACACTGGGACGCGCGCCTCAGCCAGACGGTACAGCACCGTACCCTCGACCGCAAAGTGTCTTATGAACGGCTCATCAGGCTCGAATGTTACAAACTGGTGCGCCACCTGACCGACCCCATCAAAGAGCTCATCAAGGGCTGTAGCAGGTGGTAGTAATCCTACTTTGTCATTTCGACCTGAACGTTTTCGGGAGAGAAATCTTAAAAACATTCTCCCACATGTTCTTTGGCATCTTGGTAAATAGCAATATTCAATCGAACTATATCCAAAAATACCCCATTGAGAAAGGAAAGACTATGCCCTACTTCATTGCAGTATATGACGTAAATCAAAAACGTGTAGGTAAAATGCTCGTTTTCGCTCGGTACCTGATTTGGCAAGCAACTCCGTTTTTGGCGATCTTACGCCTGCACAGTTTAAGTCGCTTCAAATAGAAGCCGAACAACTCATGCAAGAAGGCGATGGTGTGGTGTTTTATCAGATGCGCGACGAGCGATATACCGAACGTATTGCGTTGGGCAGCGATAAAAACAAACCTACTCGTTTTCGTGAGTTAGTAAGTTTTGAGTCGTCGACCTCTGGGTTTTGTGCACAGAGAACCAATGAAAGTAGGTATTTTTTTGATTGGGAAATAAGTCGAAAAGTCGTTCAGTTGCTTCAAAACGACAGTCGTCGGCCTACAGGTATTTGGGCAGTATCGTAGGCCGACGATTTTTTTGTTGTATATTGTTTCATAATCGGCTCGCGTGGTCAGAAAAGCCATTTTAGCGGCGGCTTTCAATCGCACCATTTTGGTATTGAAACTATAGAATGGATTATGTAAGATTTAGCCTTAAATATCTTTCAATCGCACCATTTTGGTATTGAAACATGCAGGACATGGTGGGTTGTCATTACCATCGTAACTTTCAATCGCACCATTTTGGTATTGAAACCTTTTACATCGCTTGCCAAACAAGCGATCTGATACACTTTCAATCGCACCATTTTGGTATTGAAACTCTTTTAGAATCATCTCAAAGTCCACATCCTCAATCTTTCAATCGCACCATTTTGGTATTGAAACGAAGAATGGATAGAGGTAGCACCAAACGAATTAGTCTTTCAATCGCACCATTTTGGTATTGAAACTCACGAAGGTAGAAGATTAGTATTTTTTAAGCTCTTTCAATCGCACCATTTTGGTATTGAAACGCCGAACGGTGATTGTGGAAAGTCCGTATCTCTCGCTTTCAATCGCACCATTTTAAAATGAAACTGATGTTAGCAGAGCTAAATCAAACTCTACTTGCTCTTTCAATCGCACCATTTTGGTATTGAAACTTGTTTTTTCGACATACCCTTTGACGCTTACAAATACTTTCAATCGCACCATTTTGGTATTGAAACTACTTTGCCATAGAGGCTTTGATGGATTTATCAGAACTTTCAATCGCACCATTTTGGTATTGAAACTTGGTAACAAAAAAACAGTAAGACTTTAGGCTGTCACTTTCAATCGCACCATTTTGGTATTGAAACTTCCCACCCTCTCGCCTTGAATATTTCGACTACTTCCTTTCAATCGCACCATTTTGGTATTGAAACATGGCCAATTCTAAGGAAGAAGTATTGGTGAAATCTCTTTCAATCGCACCATTTTGGTGGTATTGAAACATTCCTCTACTTGTAAACGCTTGATTATTGAAGGGTCACTTAATTCAATTACTTGGCATTGAAACCGTGTTTGGGGCTTTGATTTTATGTGCAAAAACACTTTCAATCGCACCATTTTGGTATTGAAACTGGCATAAAACCCATTTGCGCTCATCTTTGTCCCACCCTTTCAATCGCACCATTTTGGTATTGAAACTTCGATGAGTCTAAATCAATTATCTCAGTCCAAAAATGCTTTCAACGTCCATTTTGGTATTGAAACAACTCTTTCTTAATTAACTTCACTCAAAATGCTGATCTTTCAATCGCACCATTTTGGTATTGAAACTTCTTTACCAATCTCTTTCCATCTATAATCTAACACTTTCAATCGCACCATTTGGTATTGAAACTTTTGATTGATTATTCGCCCTGTTGTGGTTCCGAATTGTCTTTCAATCGCACCATTTTGGTATTGAAACAAACATGGCCATAATGTACTGAAGCTTTCGCCTGATTCTTTCAATCGCACCATTTTGGTATTGAAAACGTGGCTCTCAATATAATGTTACTGTTACGCTTCCCCTTTCAATCGCACCATTTTGGTATTGAAACTTTGGTAGTATTGTTGCACCATTGTTGTTTGGTACTACTTTCAATCGCACCATTTTGGTATTGAAACCCAGTTTAGAAAACTTCAACTTAATTTTTTCGCTTGGTACTTTCAATCGCACCATTTTGGTATTGAAACCCGCCACCGACTATAAGCTACGGCCCAACCATTGTACTTTCAATCGCACCATTTTGGTATTGAAACACGGCACGGATGTATTCACGCTTATCAAAGATCGAGCTTTCAATCGCACCATTTTGGTATTGAAACTACAATCCTCATTGAATACCACCAGATAAAGGCACTGGCTTTCAATCGCACCATTTTGGTATTGAAACTGATATTAAACCCTACAGTTTCAACCCCGTATAGTTAAGCTTCTAATCGCACCATTTTGGTATTGAAACTAATGATAGGTAAAAACTGTCCTACTTTCGTCATATCTTTTCAATCGCACCATTTTGGTATTGAAACGGAGGAGGAACAGGAACACTTACGAATATTTCACCCTTCAATCGCACCATTTTGGTATTGAAACTTTTTTAAGTACTGTTTTGGATAATGAAGCGGATTTCTTTCAATCGCACCATTTTGGTATTGAAACTACTTCTATCTAAGCGACTCGGTAGTACGGCGTGCTTTCAATCGCACCATTTTGGTATTGAAACTTCTTAACTCGTTTGATGATACATTATCAGATGAACTTCTTCAATCGCACCATTTTGCATTAAACCGTGTTGCTTTAGGTCTTGGTAATTCGGGTTTATAGGCTCTTTCAATCGCACCATTTTATTGGAAACTTGCGTATAAAGTCAAAAAATCAAGTTCTGTTTTGCCTTTCAATCGCACCATTTTGGTATTGAAACGTGGGTATCGGCTGCCGTGTTGCTAAAGATGAATCCTTTCAATCGCACCATTTTGGTATTGAAACGCGTTCCAATTCCAAATCGTTTGACCGTTGTTGTCTTTCAATCGCATCCATTTTGGTATTGAAACTAATACCCGCGTCAATACTATCTGGACCTTTTACGGCCTTTCAATCGCACCATTTTGGTATTGAAACCCGTTCCCGTTACGTTGCTTGCCGTTCCCGTAGTATTCTTTCAATCGCACCATTTTGGTATTGAAACTTTGAGAAGGTCGTTGCTCAAATCAAAACTCACTTCTTTCAATCGCACCATTTTGGTATTGAAACCTTACAGACACCTACAAAGTACATTCGTTTAGTTATCTTTCAATCGCACCATTTTGGTATTGAAACTTTCCATAGAGGCAGACGTTTTTGATGCGTCCTTTCTTTCAATCGCACCATTTTGGTATTGAAACATATCAAAAAAGAACACTATCTCAAATTAACCAACTTTCAATCGCACCATTTTGGTATTGAAACCCGTCTTGGGTTCTTTCACCAACTATAGCCATGTTTCTTTCAATCGCACCATTTTGGTATTGAAACAAGAAAAAATCATCTTTTTCGTGCAGCCCCGACAAACCTTTCAATCGCAATCTATTTTTGGTATTGAAACAAAGG
Source organism: Spirosomataceae bacterium (assembly GCA_041392315.1). Taxonomy (GTDB): domain Bacteria; phylum Bacteroidota; class Bacteroidia; order Cytophagales; family Spirosomataceae; genus Runella. Next base: position 98,033 of record JAWKMH010000003.1, on the reverse strand, counting down.
GGTCTTTGTTGCTTTCTTTGTTTTTGGGAAGCAATACTTTCAATTCACCCATTTTGCATTGAAACGTCGGCTTTCCAATCACTTCAGCCATTTCTGCCTCTTCAATCGCACCATTTTGGTATTGAAACATGCAATGTTAGCGGCTGTACGGTCAAAATTAGTAAACTTTCAATCGCACCATTTTGGTATTGAAACCTACTGGCCACAACAACAGGGGCTATATCGCCTATCTTTCAATCGCACCATTTTTGGTATTGAAACGAATTTTTGGGGCTTTTTTTATAACTCCCTGCAAGTCCTTTCAATCGCACCATTTTGGTATTGAAACGCGGGTTATGGAGCTGTATTCAATGACGTTAAATTGCTTTCAATCGCACCATTTTGGTATTGAAACGTATTGAGTTTAGCAATAGCCCACAAAAGGCCAGTGAGCTTTCAATCGCACCATTTTGGTATTGAAACGTAAGAACTTATCCTCATTTAGATGGACTCTCAAAACTTTCAATCGCACCATTTTGGTATTGAAACCAACTTGGACACAACAAAAACCTCACCTATGGGCAGCTCTTTCAATCGCACCATTTTGGCATTGAAACCACATCGGGAGTACTGCCTTGATTCTTTGGCGGCTTTCAATCGCACCATTTTGGTATTGAAACTAGTGTAATTATTTATCTTTTAATTTTAATTTCTTTCAATCGCACCATTTTGGTATTGAAAAACCCAATCTCGAATTCGAGAGGTACGTCGATTGACCCTACTTTCAATCGCACCATTTTGGTATTGAAACTGACACAGGACGAACTAAATATCGAAACTGATAATGTCTTTCAATCGCACCATTTTGGTATTGAAACGCCTTATTTCTTGAGCGTCTTTCTATTATTCCTAATCAAACTTTCAATCGCACCATTTTGTATTGAAACTACTGTAAACACAAATATAATATTTACAGGGGCTATTCTTTCAATCGCACCATTTTGGTATTGAAACCCCGTCAAACTGCGGAGGCAGCATTGGCGACAGCTTAATTAATCGCACCATTTTGGTATTGAAACCAAGGTTCGCGCAATTGTACAAACTAATGTGATTACTTTCAATCGCACCATTTTGGTATTGAAACAGGGGCGCACAATCAGACACAACGATTGTAAACAGCTTTCAATCGCACCATTTTGGTATTGAAACCTACTCTTAAAGTTGGCTGAAAATCAAAAGGCGTTCTTTCAATCGCACCATTTTGGTATTGGAACTAGCACGGCTGTGGGTCTATCATTCACGGTGCTTGGCAACTTTCAATCGCACCATTTGGCATTGAAACTTACTCTCATCTTTAGGGTGATTCGGCTTTGTTTCCTTTCAATCGCAATTCATTTTTGGTATTGAAACTGAATACATCGCCACGGTCAAATTCGGGCGCCAACTTTCAATCGTACCATTTTGGTATTGAAACTAACCCACGCCATCCTCATAGCCGAAATATCCTTCACTTTCAATCGCACCATTTTGGTATTGAAACATGGGCAAAACGTACCATCTCAAAATTATCATTCTTCTTTCAATCGCAAGCCCATTTTGGTATTGAAACCTAATATTTTCTCTAATGTTTCTTTGCGCTGCTCGCTTTCAATCGCACCATTTTGGTATTGAAACTTTAGTGGTTGCATGGTCAAGACATTGTAATTAGGACTTTCAATCGCACCATTTTTGGTATTGAAACATGTTAGTTATACGCATAATAACCATCCCATTTTCTTCAATCGCACCATTTGGTATTGAAACCTCGCCGCCAGTTGTGGCGATACGATGCCAACGATGCTTTCAATCGCACCATTTTGGTATTGAAACATGAGGTTGGGAGTAATCTTTGAACATGTTGGTTGTCCTTTCGAATCGCACCATTTTGGTACAACAACACATTGCAAAAGTGCAAAGCCTACGCCTGTTGTCTTTCAATCGCACCATTTTGGTATTGAAACTGACAGTAGAAGTATTCAATGATTTTGAGGCCGCCAACTTTCTCAATCGCACCATTTTGGTATTGAAACATGCATATTAAGTACAAGGGCAAAGATTTTGATTTGCTTTCAATCGCACCATTTTGGTATTGAAACTTGGGGTTGTCTTTGGTGAAGGCCGATTTTAGGTAGCCTTCAATCGCAAAATCATTTCTTAGTAAAATAAAAAAACAGGGTCATTAGTCAGTTCCGAACAGCTCAAAAATGCCTTCAATCGCACCATTTTGGTATTGAAACTGCTGGAGCCATTAATATTTGGTCGGGTCATTTGCCTTCAATCGCACCATTTTGGTATTGTTTCATACTTCAAGGTAAGTATCAGCTCTTTCAAGACTGCCCTTCAATCGCACCATTTTGGTATTGAACTCAGCTAAAATCTGCATCGCCCAGCAATTCTGGCTTCTTCCTTCAATCGCACCATTTTGGTATTGAAACATTTAATTAAGTAGTCTATATATCCCTCTATATGCCTACCTTCAATCGCACCATTTTGGTATTGAAACTGATGAAATATTCGCGGGTTATCTCGAATCGGACGTATCCTTCAATCGCACCATTTTGGTATTGAAAGCGTGGCGGAGGCTTCTGGCGTGCCATTCAATATTGGCCTTCAATCGCACCATTTTGGTATTGAAACAATTATCAAGTGGACAATATGGAAGATGTGGGATAACCTTCAATCGCACCATTTTGGTATTGAAACGAGTTTAAGTCTGCTTCGCCCATTTCTTCCTTCAGCCTTCAATCGCACCATTTTGGTATTGAACTTGAAAGTACTGCACTTGCCCGCGTTCTTGTTGTCCTTCAATCGCACCATTTTGGTATTGAAACCAGCCTTTTCAGCGGCTACAATCCAAGGTTCAACTCCCAATCGCACCATTTTGGTATTGAAACCTCCGATTGAGCGGCTTCATTTTTTGAAATTAAAACCTTCAATCGCACCATTTTGGTATTGAAACACGAAAACACTTGCAGCAGGACAGTGCCTGATACCCCTTCAATCGCACCATTTTGGTATTGAAACGCAGGGTAGCGTATGGCGGTCGGTGTCGGTGGATGTACCTTCAATCGCACCATTTTGGTATTGAAACTAAAAGTGTCCATCCATTCGTCATCAATTTCGTGCACCTTCAATCGCACCATTTTGGTATTGAAACTCGTTACGTCCTTCAGGGCCTGCAACTTCGGCGCTTCCTTCAATCGCACCATTTTGGTATTGAAACAATATCATTTAATTCCTTAATTACATACACACATTTTCCCTTCAATCTGCACCATTTTGGTATTTTCAACTTAAACCAATCAACTCACTAAAACAGTTTTCTAATCATGCCTTCAATCGCACCATTTTGGTATTGAAAGCCAATGGCGACAAGGTGCAACATGCCACCAAATCTACCTTCAATCGCACCATTTTGGTATTGAAAGTTCTCAAAAAAAAGCTCGTTTTTGACAGGGAAAAACCTTCAATCGCACCATTTTGGTATTGAAAGTGAACAACGCCAACGTAAAAAATCGAATTTTTTTACGGAGCCTTCAATCGCACCATTTTGGTATTGAAACGTGTCAAGTCAGCAAATCAAAGTGGGCTGTTCTATCCCTCCTTCAATCGCACCATTTTGGTATTGGAAACAAAGCCCTGGCGTTTCGCTTTTTTGGATTGTATTTTCCTTCAATCGCACCATTTTGGTATTGAAACTGGCAAACGTGGTTTTGAACAAATAGGCGTGAAGTTCACCTTCAATCGCACCATTTTGGTATTGAAACAAAAAATACTAATGTATGAAGTATGGGTTTCCAATCAACCTTCAATCGCACCATTTTGGTATTGAAACATTTTGTTTATTTTTTTACCGACTTTATTACTTTTTCCTTCAATCGCACCATTTTGTATTGAAACTTGGTAAAGAGAGGTCGGCAGAATATGAGCGTAGCCTTCAATCGCACCATTTTGGTATTGAAACCGTTTGTGTTCCACACCAACGCGCCTGTTTTGAGCGCCTTCAATCGCACCATTTTGGTATTGAAACTCTGTGTCTTATGTGGCTGCAATGTGAAGATTTTTCCTTCAATCGCACCATTTTCGGTATTGAAACTTACAACTACTTTTGGACGAACAAACCAATACCAGACCTTCAATCGCACCATTTTGGTATTGAAACCCAAAATTTCACTCGCGGTAATAGATTTCACCTCTGCCTTCAATCGCACCATTTTGGTATTGAAACAACGGTGAAATGCAGTACACAGGGAACAGTACGCCCTTCAATCGCACCATTTTGGTATTGAAACTACTGCAGTTCGCCACTTTCCCATATTTCATCCCAGCCTTCAATCGCACCATTTTGGTATTGAAACACCTGCTTTACCTTCGCTTTCCTTCGATTTGCTACAATTCCTTCAATCGCACCATTTTGGTATTGAAACCGATACTGTCGCTACTTGAATCTGCGCTGCTCAACTCTTCAATCGCACCATTTTGGTATTGAAAACCGCATGAGGCTTGAATTTGGCAATACGCTCAAAAACAACCTTCAATCGCACCATTTTGGTATTGAAACTCGAGTGGGTAAATCCAGTCTATAAGTTCGCCATCCAACCATCCATCGCACCATTTTGCATGAACCGTCATACCATAAACCAATTCGTGGGTAGTAGTGAGAGTTTCTGTTTTGGAGAATACGCCCAGTTAGTCAAAACGCTTTATTGGTTTTGCCAGAGATAGACATAGACTGTTACTTTTGGTTTTGCTTGCTTTTTATATAATTTTACCCGCTAAGCAACAATCAAACAATTCCCCTAATCTTCTAAAATCAATGATAACTAAGCCCCCGTTTATGATGAAGTGTACGCTCTTTTTTTTGATTTGTGCATTTATAGCACAAGGACAGAATAAAAGCCCGATTGAAAATGTAGTGTTCACGTCGCAAAAGAAGAAAACCCAAGCATATACCAATGAAAAAGGGGAGTTAGTGGTCAATGTAGCTCCCAAAGAGGTTATCAAATACAAGACTACTGACGGGTGAGTTATGGTAGCTTTGGTGCCAAAGGCGATGGTAAAACCGATGACATAGACGCTATCGCTGCAACTCATGCTTTTGCCAAATCTGCACGGCCTTGTAGTCAAAGCCGACGAGGGTGCCACCTATTATATCGGCGGGAAAGAACGTACAGCCATTGTCCGAACCGATACAGATTTTGGTACAGCCGCTTTTATTATTGACGATGCCGAGGTGCAAAATCGCAATGCTTCTGTTTTTGCCGTCAGTTCAGACCTCAAGCCATTCAAATTAGAAAAAATATTGTCACTGAAGAGGAATCAGAAAAAATAGAGGCATCTTTGCCAAGTGCCTACCTCATTACTGTTACCAATACCAACGTAAAACAATACATACAAGCTTTGGACTCAACCAAAACAATGGCTCGCAGACTGATATTTTTGTTGATGAAGACGGTAACATAGACATGAACGCTCCCCATCATTTGGGATTTTGACCAAATTACGGATATTACCGCGCTGCCTATTGATGAAAAGCCACTGAAAATCACCAGAGGACGTTTCACCACCATCGCCAATACAGCTGAATCAAAATACACCTATTATACCCGAAACATCGCTATCAGACGGTCTAACGTACTGGTAGAGGGGCTGGAACACCGCATTACAGGTGAAGAAGACCACGGTGCACCCTACGGAGGCTTCCTCAATATCGGCGACTGTGCTTATATAACGGTAAAAAATACCCTTCTGACCGGGCACCAGACCTACAGCACCATTGGCGCAGCAGGCAAGCCTGTTTCGATGGGTACATACGACCTTTCGGTCAATCGTGCGCTCAATGTATCTTTTGTGAATTGCAGCCAAACCAACGACATCAATGATAGTAAATATTGGGGGATTCTGGGTTCTAACTTCTCTAAAAACCTGCTGTATGATCATTGTACGCTCTCTCGATTTGATGCCCACCAAGGCGTGGCCAATGCCACCATCCGTAACTCTACCCTCGGGCATATGGGCATCAATGCCATTGGTAGTGGCGTTTTATTGATAGAAAATTCCACCATTCGAGCCAGAAGCATGGTCAATCTACGCCCCGACTATGGCAGTACTTGGCAAGGGGAGTTGATCATTCGCGACTGTGTATTCGTACCTGCCAACGGCAAACCCATCAGTGCTGCCTTGATAAGCGGCTCTTATTCAGGCCAGCATAATTTCGGCTACACTTGCTATATGCCCGAGCGAATCACCATTGAAAATCTGCGCATTGACGACTCCCAACACCCAGCAAACTACCAAGGCCCTGCCATTTTTGCCAATATCAATCCAGAGATGATAGATGATTCTTACCAAGAAAAATTTCCGTATATAAAAACCAAAGAAGTAATACTTAGGGGCATAACAACTTCAAGTGGAAAACCCCTAAGAGTCAGCGATAATACCTTTATGTTTCGGGATGTAAAGGTAATCGGAAGCAAGTAAAGACCTCTGTCGCTTTGGCCAATAGTTTCACGATTTTTTTGATTTTATATGCTCAAATTACTCAAAAACGCAACGACTTGGCGAGATAAATGCGCCATTGTTTCAGATAATAAATCATTCAGCTATCAAACGCTCCTTGATGCCTCTTACGAGTTTGCCGCGCTGCTGCTCGACAATGCCGACGATTTGCATGAGTCTCGGGTGGCTTTTATGATTGCACCTGGCTTTGATTATGTTTGTGTACAGTGGGGGATTTGGCGAGCAGGTGGTATAGCTGTGCCGTTGTGCATTACCTATCCATTGCCTTCATTGCAGTATGTAATTGAAGATACCCAAGCCGAAATAATCGTTGTAGGCCCAGAATATGCCCAGCTATTGGACACTTTGGCGCAAAAAAAACTTAGACTAATCGTTTGGCGAGGAGAAAGACCATTGAAAACAACAAATAGAAAGCTGCCATCTATTAGGCCTCAACGAAAAGCCATGATATTGTACACCAGTGGCACCACCAACTTGCCCAAAGGCGTAGTAACGACTCATGCCACTATTGAAGCCCAAATGGCTACCTTAGTAAAGTCGTGGCAATGGTCGGACAAAGACCATATTTTGTGTGTATTGCCTTTGCATCATGTGCATGGTATTATCAACGTGGTTGGCTGTGCGTTGTGGTCGGGAGCTTCGGTAACGTTTTTACCTTCTTTTTCGGCAGACGCTGTTTTTAAAACTTTCCTCGAAGGCAATATCAATGTTTTCATGGCTGTGCCTACGATTTATTTTAAGTTGATTGCCTACTGGGAAAACCTGGACATACAACAACAAACACAAATTTCAGCTACGCTCTCCAACTTTCGCCTGATGGTTTCTGGTTCGGCAGCATTACCCGTATCTGTCATGGAAAAATGGAAAAATATCAGTGGGCATACCCTGCTCGAACGCTACGGAATGACCGAAATAGGCATGGCGATTAGTAATCCTTACCACGGAGAACGGAGGGCGGGCTATATTGGGAAACCGCTCCCAGGGGTAAAAGTAAGGTTGGTAGATGAACAAAACACCGTTGTAGCAAAAGGGCAGCCTGGGGAAATTCAAGTACAAGGAAAAAATGTTTTTTTGGCCTATTGGCAGAAGCCTGAGGCCACCCAAAAAGCATTCACAGAGGATGGTTGGTTCAAGACAGGCGATATTGCCGTAATTGAAAAAAACTATTATCGTATCTTAGGCCGCGATTCGATAGACATTATCAAATCGGGGGGATATAAAATTTCTGCTTTAGAAATCGAAGAAGTGCTGCGAACATATCCTGCTGTCAAAGATTGTAGTGTCGTAGGTATTCCTGATGAGGAGTGGGGCGAGCTGGTAGTGGCTGCTTTGGTGGTGAATGATAAAAATATAGATGAAAACGCCCTAACTACATGGATGCGCGAAAAAATGCCAGCCTACAAAACACCGCGTCAATACAAAATCGTGGGAGAACTGCCGCGCAACGCCATGGGAAAAGTAACTAAAAATGATGTAAAAAAATACTTCTAAGATGATCATTTACGGCGTAGCCATTTTGGCTTTTTGCTATATCACAGGGCAGCTTTTGGGTGAGTTGATAGGACGGTTCATCGGTGTTGAGGCCAATGTTGGTGGGGTAGGTTTTGCGATGCTGTTGCTGGTTTTCATCAATGATTGGCTCAATAAGAAAGGATGGCTGACCAAAAACACAGAGAATGGCGTTCAGTTTTGGACACAAATGTATATCCCGATTGTGGTGGCCATGTCGGCCATTCAAAATGTAAAAGTAGCCGTATCAAGCGGTTTTGTAGCTATTTTAGCGGGCGTAGCCCCCGTCCTGATTGGTCTGGTAGCTATTCCCTTATTGGCCAAACTCGCTGGAAAAAATATAAAGAGCTAAGATGGAAATCATTTTAAAATTCCTCGAAAAAAATGGGTTGATTTTTGCTTTTCTAAGTGTGGGCATGATTACTTATTTTTCTGATTTTATTTCTGATAAACTCACCCGCAAAAAAATACCTGGCTCAGCCATAGCGATACTAACTGGGCTGTTATTGGCTTACATTGGAGGGGTGGTGTCTGGAGGAGAAAAAGGAATAGCCGATATAAAAATCTTCAGTGGATTTTCGGTTTTGGGCGGAGCCATGCTAAGAGACTTTGCCATTGTTTCTACGGCCATGGGAGCCAGCTTCTTAGTGATGCGAAAAGCAGGCTGGTTGGGTATCTTATCTCTTTTGCTTGGGTGCTACTTTCTTTTATTGGCGGGGTGCTGGTGGCTTATGCAAGTGGCTATCACGATGCCGCCAGTCTTACAACGATTGGGGCGGGGGCATGTACCTATATTGTGGGCCCATGACAGGCGCAGCCATTGGGGCAAGTTCTGAGGTGATTGCGCTGAGTATTGCCGCAGGCGTGGTAAAATCGGTAGTCGTAACCATTGGTACACCATTAGTGGCGCAATACATCGGTTTAAATAACCCCAATACGGCCATGATTTTTGGAGGATTGATGGGGACCACCAGCGGTGTTTCGGCAGGATTGGCCGCTACCGACCCCAAATTAGTCCCATATGGGGCATTGACGGCCACTTTCTACACAGGCTTGGGTTGTTTACTTTGTCCCTCGGTGCTGTTTTTGCTGATGCAATGGCTGTTTGGCTAAGGTTTTGGTCATGACTCCTTTGACATAGCTTTAATGGAAAAATAAATAACCCAACAATATCCCTGCTATGACTCCTACCAAATCGGCGAATAAACCTGCTAAGATGGCATAGCGTGAGTTTTGATGCCTACCGAGCCAAAATATAAGGCTACGATATAAAAAGTAGTATCGGCAGACCCTTGGAAGATACAAACCAGCCGCCCAACAAACGAGTCTGGCCCAAATTCTTTCATAGCATCTATCATCAAAGCCCTTGAACCACTGCCGCTTAGGGGGCGCATCAAAGCTACAGGCAAGGCATCTGTGAAGGTCGTATCTAATCCTGCGAGGGTGATAACCCATTTGAGGCCATCTATTAAATAAGTCATCGCTCCTGCATTTCGAAAAGCACTAATGGCCACCAACATGCCGACCAAATAAGGGATAATTCTGACAGAGGTATCAAATCCACCTTTAGCTCCCTCAATAAAAGTGCTAAAAATATCTACTTTTTTTCGTACTGCTCCCAGCAGAAAAGACACAATAATCACCATTAAAATCAAACTCCCTGAGATTTTAGAGAACGTTTCCAAGCCTTCTTTAGATAAACCCGACAAATACCAGAGCAATAGGGCAATGCCTACAGTAACTCCCCTAACCAACTGATAACAATGCGATTGAGGAGATTGATGCGTTGATAAGCACCTACTAATAAAATACTAATGACCGTTGTAACATACGTACCTACCAAACACGGAATGAAAATATCGGAGGGGTCAGCCGCACCCAAAATAGCACGCTGCGCCATGATAGACAGCGGAATCAAGGTAAGCCCCGAGGTATGTAGCACCAAAAACATGATTTGGGCATTGGAGGCCACGTCTTTGCTGGGGTTGAGTTCTTGTAGGCTTTGCATGGCTTTGAGACCAAAGGGCGTGGCGGCATTGTCAAGCCCGAGCATATTGGCCGAGAAGTTCATAATCATTTGTCCATTGGCAGGATGGTTTTGGGGACTTCAGGAAAAAGCTGATTGAAAAAAGGGCCAATAATGCGTGCAATAAAGTTGATAGCTCCTGCTTTTTCACCTACATTGAGCACGCCCAAAAAAAACGTCATCACACCTGCCAAGGGCAGAGATATATCCATGACGGCCACCTTGGCCGAATCAAACATGCCTTCTACAATGAGTTTGAATATCTCGGTGTCGCCTAAAAAAATCAGTTTGAGCAACGCTACAATAAACGCCACCACAAAAAGCCTACCCAAATGTAATTTAAAGCCATGAACTGAAAGGGTCTAAGAAAGTCTGAAAATGTCTAAAGAAAGTCTGAAAAGGATCATTTTTACTTTCCGATGAGTTTCTTCAAAAATCCGTAGGTATGAATCAGTCCTAACCATGATTTGCGCTTGAAGGCATCATATCTCGTAGCCCACGATACAGATGAGCTGAATTGGATAGGGCCAAAATTTTCTATGATGTACTTTTCTGCATTTTTTCGGCGTTCCAATAAATGTCAGCACTTGAGTTGGCTTTTGTGCCACTACCAGTAGTATCAAAAGCAGCATGACGTGTGTAGTCTTCCAAAGTAAGATGCCTAAAGGTGTAGCCGCGTTTATACATATCGTGCGACCAAACAGTAGCGGTGTCCACGCCATTCCAACCACCTCCATAGCAGCCAATATCTCCCTTAGGAAGGGTTTCTTTTTGATATTTTTCTACGTCAATCATGGCGCAGTATTCGTTGAGACGACATTCGGGCAGAATATGCACTCGGCCATTTTTGAGCACCTTGAGTTGAATATCTTGGCGTGGAGTAGGGTATTGTTCTGCCAATGCGATGGCTTCAGCTTGGGTAGGCACATACTGTTCAAATACTTTGGAGTGGCATTTGTTGCCCCAATCGGGGCCTGCTGGACAACTCCAGCATTGTCCAATAGAGCCTACGCCTGCTAAATTTTGTGGACCATTTTCAAAGGTTTTGAGCATGTCGCCAATCATATCACCATAAAAAAGCATATCGTTGTGCATCACCACCAAGTATTTTTTATCGGTCATTTCCAAGGGATATTGGTACATGATACTTTGGCGAAAGCGGGTATCAACTTTGGCACGGTCATAATCTTTTACGCCCAAACCTAAAAAATGGTGCGGATATTGTATGACTAATTTGACGGAGGGGTTGTTGCGGAAGTAATCAATGATTTTGAATATGCCTGCATAATCGTTGTGGGGCTGAAGCCGCTCGCGCGACAGGTATATTTTGTCAATATGCTGACCACTGTATTTCATCAAGGTTTCTATAGTAACAATGGCTTGATAGGGCTTGCCATAAAAGGCAATACTTATATCTACTTTTTTACTCATTGAGTGGGTTGATTGGTTATCTGCTATGATGATAGATTGATGTTGCTTAGTGCTATTTTTTATAAAAAATGGCGGAAGCTAAACGTCAAAATTACGACGAGTGCTTGATTTTGCCAAAGTAACTTGATTTTTCGTAACTTTGCCTGCTTTAATTTAAATATAAATACTCTTGAAAGAATACGGTAGTAACGTTCAAAAATTAGCTGATTATCTGGTATCTATCCCAGAGCGCGAAAAACGAACACTTCAGGCACATATTTTGGTAGAATTGATGCGGCAGATTCACCCCAGCATGAGAGATGGCCAAGACTATTCGCAGAAGTTGTGGGATGATTTGTATATCATGACCAATTTCGCATTGGAAGTAGATAGCCCTTTTGCCCCACCGTCGCCTGAAGCGGTTGGAAAAAAACCCTTACGTGTGCCTTATAATCAGGCACTTATACGCTATAAACAATATGGAAAAAACTTGCTATTGCTTGTAGATAAGGCCGCTAATTGTACCGATCGTGAAGAAAAATTGGCTTTTATCTCCTATTTAATTCGCCAAATGCGCACTTTTTATAACACTTGGAATAAAGATAATCCTGATGATAATGTAGTTTTTTCGCAGCTCGATGAAATATCACAAGGAAGATTGAAAGAAGAATTAGCATACTTACGAGAAAACGGATTAGTAGAATCTGCCCCTCGTGACAAAGGCACAAATATAGAGCGTTTTCAAAGAAACATGGGCAATCGAGGAAATAATAATAACAATAACAATAATAATAATCGCGATAGAAATAACAACAACAACCGAAACAAAGACAGAAATAAATTTCGGAACAATAAAAACAATAGAAGACGCTGAACTGGCGTAAGTGGTTGCGGACAACTGCCGCTGTAGCTAAAAAAGAGCCTTATACCAATCGATTATTTATATGCAAATCCTGAAGAGTAAACGCCTCGAACATCTACGCTATGATATTAGAGGGCCTATTTACGAAAAAGCCTTAGAACTTGAAAGCCAAGGATATAAGATCATGAATCTGAATATTGGCAACCCTGCTCCTTTTGGTTTTGATGCACCGGATGAAATTATCCATGATATTATCCTTAATATTCGTAATGCCCAAGGCTATGTTGATTCTCGTGGATTGTTTGCGGCTCGGAAGGCGGTGATGCACTATACCCAAACACAGGGCATCAAAGGCGTAGAAATCAATGATGTATATATTGGCAACGGTGTGAGCGAACTCATTGTGATGGCCATGCAAGCCTTGCTCAATGAAGGTGACGAAATCCTTGTGCCGTCGCCAGATTATCCTCTTTGGACTACCTCCGTGGCTTTGAGTGGGGGTAAGCCCGTGCATTATATCTGCGATGAAGAAAGCGACTGGAATCCTGATTTAGATGATTTAGAGAGCAAAATCACGGCACGCACCAAAGGAATCGTATTGATTAACCCTAATAATCCTACTGGGGCAGTATATGAAAAAGAGGTCATACAGCGCATTGTTGAGATAGCTGAACGCCACCAACTGATTTTGTTTTCAGACGAAATCTATGACAAGATTCTATATGATGGGGCAGTGCATTATCCTGTGGCCACTATGGCGCACGAAACCCTTTGTGTAACCTTCGGAGGGCTTTCTAAAAATTACCGCTCAGCAGGATTTCGGGGAGGTTGGTCATTTCTGAGTGGTTCAAAACACAAAGCAAAATCCTATATCGAAGGGCTTACTTTTTTGGCAAGTATGCGCTTGTGCGCCAATGTACCCACTCAATATGCCATTCAAACAGCTTTGGGAGGCTATCAAAGTATCAACGATTTGGTGCTACCTACAGGCCGATTGCATAAACAAATGAATTTGGTCTATGACCGCTTGACCGCTATTCCAGGAGTGAGTTGTGTGCGGCCTAAGGGCGCGCTCTATGTCTTTCCAAAAATAGATTTGCGAAAGTTTGATTTTAGAAGCGATGAACACTTTGTGTTTGATTTGCTTTCAGAACAAAAAGTGTTGGTGGTAGCTGGCACAGGCTTTAACTACATTTACAATGACCACTTCCGAATCGTATTTTTGCCCACTACCGACGAGCTGACGATTGCCATGAATCGTATCGAACAGTTTTTAGATCATCATCTTGTTCATACTTCTCGCACAGTAGAAGAATATTTGGTTTAATTACAATTTCTTCATTTTAGTTGTTGTGTTTTTTAGCTATTTATGCTGATATTTGGCTATCCAAACCCAGACTAAAATGAAGATCTTTACCACTATTTCTCTCGTTTTTAATTCAGTTATTTTACTTCTTTTGCTTGCTTTTTCAGGATGTCAGCGACAAGGCCAGTCTTCCCCTGCCGATGCCCAACTGTATCAAAATTTAGCGGCTAAACGGATTAAACTTTCCAATGGATGGTCATTGACACCCGCAGGAAACAAAAGTCTCAACCTAAATGATTTGCCTCTCAACCTTGTCGTTTCTTCGTCGGGCAAGTATGCTGCCGTAACCAATAATGGTCAAAGCACCCAGAGTATCACGCTCATCGATGCTGTTTCAGCGCAAATATTAGACGATGTAAAAACCGATAAGTCTTATTATGGGTTGGCCTTTAGTGCTGATGAAAAAATGCTCTATGCTTCGGGTGGGAACGATAATAAAATACTGATTTACAGAGTTGTAGATAGCAAACTCATAGCCGATGGAGAAATTGTATTAGGCAAGCCTTGGCCCGAAAAAATAAGCCCTGTGGGACTGTGTATAGACGATGCCAAGCAGCAAATGTTTGTCGTAACCAAAGACAATAATAGTTTGTATGTCTGCGACTTGAAAGAACGCAAGGTAATTCAAAATGTACCATTGGATTTTAAAGGCTATGCTTGTCAATTATCCAAAGATAAAAAACAACTTTTGTGAGTTTATGGGAAGGAAGTGCAGTGCGTATCATAGATACCGAATCGTTCCAAACCTTGATAGATATACCCACGGCCAAAAACCCCAATGATTTGCTCCCCACCCGAGACGGTAAATACCTCTATGTCGCTTGTGGAAACGACAACTCGGTGATGATGATAGATTTGGCAAAACGCCAAGTGGTTGAAACGCTCAATGCCTCGCTTTACCCCAACGCGCCTTTGGGTAGCACGCCCAATGCCCTTGCCCTTACTTCTGACGAGTCTAAATTGCTGATTGCCAATGCCGACAACAACTGTTTGGCCGTGTTTGATGTAACTGAAAAAGGTCGGAGCCTTTCCTTGGGTTTTATTCCTACGGGTTGGTATCCTACGGCAGTGAAGGTAATCGGAAAGCGTATTTTTGTAACCAATGGCAAAGGGTTTTCTTCTCTTGCCAATCCTAAAGGTCCCAACCCTAATCGTTCAAAATCTCCCCAATTCAAAGGCGCAAACCCCGAAGCCAATCGGGATGAAACCCAGTATATCGGGGGATTATTTAAAGGAACACTTTCCATCATTGATTGGCCAGAGGCGGCCATTTTGGGAGTTTACTCAAAGTTGGTCTATGAAAATACGCCCTATAATAAAGAAAAAGAGAATTTGGCCGAAGGCGAAGCGGGAAATCCTATTCCCCGAAGAGTAGGAGAGGCTTCGCCTATCAAATATGTATTTTATATCATTAAAGAAAATCGGACATATGACCAGATTTTGGGCGATATAAAAGAAGGTAATGGCGATGCGAGTTTGTGTTTGTTTCCCGAAAAAGTAACGCCTAATCAACACGCCTTGGCCAAAGAATTTGTGTTATTAGACAATTTCTATGTAGATGCCGAAGTAAGTGCCGACGGACACAACTGGTCGTCGGCAGCGTATGCCAACGATTATGTCGAAAAAAACTGGGTAACCAGCTACGGTGGGCGAGGAGGTACGTACGATTTTGAAGGACAAAAGACCATCGCGCATCCACGCGATGGTTTTATCTGGGATCATTGCAAACGTGCCAATATCAGCTACCGAAGTTATGGATGGTTTGCTGATGGAAAAGCCAATATTCCTGCCCTTGAAGGTCATTATTGTCCTGATTTTAAAGGCTATAATCTTGGTTATATGGATGTAGAACGCGAAAAATCTTGGGAGAAAGATTTTGACGAATTGGTAGCTAAAAATGCAGTACCCCAATTGAACACCATTCGCTTAGGGAATGACCATACTTCGGGTGCACGGGTAGGCTATCCTACACCAGATGCAGCCGTGGCTGATAATGATTTGGCCGTAGGGCGTTTGGTAGAACATCTCTCTAAAAGCCCTATCTGGAAAGAGTCAGTCGTGTTTATCTTGGAAGATGATGCCCAAAATGGTCCCGATCATGTGGATGCTCATCGCTCCACTGCATACATAGCAGGCGGGTATGTAAAACGAGGTGTTGTAGATCACACCATGTATTCTACCTCGGGCATGTTACGAACAATGGAGTTGATTCTTGGTCTTAAACCCATGAGTCAATACGATGCTGCTGCTACTCCTATGTGGCGTTGCTTTCAAAATACGCCCAATATCGCGCCTTTTGTAGCCAAAGAACCAGGTATAGACTTGAATGAAAAGAACATAGCCAACAACTTCAACCATCGCCGTACGCTCCAGTTCGATTTGACTAAACCTGATGCCATTGATGATTTGATTTTTAGCGAAATCGTTTGGCAGACCGTTCGTGGAGAAAATAGCAAAATGCCCTCGCCTGTGCGTGGGGCATTTGTGAAACTTACTAAAAAAGAAGATGACGACGACGACTATGACGATGACTAAATCTTTATTTCATCAGCAAATCGTAAGCTACTTCGAGCAATTCCTCCTTGTCTAATAAACTCAGTGACAGCGGCAGTTGTGCCAATCCAATAAGCCGACGCATGATTTCAATGCCCGTAAACTGATCGACTAATCGAGGATTTTTGATCGGGCCGTAGGCTTGATAAACGTGTCGAATTACATTTTCTTCTTGTTGGGATAACATTAAGTGAGCAATCATGACACCCAAATCAAATTCGGCAAGGCCGTAAAAACAAAATTCTGGGTCAATGATTTTGACACCACTTTCAGTTTTTAGCCAACTTCCTGGGTAATAATCGCCATGGAGCAGGCAATGACCATCAGCCAAATACACTGTCCCCAATTCGGTGATGGTTTTCTTGAGGGCTTCATCAAATTTATAGGCCATCGAAATTGTTTGTAAGCCCTTTTGAATGGTATCTAAATCAAAGCCATTGTCTTCCATGAATGGATAACGGAAAATGTGCTCATGGTTTAAGGCACGCATGGCGCGGTTGGCAAAGGTTTCGTTGGGAAGTTCTTGCCAAGTGAGTTGGTGGAGCTGTGCCAAAAAATGGGTGAGTATTTCCACCTCTGTTAAACTTAGTTTTTGCCCCGCCTGGTAAAGAAAAGTGTAGTCGTTGGCTACCCCTAAGTCTTCCAGTACCAAAATATGATGTACTTCGTCTATACCTATTAACGCAGGCATAAAGTTATTTAACGATTCAAAAGGCTGTATTTGTTGGTAAAACTTACCTTCAATTACGGCGCGTTGGGCAGGTGCGGCTATCTGTGGGTATTTCTCCACATAGGGTCTGGCTTGTTTTACGATGAGCGTGCGGTCGTGGGTGCGCACGCGCAAAGTGTAGTTCATGTTTCCTTCGCCAGGCTTTTCAATGCTAAGAATGGGCTCATGCGCTTTGAGCCAATGATTACTTTTTAAGTAATCTTCGAGTGGTTGTGGATGCTTAATATCTAAGTGCATAAAGATTTTTTTGGCCCGAAAGTACAATGAAAACCCGAATGAGAACGCATAATTGCATGAAATGTTTGTCGGATTCATCGCGTGTGTGCTACTTTGCAGTCGGAACTAATAACTCGTTAATGACCGCATCTCAATTTATCGCTCCCATAGTAGGCGTAAGCGAGCGCCAAGTACACAGTACCATCACCCTTTTTGACGAAGGGGCTACCGTTCCTTTCATTGCCCGCTATCGCAAGGAAATGACAGGCCAACTTGACGAAGTTCAAATTTTGGCTATTAAAGAGCAATACCTAAAATTTCAGGAAGTAGAAAAACGCCGAGAAGCCATCTTGAAAAGTATCGAAGAGCAGGGGAAACTCACCCCCGAACTGCGTAAATTGATTGAGAACACCTACGTTTTACAGTCGTTAGAAGATATTTATTTGCCCTATAAACCCAAGCGTAAAACCCGCGCTTCTATGGCCATTGAGAAGGGCTTAGAGCCGTTGGCGCAAGTGATTTTTGCAGGAAAAGAGGCGAATCCCGAACGTTTGGCCGAAAAATACCTCAACGAGCAAGTAACCCATATTGAGGAAGCACTCCAAGGCGCACGCGATATCATGGCAGAGTGGATGTCAGAAAGTGTAGAAGCGCGTAATAAAGTACGTTTTGCCTTCGAAAAAACAGCCATTATCACCTCCAAAGTAAAGAAAAATAAGCAAGAAGAAGGGGCCAAATACCGCGATTATTTTGATTTTAGTGAGCCGCTCTCTAAGATTCCATCGCATCGTCTGTTGGCTATCCGCCGAGGGGAAGAAGAAGGCTTTTTGAGTGTGGACATATCGCCAGAGGAAGATAGGGCCATTGAGTGGCTGGATCGTTTGTTTGTCAGAGGGCTGCCCGCTTGTAAAGAACAGCAAGAACAAACCGTATCGAATGCTTATAAACGCCTTTTGAAACCAAGCATCGAAAACGAGTTCGCCAATCTGTCGAAAGAAAAGGCCGATCGTGCGGCTATTCAGGTATTTACTGAAAATCTACGGCAGTTGCTGCTGGCTTCGCCTTTGGGGCAAAAGCGCGTGTTGGCCATTGACCCAGGCTTTCGTACGGGTTGTAAAGTAGTGTGTTTGGATTCACAAGGAAATTTATTGACAGATACAGTCATCTACCCATTCGACAAGCCACGCGAGGCCGAAGCTACCCTTATCCATTTGATAGAGAAAAACAAAATAGAGGCCATCGCGATTGGCAATGGCACCGCAGGGCGCGAAACCGAAGACTTCGTCAAAAAACTGCCCACATCATCAACTCCCCCCTCTATATTTATGGTTTCGGAGCAGGGAGCGTCTATTTATTCGGCTTCCGAAGTGGCACGAGAAGAGTTTCCTCAAAAAGATGTAACCGTTCGAGGTGCGGTGTCTATTGGCCGTCGGTTGATGGACCCACTGGCCGAGTTGGTCAAGATTGATCCCAAATCTATTGGTGTAGGGCAATACCAGCACGATGTGGAGCAAAATCTGCTCAAAAATGCCTTGGATACGGTTGTCGAGAGCTGTGTCAATTCCGTAGGGGTCAATCTCAATACGGCCAGCAAGCATTTGTTACAATATGTGTCGGGTTTGGGCGTGTCATTGGCCAAAAACATTGTCGAATACCGAACCCAACATGGTGATTTTAAAAGCCGCCAGCAGCTGATGAAAGTACCACGCTTGGGTGGCAAAGCCTTTGAGCAGGCGGCAGGTTTTTTGCGCATCGAAAACGCCGAAAATCCTTTGGATAATAGTGCGGTACATCCTGAAAGCTATCCTGTGGTCGAAAAAATGGCCAAGGATTTGGGGACAACCGTGTCCGAATTGGTCAAAAAAACAGAACTACGCCGTCAAATTGCCCCTCAAAAGTATGTGAGCGAAAAAACAGGGATGCTTACCTTGCAAGATATTTTAAAGGAATTGGAAAAACCTTCCCGCGACCCTCGCTCAACGATTACTGCTTTTGAGTTCGACAGCCGCGTGCGCAAGCCCGAAGACCTCCACGAAGGCATGGTGCTGCCAGGCATCGTTACCAATATCACCGCTTTTGGGGCTTTTGTGGATGTGGGTGTCAAGCAAGATGGCTTGGTGCATGTATCACAAATGGCCAACCGTTTTGTCAAAGACCCCAACGAAGTAGTCAAACTCCAACAACACGTAACTGTCAAAGTAGTAGAGGTGGACTTGACAAGGAAACGCATTGCCCTCACCATGAAATTATAACAGAAAATGATAGAAATTAGCACCGCTACTGAAGCCCAACTGCCCGAAATCAATCGCATTGCTCATGCTACTTGGCCCACCACCTTTGGCCATATTTTATCCCAAAAACAGATAGCTTATATGCTCGATTGGATGTATAGCCTGCCTGCCCTTCAATCACAAATTAGAGATAAAAACCACGTGTTTTTATTGGCCAAAGATGAAACGGGCTATTTGGGCTATGCCTCATATGAGTTGAATTACAATGGATTACCGAAAACAAAAATCCACAAAATCTATCTTTTGCCAAGCAGCCAAGGCAAAGGGGTAGGAGCGGCATTGATGCAAGCAATGGGCAAGGTAGCCCTCGAAAATGGAAACCATACGCTCTCGCTCAACGTTAATCGCTATAACAATGCCGTAGGGTTTTACGAAAAAATAGGATTCAAAGTGGTTGGAAAGGAAGATATTGACATTGGAGAGGGATTTCTGATGGAAGATTTTATCATGGAGAAAACCCTGTAGAGGTTTTTTATTTTGCTTAACTTTGGCCGTTACTTAAAAAATAAATGGCATGGGAACAATAACATTGCATCCAGACAATGAGGCCGATTATCAGTTGTTGATTGAGTTGATCAAACGTTTGAATTTGGCTTACACTACCGAAGATACAAAAAGTTTTACTCAAGAGGAGTTTTTAGATGGTGTAGAACGAGGGGTTCGCGAAATAAAAAATCATAGAAAAGGGATACAGCCATTGCGAAATGCTTATGATTTATTGAATGAACTTTAAAATTCTTTTTACAACTGACTTTGAACGCGAATTGAAGCGATTAAATCGAAAATATCCTTCTCTGCGCAGCGATTTTGCTCATTTTTTAGAAAGCCTTCAACAGAACCCTATGCAAGGCACATTTTTGGGCAAAGACTGCTACAAGGTTCGGATGGCTATTTCAAGTAAAAACCAAGGAAAGAGTGGAGGTGTAAGGGTACTTACTTGTGTTAAAATCATAGATGAGGTTATCTTTCTTTTTGGCATTTATGATAAAAGCGATTTGGTAGCCCTACCCGACAAAGAAATCAAAAAACGATTGAGGGACTTAGAGAGGTGAAAAATATTGACTTGCTCATTCTCACACTTATACGATACCCCCATGCCCAACCGCCTCATACACCAAACCTCCCCCTATTTGCTTCAACATGCCCACAATCCCGTAGATTGGTATCCGTGGGGAGAGGAGGCTTTAAATAAGGCACAGACTGAAAATAAGCCTATTATTGTCAGTATTGGCTATTCAGCCTGTCATTGGTGCCATGTGATGGAGCGGGAAAGTTTTGAAAACGCGCAAGTAGCCGCTGTGATGAACGCCTATTTTGTGTGTATCAAAGTTGATAGAGAAGAACGCCCCGATGTGGATGCCATTTATATGGATGCTCTTCATGCTATGGGTGCGCGCGGCGGCTGGCCACTCAACGTTTTTTTGATGCCTGATGCCAAGCCTTTTTATGGCGTTACCTACCTGCCTCCTCGAAATTGGGTGCAATTGCTTGAGAGCGTTCAAAATGCTTTTGTGAACCACCGCGACGATTTGGTAAAATCAGCAGAAGGCTTCACCGACAATATGCTCATCAAAGAGTCGGACAAATACCAACTCGAAGGTACGGAAGCCGACTTTAAGGTGGAAGATTTGCATCAGATGTTTGAGCAACTCAAGCAGCATTTCGATACCGAAAAAGGTGGCATGGATCGTGCGCCTAAGTTTCCGATGCCTTCTATTTATAAATTCTTGCTGCGCTACTATGCCCTTACTCAACATCCCGAGGCACTCCGTCAAATCGAACTAAGTCTTAATCGGATAGCCTTGGGGGGTATTTACGATCACGTGGGCGGTGGCTGGGCCAGGTATTCGGTGGACGATGCTTGGTTTATTCCTCACTTTGAAAAAATGCTTTATGACAACGGCCAACTCCTGAGCATTTACTCAGAAGCCTATATGCTTACTAAAAGTGAACTTTATAAAAGCCGTGTTTATGAAACCATTGCGTGGCTGGAGCGTGAAATGCGCCATCCTGCAGGTGGGTTTTATGCAGCCTTGGATGCTGATAGCGAAGGCGTTGAAGGTAAATTTTATGTGTGGACACAAGCCGAGCTCAAGGCAACATTGGGCGACGATTTCGATTGGTTCTCACCACTCTACCAAACCAAAGCCGCGGGCAACTGGGAACATGGCAACAATCATTTGCATTTAGAAACATCGACCCAATGGGCTGCAATAGTGGACAATGAAGAACGCTACCAAATAGCGTTACAAAAATTATTCAAAGCCCGCGAAAGTCGCGTCAGGCCAGGATTAGATGACAAGCTACTTTCTTCTTGGAATGGCTTGGTTTTGAAAGGATTAACAGATGCCTATCGGGCTTTTGGTGAAGAAAGATTCAAAGAGCTGGCACTGGCAAATGCCCATTTTCTCAAAAATGAAATGACGATAGCAGGGAAACTGGTACATAGTTGGAAAGCAGACATTGGTTTTTTGGAAGACTATGCCGCTGTGATAGACGGCTACTTGGGGTTGTATCAGGCTACTTTTGAAGAGCAATGGCTCGATGAGGCTTTGAAATTAACAGCATCTGTTGTAGAGAACTTCTATGATGCCGAAGATGAGTTTTTCTACTTTACAGAGGCCAATGCCCAAGATTTGATTGCCCGTAAAAAAGAAATCTTTGATAATGTCATTCCTGCTTCCAATTCTATGATGGCCCACAATTTATATACACTGGGCACTATTTTTGACCATGCAGATTATGTAAAACTGGCTGACTGGATGCTTTCTAAGATGAAACGGGCTCTCCTTACCGATGTACAATGGGCTACCAACTGGGCAGCTTTGTATGCACTACGCGCACAGCCTACTGCCGAAATAGCCATCGTAGGCCCAGCCATGGATATTTTTAGAAAGACATTAGAAACTCGCTTTTTGCCTAACAAAATTTTGGTTGGAACGCACACTACCTCCGACTTACCTCTCTTGGAAGGACGCACTGCTAAAGAAAACCTAACAACAATTTATGTTTGCTTTAACAAAACCTGTCAATTACCTGTTTATGCTATTGAGGATGTTTGGCCGCAACTAATCCCACCCACCCACTAATCACTCTTCAGCACCTTATGTCCAATAACAATACTTTTGAACAGAAAAAGCAGTTTTTGTTTTTAGCATTATGCGGTTTGTTTTTGACCAATGCCCTCATCGCCGAAATCATTGGCGTAAAAATCTTTTCAGTAGAATCCCTTCTCGGCGTTTCTCCAGCCCAGCTTTCTATCTTTGGTACCAAATTAGATTTTAATATGTCGGCAGGCGTAGTCAACTGGCCTGTGGTGTTCATTACTTCTGATATTATCAATGAGTACTTTGGTAAAAAAGGCGTGCGTCGTATCTCTTATCTAACCGCAGGCTTTATAGCCTATATGTATGTCGTGATTTATTCCACCACGGCACTCCCTCCTGCCCAATTTTGGTTGGAAGTAAATAACAAAGATAGCCTCGGCAATGCGATGAATATTGATGGGGCTTTCAATCAAATCTTTCGGCAAGGCTTAGGCATTATGATAGGCTCTATTGTAGCTTTTTTGATAGGCCAAGCCTTAGATGTTACGGTATTTTCGTGGCTACGCCGCCGCACGGGCAGCAAGTATATATGGCTGCGTGCTACAGGTTCTACCCTCTTTTCGCAGTTGATAGATAGCTTTGTCGTTATTTTTATTGCTTTTTATTTGTTTGGCAACTGGTCGGTTACGCAAATACTACAAGTAGGGAGTATTAACTACATTTACAAAGGGTGTGTGGCCTTACTGACAACCCCCGTATTGTATGTTGCACACTATTTGATTGATAAATACTTGGGTAAAGAAAATGCTCATCGCTTGGCCAATGAAGCCGCCGCATCGAGTTTTACACCTATGTAAAGAACAAGTCAAGAAAAGTCATTTTTAGTCATCAATGATCAAGATGTTTGTCATTAAGTGTTGAAAATAATTGACTGACTAATGCTGAAAATGCGTAGCTTTGAAAATGAGTTATCAACTCATTTTCAAAGGCTATTTTATGATAACTCATGACAACCCTTTTTAACTAAACCTTCTTTTTAATGGAACAAATTGTTACTTCTATCAACGACATTATCTGGAGCAATGCGCTCATCTTACTTTGCCTTGGCGCAGGCATTTATTTCTCTATCGTTACTCGCTTTTTGCAGGTACGCTATCTCAAAGAAATGGTCATGCTGCTATTTGGTGGGAAATCTTCTGACAAAGGAGTCTCTTCTTTTCAGGCATTTGCTATTGCCATTTCGGGACGCATAGGCACTGGCAATATTGCGGGGGTAGCTACGGCCATTGCCATGGGTGGACCAGGGGCTGTTTTCTGGATGTGGGCCATTGCTTTTTTGGGGCCGCATCGGCTTTTGTAGAGGCTACACTGGGCCAAATTTATAAAGAAGTAAAAGAGGGCCAATACCGTGGTGGGCCTGCTTTTTATATTGAAAAAGGACTTGGCATCAAATGGTACGCTATGCTTTTTGCGGTAGCTACCATTTTGAGTACAGCTTTCTTTCTACCAGGCGTACAGAGTAATAGCATTGCTCTAAGTGCCAAAAATGCCTTTGATATTCCAGTAGAAATCACAGGAGGGGTGATTACGGTTCTTTTGGGGCTTATTATTTTTGGTGGCGTAAAACGTATCGGACAAGTAGCCGAAATTGTAGTGCCTTTTATGGCAGGTGGCTATATCTTGATGGCTTTGTGATTATTTCTTTCAATATTACCGAAATCCCCTCCATGATTGGCCTCATCATCCGCTCAGCTTTTGATTTAGAGCCTGTCTTTGCTGGCATATTTGGCATGACGGTGGCATGGGGTGTTAAACGTGTATTTACTCCAACGAAGCAGGGCAGGGAACCGCCCTCATGCGGCGGCAGCAGCCGAAATCAGCCACCCTGCCAAGCAGGGCTTGGTACAGGCTTTTTCAGTCTATGTGGATACGCTATTTGTCTGCACTGCTACGGCCTTCATGATTCTGTTTTCAGGGCAATACAACGTAGTCAATCCCGCTGGAGGCTTTTTGGTAGAAAACGTGCCTGGGTTAGCTATCGGCTCCGAGTTTACTCAAGCAGCCGTCAATACGCATTTTCCTTCCTTGGGAGGGAGTTTTGTGGCGGTTTCACTGCTGTTTTTTGCTTTTACCACCATCATGGCCTACTACTACATTGCTGAAACCAATCTAAGTTATCTGCTGCCCAAAGGAGGCAGCAAATGGCTGCTCACAGGCCTTCGAGTGATGATTTTGGGAGCTACTTTTTATGGTTCTATCAAAACCGCCGCCTTGGCTTGGACGCTGGGCGACATCGGTGTAGGCACGATGGCATGGCTCAATGTCATTGCTATCTTGTTGCTACGCAAAATAGCCTTCACTACTCTGAGAGACTACGAACAACAACGAAAAATGGGCATAGACCCTGTTTTCAATGCCAAAGAATTGGGCATTAAAAATGCAGAAGAATGGGAGAAATAAGTACAATGATGAAAGCCTGCTTAGAATGTGGAGAAAAAATTGTGGGAAGAGCGGATAAAAAATTTTGCTCTGACTTGTGCCGCAACACCTACAACAACAAGCTCAATTCAGACTCCAACAACTTGGTACGCAACATCAACAATGTGCTGCGTAAAAACCGTCGTATTTTGGAAACTGCCTGCCAAGACGACGACAAAGGCAAAATTTCCAAAAATGCCCTCATGCGCGAAGGCTTCGATTTTGCTTACTTTACGCACCTACGTACTACCCAGAAAGGGGCAACTTATTATTTTGTCTATGAATACGGGTACTTGACCTTGGAAAATGATCTCTTTCTGGTCGTCAAAGATCGCAAGGCTTGAGGTCATTTCTGACTAAAGCCTTCTTTCAACACCGCTTCGGCAGGTTTATGTTGAGGCGAATAGCTATCGCGATGAAAACGCTGCGGCTGGCGTGGTTGGTGCAGAAACCACTTCCAAGCAAAAGCCCCTACAAGCCATTGGCGTGGCCATACTTCTCTGAAAAATGCCCGATAAGCATCGGCTTGGAGGGCATTGTTTTCGGGTTTGTCTTCGTGCGACTCCCACGGTTTATCAGCCGCAAAATCGACACTTCGGTAGCCAAATTCGGTAAATAATACAGGTTTTTGAAGTTTGGCGGCAAAATTCTCTAACTCTTCTAAGTGCGATTTCCATCCCTTTTGCATCATTTCGACAGTGGGGTGTTTTTCTGATGAAAGGGGAAAATAGGCATCTACCCCTGCTGCATCTAAATCGGCCCAAAAGGGATTTTGGTTGTAGTGGTTCCAATTGTCGGCGTAGGTGAGGGGACCTTTATAAATGTCTCTAATTTCTTTGATGAGATTTCGCCAAAAAGCTGGCCGTTTTCGCGCAAAATTATCCATTTCGGTAGCGATACAAAACAATTCTACCTTCATCGAGTCAGCCAAGTGAGCGTTGGTGAGGATATATCGCCCAAAATCTTTTCTCAAAAACTTGCCATTCGGCTTCGGTTTTTAGGTCAAAGTCGCCCGTGTAAGTACCGCGCCCTACCCAAGCGTGTGGCTTGAGCATGACTTGAGGCCACTTTGATGGGCCAAGGCAATGGTAGCAGCAGCACCTGTACGTGTTTCGCCCCACCATTGGCGTTCCATATCAAAATAAAAATGCCCGTCATCTTCTCGGCAAAAACCGTAGGGAATGACCGATACCCACGCTGCATTGACTTGTCGAATGGGAGCAAACACCGACGAATCTATGACCTTGTTGGGGGCTACCAAGTTGATGCCGCGCATTTTTACGCCGCTATACACAGGCGGTGAAGGCCGTGAGCAGGCTGTTTGCACCCAACTGCCTATCACCAATAAGACGACATAATACGATGCTGTTTTCATGGAAGGGATGTTTTTTCTATTCCTTTCGCGATCAATATAGCGCAATGGCTTTGAACAGCGAAGCAAATAAGGGTTTATTTAATAGACCGTCATATCAAGTTCATCAAAATCTTTAATTTCAGCTAATTTGACCAGCCTATTGATGGTTATTTTTTTCCACGTTTCTTTAAAAACCTCATCGCCTCCTTCCGCATTTGGGTTTGTATTTACTTTTGTTTGTTTCTTTTTGCTTATAAAATTAATACTTGTTTCACTATTGGTGATGGGGCCTGTATTCTCACTTTGGTCATAGCCAATTAGCTCAAAATTTGAATTTTGGAATCTGAACGTATATTTCCAATCTCCATATCTACCATGCCCATACTGCACATACAAATTACTCTTTTCAATAGCGACCGACAATTCTGGTGCAAAATAAACGCCCCCGTCTTCGTTTTCAGAAGAAAAGCAATGATCATTTTTTACAGCCAACTCATATTGGCCATTTTTATTGAATAGCACGATGATACCTCTTCGGTTACGGTCTAATAGCCCACGGTATTGATCTTTGATGATTTTTCGTTTATCTGTCCCTTTGATGATAAGCACACAATCTGCCTTGCCGTCTTTATTCAAATCTCCTTGTATTTTTTCAAAAACCACATATCCTTTGGGTACAAAGTCGGTTGGGTTTTGCTTGGCCTGCCCCCAAGCTGAGAAGGCTAAGATCGTCATTAAAAATGTTGGTAGATTCTTCATTGCGTATGGTTTATGATAGCTTCTTATACTTCTTCCATTTCCCTCACCTCAAACGCCTGATGCAGCAATGCTTTGAGCAATTGCTCGGTGGCTTGTTGGTTGGCGATGATGTGTTCTTTTAATTGTTTGGTTTTGGCGAATTGCTTTTCAATTTCTGCCACAATGCGTTTTTGCTCGGAGAGTGGGGGAAGGGGAATAGGAATACTTTCCCATTTACTCTTATTTACAATTGGCGTAGTTCCACCTGATGATTTTGCCCAAATTGCTTTTTGAAAATAGGGTGATTGCAAAAAGTATTGAAGAAATTGACCACTAACACCACAAAGTCCTTTTATTGCATTGATTTGTTGATTGCAGCTTACATCTCGATTCGTATAGTTGGATTTACCTGTTGAACCACCAATACAAACCATCATTAAAGAATCTTCTTTAACTAACACGCCTTTTTCTAAACCTGCCAAAGTCAAACCTTCATTTTCATAATCAATGCCTGAAAGGCTTATATCGGCAGGTTTTATAAATGGAATATCCTTGCCAAAAAACTCCTTGTTTGCTGTTGGTGGAGTAGTTCCTGTTTGAGTTGTTCCAACATCAATCAACCTACACCACACCCAATTTTCAGGTATCTCAAACCGTATTTCTTCGGGTTTGATGGGTGGTAAGGGTTTTTCTTTTTTGCCAGATTTTGCGTTCTCTGCTTTGATGCGTTTTAGCAATTCGCTGGCGGGTTCGTCTTTCGGGTCTTGTGGCACCAACTTACCCTGCACCGCTTCTTGTAATATGGCTTGGTTTAGGTTTTCGAGTTGGGTGAGTTGGTTTTCATATTCAGAAAGTAGTGAACGCTGGGTGTAAAATGCTTTGAATGCCTGATTAGAAAAATCTAAAATCTCACTGCTTAATTCAAAATCTGAATTTGTTGGATAACTAAAATCATCAAGACATTCTTTACAGTATTCCAAAAATCGAACAACTTCCTTTTGCACCGAAACATTAGGACAAGTAAAGTCAAGGTTACCCAAACCTTTTTGATTGATTATTGGTAGTGTTGATTTTGAAGAATTCTCTTCAAATATTTTATATCGAGATAAGAAGAAATAATAAACAAAATCAGCTAAAACTTCATTTTTGAATAGTATTCCTGTTATCTGCTGATTTGATGAACAAATCTTGTCCACTATGCCTAAACGACCAATTCCACCTCCAATACAGATTATCAAAACAGTATTGGGTTTATAAATAGTTGCTTTATTTTCTTTGACTGCCTTGTTTGAAATCCAATCAGAAGCAGTAATGAATTTATCAAAACCAATATCAGAAGGCTTTATCCATTCAATATCATTGGAAGAATAATATCCAGGATTGCTCATAGGTGGAGTTTTTCCTGTCTGAATTTCTAAGAAATAGTTTCTTAATGGTTCATAACCATACTCAGCTGCAAGTTTATTCACGATAAACTCTGCAATAATACCAACAGGGCTATTGACTAACTTTTTAAATATCGTTGATGATGTTTCCTTTGACATTAGCTATTTCAATCAAGCATTTAATTCTTCCAATAAATTCTGGCATTTTGAAAAAGATAATTTCAAATCGGAGATTATTTTCTTCTTGTCATACACCACCTCTTCCACTTTCTTATTTGGGTTCTTTATATCCAAATCGTAATTACGGTCTATGATGGTTTGTATAGGCACTTTCCAAGCTACTTCGCTTTCTTCTCTTTTGTTCCACCAAGCTTTTAGCGGTTCAAATTCTTCAATGCGAATGGGTTTGGTTTTGCTGTATGCTTTTGCTCCTTCGGGCAAAGTGTGTTCGTAATACCAAATCTCTTTTGTTGCCTTTCCTTTTTCAAAGAAAATCAAGTTGGTGTTTACTGTGGCATACGGAGCAAATACCGATTGGGGCAATCGCACAATGGTATGCACATTGCAATCTTCCAACAGTTTTTGTCTTACCCGTTGTTTTACGCCATCGCCTGTTAAACTGCCATCGGGCAACACAATTCCTGCCCGTCCGCCATCTTTCAGTAATTGGATAAACAGTATCAAAAACAAATCAGCACTTTCCTTGGTGCGGAAATTCAACGGAAAATTGGTTTCCATACCATCGCCCACCACACCACCAAAAGGCGGGTTGGCAACAATGATGTCCACACGGTCTGCTTGTCTAATAGAGTTGTATTCACGGCTCAGCGAATCACCGTTTTCTATTTGCGGCACTTCAATATCGTGGGTAATCAGGCTTTACCACACTCAGCATAAAAGGCAGGGGTTTCAGCTCGCTGCCTGTTACGGTTTCTTGCAAGGTTTTGCGGTCGTCAATATTCTTAACCTGTTTTTTCAGGTGTTCAATGGCACACACCAAAAAGCCCGCAGTTCCGCAAGCAGGGTTTGGTAATTTTTTCGCCCAATTTTGGGTTTACCATATCCACAATAAATTGCGTTACTGCTCTTGGAGTGTAAAATTCGCCTGTATCTTTCTTGGCAGCTAATCCCTGCAAAATTTCCTCATAAATCACATTAAAAACGTGATGCTCTTTGCTGCTGTTAAAATCAATTTCGTTGAGCTTGTTGATGGCCTGGCGGAAGGTGGTTCCGCTTTTCATATAGTTATTGGTTCCGTCAAAAATTTGGCGAATGGTAATGCCCAATCTATCATCAGCCGAAACCGTCAGGTTTTTGAGTGTCGGGAAAAGTTTGTTGTTCACAAAATTGATGAGTTCATCGCCTGTGATGCCTTCATCATCTTCTGCCCAATTACGCCACTGCAATTCCGCAGGAATGTCTGATTTGTATTTGGGGTTAAGGATTTCCTTTTCCTTGTCTTTGTCGTCAAAGAGTTTCAGAAATATCATCCAACCCAATTGCTCAATGCGTTGTGCATCGCCACTCAAGCCTGGGTCTTTGCGGAAAATATCTCGGATGGATTTTATGGTGCCTGCTATGTTGGTCATATTATGTCTTAATTATTTGGCTAAAGCCAATTTGGTGTGTTTGCATTTTGTTTGGATGGGTTGAAACCCATCCCTATTGAAATGGTTTGATTATTCATTGAATAGGAATGGGCTAAAGCCACATTCCTATTCAATGAATTGCCTCCATTTGAATTGCCTCCATCTGAATTGCCTCCATCTTTAGATGGAGGACAAATAAATTCAAATCCATCATTGGCTTTAGCCAAAATATTATCCTTTGTGCTTCTCAAATCCATATTTGATAATAAATTCATCATATTCATCCTGAAATGTTTTCTTACTATGATGTTCTTCCTGATTTTTAATATATTCTCTCACCTTATCAATCATTGATTCAGATACTGAAACAAGCAAAATATTCATCCTGCCACTCAAATTTTTCGCTTGTAAGCCCATTTTTATTTATCCAAAAGATGATTCTCCTTTAATTAATTGCATAACTTTTTGAATGGTTTGATCAATGCCTAACGATACCAGACAATGGCAATGGTCAGAATAACCATTTATAAAGTCAATGAAGATGCCTTTTTCCTTGGCATTTCTCT
Organism: Spirosomataceae bacterium; assembly: GCA_041392315.1. GTDB lineage: Bacteria > Bacteroidota > Bacteroidia > Cytophagales > Spirosomataceae > Runella. The sequence goes on along the minus strand of JAWKMH010000003.1, from coordinate 67,376 downwards.
CTGATATGATTCCACACTTTAATTCTTAACTCTTTTGAATCTAAGAATGGATACCTGTTTTTAGTGCTCCAAACAAAATGAATATACACTTTTACAAATGGCATAGAAAATAATTTATTTGGCTAAAGCCGATTTTTTGTGTTGCTTATTTATGGAATGGCCAAAGCCACATTCCTATTCATCATTTTCCTATTCATCATTTTCATCAGGCGATATTTTTGTACAATTCGTTTTCTAATTCTTTAATGGCTTTCTCGTATTTTTCACGACTGCCAAATACTTTGATGATTTCGGTAACTGAGCCAAACTCATTGATTGGCGGAACGGTCAGGATTTGAATGTTCTCGATGTTTTCAATTCCTTGGTCAGCGTATTTGTCGAGCAACGCTTCTAACACATTTCGGGCTTGGTCGCCATACTTGGTAAAGTAGTTGCGTTTCTTCACGTTGTTTGCTCGTTCTTTTCTTGTCATTGGTGGTTGGTCGTAAGCTACGTGGCAGATTAAATCAAATAAGTCCACTTGCTTGTCCACTGCTTCATACAAGGCTTCCACCATTACGCCCTGTTCAATTAGTTCAGCAATGATGGTCTTCTTTGCGGTCTGAACCTTTCCATCTGTTTAAAAAGTCATCTAAGGATGCAAATTGCTCTTTGATGATTTCTTTAGTGTGGTCTTTCAGACTTGTTGTAATGGGTTTTCCGTGCTGGTCGAAAATGCAATTCCCGACTAATCAAAACAGAAACGTCCACACCATTTACATAAACTTTTCGCCTTGGTTCATTTGCTGTTGATGGTGGAAATTCTTGTTCAGGATAACGGATTTTAGGAGGAGTAATTTCAATTTTTTCTCCTGTTTCAATATCAATTATCGGTTCTGTGTTTTCTTCTTCTTCATCCACAATGCCGCCTAAGTCGGTTTCTTCTGCAACTGGTTTTATTCTTATCGGGTCACCGTCAAATTGTGGGTCTGCAAAAAGGTCTGTTGCATTTCTGAAATCCAAAATGGTGAAATACAGTTTGCCGTATTCTTCATTGATTCGTGTTCCTCTACCAATGATTTGTTTAAACTTGGTCATTGATGAGTTTCCTGTATTAAAGTCCAATACAATCACTTTGCAGGTTTGTGCATCAACGCCTGTGGTCATCAATTCGGAAGTGGTGGCAATGACTGGATATTTTTCTTCGGGATTGATGAAGTTGTCCAACTCACGTTTGCCTTCATCATTGTCTCCTGTAATCTGCATGATGTATTTGTGATTTACGGCAACTAAATCAGGATTGTATTTGGTTAATGCGGTTCGCATTCTTTCTGCGTGGTCAATATCCACACAAAACACAATGGTTTTAGCAAAGCGGTCGTAACCTTTTAAAAACTCGGTTATTTTTTTGGCAACCAAATCTGTTCTCTCTTCAATCACCAAATTTTTATCAAAATCCGTTCGGTTGTAAATACGGTCTTCAATTTCGTTTCCGTCTTTGTCGGTTTTACCTTGTTCGGGTCGCCAACCTTCAGCATCTACATTCAGGGCAACTCTCACCACACGATAAGGAGCAAGGAAACCATCATCAATTCCTTGTCGCAAAGAGTAAGTATAAACAGGGTCGCCAAAATATTCGGTGTTGCTTGCTTCGTTGGTTTCTTTGGGTGTGGCTGTCAAACCAATATGCGTAGCATTTTGGAAATAGGTTAAAATCTCTCTCCAACTACTGTCGTCTTTTGCACTTCCTCTGTGGCACTCATCAATTACAATCAGGTCGAAAAAATCTCTTGAAAACTGCTTGTAAACATTCGCTGCTTCATCTGTTCCTGAAAGTCCTTGATACAATGCCAAATAAATTTCAAAACTCTTGTCAATTTGCCTGTGTTTTACCACAGTCATTTTATCCTTGAAGTGTTTGAAGTCGCCTCTGCGAGTCTGGTCAATCAAGGCGTTTCGGTCGGATAAAAATAGAATTCGTTTTTTTGCTCCGCTTTTCCAAAGTCTGTGAATGATTTGAAAAGCTGTGTATGTTTTTCCCGTTCCTGTTGCCATTACAAGCAGAATTCTGTTCTGTCCTTTGGCAATGGCTTCAACCGTTCTGTTTACTGCAATTTGTTGATAGTATCTTGGTTTGCGGTTTGTTCCGTCAAAATAATAGTCTTGTGCAACAATTCTTTCCGCCTCAGGTGTTTCAATACCCTTATACTTTTTGTATTTCTCCCAAAGTTGTTCGGGAGACGGGAAGTCGTCTAAAGTGATTTCCGTTTCAATGTTTCCGTCTGTAGCTGTACGGTCGTGAAATAAAAATCCGTCACCGTTGCTGCTGAACACACAGGGAATGTCCAATATTTGACCATAGTCTAAACCTTGTTGTATTCCTGCTCTTACTGAATGATTGTTGTCCTTTGCTTCAATGATTGCAATAGGAATATTTGGTTTGTAATACAGAATATAGTCGGCTCGTTTTCTTGTTCCTCTTGCTGTGATTTTTCCTCTAACGTAAATCTTACCATCAGTAAAAGAAACTTCCTCCAATATCTGCAATTGCTTAGTCCCAACCTGCCTTTTCCAAAGCAGGAGTGATAAACTTGGTGCAAATATCTCTTTCTGAAAGTGTCTTTTTATTCATTCCTTAATTGTCAAAATATAGTTTACCAAAATACATATTTCTGTCGGTGCGTAGGTGAAAATCAAAGTTTGAATTATTTATAGCTCAAAGTTTAGGCCGTAGGCTATTTTGTTTCATTTGATTCTAATAATGGCTTTAATGGGTGGTTAAATTTAAGGTGATTTTTGGCCAAAGGCAAGCACATTATACCAAAAGAGCCACTCTTGGGAGCGGCTCTTTTGGTGATAAAATATAAATAGTTACCCTAAATACGTCTTCAATGCTTTGCTGCGTGAGGTATGGCGTAAGCGGCGGATGGCCTTTTCTTTGATTTGGCGTACACGCTCGCGGGTGAGGTTAAATTTCTCACCGATTTCTTCGAGGGTCATGGGGTGTTCGCCGTTGAGACCAAAGTACAATGCTATTACATCAGACTCGCGTTGGGTAAGCGTAGAAAGTGCCCGTGCCACTTCTTTGCGGAGCGAGTCGTTGATAAGCCCTTGGTCGGGCTTCTCTTCCATGTCGTTTTCGAGTACATCCAAGAGGCTGTTTTCTTCGCCTTGTACAAAGGGCGCATCCATGGATACATGGCGACCTGAAATCTTGAGCGTATCCACTACCTCATTGGCAGAGATTTCCAATACCTCGGCCAATTCCTCGGGCGAGGGTTCGCGCTCAAACTTTTGTTCAAGTTCGGAGAAAGTCTTGGAAATCTTGTTGAGTGAACCCACCCGATTCAACGGCAGACGCACAATGCGCGACTGCTCAGCCAAGGCTTGCAAGATAGATTGGCGAATCCACCAAACGGCATACGAGATAAACTTAAAACCACGGGTTTCGTCAAACCGTTGGGCGGCTTTAATGAGGCCTAAGTTCCCTTCGTTGATAAGGTCGCCGAGCGACAAACCTTGATTTTGATATTGTTTAGCCACCGACACTACGAAGCGTAGGTTGGCTTTGGTCAATCTTTCTAAAGCCTGTTGGTCTCCATCCCGAATCCGCTGCGCCAAAGTTACTTCTTCGTCGGGTGTGAGCAAGTCCACCTTACCAATCTCTTGCAGATATTTATCTAAGGATTGGCTTTCGCGGTTGGTTATTTGCTTACTAATTTTTAGCTGTCTCATTTTCTTTGGTGCTTTTTAATACTGTATTGATAACGAAAAAAGCGTGTCAAAAGTTGGTTATGTTGCAATTATAAAATGAACATAGCCATTTACTTCTAACGACGGCGGTCGTCGCGGCGGTCGTTTCCTCCTCTGCGGTCGCCCCCACGGTCGTTGCGATCTCCTCTGTCTTCGCGTGGTGGTCTTTCGACGTAACCATCGGGCTTGGGTAACAATACTTTGCGAGAAAGTCTGTATTTACCCGTTTTCTTATCATGCTCTACTAATTTTACTTCAATTTCTTGCCCTACTTGTAGGACACCATCCATGGTTTCGAGGCGTTCCCAAGTGATTTCAGAGATATGCAGTAGGCCATCTTTGCCTGGCATAAATTCTATGAAGGCACCAAAAGGTTGGATTGTTTTGACAGTTCCGGTATAAACCTCATTGACTTCTGGAATGGCCACAATGCCCTTGATGCGTTTGATGGCCATGTTCATACTGTCGGCATTGGCAGAGAAAATACTGACATAGCCTGCGTTGTCGCGCTCTTCGATAGTGATGGTAGCACCTGATACACGCTGAATCTCTTGCACCACTTTACCGCCAGGCCCAATGACACCACCGATTTGATCTTGGGCAATCTGAATCACTACTGCCCGTGGTGACTGCGGCTTGAGGTCTTCGCGCACTGCCGTAATGGCTTTACTCATTTCGCCCAAAATATGCAAACGACCACGGCGAGCTTGATCTAAAGCTTCTGCCAATACTTCGTAAGATAAGCCATCTACTTTTAAGTCCATTTGGCAGGCTGTAATGCCATTTTCGGTGCCTGTTACTTTAAAGTCCATGTCTCCCAAGTGATCTTCATCGCCAAGAATGTCTGAAAGAACAGCATATTTGCCTGTATTGTCGGTAATCAAGCCCATCGCAATACCTGCCACGGGTGCTTTGATTTTGATACCAGCATCCATCAACGCCAACGTGCCCGCACAAACGGTGGCCATGGAAGAAGAACCGTTAGATTCTAAAATATCAGAAACAATACGGATAGTATAGGGATTTTCCTCGTCGGGAGGCAATACTTTTTTGATGGCACGGTGCGCCAAATTGCCATGCCCTACTTCGCGGCGGCCTGGACCACGATTGGGTTTAACTTCACCTGTAGAGAAGCCTGGGAAATTATAATGCAACATAAAACGGCTATAACCGTAGCTCATGGCTTGGTCCACGATTTGCTCGTCCATTTTTGTACCCAATGTTACGGTAGTGAGCGATTGGGTTTCGCCACGGGTAAACAAGGCCGAGCCGTGTGGTGAGGGTAGGAAGTCAACCTCGCATGAAATGGGGCGAATTTGGTCCAAGGCACGCCCATCTAAGCGACTGCGCTCGTCTAATACCAATCGGCGCGAAGCTTCCCATTCAAAATCGTGGTAATAGCGTTTGATAAGCCCCACTTTTTCATCGTAAGTATCAGGATTGGAGGCTTTGTATTGCTCCAAAAACTCAGTAATAACTGCCTTGAAACCTTCTTTACGTACTTGTTTATTGGCATTTCCTTGGCGAGCAACGGCATAATTTTGTCATAACAGGCTACACGCACTTGCTCTCGAAGCTCTTCATCGTGCACCACATACTCAAAAGCACGTTTTTCGGTTTTGCCTGCTTCGGCTTCCAATTCTTTCTGAACAGCACACTGTAATTTGATGACATCGTGTGCAGCTTTGATAGCTTCTACCACTTCTTGCTCTGAGGCCTCGTTCATTTCGCCTTCTACCATACATACATCTTTGGCAGAAGCAGCTACGATAAGATCGAGGGTCGCATCTTTAAGCTGTGAGGTAGTAGGATTAATGATGTATTCGCCCTTGATTTTGGCGACACGTACTTCAGAGATAGGACCTTGGAAAGGAATATCGGTAATCATCAATGCCGAAGAAGCGGCCAAAGCTGCTATGGCATCGGGCTGTACTTCAGCATCTGCTGAAATCAAGAATACATTGACTTGAGTGTCTGCATAAAAATCGTCAGGAAACATAGGGCGCAAGGCTCTGTCTATCAGGCGACTTACCAGCACTTCGTGGTCTGAAAGTTTGCCTTCTCGTCGTTGAAAACTACCTGGGATACGGCCATTGGAAGCAAATTTTTCTTGATAATCGACCGAAAGAGGCAAAAAATCAGTGCCTGGGCGTGCTTCGGGATTGGACACAACCGTGGCCAGAAGCATGGCGTTACCCATACGTACCACAACTGAGCCATTGGCTTGTCGTGCTAATTTTCCAGTTTCGATTGTAATGATACGACCATCGGGGAGGGTGATGGTTTTAGTGATAATGTTAAACATGTAAGGAGAGTTAATAAACCGCTTTATGCCTACTTTTCCGCTTTTGGGGTAGGCTAATTATAAAACCGCAAAATTGATTTTTTTACTATGATTAGGGTTGATTTTATTGACTGAATGAGTTTGATAAATTTTTATTTCTTTAGTTAAATCTACCCAAAATCAATGTAGCCAATAAATGACAAACAGGGAATCCAATGTTGGAACTCCCTGTTTGTATATCGCCTTTTACTTTCTGATGTTCAGTTCAGCGATGATAGCACGATAACGTTCTATATCATTCTTCATGAGATAATTCAGCAAGCGTCTGCGCTTTCCTACCAACTTCAACAGCCCTAAGCGCGTTGCACTGTCTTTTTTGTGCTGCTTTAGGTGTTCTGTTAGATAATTGATACGATGGGTAAATAAGGCGATTTGCGATTCTGGCGAACCGGTATCGCTTTCAGACTTACCATACTTTTGAAATAAGTCTTTTTTTACTTCCGATGTTAAATACATGATTGTAACCTCAGATTAAATTGTTGAAAGATAATTGAAAACGGCTGCAAAGGTACGGCTATTTTTTTAATAATTAATCATTGAAAAACTGTTTTTTGTCAGATATTTTTTGTTGAGCCGACCTATGCCCATGAGAATAGTTAACTGGATACCTCGTACCTCGTTAGGACAAACATGCCTCGGTATAATAAAGCAGTCAGGAAGTGAAAGAACTTAATTTTTACAAACCTTTTACATTACCTAATCGTTATCTATTCGGTTACTTTTAATTGGAGAAAAAAACTTTTGCTATAACTACGGATGGAAAAGATAGAAAAAATCCGCAAGGCATATCTTGAATATGTACTGGAAAATGGCCACGCTCCTGTGTCTTTTTTTGCTTTTGCTAAAAAAATAAAAATACCCGAATCAGATTTATATGAGTTTTATACTTCTTTTGAGGCCATAGATAGGGATTTGTGGGTGTCGTTTTTTGAACAGGCACGGACTACTACCGAGCAAGATTCTACTTACGCGGGGTATTCGGTACGCGAAAAACTACTGGCCTTCTACTATACTTGGATAGAAGTCTTGAAAGCCAATCGTAGCTACATCACTTATAGATACGCAAAATTGCCGCAGCCGATTGCTGTCAAAAAACCGCAAGAGTTACGCCCTTTTTATGAGGCGTTTATTTCATTTGCTAAAGAATTACTCTATGAAGGCCGCGAAAGCCGCGAGGTAATACAACGCCCCTTCGTAACAAGCCGCTACCCACAGGCTGTTTGGCTCAATACGCTCTATTTATTGGATTTTTGGGTAAAAGATAAGAGTAAGAACTTTGAATTGACCGACACAGCCATCGAAAAAACAGTCAATACAGCCTTCGACCTCATGGGACATTCTATTGTAGATTCAGCGCTGGATTTGGCAAAATTTGTCTTTCAAAATAAGTAAACGATGAAATCACAAGACAGTATCCCCACCAGTAAAGTAGCTCGTGCTACGCAGTTTTTGAAAACAGGTGCCAAAATTGGCGGCAATTACCTGAAATACAACGTCAAAAAAATAATTGACCCTTCTATCTCTCGGGACGAATTGCACCAAGACAATGCTACAGACGTATATGCTTCATTGAGCGAATTGAAAGGCTCTGCTTTGAAGGTAGCGCAGATGTTGAGCATGGATAGGAGTGTGCTACCACGGGCCTACGTGGACAAATTTCAGATGTCGCAGTATTCGGCACCGCCACTTTCGGGCCGCTGGTCGTTAAAACCTTTCGCCGCTATTTTGACAAATCACCCAACGAACTGTATGAGAGCTTCAATATCAATGCGGCCAATGCCGCTTCCATAGGCCAAGTACACGAAGCGCGAAAAGACGGCAAAAAACTGGCAGTAAAAGTACAATACCCCGGCGTAGCCGAGAGCATTAGTTCTGACCTCAAAATGGTGAAACCGATGGCTGTAACGCTGTTTGGATTGAACGAAAAAGACGTAGAACGCTATACCGAAGAGGTAGAAACCAAGCTACTCGAAGAAACAGATTATGAACTCGAACTGCACCGTTCTATCGAAATTTCAGAAGCCTGCAAAGATATTCAAGGTCTCATTTTTCCGAAATATTATCCCGAATTATCTTCTAAACGCATCCTGACCATGGATTGGTTGGAGGGCTTGCACCTGCGTGATTTTTTACAGACAAACCCTTCGCAAGAAGTTCGTAACAAAATTGGACAATTGTTGTGGGATTTTTACGACCATCAGGTGCATCGGCTTCGACAAGTACATGCCGATCCTCATCCAGGCAATTTTTTGATGCGACCCGACGGCACAATGGGGGTCATTGACTTTGGATGTGTGAAGGTAATCCCAGACTATTTCTACGATAATTATTTTACGCTCATCAACCCTGATACCGTTGATGACGACGAGTTGGTCAATACGATTTTTTACAATTTGGAGTTTTTGGTCAAAGAAGACACCCCACGAGAGCAAGCCCTCTTTACAGATTTGTTCAAACAGATGATACGCTTGCTTGGAAAACCCTTTGCTGTAGAGGAATTCGACTTTGGCGATCAGACCTATTTCGACTCGGTGTATGCTTTTGCCGACGAACTGGCCAAGGTCGAGGAAATTCGTAACTCAAGGTAGCACGGGGTTCAAAAGATGGGTTGTATATCAACCGTACTTATTTTGGACTGTATTCTTTGCTGAATGAGTTGGGAGCAAAAGTAACGACTCACCGCCCAGAATGGCTGCGGAGCAAGCAAGCTTTGGCCGAGCTGTAAACGGCGCACAGACCAACGAAAAGTTAACTAAACCTACTCGAAATTATTTCTTAGGTAAAGGAGGTGGTGGTCTGTCCCCTGCAGGTCCGCCTGCTAAATGACGCAGAACATCCTCAATGACCTCGTCAAATCTTTGTTGTTGCGCAGGGGTGCATAGCTGGCGCACTTCTCGGAAGTGTTTAAAAGTAAGGTGGTCAACAATGGCCATTTTTTCGGCTATTTCGTGCGTTGCTTTGTCTATTTCTTGGTCACTTAATGGCCGATTGAGCTGATTAAATAGTGCTTTCTTTATCATCATGGCACTATCTCTGATGGCTTTTGCTTGGGTGTGATGTGCATCTTTGAGCAAGTTATATTGCTTTTTTTGCTCGGCATTGAAATGGAGTTCACGTGCCAACAAATCGAGAGGGGGTTGTCTTCTGTCATGCGCCTTTGGGGTAAACAATAACCAACCCAACATCCCCAAATTTACCAACAGCAAAGTGATGACTATCAGCCACAAATATTTGATTTGAAAAGAGTTGTTCATGTTCTTTTAATTTAACCCAATGCCGCCCACATTGTTTAGCCCATATTCACTGGTGAAACTTTCAATACTTTGTGTATTTTTGTGGACGAACGGGTGATTGTATAAATAGTAACTACATTGAGTAACAGCACCAACGCCAACACCGAAAAGGCATACGCTGGCTGCCACTGCCAGCCTTTCTGGGTCAGTATCTTTTTTCCATGCGGGCTTGGAGGCGTGTATAAAAAAAGGCTTAGGCGTAGCAGGTTTCATGCCGTTGAGTGATTGCAAAGTGCGCTCAATTTCCTCCTCTATGTGGTAGTTTTTTTTCATATCACTTTTCAGAATAATAATTTTTTAATGATTTCTTTAAATTAGTTTTAGCCCTAAACAAAAGGGATTCGACCGATGAAAGGGATAGCTCCATTACCTCTGTTATTTCTTGATAACTCAATCCCTCTACATGGTGCAATGTAAAAGCCACTTTTTGATTATCGGCTAATTTGTCATGGCTTTGAACAAAATACCCGCTCGCTCTTGATTTTCAAGTACCACCCCAGGGTGTACAAACTCTACGGGATGATGTATTCCTTCATTTTCTTTTCCTAATAAACTTTGCAAAACCTCCCCATCGTTTTTGCGTTTTGCGCTTGCGGAGGGTTTCAAGGGCTTTGGTAGTAGTGATGCGATATACCCAAGAACTCACTTTGGCCTCTCCTCTAAATTTTGCTACCGACTCATATACTTCTATAAACACTTCTTGGGCGATGTCTTCGGCTTCTTCGGGGTTTTGAACAATCGCCAAGGCAGTACTATAGACCTTCACTTGGTAGTGATCCACCAAGTAACGGAATGCCTTTTCTTGGCGCGTTTGCAAGCCCTCAAGTAGCTGTTTTTCTTCCAAACGGTTCGGATTTTATTACTTTAGATGTCTTAGACAAAAAAAACTTGCGCTACTTTTTCAAAAAAATGAAATTATTTCTTCATCGCTTAAAAACGGGATAAGGAGTACCTTCTATTGACAAAATACCCAACTCGCCAGTGAGTGCGAAAAATGGTAACAGAGGCAACCTCGGTTTGAGATAAACTCCTCAACACTGCTTTGAGCCAAGCGGCCCCAAATGTAGTTTTTTGACGACTATCTATTTGTTTTTCAATGCTTACAGATACATCAGCGATATTGGTAGCATATGGATTGGCACGTTTATGTAGCGAAATAAAGGAGATATGTACAGGTTTGTGATATAGGTTGGTAGCGCTTTCTATTTGATAACGAAGTGTTTCTGTATTTTCCATCAGCGACAAGTCATCAAAAGCATGTACCTGAGGATGGTAGGAAAAACTAATAAAATCGGCTTCGCCCGCTTGGAAACGCTGACGATTGAGTTCCGTAAAATTATAGTCTGTACCTACGCCAATTTTTACTTTAGGAAGTTGCTGTTTTAAAAAAGGCACATAATCAATGATTGTTTGGGGTGTTGTTAAACTTTGACTCGAAAAAAGGATTAAGTACCTAATATTCAGCTTATTTTGTTCGCATAAAAAAACAAATGATTGGAGTTGAGTATCATATTGGTCATTCAAGGTCAGAGCTATTTCAAGCGGTAAGTCGAGTACAGAAGCCGTTTCGCAGTGCTGCGAAAAAGTGGTAATCCAGTTTTCTTGGAAGGAATTGATATCGATTCTATAATGACTCAATGCCAATGACTTGAGTAGGTCAATAGCGGTAGCAGGGAGCGAATCACTTTCTATAGAAACGGCAATGCCCATGGAAAATAAAGAAGGTTTGAATGACTTCGTAAAGCTGATGGGAGGTATGACCGTTGGTGACGGAGTAGCCATTTGGCTTAAACTCACCCGTTGCCAGACGGTATCTCCTTGGTATAACTGCACTGGAAAAGGCAAAGACAATGGAGTACAAAATGTTTTGTAAGAAGCATCACCCCAGTTGCGTTGGTCTTCTGTTTGAAATATATCTCCCTCAAAATCAAGCTGGTAAGAGATACCATTAGCCACTTGCCAACGCATACTTTTGATGTTAAGGAAAGGATCTTGGGCTGCAATAAATCGTGGAAAATGGGTGTCTGATTGGGAGCTATCTCCATGAAAAATAGTGACAGGCTGCTGGGCAGTACCTTCGATAGGGTGGAGAATACAGAAACCCGCGCGATTTTTTAATACATCTTGAAGCGCTTTTCCGGCAATTTCAAAGACAATGGTATTATCAGCTTTTCCTTCTATTTTCACCTCCCATGCGAAAATAGGATAACTGCTTTCATCCAGATGAAGGAGTGTGTAAGTAATCCAAAAGTGATTTTGGTGGTTTTCAATTACTTCATTTTCGATAACATAGCTAAATGTTCCCCAATTATGGTCGCGTAGGGCAAAATACATCATTCGTATAATTTCCAAATCATCTTGTTTTATCTGACGAAGAAACCCTTTTTCGTATAAGATGTGGAATGAGCCAGCACGTAAGAACATAGTTTTACTTTATTTTAACCTTTTTCTTCCCAAATTTGGCATAAATTCACAATGACCTCTACGGCTTTATTCATGTCTTGCACCGATACCCATTCAAGTTTGGAGTGAAAAGCGTGCTCGCCAGCAAAAATATTGGGACAGGGCAATCCCATAAAAGACAAGCGGGAGCCATCTGTACCACCTCGAATACTCCGCCTAAGTGGCGTAAGCCCGCTGCGTTGAATAGCCTCTAAGGCATATTGACTCACCTCAGGGTGTTGGTCGAGCACCTCTTTCATGTTGCGGTATTGCTCTATTACCTCAAAATCGGCGCGTGCATTAGGATAATGACTAAGGACTTGGTCTAAAATACCCTTTAAATAAGTTTCTTTTTGGTGTAAACCTTGCTCCGTAAAATCACGGATAATAAAGCCTATGGTTACTTTTTCTTGAATACCCTCGATATGCGTAGGATGAATAAACCCTTCCATACCTTCGGTGGTTTCGGGCGACAGGGCATCTTTGGGCAATGCCGCTAACACATCTGCGGCTATTTTGAGGGCGTTTTCGAGTTTTCCTTTGGCAAAGCCAGGATGCGTACTCACGCCATAAAGGGTCATTTTTACGGCATCTGCGCTAAAAGTTTCGTCTTCGAGTGTGCCAAGACTTTCCCCATCAATGGTATAGCCAAAATCTGCTCCCAGTTTTTCCAAGTCCACCTTGGCCGTACCGCGCCCTATTTCTTCGTCGGGTGTAAAAAGAATTTTGATAGTACCATGCTTGATGTCAGGGTTTTGAACCAAAAAGTAAACGGCATCCATGATTTCGGCTACCCCTGCCTTGTTGTCGGCACCGAGTAGGGTTGTGCCGCTTGCCGTAATGATATCATTTCCTATTTGTGCTTGTAAATCAGGGTGTTCGCTTAGTTTTAATATTTGAGTAGGGTCATCGGGCAATAGGATATTTTCTCCGTTCCATTGGGTATGAACAATAGGTTTTACGCCTGCTCCTGAGCAATCGGGCGAGGTATCTACATGTGAGCAGAAGCAAATGGTAGGGATATTATATTTGGGAGAGTTGGAGGGGAGGCCGGCATAAACATAGCCATATTCGTCTAAATGAGCATCGGCAATGCCCATTTCAAATAGCTCTGTTACCAACAAGCGACTCAAATCTTTCTGCTTTTCGGTAGAGGGCTGAGTCGTTGAGTGGGGGTCAGACTGGGTGTCAATTTGAACGTATCGCAAGAAGCGTTCGAGGGCAGTAGGTCGGTATGGGTGCATTTTATATTGATTTAGCTTGGATTTTGGTAGAGAGAATGTTTGGTGGTTAAATCAATTTCATCAGTTCCCAATCGCCGACAGCTTTCAAGTAGAGAAAATTGAGTAACAACCCGTTGACATTGTTAAGGTGTTGGTGGGCTTCTACAAAAGGCAATACACAAGTAACAATACGCTCGTGTTCGGAGGCTTCGCCCATAAAATTGTTGTTGTATGCTTTGATTTTTTCTAAAGGTAAAGTCAGTTCGCAATAAAAATAATACATGGCCTCATCGCAAGTACCTGACGAAGGATAAGCTGGGAACTCCAATAGTTGTACCAATTGGCTTTTAGTTATTTCAATACCCGTTTCTTCTTGTACTTCTTTGGCGGCCACTTTGTAGGCATCTGCTTCACTATCTAACATTCCAGCGGGGTGTTCGTAGGTGATAGAGCCATCGCAAATACGGCGTTGTTTGACCAATAGAAGGTATTTTTCTTTGGTAACTTCATCAATCAAACAAACCAGCACACAAAGTACTTCTCCCTTTAGAAAGCATATTGGAGGGATTTTATCACCCTCTGGCGTGGTGGCATCAAGCATCAACAGCGAAAAAAGCACCTCGCCTTTATGGTTGTGGCGCGTATATTTTTCTTGTATATCGTGAATTTGCAGGCCATTTTCTAACAAATGACCTTTCCAAAGGTTAAATTTGTGGGAATCAAATACGTTTTCCTTCATTGCCTCATTTTGAGTGCAAAATACACAAAGCAATGAAAAAATTTAAAAGTTTGATTTTCTTCTTCTGAGTTATGGAACTTGCCATCAGCACCCCTGCTATTTTGTTTTCAACGATTTCGTTGATGATGATCGCTTTCACCAATCGCTATTTGGCCATTGCGAGTTTGATAAGAGAACTGCACGACAAATTTCGACAAAATCCTGAGGCGAGTTATGTTCAACAAATCAAACACCTGCACCGGCGGGTACATATCATCAGAAACATTCAGTTTATCATCGTAACAAGCCTCCTGTTAAGCGCAGTCTCTATGCTGTTTGTCTATTTACAAAATCAAACCGTGGGACAATTGCTATTTTTCGTGGCTTTACTATTCCAAATTGTAGCTTTGATGATGTCTATTTGGGAAATTTCCATTTCGATTCATGCCCTCAAAATTGAATTGAGTGATATGGAAGACGAATTGGGCCATCGTTTTAGCTTGTTTGGTCGCTCCAAAAGTGATGATTGATATGTGTAAAGAATGATGGTTCTTAAAAGGTTGTTAAATCATTTTAATCTTATGTATAAATCAAAGTACACTTCTAAATAAATCTAAATCATCATGAAAAAACAACTGCTCTTTGTATTGTGTTTGGGGAGCCTAACCGTATTTTCGCAAGAAAATACAGGCTACCAAATTCCTCCCAAAGCTTTGGCAGATTTGGTAACTGCTCCGCCTACGCCCACTGTGAGTGTGGATAGTAAAGGCCAGTGGATGCTTGTTTCGGAGCGAAATACTGCTACTACCACTATTGCCGAACTCTCACAGCCTGAACTACGCATTGCAGGACTCCGTATTAATCCAGCCACTAATGGCCCCAGTCGGGCGGTGTATGTCAATAACCTGAAACTTCGTCGGGTGGCTGCTTCTGCGACAGATGTGCAAGTAACGGGCCTACCTACGGATGCTCACCTTTCATATATTCAATGGTCGCCCGACGATAGCAAAATCGCGTTTACTCATACGACTGACACGCAAATTGAGCTCTATGTACTGGACGTAGCTACGGCTGCTGCGCAAAAAGTAAGCAATATTGCCCTTAATGGTGTATTAGGGACTCCCTATCAGTGGCTATCAGATAGCAAGTCGTTTATCATCAGAGGGATTCCTGCCGAGCGTGGCAGTGCGCCTGTGATCAGTCGTGTGCCGTCGGGGCCAACGGTGCAAGAAAACCGTGGAACAAAAGCCCAAGCCGCTACCTATCAAGATTTACTTAAAAGCCCCTCCGACGAAAAGCAATTTGAATACTATGCCACTGCCCAAGTGATGAAATTGGGATTAGATGGCACTGTTCAAAAATTGGGCCGATGGGGTTGATTGCCACAGCCTCGCCCTCGCCTGATGGCCGTTACGTAATGATTGAAGCGATTCATCGCCCTTTTTCTTATTTGGTGACGGTCAATCGTTTTCCCGCCAAAACAGACATTTATGAAACCAACGGCGCTTTTGTAAAAACCTTGACAGATGCCCCACTCCATGAGAATGTGCCTTGGGGACCTGATGCTGTGCCTGCGGGGCAACGCGGCCATAACTGGCGCAATGATGCCCCCGCTACGGTTTATTGGGTAGAAGCCCGCGATGGTGGCGACCCCAAACTCAAAATCGGTATTCGCGACGAAGTCTATACCCTTGATGCGCCTTTTAGTGGCGAGCCCAAAAAAATCTACATGGCGGCCAACCGCTTTGGGGGAGTTACTTGGGGTAATGACCAAATGGCGCTATTTTCAGAACGATGGTATGCTACTCGTAAGACACTCACCAAATTGGTCAATCCCAGCAATCCAGCCAATCCTGTAACACTCTTTGAGCGTTCTTCCGAAGATCGCTATAACAACCCGGGTTCGCCAGAATTGAAGAAAAACACTTTCGGTGAATATGTGTTGGATATTACCTCCAACAACGAAATCTACTTAACAGGCCAGGGAGCATCGCCCGAAGGCGACCGCCCTTTTATAGATTTATATAACCTCTCTACCAAAGAAAGCAAACGTCTTTGGCGGTCAGAAGCGCCTTATTTTGAACGTGTTATTAGTGTACTAAGTGCAGAAAAAGGCTTGATGCTTACCTCGCGCGAGTCGCAGGAAGACCCCCCCAATTATTTTATCCGAAACCTAAAACCCACACCTAAAAAAGGGAAAAAGCCTGCCGAAAACCCATTGACGCAGGTTACATTTTTTCCACATCCTTACCCTCAATGGAAAGGCATACAGAAGCAACAACTCCGCTATAAACGCCCTGATGGGGTAGATTTGACAGCCACTTTATTACTACCACCAGGCTATAAAAAAGAAGATGGCCCATTGCCTACTTTTTTGTGGGCTTATCCTGCCGAATTTAAAAGTGCTGCCGCGGCAAGCCAAGTAAGTGGTTCGCCTTACCAATTTAATCGAATTAGCTACTGGACTGGCGCTGCTTTTGTAACGATGGGCTATGCAGTGTTGGAAAATGCGTCTATTCCCATTGTAGGTGAAGGCGATAAAGAACCCAATGATACGTACATAGAGCAACTCGTAGCCAGTGCCAAAGCGGCCATTGACGAAGGTGTTCGGTTGGGTGTGGTAGATGCCAATCGCGTTGGAGTAGGAGGTCACTCATATGGAGCGTTTATGACAGCTAATTTGCTCTCTCACAGCAATTTATTTAAAGCAGGAATTGCGCGTTCAGGGGCGTATAATCGTACGCTTACTCCCTTTGGCTTTCAGAACGAACAGCGTACCTACTGGCAAGCACCCGAGGTGTATAACAAAATGTCGCCTTTTATGAATGCCGATAAAATGAAAACACCGCTATTGATGACCCACGGCGAAGCCGATAATAATACAGGCACGTATCCCATACAATCAGAACGCTATTACAACGCCCTCAAAGGTATGGGTGCTACGGCCAAGCTGGTATTTTTGCCCTATGAAAGCCACGGCTATACCGCCAAAGAATCGCTTTTACATATGTTGTTTGAGATGAATGCTTGGATGGACAAGTACGTCAAAAATGCCAGTGCTTCGGGTACGCCTTCAAAAGCAGGACGTATGTCGGGCGAAAAATAACTTGATTTTGTTGTTACTCTTTTATCATTCCTTAGGAATCTAAGAGCCTAATAAAAAAGCAGTCGGTATAGCTTACCGACTGCTTTTTTATTTTTATTCAAAAATCAACTGGTTTTACGAGTAAAAAACGAACTTTGCATTTCTAAAAATTGAAGACCATGCAAAAGAAAATTGTTCGCGTAGGCGATATTGAATGTGGCACAGATGAATTGTTTCTCATCTCGGGGCCATGTGTGATTGAAGATGAAAAAATCATGATGACCGTAGCCGAAAGGCTCAAAGAAATTTCGGAGCGGTTGGGCATCAAAATCATTTATAAGTCTTCTTTCATGAAAGACAACCGCAGCAGCCTCGACTACTACATGGGGCCTGGTTTGGAAGAAGGAATGCGCATTTTGGCCAAGGTCAAGGAGCAATTTGGTTTTACACTCTTGACAGACGTACACTACCCCGAGCAATGTGCGCCCGTGGCCGAAGTGGTAGATGTCCTACAAATTCCCGCCTATTTGTGTATGCAGACCACACTCGTGGTGGCTGCGGCCAAAACAGGCAGGGTGGTCAATCTAAAACATGGGCAGTTTTTAGCCCCCGAAAACATGAAACACCCTGTCAAGAAAATAGAAGACAGTGGCAATACACAAATCATCTTGACAGAGCGTGGTTATACTTTTGGCTACAACGACTTGATTGTAGATCCGCGTAGTTTTTATCACCTCAACAAAACGGGCTATCCTGTGGTGTTTGACGTAACCCACGCTATTCGTAAATACGGGATTCCTTCCAAGGATGCCAAAGGGGGTGCACGTGAGTATTTGCCCGTGTTGGCGCGTGCAGGGGTAGCGGCAGGTGTAGATGGGCTATTTGTAGAGGCGCATACCTGTCCGTCGGAGGCATTGTGCGATGCCGCCAGTCAGTTGGATATCAATTATTTAGAAGAATTTTTAAAACCCTTGATTGAACTACACAACGTAGAGGTAAAATACCGTGCTTTGGCCCAAGAGTTGGGGTAAATAAAATGAAAAATAACTAAGAAAGGCTGACTCATGGGTCAGCTTTTCTTAGATGTGAGTTCAATCGGCTTGCACGCTATCAATCGGAATGGTTTGGTTGCGGTCCCACAGGGCGGTTACATTCACAATCTTCCATTTGCCGTCTTGTTTTTCCATCAGTCTTGTTTCTGTGCTGTGGATATAGTGTTTCATGGATTTGTCGGTGTTGTATTGATGCCAAATCAAATACGCTACATTATCTCCATAAAACTTGACGATCATTCCTTTGCGTAGCACCTTGGGATTGTTGCTTCCTCCTTCTCCCACTTTGTTGTCTTTGATATACTTCCCTATTTTTTCATCTACTTCTTTCCACCCAATCTTAGGGTCGAAAGATCCTTTGGCATCGCTCCAAACTTGAAAGGCGTAGTCGGTTTGAATAAAATTTTCTTTCCAACAGTCATAATCTCCTTTGAAAAAACAATCGGTTTCATTTTCAATGGTTTGCATAATGGCATTTTTTTCTTTGGCTTCGTCAATCATAGCCGTAGTTTTGCTGTCAGCATTTTTGCAACCAGCCAAAGTGCAAGCAAGTAATAAGAAGGTCAATGCAGTTTTCATAAAATGGAAAAGTTTAGAAGTAGAAATTTGATTTTACTATTCCAATAAGGCAGGATATGTCCCGAAAACTATATGCGTGAACGACACTTTGAACTTGCACTATTTTATCTGTATTTCCAAATAAAATACAATATTTTTTTGAATTAATCCTTTTTTTGTTGGCTTGTAAAACTTATTGATTACCATATTTTTCCCATTTCTCAACCACGGCCTTAAAATCATCTGGCAAATCAGAATCAAATAGCATTCTTTGTTTGGTACGAGGATGTTCAAATCCAATAGATTTGGCGTGTAGCGCCTGTCTTGGCATGAGTTGGAAGCAGTTTTCTACAAAAGCCCGATAGCTACCACTGGTGGTGCCGCGCAAAATCTTATCCCCGCCATAAACAGTATCACTAAAAAGCGGATGGCCGATGTACTGAAAATGCGCCCTGATTTGGTGCGTTCGGCCCGTTTCGAGCTGGCATTGCACCAAAGAAACATACTTAAAGGTTTTCAACACTTCATAGTGTGTAATGGCATGTTTGCCCTGGCTACCGTCGGGATAAACAGCCATGATTTTACGGTCGCGTGCACTCCGCCCAATGTGGCCCACAATTGTACTCTTTGCTTCTTTGGGTTCGCCCCAGATGAGGGCATAATACGTGCGCTCGGTGGTATGTTCAAAAAACTGCCGTGCAATATGCGCCATCGAAAACTCGGTTTTGGCAATGACCAACAAGCCCGAAGTGTCTTTATCAATGCGATGAATGAGTCCGGGGCGTGCTTCTCCGTTGCGTCCTGTGGGTAGGTGCTGAAAGTGATACACCAGGGCATTGACCACCGTACCTGTCCAATTACCATGGGCAGGATGCACCACCATACCCGCTGCTTTATTCAAGACCAGCACCTCTTCATCTTCATAGATGATGTCGAGTGGAATATTCTCGGGAAGTATTTCTGTTTCGCGGGGGGGATGCGCAAGGGCGATGGTGATGACATCAAAAGGTTTGATTTTATAACTCGATTTAACGGGTTTGCCATTGACCTTTACTGATTCAGCCTCTATTGCATTTTGAAGTTTTGTACGCGTTACATTGGCAAGGTGGTGTTTAAGGTAGTGGTCTATACGCATAAGGGTTTGACCACGGTCGGCTACAATGCGATGATGTTCGTAAAATTCCTCTTCTTCGTCTTCTGCGTTGGTTGAATGATTTTCGAGCATTGAATTATTTTTTGTTACTTGCAATAAATTTTCCGAAGACACGTTGTTTGGGCGATAGCTACTTTTACCTAATTAACTTACTATTAACTTACTATTATGGATTACAATCAAGGGCAAAAAAAAGACCATAAAAGCCTCCTTCTTGCGGCATTAGCCATTTTGGCTCTTTTAAACGTAGTGCTTATCTATTTCTTTTACAAAGAACGCGAAAAGAACAAAGAACAGGAAACGGTTATAGCGGTAAAAACAGAGGAAGTAGTGGCTACTAAAATGAAATTGGACTCTATATCTGTTCAATTAGATGCTAAAATAGCAGAAATTCAGCAGTTAGGTGGACAAGTAGATTCTTTGATTTCGCTTAAACAACAGCTTGATCGTGATCGTGCCGCGCTAAGAAGTTCTGCAAACGCGGCTTCTGTGGATGTGTCTAAATACAAACAGAAAATCAAAGAATATGAGGCTATTTTGGTAGCAAAGGACACTGAAATCACAAAATTGAAAGAGGAACTGGGTATTGTAACGGCACAGAATCAAGAACTTTCTACTAAAGTAACCGGCTTAGAAGAAGAAAAAACGACCATACGACGTACCTATGAGGATTCAGTTGGCAACCTAACCAGCAGAAACCGAGAACTGGCTGAAAAAGTAACGATTGCCTCCGCATTGAAAGCTGAAAAGATTGCGGTTAATGCTGTTTCTTCTAAAGGCAAAGAACGTGATGGTGGAGCCTACCGTGCTAAACGAATTGATAAGCTTAAGGTGGATTTTAATTTAGCTCCCAATCCTATCTCTCGTGATGGCGAACGCGAAATATACCTCCGTATCTTAGATCCCGAAGGCGCTGTAATGGCTGATATGGCAACAGGTTCAGGAACATTCATTTATGGTGGTCGTGAAACAGTTTATACCGCCAAACAATCCATCAATTATAGCAATGATGGAGCGCAAGGGTCGATTATTTATACCAGAGGGGAATCCCTTTGAAAAAAGGAGAGCATACTATCGAACTTTATTGTGAAGGCTTCCGGATCGGTACTTCGACATTGAAAGTTAAATAATTGACGCTATTGAGATAAGTAGGAGTTAAAAGGTATGATAATAAGAGCCTATTTTTCTTATTTTCTAACTTTTAACTCCTATTTTTGCGTTTTAGAATAAACTTTTTTAAACAAAACTTTGTAGAGAACTCAACTATTGATTAGTTTTCGCTCAAAACAAAAATTATCCTAATTTTAAGTACTGAATGGCTCAACAACGCAGACCTTTTCGACCCGCAAGACAAGAAGAACCCTATCGTATCAATGAACGCATCCGTGTACCCCAAGTACGCTTAGTCGGAGAGAATGTTACACAAGGTATTTATGATGTGCAACAGGCACTTCGCATGGCAGAAGAGCAAAATTTAGACTTAGTAGAAATTTCGCCGAATGCCTCTCCACCCGTTTGTAAAGTCATTGACTATTCAAAGTTCAAGTACGAACAAAAAAAGAAACAAAAAGAAATCAAGGCTAATGCTCAAAAAGTAGTTATCAAGGAAATTCGCTTTAGCCCCACTACCGACGACCACGATTATGATTTCAAGCTAAAACATGCCATCAATTTCTTGAAAGAAGGCGCGAAAGTGAAAGCATATGTGCAGTTTTCAGGGCGTGAAATTGTCTTTAAAGACCAAGGCTACAAGCTGTTAGAACGTTTTACGAAGGCATTAGACGACTATGGGAAGATAGAACTCGAACCCAAACTCGAAGGTAAAAGAATGAGTACCATTCTTACGCCCAAGGTGGTGAAGAAATAAAAAGGAATTAACAAAAAGCGTCTATCAAGGGTATAAACTTACTTTTTGATAGACGCTTTTGTATTGAAAACAACTCATATTCACTTCAAAATGAGCAAAATCTTCATTTATGTTGCTATTGTCTCTTGCCTCCTTGCTGCCCGATTAGCAGTAGCTCAGGAATCTTATTTCCCCGATAAATGTATGGGTAGCTGGCAGGGTACGATGTATATCTATAAGTTTGGTCTATTGAAAGACAGCATTCAGGTTAAACTTACCGTAGCTAAGCACACCGACAAAGAGGCTTGGAGTTGGAAAACAGAGTACCTGTCGGCTAAACAGCCCGTTACCAAAGATTATGTATTACGTCTGAAAGACGCTTCTAAAAACCTATATATTACCGACGAGGGAGGTGGTGTAGCATTGACAGATTATTTGGTAGGACAAAAACTATACAGTGTTTTTGAAACGGGAGGCTATCTTTTGACTGCTTCCTACGAATTGTTGGACAACAAATTGATTTTTGAAGTAACATCTGGCAAGAAAGAACCCGCTATCCATCCTGATATAAATACTTATTCTTCTGAAAATCTGCAGCGAGTGGTCTTTGAAAAATTGAAATAAAGTCTATCTTGATTTTTAGGTCAATTTTAAGTTTTTAGGGTCCCAATTCACTATTTTTTTCTCAAAATAGCTTTTGTTACAGGCCAATACAGGCGCGGCAGCGCGGAAACCAAAAAGAGGGTCTTCCACTACTGGTGTGTTGTTCACTATTCCTTCAAAGAAGTTTGCAAAATGATTTTTGTGGGCATCATCGTCTTTAGGAGATTCAAATCTTATTTCTTTTACAGGAGTTGCCACCCGACTTTCCGCTGGATACTTCGCCTCATATGAAGCGGTAAACTCTTTTTGCTGTGCTTCTGAAAAGGTAAAATGGCTGTCATAATTGCCATAGCCTGGCGCTTGGGGCAAGGTGCGTTTGGTGAGTGTAAGGGCATTACCATCAAAAGTAATTTCGCCTTCGTTGCCAATAATACGTGTTACATTTTTGATAGAACCTGCATTGGCGAAATTAACTCGTAAGACCATTTGGAAAGGGTCGAATTTTCCTTGTGCGGGTATTCCATACTCGAAACCATCACATCGGGTACATCGCGGCCATCCTTCCAGTACGACAATTGCCCCGAGCTATAAATACGATTGGGCCCAGCGACCCTGTTACGAAATGAACCCCCGTGATGAGGTGAATAAACAAATCGCCCGCTACGCCTGTGCCATAGTCGCGGTAGTTGCGCCAGCGGAAAAAGCGCGTGGCATCAAAAGCTCGTTTGGGGGCATCGCCCAAGAAAGTTTCCCAGTCCACGGTTTTGGGTGAAGCATCGGTCGGGATAGAGTATTGCCAGCACCGATGGCATTGAAGCGATCGCTGGTGGACTCAATGAAATTAATCATGCCTATATCGCCAGCTTGCACCATCCGTTGGGCTTCTTTGAATACCGCACTGCTGATGCGCTGACTGCCTACTTGCATCACTTTGCCCGATGCCTTTGCTACTTGTAGCACGGCTGCCCCTTCTTCAATATGATGTACCATGGGTTTTTCACAATAAACATGCTTGCCTTTTTTGAGGGCGGCGATGGTGATGCGGTCGTGCCAATGGTCGGGCGTAACGATGAGTACAGCATCTACATCTTTGCGTTCCAATATTTCACGGTAGTCGCGGGTAGTAAAAATATGATTGCCAAACACTTCTTTTACCCGTGTGAGTCGTCCATCGTATAAATCGGCAGCGGCTACCAGTTCACACATCCCTGTGCTGAGTGCTGCTTTGGTATCAAAATGGCCCTGTATGCCCATGCCGATAGTAGCAATACGAATTTTGTTATCATTCAGACTTTTGATGATATTGAAAGGCTGAACAGTAGCCGCAGAAACGACCCCGAGTTGCTTAACAAAGGTGCGACGATTGGTTTTCATTGGAGTGAGGGTTGGTTGGTATTCTTATAAGTCTTTTTTTATGGAGTTTTACTTTTTCTGTTTAGAAGCCTTTTGGTGAGCCACAGCATAAATAACAGCACCAAAACAAAGGCGATAATGGGTAGCCAAAATGTAAAAAGCGAAAAGCCAACGGCAGTGGCATTTTCGACACTCGCCACTACTGGGTTGGCCACACCACCACTCAATTTGGTAGAGGCCAGGCGCACCCAACTGGTACCCACTTGTATAAATCCAGCGGTGCCTCCCCCCATGATAAGCCCCAAACCCCATTGTAGTATGGGATTGTCTATCTCTATAAACGAAGTAGTGAGCAAAGTGCCTGCTACTACGGCGGCGGGCGCAGCAATGGTATCAAGCAGATTGTCCACCCACGGAATATAATACCCCCCAATTTCGAGAACAGTAGCGGTGGCCAATACGCCTATAGCCGCCCAAGTACCCATCCATTCAAATCCTGCTGCCCCAGTGACCCAGCCAAAGTGCAGCGCGATACTGCTCAATAACAGTGGTACAAACACGCGAAAGCCTGATGAAGCCGCCAAGCCTACACCCAAACAAAGACTGAGGAAGATTTCCATTATCTTCTACTTTATTGTATAAGCTGTCACGGTATTTTTGTAGAAATTGGGTATCAATACCGTTTTTTGCTTAGGCATATACCCAAAGTCCGCTGTATTGATTTGCGGATCTTTGCTGTCTATAAGTTTCCATACCTTACCGTCGGGTTTGACATAATAAACCTCGCCATGCCAGCACGAAATCAGATAATCGTCGCCATAGCGCAAAATACCGTCAGCAGTTTTGTTGGTCATAGCCCAAGAACTATATTTTTTGGTGATGTAGTCCATTTTCCACAAATTACCTGTCCCTGCTGAGGCCACAATGAGGTGATTTTTTTCGGCAAAAACACCATTTGGCCCTTGTAAGTTGGGGTCATCGAGAAATAAATCTAATTTTCCATCAGTAAAGCGATACAATTTATGCCCACGCGAATCGCTCACAAATACCTCTCCCTTGGGGCTTACACTTACATCGTTGAGCATGACTGCATTGACAGCGGGATGGCGTTTGGTGATATTACCTGTTTTTAAATCAATCTCTACCAAATCTTTTAAATCCGCTACAAACAACGAATTTTTCAAAATGCCCATTCCTTTGGGGTCGTTGAGTCCAGTAGCCCATTTGAGGTTTTTGATTTTGCCATCCGTACTCAAAACAGAGATAAACCCATCGCCATCAGGGTTTTCTACGTTTACTTTATTCATATTGGTCACGTATAGCTGCTTACGTTGTGCATCAAATAGCACCGATTCAGGAGTCCGCAGCAGGGTATCTGTTTTCCAAAGCTGGTCGAGACGAATAGGGGCGGCTTCTTGGGCAAATCCAACGAGCGTGGTGCTTGTTAAGCATAGTATCAAAAGAAAAATGGACTTTTTCACGGTAAAAAATAGTTTGTGGTGACTTAACGTACTAAAATAAACATTTTATTATTAAAAGTAATGAATACATCCAAACTACGCATACATTTAGGATTGACTCTCAGGGGCCTTTTACTCTCGATCTCCCTTTTTGCCCAAACAGAAAATCTCTTCAATGGCAAAGACCTGACAGGTTGGAAGGTTTTTGGTACCGAAAAATGGTATGTCGAAAAAGGAGAGTTGGTATGTGAAAGTGGCCCAGATAAAGGCTATGGCTATTTAGCGACCGAGAAAACCTATAAAAATTTTGAATTGAGTGTTGAATTTAAACAAGGAGCCAATGGCAATAGCGGGGTATTTATTCGTTCCAATATTCCTGAGGGAAGTACAAAAATCAGTGGTTGGCAGGTAGAAGTAGCCCCGCCTAATCACGATACAGGTGGAATTTATGAGTCTTACGGACGTGGTTGGTTGATTCAGATTCCCGATGAAAAAGAAGGGTTCTTGAAATTTGGAGAATGGAACACACTCAAAATCAGGGCAGAAGGCCCTCGGGTGCAAACTTGGCTCAATGGCCACGAAATGGTGGACTTGACCGACGAAAAAATAGGGGCAGGCAATGGCGCTATTGCGCTCCAAATCCATGATGGTGGCGGTATTAAAGTAAACTGGAAAAACCTAAAAATAAAGTCGTTGTAACTTTTACGGGCTTTTTTTGTTGTTTTGCAAGGTGAACTTGGAGGGTAGTACACTCGACGTGCTACTTTCCAAGTTTTTTATTTTAAAAATGATTGCATGACATTCGATTCATTAAAGTTGATTGACCCTATTCGCAAAGCATTGCAAGAAGAGGGGTATAGTACGCCCACACCCATCCAGGCCGAGGCGATTCCTATAGTTTTAGAAGGAAAAGATTTGCTGGGCTGTGCCCAAACAGGTACAGGAAAAACGGCTGCTTTCGCCATCCCTATCTTACAATTATTGGCTGGAAGACAAACTTTCCGCAAAGAGAAAAGAACGATTAAAGCCCTTATTTTAACTCCCACGCGCGAACTCGCCATTCAGATTGGGGAGAGTTTTGCCGCATATGGCCGACACACAGGGCTGAAGCATACCGTTATTTTTGGAGGCGTAAAACAACTACGCCAAACGGATGCCCTCCAACAGGGGGTGGATATTCTAATAGCTACACCAGGCCGACTCATTGACCTGATGGCACAACGTTTTGTGAGCCTTAAACACCTCGAAATATTTGTGTTGGACGAAGCCGACCGAATGTTGGATATGGGCTTTGTGCACGATGTACGTCGCATCATTGCCGTATTGCCCCAAAAACGCCAGTCGCTCTTTTTCTCGGCTACCATGCCACCAGAAATTGTGACCTTGGCCGATACCATTTTATATAAACCCGAAAAAGTAGAAGTAACGCCGCCTTCTTCAACAGTTGATTTGATTCAGCAGTCGGTATTTTTTGTAGATAAAGAGAACAAGAATTATTTGTTGCTTTATTTGCTCGAAAACAAAACCATTGAGACTGCCTTGGTATTTACACGTACCAAACATGGCGCCGACAAAGTAGTAAAAGTGCTGTTGCGTCATAACATTAAAGCGGAGGCTATCCACGGTAATAAGTCGCAGAATGCACGCCAGAATGCGTTGAATAATTTTAAGGAGAAATCTACTCGTGTATTGGTAGCGACCGATATTGCGGCACGAGGCATAGATGTAGATGAATTGGCCTATGTATTCAATTATGAAATTCCTGAAATTCCCGAAACCTACGTGCATCGCATCGGGCGCACGGGTAGGGCAGGGGCAAAGGGGACGGCTTATTCGTTTTGCGATACTGAAGAACGTGGTTCATTGAAAGATATTCAAAAACTGATTGCCAAAGTGATTCCTGTAGTGGAAGACCATCCGTTTCCATTGAATCAACAACCTGGAAATGAGGCACCTAAAACACAAAATACACCCAAGCGAGGAAACAGAACGGGCCGCCCTAACCGCCCACAGCCAACCAATGTGCCGAAAGCCTCTAATAATAAACGAGGAGGGAAGAAACCGTGGTACAGATCGTCGTCGTAGAGAGCAAGAGCAATGGTGTTTCCTTGTGGGATAAATTATATTTTTAGGCTTAAATTGGTAGTCAATGAATAGTTCTCTTTTGAATGATGGTTGAATATTCCATCCTTCGACTTGTACCTCTTTCCTTCCAGTCTGACTTGGGCTTTAGGGGTAATATTGTAATCAAGATTGGCTGATAGCCCTGTTACTTGAAACCCATTTGTTGTATTGGTAGGTATGATTATCTGGTGTTTGTCGTTGTAGTGTTCTGTACGAAAAGCAATTTTTATTTTGTCATTGAAAGCATAACGAGCTATTAAAACAGGAGAGTACCAAATACCATAGTTTTTTGGCTGGTATTTGTCCGAACCTATATCGAAACCCCAGATAAATGCTATTTTTTGGGTAGCGTTGTATTGTAAGTACAAATTGTGAAAACTTCTAAATGCTTTCAAAGAGTCTGCTTGGTCGGTTCCCAAAAAATTGCTGTAATTCAATAATAGCCTCTCGATTGGCTTGAAACTGACTTGTATTCCACAAGAGGGCTTTTGAATATAATCAGGTTTTCTGATTTTTTGCCATCCATTTAAAACCAGCAATGCAAAACTTAGCTTTTCCTTTTGATTTGTATAGCTCAATTTCAAGCCTGTTTCATAGTAGGGAGAACTTTCGGCTACCAAACTGCGAGTCAGCGTCCAGCAATCGGCACTGATGGCACTCTCAAAGCCTATATGTGAGGGAAATATGCCAGCATCCAACCATAGGTTATGTTCAGCAGACAATTTAACGCCTAAGTTAGCTTCATATACAAATTGCGCCCAAGGAGGCTCAGTATTTAAGTTATACTGTGCATAATTCCCCAACATCAGTCCGAGATTACCTCTCACTTTTTTATCATCGTAACCTGCTTTAACTAAAAGTAGATTGGCGTTAAATTCATTATGTCTTTTAAAATTATAAATAAAGTCTGCTTTATCGTGATTGGAAGGATTGGAAAAGTCGTAGCTATAATACATATCAACATAACTGCTGAAAACTAATTTTTGGGATACTTCGTTTTGACCAAATAGAAAGATTGGGGCCAAAACGACGAATAGAAATGATACTATTACTTTCAAAGTTTTTAGTTGGAATTAGGTTTTAGATGAGTGCTCGTTACCATAAAAATCATTCAGTATGACTTAGGATAAACCAAAGTATTTGGGGTAAATTCCTTTGACTTATTTATTTATTTTCTTCATGATTTTACTCATTTTCTTTTTTTGATAGCTCAAAAGCACCCTGTAAGAGACTATTTTGCGGGCTCTAAAACCTTGGTATTCTGTGATAAAGTCTGAGACATTCTTATAAGGCCCTGCCATATACCCTGGTCTTTTACTGTCGGCAAAAATGTAATACCCCGATGCTTCCTGATAAATGGCAGCCCAATGTTTTTTTATAATCATACTGTCAATGACGATAGGTTCAAATTCTATCATGAGATATTGCAGATGTTTTGTCGTATCAATGGTATTCACCGTTTCGACTGTAAATCGGGTCAAGTCAATACAAACCCCCTTTTGAGATTGATACAATTCTTCAGGAGAGTAAATACCTGTTATTTCTCTTGTAGGGCTATTTTCTGCCAATTGTTTGGCTCTTTCAAAGTCATAACTGAAATGCTCTTTTATCCAACTGTGTACATCTGCTACCGTTTTCCATTGTTGTAATGCGGTTGTATAGGGAGTAAGGGCTGATGAACTATTTGAACGCGGCAATGGAACATCATTAGAAGCATCTGATAGTTTTTTTATTTGATTATCAAATGATTGAGCCTTTAGCTCTGTCAAATAAACAGAGGATAGAACATAGAAAACGGTGATGATTATTTTTTTTATCATAAGGCTGCAGACTTAGAAACCATACCAACGTATTTTCTATGATGATTTTATATAAAATGATTCCCCACTCCTTTTACATGTTCCGGTAAATCTTTGTTAGAGAGGAAATAGCAAATTGACAAATCAAAATTATTGGATAGCAAATCATCAAATTCCAATCGTAATTTTCATCCTTTATGTAGCTTTTTTGATAATGTATAATTATTAAAGAGTCGTTTCACTACAAATCGAACATTTCCCTTGAATGAGTAAACTCATTTCATTAGATGTAAAGCCTTTAGGTAGAGCTAAGTGCGGGATATGAACCTCATCCAAACAAGTGGTTTTGCCACAGGTTTGGCATTTAAAATGCACGTGGTCGTGGTGGTGGTCGTGGTCGTGGCAGGCTTCCTTGCAGAGTGCATAACGAAGCCCATCTTCATCTAAAACCTTGTGAATGATGCCTTTATCTACAAAAGTTTTGAGGGTGCGATACACTGTTACGCGGTCATAACTTTCTTTGAGGCCATTTTCTAAGTCGCTATGAGATAGTGCGGCATCACGGTTTTGTAAAATATCCAAAACCGCTTCTCGACATCCAGTATGCCGCAAGTCATGTAAACGTAGTGTATCTTTGGCGAAAGTATTCATACACAAAAATACAAATTTATATGATTAAAATAGGTATTATCAATCGTTTCAGATCGCGCCAGTGCAGGGGTTTATGAGGATATTCCGGTAAGGCCATTGTTGCCACTCTCAATGAATATTTAATCACACCGTGGGCACCTGTTTATCAAGTCATTCCTGACGAACAGCATCTTATCAACCAGACACTTGTCGAAATGGCCGATAAAGAAGGTTGTTGTTTGGTGGTTACTTGTCGGTGGGACAGGCCCGCCCTTGCGCGATGTTACGCCAGAAGGCTTCTGAGAGCTGTTTGTCGAAAATGATGCCAGGCTTGGAGAGTTGATGCGCCAAGTGAGCTTGCAATATGTGCCTACTGCCATACTTTCGCGCCAAACAGCGAAGGATTCGCGGCAAAGCC
This sequence comes from Spirosomataceae bacterium, assembly GCA_041392315.1. Classification (GTDB taxonomy): domain Bacteria; phylum Bacteroidota; class Bacteroidia; order Cytophagales; family Spirosomataceae; genus Runella. The sequence continues at coordinate 37,543 of JAWKMH010000003.1, read as the reverse complement.
CTGATAATCAACTTGCCAGGAAAGCCCTCTGCCATACGTCAGTGCTTGGATGCAGTATTTCCTGCTATTCCGTACTGTATAGATTTGATAGGTGGGCCTTATTTGGAAACAAATGAGGAAGTGATGAAGGTTTTTCGACCTAAATAAAGGCTGCCAGCTTTCGGTTTTCTTATTCGCAATTTTGCAAAAAATGATTAGTAAATAGCCTTTATTTTGCTTTTATCCGTATTGAGAACACATAATTTTAGCATTTTTAAACCATGACTACTGAAAAAATTACCTCGCTTCGTCAAGAAATAGCAACTTACCTTACTGATGGGCTGCCTTTTGGATTGCACGAACTGTGGACAAACAATACGGGGGTTTTATTACTCATTTCGACCAATATGGGAATGATTCAGGCGAAGACGAAAAATCGTTGATTGCACAATCGCGTTCGGTTTTTACTTATTCCTCAGCACATAGAGCAGGTTATGGAACGGGTGAGTTGGCCGAGATGGCACGCCAAAGGGGTTGACTTTATGATTGAGTAAAATGTGGGATAATACGCACGGTGGATTTTATTGGACGACTAATCGTAAAGGCGAGGTGGTCATTGACCAAAAAATAGTCTATGGATTGAGTTTTTGCATCTATGCCTTGAGCGAATACACGCTTGCCACGGGCGATAACCGCGAACAAGAATATGCCGAAAAGACTTTTTGACCTTCTCAAAAATATGCTGTGGATACACTATGGCGGCCTATTTTGAAATGTTCAATCGCGATTGGACGCTCAAAGGACCAGGGGCTGCAGGAGGCGACCGCAAAACACTCGATGCCCATATGCACCTCATGGAAGCCTTCACGACTTTGTATGAATGTACAGGACAGGAGGTTCATCGACGTAAGTTGTTAGAAATTATCGAGTTGCTTGTTGGTAAAATCATATCCCGACTATGGCACGGGTGTTCCACAGTTTGGGCTGACTGGCGTGTAGCTCCGCAAATAAAATTTGACATTGTATGGGGTTGGGACAGGTTCAATCCCGACGGCCTAAAAGCGTCAGCCGAAGACAATACCAGCTATGGCCATAATGCTGAATTTGCGTGGCTATTGATGCACGCGCTCGATGTTTTGGGCTTGTCCTACGAGACTACACGACCAAATCAATAAATCTTTCAGCCATTCTTTTGAGCATGGTATAGATTGGGAGTTTGGCGGGGTGTATGTAGAAGCTCGCACGAGGACAAGTGTATGACCGAAAAAGGAGTTTTGGCAGCAAGCTGAAATGATGATTGGGATGCTCGATGCGTACCGTTACCTAAACGACGAAAAATACCTCCAAGCTTACGAAAACGTGCATCGTTTTGTGTTTGATAAAATGATAAATCACCAAGTAGGCGAGTGGCTACCTCTACTTACCCGAGAAGGCGAACCTATTTGGCGGCATATGAGCCATTCATGGAAAATTAACTACCATAGCACTCGTGCCATGATTCAGTCTTTGCAAGATTGGGTAAAGTAAAAGTAACTGTGTAGAAGGATAAAATGGATTTAATAAACCGACACAATTCCCTTTTACGTCTTTGGTAGTAGCGCTTTTTGTCGAAAAAGTAGAAAAAGTGGATAAGTTTTGTGTATATTATCCAATCGTGCACACACAAAGACCTTGTGATGTCCTATCTATCTATAAAAAATCGTATCGAATGAAAAAGACTCACTTTGTTACTTTGCTTGTTTTATTCCATCGTTTACGCACAAACTACACCACCGAAAATATACCTTAATTGTCAGCACGCTCGTTGCTACGACGACTATGTTCATGAACTATCTTTTTTTGAATTTGTTAGAGATCGCTATCAGTCTGATATTGAGGTACTCATTGTGAGTCAAACTACAGGAGCAGGAGGTAGAAATTATACCCTTACTTTTTTGGGACATAATGCGTTTAAGACCAAATCTGATACGCTCAACTTTAATACTCGTCAGACAGATACCGAAGATATGGTGCGTAAATCACTTCTTAAAACCATCAAGCAAGGATTGGTATTGTATTTGGTGGACACAGATCTTTTTCAAGAAATTAATTTTGCTTTTCCCAAACGCAAATTAGAAGAAAAAACCACTCAGACTGATCGTTGGAACTACTGGGTATTCAATATGGGGGGTAATGGAAACATCAATGGCGAGAGTAATAAAAAATACTTGTCGCTCAATAGTAGCTTTCGGGTCAGCCGTGTATCGCCAGCTTCCAAGTTTATTTTTTCGGGCTATCATAATCAGAATAAAAATCAGTTTATCGTTGATGGAGAAGAAATTAAAGTCAAGAACATCAGTATGGATTTTCTTCTTTGTTTGTAAAAGGGTTTTCAGAGCATTGGTCAGCAGGAGGTTTCTATCGTGGTTTTCATTCTATCTATCAGAATACGAGCTATTCTCAAACTTTTGCTCCTGCGTTAGAATATAGCATTTTCCTATTTCTGAGATCATGCGCGGCAGTTTCGTTGGGTATATCAGGCAGGAGTCCGAGATGTGAAATACATCGAAACCACTATTTTCGACAAGATGAAAGAAGTGCTTCCTTATCACCAAGTAAACAGGGATTTTTTGGTGTAACAGAGCCTTGGGAAATTTTAGTGCCGAACTAAGCGGCTATCAATACCTACACGATTTATCCAAAAATCGTTTTAGTTTCAGTTAGATTTTCTTGGCGGGTATTAGAGGGCTTTTCTGCGTTTTTCGGGCAACGCCAGCTTGATAAAAACCAAATTTATTGGCTAAAACCACAGGAAGCTCCGAAGATTTTGACTCGATAGTAGGCAGTTGCCCACCAATTTTAGGTATGGCTCTTCTTTTGGGCTAAATTATACCTTTGGTTCTATCAACAACAATGTCATCAATCCACGTTTTCGGGAGTAGATTAAAGTTGTTTTTAGGAACAATTCCGTTGATTTTTTGATTATTTTCTCTAAACTATTCCCAAAAATCAACTTCAACCCATCTTGAAATAACACCTGACAACCAACTTAAACGTCTTATTATTGTAGGCGATCGCGTTTTGATTCGCCCTAAAACCCTGTAGATCAAACGCCTACTGGTTTGTATTTGCCTCTTACTGTTACGGAAAAAGAACAAGTGCAGAGTGGTTATGTAATCAAAGTAGGCCCAGGATATCCGATTCCTACCCCTACCGAAGACAGAACCTTGGAAAGAAACAGAAGAAAAGGTAAAGTATATGCCGCTGCAAGCGCAAGAGGGCGACGTGGCCATTTATTTACAACGCAATGCCATTGAGGTAGTCTATAATAATGAGAAATATGTCATTGTACCACAAGGGTCTATTCTAATGCTGGAGCGCACCGAAGATTTATTCGACTAATTGCCCCCTTGCATCCATGTCATTTTGTCGTAAGGAATCTCTTGTTCGATTTCTTTACGAACCCGTTCCACGATTTCATCTACTGTCATGGTATCGTCAAATTGAATGGGTGCTTTAAAACGGACCGTAAGCGTAGTGTTACGTTTCTTGAATCGGAGTCCTTTTTTATCAAAAGCCCTACGAAAACCATTGATAACCACAGGTACCACTAACGGCTTGTTGTCTTGAATTAAATGTCCGGTTCCTTTGCGTAGTGGGGCAAAGGGACTGGTGGTGCCTTGTGGAAAACTAACTACCCAGCCGTGGGCTAAAGCTTGCGCTACTTTGTCGCCTGCAGAAGTGTCGCGGTTGCGTTTTACATTTTTTCCCTCAGCTCGCCACGAACGTTCCACAGTAATAGCCCCGCCAATTCCAAATAATTTGGGTACAATGCCTGCTTTCATGGTTTCGCTGGCAGCGATGTAGTAGCTCCTGGCACGGGGAGCGAGCAGGTATAGTGGTGGTACTATGGTGCTTTTAAAACCCCATTTAATGCTCGAAAAAATATGGTAAAACGAAATCACATCGGCAAAGTAGGTTTGGTGATTAGACAAAAACAAAATACCATGCTCAGGTAGGTTTTCTAAATGCTCTACACCTTCCATTTGAACTTTATTGACAACGGCAAATCGCCAATAAGTGGCCCAGCCAATGACCGAAATCATGAGCCGTTTAATAAACAACGAATTACCAAAAGGGTCTTTTTCAAAAAGACCTAAAAAATCTATCCAAGCGAGCCATTTGGGAAGATAACTAAACCGAGAAGCAACGGACTGGACAGATGCCATAGTTGACAAATTGCATTTTTAATATCCGTAAAAGTAATTGAATTGCAGAAAATAGCAAGAAAAAAGTCGTCCATTAAAAGAGATAATAGACGACTTTACCACGAACAAATATATAACTTAAGCCAAGGCGGCCATAGAGTGATGAACCAAAAACTGGTCGAGCAGCTCGTTGAAACGCGTAGGATGTTCCATCATAGGTGCGTGGCAACATTTATCAATGAAGTGTAATTCAGAATTAGAAATTAGACGATTGAACTCATGCGCGACATGTGGCGGCGTAATGGTGTCGTTCAAACCCCATACCAATAGGGTGGGAGCATCTATTTTGTGCAAGTCTTTAGCGACGTTATTGCGTTGGGCAGATTTGGCAATGCCAACAATGCTCATGCACTTAGGAATAGAGGAAGTCGTTTCAAATACTTCATCTATTAATTCTTTGGTCGCTACTTTTGGGTCGTAGAAGGTGTAAGCTACACGTTCCGAAATATATTCATAGCTACCTCTTTTAGGATAAGACCCACCCATGCCATTTTCAAACAAACCCGAGCTACCCGTTAGTACTAAGCGTTTTACCTGTTCGGGATGTGTGAGGGTATAAAGGATGGCAATATGACCTCCTAAAGAGTTGCCAATGAGCGTCATATCACTTAGCTTTTGAGAAGCTACAAACCCCTCTGTAAAAGTAACCAAGGCTTCTAAACCCGCTTCACGTGGGTTCATTTCATAAATAGGAAGCATCGGAATCATAATTCGGTAATGCTTACTAAAGTACGAAATCACCCCGTCCCAGTTGCTCAAGGCACCAAAAAGACCATGCAATAGCAGCAATACATCTCCTTGTCCTTCATCAATATATCGGTATCCGTTAGATTCTTTTACTAAGTAGCTCATAATCAAAAAATATTTTTGTAGCTTCTACTTTTATAATATTTTCATTAAACAAGGAATAGGACAACGCTTTATTAATGAAAGTCAAATTTTACAACTATTTGTAAATAAATACTTTATCTTGATAAAGGCTATCCGTATGCAAACATACTAAAATTGTATTATTTCGGTGCATTATTTTTGAAAAATATTTCAAAAAAGACCCCGATTCTCCATCTGTATTATTGCTCTTCTCCTAATCCTTCCAACAGGGCCAAGAGCAATTTACTTGATAGGCGTTTTTTGAAATTGGGGCTGATATATTCCATCAGAATCTCCTGTTTATTGTTCAATATCAGTACGGTAGGCACGGGCAATACTTCGGTGGTGTTGCCTTTTGTTTTGGTAGTAATATATGCCCGTGATTTTTCAGGGACTTTGAAGCCAATGCCCAAGGCTTTGATAAAATCAGCGTTTTTGTCGGAATACAACTGGTAATTGATTTTTATTTTTTCGGTGGTTTCATCCAAATTTTGAAAATCATCAGGACTGACGGCTACTATCTGATACCCCATTTTGAGGATGTCGGCTTCGATTTTGACCAATTCAGACAGATGTACGTTGCAATAGGGACACCAACTTCCCCGATAAAAAATCAGAACCGTAGGTTTATTGATAATCTCCGCAACAGATTTACCTTCATTGTTGGCATTGTAAAGTGTAGCATTAGGTAAAGTCTCGCCAATAAGTATAGGTGAAATACCTTCGGCTTTGTCGGCTACTTGACTGAAAACCGAAAACCCAATGAGTGCAAAAAGTAAGAGTGTGACGTAAATTCGTTTTTTCATCTGAAATCTTTATTGATTGGAGCAATAGATTTTGTGCAAAAGAAATGAAAATCGACCGATTATAACGTCGGATAGACGACAAATATACCAAAATGAGGTAATTGTAACTATCCGCTTGCTTTTATAAACAGTGATAAAAGGTCATTGATTTTCAAATTACTGCTTTTTCAATTTTACAGATGAATTATTCAACGGGTGTTTTGAGCGTTTTACCTATTTTTTATGTAGGCTGGGCCGATTCGGTGCTTAGCCCTTCAGAGATGCAACTTATCAGAAAGCATATTCAGGGGCTTGCTTATTTGTCGGATGAGGATAAAAAACTGCTTATTTCATGGACCGACCAACGAAACCCGCCCGATGCGGCCACGTTTACGCACTGGACGCAAGCCTTGGGAAAATATGCCTCTACACTGACCTTGGAGCAACGGCAAAGTTTGGTAGAAATCGGCTTGTCATTGGCTCGAAAGGCCGCCTCAGCTACCGAAATGGCCATTTTAGATGCCCCCCAAACGCAACAGGCCATTGAAGAATTGGAGCAAGTTCTGGGCTTAGACAATGCCTTGTCGCAGTTGTCGTTTTACTATGCCATTGTTCCTCAAAATGAGTTGGAGGTAGTTGATGAACCTCATTTCGATATTCAAAAGCTTCAAATGCACCTCGATGGACCCTATACCGATCTAAAAAAGCGTACCAAAAGCCTATTGATGGATTCGTTTTTTCGTGTACCTACCGACCTCCGAGATAAAGAACAACTAAGGCAGCTTATTATGAACCAATGCAAAGCCTTGGCCGATCAGGGGTTGGGTGCTTACAGTTTTCCTGAAACCTTTGGCGGGAAAAATAATCCTGGTGGTAGTACGGCTATCTTTGAAGCCTTGGCTATGGGTAATCTGAGTCTATTGATAAAATATGGCGTACAATTTGGGTTGTTTGGGGGGGCGGTGTATCAATTAGGAACGGTGTATCATCATCAAAAATACTTAGAAGCCCTTGGGACGCTGAAACTGGCGGGATGTTTTGCCATGACCGAAACAGGCCATGGATCTAATGTCCGCGATTTGGAAACCACCGCTACCTACGACCACCCAACGCGCTCTTTAATTGTTCATTCACCCACAATATCGGCAGGAAAAGAATACATTGGCAATGCACTTCACAGCAGAATAGCCGCTGTTTTTTGTCAATTATGGGTCAATGGTATCAATCATGGTATTCATACCGTCTTAGTGCCACTGCGCGATGAAAACCACGAAGAATTGTCTGGCATTACGGTCAAAGATAATGGCTACAAAATGGGCTTGAATGGCGTGGACAATGGCCGTATTTGGTTTGACAATGTGCGCGTACCTTTAGAAAATTTATTGAATAAATATGGAGGTATTGACGAAAATGGGCAATACACCAGTCCCATCGAAAATCCTTCTAAAAGATTTTTTACGATGCTGGGGGCCTTGGTAGGTGGGCGTGTATCGGTGGCTTTGGGAGCCAATATGGCCGCTAAAAAGCCCTTGACATTGCCATTTCCTACGCACTCAAAAGACGGCAGTTCAATACCCTCAGTGATGAAAAGAGACACTCTTGCTCGACTATCCCACCCATCAAGAACGTCTTTTCCATTGATGGCCAAAAGCTATGCACTCACCTTTGCGCTTGAAGCCCTTCGTAAACAATTTGTAGCCAGCCTCCAGTTGGAAGATAAAAGAGAAGTGGAAGCCATGGCTGCGGGTCTAAAGAGTTATGCTTCTTGGCACGCCACCGATACCATTCAGGAATGTCGGGAAGCCTGTGGCGGAAAAGGCTATTTGGCAGAAAACGAACTGGCCGATTTGAAGGCCGATACCGACATCTTTACCACCTTTGAAGGAGATAATCACGTCCTGCTGCAACTGGTCGCCAAGGCTATTTTGACCGAGTTTAAACAAGAATTTAATGAAGGAGGCTATTGGGCCATTGCAAGGCACGTATTGAGAAGAGTAACCCAAACCCTGATAGACACCAACCCCATTACTACCCGAAATACCAATGCCGAACACCTGTTGAGTGCAGCGTTTCATCAAGAGGCACTTCAATTTCGCGAAGAAAAACTACTTTTTCTCTCTCCGACCGCATGAGAAACTTTATTCAAAAGAAGGTCAATCCCAACGAAATATTTTTGCGTACTCAAACCCACCTTATTGCTTTGGCGATGGCGCATATAGAACGATTTATCAATGAAGAATTTCTGAAGTACATCGCACAAATGGAGGTTTCTCCCGAAAAAACAGCCTTACAACTTATGCAGCAGATCTATGCTTTAGATGCCGTTCAGCGCGATAGAGGATGGTTCTTGGAAAACGACTATATGAGTGGTGATAAAGCCAAGGCCATTCGGAAGGTATTGTCTAAATGCTATCGCCAAGTACGTCCCCAAGCCCAAAGTTATGTGGCTGCGTTTGGTATTCCTGATGTGCTACGCAATGCTGATATTGTGTCATTAAAGCAATGATTGGCCGATAATAAAACACTTACGCGTATTAATAACCCTGGTTAATCGTTTCCACAAGTATTAAAATCAAAAAAATTAGCGGCATTGTTTGGAATGAATCTAATTTAAGCCAATATTTGCAAATCTATTATTTATAATAGGTCTAAATAAAATTAATAAAGATTTAAGAACCTTTGTAATGAAATAATTGGGGGCATAGCAGAAGAGTCATAACCAGCAAGCAAGTATTTTATGATGGAAAATCCACATCTACAAGTGGCGATGTTTCGTTTAAATCAGTTTTTAGAATTGAAAGGTTATCGCCGAACTCAAGAAAGAAACACAATCTTAGAGGAAATCTATGGAGAAACACAGCATTTTCACTTCGATGCTATTTACCTGAAAGATACTTTAGAAAGAAAAGGATTTCACCTAAGTATGGCTACTGTCTATAATACATTGGAGCTTTTTGTAGAAGTAGGATTGATTAAAAAGCATCAGTTTGGCACTCAAAATTCATCCCATTACGAGCGGTCAGTGGGTAGTGGGCAACACGACCATGTAGTGTGCTTAGACTGTGGTTTCGTAAAAGAATTTTGTGATCCAAGAATACAACAAATTGAAGATAGTGTAAGTGAGTGGTTTATGAGCCGTGTTACACAGCATTCATTGGTGCTGTACGGGCATTGCACCGACCAGCTTTGTAATCGACAAAGAATTAAAAACACAAATTAATTTTTTTGCATTATTATTTATAATTAGTTTAAATTAATATAAAAAAATGAAATCTATTTCAACCAACTGGGCTTTTTGTGCCCTTGCTTCTATCATGCTACTTACTCAGTCGTGTACTAAGAGCGGCAACAACAACGAAAATGCCACTTCTGACAAAAAAATTGGGATTTTACTGGTCAATCACGGCTCACGCTCAGCAACTTGGCGAAGTGAATTGGTGCGCTTAGAAAAAAACGTTACTGATTCTGTTTTCGCTTCTGGCGAAGTCGAAGGGCTCAAGACGGCTTTTATGGAGTACACGGAGCCCTCTATTGCCACTCGCCTTAAAGAGTTTGACAAAGAGGGGTTTACGGATGTAGTGGTAGTACCTATTTTCTTAACGGTAAGTCCTCACACTTTTGAAGACCTGCCGACCATCATGGGTCAAAAAGAAGACAAAGCATCAATGGAAGCACTTAAATTGGAGAAAATTGAACGTTATGTTCCCAAAGCCCACATACATATTACCCCCAATTTGGATTTTACCGATGTGTTGAAAAGAAATGTGTTACGCAGAGCCAAAGAACTTTCAAAAGATGCACCTCATGAGGGGCTTGTATTGATTGGCTATGGTGACGAAACCTACGATAAAGAATGGACAGAACTGTTTAATCAAGTAGCCACGCATGTAAAACAGGAAATTGGTATTAGCGAACATAGCCACGGCTGGTGTGGGCACATTGCTCATTACAACCCTGCTGAAACCACCAAAGCAGTCAATGATGTGTTGAAAAAGAAAGAGAAAGCGGTCGTTATTCCAGTATTAGTGGCTCATGATGAAGACTTTCAGTTAAAATCATTGGAGGTGGTATCGAAAAAGTGGCTGATAGTGAAAAAAGTTTCCTACAAGCCTGATGCGATTCTTCCCGACCGACATCCAACATTGGGTTATTGCCATTGCTAAAGAGTTTGTAGGTAAGATAAAGAACAGTTAAATAGTAACAATGCACTGGTCAAAAAAGACTTCGAAGGCTTAATATTGCCACGCATCGCGATTTAGGCTATTTTCTTTCAGTATTAATCCTTGTGTATTGTTTGTCTGGCATAGCCCTTAATCATGTGGACGACTGGAATCCTGATTTTATCTTGACAAAACAAGAGCTAATCATTCCTACCGATTATCATGTTACTCAAATAAGAAACAAAGAATTGGAAGTATTTAGTAAAATGGTGGGAGAAAGCCGTCCTAAGTTTGTGGACTCGCCCACCAAAGACCAACTCAAACTTTACTACAAAGATGCTTCGCTCCACCTCAATTTTTCGACACGAAAAGGGCTATATGAACATATAGCAAAGCGTCCTATTTTTATGAAGTTAATGCGATTCACCGCAACAGTTTGCAGGGATGGCGATGGGTTTCTGATATTTTCGGGGCTTTGCTTATCGTCATTACCCTGACAGGGCTTTTTATTCTCAAAGGAAAACATGGGTTGAGTGGGCGGGGAAAATGGCTCATTGTAGCAGGGTTTGCTCCTGTTGTTATCTTCATTGTGCTACTGGCCTTCAAATGATAAAAGAAATGAAATATGTATTGATAGGATTTTTTTTGCTGTTTAGTTTGATAACTTTCTCCCAAATCTCTGAAGGAAAAATAACAGGAGTGGTGTACGACGCTAACGGCAGCATTGCAGGAGCTACTGTTACTGTACCTAATACCTCATGGGGAGTGGTCACTGATACGAAGGGATATTTTGAATTATCTCTCCCAGAAGGAAAACACACCATTATCATTAGGTTTGTGGGATATGAGAGTGTACTCAAAGAGGTGTTGGTGGTAGGAAATGTCGCTATTTCTATGGGTAATGTTCTAATGATAAATGCAGACAATCAATTGGAAGCTGTCGTCGTAACTGGGCAATTTGCCCCCCAGTCAGTCCGTAACTCGGTCTATCAAATCAGAACCATCACATCGGAACAAATTCGCCTAAGAGGTGCTACTAATATCCAAACTGTACTGAATACTGAGTTGGGAATGCGGTTTTCAAATGACCTGACGTTGGGTACAACAGATGTGCAACTGATGGGGATGTCGGGGCAAAATGTTAAAATTTTGTTGGATGGTGTACCGATGATTGACCGAGGCTCAACTCGTGAAAGTTTGGGGCAAATTGATATAAACATCATCGAACGAATTGAGATAGTAGAAGGCCCTATGTCTGTCACTTATGGTTCTGATGCCTTAGCAGGAGTTATCAACATCATCACAAAAAAAGGAGATGATAAATCGAACTTGACTCTCACTGCCCGTGTACAAGAGGAAACGATTGGGCGCGAGTATCAACCTTTTGTAGAAAAAGGCACGCACAATGAGTTTTTGGGATTGGCTTGGCAAAAGAAAGGATGGCAAGTATCGGGCAATTTTTCCCGTAATTTCTTTGGAGGATGGCAAGGGTCAAACACAGGTCGAAAGAAAGAATGGCTACTCAAAGAACAGTTTTTAGCCACCTCAGGCTTAGCCTACCGTACCCCCAAACTAAATGTGTGGTATCGTTTCAATGGCACCATCGAAACCCTCAAAAGTTTGGGAGATACCTATATCAGTACCCAAACTCAAAACCTATCGGCTACTGACCAGTTTTATATTACGCACCGTTGGTTTCATCAAGCCCAGGGCGAGTACCAACTCAGTGAAAAGTCAAGTCTTACTGCGGCAGTTTCTTTCACCGATTACAGCCGCCAAACAGAAACGACCGATTATGACTTGGTACGCGAACGCCGTACGCTCAATTTGAACAGTTCACAAGATAAATCTATCTTCAAAACCACCTTTGCCCGCTTGACGGCACAGCATCGGTTTTCGAGCCATATTTCGCTCCAACATGGGTTTGAAATGAACCTCAATTCCAGCGCGGGAGAGCGCATCCAAGGCACGCCTCACATCAAAGAGCTCGCGTATTTTGCTTCATCTGAATTGAAATTAGGCAAAAAAATCAATATTCGCTTAGGACTCCGTTTTCTCAAAAATTCGGTCTATGATGCTCCGCCAGTCATTCCATCTATCAACACCAAATTCATTTTGGTCAATGGTTTAGATCTTAGATTGGCGTATGCCCGTGGTTTTCGTTCACCTGCTTTGCGCGAATTGTATTTCACTTTTTTTGATGCAAGTCACTCCATCAGAGGCAATACCAACTTAAAAGCCGAATATTCAGATAGTTTTAATGCTTTTTTGTCATACCAAGTTTTGGAGAAATCAAGACTTCGATTAAGCAGCACGTTGGGTATTTTTTACAATCATTTTAACAACTTGATTTCGATTGGTACTGACCCTACAGACGCAACGATTTCGACCTATTTGAATATTGATACCTACAAAACGACAGGATTCACACTCAACAATGCCTTTCTTTGGAAAAACCTCCAAGCAAGCCTCGGTGTTTCGCATATTGGTCGTTACAATAGCATTTCTGAATCGATATCGTCGCCGTCATTTGTTTGGTCAAACGAAATCAACACCAATCTCTGCTATACTTTTCCCAAAGTAGCTATGAGTCTAAGTCTTTATTACAAATTCACAGGAAAGTTACCAACTTACCAGGCTATTTCGACCGCAAATGGTGTCGTAGCCCACCTTGCTGAAACGGCCTCATTTCAGATGGCTGATATCACATTGAACAAAGTATTCTTCAAAAATTATACACTCATAGGAGGTATAAAAAACCTTTTCAACGTCACGCGCTTGTCCAACTCAGCCATGAGTTCGGGCAATGGACACAACATAGGAGACACTGTTCCGATGGCGTATGGTAGGTCTTTTTTTGTAGGATTGACCGCCCAATTAACTAAATAACTAATTACTTAAATATTCAAAACCAATGAAAAAAATACTTAGCACCATTGTCGTTATTGCCAGTATTTGGGCTTTTACTGCTTGCCAAGAAGAGGTGGCATTACCAGACAACCTTGCCTCCTTCACTACGACCACCCAAGGTCTTGAGGGTGAAGAAGCCAGTATTCAGATTTCCCTCAGCCGCGCTACCGATGTGGCTATTCCTGTTGAAGTATTCAATTGACTCCTCGCTTTTGACATACGACAAAGAGTTTATCACCGAGCCTGCTGCAAGTAATAATGTCATTTCAGCGATTATTCCAGTAGGTCAATCGGGTGTAACTATCAAAGTAAAAAAGAAACCCAATGTATTTTTGGATGGCGACGAAAGCCTTATGTTTAACATTGCTTCGGTGGGAGAGCCTATTTTGCTTGGTTTAAATACCGAACTTAAACTGAGTTTTTCGGCCATTATTTCTACTGGAAGTCAATTGACCATGGAGGGAAAAACAGCGGAGTCAAATTATACCAATAACGTATATACTGACTTGAGTGCTAACGCCGCTACGCTTTCTGCTCGCAAAAGCTGGAATTTAGGCTTCTATCAAGGTGGGCAATATCGAGTTATTTTAAATCATAGCTACCAATCGTCAGCCGCCGCAACAGCCAAAACTGATATTGCGGCTGTGACCTTGGCCGATACTGCTTCTGTTCCTGACCTCAACTTTGCACCAGCGGCAGAAGGCTCATTGGCCCTATGTGATTATTGGGACGGTGATTTGACCAAAACAGCTATTGCCGAAGTAGCTGCCACAGATGCTCAAAATAAAGTTTATTTGATAAGCTTTGAAGGAAGCAAAGCCAAGAATCAGTGGTACAAAGTAAAAATCAACCGCAATGGCGAAGGCTACAAAGTACAGTTTGCACGCATTGGCGAAACAATGATCCAGAGCATTGACATCCCTAAAAATGGGGATTATAACTTCTCATTCTTGTCGTTAGAAACGGGTAAAATCGTCAATGCAGAGCCACGTAAAGCCAGTTGGGATATTCAGTGGGGGTACAGTACATCCAATGCGGGCACCGTACCAGCTACCTTATTGGTTTCAAGATTTTATTTCACTCAACTACATAGCGGGAGCTGAAGCCGCTGAAGTACTAACATCTACTACCACTTATGAGGCATTTGTGGAAGCCAATCTTACGGGACTTACCTTCTTAAAAACCCGTGATGCGATAGGAAGTAAATGGCGATCAACAGCTCCTGGTACTACGGCTGGTATTCGCAAAGACCGTTTTTATGTCGTCAAAGACCCCACAGGTAATTATTATAAATTACGTTTCGTCAGCATGGGCTTGGCCAAGCGACGGCGGCGAGCGTGGGAAACCTGTTATCCAATACGCTCTCGTGAAGAAAAAATAACTTTTGCTGGCTATATATTCAAAATGCTACTTACTCAATGGTCTTTTTCCTGATTTTCTGTAATTTTGAAATATTAAAGAAAACAACTAATGATACAAAAAACCAACTTTATGGCAGTTTTATGGCTAATAGGCTGCTTGAATCTGTCAGTATTTGCCCATCCCTTCGCAGACGAAACCCGCGCTTTTTTACTGCCTACACTTGCTCAAAATCCTAAAGGCGATGTGGTATTGTCCTGGGCTGAGAAAGATGCCAAAGGTATGATGTACTTTTTTTGTGCTATTTCCAAAGATAAAGGCAAGACATTTTCAGACAAAAAACTCATCTTTTCGGGGGCTGGTTTTGGCAGTAGCCGTTTGATGCGCCCCAAATTACTGTTCAAAAAAGATGGAACGATGGTCGCTGTTTTCTCTCATCGTACCGAAGTAGCGGCTGTGAGTCAAGCAACAGGAGAGCATAACCACGATAGCAAACCCACTGCCAGCGAACGCCCTAAACGTGATTTGCAGATTGTCTATACCACTTCTAAAGACCAAGGAAACACCTGGACACCCCCACAACCCGTTGATATAGAGCCGCGAAGTGGTATTGTAAGAGGGTTCTTTGATGCAGTGGTATTGCCCAACGACGAACTCGCCGTGGCTTACCTTAAAGACGTGGCAGGAAGTACCAAGCATGAAGAAAGAGATTTGCGCCTTGCCATTACCAAAAATGGTCTATTTCAACCCGATAGAGTCATTGATGCTGTGGTATGCGACTGCTGCAACATCAGCCTATTGGTAGACTCAAAAGGAGGGCTCAATATCTACTATCGTGATAATAATGACGATATTCGGGACATTGCTAAAATGACTTCTTCAAACAATGGGGCAACTTTCTCGAAATCGCAGATTTTATACAATGACAACTGGCAAATTAAAGGATGCCCCCATAGCGGAGCTACATCGAGCCTATTTGGTGAAAGTGCCTTGATTGCCTGGTTTTCGGGAACGAATTCCAACACAGCGGGCATTCGGGTCGTAACCCATGAAGGTAAGCGGCTTTTTGTATTAGAATCTTCGGCCAAAAACGCCTATCTTTTGCCTGCCTCAAAATCGTCGGTGCTGCTTTGGGAACAACTCAAAGGGGAGGAAAATAATACTACATCTATTGCTTTTCGTACTATTACAACTGATGGAGTTTCCGAGACCAAATGGATTGAAAAATCAGAAAATGGAACCAACGCCAGTGGTTTAGTAGTAGATAATCAGCTCATGGTGGCCTACGAAGTAAAACAGCCTAATAACCTTAATTCGATGAAAATAACTACGGTAGGGCTCTGATAAAAGTATGACTAAATCGCCCTAATCTAATAAGTATTCAATCAGATTGGGGGCGATTTAGTGGTTATAGCAGACCGATAGCCAAAAAATGCTTATCCATGTATCAACTCATCAATTTTCCCAATGAGTTATCATACAAATCTTTGGCTTCTTGAGTTGAGATAACAGTTTCATTATCAATTATAAAGGCATTTTTTGTGACCTTACCAAGCAGTGAGTGAGGGATTTTTAAATCACCTCCCAACATTTTTTGAAAATCGCCCTGTTTGTCGGAACTTACGCTTACCACCACTCGGCTTTGCGCCTCGCCAAACAAGAAAGCATCTTTGCGATAATCTTCTTGGGTAGCTATCTCAAAGCCCAAGCCACGTGGCAAGGCCGATTCGGCCAATGCCACAAACAAACCGCCGTCAGATACATCGTGTACTGATTGTACTAATTTGTGATGAATTAATTGACTTACGGCCGCTTGTAGTTGGTGTTATTCGTCCAAATCAAACATAGGCGTAGGCGATGCTTTGACACCACGATAAGAATAGAGGTATTCGGAAGAGGCAATGTCGTTTTGCGACTGCCCCACCAAATAAATCAAATCACCTTCATTTTTAAAATCTAAGGTTGTATGATGGTCTGGATTCTCAATCAAGCCAATCATCCCAATAGTAGGCGTAGGAAACACAGGCCCATCGTCGGAAGATTGGTTATAGAAACTGACATTGCCGCCAGTAACGGGCGTATTGAATTTTTTACAAGCCTCGCCCATGCCTTTGACAGCATTTACAAACTGCCAATAAACTTCAGGAACGTAGGGATTGCCAAAATTAAGGTTATTGGTAACGGCCAAAGGCTCTGCCCCTGTGCAAACTAAGTTGCGGGCGGCTTCGGCCACCGCGATTTGCGCTCCTACAAATGGGTCGGCATTGACATAGCGGGCGTTGCAATCTACTGTCATGGCGATACTCTTCTGGTAATGAGGGCGTTCTACGTCTCTGATTCTTACCACACCTGCGTCGGAGGGGCGATTGGTACCTCTATTGGCCGTACCAACCGTAGAATCATACTGCTCATAGACCCACTTTTTGGAGGCAATGTTGGGGTGGGAGAGGAGATGCTTGGCTACTACTTGAATGTCGTCAGCGACTACATCAGGCACGGTATGGATATCAAACTTTTTAAATGTTTGAAAATAAGCAGGTTCTTTGTACTCGCGATGATATTGAGGTGCGCCACCACCCAATACCAAGTCATGCGCGGGTACATCGGCAATGAGCTCGCCGTGCTGAAAGAAATGCAGGCGGCTGCCTTCTACCACTTCGCCGATTTGGGCACAGTGCAAATCCCACTTATCAAAAATCTCTTTGATGATGTCTTCTTTGCCTTTTTCTACTACCACCAGCATCCTTTCTTGAGATTCAGAAAGGAGAATTTCCCAACCCTTCATATTGGCTTGGCGCGTGGGTACTTTGTCCAAATCTATGACCATGCCATGCTCACCTTTGGCGCTCATCTCAGACGTAGAGCAGATGATTCCCGCCGCGCCCATGTCCTGAATACCCACCACATAGCCCGTCCGAATGATTTCCAAAGAGGCTTCTAACAAGAGTTTTTCCATGAAAGGGTCGCCTACTTGTACAGCAGGGAGTTTTTCGGTAGATTTTTCTGAAATATCTTCCGATGCAAAACTTGCCCCACCGATGCCGTCTTTGCCAGTGGCCGAGCCAACGATGAAGACGGGATTGCCTACGCCATAGCTGATGGCGCGGGCTACTTCACCTACCTTTACAATCCCTGCCGAAAAAGCATTGACCAAAGGGTTAGTATTATAACACTCATCAAAAAATACTTCGCCACCTACGGTCGGAATACCGAAGGCGTTGCCATAGTCGCCAATACCTTTGACGACCCCTTTGACGAGCCACTTGGTTTTGGGCAAATTTGGATTACCGAAACGCAACGAATTGAGTTGAGCAATAGGCCTGGCACCCATCGTAAAAATATCGCGGTTGATGCCCCCAACCCCTGTGGCTGCCCCTTGGTAAGGTTCAAGGGCTGAGGGGTGATTGTGTGATTCGATTTTAAAACTACAAGCCAAGCCGTCGCCAATGTCCACCAAACCTGCATTTTCTTCCCCTGCTTTGGCCAACATGCGGTCAGAATCGCGTGGGAGGGTCTTGAGCCAAACAATAGAGTTTTTATAAGAGCAGTGTTCAGACCACATCACCGAAAAGATACTTAATTCGGTGAAATTGGGCGTACGCCCCAGTATCTGCTTGATTTGTTCAAATTCTTCGGGAAGGATGCCCAATTTTTTGGCAGTTTCAACGGTTGGGAGTTGTTCGAGGTGTTCCACAGATGGGTAGTTGGTTGGTGATTAATATATCCAACTGCAAAGGTAAGTTTTAGTGGGCAGAGGCTCAACTATTTTGTAGCATTACTCGCTATATTTCGTCACATCATTGGTTTGAGGGAGGAAAATAAAAATAAAAGAAAGCAGGTGCTAATCATTTTTGTTTGTTTTTCAATATTTTTGCTTTATTATTAACAAAGATCAATGATTAGTCTTTTTATTGAAAATTTGTAAAATATATCCATCGAGTATTATTAAATTGTAAGATTTCAAGATTATTTAATAAATACTTTTATATTTTAAAATAAATGCTATAATATTTGGTAAAAGGTTGTTGTGCCAAATAAATATATGTGTATCTTGCATGAGATTATTGAGCCAACGTTCCGCCTTACTGTAATAAGTAACGTTTTGAAGGCCGACCAACCCAATTTACAACAAAACCATGTTAGATTCTACCCAACAGGGGCTATATCGCCCCGAGTTTGAACACGACGCTTGTGGTATCGGTTTCCGTGCCAATATGAAAGGGCGTAAATCGCATCAAATGGTCGCTGATGCCATCACGATGCTCGAGCGTATGGATCACCGCGGTGCTTGTGGCTGCGACCCCAATACGGGCGATGGTGCAGGGATATTGATTCAGATTCCACATGAATTTTTTTGTCAAAGAATGTGCCAAATTAAATATTACCCTTCCTGCTGCAGGTGAATATGGTGTAGGAATGATTTTTTTCCTAAAGATACTACCTTGCGTGAAGAATGTCGTGATATTCTGAACCGAAAGATGAAAAATTGGGTTTACAGCGATTAGGTTATCGCATCGTACCCACGCTCAACGATACCCCTTGGCGAAGGTTCACTTTCGGTAGAACCCCATGTCGAACAGCTATTTATCAAACGGCCAGATACTGTAACCGATGAGATTGGCTTTGAACAAAACTTTTTGTCTTACGTCAATTTGCGACACGCATTATCTTCGATTCGGTAGTAGGAGCCAAACAACATTTCTATTTTTCTTCGTTGTCGTGCCGCACTATCTCTTATAAAGGCCAGCTCACCACAGGCCAGCTCAAGTACTATTTCCCTGATCTCCACGATGAAGATGTGGTGTCAGCTTTTGCCATAATATCCACTCGCGTTTTTCTACCAACACATTCCTTCAGTTGGCATAGCCTTTCCGCTATGTAGCTACAATGGTGAAATCAATACAGTGCGTGGCAACGTCAATTGGATTCGAGCTGGCGAGAAGTCTTTTGGTCGGATAAATTTACCAAAGAAGAAATGGATATGTTGCTGCCCATTTGTGACATTACCAATTCTGACACTTCCAATCTTGACAACGCCATTGAGTTGTTATATTTGTCGGGCAGGTCATTGCCACACGTAATGATGATGGTCGTGCCAGAGGCTTGGGATGGCAATGAAGCCATGGACCCACAGCGTAAAGCTTTTTATGAGTATCATACAGCTATTCAAGAACCTTGGGACGGCCTCACTTCTATTTTACCGATGGCCAAAATAATTGGCGCCAATTCTCGACCGCAATGGGCTACGCCCGTCGCGTTATTGGGTGTTGAATGACGACACCGTCATTATGGCGTCCGAAGCGGGGTATTAGACGTGGATCCTGCCAAAGTAGTGTCTAAAGGTCGCTTGCAGTCGGGTAAAAATGTTTGTCGTGAATATGGAGCAAGGTCGTATCATTCCTGACGAAGAACTCAAAGCCGATATGCGCCCGTCAACCGTATCAACAATGGTTAGACGAAAATAAAATCAAGATTTCAGATCTTGAACCTTCGCAGCGTCCTTTGTTCTCTACGAAGAAAAACTATTACTCAAACGCCAGATGGCTTTTGGCTTTACTTCTGAAGACTTGCGATATATTGGGTCCCATGGCCGAAACGGGCTACGAAGCCATTGGCTCTATGGGTACAGACGTACCATTGGCTGTATTGTCAGAGCAAAGCCAACATTTGTCTAACTATTTCAAACAGCTTTTTGCGCAAACCAATCCTCCCATTGACTCCATACGGGAGCGGTCTATCATGTCGTTGATTTCGTTTGTGGATCTACTGAAAAACCTACTTTCTGAGTCTCCCCAACACTGCCGTCAGATTGAATTGGAGCAACCCGTATTGACCATCGAAGAATTTGATAAACTCCGTTGGGTGGATAAAGACCATTTTCAGGCCAAGACCGTTAATACTTATTTTAGATCAGATCAAGGCGGTGAAGGATTGGCGCGTGCCTTGAAGCGTATCTGCCAATATGCCGAAGATGCCATAGAAGACGGTTTTGAAATCATTATTCTATCTGACCGCGCCATAGATTCTGACCATGCGCCTATCCCGTCGCTACTGGCTATGTCGGCGGTACATCACCATTTGATTCGAGAGGGGCTACGTGGCAAGGCAGGCATTCTTGTAGAGGCGGGCGATGTCTTTGAAACTCATCATGTAGCTACGCTCATAGGTTATGGTGCAGCGGGGGTTTGTCCGTATATGGCTTTTCAAACATTGGCCTATATGAATCGTAGGGCTTAATCAATGGCACATTTAGCAACGAACAACTCAACGCCAATTATATCAAAGCCATTAATAAAGAATTGCTCAAGATTTTCTTTAAAATGGGCATTTCGACTTTGCAGTCTTACCAATGAGCTCAAATTTTGAGTGTTTGGGCTTGAATAAAGAGGTAGTAGATAAATATTTCACAGGCACTATCTCACGTATTGGCGGTCTCAGTATCGAAGACGTTGCCCGTGAAGTATTGGTGCGGCATAAAGTGGCCTATCCAGAAGTACCAGTACTGACTCCTCGTTTAGAAGTAGGTGGTTTTTATCAGTGGAAACAACGCGGTGAAGCGCACATCTTCAACCCTCAAACCATCCATTTACCTCCAACATGCTACCAGAACAGGGGAGAAGAAGGCTACAAAATATTCAAAAAATTCTCCAAACTCATTGACGATCAAACTCAAAAAGCACTTACACGTGGTTTGATGCGTTTTAAAAAGGCGAACACATTCCTTTGGAAGAAGTAGAGTCGGTGGAGAGTATCTTCAAAAGATTTGCTACGGGAGCGATGTCTTTGGATCTATTTCTTGGAGGCCCACACCACGTTAGCTATTGCTATGAACCGCATTGGTGGCAAATCTAACTCTGGCGAAGGGGAGAAGACGAAATTCGCTATACCCCACTACCCAATGGCGACTTGATGTCGTCGGCCATTAAGCAGGTCGCATCAGGGCGTTTTGGCGTAACAAGTCACTATTTATCCAACGCCCAAGAACTACAACCGTGATGGCACAAGGAGCCAAGCTAGGCGAAGGAGGCCAGTTGCCTGGCCATAAAGTAGATGATTGGATTGGACGCACCCGCACTCTACTCCAGGGGTGGGTTTGATTTCACCTCCGCCACACCATGATATTTACTCTATTGAGGATTTGGCGCAGCTGATTTATGACCTCAAAACGCTAACCGTGCCGCAGAATCAGCGTCAAATTAGTGTCAGAAGCAGGCGTGGGGACAGTAGCCACGGGCGTTGCAAAAGCCCATGCTGATCATATTTTGATTTCGGGGCATGATGGCGGCACAGGGGCATCTCCTTGAGTTCGGTGCGCCATGCAGGCTTGCCGGGAGCTGGGTTTGGGCTGAAACCCACCAACATTGGTAAAAAATAAACTGCGTGGTCGCGTAACTATCCAAGCTGATGGTCAATGCGTACAGGGCGCGATTTGGACTATTGCAGCGTTGCTTGGAGCCGAAGAATTTGGCGTGGCTACCGCTGCCTTAGTAACAACGGGATGTATCTTGATGTCGTAAATGCCATCTTAACACTTGTCCTGTGAGAAGCTACTCAGCGCAAGGAACGGTGCAGGAGCGTTGTTTACAGGGGAAACCAGAGCATGTTGTCAATATGTTTACCTATATGGCCCAAGAACTAGCGCGAAATCATGGCACAGTTGGGCTTCCGTACCATTGATGATGATAGGCTAAACCCAACATCTTGAAATGCGTAACGATCTCAAGCATTGGAAATATAAGTCACTAATTTGATACGATTCTATACAAAGAGCCTGTAGCTTAGAGGTAACAGTTTAGCAAGAAGAGCAAGACCACGGCGTTGCCGATGTGATAGATTGGCAATTGATAGAAGCAGCCAAACCAGCACTCCATAAAGCCGAAGAGGTTTATAAAGAGTATCATTAGAAATTAATCTCAATCGCTCTGTGGGTAATATGCTCTCAACGAAATTTCAAGTTGTATGGAGTGCATTACCCAAAGGCACGATTCACTTCAAATTTAGAGGTACGGCAGGCAAGTTTTGGGGCTTTCAATCTACGCGTATTCGCCTTGAACTGAAGGCGATGTCAACGATTATTTGGCAAAGACTTTGTGGCGCCGAACTGATTGTTTATCCTGACCGTGAGTTACCTTTAAACCCCGAAGAAAACATCATCATCGGTAATGTGGCGTTCTATGAAGTTACCGCAGGCGAGGCTGTTACATGCGTGGTACGGCAGGAGAGCGTTTCTGTGTGGCGCAATTCGGGTAAAAAGCA
This sequence comes from Spirosomataceae bacterium, assembly GCA_041392315.1. GTDB lineage: Bacteria > Bacteroidota > Bacteroidia > Cytophagales > Spirosomataceae > Runella. Next base: position 14,977 of record JAWKMH010000003.1, on the reverse strand, counting down.
GTCGTAGAAGGGTAGGCGACCATGGCCTCGAATACATGACTGGTGGAGTAGCTGTTATCTTAGGCGAAGTAGGACGTAACTTGCCGCTGGCATGTCGGGAGGAGTGGCTTACGTTTGGGATAAAAACAAAGATTTTGCTCCTAAAGTAAACCGCGAAATGGTGAGCCTTGATGTGCTGTCAGAAGAAGATAAAACAATAGTAAAGGATTGATAGAGAAGCACTTCCAATATACACGAGTAATGTGGCCTTTATGATGACCCAAGATTGGGAGGCTTACTTGGAGCCAATTTGTGAAGGTATTGCCCAACGATTTTAAAAGGCACTGGCAGGGCGTGGCATTAGCCTTTCGCAGCAGATTGCCGACAAAAATGTAGTCTATCAAGACATCGTCATTGACGTAGCGCACAATTAACCCATCCCTTAATAATCAGACCTGGCGGCTTCACCGCCTGTATCATTTTAGAAAATGGTTATCTTTGTTTGGAATAAAACAAAAACATACATGAAAAATTGGACTGAAAAAGCATCTCATTCTGAGCACTGCGTGGTTGAAATCAAAAATCATTCAAAGTGATGGGGTATCTTTATGATGTAGAGGAAAGGTTAGATAAGTAGTAATTAGTATTATGAAAAATTTCCTGTTTTATTTTTCTATGTTAATACCTTTTTCATTAATAGTTCAAAATGATTTTAAAAGTCCGAGAATAAAAGCAAAAAAGAAGGTATATTTAGTTTCATCAAGTTTTGAAGTATCTGAGTAGGAAATGAAGAAAATAAATTCAGATCAAAAAACCTAATTACAAAATTGATGAATTATCTCTATCTGGACTTGACCTTGCAGAGTTAAAAAATCAAATAAATAAGGAGTTGAAAAATTCTTTTAAATCAAAAAGTAATAGACTTCTGGTTAAAATGCCAAATATTTCTACTGAAATAATTATATTAAATAATGGTAATATCAAAGAAGTACTTTTATATTACCAGAAAATAATAACCTTACTCCTTAGATATTGAGACAATTGAGAATCTTTTGATGAAGATAAAAGTAAGAATAAAACCTGATTTATATAAGAATATCAATTTATCCCTCTGATATTTGTAATAAACCAAAGGAATTTATCTGACATTTTTCCTTTTAGATAAAGGCTTTGCTCCTAATTTGTTTGACTTCTAATTACCTGAGTGAAATTATAGCACATTACAATGAAAAACTGGGAGGAGATAGCGGCGGAATCGGACTTGTTGGCTGTACAGGAGATACAAAAGTCTTTTGAAGGAGGAGAAATGTCTGATGTAGCGCAAAGGACTTCATGTTTTAATAGAGAAAGAACATGTTCTGACTGCAGGGCTTTGAAAGCCAATTGATAAGATTAATGTTGCACATTATTAAATGGAAAATACAACCCCAAAAGCAGTCGTGAAGTTGGATGACAAGCATCAAAAATGCCCGTTATGAAATCAAAATCTTGGAAAAATATAGCCCGGCTCTCAATGACGATTTTTTAAAAAACATTTGAAGAGGCATTTTTAGAATGCGAAGAAGCGGAGGTGGAGACAGGTCTTTACTCAAAGAAATAGAAGATTTGACTTGGGAAGAGGTATTTGAGAAAGGAGTATAAATTGTGATGAGAATCAGTTAAAGATAAGCTTATTGCTAAAAGCATAGAGTTTAAAGCAAAATACAAAAAATCAATAAAATACAATGGGAAAAACCACAGGATTTATCGAATATGGTCATGAGCTGCCCACCAAGCGTAGCGTAGAAGAGCGCCGCTTAGATTATAAAGAAATAGAACCTCTTGGAAGCGAAGAAACTTCCAAAACAAGCCGCATGCTGCATGGACAGGTATCCTGTTTTGCCACAACGGGCTGCCCTTTAGGTAATATCATCCCAGAGTTCAATGATGCTGTGTATGAAGAAAACTGGGAGTATGTTTACCAACTATTGAGCAGCACCAACAATTTTCCAGAGTTTACGGGCCGTATTTGCCCTGCTCTTAGGAAGCTTCTTGTGTGCTGGGTATCAATAAACCACCCGTGGCTATTGAGTTTATTGAAAAATCAATCGTTGAGATGGCCTATGAAAAAGGCCAGTAAAGCCCCAGATTTCTGCCAAAAGAACAGGAAAAAATGTGGCCGTAGTAGGTTCGGGACCAGCAGGGATGGCCGCTCAGGCCCAGCTCAACTATGCGGGTCATACTGTAACATTGTTTGAACGTGCCGATCAAATTGGGGACTATTACGTTACGATATTCCTGATTTTAAATTGGAGAAAACCGTCGTCAGTCGCCGTGTAGCAGTGATGGAGGCAGAGGGTACTATTCAAACCAATGTTAATATTGGTGGGACATCACGGCTGAGGAATTGCTGCGCGATTTTGATGCTATTGTGTTGGCCATAGGTTCGACCGAACCACGCGAAATTAGGATTCAGGCTGGAGTACCTACTACGGGAAAGGTATTCATGCGGCGATGGAGTTTTTGAGCCAGCAAAATAAACGCATAGCAGAGATAGAACGCTTAAAAGATCATCGGGGAGATGCCTACATCAATGGCGAGCTTTATGCCACCGACAAGCATGTGGTCGTGATTGGCGGGGGCGATACGGGTTCAGACTGCGTAGGTACATCCAATCGTCACCAAGCCCAAACCATCACACAAGTAGAGGTCATGCCTGCCCCTAAGTATGACGACAAAAAGCAGCCTTTTTATACTGTCCGCGACGAGAAAACCCCTTGGCCCAATTGGCCCCTGACCAAGCGAACTTCTACCTCGCACGAAGAGGGCTGCGAACGTTTTTGGTCTATTGCGGTACAAGAATTTATGGGCGATGGCGAAAAACTAACAGGCTTGCGTATTGCTGATATTACAGGAGAGCGCACCCTCGAAGATGGCCGCAAAGCCCCCATTACCGAAAATGAGCGCGTTGTCCCTTGCGATTTGGCATTGATTGCCGCAGGTTTCGTACATCCTCAACAAGGGCTGATTGAGCAATTTGGTCTTGAAACAGATTTAAGAAAAAATATCAAAGCCACCGAAAATGATTATGCCACTTCAGTGGACAAGGTATTTGCCGCAGGCGATTGCCGTCGTGGGCAGTCGTTGGTGGTGTGGGCCATTTCAGAAGGCCGAGAGGCGGCACGTAAAGTAGATGAGTTTTTGATGGGCGAGTCTATGCTCGAAGCTAAAGCCGTGGGTATGTTAAATCCTGAGTTTGCCCATGCGTAGTAGCTGATTAAGCCCCACAAAATTGCTTTCAAAAACCTGATAACCTTTTCGGAAGTTTGTCAGGTTTTTTTGTGAGGAATAATGACTTAAAAAGTATTTTTTTCGTTGTTATTAAAAATGGTTGCTATGATAAGACTTTTTGCCCTTCTGCTACTGTTTTGCTGGAGCCTATTGACACAGGCACAGCAAATATTGGATAATAAAGCCTTGTTTTTAAAACAAAATTCTCATCATCAGACCTATTTAAGTTACGACGGGCGTTACTTAGCATTAGATGTATTTCGAATGGGGCGCATCAAGCGGCATCGTTTTTTTGTAGGCGATGAGTTTACCTTTAAGCTAAAGCACCACCGCAAACGCTACCGTGAAAATATAGTGGCTATTTCTGATAGTTCGTTTACTTTTTCTGAATTTAATAGTATCCTCAATGAGGCCATTTATACTGAAGTAAAATTGGAGGAGGTGCGCAAGGTGAAAACCTTCAAACGTATTCCTTGGGTAACACAAGGAGCGTATATGTTGCCTTTGGCAGGGGGTATTTTTCTACTGACCGATACTTTTATTTATCGTGGTGGCTTAGATTTTCAATTCAATTTTGACCCTAAAACGGCGCTCATCGCTGGAGGAATCGCTTCTTTGGGCGTAGTTTGCGCCAAGCTAAGTTTCCCTACTTATCGAGTGGGTAAGAAGAACCAACACTGAAAGTGCTGCAGGTATATTAAATGTATGGCCCCTCTTGGGCAATGTCTGTAGGAGGAAACACAGCACGACAATCAAAAAACCTTCGTCGGTTTTAGAGAAATGACGAAAAAAATGACCAATCAATAATCTGTTTACTTGTGCTTTTTTTGGGCAATCATCGCTGCCTGACGTGCCGTAGCATGAAAACGCTCGGCTGCTTGATGCGCCAAATCTTCCTGAAAAGTAGCTTCATGATACAATACATCTACCCTCTTTACATAATCAACAATACGCTCGTCGTAGCGGGTATCTGAGCAATAAGCATAACTATGTGGTGGTGGAGCAGGAAGCGTATATTCTTCGAAACTATATAACAACTTCACTGATTCTACCAGACATCTTCCTTCATTTTTAGCATCTAAGGGATTTAAAAAGGGAGATGTCGTCAGCCAGTTTTTCTTTGATGAGCTTGCGTTTTTTGTGGAAGCTAAACAAATAGCCCGCACATGAGATCCGCGTCAGCGGTATAGTGTAAACTGTAAGGTACTCAGTTTTCGTATTTTAATCGTACTTTCGCATTCAGAATGTGTTGAACTGGAAAACGAAGTGGAAGTTTGTGAATATTTGAGTTGGAGCGTTAAGATTTCAATCAGGCTTCGCGGTCCAAATAGCAAAAAGTGGGTCGGTGCGCTCCCCTAAATTGAGAAGAAAGCAACCCAAATGAGTGGTGCCAAAGTAGTGGTCGCCGTGCAGGTGGCTGATAAAAATACCTTTTAGCTTGCTGGGGCGGAATTTTTGTTCGAGCAAATGGAAACTATACCCTTCGCCGCAATCACTGAAATCATCTATTTTCGTAAGCAGTAACTGAGACGAAGGAAAACGACCTAATACAGGCGAAGCTGGATCCTGCTCCCAAAATAGTGAGAACCGCATTAAGCAGTTTTTCGCTCTCAGTATCTATCGGCATCCATTTCGTCATCATTGAAACGTCAGCCAAACGTCTCAAATTCATTTTCAATTGTACCATAAAAAACGGCATCAATGCCTTCTTCATCAAGCACAGAACAGAGAATGCATTTTTCGCCACATCACGAGCCGATCTACAAAGTCGTCGTCGTCGATACCACCACACTCCCAACTCTCTCGAACACAACATGTTTACTTTTTTGAGTATGCTAACGCCATAGCGGTACCAGTAATAAAGGTTGGAAAATCATGATAGTTATGAAAACCTTCGCGGAATAAGCCACGTGTACAGCTTCCCAACCAGCAGCGATTGGGCGTGCGAAGCATGTTTTTGGGTAATGTGTTAATAAGGGCGTATTGCTCGTGTTTTTTTAACGATGGTCTGTTGTAATATAGTTGGGGTTTTATAACGTATTTCAAAAGAATAGATGGAATGGCTCAGTCAAACCTATTCTTGACGGGGAACTCGTCTTTGCGTCAGAATGACAAAGACCCATTATTACTTCTTGACTATAAAATTAGTGAACGTCTAACATTTTCTTCAATTCTTGTCAAAATATTTTCTGATTCGGCTTTGACAAATGACATTCCTGTTACCTTTTTCGTAAAGTTCAGTCGTGTAGCGGGCTGAAATTTGTGCAACCCATTCATCGCCTACAGTGGGTACAGTTTGCCCGTCTTTTTTTCCTGAAAACCATTGGCAATGAGCCATTCTCTAACAAATTTTTCAATTGCTGAGGTTTCTTGCTGATTTTCTTTTTCGTAGCCATCGGCATAAAAATGGGAGAAGAGTTGGGGGTATGTACCTCGTCAATTAGGATAAATGATGTCTTTGTTTTTTCCAAATTCGTATTTGGTGAGATCACCAAAACGACCCCGCCTGCAGCCATTGGTGCCTTTGGTAAAGAGGGCAAGCGCGCGTATTTTTCGAGCCGATTATAATCTTCTTCTAACACAATGCCTCGTTCTATGATTTGCTGCGAAATATTCCGCCGGGCTTTCGGCTATAGGTAGGGGTGTGATGATATGGGGTAGAGCTTATCATTTTCTTGAAGTCCTTCTAGTATCACCCCACATACGGTTCTTTTGCCTGCTTTGTACTCGGGCATGGTCCAAGCAATAGCCTCTTACGACCATCTCAACAGGGAATGTTTCACCGCAAGATACTTGCAATGATATTAGGTTTGGGGACTGAGCAACCGAAGTTGGGAATTATAATATAGAACGCAAAAAAATGTGGAAGTTACATTTAGTTTTAGTACTTGACCTTTATAGGGAATAGCGCGAGGTAGAATCACATCGAAGGCCGAGATGCGTCGCTCGCAATCATCACTACGAAGTAAAAGTATAACACTTCATGTACCTTTTGCCTCTGTAAAAAACCTGTTTGGTTTGGAAATTGAAAATTGGTCTGGTTTAATGTCACTTTCGAGGAGTTTCGATGGGCTGCCCGTGCGATTGTTAGTTGGTCTGAGTTTTGATAATTTATCCTACCCTTTTAGTTATCACCATTTTCCCCTACTGTCATCATTAGGCGGGTGCTGAGCGGTGTTTTTGTTGTTGCAAGTACTGAATCTCGGCAGCTTGAGGGCATCGAGTATCATCATGGCCTGTGCTTCTCAGTCATTTCTCATATTTTCTTAATTGATTAATAACTTTTTTTCTCCTCTGTTTTTTGTACTTCTTGGGCTGTTTGAGGTAATGTAGCGGCATGGTGGCTGCCCCACTTTTGAGGGTTTTGATTTAAAAGGCTTTTTTTAAATACTAAAAGTTTTTTTTATCATTTGTATAGTTGCACCGAGCCTTTTTGGTTATCAGGGTTTTGACGGAGGCTTTCCTTGAAATTTTGCAATGCAGATAGTATCTTTATCTGTTAGCGCTAATCACTCCTGAAAAGACAGTAAGGTATCGAGAAGAGAGCATATTGTTTTTAATTTTGAAAGACGAGTATAATAATCACGTGCCTTTTGCCATTGTTCTAATTTGAAATAGGCATGAGCCAATTTTGGTCTTGTCAATGGTGCAACGAAGACATTGAAACTTTTTTGGTATGCCTCCAGGGCTTTCTGATATCCTGCTCAATATACGACTGCCGACCCTCTATTGCACAGATTAGATGATTGCGAAATCATCAAAAGAACGATTAACCCAAATCCAAAGCATAAGCGACAAAAGGAGTGATTGAATCATGCGCGCAAAGATAGTAATTTTAAATTTTTTTTGCACAGCTTTGGGACTTTATCCGAGACATATCACCTTAACATTTGACTTACCTTTATATCTATTTCGTGTTATGGCCAAATCTAAGAAAGGAAACCAACGCTCCTCAGCCTACCCAAAAGCTTCCTTCTATTGAACTGTTACTGACCCCACCAATGCGCAAGAGGGATTGAAGATTCCGCCAGCCAGTAAAAGTGTAGCCAATCACCAGACTCAATAACTTTTTTCGTGCTATTTTGGGCCGTGTCATCTGTATTATTGATTGCCATGCCTTTGCTGAGTAGCACATAGAGCATATACTACGACAGAGTGGGGCAACAAAGCATAAGTGGAGAACTCTTAGTTGATTTTTTAACGTTTAGGAGAGAAAAAAAGAAGAAAGCGGGGTGAGGAAGCATGGCTGGGCATAGCCCCATGCTCGATTTGATTTTCAGGCCATGTTATAAGGCTACCGCATGGACCTTGATTAATTAACATATTTTGCTTTCGCTCATGTGGGTGTGCTCATCGATAGGTGTGGCCTCACAGGGCGTATTTTAGGGGGCAATTGGCGCATTAGTGTGGGGTGTTGCATTAGGGCTTTGTTGGTTTTCGTTCTCGTATTTTTTGGCGATGCCATAACGTCCCAAAGATATTGCCTTTTTGCCGCAGGCTATATTGTTACGCTCTGTTTTTTACTCAAATACCTACAAGAGCTTCCAACACCCACTTGGAAAAACTGGCTCTTACTCATAGCCACAGGCATTGGTATTGGTTTGGGAAGCCGCGCGCCAGGTTAGCTTTGGTAGGCTATGTACCTTTCTTTTGTAGCCATAGAAGTTTTATTTAAACAGGGTCTTAGGAAAGCGGTTTTTGCAGATCAGTACTACTAAAATATACCCCCTTCAAAAAACTGCCAAGGCTACCTTTGGCGGGTATTTGTTAGGAATCTTGTTTTGGCCATTTGTCGGCCAACCTCAAATCCTTGGTGGCGCTCCAGACGCTCACCAATTTCCCCATCAGCATTAAAACATTGTTTGAAGGAACAAAATTTATTCTACGGCTTTGCCTTTGGTATTATGTACCCAAATACATGCTGGTTTCTACGCCCTTGTTTTTCTTGATAGGTTTAGGCGTTTTTATCTTGATTTTACCTTTTGTTCGTAAACATTTTAACCTGCGTTATTTGCTGATAGTGCTATTTGTCGCCTTATTTCCACTGATTTATGGATTTCTCGCAATTCCGCCTTTATATGGTGGCGGCATACTACGGTTTATTTATCCTCCTTTGTTGGCGTTATCGGCCGTTGGGTTTGAGTATTTATTGCGTCGTTTTCAAATAGGGGTCAAAAAATAGTAGCAGGAATTTTGGGGGTATTGGTGGCTGCCGCTTTGGTTCATAAATAAAAATCACCCCCTACCAATATACCTACTACAACGAACTGTGGGATGAAAGGAGCATATAGCCAATACGAAACCGATTATTTTGGCGCAAGTACGCGCGAAATTGCCGATTGGATGAAGATAAAGACTCTAATATTACCGATAGCCTCAAAATAGCCAGCGATTATGTAGTGCCCTGAAATTACTTACGGATTATCCTGTTGCTCCAATATATCGCCTGCTATTACCAGCGTTCGAGCATGACTGGGACTATGGCGTATTTCTGACGGGCCATCTCAACCCCAGCCACTTTCCGAACAAAAGCGTCTTTCCTCCCAAAGGTACTATCCATACCGAGGTTAATGCGTTGATTTGGGGTGGTGGTGCAAAAGAGAAAATAAAGACGACTTCAATGGTGTGCAACTTTGAATGAAGGTAAAATAGCTGAAGCGACGGCATATTGGAAAAAGAAGAAGACCCGAAAACGAAGCAGGCTTTATTTGGCCAATGCGTATGCGTCATACAGGGAAAATTTGCAGAAGGCTTGCAAGAGTGTCAAAAGGCGTTAGAGATTTTCCCAGAATACTTGGGTGCAATGGTAACGATGGCGATTGCCTATATTAACCTCAACCAAAAATGATAATGCCATTTCTATGCTTAATGAAGCGCTGACGCAAGATCCTACCAACCGCGATGCGGCGCAGTACTTGGCCTTGGCTTACGAACTTGAAAGGAGATGTCAATACAGCCAATAGAATCAGAGCGTGAATAATTGCAACAACAACAATAGGTATTTAATAGACTTGACTGATAACTATTTTCCTAATCTCAACCCTTCGCCTATTTTTAGTATATGATGTGGCGTGTGGCGTATTGTTGGGCTGCTACACACAAATTCATTCTGGGTCGGCGGTATTGAAGGCAAACAAGTCGTAATGTGATGCGGAATGACCAATTTTGCGCCGATTTCCTTGCCCAATTGGGCGGCTTCTTCGGGGTTGATTGGTCGTCATGTCAGCAACGGGCTTGTTGCCATTAATAGGCAAAAGCCACATCTACAGCAAAAGATCGAAGTATTTCTACCATGCCTTCATACCAAGGGTATCGCCCGAATGATATACAATAATAGTCCAAATTCCACTACAAAACCCATGTATTTGTAGCCCGCTTCGTCGCGTCAAGGGTGTTATGAGCTGCAGGTACACCATGTATTTTAAAACCCAGAATCTCTACACTTTGTCCATCATTGAGGCCAATGGGCCAGCTATTTTCACAACCAAGTCGGTTACAAATAAAAGCTCGATTGGCTTCAGGAATGACAAACTGCACCGATGGATTGGCTTGAAGGAGAGGAACAAGTGTTTTGCATCTAAGTGGTCGGTGTGATTGTGTGACGACGTAACTACATCAATCATATCCAAAAGTGACAGGATTGACCACCAATTCGCTCATTCTGACATGCGTATTGGTCGTGGTGTTGGCGTATTTCACACTCAAAGAATCGGGACAACAAGGGCCGTTAATAGATGTTTGCCCTGCCACTGAATCAAAAAACTGCTCTTGCCCCAGCCACCAAACTTTAAAGCCTTGCCTCTGCTCAACCGATTGTCGGATGTCATTAGTTAGAGTGCATATTGTCTTTTTGAAAGGCAGGTATAAGTGTGTCATTGGATAATAAAAAAGGACGATATGATACAAAAGAACAAAAAAGTCAAAAAATAACAAGACGACGAATAGTAAGCGGCGTTTTTTTTCTAAATTGCAGTTGTATCAAGAACACTTCATCAAATCCCAACCTTATCTATGAAAAAACTTACGTTTGTCTTTTTATTCGTTTCTGTATTGACGACTAAAAGATCGAGATATACTCAAAATTACAATCGTTGTTGTCATTGAAAGTAATGATGCCCATGCGCGACGGGGTGCGACTGGCAACTGATATTTATCGTCCTAAGACTGACAAGCTCAATCATTTTCTCCAAAATAACTTGCTAATTTGGCACTCTTTGGGGGAATGGTGAAATGCGAACAGGTACTTGTAATGCAGCTTTGAAGCAGTATCGAGAGGTTATGCCTATGTGGTTCAGAATGAACGAGGTCGGTTTTTTCGAAGGATTGGACATTTTTGGGCACACCTAACACGGCTACGGATGCTTTTCATGGATGTCTAAGCAACCTGGTGTAATGGCAAAATCGTGGCACCCGGTTGCTCTTCTACTGCCGAATGGCAAATGGCCGTTGCCGCATCTTCTTGATCATCCCGCCCATGCAGTGATGGTGCCGCAGGGGTTTGGGGCGGGTGTAGGCAAAGTAGAGTTTGAACAAGGCAACTGGTACCGTGGAGGTGCCCCAACAGATGTTGTTTACCTCGTGGCTTTACGGTACTCAAAAGATGCCATTCGACCCCAATTTCCCAGCAGCGCCACCCAAGAGCAGCTCATTCACGTCTCTCGCTATTTTGACTTGGCTACCGAAATGCCCCCCGTGGACTGGGCCAAAGCCTTCCGACATTTGCCGCTATTGATATTCTCAAAAATGTGAATGGCCAGCAGGGTATTTAGAAAATTATAAAGCTGCAAACCCAACGACCCCGATTGGTTCAAGGGCTGCAATACCATATTAAATATGTCATCAAGCCCAGCTTTTGTCAGGTCTTGAATGACGTGACTGAGTAGCCCTAATTTAGCGTTGTTTAATCATGTACGGAAAGGGCTAAAACGCCACAGGTGGCCGATAACCAATACTTAGTGATTGCCCCAACCCTGCATTGCGCTTATAAACGTATACCGAAAACACCATTGCAGGTGAGCGTAGCGTAGGCGATGCCCGTTTAGACTACGACAAGATGATCTACGGCTGGTTTGACCTTTGGCTCAAAAAGGTAAAGCCAACGATTTCAAACAAAAACGCCACGGGTGCAATATTATACGATGGGGGCAAACAAGTGGCAGACTTCCGAAACATGGCCTCCTGCCAATGCCACAATGACCACGTATTATCTCCAAAGCGAGGGCAAAGCCAATAGCCTCTATGGTGATGGAAAACTAAGCACACAGCCTCCAACCAAAGAAGACAAAGCCGATGGCTTCAGTTACGACCCTGCTTTTCCTGTACCTTCCAATGGCGGCAATGTGTGCTGTACAGGCAATGCAGTGCAAGGTGGGGCATTTGACCAACACCAGATGGAAACCCGCAATGATGTATTGGTTTATACCACTGAACCTTTTAAAGAGGGGATAGAAATGACGGGTTCGATTGAAACCACCCTCTACGTGTCGTCTGATGCCAAAGATACCGATTTTACAGTCAAAATCGTAGATGTGTATCCCGACGGTCGCGCGTATAATTTGGATGAAACGATTCTCCGCGCTCGCTATCGCGAAGGGTTTGACAAAGAAGTGATGATGGAAAACAATAAAGTGTATAAACTCACCCTCAGCCCCATGTCCACGTCCAATTATTTCGCCCCAGGGCATCGTATCCGTATTGAAGTGTCGAGTAGTAATTTTCCACGTTTTGACAGAAATCTCAACACGGGTGGCAATAATTATGACGAAAGCAAAGGCATTGTAGCCCACAATCAAATCCATCATTCAACGCTTTATCCTTCCCAAATTCGATTGCCATTGGTGAAGGTGAAACCTTAACTTATATTACCTCTATGAAACTGCTTCTATTTTCTCTCTTTTTGTTAATTTCTTCTTCAACCCTTTTGGGGCAAAATCACTTTTTTGATGCCATGCAGTGGCGCATGATTGGGCCACACCGAGGCGGGCGCACGGTGGGGGCAGTGGGTGTACCACAGCAACCCAATGTTTTTTACATCGGCGTAAACAATGGCGGTGTGTGGAAAACCACCGATTATGGCCGCACGTGGAAGCCCATTTTTGATGACCAACCCACAGGTTCGGTAGGAGATATTGCCGTCGCGCCCTCCAATCCCGAGGTGTTGTATGTAGCCAGTGGCGAAGGAATCCAGCGACCCGATTTGTCTATTGGCGATGGCGTTTATAAATCTTCCGATGGGGGTAAAACTTGGACAAATACAGGACTAAACGATGGGCAGCAGATTGGGGGTATTGCCATTGACCCCACCAACGAAAACCGCGTTTTTGTGGCAGTGTTGGGGCATCCCTACGGCCCTAATGAGGAACGAGGCGTGTATCGTACTGAAAACGGCGGCAAAACATGGGAGAAAATACTCTATAAAAACGAAAACACAGGGGCCGTTCAGGTCATGTTCGACCCCAAAGACCCTAAGATTGTCTATGCCGTATTATGGGCTGCACGCCAAGGGCCATGGGAAAACGGCGCATGGCAAGGCCCCGAAAGTGGCTTGTATAAATCAACAGATGGAGGCAATATTTGGAAAAAACTCAGCCAAGGGCTACCTACTTTTGAACAAGGCTTGGGGCGTATCGGATTGGGGATTGCCCCTTCCGATCCCAATCGTCTCTACGCGACCGTGGACGCAGGCGAAAATGGGGGCATTTACCGCTCCGACGACGCTGGGTCTAATTGGTACAGAACCAATCCTGATGAAAAGTTGTGGGGGAGGGGAAGCGATTTTGCCGAAATCAAAGTAGATCCTAAAAATCCTGATGTGTTGTATTCGGCCAATGTAGTGGCGTGGAAGTCGGTAGATGGAGGCACAAATTGGACTGCCTTCAGAGGTGCACCCGGCGGCGACGACTACCACCGCTTTTGGATTAATCCCAACAACCCCGACATCATCCTTATCGCTGCCGATCAAGGGGCCATTATTACCGTCAACGGGGGCGAAACCTTTAGTTCTTGGTACAACCAACCCACCGCTCAGTTTTATCATGTCAGCACCGACAATGCCTTCCCCTACAATGTCTATGGCGGGCAACAAGAAAGTGGCTCTGTAGGGATCAGCTCGCGTGGCAACGACGGCCAAATTACCTTTCGCGAGTGGCATCCTGTGGGCGTAGAAGAATACGGCTATGTAGCCCCCGATCCCCTTGACCCCAATATCATTTATGGAGGCAAAATCACCAAATTTGACAAACGGACAGGCCAAACCCAGAACATCGCCCCCGAAGCCGTGCGGAGTGGCAAATACCGTTTTGTACGAACCGTGCCTGTTTTGTTTTCTCCTGTGGATAAAAAAACGCTGTATTTTGCAGGCAATGTACTTTTCAAAACCCAAAATGGCGGCAATAGCTGGCAGGTCATTAGCCCCGATTTGACCCGCGAAACCTACCAAGACATTCCTGCCAGTGTAGGTGTTTATACCACCAATAGCATGAAAACCATGCCTCGTCGGGGCGTAATTTATACCGTAGCACCGTCGTTCAAAAACCTCAATACCATCTGGGCGGGCACTGACGACGGCCTCATGCACCTCACCCGCGACGGAGGAAAAACCTGGAAAGACATCACGCCTGCGGCTATCACGGCTTGGAGCAAGGTGTCGCTCATGGAAGCAGGGCATTTCGACGATAACACCTGCTATGCGGCCATCAACAGGATTCGCTGCGACGACCTACGCCCACACATCTACCGCACCCACGACGGTGGCAACACTTGGCAAGAGATTGTGCAAGGATTGCCCGAAAACGAACCTATCAATGCGGTCAGAGAAGACCCTATCCGAAAAGGACTGTTGTTTGCGGGGTCAGAACGGGCGGTGTATGTATCTTTCGACGACGGTGACCATTGGCAAAGCCTCCGCCTCAATATGCCCGCCACTTCGATACGCGACTTGGTCATCAAAGACGACGACATCGTGGTTGGCACCCATGGCCGTAGTTTCTGGATTTTAGATGATATATCTCCCCTGCGCCAATTTACAGCTACCAACAATCTAACAAAACTCTACAAACCACAATTGGCTTACCGTGTGCGTTGGAACTTGAATACCGATACACCGCTGCCCCAAGAAGAACCCGTAGGGCAAAACCCGCCCGATGGGGCCATCATCAATTATTTTTTGAAAGAGAAAGCCAGTGGAGAAGTTACTCTTGAAATCGTGAACGCGGCGGGTAAAGTGATTCGTACATTTTCGAGTAATGATAAACCCTATGCATTGCCCCCCTCCAATACCCCTCCTTACTGGGTTCGTCCACAGCAAATTTTATCGGCTGAAGCTGGGGCGCATCGCTTTTTGTGGGATATGCACTATACACCCACTGACGCACCTGTACGGTTTCCGATAGCAGCCATTTACCAAAACACCGCACCCGATGCCACTTCTCCGTGGGTATTGCCTGCTACTTACACCGTAAAATTGACCGTAAACGGCCAAACTTATACCCAACCCTTGACCATCAAAATAGACCCAAGAGTCAAAACTACGCCCGCGCAGCTTCAGCAAATTCATGATTTGTCGGTGGTGTGTTATGAAGGACAGCAAAAAGCCCAAGAAGCCCTCAAAAAAAGTGAAGATTTTCGTAAAGTAGCCCGATTGACCGAAGAAGGACTGAAAAAAGTAATGGAACATGAAGCCGCTTTGAAGAAAGTAGTAAGTGAGTTGGCCACCCTCCAAAATATCTTG